>CAVOLE010000014.1:0-3720 GCA_963696665.1 uncultured Alphaproteobacteria bacterium
GGGGTTGCGGATCCACGGCCGGTCGTAGAGCGGCGCCTGGTCGCCGAGCTCCTTGATCGGCAGGTCGGCCTTGACCTCGCCGCTCGCGCCTGACGACGAACCGGCGCGTGTCGGTGGTCTTGCCGATGATGGCGAAATGGAGGCCCCGATTTCAGGAACACAGCCTCGGCGGTCGCCGCCTTCTGCGGGGACGCAGCACCATCAGCATCCTCGTTTCCTGGCTCTCCGAGAGCATCACCTCATAGGCCGACATTTCGGTCTCGTGCAGGATGCAAAAATTCGAGATCGATGTGGACGCCGAGACCGCCTGGGTCGCCCATCTTGATCCGCTGAGGAGGCGAGGTCCTGCCGTGCTCGATGTCCTGGATGGTGATACTTGCTGTTGCCCGAGGCGATCAGTTCGAGGCAGGCTTGAGCAGGGCAAGGCTCTCGGCGAAGGGATCGTTGATCTGCAATGGTCCGGCCGCTTCTTCCTCCGCGTCCGCCTCGAAGAAGGGCGAGGCCATGGTCGCGCCATGGATGCTGTTGCGGCCGGCTTCGATCGAGATAGATGATCTGACTACCGATGTCTGTCGCCTCGGCTGAGGTAGAAAATACCGTCCGGCCCGGTGATGTCGTTTGCCATCGCGTCGACGAGAACGCCGCCGTCATAGCGCCGATGGAAGCCGGTCGAGCCGCCGACCGTCGGCACGCCGAAGGAATTGCCATAGCCGCCGAACCCGGCGACGACGCCCGCGACCAGATGCCGGGTCTCCGCTTATTCGGGCGCGCCGAAGCGAGGAAATCAGCGCGGCGACCGGCCTCGCGCCCATGGTGAAGACGTCGCGCAGGGTGCCGCTGACCCCGGTCGCGGCGCCCTGATAAGGGCCCGATGAAGGAGGGATGGTTGTGCGACTTCATCTTGAAGAGGCACAGCTCCCCGTCGCCGATGTCGATCACCCGGGTTCTGGCCGGGCCCTAGACGACCTGCGGCCCCTTGGTCGGCAGCTTGCGCAGGTGAAGGCGCGAGGACTTGTACGAGCAATGCTCGTTCCACATCGCCGAGACGATGCCGAAGCGGTGAAGGTGGGGGTCCGACCGATCAGCGCGACGAGGCGCGCATCTTCATCCGGCTTGAGGCCATGGAGACGGCGAGCTTTTCGCTGACCTTGGGTACTTCGGATGCAACCGGCGTCTCTGGGATGGTGGGGGCCGGCGGAGATGAGAGCGGGGCGCGCCCGATTCAAGCGAAGTTCAGATCTCGTTCATCACCTGCGGATCACGACAGCACCGCAACAGAGCGGTTCCGCCGAGCACGTTGCCGACAAGGACAGGCAGGATGAAGCGAACAGCATATCGGCGGCCGTTGCTGCCCGGCGAAAACGAGCATGAACGCCTCCATGCTCTCCGGCGACGATGTGCTCAAAGCCACCGACCGCGATCAGATAGGTGAGGACGACGATCATCTGGAACTCGGCGACCTTCGGCGCTCGGCATGAGCCAGACGAGGACAGCAATAAGAAAGCCGGCCGAAATCCCGCGCACCAGCATCTCGAACCACCCGTGGCCGAGCAGCGTGTGCATGCTGACGTCCAGCATCGCCTGCCGCAGGTTGGGCTCGAGAACGGGCGTCAGCGAGCAAAGAGGGCGGCGATGAGCGTTCCCGCGAAATTGGCGGCGAGCACGAGCCCCCACATGCGCGCCATGAGCCACAGGTTGCGCCGGGTGAAGTCCGCGAGCAGCGGCAGGACAACGGTGATCGTCGTCTCGGTGAACAATTGCTGCCGCGCCAGGATGACCATGAGGAATCCGACGCAATAGCCGAAGCTCGCCACCAACGGCCGCCACGGCGCGTCGGGCAGGGCGCGCATGAGCGCCGCCTGACCCAATAGGGAGAAGCTGATCGAGAGGCCGCCCGCGAAGCCGGACCACCAGAGCGGACGGCCGGCCGCTCCATCTGCTCCTGGCCCTCCTGCCGGACGATCTGGTAGACCGTCTTGGCTGGAAGACGGGCGTGTTCGGTGAGCGCGCGCTCTTCGCGCTCCAGGGCTTCTTCATCGGATATGCTCAAGGCCTGATCTCGCTCCGCCGCCGCCCGGCGAGGGAGAACTCGCGAGCAGCCGGTCCGTTGCGAGGCGTCGAGGCCAAAGCGTCGGCGGCGGGTCAGCCCAAGGAATGGAAGCCCATGCCCGAAACCGCCCTCGCCGACCTCTATCGGGCCTATATCGCCTGCCTCAACCGGCAGGATTGGGAGAATCTGCATCGAATTCGTCGCCGACGACGCGCGCCACAACGGGCGGCCGTTCGGGCTTATCGGCTATCGCGCGATGCTCGAGCGTGATTTCGAGGAGATCCCGGATCTTCGTTTCAACATCGAGCTCCTGGTCTGCGAACCGCCCCATGTCGCGAGCCGGCTGCGCTTCGACTGCCGGCCGAAGGGGCTGTTCCTCGATCTGCCGGTGAACGGCAAACGGGTCGTCTTCGCCGAGAACGTCTTCTATCGGTTCGGCGACGAAAGGATTGCCGAGGTCTGGTCGGTGATCGATAAGGCGGCGATCGAGGCTCAGCTTTGACGGTGGCCGCTCGCCGCTCGGCGCGCCCTCGCTGAAGGCACTGGAAATCCGGGCGGGCCGGCTGCGCCGTCGAATGTGGCTCTTATAGCGTTAGTTGTTGGTATGGTCCGTTTCCGATTGCGCCGGCAACCCAGTTTGGCGGATCAAGGCGTTGGCCCCAGGCTTCGATGGCCGGCGCCAGCCGAGGTAGCTTGGCAGGTTCTTGGTGGCGACGCCGTTGAAGCGGTTGAGCCACTGCTTGAGGCGGCTGTGGTATGCGTTGACGTTGTTGATGTGCAGATGCGGCGCCTCGGCGGTCGGCTTTCCCGGCGAGGGAACGGCGTGGAAGGGAATGCCAGCCCGGCGGGCGAAGGCGGCCAACGGCTTGCCGCCATCGCCGACCAGATGATTTGCGGAGGTAACGAGGCCTCTCAGCACGGCGGCGATCGAGGCGTTGTCGTCCTGCGGCAGAACGGCGTCAAAAGTTGCGCCTTTCCGGTCGCGGGCGACAAGGACGGGAATGTTGTCCTGATAGGGGCCCGGATGCCGGGCCGTTCCGCCTCGCCGGCGCGCCTTGCGCGGCAGGTCGGACCAGCGGCCCTTGAAGGATTCGAGGATGAAGGTCTCATCGGCCTCGACGATTCCGCTTAAGCTTCGAGGCTTATCGTCGGCGGGCGCGCGCAGAAACCGATGCCGCCAGCGGAAGGCGGTCGTCGGATGGACGCCGCACAGTTTCGCGGTCTTCGCCAGGCTCATGCCTTCGATCATCGCCTGGGCGTGAGCGAGCCACTTCTCCTTCTTGCGCAGATGCGCCATGGGTGTTTTGGTCAACGCGTTGAATGTGCGTCCGCAGCCCTTGCAGCGGAACCGCAACAGCCCGTTCGAGCGGCCCCAGCCGACGATCTCGCGGCCGGCGCAATGGGGGCAGCCCTGGCTTTCCACCCGCTCAACGCCCGTCGTTCCAAGCGCGTCCCCGAGCCGGCCCCGCTTGCCGCCTTTGCCAGACGCAGATCCTTCTTGAAGCGCCAGCCTCGCCATCCGCCTTCGTCAGCCCTGCAAGGCCTGCCGCCGCTGCTCCCGCTCAAACCCGCGATCGCCGACAGCTAAGCCAAAATTCTTCTCCTCGCATCGAATCATCTCCTCATCCGACCCAGTCTGAGCCAAATCAACAGCTAACGCTATAAGAGCC
>CAVOLE010000015.1:0-37825 GCA_963696665.1 uncultured Alphaproteobacteria bacterium
AGCGTAAGCATTATGTAAGCATTTGAGGCACCAAGGGCGAGCACATCAACGCCCTGCCGCATGGGACGGGGGCGACGTCGGCCTTCAAGACCTATACCGCCGAGAGCCGCGCCACCGGCCTGACGCATACCCTGATTTCAAAGGCCGCCGTCCACGCCGCTGTTCAGCGGTCCCGCGCGCTCGGCGACGTCACGCCGATGACCGAGGAGGATCTTTGGACACAGGTCGCCAAGGGCGCCTCTGAAAAGCCCTACAAGGCGCTCGCGCTCGACATCGCCGGCAAAGCGCGCCGACAGCACGACCAGGCGGTGGAGACGGGCCTGTCCAACCACAATCGCATCGAGAAGGCCGCCGAGCATCGGCCGGATCTCGGGGTTGAGATGAAAGCCTCCTATGAGGCGGGGCTTCTCCGCCAGGATTTCGAGCAGCAGCGCGACGCCTTCATGGCGCTGCTGCAGACGATCGACGAGCATTTTGAAACGCGCGGCCGGCGTGCTCGTCGACCATGCCAGGGTGGTGGCAGCGGTCAAGCGCGCGCCTGTCGCCGGACCGGCGGATCCGAATCCCTCCGAACCGACGGCGCCAGTCCCCTCCGTGCACAGCCCAAGCCTCTAAAAGTCAAAGCCCAATCAGTTGGACTGGTTCGACTCAAAAGGACATCAACGCCAGTGGACCTCAGTGAGCAGAGTTGGCGGATGGCTGTCTGTCTGCTTTTGGGCGCGCAAGCGGGTGAAGCAGACGTCCCAACCAACGGTCAGCCGGGCAACTTCCGACCCTTCGCTGCTCTTTAAAATCGGCTAAATGAATGGACGGGAAGCGCGAGGAAGCTGACGTTGCTGAACAAGCCGGTTGGGCCACGCTGATATGCACTTCTACGGCCATGCCTCGAACGACGTTTGCTCTTTGGGGGGCGAGACGCGAACGGACTTACGGTAAGCGCCGGGGCTCGTGCCGGTCAGGCGGCGAAAAAAGCGGTTGAAATAAGCAGGGTCCCGAAAACCGAGACTGTAGGCGACCTGTTCGATCTGCACTGCATTCTGCCGCAGCCGCAACCGGGCCTCTACTGCGAGCCGATCGTGGACCAGTCGTTGCGGCGGCCTTCCTAACGCTCTGATGCAGGCGTTGTGCAGGTGGGCGCGGGTCACGTTTAGCATCCGGCAAAAGTCGCCCACGCTCAGATTGTCGCGGTAGTGCAGTTCCACGAGTTGCCGAAATCGCTGAGCAGTCGGCATAGCCGCATCGATGACGTCGCCATCTATCGCGGCGCATGCCCGCCACAGATGCATGACGATTAACCCAAGGTAGAGCGAGGACATCACCGGCGCGCCGGGTCCAGGATTGGCCATTTCTCGTGCGACCGCCAGGAACAGGGCCTCAAGCTCTATGACTGCAAATTCTATCCGGTCCGCTGGCGCGACCAGCGGACGATCTAGCGTCGGACGCAAATTGCCGGATAAGGGATTATCGCCAACGATCCTCGAGACCAATTCTTCAGTCGCCAGCATCCACGCGCCGCTCCCGCCTGCGCGAACCTGAACGTTCCCGCCCACTCTGAACGGCAGCCACAGGATCTGGGGCCCCGTCAGTTCAACTGATGATTCCTCGCTCGTCGTGAACGTGGCGCGCCCGTTGCGGAGCAAAAAGACTCGAAAGCAAGGGACCCCGTCGATGGTCCGCGTCGACCAGGTTTGGTCAGCAAAGCTCGTTTGGATTTGCGTCGCCAATACCGCGGGACGATGCGGGCTTGGCGTGGACGTAGGAGCAATGCTCATTTTTTGGTTTTAGCGCCGCTCTAGAAAAGTACAAGAAATGTGAAGAATTGTCCATTGGATCTCATCACCAGTCCAAATACAACTCGGTGGTAATCGAGCGGGCCCGATGCGGGTCCGAAAAAAGATAAGGGAGGTCCGATAGCAATGTTCGACGTCGACCTCCTTATTCCGGACGCGGCAAAGTCCAAGCCCCCAAAACGGACCTTCGAACGCGTCAATCCCCTCACGGGAACCGTTGCAACCCGCGCGGTCGCCGCAACCATCGAGGACGCATACGCAGCCGCGGTCTCAGCGGCAGCGGCGTTCCCCACATGGTCATCGTTGGGTCCCGGCGAACGGCGCGCTCGCCTGATTGCCGCGGCAGACGAAATCGAGGCCCGAAAGGCCGATTTTATCGAAGCCATGTCGGAGGAGATTGGAGCGACCGACGCGTGGTGTCGGTTCAACATCGCGCTTGCCGGGTCAATGCTGAGAGAAGCGGCCGCGATGACGACGGCAATCCGTGGCGAGGTAATCCCGTCCGCGATCGCGGGGACAAGCGCGATGGCGTTGCGACAGCCGGTGGGCGTTGTCCTCAGCGTAGCTCCCTGGAACGCGCCCGTCGCTCTTGGCGTTCGCTCGATCGCCATGCCGCTGGCTTGCGGCAACACTGTTGTCTTCAAGGGTTCCGAAGTTTGCCCACGCACGCACTGGCTAGTCGGCGAGACGTTCCGGGCGGCTGGTTGCGGCGAAGGCGTCGTCAACGTCATCAGCAACGCGCCGTCCGACGCATCTCGAGTGATCGAGACTCTAATTGCCCATCCAACGGTTCGTCGCGTGAACTTCACCGGATCGACGCGCGTCGGCCGGCACGTGGCGGAGATCGCCGCCCGTTATCTGAAGCCTGCCCTGCTTGAGCTCGGGGGAAAGGGGGCGTTTGTGGTGCTCGATGACGCCGACCTCGACGCAGCGGTCGAGGCGGCGGCGTTCAGCGCCTACATGAATCAGGGACAGATCTGCATGTCCACGGAACGGCTCATCGTCGATGAGTCGGTCGTGGACGAGTTTGTCTGGAAACTGGCGGCAAAGACCTCGACATTGGTTGCGGGCGACCCGCGCGGCGGACAAGCTCCGCTCGGCCCAATGATCGGCAACGAAGCGGTCGAGCGCGTTCAATCGCTCGTTCGGGACGCCATCTCCAAGGGGGCGCATCTCGTTTGCGGTGGGCACGCCAAAGGCGTTCTAATGGACGCCACCTTGCTCGATCATGTGACGCCGGCGATGAGGATCTACCGCGAGGAATCCTTCGGTCCCGTGGCGGCGATCATCCGCGTCAATAGCGCGGACGAAGCCGTCCGGGTCGCCAACGACACCGAGTACGGGCTGTCAGCGGCTGTGTTCGGGCGCGAGATCTCGCGCGCGTTCGAAATTGCGCAGCGTATCGAGTTGGGAATCTGCCACATCAACGGTGCAGCAGTGCATGACGAAGCACACGCGCCGTTCGGCGGGGTCAAGGCCTCCGGCTATGGCCGGTTCGGCGGGACGGCCGCGGTCCACGAGTTCACTGAGCTCCGGTGGATCACTATTAGCTCTGGGAGAAGGTCCTATCCGATTTAAGGATAACGGTCGCGGTCACATAGGAGGATTTGATGCGCGTTGATTTCATCATCGACGGTGCCGCGGTCAGGGCGGCTTCGGGCGCTACCTTCGTCTGCAAGGACCCTGTAACAGGCGCGGTCGCCAACGAGGCTGCAGCGGCAAGCGAGACTGACGTCGCCAAAGTCGTCGAGGCGGCGCATCGAGCCTTTCCGGCCTGGGCGGAGACCGGCCCCGGCCAGCGGCGCGCTCTGCTTCTCAAGGCGGCGGACCTTCTTGAAGGCCGCACGGCCGATTTCGCCAAGGCGATGACCGAGGAGATTGGCGCCACAGGCCCTTGGGGTGGCTTCAACGTCCATTTCGCCGCGAGCCTCCTGCGGGAGGCGGCGGCGCTTACGACCCAAATCACGGGCGAGATCATTCCGGCGGATAAACCGGGAGTGCTATCGATGGCGGTGCGCCAGCCGGCGGGTGTCGTGCTCGGCATTGCGCCTTGGAACGCGCCGGTCATTTTGGGCGTGCGAGCCATTGCGGCGCCGCTCGCTTGCGGAAACACGGTCATCCTCCGTTCGTCGGAAATCTGCCCGAGGACCCACAGCCTTATCGTCGAAGTTATGAACGAGGCGGGTTTCCCGAAGGGCGTGGTCAATCTTATTTCGAACGCTCCGGAGGATGCGCCGAAGATCGTGGCGTCGCTCATCGCCCATCCAGCTGTGAAACGTGTGAACTTCACCGGCTCCTCGCGGGTCGGCAAGGAGATCGCCAAGGCCTGCGCCGAACACCTGAAGCCCGTGCTGCTGGAGCTCGGCGGCAAGGCGCCCTTGGTCGTGCTCGCCGACGCCGATCTCGACGCGGCGGTCGATGCCGCGATCTTCGGGGCTTTCGCCAACCAGGGCCAGATCTGCATGTCCACGGAGCGACTGATCGTCGACGCTTCCGTCGCCGACGCCTTCGTCGCTAGGCTCGCCAAGCGCGCAGCGGCTCTTCCGGCCGGTGATCCACGGGGCCACGTCGTTCTCGGCTCTTTGGTCAATCTCTCGGCTGCGGAGCGCATGGATGAACTAATTGCTGACGCCAAGGCGAAGGGCGCCGAAATCGTCGCCGGCGGCAAGCGCAACGGCACGATCGTCGAGGCGACGATCGTCGACCGCGTAACGCCGGACATGCGTATCTATCGCGAGGAGTTGTTCGGTCCGGTGAAGCCAGTGGTGCGCGTTAAGGACGACGATGAAGCCGTCCGCGTCGCCAATGATACCGAATACGGGCTCTCATCCGCCGTCTTCAGCCGCGATATCCAGAGGGCGCTCAAAGTCGCTAAGCGCATCGAGTTCAGGCATTTGCCACATCAACGGCCCAACGGTTCACGACGAGGGCCAGATGCCTTTCGGCGGCGTCAAAGCCTCAGGCTACGGCCGCTTCGGCAGCAAGGCTGTCATCGCCGAGTTCACCGATCTTCGATGGATCACCGTCGAGGGCCCTCAGCACTATCCGTTCTGAGAGCAGAGGCCGCGGACTCGTCCCGCCGGCCGTCAATGGGAGGATCAAAATGGATAAACTGACCGACTTCGCCTGCGGAGCAGCGGACGCTACGATCTCGCGCCGGGGCCTCATTCGCGCCGCCGCAGCGACCGGGCTTGCGGCGGCTGTCGGACCACGCGGCGCTTTCGCTGCGGGTCCGGAGACGACGCTCAAGCTCGGCTTCGTCAGCCCGCGCACCGGCAAGCTTGCCGGATTCGGCGAGACTGACGGCTATGTGCTCGAACTTGCCCGCAAGGCGCTGGCTTCGGGCCTCAAGGCCGGAGACAAGACCTATGGGGTCGAAATCCTCGATCGCGACAGCCAGTCCGATCCGGCCCGGGCTGGCCAGCTCGCGAAGACCCTCATCAATTCCGACAAGATCGATATGATGCTGGTCATTTCCACTCCCGAAGTGATTAATCCGGTCGCCGACGCGTGCGAGGCGGCGGGCGTTCCCTGCATGTCGACGGTCATGCCATGGGAGGCCTGGTACTTCGGGCGCGGCGCCAAGCCGGGCCAGCCCTCGCCGTTCAAGTGGACCTACCATTTCGGCTTCGGCGGCGGCGAGTTCTTCAAGGCCTATGTCTCGCAATGGGGTCTCATCGAGACCAACAAGAAGGTCGGCGTGCTCTATCCGAATGACGCTGACGGCAACGCGATCCGCGAGAATCTCGCTCCGGCTCTGGCTAAGGCCGGATTCACGATCATCGATCCAGGCCCTTATGAAGACGGCACAACCGACTATTCGGCCCAGATTGCGAAGTTCAAGGCGGAGAAATGTGAGATCTTCAACACTTTCCCGATCCCGCCCGATTTCGCCGCGTTTTGGCGCCAAGCCGCCCAGCAGGGCTACACCAAGATGGTCAAGATCGCGCAGATTGCCAAGACGGGACTCTTCCCCTCCGAGGTAACCGCCCTCGGCAATCTCGGCTACAACCTCGCGAGCGCGGCCTATTGGCACAAGGCCTTTCCCTACAAATCCTCGCTCACGGGAATTGGCGGCAACGAACTCGCGGACGGCTACGAGAAGGCTTCAGGCAAAATGTGGACGCAGCAGCTCGGCGCGACATTGGCGCTGTTCGACGCCGGCGCGGCGGCGCTCACGGCGAGCGGGGACCCGTCGAACAAGGCGGCCGTCGCCAAGGCGATGTCGACCTTGAAGACAGTCACAATCGACGGTCCGATCGATTTCACTAGCGGACCCGTGCCCAACGTCTCTCCAGGCCCGATCATTGGCACGCAATGGGTCAAGGCGCCGGCCGGTTCGAGGTTCCCGCTCGACTATCCCGTGACCGAGAACGCTACCGATCCGAAAGTTCCCATCCAGGCGAAACTCAGGCCGTTCAACAGCTGACGACACCGGTGATGTCCGGGCAACCGGCCGACGGCGTTCTCCTCGAAGCCGAAGGCCTGACGAAAAGCTTCGGCGCGCTGGTCGTGATCGACGGAGTTGACTTTTCGGTTCGAGCACGCGAAGCGATGGGTGTCGTAGGCCCCAACGGCGCCGGAAAGACGACCTTGCTGAGCCTCCTGGTTGGCGAGCATGCGCCAACCAGCGGGCGAGTGCGCTTTCTCGGCGAGGATGTGACTCTCGAGCCGACGGCCGAGCGGTGTCGGCGGGGGCTTGCTCGCACGCATCAGATCCCGAGACCATTTATCGGCATGACGGTGTTCGAAAATGTCTTCACCGCAGCCGCCCACGGCGGCGAGCTCGAGCGTGAACGCGCCTATGACAAGGCGATCGACTCTCTTGCTCTCACCGGTATGACCTCTATCGCCAACCGGCGCGCCGAGACGCTCGGGCTCATCGACCGCAAGCGGCTCGAGCTCGCCCGCGCGCTCGCCACCAAGCCGGCCGTTCTGCTGCTGGACGAAATCGGCGGCGGATTGACGGACGCTGAGGCGAGCGAACTTGTCGACATCATCCTCGAACTGAAAGCCCGCGGCGTCGCCATCGTCTGGATCGAGCATATCGTGCATATCCTGCTTAGGGTCGCTGAGCGGCTCGTATGCATGGACGCGGGACGCATCATCGCCGATGGGACGCCCGAAAGCGTTATGGCAGATCCCCGCGTGATCGAGGCTTATCTGGGCGGGGGCGTGGTGTGACGCTTCTTTCCATCGAAGGTCTCGAAGCGCGCTACGGGCAGCTCAAGGCCGTGCGCGGCGTCAATCTCACCATCGAGAGATCGGAGACGGTTGCCCTCGTTGGCGCGAACGGCGCCGGCAAGACCACACTTCTGCGGACAATCGCCGGCGCGCACCGAATTGCGACGGGCCGCATCGCTTTCAAAGGCGAGGACATCGGCGGACGAAGTGCGCACGCGCGCGCCGCGCTGGGCTTGGCGCTTGTTCCCGAAGGCCGGCGATTGTTCGCCCGGCTGACGGTGGAAGAAAATCTCCTGCTCGCGCGCTCCGCCGGCCGAGCAGGCGCATGGACGCTCGACGCCGTCATGGAGGCCTTTCCCAACCTCAAAGACCGCCGCCGCGCTCTCGCGGGCAAGTTGTCGGGCGGCGAGCAGCAGGCAACCGCGATCGGGCGCGCCTTGATGATGAACCCGGAGCTCCTGTTGCTCGATGAGGTTTCCCTCGGCCTTTCGCCGCTGGTCGTCGATCGCCTTTACGTCCAGCTCGAGGCGCTGAAATCGTCCGGCGTCGCCATGCTCCTGGTCGAACAGGACTTGAAGCGCGCCATGGCGACCGCAAGCCGCGCGATCTGCATGCTCGAGGGCGCAATCAGCATCGAAGGACCGACGCGGACGCTGAGCCGGGAGCAAGTCACCGAGGCCTATTTCGGTCTTAGGAAATCATCGCATGCCGAGGCGGCGCCGCCTTGATTTTCCTCAACCAAATCGTTCAGGGCGTTCTGCTCGGCGGCTATTACGCTCTAATCGCGTGCGGGCTGTCGTTCATGTTCGGCGTCATGGGCGTCATCAACCTCGCACATGGGAGCCTGACGGTCCTCTCGGCTTACGCGCTCTACGTTTTGGCCGACCGCTTCGGGGTTCAGCCGTTTCTCGGCCTCGGTCTCGTCATCCCGCTGATGGCCGTGATCGGCTGGGCGCTGCAGCGGCTCGTGCTCGAACGCAGCGCGCGCGGCGGGCTGCTTGTCCCAGTGCTCTCGACGTTCGGACTGTCGATCATTCTCGACAATCTCCTGTTTCAGGGTTTCGGCGCCGACACACGCTCGCTCGCGCCTTACATCGGCGATCTCTCCTACGACAGCTGGACCCTCACCGATGACATCGCGATCGGCAAGCTAGCGGCGCTGACCATCGTTGTCGCGGTCGCCCTGCTCGGCGGCATCCAGATCTTTCTCAACCGAACACAGACCGGGCGCGCGATCCGCGCGACCGCCGAGGATCCCGACACCGCCGAACTCGTCGGCGTCAATGCGCGGCGGGTCAACGCGATCGCCGCCGCGATCGCATTGGCGACGGTCGCGGTCGCCGGCGCCTTTCTCGGCATGCGCGCAACCTTCGATCCTTACGCCGGAGCAGCGCAGCTCATCTTCGCCTTCGAGGCGTCAGTGATCGGCGGGGCGGGGTCGCTATGGGGCACCCTGGTCGGGGGCGTTTTGCTCGGCGTCGCGCAAAGTATCGGCGCGTTCATCAATCCGCAGGGCTTCTTCATCGCCGGCCACCTCGCCTTTCTCGCCGTCCTGTTCGCGCGACTGTTCTTCGGCGACCTCGGCCAGCGCGTCCGAACCGCGCTCGCAAGGGGAGCGCGTTCATGAGCGAGGGCGCCGCCGCCATCGAGCGCTGGACGCCCGAGTCGCGCATCGCGATCGCGGCGACGGCTGTCATTATCGCCACGCTCGCGGTCGGACCGGCCATCTTCAGCGCCAACGCCGTCGACAAGCTGACGACGCTATTCATCTACGTGATCCTGGCCGTGATGTGGAATGCCCTGGTCGGGTTCTGCGGTCTGGTGTCGATCGGCCAGCAGGCGTTCTTCGGCCTCGGCGCCTACGCCGCTATTCGTCTCGCCGACTTAGGCGTGAGCGTCTATCCGTCGCTGTTCTTAGGCGCGCTCATCGTCGGCGCGCTTTCCTGGCCCCTGTCGCTTCTCATGCTCAGGCTCAAGGGCGGCGAATTCGCCATCGGCATGTGGGTCGTGTCCGAATTGGCGCATGTGCTGGTCAATCTCGACACGCTCGTGCGCGGCGAAACCGGCACCTCGCTGATCGAGCTCGACGCCTATTCGAGCGGAAGCCGTCGGGCGCTAACCTATTGGTGCGCGCTCGCCGCGATGACCGGACTTCTGGCGATCGTCTTCCGCCTGCTGCGTAGTCCAATCGGCGCGGCAATCCAGGCGATCCGCGACAACGAGGAGGCGGCGGAATTGATCGGCGTGCGGGTCATGAGCGCCAAGCGGCTCGTGTTCACGCTCGCCGCCTTCGGCGCGGCGATGGCAGGAGCGTTATGGGTGGCGACGGCGCTCACCTTCCAGCCCAAGGCTTATTTCAGTCCGCTCTGGACGGCGTACATGATCTTCATGGCGCTGGTTGGGGGATTGGGGACCTTCGAGGGCGCGATTGTCGGCGCCGTCATCTTCTTCGCGATCGAGACCTGGTTCGGCGACATGGGCGTTTGGTATCTTGTCGGCCTCGGCGCGACCGCGCTTATTTTTGCGCTTCTCTTCCCTCGGGGTTTCTGGGGTTGGGTCCAGGACCGCACGTCGCTAAGGCTTCTGCCGGTCGGCTACCGCGTTCGCTTCGCCAATCTGGACGGAGAGCCGGCCTTTCCGGCGGCTCGAGACATAAGGGGCGCGGAAACTAGGCGCGACGACGAGACGGGAGGCTGAGATGCTCTTCGGAAAGACGGTCGTCATCACCGGAATTGCATCGGGCATCGGCGCGTGTGTCGGCGACCTCGCTCAAGCGCTTGGCGCCGATATCATCGGCGTCGACATCAATGAGCCACGGCGGCCGCTCGACGCTTTCATCAGGGCGGATATTGGCTCGCCCCAAGGCGTGGCCGAAATCGTGCAAACGTTGCCGCAGCGGTTTGATGCGCTGTGCAATGTCGCTGGCGTCTCCGGCGTGATCGGGGCGGCGAAGACGCTCGCGATCAACTTTTATGGGCTTCGAGAATTGACCGAAGCCGTCGCGCCGCGGCTCCGCGAAGGCGGCGCCGTCGTCAATGTCGCCTCGATCGCAGGTTACGGCTGGCGCGCCAATCTCGAACGCGCCAAGGCGTTCGTGAGTGCGCCGGCGTTTGCCGATCCCGCCAAGCTTATCGCAGCCCACCAGGTTCGCGACGCAGACGCTTATCCGCTGTCGAAGGAGCTTCTGCTCCTATGGACGATGCGAGCGGCGCATGAGCCCTTGTTCAAGGACCGGCTAGTGCGGGTCAACGCGGTGAGCCCGGGACCAGTCACGACGCCGATCCTCAAAGAATTTCGCCAGATCTTCGGTGATCCCCGTGTCGATGACGACATCGCGCGGGTTGGCCGCGCCGGGTCCGCGCCTGACATCGCGCCCGCGGTGCTTTTCCTGTGCTCGGACGGGGCGCGCTGGATCAACGGCGCCAATCTTCCGGTCGACGGCGGCCTCGAAGCGTCAATCAACGCTGATGTTCATGGCTTTTAAGTGAACTTCCGAAATGGCGACAACCGCTGGCAGTTGTGCTTTGGCTATGAAGGAAATTAACGCGAATGGTTCAAGACACTGATCATCCTACTGGGCGTAGGTTTCCTGTGCCTCTGCGTCCACCAAGGATCGAACTTCGACGGCAGGCCTTCATTCGGATAGATGACGGCGGAGAAGGCGCCGAAACAGCCGCCACAGCAGCCGCATTGGCTGTTCAATCGTCCACACCAGGAGGCCGGCCATGACCGAACGCTCCGAGCGCGACACTGTCTCTTTCGAGGTCGTGGGCCGCATTGCTTGGGTCAAGTTCAACCGCCCCGAGAAACGTAACGCGATGAGTTCGAAGCTCAACCGCCGGATGATGGAGGCGATCGACGAGCTCGAGTTTCGCGACGACGTCGGCGTTCTTGTCCTCACCGGCGAAGGGGCGGCGTGGACCGCCGGCATGGACCTCAAGGAGTACTTTCGCGAGACCGAGGCGCGTGGGCTTGCCGGAACGCGCAATGCGCAGCGTGAGGCGTATGGCTGGTGGCGACGCCTGCGCTGGTATCAGAAGCCGACCATCGCCATGGTCAATGGCTGGTGCTTCGGCGGCGGGTATGCGCCGCTTTTCGCTTGCGACCTCGCCTTCGCCGCCGAGGACGCGCAGTTCGGCCTCTCAGAGATCAACTGGGGCATCCTTCCCGGCGGCGGCGCGACGAAGGTCGCGCGCGAGCTCACGACGTTTCGCAATGCGATGTATCATGCCCTAACCGGCGACGCGATCGACGGCCGCAAAGCGGCCGAGTGGGGCTTCGTCAACGAGGCGGTTCCGGCGGACAAGCTGAAGGCGCGCGTCGAGGAGGTGGCCAACGTATTGCTCACCAAGAATCCAGTCTCGCTCAAGGCGGCGAAGGACGCCATTCGGCGCGTCGGCGCGATGACCTACGACGAAGCCGAGGATTATCTTGTGCGCGCCCAGGAGGCGGCGAACAGCTTCGACAACGAAGGCCGCAAGGAAGGCATCCGCCAGTTCATCGATGAGAAGAGCTACAAGCCCGGGCTCGGCGCCTACGACCGCACGCGCGAGAAGCTCTGAAGTCCGCAATGAGGCTCTCGCTTGAGCGGCTCATCCGCCCGCGCTCGGTTGCGATCGTGGGCGCGTCGGAAAAGGTCGGCGCGCTCGGCGCCTCGGTGCTGGCCAATCTCGAGCGCGCCGGCTTTCCGGGCGCCATCCACCTAATCAACCCGAGGCGCGCCGAAATTGGCGGCCGACCTTGCCTCGCCTCGGTCGATGATCTGCCCGAAGGGGTCGACGCGGCCGTGCTCGCGATCCCGCGAGCGGCCGTTCTGGACACGGTGCGCGCGCTCGCCCACCGCAAGGCCGGCGCGGCGATCATCTTTTCCGCGGGCTTCGCCGAGACCGGCGCGGAAGGGCTGGCCGAGCAGCGGGAACTGGCGCGAATCGCGACGGAAGCGGATATGGCGATCGAAGGACCGAACTGCCTAGGCCTCGTCAATTTCGTCGACGGCGTCCCGCTGACCTTTGTCGAACTGCCGGGCGATCGGCTGGGCGCCCGGCCCGGGATCGGCCTCGTCTCGCAGTCCGGAGCGATGGCCGCCGTGCTCGTAGTGACGCTCGCAAGCCGCGGTCTCGGCCTCTCCTATTCCATATCGACCGGCAACGAGGCGGCGAGCGGCGTCGAGGATTACGTGGAATATCTCGCTGACAATCCTGATACGCGCGTGATCGCAATGATCGCCGAGCAATTCCGCAAGCCCGCGCGATTTCTTGCCGCGGCGACGCGGGCGGCCGCCGTAGGCAAGCCGATCGTGCTTCTCCATCCCGGCCGATCGAGCGCGGCGCGCGAATCGGCTGCAACGCATACCGGCGCGCTCGCCGGCGATTACGACGTGATGCGGCTCAAGGTTGAGCGCGCGGGCGTTCTCTTTGTCGAGACTCTTGAGGAACTCGGCGACGTCGCCGAAATGTTGCTCCGACTTCCAGTGCCAGAGCCGGGCGGCGCGGCGGTCGTTTGCGAGTCCGGCGCCTACAAGGCGCTCACGCTCGACCTCGCCGAGCGGGAAGGTCTGCCGCTTCCTGCGCTTGCCGACGCGGACAGCCCAGGCTTGCGGGCGGCGTTGCCTGATTTCGTGCCGGTATCCAACCCGCTCGACGTCACCGCCCAGGGCCTCGTCGATCCCGATCTCTACGCGCGTGTCCTCGCTGCGCTCATCGCCGACGATCGTGTTCGGACCGTGCTGCTTGCGATCATCCAGACCGACGCCGTAACCGCAAAGCTCAAATTCCTGCCGATCCTCGCTGCGATCGAGACGCTGCGGCCGGCGAAGCGGGTCGTCTTTGCGGGCCTTGACGAAGGCGCCGAGGTCCCGCCCGAATATGTGGAGCGCCTGCGCGCGCTGAACGTCCCCTATTTCCCGTCAGCGGAGCGCGCTGTTCGCGCGCTTGCGCGTCTTGCGCGCTGGAACGGTGCGGTCTCAGCTTCCCTAACGCGGCGACCGGCCAAGACTGTGGCGTTTGCCGGTCTTGCCGGCGTGATCCCAGAGTGGCGCGCCAAGGTCGCCCTCGCGTCGATCGGAATTCCGTTTCCGCAAGGCGCGCTCGCCACGACCTTTGCAGAGGCCGCCGCGATCGCCGCAAGGATCGGCTATCCGGTCGCCATCAAGGCGCAGTGCGCCGAGCTCGCCCACAAAAGCGATGTCGGCGGGGTGATTCTAGGCCTTCGGGATGAGGGGGCTCTCGAGCAGGGATGGGCGAAGCTCGCAGACAATGTCGGACGCAGCCGACCAAGCCTTGCGCTCGACGGCGTCCTGATCGAGGCGATGGGCGCGCCAGGCGTTGAGATGATCGTCGGGGGGCGCAATGATCCGGAGTGGGGACCAGTCGTCGTCGCCGGCTTCGGCGGCGTGCAAGCCGAAATCCTCAAAGATTCCCGCCTACTGGCGACAGATATGAACGATTCTGAGATTCTGGCGGAACTCGAAAGGCTCAAGAGCGCTGTGCTTCTAGAAGGCTTTCGCGGTTCGCCGCGGCTCGACGTCGAAGCGGTTGTCCAGATTGCGCGGGCTGTTGGCTTCTTACTACTCGACGAACCGTCGATCCGCGAGATCGATCTCAATCCGGTTGTCATCTATCCCCGCGGCGAAGGGGCGGTGGCGCTCGACGCGTTCATAGTGGCTCGTGTTGAAGCGGTCTCTAGCTCGTAAGCGCATCGGAATACCGCTTCGGGCAGTGAAGCCTATTTCGCTTGGAATGGAGCGGCCGCTTTGGCGCGTACTGCGGTCCTTCTCGAGGCGATCCCTAAAGGCCCGCTCGCCGTCCACGCCGGCCGATGTGGTCGTGGCCTAAACGTCCGCTTCGGAGTCGCGCCGAACTGCGGCTCACAGACCGCCGTCGCCAGCTCGCGCTTGCGAGCAGGCCTTACGATTTTCGGCGAATGACGTCCTGAAGCATCTCACGATCCAACGACAGGTCCGCCACGATCTTCTTCAGCTTCGCATTCTCGTCCTCGAGCTGCTTCAATCGCCGCATCTCAGGCGGTTGCATGCCCTCGTATTTCTTCTTCGCCTGGCTGATTTCCGCCTTCCGGCAGATGTCGGCCACCGGAATGTCAATTGGCGTCGAACATTGCCCCTCGACTGGAGTGGGCCCCTGGAAGCGGACAGGGGCGGACTTAACATTTGACCGGCAGGCTGAACTTTCGAAGGACGAAAGCTCATGGCCAGGTATCGATCCCACAGCATCGAGTTTAAGCGTCAGATCGCGCAAGAGTTTTTGGCTCTCGAACGGCTGGTCGGCAAGCAGGCGCTGGAATTGGAATTTCTAAAGGGGGGTCAGCGAAACGCACCGTCAGCGAGAAGCGGACCTACGTCCGCAATTGCCGGCCCGAAAGCGTCTCCGTCGCTGAAGGATGCCGGCTGATGGGAATCTCACGCTCGGCCTACTATGACGCGCCTCCCGTGGCGCCCGACGACACAGCCATCGTCGAGGCGATGAGCGCGATCCGCGACGCGTTCGAACGCTACGGTTGGCGACGCATGCAGGCCGCCCTTCGCCAGCAAGGCCTCGTGGTCAATCACAAGAAGGTCAAGCGCCTCATGCGCGAACACGATCTCCAGCCACGCATGCGTCGGCGATATGTGGCGACGACAGACAGCGACCACGACCATCCGATCTTCCGCAATCTGGCCAAGGACAAGATCGTCAACGGCGCCAATCAGCTCTGGGTCGCCGACATCAGTGTGCCGCAGCAAGCGGCGTGAGAGATGGGGGTAGGTCCCTCGCGATCGGCTTGCAGGAGCGGGTCGCAAACGACCGCAAGCGGCGTCGGTCAAAAGCCGGGGTCGTGAGCGTTGCGGAAAAGGCGCTTCAAAGGCGTCAGGTGAGAGACGGGAAGGCGAACACCCGTGAACCGCCATTCAAGTGTCGAAAGCGCTCAGATGACGTCGAGACCGGCGAGTGATGTTGCGCCGGGATCAGTCTGGGCGATGCCTGCTTATGGGCCAGACGACGTCCGGCATAGAGGCGGCGATCCTGTTTCAGGCTCTTGCGTTGAACTGCGGGAACTTTCGGCGGCGATGCCAAGCGAAAGGCCCAAGCCCGAAAGGCGAGGCCGATAGTAGCGAAGCGCCGCCAAGGGACGGAGCCGTCCATAGTACCGTCGAGACCGCTGTAATGGCGGAGGAGCAAAGGGACGGCGTCATCTGGCGGACATGGGAGATCAACCGGGCGACCGGGAGGATTTCTCGTGATCTGCAAATCGTACGACATTCCCAAGACACTGGTCTGGGAAGCTTGGTTGCGTGTGAAAGCCAATCAGGGAGCCGCAGGGATCGACGCGGATACGATCGAGCGGTTCGCGACGAAGCTCGCCGCCAACCTGTACAGGCTTTGGAATCGGATGAGTTCCGGCAGCTATTTTCCGCCGCCGGTAAAGGGAGTGCCGATTCCGAAGAAGTCGGGGGGCGTGCGGGTGTTGGGCATCCCGACGGTGACCGACAGGATCGCGCAGACGGCGGTCAAGATGTGGCTGGAGCCACGGCTTGATCCGCTCTTCCACGACGATTCCTATGGCTATCGGCCGGGCAAATCGGCGCTGGAGGCGATTGCCGTCACCAGACGCCGTTGCTGGGACCAAGACTGGGTGGTGGAGTTCGACATTCGGGGGCTATTCGACAATCTCGATCACGGCCTGCTGATGACGGCTCTACGCAAGCACTGTCAGGAGCCTTGGATCTTGCTCTACATCGAGCGTTGGCTGAAAGCGCCGATGCAAAATGCGGAAGGGCAGCTTCAGGCGCGCGACAAGGGCACGCCGCAAGGCGGCGTCGTGTCGCCGATCCTGGCCAATCTGTTCCTGCACTATGCGTTCGATCACTGGGTGACGCGGCATCTTCCCGGCGTTCGGTTCGCCCGATACGCCGATGACGCCGTGCTTCACTGCAAGAGCCGACGCCAGGCGGAATACGTGCTTGACCGCATCCGGAAGCGGTTTCAGGCCTGCAATCTCGAACTCCATCCGGGCAAGACACGGATCGTGTATTGCAAGGACATCAAACGGACCGAAGCGAATCCCGACATCCAGTTCACCTTTCTCGGCTACACATTCCGTCCCCGCAAGGCGGTGGACAAGTACGGCCGCGTGTACGTGAACTTCTCACCGGCTGTTAGCCGCGACGCCCTCAAGGCCATGCGGCAGACAATCCGCGGGTGGCGGATCCAACTGAAGAACGACAAGAGCGTGGCTGATCTCTCGGCCATGCTAGGCCCGGTCCTGGGGGGATGGCAGCAGTACTATGGCCATTTCCATGGCTCGGCGCTTATGTCGATCTGGCGGCGCGTGAACCGGTCCCTGATCGGATGGCTGATGCGCAAGCATAAGAGCTGGCTGGCCACAAAACGAAGGCCGCCGAAACGCTCAAACGGTTGGCGCAACGTCAGCCACGCGCATTCGTCCATTGGTCAATGGGCTATCTGTCGTAGGATGGATGATGGGAGCCGGATGAGCTGAGAGGCTCACGTCCGGTTCTGCGAGGGGCCGAAGGTGAAACTCCTTCGGCCTACTCACCCCATGCGCGTCTGGCCGAGGACTTCGTCTATCTCGCCGTGATCCTCGATGCCTAGTCCCGCGCTGTCGTTGGCTACGCCATCAGCCGCTCGATCGATCCCGCCTGACAATCGCGGCGCTGGGCGCGGCGATCGAACGCCGAAAGCCGTCGGCCGGCGGCGTGCACCACTCGGATAGTCTTCCAACAGGATTGCAATGGCGGTGGCCTTCACGCCGTCAGTCGATCGGCAAAGTTTTGACGCCCGGCGGGTACGCATAGGGTCCGCACGAGGAAAGCAAGCTGAGGCGACGATTTGCCCTAGCCGCTTTTTCTATTTACTTTCAGCGGTTTCGATGGTGGGCGCACAAGGGCTCGAACCTTGGACCCGCTGATTAAGAGTCAGCTGCTCTACCAACTGAGCTATGCGCCCATCGCGCCCGCGGGGCGGTCCCGCCAAGCCAGGGGGCGGCGTTTAGCAAAGGCGCGGCAGGCTGTCCAGCGGAAACGGCCGACCAATTGATCGTCGCCCGCTCCCTTTCCCTGGGGCTCTCGCCAGCCTCAGTTCTTCGCTTTGTCGACAAGCTTGTTCTTGCCGATCCAGGGCATCATGGCGCGCAATTTCTCGCCGACCTCCTCGATCGGATGGGCGTTGGCGCGCGCGCGCATCGCCTTGAACGAGGTTTGGTTGACCCGGTTCTCCAGCATCCAGTCACGGGTGAACTTGCCCGACTGGATGTCTCCGAGCACGCGTTTCATCTCGGCTTTCGTCTCGGGCGTGATGAGGCGTGGGCCCGAGACATATTCGCCATACTCGGCGGTGTTGGAGATCGAGTAGTTCATGTTGGCTATGCCGCCCTCGTAGATGAGGTCGACGATGAGCTTCACTTCGTGCAGGCATTCGAAATAGGCCATTTCCGGCGCATAGCCGGCCTCGACCAGGGTCTCGTAGCCGGCGCGAATCAACTCGACGAGGCCGCCGCACAACACCGTCTGCTCGCCGAACAGATCGGTTTCGCATTCCTCCCGAAAAGACGTTTCAATGACGCCGGCCCGGCCGCCGCCGATCGCCGAGGCGTAGGACAGGCCGAGATCGTGCGCGTTGCCGCTCGCGTTCTGATGGATCGCGATGAGGCACGGCACTCCGCCGCCTCGCTTATACTCGGATCGCACCGTGTGGCCTGGACCCTTCGGCGCAACCATCAGCACATCGAGATCGGCGCGCGGCTCGATCAGGTTGAAGTGGACGTTGAGCCCATGGGCGAACATCAGCGCGGCGCCGTTCTTCATGTTAGGCGCAAGCTGGTCGCGATAGATATCCGCCTGCAATTCGTCGGGCGTCAGCATCATGACGATATCGGCCCATTTGGCGGCGGCGGCGACATCCATCACCTTGATCCCCTCGGCCTCCGCTTTTTTGGCCGAGGCGGATCCCGGCCTCAGCGCGACCGCGATCTCTTTTACGCCGCTGTCGCGCATATTGAGCAGATGCGCATGCCCCTGACTTCCGTAGCCGACGACCGCCACCTTCTTGGCTTTGATCAGGTTGAGATCGGAGTCTCTATCGTAGTACACACGCATGAGTTGTCCTGGGGCTTTGACGCGTTAAGAGCGGTTGGTAGGAAACATCAAGGTCGAATGTCGGCCCACGGCGCCGGGCGGTCGGGTTTCTAGTGAATGCGGAGAGCCCAATCAAGCGCGTCCTTGAAAGGGGTTAGCGGCGGGTTGGTCCGTCAAGAGGATGTCAAGGCTGGTGGCTTAATGGCGTCGGGCGCCTTATCATTGGGCTCCGGCCCGCGAAGCGTCGGAATCCTAGGCAGGGGGATGGTCATGGGCATACTCTCTCGATTGCGATCGCTGGCCGTCCTGGCGATAATCGCGGTTTCGGTTTCCGCGTGCGGCTACAACGTCATTCCAACCAAGCAGGAGGCCGCCAAAGCCGCATGGGCCGAAGTCCAAAACCAGTATCAACGCCGGGCCGACCTCGTTCCCAATCTGGTCGCCACCGTTCAGGGCTATGCCAAACAAGAAAAGGACGTGCTGACCCAGGTCACCGAGGCGCGGGCCAAGGCGACCTCAATTCACCTCGACGCCAACGACCTGACCGACCCGGCGAAGGTCAAGCAGCTGCAGGATGCGCAGAACGCGCTCAGCGGCGCTCTCGGGCGACTGCTTGCGATCAGCGAAAACTATCCGGACCTCAAGTCGAACCAGAATTTCTTGGCCCTACAGTCCCAGCTCGAGGGCACCGAGAACCGGATCGCCGTCGCCCGCAGAGACTATGTCGCGGCGGTTCAAGACTTCAACACCTCGCTCAGGACCTTCCCGACCGTGCTATGGGCGCAGACGGTGTTTCGCTCCGTCCAGCCCTTGGTTCCGTTCACCGCTAACGAGGAAGCCCAGACGGCGCCGAAGGTGAAATTCTAGCCCTCGAATCGGGAGCGTCGGGATGCTTCGCCCCTTGCCGCGGGCGCTGATCGTCATCCTTCTGGCAGCGCTATGGGCCGGGGCGGCCCTTGCCGCGGCCAACTTCCCCGCGCTGACCGGAAGGGTTGTCGACCAGGCGAAAATCCTCTCGCCGGTCACGATCGCCGATCTCGAACGCAAGCTCGCCGATCTCGAGCAGAAGTCCGGCATTCAGCTCGTCGTGGCGACCGTGCCTTCGCTCGGGGGCGAGGAGATCGAGCCCTACGCCAACAAGCTCTTCCGCGCCTGGAAGCTGGGCGAAGCGAAGAAGAACAACGGCGTTCTCCTCCTGATCGCGCCGAATCAGCGTCGTGTGCGCATCGAGGTCGGCTATGGCCTCGAAGGCACGCTGACCGACGCCGTGTCCAGCATCATCATTTCCAACGCAATCGCTCCGCGATTCAAGGCCGGCGATTTCAACGGCGGCGTCACCCGCGGCGTTGACGACATCATCACGGCGCTCACAACCGACGCGGCCGAATGGAAGCCGAAGCCGACCGACATGCGCGCCGAGCATGACGCGTCGCTGCTCGACACGCTCGCGCCGTTCCTCATTTTCCTGTTCATCATGTTCGTGATCAGCCGCATCGGCCGGCGAGGCCGCGGCGGGGGCAACGTGATCTTCATTCCGATGGGCATGGGCGGCGGAGGTTTTGGCGGCGGATTTGGCGGAGGCTTCGGCGGCGGCGGAGGCGGCGGTTTTTCCGGCGGCGGCGGATCGTCGGGCGGCGGCGGCGCGTCGGGAGGATGGTGATGATCCTCGACCCGGATGCGGCGGCGCGGGTCGAGGCCGCATTCGACGCCGCGCAGGTCAAGACCCGCGCCCCGCTCGTCTGCGTGCTCGCCAGCGCCTCGGCCTCTCGCGACCCGGAATTTCTGCTCGGCGCGTGCATCCTTGCGCTCGCGACGCCGCTGCCATTGCTGTTGTTCACTGACCTTTCCGCCCATCGCATCTACATTGCTCAGCTGCTCGTCGCCATTCTTGCGGCGGTCGTGGGTTCGCTGCCGCCGGTGCGGCGCTGGCTTGTCCCGGAGCGCGTAGCGCGCTCGGCCTGCCATCGGGCCGCGCTGGCGCAGTTCGTTCTGCGCGGCATCGACCGTTCCCGCTGTGGCGCGCTCATCTACGTGTCGCTGTCCGAGCACTACATCCGCATCGTTCCGGCAGAGGACGCGGCCGGTGTCGTCTCCCAGGAGCAATGGCAGGCCGCGGTCAACGATGCGCTTCAGCCGCTCGCGGCCGGAGCGACGGAAGACGCATTGACGGGACTCGCTAAGCGCTGCGGCGACATTCTCGCTGCGCCGTTCCCGCCGGGGGCGCCAGCCGATCCGGCGCGGCAACGGTTTCACATTATCTGAGCGCTTCGTCTAAAAGAGCGCAAAAGCGGCGGGCTTCTTTCGCGCGAGGATTGCTTATCACCCTGCGCCGAGGTCGCAACCGCTTGAGGTTGCAGCCGTTCTCCACTAGGAAAGGATTGGTTCGGGACATCGCGGGGAACCAATCATGCCATATGGCCGATCCTTGATCGGACGGCGCGCCTTATTTGGCTTCGCCGTCACGTTGGCGCTCGGCGCCGCTTCAGCGCAGGCGACGCCCTACCTCGTGGTCGACGCGGACAGCGACCAGGTCCTGATGCAGAACGAAGCAACGGCTCCCTGGTATCCCGCGTCGCTCACCAAGCTCATGACGGTCTACGTCGCCCTGGATGCGGTGCGAACTGGCAAACTTACCCTCGACACGCCGCTCATCATGTCGGCTCGCGCAGCGCGAATGCCGCCCTCAAAGATGGGCTTCCGGCCGGGCACCGAAGTGACCCTCGACAATGCGCTCAAGATGCTGATGGTGAAGTCGCCGAATGACGTGGCGGTGATGGTCGCGGAGGGCGTTTCGGGCTCGGTCGAAGCCTTCGCCGCCGACATGAACGCCGACGCGCAGCGCCTCGGTATGCGTGAATCGCATTTCGTCAATCCCAACGGCTTGCACAATCCGGATCATGTGTCCTCGGCGCGCGATATGGCGATCGTTGCTCGGGCGCTTTTGCGCGAGTTTCCGGATCACGCCGATCTCTTCAACATCGGCGCTCTTCAACTCGGCAGACAGTACATAC
The DNA here is from genome assembly GCA_963696665.1 of uncultured Alphaproteobacteria bacterium. Classification (GTDB taxonomy): domain Bacteria; phylum Pseudomonadota; class Alphaproteobacteria; order Rhizobiales; family Beijerinckiaceae; genus Roseiarcus. The sequence continues at coordinate 21,075 of CAVOLE010000015.1, forward strand.
CCAATCATAACGGCCTGCTCGGTCGCTATCCCGGCGCGGACGGGATGAAGACCGGCTTCACCTGTCCGGCGGGCTTCAATGTGGTGGCGAGCGCCAACCACTCCGGACGGCGGTTGATCGTGGTCGTGCTCGGCGCGCCGACGGCAAGGACGCGCAACCAGGAGGCCGCGGACCTGTTTGACCGTGGTTTCGCCATGGGTGGCGGGAGCGGCTCCCTGGAATCGCTGCCGCCGGGCTCAGGAAGCGCGCCCAATATGCGCGCCGACGTCTGCCTTCATCGCAACGCGGCTCTCATCGCCGCCGCCGAGGAGGACAGCATTCCTGACCAGGCTCAAGCGGCAGTGGGATCAGCGGGGGCTGGAATGCTCCCTACCCCCTTTGCTGCGTTCTTCGCGCAGGTTCCCCACACTGAGCTTCCAGTCGGTAGGATCCGCTTCGATCCGGTGCGGGTCTACATCGGTCCCGCGCCCGGCTGGAAGGGGCCGGCGCTAGGCGCTCGTCCGACGACAACCGAAACTGCCATCGCGCCAGGCGGCGCGAAGACGATTGCCGCTGAAAACGCGTCTGCGGTCGCGACCACTTCCGAGGGAGACGCAAGCGCGCCGGTCCAATCTTCATCCGGATCCAAGCTCAAGCTTGCGCGGCATCCCGAAAAAAGGATGGCGCACAAGCCGGTCAAGAGCGCGACCGAAAAATTGGAGAAGAAGGAGGTATCTACCGATTGAATCCGAGATCGCGAAGCTTCTGATCGGAGCTTTCAACTATTTGTGATCATCCTTATTTGTTTGGACTATCAATTGGTCGATGCAGACTAAGAATTTTTTTGCTGTATGCCTTAGTTTGGCCGGTTTATCGTCAAGCGCATGCCGCAACGGGGGGGCATTATATACCCTGTGCCCCGTGGAATTGGTTCGCGGTTAGCTCGGTTTTCTTGCCCCCCAGCCCCCGAGCGCCAAGACGGGCCGAATTCATTCCACGAAGGCTAGCGGATCGGCGGGCCCCCTCCTAGCCGATCCGCTCTTTTTTTGTCCGCGCGGCAAAACCACCAATATCAGTCTCCGAAACGAACCGCTTTGTAGGCCCACCGCTTGAGTAAGTGATGGGCGATCGCCATTGGCATTGGAGCCGTCAGGCCGTCCGGGTGGCGGCGTTCGAGGAGCGCGATCGTCTCATCGCGGCTGAACCAGCGGGCGTCCTCCAGCTCGACCCGATCGATCTCGAAGCTGCGGCTTTCCGCTTCCGCAAAGCAGCCGATCATCAACGAGGCGGGGAAAGGCCATGGCTGCGATGCGAAATACTCGACCGCCCGACAGACGACAGCGGACTCTTCGCGGATTTCGCGCCTGACAGCGGCCTCGATGGTTTCCCCAGGCTCAACGAAACCGGCCAGCGCAGAGTACATGCCCTTCGGGAACCTGGGCTGGCGACCGAGCAGGCAAGCATCCCCCTCGACTGCAAGCATGATCACGACCGGATCGGTGCGCGGGAAGTGCATCGCTTTGCACACCGGACAATCCCGTCTCCAGCCCGCCACCGCGACCTCAGTCGGCGCGCCGCAATTCGAGCAGAAGCGATGGCGGGCGTGCCAGTGCATCAACGCCTTGGCCGCCGCCAGCATCGCCGTTTGGTCTTGCGGCACGAGGCCGCCGATCGCGATCGATCGCAGATCGACGAGCTTGAGGTCTTCGCGGCCCGGAACGACCAAAATGCGCCGGTCGAGAAAACCGTCGCTCGAGTCCGAGCGCTGCTCGACAGCCTCATCAGCCATGAGAGCGACGAAGATTGGCGCGCCGTCGGGCGCAAGGCCCAGCAGCGCCTCGACTTGCGCCCCGCCAAGCGCCTCAATCTCGCTCATCGGCAAGAGCGCATCGAGTTCCTTCTCGGCATTGCGCAATACCGGCATGTCGCGAGCGATCAGGAGCGCGCGCGCATCCTCACGGGCTCGCAGGCGAGCAACCTCGTGAGGATCCTCGCGCCGATAGGCTCCGCGATCAAACCAATCGACGACATAGCCCAGGCCTTCAAGAGTTGCCAAAGCTGATCTCCTTCAACGGCGTTAAGCCGGGATTGGCGCGGACGGAGACCCAACTTGATGCTGGGTAGGGATAGCCGCTCAAGGATAGCGCGCCTTGAGGCTCGATACGCGCTCCGCGTCGTAGTCGATGATACAACGCAGCCGCGGATCGCCGCCCTTGGCGTCCATGCCCGATTCAAATGGCGCGACGTCCTGGCATTCCGAGTCGCGCCACGCGACCCATTGCGCCTCGGCGTCATTGAGCGAGCGGCGCCAGCGGGCCTTCTGCGAGGACAAGAGGCCCTGGCGAGCGTCGATCGATTTGATTGCCGCATCGACGACCGTAGCCAATTCCCGATCCGCCTTGTCGGCGCCGGTTCTCAGGCACTCGGCAAGCTCTCGGGCGCCGATCTTGGCGGGGTCACAGGCTGCTTGCGACGGGCTCGCAGCCGCCGCTTGCGCGAACGGACTGAAGGCGATCGCGGCGGCGGCAAAGACAAGGAGTTGCATGATCACCTTGAAGGACATGAAAGAGCGCGTCACAAGCCCGCCGTCGCGCGCGCGGGGCGGCTCAGATAATCACCGATGCGCTCGAGCGCGCGCTCGATATTTTCTAAGGAGTTGGCGTAGGAGAGCCGCAGGTACCCCTCGCCATGGACGCCAAAGTCCGGGCCGCCGACCGTCGCCACACCCGCATCCTGCAACAGCGCCGAAGCGAGGGGCTTGGCTTTCCAGCCCGTGCGGGAAATGTTTGGAAAGGCGTAGAACGCGCCTTTCGGCGTCGCTGCACGAACGCCATGAAGATTGTTGAGGCCGGCCGTGACCGCCTTGCGCCGCCGATCGAACTCCGCCCGCATCGCCGCGACCGAATCCTGCGGCCCCTTCAGCGCCGCGATGCCGGCGAACTGCGCCGCCGAGTTGACGCAGGAATAAGAGTTGACCGCGAGCTTTCGCGCAATGTCGCGCCAAGCCTTTGGCCAGACGGAATAGCCGAGACGCCATCCGGTCATCGCGTAGGTCTTCGACCACCCGTCGAGCAGGATGAGCCGATCGCGGATCTCCGGATAGGCGAGCAGCGTCTGATGCGCGAGACCGTCATAAGTGAGCTGGCCGTAGATCTCGTCCGACAGGATCGCCGCTTTCGGAAAGCGCGCGAGCCCAGCGACAAGCTTGTCGATTTCCTCTTTCGGCGTGACGCCGCCGGTCGGGTTGGCGGGCGAATTGAGGATGACGAGGCGCGTCGAGGGCGTCATCAGCTTCAGGCCCTCCTCGGCCGAGAAGGCGAAGCCGTTTGCTTCCCGCATCGGCATCGGAATCGGCCGCGCGCCGCTGAACTCGATCATCGAGCGATAGATCGGAAAGCCCGGGTCGGGATAAACGATGTCGGCGCCCTTTTCGCCGAACATCAGGATCGCCATGAACATGGTCACTTTGCCGCCAGGGACGATAAGCACATCATCCGGCGACGCCTCGACCCCGAGGCGCCGGTGCAAATCCTCCGACACCGCCTCGCGCAACGGCGCAATCCCCGTCGCGTCGGTATAGCCGTGCTCGCCGTCGCGCAAAGCTTTGACAGCGGCCTCGACGATATGCGGCGGTGTTTTGAAATCAGGCTGGCCGATGCCGAGATTGATGATGTCGCGCCCCTGCCTCTGCAATTCGGCCGCTCTCGCCAGCACGGCGAAGGCGTTCTCCTCGCCGATGCGTTCGAAGGCGGGGTTGATGGCGACAGTCACTGAGCATGTCTCCGATTGGGCGGCTCCTTTTGGCAAAGCCGGACGTGGGGGGCAAGGCCTGCGCTGGGCTCTCCCCCTGGGGGCTAAAGCAGCGCCTTGAATTCCTCGAGGCTGAATCCGGCCTGTTTGATGATGGAGCGCGGAGCGTGCCTGGCTTGAGGTCGCGGCTCGAATGGACTGGCACGGTGACGGTTCGCGTTGTGTCGCCTGGGAAGACCATGACGTGATGACTGCCGACGATCCGATCTGTCGTGAATCCCGCGCGCGTCAACGTTCGAAGCACGCGACGGCCGTCCAGGGTCGACAGCTTTCCGTCAGTCACGCTTCAGGCCGCGACCGTCACGCTGCGGATTTCAGGAAGCGCGTCGGGCGGAATGGTCAGGCCATGAGCGCGCCGATAGTCCAGAACGGCACGGATCGCTTCCTCGGCGTTCAGGAGCGCCTCGGGCTCCGTCTCGCCCTCGGTCACCACTTCCGGCAGAGCCGGAACAAGCACGGTGAAGCCGCCGTCAGGCTGCGGCTCCAAGATGACTGAAAACCTGTAGCTCATGGCCATGTGCTGATTGGAGTCGAGTCGCGAGGCGCATCAATAGCAGATAAAAGGCGGTTGCGCAGCGCCGGCGGGCGACCGCCTATTCCGTTGGACTCATCGGCCATCGCGGGCGGCGCCGACAATATCCAGTCCTTATCCCAGCGCCTTTTCCATCACGCGCCTCAGCCGCGCGGCGAAGGCCGACGGGTTCTCGACGCTCGCGCCCTCCATGAGCCGCGCCTCATCAAGCACGAGCCATACCGCGTCCTCGATCAGCGACTTGTCCTTGCCCTCTTTAAACCGCCCGGCGAGAGCGAGGGTGAGCGGATGGGTGGGATTGACTTCGAGTATCGGCTTCGCGCGCTCGGCGATCCTCCCATGCATGGCGAGCATCTTCTCGAGCTGTCGGTCGGGGCCAAAGTCGGCGGCGATCAAACAGGCGACGCTGTCGGTGAGGCGGTCCGATGCGCGAACCTCGGCAACCTCGTCGCCCAGCGTCTGCTTGAAGAAAGCAAACAGCGTCGCCACTTCTCCGCTCGCCTCGGATGGCGCATTCGCCCCCTCGGCGAGGGCAATCGACTTGATGTCGGCCGCGCCCTGGCTCACCGACTTGAACGGCTTGCCGTCGAAGCCAGCGGCCGTCGACACCCAAAATGCGTCGACCGGATCCGCGAGAAGCAGCACTTCGACGCCCCGCGCTTTGAACCCCTCGAGCTGAGGGCTCGTCGCCAGGCGTTTGGCGTCATCGCCGGTGAGATAATAGATCGCCGTCTGGTTCTCGCGGAGCGAGGCGACATATTGCGCGAGCGTCCGGTCGCCGGCTGGATTGGCGGTGGTAACGAAGCGCGCGATCTTGAAAATGCCGTCGCGGCGTTCCGGGTCCTCGTACAAGCCTTCCTTGATGACCGAGCCGAAATGCTCCCAGACCTTGGCGAATTTGTCCGGCTCGGCTTCGGCGAGCTTGCCAAGCTCCTGCACCACGCGGTTGGTCACGCCCTTGCGGATCGCCGCAAACACGTCGCTCTTCTGAATCAATTCGCGCGAGACATTGAGCGGCAGATCGGCGCTGTCGACCACGAGGCGGACGAAACGCAACCAGCCGGGAAGGAGGTCGGCGTCCTCGGTGATCAGCACGCGGCGCACATAAAGCTTGTTGCGCCCCTTTCGCGACGGATCGAACAGGTCGAATGGCCGCGAGCCCGGAATGAAGGCGAGCACCGTATATTCGTGCCGGCCCTCGGCGCGCCAATGCAAGGTGAGCGCAGGCTCGTCGAACTGGCCGGAAAGGCTGCGATAGAATTCCGTGTATTCCTCCGGCGTCACCTCGGACTTGGGCTTGACCCAGATCGCCGCGCCGTCGGCGATGCGACGCTTTTCGGCGCCGAGCTTCTCGATGAGGTCGATCGGGACCGCGACCGCGCCGGAATGCTCGCGCACGATGCGCTCAAGCGTCCGCGGCTGGAGGAATTCCTGTGAGGCGTCATTGAGATGAAGCGTGACGCTCGTGCCGCGCTTCGGCGCAGATTCGAGCGGGAGCGGCGCAATGGTGAATGAGCCCTTGCCGTCCGACGACCAGCGCCAGGCCTCGTTGGTCCCGGCGCGGCGCGTGTCGACGGTGACTTCGTCGGCGACCATGAAGGACGAGTAGAAGCCGATGCCGAACTGACCGATCAGCGAGGAAGCTTCCTTGCTCGCGTCCTCGGTCGCGAGTTTGTCCAGGAACGCCTTGGTGCCGGAACGGGCGATCGTGCCGAGCCCTTGCGTCAGGTCTTCCCGGGTCATGCCAACGCCGTTGTCCGAGAAGGTCAGCGTCTTGGCGTCGGGGTTGATCGTGATCTCGATCGCGAATGGGCGCCGTCCTCGATGAGTTCGGGCTTGGCGATCAACTCGTAGCGTAGCTTTTCGCAGGCGTCGGCCGCGTTGGAGACGAGCTCGCGGACGAAAATCTCCCGGTTGGAATAGACCGAGTGGACCATCAGATGCAGCAGGCGCGAAACGTCGGCCTCGAAGCTCTGGGTCGCGGCTTCGCTGGTCGGGGTCTGGGCGTCGGCGGTCAAGGGGCGCACCTCTCCAAAGAATGTTGAAATCGGAAAACGCCGGCCGAGACGGCGCGGCGAACCGCATATCGGGACGGGCTCGCGTTGATGCAAGCCGCATTTCAGCCGCAAGTCGCGAGGCGGCCGCTACGACGTGCCGCGCGGTCGCCAGCGAGCGCCGCGGTTACAACTTATGGGCGAGCTCCGTGCAAGGAAATCCAAGGAAGTCCAAGGAAAAACGCTTGGATTTACTTGGATTCCTTTGGCCGAATCTGGACTTTTCACAGGGTTATGAGCAAAAAAATAAAAAAATCTGGATTCGTCTTAACTGGCGTCCCGGGTTGCGTGACAGCCCCCTCAACGACACGCTTCCAACGTCCTTGCTTCTCGCCGCTGCGACGGGAGCACTCAGTTCCGTCAGTGGGATAATTTATAGCACGGATTTCTGCTTTTGCCAACGAATGGCGCAGAAATTTCGTGAAGTCATGATTTTTTGCGCGCCGCCGACCTGTCAGCCCGTCATCTGGCGCACCCGCCGGTCATAGTCGTCCGCGAGCGCCCGAAGCGCGGCCGCGCCGTCGCCGGAGTAGGAGGGTCCATGCATGAGCGCGAGCGTGCGGGGGGCAAGGTCCCCCAGGCGGCGGATTGTGGCGCCCATGCCGGGATTGAGGCTCGAGGCGCGAAAGAGGTCCTCAGCGGCGATCGCTGGCCCGACAATGTCGCCTGAGGTCACGGGCGGCCCGTCGCCGAGCTGGGTGAAGAGGTCGCCGCAGAGCAGCGCGCCCGTGCTTTCCTCGAACAATACGCCAGCGTCCCATCCGTGCGGAATATGCGGCGTGTCGATATAGCGGACGCGCTTGCCTCGGCCGAGCTCGACGACCTCTCCATCGGTCAGAACGCGCGGGCGCCGGTCGGCCATGTCGTTGAGCGAGACGAGCGCGCCCGTCTGCCCATGCATCACCTCGGCATGCGGGGCGACTGCGAGCCACTCGTTCATCGAGCCGCACTCGTCCGCTTCGTAATGGCCAAAGCAGATCCAGCGCAATTTCTCCGCCGGCAGAACCGTCTCGACCGCCGTACGAACGACGGGAAACATGCGCCTGAACCCCGTGTGAAAGAGCAGGGGCTCGTCGCCGAGGACAAGAAAGTGGTTGAAGGTGAACCCCGCGGGCGGCGCGATGTCCGGCACATAGGCCGAGATGCGATAGACGCCATCCGCGATCTCGTTGACTTTGGCTTCCATCTCCACCCTCCCGCGGTTTTTAGGCAGAGCTTCCAGGCTCGCCTCGCGTGCGTTACTCGATTTTGGTTGGGCGCGCCTTTCCGGCATAGCAACCGATTCGACCGGTGATGCGTCGCGCGGGCGGCCCCAGAGCAACATCCAATCGGCCGTTTCGGCCTTTGCAGACATTCATTGCGATCGGCCGAATGTCGCGGATCGACGTTAAGAGGACGTTGCGTTATCGCGATGGCGAACGCCGCAATTGGGCAGACGGCGGATCGTCCGTGTCACTCGAGTCGTCGAAAAAGTCAGTCGCGAAGCCCACTCTTGTGAACGATTTTCGCGAAAGGTAGGGGTTTCGCGAAGCTTCAGCTCGCGAGCAGTTTTGCACGTTCGCCAGGTTACGTCTTTGGAATGCGTACGGTCGGCAAGGGGGCGGCTCGCTCCCCTCTCCGATCGCGCCGCCTGTACTTGCTTTGATATTCACGCCGCTGCCTTGCGACTTCGTACAGAACAATCCCCGAGCTTGTTCCGAGGTTAAGGCTTTCGATCATACCAAACATCGGGACGCAGACGCACATCTCGCTTCTTTCGACCGCTCGACTGCTAATCCCGATCGCTTCACTGCCGAACCAGACAGCAAGCTTCGCGTGAACGGTGTAATCGCCTTCGTGAAGGAAAATGCTGGTCTTTCCTTTGACATGCGGAGAACGTGACAATTGACTTAAAACCCTTTCTTTCAAGGTGATCGAAACACTCGTCTGCGCTGTCGAAGCGCTTTACAAATGTCCACTTCACTGCAGAGACCGAAGTCTTTGAAACTGATTTTCGGTGGCGCAAATCGTGCCAGTCGTCAGGCAGGGAGCGGCGAGGGTCAACAACATAGACCTTTTCCACGCCCAAAGCATTTACGTTCCGGATCACTGTTCCGATGTTGATCACATCGGACGGGTTCTCAAGAACGGCGATCAGATTTTTGCAACGAAAAGGTTTGATTTCGTCGGCACGCTTGCGGGCGGATCTCTTCGGTTTGGTTTCCTCTTCCATGGCGGCCCGAGATGCTTCTTTTCCGATCCGATGACGTTGGCGGCGCTCAAACTCTTCGCGGCTGCGCCCTCCGCTTTCCACTCAATGTAACATAGCGCGGTCGCAAAACACACGAATAAGCGACAATTTCCGGTCGATTTGACCCTGGCCGCCGCGCTAATGAATGACGCTATTTTACGCTACGGCGAAAGCTCAAGGACCGGCGCCGGCAGCCGTCCGCCCGCGAGCCCGCCGTCACGCCGCCCGCGCGTCCAAAAACCCGCCGGACTGGCGACGCCAGAGCGCCGCGTAGATCCCGCCGCGCTTGAGCAACTCCTGATGCGTTCCGGTCTCGGCGATATCGCCGTCCTCGAGCACGATCAGCCGGTCCATCGCGGCGATGGTCGAGAGGCGATGGGCGATGGCGATCACGGTCTTGCCTTGCATGAGCGTCTGGAAATTTTCCTGGATCGCCGCCTCGACCTCGGAATCCAAGGCGGAAGTCGCCTCGTCGAGCACGAGAATCGGCGCGTTCTTCAAAAGCACGCGCGCAATGGCGATCCGTTGGCGCTGGCCTCCGGACAGTTTGACCCCGCGCTCGCCGACCAGCGTGTCGTATCCTTGTCTCCCGTCGGGATCGATGAGGCCCATCACAAAATCGTGCGCATGCGCCTGCCGCGCCGCGGCGATCAAAGCTTCGTCGGTCGCATCGGGCTGGCCGTAACGAATGTTCTCGCCGATCGAGCGGTGCAAAAGAGAGGTGTCCTGCGTGACCATGCCGATTTGCTGGCGCAGGCTCTCCTGCGTCGCCAGGGCGATGTCCTGACCATCGATCAGGATGCGCCCGCCCTCGACGTCGTAGAAACGCAACAGCAGGTTGACCAGCGTCGACTTGCCGGCGCCGGAACGCCCGACCAGACCGACCCTTTCGCCAGGCTGGATCGTAAGCGAGAAGTCGTCGATCACGCCGCCAGCCTTGCCGTAGTGGAACCGGACGTTCTCAAACCGGATCGCGCCCTTGGAAGCCGTGAGCGGGCGGGCGTCGACGCGATCGGTGAGCGCGCGCGGCCGCGCGATCGTTCGCATCCCCTCCTGGACCTGTCCGACATTGTCGAAGATGCCGATCGAGGTCCACATCACCCAGCCCGACATGATGGTGACGCGGAGCGCGAGCCCGGTCGCAACGGCGATGTCGCCCAGCGACACGGCGCCTTGCGCCCAGAGCCAGACCGCAAGGACGCCGACGCTGACCAACAGGATGGCGTTGCTGACTGAAACGGTCAGGTTCAGGAAGGTAATCAGCCGGGTCTGGCGATGAAACGCATGGGTGTGATCGGTGAGCGCGTCGCGGGCGTGTTCGTCCTCGCGCTCGAGGTGAGCGAACAGCTTGACCGTCTGGATGTTTGTGTAACTATCGACGATGCGGCCGGTCAGCGTCGCGCGCATGTGCGCGAGCGCTTCCGATCGACGCCGTATTCGCGGCACGAAATAGGACAGCGCGGCCAGATAGAACAAGATCCATAAGATCAGAGGGCAGGCGAGGCGCCAATCGGTCTGCACGAAGATGATGAGCGCGCTGAAGGCGAAGACGGTCACGAACCAGAGCGCGTCGATGATCTGCACCACCGAATCGCGTAGCGACGCCGCGGCCTGCACGATGTTGGAGGCGATGCGGCCTGCGAAATCATTGGCGAAATACGTAACCGACTGGCGCAGAACATAGCGATGCGTCTGCCAGCGGATGAGATTGGTCATCCCCGGCGCGATCGCTTGCTGGACGATGAGGTCGTGGGTGAAGCTCGCCAGCGGACGCCCGATGAGAATGAGGAGCGCCATCATCAGAAACTCGCCCCCGTGGGTCTTGAGCACCTGATCCGGGCTCGTTGAACGCAAGATGTCGACGAGCGCGCCGACGAAGCGCAGGATCGCGACCTCGATCAGCGAGACGATCAGGCTCACCGTCATCAACGCGACGAGAAAAGGCCAAACCTGTCTGCAATAGCGCCCGTAATAGCCGATGAGGCTCGCCGGCGGCATGCTTTCATCGTGCTCGCGAAACGGGTCGAGGCTTTCTTCAAAGAAACGGAGCATGAGCCTTGGTCCAATGGGAATCGCGGCGACAAGCCGGATTCGGAAGCGATGGCCGCAACGCCGCCGAGTTAAGGGCGGCCCGACGGCCAAAAGGGGAACGGGATTAAGTTGATGGAAGCGGTCTTCGCCGCTTCGGACGTTAGGACGTCGGGTTAGCCGGCGCCTACAAGGAGAACCCGCTGCTCGCGAAACTGTGACAGATCGGCGCGGCGTAGCGGATCGGGAGGGGGCGGAGCCCGAAAATGCGTCGAATCGAAATCATTCCGGCTCCCTCATGTTCGCGCCCAACCTCGTTTCGCGGGCTTGAAGATCCGCGCGAGACGGGCGCATCATATCACATCCAGGTCGGTGGTGAAGGAGGAACCCATCAGCAAAATGATTTTCGTCAAGCTGCCGGATTGTAGCCGCGCTCGGGTCAAGCGCGGCCGGCGCGATCATCGACCGCGCCCACAGGGCTTGATCCGCGGAGACGCGGTCAGCTCTCCGACGTCGTCAGCGCCAGCGCGTGCAATTCCCCGCCCATGCGGCCCTTCAGCGCCTCGTAGACCATCTGGTGCTGCTTAACGCGCGTCTTCCCCTTGAACGCGGAGGATACGACGGTCGCGGAATAATGGTTCCCGTCGCCGGCCAGGTCCTTCACCTCGACCCGCGCGTCCGGAAAGGCCTCGCGGATCATCGTCTCAATCTCGGTTTGCGACATGGCCATGGGCGTCGTGCTCCTTGTGCGCCTCGAGGGCGTGCTCTTCCTCTTCGGCCTCTGTCTCCAGCCGCGCCACAATGTCCTCGGCGGGTTCGGCGGCGGCGATCGTGACGCCGTCGGTCATGAGGATCATGCAGTCGTCCGCATCGGACGCATTGATGGCGACCACGCGGTCCGGCCGAACGTAGGCGAAGCCTTTGACCGTTTTGACGATGACGAACGGGATCATGGGTTGGCTCCCAAAGTGCGGCTCATATAGTCCGGCAGCCAAGTCTCATACGCTTCGACGAGCGCCGCAAGAGCGAGCGGCGCCGCGCCGCCCAGCCTCAATGTCTCGCCTCCGGTGACGCCGATGCGCGAGAGCGCAACATTGCGCTGCTGCGCCGCCTCGGCGATTGTCCCGCGCTCGGACGCCGGCGCTGTCAAAACGTAGCGGCCCTGATCCTCGCCGAAGAAAAACGCGTCGTCCGGGCCGTCCGCCTCGACGCTTGCGCCGATGCCGCCACCCATCGCCATCTCCGCCAGCGCCACCGCAAGGCCGCCATCGGACAGGTCGTGGACGGCGCTGACCCTGCCGGCTCGAATGAGCGACAAGACGAACTCGCCATTGCGTCGCTCGGCGGCGAGGTCGACTGGCGGCGGCGCGCCGTCCTCGCGGCCCAACACCGTCATGAGCCAGGTGGACTGCCCGAGCCATCCCGGCGCGCCGCCGACAAGCCAGATGTCCTCGCCTGGCCCCTTGAAGGCGAGGCTCGCCGCCTTCTTGACGTCGTCGACGACGCCGACCCCACCGATCGCGGGCGTCGGCGGAATGCCTGCGCCCATCGTCTCGTTGTAGAGCGAGACATTGCCGGAGACGACCGGGAAATCGAGCGCGCGGGCCGCTTCGCCGATCCCCTCGAGGCAGCCGACGAATTCGCCCATGGTCTCGGGCCGCTCCGGATTGCCGAAATTGAGATTGTCGGTCAGCGCCAGGGGCCGCGCGCCCACCGCGATGAGATTGCGCCACGCCTCGGCGACCGCCTGTTTTCCGCCCTCGCGCGGATCGGCCGAGCAATAGCGCTCCGTGCAGTCGGTCGTCAGCGCGAGGCCCTTCACGCCCTCGCCGAGCCGCACCACGGCCGCGTCGCCGCCCGGCCCCTGGATCGTGTTGCCTAGGATCAGCGTGTCATATTGCTCATAAATCCAGCGTTTCGAGCAAAGATCCGGCGAGGCGAGGAGCTTGAGCAGCGCCGCGTCGGTCGGCATGGGCGGGGCGATCGACGCCGCGTCGAGCACGGGCGGATAGGGGTTGCGGATCCACGGCCGGTCGTAGAGCGGCGCCTGGTCGCCGAGCTCCTTGATCGGCAGGTCGGCCTTGACCTCGCCGCTCCGCCGCACGACGAACCGGCGCGTGTCGGTGGTCTTGCCGATGACGGCGAAGTCGAGCCCCCATTTCATGAAGATGGCCTCGGCCTCCTGCTCCTTTTCGGGCTTGAGCACCATCAGCATGCGCTCCTGGCTCTCGGAGAGCATCATTTCGTAGGCCGTCATGCCGGTCTCCCGGCACGGCACCTGGTCGAGATCGAGGTCGATACCGAGATCGCCCTTCGACCCCATCTCGGCCGCCGAGGAGGTCAGCCCCGCCGCGCCCATGTCCTGGATCGCGATCACCGCGCCCGAGGCCATGAGCTCAAGGCAGGCTTCGAGCAGGAGCTTCTCGGAGAACGGGTCGCCGACCTGGACGGTCGGGCGCTTCTCCTCGGCGTCCGCCTCGAAGGCGGCCGAGGCCATGCTCGCGCCATGGATGCCGTCGCGCCCGGTCTTGGAGCCGAGATAGACGATCGGATTGCCGACGCCCGTCGCGGCCGAGGTGAAGATCGCATCCCGCCTGGCGACGCCGACGGCAAAAGCGTTGACGAGAATGTTGCCGTCATAGCGCCGGTGAAAGCCGGTCGAGCCGCCGACCGTCGGCACGCCGAACGAATTGCCGTAGCCGCCGATCCCCGCGACGACGCCCGCCACCAGGCGCCGGGTCTTGGCATGCTCGGGCGCGCCGAAGCGCAGGAAATTGAGCGCCGCGACCGGCCGTGCGCCCATGGTGAAGACGTCGCGCAAAATGCCGCCGACCCCGGTCGCCGCGCCCTGATAGGGCTCGATGAAGGAGGGATGGTTGTGCGACTCCATCTTGAAGACGCACACGTCCCCGTCGCCGATGTCGATCACCCCCGCATTCTCGCCCGGCCCGTAGACGACCTGCGGCCCCTTGGTCGGCAGCTTGCGCAGGTGAAGGCGCGAGGACTTGTACGAGCAATGCTCGTTCCACATCGCCGAGACGATGCCGAGCTCGGTGAAAGTGGGGGTGCGCCCGATCAGCGCGACGAGGCGCGCATATTCATCCGGCTTGAGGCCATGTGAGACGGCGAGCTTTTCGTCGACCTTGGGTTCTTCGGGATGCAACCGGCGTCTCTTCGGGATCGTGGGGGCCGGGCGGAGATAGACCGGGGCGCGCCCGATCTCAAGCGAAGTCTCAGATCTCGTTCATCACCTGCGCATACGACAGCACCGCGAAGAGAGCGGTTCCGCCGAGCACGTTGCCGACAAGGACAGGCAGGATGAAGCCGAACAGCATATCGGCGAGGCTTTGCTGCCCGGCGAAAACGAGCATGAACGCCTCCATGCTCCCGGCGACGATGTGCTGAAAGCCGCCGACCGCGATCAGATAGGTGAGGACGACGATCATCTGGAACTCGGCGCCTTCGGCGCTCGGCATGAGCCAGACGAGGACAGCAATGAGAAAGCCGGCCGAAATCCCGCGCACCAGCATCTCGAACCACCCGTGGCCGAGCAGCGTGTGCATGCTGACGTCCAGCATCGCCTGCCGCAGGTTGGGCTCGAGAACGGGCGTCAGCGAGCAAAAGAGGGCGGCGATGAGCGTTCCCGCGAAATTGGCGGCGAGCACGAGCCCCCACATGCGCGCCATGAGCCACAGGTTGCGCCGGGTGAAGTCCGCGAGCAGCGGCAGGACAACGGTGATCGTCGTCTCGGTGAACAATTGCTGCCGCGCCAGGATGACCATGAGGAATCCGACGCAATAGCCGAAGCTCGCCACCAACGGCCGCCACGGCGCGTCGGGCAGGGCGCGCATGAGCGCCGCCTGACCCAATAGGGAGAAGCTGATCGAGAGGCCGCCCGCGAATCCGGACCACCAGAGCGAGACCGCCGGCCGCTCCATCTGCTCCTGGCCCTCCTGCCGGACGATCTGGTAGACCGTCTTGGCTGGAAGACGGGCGTGTTCGGTGAGCGCGCGCTCTTCGCGCTCCAGGGCTTCTTCATCGGATATGCTCAAAGGCCCTGCCTCGCTCGCCCGCCTGGGCGGGGGAAACGCGCGAGCCGCCGATTCGGTTGCGAAGGGCTGGGAGCGTGTTGCGAAAGCGGGCTCAGACGTCTAGTTCGACGTTGGGCTCTACCGTGCTAGAAAGCTCAATCCCAAGGAATTTCCTGACTTCGGACGAAAGGGACTGTAGGCATTCATATCCAAACATATCCCGGAATATTCCCGTTAGAATAGATCGCCCTAGCCCTTTTAATTCACTCTCAAAATCTTTGTAATTGTAAGAGGTCTGATAAATGCCGAGATAAGCGGCAATCGATCTCGATATATCAACGATGGTCTCTTGCAAATTACTCTTGTCTTTTAATCAACTCTCAAATGAAAAGTTGCGCGTGAGATTGGCTTTGATTTTTTCAATTTGCCTCTGACTTACCTTCGCGACGAAAGAGTTGGTCCTACCAAGATGAACTATTTCGCGCCCCAAAAATTCAAGAGGCTCAGAGTGCGACACAATTCTTGTCTTCGACCCGGGCCCTATTTTTGGAATGGACAATTCGAAAGTGTCCAAGAGGAGCTTGAGATATTGTGGTGCATCTATTGGGTCCTCCTTGTTTTTAAAAAACAGTACTAAATCATCTGCATATCGAACCATTTCAATCTTTCTTTCGGCAATCGCTTTGTCAAAATCAGCGAGAGCTAGATTTGCCAGGAGGGGAGAGAGTGGCATTCCCTGCCTGATACCGCGACCAGCAATGATTCCTTGCTTTCTAAGTTTGTCGGCGTTTTTTGAATCAGATTTTACCTCACAATCGACGATTTTTAAAACTATCTCCTCAATACTAGAGCCTCTTAAGGCCTTGCTAATCTGTTTCTTCAGCCGCGGCCGGCTAATTTTATCGAAGAACGATTGAATATCTGTTTTGAGGCACCACTGGTAATCCGCACGCAAATTTAAAACCTTATCAATCGCGTCGTGCGGACCGCGACCCTTAATAAATCCGAACGAATATGTGTTATAGATAGGAAAAAGTGACTTTGATGTTATGTATTCACCAATCGCACGTTGAACCAGACGATCTCGGACAGTAGGAATGCAGATAACACGTTCAGTGTTTGAATCTGGCTTAGGCAAGAACACTACGCGCAGTCTTGAGAAGCCATAGGTACCCTCATAAAGTTGGCGAGAAATATAGTCGAGGTTGCTATCTAAGTTAGCGCTAAACTGTCGTGCGCTCTGTTTATCAATGCCAGGCCGCCCCGCGTTGTTCGTAGCGTCTCGGGAGTCCCTCCAAGCCTTAGAAAGCGCAGCCTTCGACAAAATTTTGATGGGTCTTGGAGCAGTGCCAGTCCGCCCGGGCCGAGGAGGGAGCATTTGGTGCACCGAAGCCCGTGAGACTAGGCGCAGCACGTGGTGATTGACGCCCGTGCTGTGGCCTTGCGCTTCGCTGCTGGCACGCTCTCGCGCGACACGCTCCGCTCAGGACAGGTCACCGTCGGGAGGGCGGTTCCGGAAAGAACCGATCACCAATGGCAAAGTGATTAGCTGATTCGCTCCCGCGGAACAAGAGTGGAACGTCGGCGCCCATCTGAAAGCCGTGCGTAAGCTTATGTAGTAAGGTTGCGGCATGACCGAAGCCGCCTTCGCCGACCGCTACCGCGCCTATCTAGCCTGCCTCAACCGGCAGGATTGGGCCCATCTGGGCGACTTCGTCGCCGACGACGCGCGCCATAACGGCCGGCCGTTTGGCCTTGCCGGCTATCGCGCCATGCTCGAGCGCGACTTCGCGGCGATTCCCGACCTTCAGTTCAAGATCGAGCTTATGGTCTGCGAGCCGCCGCATGTCGCAAGCCGGCTCCGCTTCGACTGCCGGCCGAAGGGCCTGTTCCTCGGCCTGCCGGTCAACGGCAGACGGGTCGTCTTCGCCGAGAATGTCTTCTACCGGCTCCACGACGAAAAAATCGCGGAGGTCTGGTCGGTGATCGATAAGGCGGCGATCGAGGCTCAGCTTTGACGGTGGCCGCTTTGCCGCCTCGGCGCGCCCTCGCTGAAGGCATGGAAATACGGGCGGGCCAGCTAGTCG
>CAVOLE010000016.1:0-50013 GCA_963696665.1 uncultured Alphaproteobacteria bacterium
GCCAGGGATCGTAGACCGTCCTGCCGCGGCCGAAGGACCGCTCGTGTTCGGCGACGATCCGGCCGTCCTGGCGAATGATGATCCGGTCGGCGTAGGCATGAAGAATCTCGACCGGGCGACCGACCGCGCCAGCGTTCACCGAGTATTTGTTGTTGTCGAACCGGACCAGGCAGGTCTTCGACACCGAGGCCGGCAGGGCGTGGAAACCGTCGAACCGGCCGCGATAGGGAACGAGCCTCGGCCGCTCCTCCTCGAAAACTTCCCAGATCGTCCGATCCGGCCATTGGGTACTGGGGATGGGCTTTCGCAAAGACCAGACATCGGTCGAGCAGCCAGGCGTTGAGCTCGCCATAGCTCTTGAAGCGGGGCTTTGGGGTGAAGAACCGCTCGCGGACAAGCCCGACCGGGTTCTCGACCTGACCCTTCTCCCAGCCGGACGCCGGCGTGCAGGCGACTGGCTCGACCAGATGGTGCGAGCACATCTGCAGGAAGCGGCGATTGTATTGCCGGTCCTTGCCGACGAAGACCGCGTCGACCGCCGTTTTCATGTTGTCGTAGAATTCCCCGCGCGCAAGCGCCCCTGAAGAACGCGAAGGCGCGCTCGTGCGCGTCGAACACCATCTCCTGGCTTCTCGCGAGGATAAGCGCGCACGAACATCATCCGGCTGTGGGCAGAGCCGGACGTGCGCGACCTTCAGGGTGGTCTATCACACCGCCAATGACCCCTTCGGATATCGTGGCTCCAATCAAACTGGTAGGCTTCAGAAGAAGTGGCTCGGCTCGCAACTGCGGGCCGTAAATCCGCGGCAGATTCCCCTCACAAGCAGCGCTGGCACGCGTTTTGCCCACTTGTAGGGGACATAGAAAGTCTCCTCGGGGGCCACCGGATTCCGTGACCGCGCCTTATTCAGCTGCCAACGCTGCCATCGAACAACTCGAGCTCGTCGGGGTGACCAAGTCGTTCTCGGGCGTGCGGGCGCTCACCAATATTGACCTTCGGCTTGACGCCGGCGAGGCGAATGTTCTCGTCGGTGAGAACGGCGCCGGCAAGTCGACCATCGTGAAGATTCTCTCTGGCGTCTATCAGCCTGACGATGGCGAAATCCGTCTTAACGGTCGACCCGTTAAGTTCTCGTCGCCGGTCGACGCGATCAGCCACGGAATAATTACCATTCACCAAGAACTTATGCTCGTGCCCGAGATGACGGTCGCAGAAAACCTCTTTTTGGGCAAGGAGCATCTCAAGAGTGGCTTTCTCGATAAGGGGGCCATGATTGTTAAAGCCGGCGAAATCCTGAAGCAACTGAAGCAGGAGTTTCCCCCCACGTCGAAAATCCGGCATCTGGGAATAGCTCAGCAACAAATGGTCGAAATTGCCAAAGCGCTTCTGAACCGCTGCAAGATCCTCATTCTCGATGAACCGACCGCAGCGATCACAGATAAGGAAACACAAGTTCTGTTCGAGACCATCCGGGATCTCAAAGCTCAAGGGGTGGCCATCCTCTATATCTCGCACCGCCTCGAAGAGCTTTTCGTCATTGGAGATCGCACCACGATCCTGCGCAATGGCCACCGGGTTCATAACGACCAGACCAGGTCGCTATCTATCGGTGTGATGATCCAGAAGATGATCGGCCGCGATTTGGGACAGGAGTTTCCTTCCCTGCCGGAACCGGGCGTTGAAACTGTGTTAAATGTTGAGGGCGTCTCCGTTCCTGGCAAGGTGGAGAACGCTTCCTTTCACCTCCGGAGGGGCGAGATTGTCGGGTTCTACGGCCTGATCGGAGCCGGCCGGACCGAGCTCATGCGCGCGCTCTTCGGGCTTGAGCGGAAGGTTGCGGGAATCATCAGGATTTTTGGCAAGGAAAGGCCGAACAACTCGCCGCGGGCGGCGATAGCAAGCGGCCTCGGAATGATCCCCGAAGACCGCAAACGGCAGGGGCTCGTGCTGCAGCGGTCTGTCCGGGAAAACATTAGCCTGGCGTGCGTCGATCGGTTCTCCGTTTTCGGATTCCTCCAGCGTGCAAAAGAGGCCGAGCTGGCCGCACGCTTCATCCGCACGCTTTCAATCAAGACGGACCGGCAGGAAACGAAGGTCCACGCATTGAGCGGGGGCAATCAGCAAAAAGTAGTTATTTCCAAGGTCCTGTCCACCTCGCCCGAGATCGTCATCTTTGACGAGCCGACGCGAGGCATCGATGTCGGAGCGAAGCAGGAGGTTTATCGAGCAATGCTCGACCTGCTCGCGGAAGGAAAGGCGATCATCCTGGTTTCCTCCGACATACGAGAGGTCATCGGCATGAGCCACCGTGTCATTGTGATGTGCGGCGGGAAAATCTCGGCTGAGCTTCCAAAAGAGAGTGCGACGCAGGAAATCATCCTGACGCATTCATTCCCGAAGGCGGAAGCCGTCGTCTAATAACTTCAAGGTGAGCGGCGCAAATGGCGCAGAGCGCGAACGTCGGGCCGGCGGGCCTATTTCAAAGCGGCGAATCTCGCCGAGGGGGATTCCGAATCAGGGACGTGCAAAGCGCCGGCCTAGTGGTCGTGCTTCTGCTGCTCGTCGTCTTGTTCTCAATCTTGAGCCGCAATTTCCTGACCGTGTCCAACTGGACCAACGTGCTGCGGCAAGTCTCCTTCCTCATGCTTCTGTGCTGCGGCCAGACCCTCGTCATCTTGACCGGCGGCATCGATCTTTCGGTTGGCTCCATGATGGGGCTGGTTAGCGTTGCGACAGCAGCGGCCTTGCTGCATTTGAACCCCGCGCTTGCGATCATCGTCGGTCTCCTGGTCGGCGCCGCTGTGGGTCTTCTGAACGGGCTGCTGATCGGCAAGCTGAAGATCACGCCCTTCGTCGCGACGCTCGGGACCATGACCGTAGCTCACGGGGTCGCCATGGTTTTCACGAACGGCTCTCCCATTCACGGCCTGCCGAACGACTGGTTCATGACCCTCGGACGCGGCTTCGTGGGCCGCGTCCCGATCCCCGTCGTGTTCGCAGCGGCCGGCGTCGCGGCGACTTTCGTTTTATTGACTTCACCAAGTTTGGGCGATACCTTTTCGCCATAGGCGGCAATGAAGAAGCGACGATTTTCGCGGGAATCGATGTAAATTTCTATAAGATCCTGACCTACATGCTGTCGGGGCTGCTGACTGCAGTCGCGGCGCTTCTCCTAACCTCCCGAGTCATCACCGGACAGCCGGAACTCGGCACAGGCATGGAGCTCGATTCGATCGCGGCGGTCGTTGTCGGCGGAACGGCTCTGTCAGGCGGAACCGGCTCGATCGGAGGCACCATCGTAGGCGTCCTTATCATCGGCCTATTGAGAAACGGCCTCACCCTGATCGGCATGTCCACCTTCGTCCAGGAGGTCGTAATCGGAGTCATGCTGATCGTGGCTATTTACCTCAGCGGCCTTCGTCCGGGCTCCGCCGGGCAAGGCGCCTAGGCGATCGAAAAGCCAACGTAATGCAAATGGAAGGCAGACAATGAAACGATCGATTATTGTAACCCTGTCGCTGATGGCGCTGGCGGCGGTTGCGCAGGCGGCGGATAAGCCGGCGAAGCAGATCGAGATCGCCGTCCTCATGCCTAACGCCGGCGACCCTTATTTTCAGTCGAAGGCCTACGGCTATGTTGAGGAGGCCAAGGCCGAGGGCGTCAAGATCCGCCTTTTCAATGCGGGCGGCTATGACCATCTGCCCAATCAGATCCGCCAGGTGGAGGATCTGACGACGGCCAAGGTTGACGGCATCATATTCACGCCGACCGATTCTGTGGCCACGACACCGGTGATCGAGGCCGCGATCGACGCGGAAGTCAAGGTCGTCAACGACGACATCATCATCAAGGACAGCAAGAAAATCCCTGTCCGCATCAGCGAAAACAGTTTTGAGGTCGGCCAGCAGGAGGCCGAAATGATCGTCGACGCGATCGGCGGCAAGGGCAACGTTGTCATGCTCAAGGGGCCGCCTGGCATCGATATCGTCACCCAACGCGAAGCAGGCGCGAAGAGCGTCTTCGCTAAACATCCAAACATCAAGATCGTGGCGGAGGACTATCATCAGAGCAACATCGTCGCATCCGATCGCCTGATGGAGGACATCATTCAGGCTCATCCCGACGGCATCGACGCCGTTTACACGTTCGGCACGCAAACGGCGATCGGCGCGGTCACCGCCATTCAGGCGCGCGGGCATCCCGGCCGGCAAGATCAAGGTTGCGACCATCGATTGGGAGCCCGCCGCCGAGAAAATGCTCGACGCGGGATGGATCTACGGCTCCGTCGTCTGCGAGCCCGTCAAGCTCGCGCGCATGTCGGTCCAGTCGGTCGTCAAGCTGATCAAGGGAGAGCCGGTTGAGCCGCGGATTTACACCAAGACGCAGAAGGTGACGAAAGCGAACATCGCGAGCTTTGACCGTTCGGGGTTTTTCACTCCCAAAGGCTGGGACCCGACTTCACTCTACGAGTAAAGCCCGACCGCCGAAGTTGCGATTTTGCAGACAATGTGGACACGGTGATGAAGAAGAGCAAAACGCGACGGTTTGATCTCGTCGACGTGGTTATGAAGAGAAGACCAGCCGACAAGATCATCGTCAATGGCCAGTTGGTCAATGTCTATTCCGGCGAGATCTACGGCTGCAATGTCGCAATTCTCGGCGATCGCTTCGCCGCTGTGGACGGTTTCGACATCGAGGACGTCAAAGGCCCGAACACCGAGATCATCGACGCCCAGGGGCTTTACCTGGTTCCGGGGCTCGTCGAGCCTCACCTGCACTCCTATCACTCGTACATGAGCATTCCGAATTATGCGGAAGCGATGCTGCGGCGTGGGACGACTTCGACAGCGGACGGTTTCTATGGGCAGGCGCTGATCGGCGGCGTCGAGGCTGTTCGGCGTATGATCGACGACCACGCGCGCACGCCGCTCAAGCTGATCTTCTCAATTCCGGCGATCGCTTATCTGCAAAATCGCGAGCTTGGCATCGATCCCGCCCCCAACAGCCTTACCGCGGAGCAGCTTCACGAAATGCTGGATTGGCCGGAGACCGATGGCATCGAGGAGCCGCCGTATCTCCCGATCGTTCACAAAGATCCGGTTTTTGTAGAGCTATACGAGATGGCGCATGAGCGCAGAATTCCAGTCACCGGGCACGCGGCCGGAATCTCAATTCCGCATCTCAACGCTTACGCCGCTGCCGGCACCATCAGCGATCATGAACAGACCACAGCTCAAGGCGCGATTGAGGTCGCGAGGCGCGGTCTCAAGCTCATGATGCGCCAGGGGTCCGGCGCCTACGACGTCAAGGAGCTGACCAAGGCGATAACGGAAGGCAAGCTCGATCCCCACGGCTTCTCACTGTGCGCGGACCTAGCGGCTCCTGAGAAGCTCTTCTATCGGGGTGATATAGACGAATGCATCCGTGTCGCGGTTCGCAGTGGCATCCCGCCGGTGACGGCAATCCAGATGGGCACGCTGAGCGCCGCCGAAATATACAACCTTCAGGGGGAGATCGGCTCCATCGCGCCCGGAAAGAGGGCCGACGTTGTGTTCGTACGCGATCTTGCCACCTTCGACATTGTCAGAGTGATGGCTGACGGAGAGATCGTGGTCGAAGACAATGTCTATCTAAAAAGGATGGATAAGACGGACTATCCCCCCTTCATGTATAACACCGTGCACCTCAAAAAACCAATAACTTCCGAAAGTTTCGAGGTCCGCGCGAATACCTCGGCGGTGGAGGTGCGGGCGGTGCATGCAGTTGATCTTAGTCTCTATACAGACGAGTACTTTGCGGAACTGCCGGTGGCAGGCGGCGTTGTCCAGCCCGACATTTCGCGGGACGTGTTGCGGATCGCCATGGTCGACCGCCATGGGAAGACGGGGAATGTCGGCAACGGCTTCATCAAAGGCTTCGGCATCAGAAAGGGCGCAGTCGCCAGTTCAGTCAACGCGGTCTGTGAGAATATTGTGGTTGTCGGCGCGAACAGCGAGGACATGGCGATAGCTGCAAATCACCTGGCCAAGATCGGCGGTGGAAAGGTGGTTGTCGTCGACGGTGAGATCGTGGCTCAGATTGAGCTCCCACTGCTCGGCCTGCTCTCAGAGGATCCGCTCGACGTCGTGGTTGGGAAGTTCGACAAAGCCTATGCCGAGCTTAAGAAGTTAGGCTGCACCCTCACCTCTCCATTCGCGACATTGGAATTCTGCTGTGCCTGCGGCGAAATCGGAAAGCTGAAGATCTTCGACGAGGGCTACATCAACGCCGAAACCAACGAGCGAGTTGGCCTCTTCCGTTCCGAGACCGTAGAAGTGAGTTCTGAAATTGGCCTAGCCATTCGTCCTTCATGCGATCGCGCAGCAGGCGCCGAGCCCGTCATCGACGAGCACGAAGCCCGCGTTCAGGCCCTTGTTCACAACCAGTTCCGGCAGCGTCTTTCTGGCTCCTCTGAAAACGGTCGATGATCGGAAACGCAGCCTCGATCACGCGGTCAGGCCACTGGAGCCGTCGCGCTTACAGCGCACCAGCGCTGATTTCGCCGAAGTCAGGCACATCGCGGATAGCGGCCGCGCCCCTGTGGTGGTTTCGCGTCTTCGGCCAGGCGGTCGGGAACCAGAAGATCGATGAGATTAGCGCGTGCTGGTGCCCTCGTCACCGGAACTTCCTCGAGCCTTACGACGCGCCGGGAGCAGCCGCGAATTTCCGCCGCAAGAGCCTGTGCGTCGACTATGCGGTGATCATCGCTGCGCGGGCGATCAGCCGCCCTTCGCCTCATGACAGGCCTACGAGGTTTTTGACAGCGCGGTCCGCCCGCTTCCCGCAGCACCGCGTCGCGCAAAGGGCCGTTAGAGTCTAATGCGAGCTGGGACAGCCTGGCGCATCAGCGTGACGGGCTTCCGAACAAGCGTTTGCCAGGCGTTGCTGTCTTTGGCGATGACGCGCTCCGTCGGGGGTCGGTTTAGGCGGGCGCACCTCGGTTTCCCATGCGCGCCCTCGGCTTGCTGCGTTTTGCTTTCAACATCTTGACAGCAACTGAACAAGGCGGCTACCGTGCAGTGGTCGACCGGTGTTCCAATCACCGGGTTGACGAAGGAAACGCGGCGACGAGAGGAGAGGCGCATGGCTTACTACGCACTAAATCTGTTTGATCTGAAGAGCCCCGAGGGCTACCGCGAATACATACGTCGCGCCCGACCGGTGAACGAGAACAGCCTCGGCAGCGAGGTGCTGGCGTTCGGGCGACTGACCGACCGGGTTCCGCAACAATTCCCGGGATCGACGCTTGGTGGGGCGCAGCGCTGGCTGCTGCTCGTGAAGTTCAAGGAGTTCACGGGCCCGAAGCAGATGTTCGAGAACCCGGAATACGCCAAGGTCTCGCATCTCCGCGCCGACTTCACCAAGAACTACACCTGGGCCTATTACGAGGACGCCGACATCCTCACCCAGGAGTAGCCTGCTGGCGCGGCGTCCGCCGCGCGGTTCGCAATCCGGTCAGAGATTGGAGAAGAACATGTCCGACACGGACGCCGCCCGTCAGCGCCACCACACCAGCCAGGCGAACGGCATCGCCATGCACTACGTGCAAGCCGGACGCGGCGATCCGGTCGTCCTGCTACACGGCTTCTCGCAGACCTGGTTCATGTGGAGCAAAGACATCATCCCGGCGCTGGCGCGCGACTATCTGGTGATCGCCCCCGACCTCCGGGGCGCCGGTGATTCCGAGAAGCCGCCGAGCGGCTACGACAAGCGGACGATGGCCGAGGACATCCACGCTCTGGTGAGAAGCCTCGGGCACCGCCGTGTCAAGATCGTCGCGCACGATTTCGGGGCGGCGGTCGCCTACGCCTACGCCGCCACATATCGTGACGAGGTCGAGCGTCTCGCCGTGTTCGAAATCCTCATCCCCGGGTTCGGCTACGAGGACACGCTTGTATACCCGTTCCCCGAGGATGGGACGGGGCGCAAGGTCTGGCACATGACCTTCCACAATGCGCCCTATGGCATTCCGGAGTTCCTGATCGGCGGCCGCGAGCGCCAGTACCTCGACTATTTCTGGACCCATTTCGCCCACGACCCCTCCGCGGTGTCGGAAGACGAGCGCCGCGAATATGCCCGAGCCTATTCGACGCCCGGCGGGCTGCATGCGCTCAAGTACTATCGGACCCACGCCGAGGATGCCGAGTACAACCGCGCCGCGGCCAAGCAACTGCTCGAGATCCCTGTCATGGCCTATGGCGGCTCGGCCTTCATCGGCGAGGGCGTCAAAGCCAGCCTGGCGCAGGTTGCAAAAAACGTCGAGGGCGGGGTGATCCCCGATTGCGGCCACTGGGTCACGGCGGAGCAGCCTCAATTTGTCATCGACAAACTGCGCGAGTTCCTGTCGCGGTGACGTGTCGGCGTCGCGCGGGACGGGCGACACCTTTCGTCAATCGCTCGACCGAAACGCCGATGGCTCTCGAGCGCGGCTCGCGAAAAAGCAGATGCCGGCTTTTCGCGAAAAAGCGCGCGGAAATCAAAGGAAACGTGAGCCATGCTTTAGAATGATCGAGCAGCTCGCGCCTCGTCGCGCGACGCCAGTTCAACCGACCGCTCAAGAGGTCCATGATGAACCAAGGCAATATCCCTGAGAAATTCAGCAGCTTTTCCGAACATTGGCGCCCCAAGATCGCCGCCGATCTGAACGGCCAGGAAGTGCGGCTGGTGAAGATCGAGGGCGAGTTTCCGTGGCATCATCATCCCGACGGGGATGAAATGTTCCTCTGCTGGCGGGGGCGCTTCCGCCTCGAGTTCCGCGATCGCGCGGTGGAGATGAATCCGGGCGATTTCGTCGTCGTGCCGCGAGGCGTCGAACATCGTCCAGTCGCGGAGACGGAAGCTGAAGTCATGCTGTTCGTGCCGGTTGGCCTCAGGAACACCGGCAACCTCGTCGACGCGCTCTTCACGGCCCCGACCGGGGTGCGCGTGTGAGGCGCGACCCCGCGTCTCACAATGACAGATCGAGCAGCCGCCTTTCGAACACCCTGTCTCGCGAACCAACGAGATGATGGCGCATGGCTTCGCGCGCCCGCGCGCCGTCGCGGGCGCGGATCGCCTCAAAGATACCGAAATGCTCGTTGAACACCTCCAGTAGGCCGCTCTTGGGGCCCATTAAGGCCACCCCATGGAACTTCATTCCAACGCGGATATGTTCCTTGAGAGCGTTCATCGAGGTGACGAAATAGTGATTATTGGTCGCCTCCGCCACCGCGGCATGGAAGGCGAAATCAGCGTCTTCGCGATGACTATGCGCGAGCGTAGCGTCGCGAAGCAGCTCGACCGCGGCGTCGATCGCGTCGAGCGCTGGTGCGTTCCAGCGAACCGCCGCCGAAAATGCGGCTTCGGGTTCGATTGTCAGACGGAACTCATAGCAGCGCTGAATATCCGCGATCGTTTCAACGGGCGCGAAGGCGACCGCCCTGTCTGCGGCTTCGTTTCCGGACTGAGGCAAGACGAAGCTGCCGGCGCCGCGACGTGAGCGGATCAGTCGCTCTTTCCTAAGGCGTTGCAGGGCGTCGCGGACAATGGGGCGAGAGACGTCGAACAAAGCCGCAAGCTGATGCTCCCCAGGAAGGCGCTGTTCGGCCCGCAGCTCCTTCGCGACGATTTGAGTGCGCAACCGCTGATAAACGCGCTCGACCAGTGGGCTATGGTCTGAGCGGCATTCCTCTCGCTCAGGCGTCCCCGTCTCTGCCGGCAAACTCTCGAGTGGTTGCGTTCCTTCAATCAAGACGGGGTTTTTCTTCCTGTCGACGATCCACCCACAACGTCAACGGACCGTGGCTTCAATGCGCGCCGCGCAATACCTGTCAGGTTGTAACATAGCGAAGATCAGACGGCAATGCGGGGGCAAATGCTTTCTCGGCGATGCACATTACAACATATTGACAAGTCGGGGTCGCCTTGCCAAACTGGGTGAACTTGAGAAAGGCAGATCATTGCAAACGCGTCTGGACGCCGTTCGAACAGCCGTGGTTCCGGCGATGCCGCAGAACGTTTATCTGATCGCTGATGACCTGACAGGCGCTTTAGATACCGCCGCGCACTTTGTTACCCTCCTTGGAGAGATCGATGTGTTCTGGCGCCCTGTCGATCATCTTGGCAGCGTCGCTCTCGATTTAGGCGTCCGCGAAGCGAGCGAGGCCGAGGCGGCCGCCAGCATCTCTATTGCGCGAGGCGCTGGCGAGGGCGCTTTAAAATACCTCAAGCTCGACAGCCTTCTGCGAGGTCATGCAGCAGCGCAGATCGCCGCCTGGTGGTCCGCCGGGAGTTTTGAGCAGTGCGTCATTGCGCCGGCCTTTCCAGTTCAAGGCA
This sequence comes from uncultured Alphaproteobacteria bacterium, assembly GCA_963696665.1. GTDB lineage: Bacteria > Pseudomonadota > Alphaproteobacteria > Rhizobiales > Beijerinckiaceae > Roseiarcus. The sequence continues at coordinate 10,355 of CAVOLE010000016.1, forward strand.
GGGTGACGCGGGGCGGCCAGCAATATGTCCTAGGCGATCGCGGATGGGAGCCCGCGGCCTGCGATCTGGGCTCGGCGTTGGCGAAACGCGGCTTGGCCGTCGCCTATCGGCGTCCCGGGGACCAAGCTTCGCCCGGGATAAGCCTGTGGGACGCCGAGACTGACGAAGACCTCCGAGCGGTCGCCGCCGCGGGCCGAGCTTTCGGCGGACCAACGCTCTGGTGCGGTAGCGGGGGACTTGCGGGGGCGCTTACTTTTGCGGGGTCGGTCGGCGGCGCGCCGCCAACAGCCAATCGTCCTCTCCTTGGCCTCATCGGTAGCGATCATGGGGTAACTCGGGCGCAGCTCGACGTTTGCCGCTCCGCAACAATCACCTTGCCAAACGACGGAGTGGCGGGCGCCGCCGAAGTCAATCGAAGACTCCGCGGCGACGGGCTCGTCCTTACCCAAATTGAGGTTCCAGGGCGCGCGTCGCGCGCGGAAGCTAGGCGTTTGATCGAACGTGAATTCCAGAACCTGCTGTCGCGCGTCACACGACCCGCCACGCTGTTCGTCTCGGGCGGCGAGACTTTGCGATTCGTCTGCACCGCCCTCGAGGCCGACCACCTCACAGTCACCGGCCAGATCATGTCGGGCGTCCCTCGCTCAGTGTTTCGAGGCGGACGGTTCGACGGCGTTCAGGTGATCTCCAAGTCAGGCGCCTTCGGCGACCGCCAATTGCTCGAGAAAATCCTGGGCTTGGCCCCCTCCATAGAGAACGGCGGCCCCTCGCTATGATCCCCCAGCTCGCAATCACCATGGGCGATCCGGCCGGAATCGGTCCGGAGATCATTATCAAGGCGTGCAAAGCGCTCGATTCCAAACTGAACGCCGGGACGCTGAGACTGCTGGTCATCGGCGCCAATGCTTCGTTGCGGGCGGCGAGCGACGCGCTCGGGGTCGAGATCGCAATCCCCGAAGTGTCGGAAGAAGAGACGCATTGGCCGGCGCTTGCCTGCTTGCAGGCCTGTCCGGAGGGGGAACCCATTAAGCCGGGCGTGCTTTCCGCGGCGGCCGGGCGCTTCGCCTACCACGCGGTCGCGCGCGGGGTGCGACTGGCGCAGGCTGGCCGCGTGCATGGCGTCGTGACAGCGCCGCTCAACAAGGAGGCCTTGAACAACGCCGGCTACCACTTCGCAGGCCACACGGACATGCTCGCCGAGCTGACCGGCGCCCGCGGCTCGGTGATGATGTTGGCGCACGGCAACATGCGCGTGAGCCATGTCACGACGCATGTCGCGTTGGCAGACGTGCCGAGCCGGCTGACTCCGGCTCGGCTGCGCTACGTGATTGAGAGAACCGTCGAAGCGCTTGTCGCCCTGGACGTGCCGCGTCGGCGTATCGCGATCGCATCGCTCAATCCCCATGCCGGCGAGGGCGGGCTCTTTGGCCGAGAGGACATCGAGGTGACTGAGCCGGTCGTCGCCGCCGCGGTTGCCGCCGGATTTGATGTGGTCGGGCCGGTGCCCGGAGACACCGTCTTCGTCAAACTGCGGGCCGGTCAGTATGACGCGGTAATCGCGATGTATCATGACCAGGGGCATATTCCCGTGAAGCTGCTCGGCTTCAACGTCGACCCCGCGACCGGCGTGTGGAACGCGCTTTCCGGAGTCAACATCACGCTTGGGCTGCCGATCGTTCGCACCTCAGTCGATCACGGCACGGCCTTCGACATCGTCGGCAAAGGCGTCGCCAACGAGCTGAGTTTGATCGAGGCCATCGAATGCGCGGTGAAGCTGTCGTCCAGCCGCTTCTTACCTGACAAGAAGGGCCAACGATGACATCGGACGTCGATCGCGTCATCAATTTGACTCGTCCGCGCGAAGTGGCCTTCGGCCCCGGTGCGGCGTCGGGGCTGGCGGACTGGGTGACCCGCCGCGGCCTCGCGCATCCGCTGATCGTCGCCGACGCATTCAATGCTGAGCGCATCGGCCTGCTTGGTTTCAGGGACAAGGTGGAGGTGTTCAGCGCGTTCCGCCCGGAGCCTGACACCAATGATCTCGCCGCGCTGCTGGCCGCGGCCGACGCATCACGCCCCGATGTCGTGATCGGCTTCGGCGGGGGTAGCGCCATGGATTTGGCCAAGCTAGCAGCGGTGCTGCCGAGCAGCGGACAGTCGCTCGCAGACGTCGTCGGCGTCGACAAAGTGATCGGCCGGCGCCCCGCGCTCGTTCAGGTTCCGACCACAGCCGGCACCGGTAGCGAGGCGGGCAGCCGCGGGCTCGTCACCGATCCCGCTTCGCTCAACAAGCTCGCTGTCCAGAGCGATCACATGCTGGCGGATTTCGCGGTGGTCGATCCTGAGCTTACGCTGAGCGCGCCGCGCGCCGTCACCGTTGCAACCGGCGTCGACGCGCTTGCGCATTGCGTCGAAGCATTCACCAGCCGCAAGGCGCATCAGACGATCGACCTTTACGCGCTTGAAGGGATTAGGTTGGTCGGCGCCTCGCTGCCTCGCGCCTCAGTCGACGGGAGCGATCGGAAAGCGCGCGCCGGCATGGCGCTCGCTGCGTTCTATGGCGGCCTATGTCTGGGTCCGGTCAACACCACGGCGGGCCACGCGGTGGCTTATCCGCTCGGCACACGCCACCACATTCCTCATGGCGCGGCCAACGCCCTGATCTTCCCCCATGTCCTCGCTTTCAACGCGCCGGCCGCGCCCGAGCGCACGGCGACCGTGCTCACGGCGCTTGGGCTGGAGCCATCCGCCGAACCTTCCGTGGTTTTCGACGCCGCTTACCGGTGGTGCGCGAAGCTCGGCTGCGAGATGCAGCTCTCCGCCCTCGGCGTTCCGGAAAACGACCTTCCCGTCATGGCGCGGGAAGCGCATGCGATACGGCGCCTGCTCGACAACAACCCGCGCGACCTGACGGTGGAACAGATCCTGGACATCTACCGCGAAGCTTATTAGTCGGCCACGGGTGGGTGGCCTTTGATGACAGATGCCTTCTCGGCGAGGTCTTCCGCGCCCGGTGCGCGCCACCCTCACGACAACGCCTCAGCGGAAGGATTTATGAAAAGTATGAACGCCGATCGGTCGAAGCGCCGCGCATCAGCGCCTGCCCGTGCAGGAGTTGGGGCTTTGTGGATGTCTCTTCAAGCAGAGTTGAGCGCGCGGCATTCCTATCGTGAGGCGGCTACCTTGTGCGCCGGCGAATCACGCAGCTATGCGTAACCGAACGCACCGTGTCGCCGCCGACCTGGAGGCCGCGGCGCCGCCAGAACTCGAGCCTGCTCACGAGCGCCCGACCGAGATTCATGATGGCGATCGACGGAGCTCAGCTCACATTCGCGCCGCTCATGGTTCTCGATCGCGGCACATCGACGTCCCGGTCAGCAAGATTGAGGTCGCCCGCAGAAAGGCGCGAAGCTTTGCGCTGGCGCCTAAAGGAGCGTCCACGCCTTTGGCGACATTGCGCAAGGCGCTGCGGGAACAGGGATGGCGGCCCGGCTGAACCGTGACCGTCCGAAGCGACGGCGAATTTGCTCTGCCAGGTCTGGTCCGCGCTGCGGTCGACGAACCTGTCACCTGCATTCTGGATTGGTGGCATATCTCGATGCGGGTTCAGCACATCTTCTCCTCAATGAGGGTGAGGCAAGGCCCGAATCGGGAGCTCCAGCGATAGGATGTCAGTCGAGCGGATCGTCATTGAGCATGAAACTCCAGGCGACTCGCGAAGCCTGTCTCGTTTGCGGCTTGATCGCAAAGTGGTAGGAGAAAACTTGACCGCCGTTCAAGCTCACCTTCTCGTCGGCGAAATTCTCGACCGGATCACGCTGCCGCGGCCATCCGTGATGAATTGAGAGCCCTATCGACTTCGCAGAGGAAAATGGTCACCGAGTGGCCCCGCCTCTCGTTTTCAGCATCCCCGACTGGCCGATGCGGACCCAACAAATCGCGTAGTCGGAGGGGGGCTGAGCGAAGAGCGTTCCGCTTCACATCTTAACAGGCCCCACATCGGCCAAAGTCGTCACTTCACTGCGAGCGCGAGATAGGCAGCAAGCCGCAGCCGAAGCTCATGGCATCGCAACGAGCATTGCGGCATTCATCAACCTTTCGAATCGAAACGGCATCTCCGATTCCGATTATGCGTTGGACACTTTCCGAAACTCGGCCGAAGATTCGGCATGGCTGTCCCTCGAAATATACGACACGCTGACCCGAAACAGCGGCGCGGCCCCATAGACGCCGAGCCCTCCATCCACCGCCGCCATCACCCGATCGCGAAGATCCTGCGAATAGGCAACGCCCATGATGGTCCCCAGCGCCGAATCGATTGGCGCAGAGAATCATGCCCGCAAGCCGAATGGAATCGCCCTCGATTCCGTCAGTCCTGAAAATGCTCTAGAGACGTGGCTGCCGAGAAGGCGCAAGCGGGGATCCACGATGAAATAGCGGGAGCTTGCTTTAGCGATCACCGACAGACTTCAAATTTGGATCAGTGCCGGACTAAAGAGTTGCCGCGGTCTTCAGCTTCGATAACGCGCGGATCTTCACCCGCACGCTGGCCGGCTTCGCTGCGGCTTTGACCATTTCCCCCGTTGAAGGATTGCGGACGAGAGTGCCGACCCTGCGAGCCGGAACCTTGCGCAAGTTGACCTTCAGCAGCCCTGGCAACATGAACTCGCTAACACCGCGCGGATGGACCGAACCGAGGAACAGATTTTCGAGTGTTGTGTAGACCCCAACGGCGCTTTTCCGCGGGATGTCATTTTCCTCAGCGAGAAGATTGATCAGGGCCGACTTGGTCATGGTCTGTTTGACAGGCTTGATCGCCGCGGGCGCCGAGGAGCTTTTTTCGCCACGACTTTTCGGGCAGTTTTCGCCATTCAAAACTCTCCTCGATCGGAACAAGCCAGCGGATCATCTCATCCAAGAATCGTTGCCCTATAGGCGATGACGCCGTGATTCCCAACGAATCCATGGTCGAACGCGATGATCGCCTTTGCATCGAGAAGTGATCCTCGCGTTTCGCCATAGAAGAGATTGTCGCGTTGAACGCCGCTCTTCATCATTCTCATCACGCGATAGTTCGGAAGCTCTTGCCATTCCGCTCAAGCACGAGACGCCGTTCGACCCGGACCAAAGTCGACTTGCCATCTTTCCTGAACACCCAGCCTTCCGTCCCTCGACCTCCGGGTCCGACGATGATGGAGTGCCGCGGCAGGTCGGAGGGCTTCCCTGGCGTTCCCGCCTCCGCGAGATAGGCCGGCGCCGCCGCCAGGACGCGGGGATTCACGCCGATTTTCCTGGCGACTGCCGACGTGTCCGCCAGCGCGCCGATGCGAAGCGCGACGTCGACGAAGTCGCCCACGAGATCCTGCTTCGCGTCATCGAGCGGCGATGCGCAGCTTGGGATGCCGTTTCGCAAAAAGCGACAGGCGTGGGAGCACGGTCCTGACGGCGAAGGAGGTCGATACGGCGACTCTCAGCAAACCGCGAAGCTCGCCCGTGCCGCGCGCGGCGTGGTTCGCCTCCTCAAGCGCGGCGAGGATGGCTTCTGCACGGATGAGATAGTCCGATCCCGCCTCGGTGAGCGTGACCCCGCGTGTCGTCCTCGTGAACAGCGCCACGCCGACGTCCTTTTCGAGGGCCGCCACGATACGCGACGCACTGGGCTGCGAAAGCCCCATGTCGCGGCCAGCCACGGAGAAACTGCCGGTTCTGGCGACACGGATGAAAAGCTGGAGGGCGAGAAAGCGATCGATCATTTGCTTCGTGAATGAGAGCCCGTCATTTTCTGTGTTTATCGCGACAACATGAATTGGCCCAGTAGCGACAACGGCCGCCTCTCCTCATTTTTGGTTCTGGAAGCTGCCAGTCCGCCTGCGCCAAAGTCTCGTCATTCGTAGTCACAATGCGCTTGGCGCGCAGTTGGGCGCCGCTTGACTTTGAACTCAAGCCCTCCCGGTGGTCGGCCCGGCAACCCACCTTTGTCTGCGCCTGGCCGCCAATCCTACGACGGCTCGCGTCCCAACCTTGCACCTTCAGGGCATTGGTATCGTACATCAGGCCGCCTTGGGGACTGCCGCTCGGTAACGCCGATAGCCCACCTCTACGAGCAAGCCCTCGTCGCACATGCGGGCCAAATAGCAGCGAGGAATGCCAATGTCGGTCACGTCTGTCGTCCAGACTATTCCCACCTCAGGGCGAGTGCGACCGCGCGTTGTCCAAGGGACAGTTTCGCGTCGCCGGACAATCGAATTCGTTCAGGTCGGTCGCGGTCACGCTTACGAATTCTGAGGGAGGGTTCGCGCGTAGTTTCGAGGGAATCGGCAGCACGAAGTTCGCAGTTTCGTTCATCCCGGGAGCCAATTCGGAACGAAACTGCGAACGCCGTTATCGCAGTTTCACTCCGGGAACTTCCTTCAGACACCTCAGCAAGGGTGTAGAGGAGTTTCAGGACCGAACCACGGATGATAATCTAATCCGCTCTCATTTCAGCCTGCCGTACGAGACTTTGGATGTGAGGAGCGAAGGATTCGGATCTTCGACCCCAATCTTGACTGGGTTGGAGGTCGCCGCCCACGGGTCGCCTTCAGGATGGCTGTCAGCTCTTGTCAACCGAGCGCAGGTAGTAGCTCAATCCTATTGAGAAAGGATGATGGTATCCGTGTTGGTATTTCAAATTTTGAGAGGCTGGAAACCACAAATTTTCAAGGCTCTAGACGGAACCAGGGATTCCGCCCCTGGGCACCATCCCTTCCCTACGAAGTCCTACGATAAACCACTACAAATCAATCTCTTGGCCGGAACGCGAGCGGGCTCAGGGCTTAGCCCTTTCGACGCTCCGATATCCCCGACCTTCCGTCTCCCCCTTGCTGACCCCTTGCTGGAAAGCTCCCCGACACTAGCCTTGCGCTAGCGGGTGCCGCCGCTGCAACCGGAATCGAGGAGGTCATGCGCGATAAGATCACTAAGCGGACAGTCGCAGCAATAGAGCCTTCGCTGCGCGACACGGTTCTCTGGGACACGGAACTTCCGGGATTTGGCTGCAAAGTGACCCCCAAAGGGCGCCCGCATCTACGTCCTGCAATATAGCCAACGTGATCGCGATCACCGCGTAACGATCGGCCGGCATGGGGTCGAATTTACCGCGGAACAAGCTAAGAACGAGGCACGGCGGTTACGCGGCGTCATCGCCTCGGGAGAAAACCCGGCACTGTCGCGATCCCGAGAGCGATCAATCCCGACGGTCGCCGAGCTCGGCGCGCGGTATCTTGAGGAATACGCACGACCGCACAAGAAGCCTTCGGCTTTCGCTCAAGACTTGCGCAATCTGCAAAATCACATCATTCCGCTGATTGGAACTCTGCAGGTGTCCAAGATTGAACGCCAAGACATCGCCCGCCTGATGCGCAATATCGCCCAGGGCAAGAAAGACGAGAAGACGAAATTTCAGGGACGGCGCATTGTTCGGGGCGGCGAGATCGTGGCCAATCGCGTGCACGCGTCGCTTTCCAAAATGTTCCAGCTGGCTGAGGATTGGAAATTCCGGACCGCCAATTCCAATCCGTGCCGAGCCGCCAAGCGCTTCGCGGAACACAAGATCGAACGATACTTAACTGCCGAAGAGTTCGCCCGTTTAGGAAGCGCGTTGGACGCCGCAAAGAGCTAGCGGCACCAAGGCTGGGGAAGCATCGAGGAAGGCACCTGTCCGGTCGCAATTTGGAGCTGGATTAAAGTCGCTTCCCTCGCCACGCTCGCCGGCCTTGTTTCCTAAACGTTGGCTTTGTCGTTAGGGCGTATTCGAAATCGCGAGAATCGACGGGGCTCGGACTATGCCACGCAGCGAACCGGCGGCTCAGGAAGCGACCGGCCAAAGGTTGGCGAAGATTCTAAAGGATGGTGGCTTGCGGTCGGTCCGGGCCGAAGGCAATTTCTCCGGCGGCCCACCCGAAGAGCCTAGTGGCGCGTTTCATTCATGTTGAGGGGTGGAGGCTTTTCAGTTTGACGCGAGCGTCGTCGGTCGTGAAGCGCCATCAGCGATGGCGTGATGAGCGTTTCGGCTTTCGACTCAGGCGGCGACCTCGTCGGCGATCGTCGGCTTGTCGGGGATGCGGCGGTCGAGACACTGGGAGGCGAGGACGCCGAGTTCGGATTCAGCCAGGTTGAGCCAGGAGCCGTGTTTGGGCGTGTAATGCCATTCGAAGCGTCCGACCAAGCGCCTGGCCTCGGCGGCGGGCCAGGTCTTGCAGAACCTGAGCATAGTCGACGGCGGTGCGGCGATCAGTGACCTTGACGTGGCGCCAGCCTTGGTCGGCGCGAACATCATGAACAGGTTGGCCGTGCCATTGCGCTCGTATTCGCAATCGACGCGCGCCGGCCGCCCCGGTTTCATTGCGATTGGAAGGCGGGTTTCGGCGACGAGCTGCTTGGAGGTTTCATTAAGCCCTGGGCGGGATGACCCAGTATTTGCGGCGGTGCGGCTGAAGATCGTTTTTTTGAGCACGCGCTGGATCGTCGAGTCGCTGGCGGCCTCGACAATGCCGAACTCCACCTTGCTCTCTAACAGCCGCAAGCTCCAGCGCGCATGTCCCTCGGGCGGTTTGGAGCAAGCCAGAGCAATCAGCCGCGCTTCCTTTTCGCCGTCGAAAATCCGCGGAACGGAAGGCCGGGCCGGGGGCTTGCCGCTCAGGACCGCCTCGAGCCCTTCCTCCACCCATTGCTTGCGCACCCGATAGACCATGGAAACGCTGGTTTCCAGAGCCTCGACAATCCGACTGTCGCTCCAACCTTCGCCGGCTTCTGAAACGTCAGCCTTCAACAGGATGCGAGCCTTCAGAAGCCGCGCCGCCGAGGAAGACCTTGAGCCGAGCAAGTTGATAGGTAAACGTAGGCGCTTATGCGCCTCCATAGGCCGAGCGAAGCTTATTTCTCGCCGACTTCGCGCGGACGGGAGTCGGGCGTCGGCAAGCCGTGATAGGCCCGGCCAAAATAAAGCAGGGCGTTGCGTCCGCGCCCTTCGTGAATGCCGACCACTTCGCAAATCAGCACCGCATGCGTGCCGACGTCAACCGCCGACGCGATCACGCATTCGAACGCAATGAGCGCGCCTTCCAGGCGAGGCGCTCCGGTCTCGGTTGCTCCCCAATCGGCGATCGCGAAGCGCTGCGCCATCGGCGTCTTGCCGCCGAACAGATTCGAAATTTCCCGCTGATCGTCGCTGAGAACATTGACGCAAAGGACGCCGTTGGCGTGCACGGCCGGGCTCGCCGAAGCGTTGCGATTGAGACACACGAGCAAGGTCGGTGGCGTATCTGTGACGCTGCATACCGCCGACGCCGTGAAGCCGGCGCGCCCAGACGGACCATCGGTCGTGATGACGTTGACGGCCGCGCCGAGACGAGACATGGCCTCGCGGAAGTCTTGCGACGCGACGGGCCGCGGCAAGGAGGGTGTTTTCGCGAGGGGCGCCATGAATGTCTCCTTATCGCGACCTCCGCGAGGTTTCACGCCAGCGTACAGACCTCCTCGAAGGCCAACCGCGGCAGGCGCGCGAAGACTCCCGACGGATCGCCATAGCCAAGATTTACCAGGAAATTCGAGCGATGGCTGGCGCCTGCGAAAAAGGCGGCGTCCACGAGGTCTCGCTTGAAACCCGACATCGGGCCCGCGTCGAGCCCAAGCGTGCGCGCGGCGAGAATGAGATAGGCGCCCTGCAGAGACGAATTGCGGAACGCCGTCTCGTTCGCCATTTCGGGGCTCGACGTGAACCATGATCGAGCGTCGGCGTGCGGGAAGAGTTTGGGCAAGTGATCGTAGAACAGCGCGTCCTCAGCGACGATGACGGTCACCGGCGCCTTCATTGTCTTGTCGAGATTGCCGCTCGAAAGCGCCGGGCGGAGCTTCTCCTTTCCTTCGGGCGTGCGCACGAAGACGAAGCGGGCGGGTGAGCAATTGGCCGACGTCGGCCCCATCTTGACCAGATCGTAGATCTCTCGAAGCAGCGCGTCCGGCACCGGGCGATTCAGCCATTTGTTCTGGGTCCGGGCCGTGCGGAAAAGCGCGTCGAGGACGTCGGGCTCCAGACGGCCGTCAAGGCTCAAGTCAAACTCCGTCGACTGTCGCGGGCGCTGCGCTCAGCGCCCGCAGGCCACGCTTGAAACCGGTCGCGGTCTGTAAGGAGCGATGCATGGAACGACTTGCGCGTCGTTGTCGCGCGCGCTTCACCGCTCGGACCCGATCTGTCAGGCGACGCGCGGGAGGAAGGAAATGTGACATCGAGTTGTCAAGCAGGGGTCCGACCCTTGCATGCACAAGTGAATCTTGGGCGTATCTGTGAGCGCCGGTCTGCAGGACAAAGCGTCGGCAATGACGAGCGATTGTGCAAATCCAGATTTGACGGGCCCGCGCATGATCTCGATCCCCTGCATCAATGCCGTCGTGTCGCGGACCTCGATTTGAGGCGCGCGCCACATCGGCCGCGCGGAGCTTCGCAATCGGCGTGCCAAGTACGAACATATACAATAGCAGAGCGACGCGAGGCGCCCGATTCGCGCGCGCAAAATGCACAGGCGATAAGCGGTCCGTTCAGCCGACCGAGAAGATTTGCTTTCATATGTCCAGACAGAGGCTGACTTGCTGGCGCCTGTCTTGCTTGGAATTCCGCTGCGAGTTCACAGGCTGGAGCGCCATTCGATGGACGTGGGCATTTTCATTCCCATTGGAAATAACGGCTGGCTGATCTCCACGACCTCGCCGCAATACATGCCCTCTTTCGAGCTCAACAAGAAAATCGTGCAGCGGGCTGAGAATTACGGCTTGGATTTCGCGCTTTCGATGATCAAGCTGCGCGGATTCGGCGGAACGAGCGAATTCTGGGACTACAATCTGGAATCGTTCACACTGATGGCCGGGCTCGCCGCCGTCACGTCCAAGATTAAGCTCTTCGCTTCCACCGCGGTCCTGACTTTGCCGCCTGCGATCGTCGCGCGGATGGCCACGACGATCGACAGCATCTCGGGCGGCCGCTTCGGCGTAAACATCGTCTCCGGGTGGCAGAAGGCCGAATACGATCAAATGGGCATGTGGCCCGGCGACGCCTATTTTGGTTATCGCTACGACTATTCGACCGAGTATGTCCAAGTGATGAAGGAGCTTTGGACGAACGGCGTTTCCAACTTCAAGGGCAAGCACTTCACGATGGATGATTGCCGTATGAAGCCAACGCCAAAGGGGGAGGTGAAGCTCGTCGCGGCCGGCCAAAGCCCCGTCGGTATGGCGTTTGCTGCGACCTATTGCGATTACAATTTTATCCTCGGCAGCGGCTGCAACACCCCGAAAGCGCATGCGGAGCTCAATCAGCAATTGGTCGACGCAGTCGCGAAGACTGGCCGGGACGTCGGCGCCTATGTGCTGTTCATGGTGATCGCGGACGAAACCGACGAGTTGGCGCAGGCGAAGTGGAAAAAATACAAAGACGGCGTCGACGTCGAAGCGCTCGCCTGGATGGCGGACCAAGGCGCTCAGGACAAATCGGCCGCCAAGAGCTCCACCGCGACGAAGATCAATCTCCCCGAACAGGCGGTCAATTTCAACATGGGCGCATTGGTCGGCTCCTACGCAAACGTCGCGAGAATGCTCGACGAAGCGGCGACCGTCGCCGGCACAAAGGGCATCATGCTGACGTTCGACGACTTCGTCGCTGGCGTGGAAATTTTCGGCTTGCGCATTCAACCGCTGATGTCGTGTCGCGCGGACCGCCTGAAGTCGGCGGCCTGACGCGATCGGGCGTCCAACGCCTCGGCTCGCGAGGCAACCGACAAGCCGGCACCCTCGCGATGTCACGGGCCGGGACACGCACGCCCTGAGGTTCCGGGGGCGCTCGTTTTAAGGAGACGTTCATGTGCGTCGTCTGCACCGTCGATGAAGCGACCAGGGGCAAGATCATCGCCCATGCGGCCAAGTTCCATGAGGTGACAAAGAGCCCTTTCGGCAGCGACGACGAGATCGGCATGCTGAACCTGATTGACGCCAAGTCGCGCTCGGCGATCCTCGCCCACGCAGACGCCTCGAAAATGTTCGATCTCTCCGTAGACAATTTCGTCGGAATGCCGGGCTGGTTTGGAGCGGGCGACCAACCCTATCAGATCTGGATGACTCACACGCCATCAGGAGAGATCGCGGGCAACACGATGGGCGTCAGCCTGGAGGCCAACCGCCTTGTGGCCTATTCCGGGGACGGCATATCGATGTACACGCATTGCGGCACGCACATCGATACGTTCAACCACTTTGGTTACAACGGCCAGATCTTCAACGGTTTCCGCGCGGACGAACATCTCGGCAGCCGCGCCTGGACGAAAAACGGCGCCGAAAAGCACCCGCCGATCCTGGCGCGAGGAATCCTCCTCGACGTCGCCGCAGATGCACGGGGTCGACATCCTTCCGCCAAGTCATCCCGTCGGGCGCGCAGACATTGAAGGCTGCCTCAAGCATCAAGGGATTGCTTTGAAACCCGGCGATGTGGCGTTGGTCCGGACGGGACAGATGAAGCGCTGGCCAGACATGAGCTTCGTCAAGGATACGCCGGGCCTTAACCGGGAAGGCGCGGAGTTTCTCGCCAAAGCCGGGGCCATCATGGTCGGGGCCGACAACCTGACGCTTGAGCAAACGCCGTCGGCGCACCCGCTCAACTTCTTCCCCGTTCATACCTATCTCTTAGCCGAAGCCGGCGTTCCCATCCTTGAAAGTGGACGAGATCGCCGGCGAGAAGCTCTTCGAATTCGTCTTTTTCGGCGCCTGCATCAAACTGCGAGGCGCCACGGGCTCGCCGATGCGGCCGGTCGCCATGCCTCTCTCGTAGCGAGGCGATCCAAGGACGCCAACGCGCTCAGGCTGCTCACGGCTTCGGCGCTGTGCTGCAAAAATTTTGACCTCGTTCGCCAGCGCGATCCGTGCAATTTTTCAAAAGGAGGAAACGCGATGAATGATGAGGGTCAGCGCCGATTGGAGCTTGACGCATGCGGACCTACATCCCCCTGAATGCATTGCGAGCCTTCGAATGCGCCGCACGTCATCTCAGCTTCACACGGGCCGCCGCAGAACTCTGCGTCACGCCGACGGCCATCAGCCATCAGATCCGCTCCCTGGAAGAGTTTGTTGAAACGACTTTGTTCGAGCGCAAGAGCGGCAAGCTGGTCCTCACGCCGGCGACGGCCAGCGCCCTGCAGGAACTCTCCGAAGGGTTCAACAAACTGGAGTCGGCGCTTCTTACCCTGAATCGCAGGGGCGGCCGGCAGAAGATCACGGTCGCAACCTCGCCCTCGGTCGCCGCCCTGTGGCTGATGCCTAAACTGCAACGTTTCTTCGTGGACGCCCCGGAGATCGACGTCAGCATCTCGTCGGTCATCGCGCCGGGCGACTTCGACGACGGCGCCTTCGACGTTTCAATCTGCAGTTCCAATGAACATCCCGGCCGGAAGGTCGAGTTTCTGATGGAAGAGCAGATCTTTCCGGTCTGCTCTCCCGCTCTCCTGTCGGACACCGGCGTGATGGGCGAGGCGGCGCTGGCTGAACTGCCTCTCATCCACGACGACAAGGTTGGCGATCACTTTCCGACCTGGAGGCGCTATTTCGAGGCGACACGGATGCCGATGCGCGACGTGACCCGTGGCCTGCGCTTCAACCAGTCGAGCCTGGCGATTGACGCGGCTATCAAAGGCCACGGAATCCTGCTCGGCCGGAACCGGCTAATCGCGTCAGCGCTTGCCGAGGGGCGATTGACCCTCGTCTCCCATGAGCCCTACCCCGTTCCGGGCCGCTACTACACCGTGCGGCTGCGCGGCGCCGAGTTCGCGGCCCGTCAGGACGTTCCTGGATTGGCTGGGCGCCGAGGTCGACATCGAGAACGATGCATATCTCGCCGAGACCGCGAGCAGATCGGCTCCGCCTTCCTTAGCCCAGCAAGGCGTGGGCGTCCTCCTCGGACCAGATCAGCGTGACGGATTGGCCGATGTCGACCGGCGCGGCGAAGAACAGCCCGTCGGGGATCAGGGCCGCCGCGTCCACACCGTCCTTCGCCGCCACCGAGACGCGGACCATCGAGCCGAGGTACTCGACATTGGTGGCGCGGCCGCTCAGGCTTGGCTCGCTGTCCGCTGAACCCAACCGGCATCGGTCGGCCCTCACGGCAACCTGGCCGCGTTCGGTGCTGATCACATTGTGACCGCCGATGAAGCGGGCGACGAAAGCCGTGTTCGGCTTCTCGAATATCTCTCGAGCTGGGGCCGCCTGCCGGATATGGCCGTCTTCCATGACCACCACCATGTCGGCGAGCGCCATCGCCTCGTCTTGGCTATGCGTCACGTGCAGGAAGCTGATCCCGAGTTCCCGTTGAAGGCGCTTCAGTTCGCCGCGCATATGCTCGCGCAGGAAGGGATCGAGCGCCGACAGAGGCTCATCGAGGAGCAGGACCTGCGGGCGGGTGATTAGTGCGCGGGCCAGCGCGACGCGCTGCTGCTGGCCGCCCGACATTTGCCCCGGCAGTCGCTGGGCGAAGCCGCTCATCTGGACGAGGTCGAGGAACTCGCGCGCCCGCTCCCGCCGCGCGGCCTTGGCCACGCCGCGGACCTTGAGACTGTAGGCGACGTTGTCGACGGCCGTCATATGGGGAAAGAGCGCGTAGTTCTGGAACATCATAGAGGTTCCGCGCGCGCTCGGCGGCGCGTCGGTGACGTTGCGATCACCGATCAGGATGTCTCCTGAACTGACCTGTTCGTGACCGGCGATCATCCTGAGCGTTGTCGACTTGCCGCAGCCGCTCGGGCCGAGCAGGCAGCAATAGCTTGCCCTCGGAATCCGCAGCGAGACCCCCTCGACCGCCGCCGCTCCGGCGTAGCTTTTGCTCAGGCCGATAAGCTCGACGTCGTAAGCGAATCGGGCGGAGGCGGCCTGAGCGACCGGCGCCGCCGTCACAGCAATGGGGGCTTGTGCGTTCATGGGCGCCCTGCTCGCAAAGTTGCGACGGGGCGGCCGATAGCGCCACGTCGCCGCACGATGATTCCGATCGTGACCAAGGCCGTAGCAAGCACGCAGAAGGACACGACGGTCGTTACCGTGCCGAGGGCGAACAGGACTGGGGATGTGGCCGCCGTCGTCATCGCCCAAATTTCGAGCGGCAAGGTATTCGCCGTTCCGACGGTCAGCGAGGAACGGGCGAACTCGTCGTAAGACAGCGTGAAGCCGAATAGGCCGACCCCAATGACGCCCGGCAGGATGATCGGCAGGACTATGTCGCGGAAGCGCTGCCAGCCGCTAGCGCCAAGATCGGTCGCGGCCTCTTCGTACCGTCGGTCGAACCGGCCGATGGTGGCGAAAGTGATCATCAGGCCAAACGGCAGGGTCCAGGTGAGCTGGGCTCCAAGCCCTGAGGTGAACAGCCCGGTTTTCCAGCCGAGCTCCTTGAAGCCGAGCGCAATGCCGAAGCCGACGAACAAGCTCGGCATGACGAGGCTCGCAACGGCGGTATAGAACAGAAGCCCGGAGCCAGGGAACCGACGTCGAAACGCCATGCCGGCCGAGACGGAGATCGCCATGGTCAGGATCGCGGCGACGGACGCCATTTCCAGGGAGCGGATGAAGGCGCTCGGGATGTCGCCGATCCGGCCTGTTCCCGACAGCAGTTGCTGGAACCACAGCGTCGAATGCCCGACCATCGGGAAGCTCATCCCGCCGTTCGGGCCTTGGAACGACAGGATGAAAATGACGATCATCGGCCCGTAGAGAAAGGCGAGAAACAGAAGAAAGAAGAACCCAAGGATGTAGAAGGATTTTGGCCGCGGCTGGCCTGCCTCTGTCATCATCGGCGAGACCTCATGTGGCCAGTTCCTTGCGCACGTCGACGAGGCTAAAGACGCCCGCAACCAGCGCGATGACGACAATCAGGAGGACGACGGAACTCGCCGCCGCGGGGGGATATTCGAACGCGTTGAGCTGCGTCGCGATGCCGGACACGACGCCAGCGCTCTTTCCGCCGCTCAGGACACGAACGATGTAGTAGTCGCCCATCACCTGAGTGAGCACCAGGACGGAGCCGAGCGCGATGCCGGTCTTCGACAGCGGGATGATGATGTCGCGCACGATCTGCCCCTCGCTCGCGCCCGCGTCCCGCGCGGCGGCGATCAGGCTGCGGTCGATCTTCGCCATTGAGTTCACGATCGGCGCGACCATCATCAAAGTGAAAATATGGACATAGGCCACGACGACTGCGAAGTCGGAGAACAGAAGGAAGTCGAGCGGCTGATGGACCAGATGCGTCGCCATGACGGCGCTATTGAGAATTCCCTCGCGGCCGAGAAACGGGATCCAGGAAATCATCCGGATCATGTTGGAGGTGAAGAACGGGATCGAACAGGCGAGGAGCAGCCCGATACGCCATTTCAGCGTGCGCACATGGAAGGTGAGGTAGTAGGCGACGAAGAATCCCAGAACAAGCGTGATCGCCTCCACCGCCACTGCGTATTCGAGCGTCTTCAGATAGAGGCGGGCGGTGACTTCCGAAGTGAAGATCTCGACGTAGTTGTCGAGCATGAACGCCGGATAGATATCCACCCGGCCGTAGTCGAAGAAGCTCACCACGACCACAAAGGCGAGCGGCGCGACAAACATCGCCAAAAGGACAAGGGCGAGCGGGGCGGCCTGCAGCCAGGAAATGAACGCCCCCGGCAAAATCCAATTCGTCTGGCGGGCGATCGGCTCGCGCGTCGCCGCGTCTTGCCCCAGGCGAGCCGCCAAACTCATGCCGAGATGAATTCGTTCCAGCGGCGCGTGAGGTAGCGCTGCTCGTCCATGAGGCAGTTCCATACCGCGACGTTGCCCATGCGCTCCCAGAGGGAGCCGCCGTCGCGCTTGTTGCCGGCCTTCTCCATGAGCTTGCCGAACGGATCCTTGATGTCCTTCGCCGCCGGCTTGCCCTCGTACCAGTAGTCCCACTCGTACGGCTCCAGGAACGCCTTGGTGGTCTCGGGGACGGTGCCGTAATAGCCCTGCCGCGCGATGAAGGCGCCCTCCCAGCCGGAATTGTACCAATTGAGGTATTCCATGGCCGCGTCGAGCTTGAGCCCGGAAAGATGCTTCAGCGGCACCAGCGTGACGCCCCAGCCGCGATAGCCTTCCTTGAGCGGAACGAACTCGCAGGCGATGCCGCGTGTCCGCACGGCGGTTACGGCGGGCGACCACATGGACTGGATCACCACCTCGCCGGACGCCATCAGGCTGACAGACTGGTCGAAGTTCTGCCAGAAGGCGCGGAACTGCCCGCCTTTCTTGAGGTCGATCAGGGCGGCGATCGTCTTGTCGATCTCCGCCTTAGACAGATTCCCCTTGTCGCCATACTTCATCGCGCCGGAGGCCTCGAGCGCCATGACGGCGTCGAGAATGCCGATGTCCAATTCATCGACGAGGGCTGCCTTGCCTTTGAACTGCGGGTTGATGAGCTCCGCCCAGCTGTCGATCTTGCGGCCAATGAGATCAGGGCGGATACCGAGCGTGTCGGCATTGGTGAGGGTCGGAATGCTGGTCAGATATTCCGTCGGTGTCGGCGACAGCGTCGTGCCGTCCTTGTCGGCATAGTACTGGAACTTGATCGGCGCGCCGCCTTCGACCGAGGCCTTCTTTCCGTCGGGATATTCGCCCTTCGTGAAGAGCGGCATCGTCTTGTCCCACCACTTGTACTTCGACACCGGGATCGGCAAGCCGATCTTCTGCTTCATGATGTCGGGAACGACGTTGATCGAGAGATCGGCGATGTCGATCGAGTTCAGGCTGGGTGAACAGGCGGTTCAACTGGGTGGCGTAGTCGACCGTCTGCATATCGATCTTGAAGCCAAGATCCTTGCTGGCCTGCTGGCCGATCTGGGGGATGACCGAAAATGACTGGCCGACATGCGTCAGCGTCACGTCTTTGATGTTCTGGGCCCAGATTGTGGGGAAACCGGTGATTGCGCCCGAACCGGCCGCCACGCCGGCAACCGCCGCGCCGCTTTTCAGCAGGCGGCGTCGGGTGAAGCCAGAATCGCTCATTCCGTCTCGCTCCGTCATGCTAGTCCCCGCTTTGCAACGCCTAACTGTCTCACTGGGGCGCACGGCGACAAAGCGAGTTGATTTCATCGGAAGATGAGAATAGCTCGCGGTCAAAACGCAGGCATTTGCCGCTCAGCTAGGCGCAACGCCGGCAAGGTTGCCCCGCTGCTCGGCTGACAATTAGACCGTCAAGGCGTCGACTTTGGCCCGGCTCTTCATGCGCGGCTGAATGTGCTCGCCGAACTGCTCCATCCCGATGATGAAGTCGTCGAAAGTCAGCATGACCCCCTTCAGGCCAGGGATCGCCGCGATCTCGTCGAGCATGCGCGCGACGCTTTCATAAGAACCGATCAGCTTGAGGATCCCGGTCGGCTGCGGGTCCTTGATCACCCGCGCGAGATTGGAAGCCGTTGAGCCGTCCTGAGCCTTGGAGTCCGCCCCGGCCTGGTCGGCCTGCCATTGCAGCGCCTCGAGGTCGGTGCCGTCCTTATAATGCTGCCATTTCGCGAATGCTTCGTCATCGGTTTCGGCCGCGATGACCATCAGCAGGAGAAGCGCGCCGACGTCGCGTCCCGTCGCAGATACGGCGGTCCGAACCCTGTCGACCACCGCGCCTGCTCCCTTCGTGTCGTTGACGCCGGTAGCGCCCACAAAGTTGAAGTCCCCATATTCGGCGACGAACCGCATGCCCCGGTCGCTCTGACCGGCGCCGACGATGGGGATCGGATGCGAGGGCCGGGGACTGAGCACGCAATCGTCCATCTGAAAGAATTTGCCTTTGAAGTCCGACCGGCCGGTCGTCCATAGCTCCCGCATGATGTGGACATATTCGGACACATGGTCGTATCGGCGGGCGAAATGCTCGTCGCCGGGCCAGAGCCCCATCTGCTTGTATTCCTTGGGCTGCCAACCGGTCACGATATTCACGCCGAAGCGGCCCGGCGCGATCGAATCGATCGTCACCGCCATCCTGGCCACGAGAGCCGGCGGCATGGTCAGCACCGCCACGGAGGCGAAGAGCTGGATCTGCCGCGTCACCGCGGCGATCCCGGCCATGAGGGTGAAGAATTCGAGATTGTGGACCCAATATTCGCTGGGCCCGTTGTAGCCGCGCAGCTTGATCATCGAGAGGGCAAAATCGAGTCCGTAGAACTCCGCCCGCTGTACGATGGCCCGATTGAGATCGAAGCTCGGCATGGTCTTTGGCGAGGTCGTCGACATCAACCAGCCGCGGCTGCCGATCGGGATGAACACGCCAACCTTCATTCGTGCAAACCCACTTTCGTCTCGCGGACGGCCTCGCCGACGAGATCGCGCGCCTCGCGACCTCTCATGGTGGGCGACCGGACGGATTGCGCCTAATGAGGAATTCTCATCGCTTGCGGACAAAAGATGCATGGGCGTCGAAACGGTCGGTCGGCTAAACTCACGGGCTTCCCGAGGCGGATTGCAGGCGAGTTCGAGTCATGGCGCGTAAGGTGGCGTTCGTCGGCACGGGCGGTACGATCTCCTCAATTGGCGTCGGTCCCCTCGACATCCTGGACTACACGGCCAACAACACCATGCTGCACGCCGACGGGATCGTGGCGGCGGTTCCGAGCGTGAACGAGGTTGTCGACCTCCTTGTCGTCAAGTTCAGGAACATTCCGAGCCCGGCCATCTACTTTCCCGAATGGAAGGAGCTTGGACTCCTTTGCGAGCGGCTCGTGCGGGAGAACCCGGATCTGAGCGGCATCGTGATCGGCCACGGCACCGCCACCCTCGAAGAGACAGCGTATTTTCTTAACCTTACGGTCAAGGTTTCGGTCCCGGTCGTGATCGTCGGCTCGCAGCGACCGTTGAGCGGCCTGTCCACCGACGCATCCATGAATCTCGTGGCGGCCATCCGCGCGGCGGCGAGTTCCGAGTCCGCCGGACGCGGCGTGCTCGTCGTGCTCAACGACGAGATCCAGGCGGCGCGCGAGGTGACGAAAACCTCGACCTTCCGTCTGCAGACCTTTCGAACGCCTGATTTCGGCGTGCTTGGCAGCGTCGATGGCGATTACGTCCGCTACTACCGCAGGACGGAGCGCCGGAACGCGCCGGAGACGGAATTCGACATCAGGCAGATTGACGCCCTGCCGCGGGTGGATGTCGCCTACGCCTATGCCGGGTCGGATGGGTCGGCGATCCGGGCCTTCACTGCGGCGGGCGCGAAGGGCGTCATCGTCGCCGCCTTCGCGCCGGGCATGGTTACGCCGGGAGACGCCGAAGCCATCAAGGACGCGGTCAAGACCGGGATCGTTGTGGTATTCGCGACGCGCGCTGGAAGCGGCGTAGCCCTCGACGGCGCGAGATCGAAGGCGCTCGGCGTTCTGCCCGCCGACAACCTCAATCCGCAGAAGGCGCGTCTGCTGCTCGCCCTCGCCCTGACGGTGACCAATGAACCTAATGAGATCCGACGGATCTTCGCCACCTATTGACGCCTCCCAGCCCTCTCGCGGGCAATTCTCGGAGTTCACGATGGTCCCCGCCAACGAATTGACCGCGACTGAGGCTCTGAGTCTCATGAGGACAGGAAAGCTCTCGGTCGAAGAGCTGGCACAGGCCTGCCTCGCGCGCATTCGCGAGCGCGATCCGACGGTGAGAGGCTGGGTTTATCTTGATCCCGACCTCGTTCTGCGCAACGCACGCGAACTCGACAAGCGAGAGGTCAAGGGCCCGCTGCACGGCGTCCCCATTGCGGTCAAGGACGTCATCATGACGGCCGACATGCCGACGCAGCACCATTCGCCGCTCTACAAGGCGAGCTTTCCGACGGTCGATGCGGGCTGCATCAAGACGCTGAGGGCGGCAGGCGCTCTCATCTTCGGGAAGACCGACACGACAGAATTCGCCGCCGTCACTCGCGGCGGGACGGCGCGCCATCCTTTTGACGCGAGCCGCACGCCTGGCGGCTCATCGAGCGGGTCGGCCGCCGTCGTCGCCGACATGCAGGCGCCGATCGCTCTCGGCACGCAGACTGCCGGCTCGACGATTCGTCCGGGTTCGTTCTGCGGCATCTACGCAATGAAACCGACCTGGGGCGCGATCAGCCGCGAAGGGCTGAAGATGTTGGCGCTAAGCCTCGACACGCTCGGCCTTTTCGCGCGTTCGGCTGAGGATCTCGATCTGCTCGCCGATGTCTTCGCCCTCGAGGACCGGATTCCCGCTGCGTCCTTCGACTTGCGCGGCGCCCGCATCGCCGCCTGCCGTTCTCCGACCTGGGGGAATACGGAGCCGGCGACGCGAGACGCATTCGAGCGCGGGGTCGGCCTCCTCAAGAAAGCCGGCGCCGAGGTCACGCCGCTTGAGCTGCCGCCGGCGTTCTCATCGCTCGCCGATCACCAGACGACGGTGATGTTCGGCGAGGCCCGTGCAAGCTTCCTCAGCGAGATCCGGGCCCAGCCAGAGCTCTTGCATGAGGACCTTTCCGCCATGGCCCGGAACAACAAGGGCATAACAAGGGCGGCGCTGGTCGCGGCCTATGACGCCGCCGCACAGTGCCGGACCGCCTTCGACGAGATCGCCGCCGGTTATGACGCCGTGCTTGCGCCGAGCGCCCGAGGCGAGGCCCCCGTCGGGACCGTTACGGGCGATGCGTCCGTCAACGGAATGTGGACCCTGCTGCATGTTCCCGTCATTTCGGTCCCTGGCTTCGCCGGCCCGAATGGTCTGCCTGTCGGATTGTCGCTGATCTCGCCGCGCTACACGGATCGCCGCCTCCTTTCGGTCGCCAAGGAGATCGGCCCGATTTTCGGAGCCCAGGGCGCGGCCTGAACCTTCGGCTGCGGCCGGATCCTTCCGCGACGACCCGCGACAGCCTTAGGCGGGCGATAGCGCGGATCACGCTTTGTCTGTTTCAATTGGGCGGTCTAGGCGCCCGTTAAATCAATTCGCACGCGATCCTCGTGAAGGATCCTGAGCGGCACGCGAATTGGATGAGCGGGAAAAGTCCCGAGCGGGCTGACCCGCGCACATGAGTGAGGAGGGGTTCGTGGTCAAGAAGCTGAATGTGGCTGTCGCCCAACTGGGTCCGATCGCGCGTTCCGAAACACGCGATCAAGTGGTGGTCCGACTTATTGAAATGATGAAGGAGTCGAAGGCCCGAAACGCGGAATTTGTGGTGTTTCCCGAAACCGCCCTGACGACGTTCTTCCCCCTGGTTCATGACCGACGAGGATGAGCTCGATAGCTTTTTCGAGACGGAAATGCCGAACGCCGCGACCAGGCCGCTATTCGAGACCGCGGCGTCGCTCGGTGTGGGCTTTTGCCTCGGCTACGCGGAAATCGCATTCGAGGGCAATGTCAAGCACCATTACAATACCTCGATCCTAGTGAACCGGGCTGGCGACATCGCCGGCAAATATCGAAAGGTGCATTTGCCCGGGCACCAGGAGCCACGAACCGCAGCGTCCGTTCCAACATCTCGAAAAGCTTTATTTCGAACCGGGCAATCTCGGCTTCCCCGTCTATGGAGTCGATGGCGCTTCCATGGGCATGTTCATCTGCAACGACCGCCGCTGGCCGGAAACCTGGCGGGTCATGGGCCTCAAGGGGGCTGAACTCATCTGCGGCGGGTTCAACACGCCGACCCACAACCCCCCAGTGCCGCAGCACGACCACCTCAGCTCCTTTCATCACCTGCTCTCGATGCAAGCCGGCGCCTACCAGAACGGCGTTTGGGCCGCCGCCGCCGCCAAGGCGGGACTCGAGGAAGGCTGCATGCTGCTCGGGCATTCCTGCATCGTCGCCCCGAGCGGCGAGATCGTCGCCTTGTCATCGACGATCGAGGATGAAGTGATCGCAACCGTCTGTGACCTCGACCGGACGCACGAAATTCGCGATCACATCTTCAATTTCAAGCTCCACCGGCAGCCGCAGCACTACGGCCTCATCGCGGAAATGTAGGCGTTCCGGGCAAGGAGTGGAGATTATCACGCGGCGCTGAGGGCTGGCCGCGGCGCCGATCGCCGAGACCATTCCGTTCGCGGCCGTCGCAAAGATCTATGCGGCTGGAGGATCCGCTCGAAAAGCGAATGGATTTTTCTACGAGCTGCGCCTCCGGGCGCTCTGGAGGGATCTTCCGCGTGTCCCTATACGGGCCTCGTGGTGACAAAGCGCGAAGCGGATCTTCGCCTTGTTGAGAGGCATAGTCGCGACGACTATGCCTTTCGCGGGCGCAGCCAGTGTCACGCGTTCCGCCTCCAATCACGCCTGCGGCTGGGCTAGCTGTATGGCGCTCGCCCGAACCGGGGATCGGGCAATGACCAGGAGGATGACGAGCAGCAGCCCTTCGACCGCAGCAAAGGTCCAGAACGCATCGACGAAGGAGCCTGTCATGTTGATGACGGCGCCGAGCAGCGCCGGCCCGATGAAGGTCGCAGCGACGCCGCTGATCTCGGCGTAGCCGACAGCCGCCGGGGCGATGTTGTCGGGGTACTTCTCGCTGAGCAGGCTGAAGATCGCCCCGCCGCTCAGCACCGCCATGCCGCTCAAGGCCGGCGGCAGAAGCAGCGTGCCGAAGCCCACCGGAACGGTTTTGGTGACGGCGACGAAGGTCAGCGCCGATAGGAATGCGAGGAAGGCGCTAATCTTGATGAGCAATGTCTTGGCCATGCGATCGGCCATACGCCCGCCGATCACAAGGAACACGACTTGCGAGAGGCCCATGATCGTCCCGACGAGCGCGGCGGACGCGGGCGGCATCTTCTGCACAGCGATGTAAGCCGGAATGACCCAGGTGGCTGTCGCCGAGATCGCGAAGGTGCAGGCGGCGATGGCGAGGCCGCCGACGATGATCCAGCGCGAGCGGAAGATGTCCCCGACTGACACGTGAGCATGCGCCGTCTTCTGCTCGTCGCCCCAATCGAAGCCCGGAAAGCCGAGATCGGCCGGGCCGTTCAAGGCGAAGAGCCAGTCGACGAGCGCGACGATCAGCGTGCCCGCCGCAAGCACCGCGAAGAAAGCTCGCCAGCCGAGAACCGTAGTAACGGGAATTCCGATTGCGAAGTCGAGCGTGATGGCGAGGCTGTAGGCTGCGAGGATGAGGCCCATCATCAAGCCACGCCGCGCTTGTGGGAACCAGCTGATGATCAGCATGATGTTGCCAGTCCAAATCGCAGCGTCGAAAAAGCCGATGAACAGCCGAAGCGCCACCAGTTGAACGAAGCCCTGAACGAAGACCTGCGCGACCATGCCGAGTCCCGTCCCCGCAAGGCCGATCATCAGCATCTTGCGCGGCGTCATCGACCGGCTGATCGGCCCCCACACGAGCATACCGGCGCCGTAGGACAACGCGAACACGCCCTGCGCAAAGCCCGCCTGTCCTGGATTTCAGCCCGAGTTCGGGTGAGAGGAAAGGGATGACCGCCGCGAAAGCGTACCAGTCCGCCGCGAGAAACAACTCGCACACCACGGCGAAAACGATCATCCATCGCTGCCAGTACCGCACCTTGTCGCGGTCGGCTTCGCTGAGCGCTGTCCAGGTCATCAACATCTCTCCCTCACGCGTGCTTTGCGAAAAACGTGCCACGTCAGGCAGAGGGCGGCGGCAGGAAGTTGACTTCGTGCTCGGCTGCGATCCGCACCACTTCCGCGGGGTCTGTCAGATCGTGGATGCGCTCGAAGAGTTCCCGAAGCCCACGCGTGGGCGCCACCCAGAAGAAGCAAGTCACTGTGCCCTGCGACTTGTTGAAGATGCCGTGAGGAACGTTCATTGGCATGCGCACGAGATCGCCGGGCTTGGCCGAAACCGTCTTGCCGTCGAGCCAGAGTTCGAACTCCCCATCCAGCATCAGGATGAATTCGTCCTGCGTTGGGTGAACATGGGGAGGGACGAACGTGCCCGGCGGGAAGACGGCGTGCCATCCCATCGATTGGTCGGACTGCTGCTTGAGCGTGTAGGTCTGGCCCAGAATGTTCCACACCACGCCCTCATAGCCTTCGCTCGCCGGAGTTACGCCGGGCGTCATTTTGCTCATGACGAAGTCGCTCTCTCTTCTCGGGATTTCATAAGGAACGCCTCGACAATCTCGATGCTCTCGGGACGCTCGTCGAGGACGAGATGGCCTGCGCCGGCGACGAGCTCGAGCCTCGCGTCGGGCAGCAGGCGCTTCCAGCGCTTGGCTTGCGCGGCTGGCCGCATGCGGTCCTCCGCGCCCCACAACAACAGGGTCGGCGGCGTGATGCGGTGCGCCCATCGCGCAAGCTTCGGATCGCCCTGCGCATTGGGCGCAAGGAGGCGACCAGTCGCCGACATTTCGCGGTCGACAAGCGCCGCGAATTCCGGATCCGGCCCTTTTGGAAAGAAGCGCAGCGCCACAGCCGGATCGTGCGCGAGATAGCCCGGCAACTCAGGCGGCGTGATCGCGCTGAGCTCGGGCGCCGGACATTCCGGAACGACGAGGCCCGCAGGCGCGACAAGGACCAGGTGACGGATGCGGGCGGGCTGATAGATCGCGAACTCAGCGGCCATCCAGCCTCCGAGGGAGAAGCCCATAAGATCGAGGCTCGCCAGCCCCATCGCATCGAACAAGTCCATGTAAGACCGGACGTAATCGTCCATGCTGTCCACGGTCGGATCGTCGCCGGATTCGCCAAAGCCCGGGTGATAGGTAACGATCACACGACGCGTCGCAGCCAGCGGCCGGAGCGCGTCGAAGCCGGTGAAGGATCCGGCTCCGTGGAGAAACACGAGCGGAGGCCCGGATCCCAGCGCATACGTCACGATCTCAACCCTGTTGATTTCGAGGGCCTTGCGCTCGAAGCCGCTCATGTCCACGATAGCCACTAGCAGCGAGCCTCAACCGTCGACGCCGAACACGGTCCATTCGGCGTCGGGCTTCGTCCCCCCTAGGAGCACCCTGCCGCATTCCGCGACCATTTCGTCGGCCATCAGGATGTGCTGCGTCGCGGCGTGGATATCGCGGTAACAGGTCTGCAAACTGCCCTTATGCAGCGAGGCCCCGCGCGCCGCGCGGTGGCAGAAAGTCGCGACCTCGGAAGCCACATCGTGCGCGTGGCGCAGGGCGAGCTTGACCATGGTGAGCTGGTGCAGGTTGGCGCGCTGACCGGCCGTGTAACTATCAGCGATGCTTTGCCAGGTTTCGTAGACAAAGGCGCGGGCCGACCTGTACTTCGCCTCGGCCCGCGCGAATTCAAGCTTCAGCGTCTGGCTATCGCCCATCTTGCCGAAAGCGTCGACGCGCGCCTGCGCGAGCTTTACGAGTTCGTCCATCATGCGACGCGTCACGCCGAGAATGAAGGTCGTATGGCCCCAGGCCGTATACCCGACGAGCCCGATGCTGCCTTGCAGCGAGCCGCGCAAAGGCACGCTGTCCTCGAAAAAATAACAGAGCTCGCGGGGGACGAAGAGCTCTTCGACGTCCTTGAGAACGTAGTCGTAGCTGCCCGTGCCGCGCAGTCCAAGAACGTCCCAATTGCCTTTGAGCTCGATGGTCGCGCGCGGATGATGGCAGATCAGCATTCGCGGCTGCCCATTTGGCAGCATCACCATCATCCCCGCTTCATCGGTGAGGAAGCAGCCGGAGTGGATCCAGTCGGCGTGCTGGATCCCGCTTCCGTAGGCCCATTTGCCCTTGATCATGAAGCCGTCGTCGACCGGCCGCGCATAGCCGCGCGGTACGCCATTGCCGGAGACCGTTATGTCCGGCCGGGCGCCGAAGATCGTCTGGGCGCCCGCGTCGGAAATGAACAACGCCATCAGCGTCGCGAGGGCGTTGTTCACCACCACGCACCACCCGGTCGACCCGTGCGCCCAGGCGATGCGCTCTCCCAGCCGCATGGCCTCGACATGGCTCAACTCGGGCCCCCCAAGTTCGCGCGGCAGCAAGAGGGAATAAAGCCCCGCCCCACGCAGTTTCTCTACAATTGAGTCGTCGAGATGCGTGGTCTCTTCGCTGTGGGGGCCGGCTTTCTCAATCTCCGGGACAAGGGACTCGACCCGGGCCGCCAGTTCCGTGACGCTCGGCGGTAGAGGATGAGCGAGGGGGGCGTTCATCGCCGTTCCTTTTTCCTTAGCTGCGTTTGTGTGACATTCGAACGGCGATCCCACGACGCTCGCAATCCCCCCGGTTGGGGGGATTGGGCCGTTGGCACGAAACTCGCTTCGGGTTATCTCATATCCAAAATGTCCTGAGGCGCCGCGCGTAAACGAAGCGGCAAGGAGGCCGGCATGGCTGCAACCACAGGGATGGGAGTGACACGCGCAAGGGAGAGCGAACTGGCTCGCGCCGCCCTGCGGATCGCGGCGAGTTGGACGATGCAGGATCTCGGCGACGCCTACGCCCTGGGCGTTCGCGATCTGATCGGATCGCGCAGCGTCGGGCTTTACGCGCTGGCGAATCGACGACCGAACCTGCTCGTCGCCCGCGACGCACCGATGGGCTTCCTCAACGCCTACGCGGAACGATCCCAGAACGGTGACCTCCTTGTTGAGCGCGTGGTAGAAAAAGGCTGCACGATCGACGGCGCGACGGAGCTTGGAGACCGCCTGTGGCTGACGAGCGGCAGCTTCACTTTGCTGGATCGCTGGGGCTACGCGCACTGCATGTGCGGACCGCTGCTCGCCGGCGGTCGCGTGATCGGCGTGGCCTTTACGGCGTCGCCCGCCTCTGCACCCTATTCCGTGCAGGCGCGAACTCGGTTCGACGTCCTCTGCGAAGCCGGCTCGCTTGTGCTCTCCTGCCTCACCCCACCCGAAACGACGGCGCAAAGCGGCTTTTCGCCGATGGTCCGGAGAGATGATTTGCCACCGCGCACGCGTGACGTCGCCTGTCTTGTTCTGCGCGGACACAGCAATAAGGAGATCGCGCGTGAGCTCCATCTCTCAGTTCATACGGTGAAGGAATATGTCGGCAACCTCTGCCGCCGCGTCGGCGCGCAGAACCGCACCGGGCTTGCAAACAAGCTGGCCTGCAGCCAGCGCGACACCTGCTGCGATACATCGAAATGCATCGCAAACTGAGAGGCTAGCGCGTCCTGCATTTGGGTTGAATTGGGACGGGACGCCGAGACCGGGGCATTTTGTCCGGCGCTGGCGGCGGGAGATGGGGAAGCGTCCCGGCCCCCGGCCGAGCCGCTCCTGAGAGAGCGACCCGTCGAGGCGACTTTGTCTTGACAAAATCAGAAGTTTTTGTTATGCGTATTCTTGTTATCGGAATCGACGCGCCTGGCCGGCGGCCGGGCGAGGAGAGGCCGCGGCTGTTTGAAAAAACGTTCCAGACGACAACTCGACGCGCGAACTGAGAGGCGGACGACGATTTCCTTATTTTTTCGGCCGCAACTCATTGAAAAGTCTGGATTCGGAAAAATAAGCGCTAGTAAACGCTAGCTATTTTACTAGCGCTTAGGAGCGTTTATGTGGATTTTATTTGCATTTGCTTGCGATGAACTCACGCTCTGGTTGTCGAAACCTAAGGTCATGAGGTCGTACGGGCGCGCCAGACCCAAACCAAAGCCGTCGCGCAAGGAGGCAAGAACCGCATCGAAACGACTGCGCGCGCCCCCGGGAAACGCGCTTCAATCCAAATGCAGCAGGCTCTGGCGCCGACCGCGGCGCGGCCTCATTGGCTCAGGCCAACTCCAGCGCAGCCCTGAACAGCGGACTCCCAGCGCCCGCAAAGGCGCGCAACAGGCTGAAATGATCTGCCCCTGCGACGATCTGGACCTGCTGCGCATTGCCGGCCGTCGCCCACGCCTTCGCCATCGCCCGCGTCTGATCCTGAAAGGCTTGCGTCTCAACCGCGCCGACCGCAAACAGGGCCCGCGGCCTTCCGGCGCTGATACGGCCAAGAGGGGAAGCCGCCGCGGCGCTTTCAGGCGTCAGCCGCAGCTTGTCGTTGAGCGACGTTGCGAGAAGCGGCTGAAGGTCGTAGACGCCGCTCAGCGCCACGATTGCGGCGATGGCGAACTGCGTACCGCGCCGCGCCGTCCAATCCATCAGCGCGAGTTCGACGGCAAGATGCGCGCCCGCGGAATGTCCGCAGACAGACGAGCCGCCCGCCCACAGCCGCCGCAATCGCCGGAGGCAAGGCGCGCGCAGACTCGGTGAGTTCGGCGAGACTGACCTCTGGGCAGAGCGGATAGTTCGCGAGCGCAACGCTCCAGCCGGCCGCGACGAAAGCAGGCGCGAGGAAGCGGAACTGGGCCTTGTCCCGCCCCTGCCAGTAACCGGCGTGGAAATAGACCATTGTCGCGCGCGACGAAGGGCTTGCGAAGAGGTCGTAACGCTGGCGCGGGTGCGGTCCGTAGGGAACGTCGAGTTGCGGTGCGAGCGTACGCACCGCCTCCTCGCCCTCGCGCTCGAAGGCAGCGATCAGAGACGGCTGGGAGGCGGTCGTCTGCCCGGTTAGATAATCGAAGGTCGGGTCGCCGGGTCGGCTCATGCCGACGCCCTGGCCAGCGCAGGAACGGCGAAGTCCGCGAGGCTCGCATAGTCGCGAACCGCGTCCGCCAACGCCACGCAGAGAGGCTTCACTTCCGCTGCCGATTCCAAAACCGTGCTCTGAATACCGCGTTGATGGAGCTTGAGCCCTAAAGTCAGGCCGCCCATTCCACCGCCAGCGATCGCTATATTCATCGGATCTCTCGAGCTCTCGTTGGAGCATCCCGTCGCTTCGTGCGAAGCAACCCGAAGCGACGCCGAAATTCAACGGGCATCGGCTGCAAGGAATGCTTGCCCGCAGGTCGTGTGCGGCACGCTAGCCCTCCACGGCGCCAGCGGGAGGAAACTTACCGCAAATGAGCAGCAAGTGAAAACAAGGCTGGCGCCGTGGAAAAAACTACGGCTCGCCCTGCCCTGCCGTTCCGCTCGCCCGCGCCCAGGGAGGGTGGCAAACCTTCACCCCAGACGAATGCGCAAACTATCTCGCAAACTCAGGATATCGACGCCAATAATGAAAATGCTCTAGACCTCTGACTTCAAAGGCGCTTTCTGACTTCCAGCGTAGTCGGCCGTAGAGCGGGATACCCTAGCGCGCGATCGGTATCGGCCGGCCGCATTGTGTTGGTAGACACCTCAATTTATGCGCCCACAGAGGCTACTGCGTTGAAACGAGAGGCAGCCGTCAGTTTCAGATCGCGGCGTTAGACGAGAGTGCGTTCTTTCGAACCTCAATCCTCTTTGCGGGCACCGAAATGGTGGCGGGGCTTCGCTTGGACATTGCGGGCGCCGGGGTCATACGGAACAACGCTTCGAACGCTTGCCTTGCCGCCATGGAAGCCGTGCCGGGCGTTTGGCCCAGCACGGCCGATGTTCTTTCAGAGTATCCTCAAAGGCCTTGATGCGAATATTGTCGATCGCAGTTGGGATGCCCCTCAGAACGACGATTTTCGCGCCATTCGGAAGTTTATTCAGGAAATATTGTGCGGATGTCACGCCGCATTGTGGATTGTTCCCCGCAACATAGAGATCCTGAATTCCATTTTCGGATAGCCTGCGATCGATGACAGGGATGAAGATCCCCTTCTCCTTCAGCGCGTTGACTGGTTCCCTAAGTGGATCGGACTCCATCGGCAGGACAACCAATGCATCGATGTGGCGCGCGGCGAGATCGTCGATGCGCTTGATCGTGGCCTGCGCAAAATAGTCCAGACCCCCAGTCCAACCATGGGTCGCCGCAGGAATGGAAATGCCGATCGTAGTCTTTTGCGAAACTTCTCATTCAGCAAGGGAGGATACCACGATGTTACAATGCTTGAAATCGCTCGCGCCGCAGGCGCGTTGACGCTTGCAGCCTGGGCAGGATCAGCGTGCGGTCTGTTCAGCCCCGCGACCGGTCGCGTTGCACGCTGCGACGTCACACCGGGCTGCAGGATTGCGTACCGGCCTTCGAGGCGGCACAGATGACACCGGAGCTGCTCCTCCCAATTCATTTTTGCAACCCTAATTGCAAGTCTGAGGGAACATCAACAAAATTCCGCAACGATGGGTGCAAAAGTTGAGTTATGCAATCTGCGTGCAAGTGGGCGCTCATGGCCGGCCAGCGGTCACGACCGTCGAACTGACGACGCGGGGTGCTCCGGACAGCAAATCGTCGCATCCCCCCAACTCCGCCATATCACAGGCGACGTCGCGCGGTCCGGCAATCGCAGCGTCCGCGGCGCGTTCCTGCTGACCGGCAAGGGCATCGGCGTCTCCCTTGCGATGATGTGTGGTCGCAAAGGCAGCTCCCACCTGGAAACTCGCTGAGGCCCTCCTGCCCGCCACTGACAAGGTGGTCGTGCATCGTAGACGGGCTCTGCATGAGCGAGGTGCAATGGACGCGCCAGAACTGCCACTACCGCGCACTGCGGCGCGGGAGTTTGCCTATATGTCTGCCTATTTCTCCTGAGGATCGCCTATAGGGCGAGCGCCCAGCGTTAGCATAGCGCTCACGCCGCGCCTTGACCCTTTGGTATCGCCTGGAACAACACCGACGTCGCGACCAACTCACAGCGCATTGCAATATTTGTTGCAATCCGGCGCAGAAGGTGGATGCTGCTATAAACGGCGGCGCCTACGCACAGCGCCTCCGTCGGCGAGCTTTCGTGAAGCGCCAATGCCAGTCCGGTTAGTCCAGTCATGCTGCAATCAACGACGCCCTCCGACTACGAGGAATTGATCCGCGTCATTCACGAACGATACGACGATATGAGCAAGTCGTATCAGAGGATCGCGGTTTATCTGACCCAGAATCCGAACGACGTCGCGGTGCTTTCGGTCTACGCCATCGCGGAGCGATGTGAAGTGCACGCATCCAACGTGGTCCGGTTCGCACAGGCGCTCGGCTACGACGGCTTCAAGGCGCTTCAGATTCTGTTTCAGAAGCGTCTCTCCACCGCCGCTCCGGGTTTCGAAGCTCGCATTAAGGCGCTCGAAAGCGAGCTCGGCGCCCGAAAGGGCCACACCGAGCGGGCCTTCCTTCACGACCTGGTGGTCCGCGACATCGCCTCGCTGCAAACCCTGCTCCTCGAGATATCCGAGGTAGATCTCAAAAAAGCCGTGGGCTTGCTCGAGAAGGCGGAGGTCATCTACCTGATCGGACAACTGCGCTCGTCGCCGGTCGCCGACCTGCTGCGGTACATCCTGACCATGCTAGGCAATCGCTGTGTTCTGCTCGACCCGAGTGGGGGCCTGGCCACCCACATGGCGCGAGCAATCCGCAAGACCGACGTCCTTTTCGCCATCTCGTTCCGGTTCTACGCGACCGAGGTCGTGAACATCGTCGAGGAAGCGGCCAAGCGAAAGGTCCCAGTCATCGCGATGTCAGACAGCACGCTCTCTCCGCTCGCGAAGGCCGCCACCGTGCTGTTCGCAGTCCCCGAACACGAATACACGTTCTCACGGTCCCTTGCGGCGCCAATGTGTCTCGCCCAGGCGCTGACGGTCGCCTTGGCCGCAAGACTTCAAGGAAACCCGGAGACCCCCCGGATTCCGACAGTCACCGAGCAATGAGACGGTTCAAAGCCGGTGTGTGAGCCGAAAGGTGAGCAAGCGCGCACGGCCCCGAAGGTCAAAACACGTTTTTCCAGGCGCCTTCGCGGCTCGCGACGCTGCGATTTCCCTCGGGCGGCCTCGCAGAATTCATCGGAAGCTTCGGGGCCGCGCCGGTCGACAACTGCAGAGTCGTGGGAGCGATCGGCGATCTTCTCCGACTGCATCGCGAAGGGGCACGCCGCCGCAGCCGGCGGCGAAGAGCGGGCTGGCGGACATGCGCACGCTGATCGCGATCGAGAGGGCTTGCCCGATGGGGCAGCCCCAGACGATAGCCCTGCCCTCCGCGGCCGCGTCATCCATCTCCCGACCTTGTGTGTCTGACCAATCCGACGGACCGCCGGCTCGTCCTCTGAGACCCCAGACCATGTTGACCGTCTCGACGACCGAGCGGCTGTAAGGCTGCAGGTCCGATCTACCTCTTCAGGGCGTGCACGTTGCGGCTGTTGGCGGACTTCCTGTCGCTTGTCCGCTCGAAACGGCGACACTTGCTCCGCGCCGCCGTCGCCGCAGCCCTCCCCTACGGTTAGCCGGCGCCGGAATTCATTTCGCAATTAATATTGACACAACGGAAATTGTGCAACTATTGAAGCATACAAGAGATCGGAGGAAAAGGGATGGGTGCGCCAGAGCGTTGTTGAGAGGGAGTACGACCCCGCTGCTGGCCGAAGCGCCTACCTGCCGCCTTGTTTCACGCGTGCCGGATCACGGGCCACGAAAGGCAAACTGTTATAACCAATTCGTGCGCACACGCCCTCGGCGGGGCAAACTCAAAGAATTGGTCGCTCGACTGACGAGGACCTGAGCAGCGCCTGACTGGCGCATAATGTGAGGAGGAAACCGATGACACCCATGAAAACTTTGACGACTCTCGCTCTGACCGCGAGCGCCATAGTCTGCCCCGCAGCGCTCTCCGCAAGCGCGGCGAACGCCGAGGACGCGCAGTTGACGATCGCGATGATCACGCACGCGCAGCCCGGCGACACGTTCTGGGACATCATCCGCAAGGGCGCGAGCGCGGCCGCAAAGAAGGACAATGTGAAACTCATTTACCTAGCCGACCCGACCGCTGACAAGGAAGCGCAGCTCATCAATAACGTAGTGCAGCAGCATGTCGACGGTATCGCGCTGACGCTCGCCTTTCCGGACGCCGAGGCGCCGGCGGTGAAGGCAGCGCTGGCGGCCGGCATTCCGATCGTCGGCTTCAACGCCGGCGTCGACCAGTGGAAGGCCCAGGGCCTGCTCGGCTACGCGGGACAGGACGAGACCGTGGCCGGAAAAGCCGTAGGCGAGAGGCTGAACAGCGAAGGCGCCAAGAACGTCGTCTGTCTCGATCAGCAGCAAGGCGCGGTGCAACTCGAGGCGCGGTGCAACGGCATCAAGGACACCTTCAAGGGCAAGACGGAGGTGCTTTATGTGACCGGCTACGACATGCCGACGGTCAAGGCGCGCATGCAGGCCAAACTGCAACAAGACCCGTCGATCGATTATGTCGTCACCCTTGGCGCTCCGTTCGCGCCAGTCGTGCTCGACGCCGTCAAGGCGGCGGGCTCGAATGCGAAGGTCGGCACCTTCGACATGAGCCCAGTGGCGATCGGTCTGATCGCCAAGGGCGACATTCAATTTGCTGTGGACCAGCAGCCCTATGTCGAGGGCTACGAGGCCGTCGACATGCTGTGGCTGTACCATACCAACGGGGATACGGTCGGCGGCGGCCAGCCGGTGCTGACCGGCCCGTTCTTCGTGACCAAGGGCAACGCGGACGCCGTGGCCAGGTTCGCGAAGCAAGGCACGCGCTGAACGCACGAATGCCTGCGCCGCGACAGCCAGGCCAAGAAGCAAAAGCCGACCGGAGGCAACACTCCGGCCGGCCGAACCAAAGGGAGACGACCGTGGCGCATACCACCGAAAGCGCGGTCCTGGCGCGACCGCGGCGCCAATACCAGGATCAGCCTTTCTGGAAGCAGGCTCTGAAACGCCCCGAAGCCGGCGCGCTGGGCGGGGCGATCGTGGTCTTCGTGTTCTTCTGGGTGATGGCGCCGCCATTCCGGCAGTTCGCGGCATTCACGACCGTCCTCTACCAGTCCGCGTCCATCGGCATCCCGGCCGTTGCGGTTTCGTTGCTGATGATCGGCGGCGAGTTTGACTTGTCGGCGGGCGTAGCGGTGACGACCTCGTCTCTCGCGGCTTCGATCTTCGCGACCGCGGTCGCAGGCAACCTGTGGGCCGGCGTTGTCTTCGCCCTGTTCTTCTCGCTCGCGATCGGCGCATTCAACGGCTGGCTCATGCTCCGGGCCAAGCTGCCGAGCTTCCTCGTCACGCTTGGAACCTTCCTGATGTTGCAAGGCCTCAACATCGCAATCACCAAGCTAATCACCGGCAATGTGGCGACTCAGGACATCGCTGGCATGGCCGGGTTCGACACCCTCAAGTCGATCTTTGCGTCGGACGTTGCGATTGGCCGAGCGCAGATCAGCATCGCCGTCGTCTATTGGACCCTCTTTGTCGCCGCGGCAACTTGGCTGCTGCTGCGCACCAAGATCGGCAACTGGATCTACGCTGTCGGTGGGCAAAGCGACAGCGCGCGCGCGGTCGGCGTCCCGGTCAAGGCGGT
Source organism: uncultured Alphaproteobacteria bacterium (assembly GCA_963696665.1). GTDB lineage: Bacteria > Pseudomonadota > Alphaproteobacteria > Rhizobiales > Beijerinckiaceae > Roseiarcus. Next base: position 45,547 of record CAVOLE010000016.1, read on the forward strand.
GAAGATCGGGCTGTTCATGGGCGTCGGATTCTGTTGCTGGTTCCTCGCGATGCACCTGTTATTCGCCTACGATACCGTGCAATCCGGCGCGGGCATCGGCCAGGAACTCCTCTACATCGCCGCGTCGGTGGTGGGAGGCTGCCTGCTGACCGGCGGGTATGGATCGGCTGTGGGATCGGCGTTGGGCGCCTTCATCTTCGGCATGACCACCGAGGGCGTGATTTACGCCGACTGGGACCCCGACTGGTTCCAGTTTTTCGTCGGGGCGACGCTCGTTCTCGCCACTGTCGTCAACACCTGGATTCGCATGCGCGCGATGAGGGGGAGGTAAGTTGACCGAAACCGAAACTGCGATCATCGAGCTCAAGGCCGTCGGCAAGAGTTACGGCGCCGTCAGCGCGCTGCGCGGCGTCAATCTCGCGGTGCGGCAGGGGGAGGTGACCTGCATCCTCGGCGATAACGGCGCCGGCAAATCGACTCTGATCTCGATCATCGCTGGACTGTTCCCGCACAACTCGGGCGAGTACCTGGTGGACGGCGAGCCGCGACGGTTTTCGTCTCCGCGCGAGGCGCTCGATCTCGGCATTGCGGCGGTGTACCAGACCCTCGCTCTGGTTCCCCTTCTGCCGGTGTGGCGCAACTTCTTCCTTGGGTCGGAGCTCGAGAAGGGATTCGGCCCGTTCCGTCGGCTCGACTCCGATCAGATGCTGGCGAAGACTCACGACGAACTGCATCGCATGGGCATTGATCTCGAAAACCTCGAACAGCCCGTCGGCACACTATCCGGCGGCCAGCGCCAGGTCGTCGCGATCGCGCGCGCGGTCCATTTCGGAGCTCGGGTGCTGATCCTCGACGAGCCGACCGCGGCGCTCGGCGTCGCCCAGTCCGGCCTGGTGCTTCACTACATCGTCCAGGCGGCGCGAGAGCAGGGCATCGGCGTGATCTTCATCACTCACAACCCGCACCATGCTTTCCTGGTCGGGGACCATTTCATGGTGCTCGCGCGCGGCGAGGTGGACCTCGACACGCCTCGCTCGGAGCTCACGCTCGACAGGCTGATGTTCCACATGGCGGGCGGCAGGGGATTCAGCACGCTTCAGCACGAGATCCAGGGGCGGGGCCTGCCAAGTTGAGGCTTTGAAAGCCTCCTTGTTCTTTGACAACAAGTTGCGCGATGCACCGACACCGCCGGGGAGATCGAGGGCCATCGTTCGGAAGCTTCGCGATGTCTCAGGCTCCGCCGAGCGGACCCCGAAATGACCTCGCCCTTTGTCGCCCGCTCGGCGGACCATGGTAGCCGTTGCAGCTAACGGCGCGATGTCCTCCAAGTCGCGAATAGCTGCAGTTTCGTCCATTGGAGTCACCGAACAGTGAGGGCGTCCGGCGCCATACATGCCCGAGCGCACAGACCCTATGTTCCGGGGACGTCCTTCCAGGCGCCCTCGCGGCTCGACGCCTGGATGGTTTCGACCAGCGTCTGGACGCGCAGTCCGGCGCGGAAGCTGAACGGCTCCGGACGGCGTCCCGCCAGCGCGTCGAGAAAGCCCGCGACCTCGATCGTCTTTAGATCGTTGAAGCCGAGCTGGTGCCCGGGCGCGACGCAGAAGAGCCCATAGGGTGCGTGGTCGGGGGAAGCCTCGATGCGGCGAAAACCCTGGCGGCCGCGCCGGTCGTCGGTCGAGAAGAAGTGCAGCTCGTTGAACCGCTCCTGGGTGAAGGCGAGCGCGCCCTTCGTCCCGTAGACCTCAAAATCGTGCTGCATCTTCCGTCCGGTCGATACCCAGCTGCCCTCGATCGAGCCGGTGGCGCCACTCGCGAACCGCAGGAACGCTCGGCCGATGTCGTCGACCTCGACTGGCCGCCTACCGCCTTTGCCGTCGGGGCGTTCGCCGACCACCGTTACGCAATCTCCCATGACCTTCGTGACCGGACCGGCAGTCGAATTCAGCAGAAACTCCGCGGTGGCCAGCGCATGGCTGCCGAGGTCGGCGAGCGCGCCGCCGCCGGCTGGATCATGCCGGAAGGTGAAGGGGCTTGCGGCGTCCGCCATGTAGTCCTCGGCGTGAACGCCGCGATAGCTCGTGATCTCGCCGAGTTCGCCGGCTTCGATCATCTCGCTCGAGAGGCGCAGCATCGGATTGCAGAGATAGTTGAAACCAACCTGCGTCTTGACGCCGGCGCGTTCCGCCGCTTCGGTCATGTGGCGACCGTCGGCGAGGGGCGCGAGCGGCTTTTCGCAATAGACGTGCTTGCCCGCGGCGATCGCCGCGAGCGCCATTTCCTTATGCAGCGCGTTCGGCGCGGTGACGCTGACGACGTCGATCTTCGGATCGGCCACTAGAGCATTTTCAGGAGTGACGGAATCGAGGGCGATTCCATTCGGCTTGCGGGCATAATTCTCTGCGCCAATCAATTCGGCGCTGGGGAGCATCATGGGCGTTGCTTATTCGCAGGATCTTCGCGATCGGGTGATGGCGGCGGTGGATGGAGGGCTCGGCGTCTATGGGGCCGCGCCGCTGTTTCGGGTCAGCGTGTCGTATATTTACAAGGCGCTGGGCCGGCGGCGGCGACCGGCGATGTGACGGCCCACAAGTCGGGCGGCGGGCCGAAGCCGAAGCTTGAGGCCTATGACGAGGCGTTGCGCGCTCAAGTGGCGCAGAAAGGCGATATCACGCTGGTCGAGCTGCAAGCCTGGCTGGCCGGCGATCATGCGGTGAAAGTCAGCGTCGGCTGCCTGTGGGCGCGGGTCCGGCATCTTGGGCTGACGCTTAAAAAAAGTCGCAACGCGCCGCAGAGCAGGACCGCGCCGACGTAGCGGAAGCGCGGGAGCAATGGCGGGCGCAGCAGGCCGAATGGCGGCCGGACAATCTGGTGTTTGTCGACGAGACCGGCGCCTCGACCAAGATGACCCGGCTCTACGGCCGATGCCCGCGCGGCGAGCGCCTGGTCGCGCCGGTCCCCTGGGGCCATTGGAAGACGACGACCTTCATCGGCGCGCTGCGGCAGGACGGTCTCGTTGCGCCTTGCGCCTTCGACGGCCCGATCAACGGCGAGAAGTTCCGCGCCTGGGTCGAGCAGTTCCTCGTTCCCGAACTCAAGCAAGGCGATATCGTCATCCTCGACAATCTGCCGAGCCACAAGGTCGAGGGCGTCAGGACGGCGATCGAAAACGCCAAAGCCCGTCTGCTCTACCTGCCGTCCTACAGCCCCGATCTCAACCCGATCGAGCAATGGTTCGCCAAACTGAAGACCCTCTTGCGCAAGGCCGCGGCCCGAACCTTCGACACCCTAGAGCGGAATCCGTTCAGGTTGTGTCGCGGAGGGGGAGTTCAGCGGGCTCATACCCGCAGGCCTCGAAATAGTTTTCGCATTCGGCCAGTTTGAAGAGACCGGCGCAGCCCTCCAGGATGGCGAGAAGGCCCGCGACGGTGCGCTCCGCCAATTTTCGCAGCGCGCTTTTCAGTTTGGAGATCGCCATCTCGATGGGGTTGAAGTCCGGGCTGTAGGGCGGCAGGTACCGGACCGTGCAGTTTCTCCTGGCCAGGATTTCCGCCACTCTCGGGCTTTTGTGAGCCTTGAGATTGTCGAGCACGACGATGTCGCCCTCCTTCAAAGTCGGCAGGAGATGGTGTTCGAGCCAGGCTTCGAACGTCTCGGCGTTCATGGCGTGGTCGTAGGCCTTGGGCGCGACGACGCCTCTCAGGCGCAGGCCGAAGACGAAGGTGATCGCTTTGTAATGCCCATGCGGAACGCCGCAGCGCAGACGGTGGCCGCGCCGACGTCGGCCGTAGCGGCGCGCCATGTTGGTCGTCGCCGCGGTCTCGTCGACGAACACCAGTTTCAGCGGATCGAGGTCGAGTTGACCATCGAACCACCGCCGCCGCCGTTCAAGGACGTCGGGCCGGTCCTGTTCGCTCGCGTGCGCCGACTTTTTTGAACGTGATGTCGTGGCGGTCGAAAAACCGCCAGATCATCGACGGCGACACCTTCTCGCCCCGCGTACGCTCCAAACGAGCGCAGATTTCGGCCAGCGTCAGGTCAGGCTCGCGCCGGTGAAGGCGCAAAAGGTAGTCCCCATGCGCCTCCACGCGCTGCGAACGCGTGTCGCCGCCCATCGGCAGCGCTGCATAGCTGCCGCGCTCGCGCAATGCCGCCACCCACCGGATTGCGCTGGCAAAGCTAACCCCGAACCGTCGCGCCGCCGCCCGGCAACTCATGCCTTCCTCGCCAACCGCCGAAACCACCCGCTTGCGCAAATCCACCGACAAAGGCCCCATCTCGCGCCGCCTCCAATCGGCGCCGCTCAAGAATCAGATTTCCAATACGATCGGGAATCCCAAGCAATTCAACCCGCGCGGAAATCGCTCTAGTCGACGCCATCACCACCGCCCTCCAAACCTTCACCCCAGACGAATGCGCAAACTATCTCGCAAATTCAGGATATCGACGCCAATAATGAAAATGCTC
>CAVOLE010000017.1:0-19412 GCA_963696665.1 uncultured Alphaproteobacteria bacterium
CATCGTCGAGACTGGCAACGAAAGCTGGCGCTTCAAAAACCGCGCCTGAACTCTACAAAAATCCGAGCCTCACCGACCCGCGCTCGCCCCGGCTGCGCAACCCCGCCCAGCTCCGCCGGGGCGAGCGCTACCGTCCGTGCGTGTCTCAGAGCGGGGTCCCTTTTCCATGAAAATCTGGGGTCCCGTTTCCGCGATCATTGACACTGATGCGCAAGCATAAGAGCTGGCTGGCCACAAAACGAGGGCCGCCGAAACGCTCAAACGGTTGGCGCAACGTCAGCCACGCGCATTCGTCCATTGGTCAATGGGCTATCTGTCGTAGGATGGATGATGGGAGCCGGATGAGCTGAGAGGCTCACGTCCGGTTCTGCGAGGGGCCGAAGGTGAAACTCCTTCGGCCTACTCACCTATGTGCGTCTGGCCGAGGACTTCGTCTATCTCGCGGTCGTCCTCGACGCCTTCTTGCGCAGGCTCGTTGGGTGGGCGCTCGCCGATCATCTCGAAGCGAGCCTGGCGATCGAGACCCTCGACATGGCGCTTGGCCTGCGCGCCCCCGCGCCCATGAGCCTCATCCCCCACTCCGACCGCGGCGTCCAAGGCGGATTGAAACGATCGTCGCAACGGGAACATTCGGTTCTATGTGAGCCATCGGTCAAGGGCTTCGGCGGGTGTCGCCCAGCCGAGGGTTTTTCGTGGTCGCGCGTTGAGGATTGCGGCGATAGCGGCGAGAGTTCTCAGCGCTGTGCACGCTCAGGTCGGTGCCCTTCGGGAAGTATTGTCGCAGCAATCCATTGGTGTTCTCGTTGGCGCCGCGCTGCCAGGGGCTCTGAGGATCGCAGAAGTAGACTTGGATGCCTGTGTCGATTTTGAGCGCCGCGTGTTGGGCCATCTCGGCGCCTTGATCTCAGGTCAGCGAACGCCGAAGTTCCTGAGGCAGGGTTACGATGGCGCGCGCGATCGCATCGCGAACAGCCTCGGCGCCATGTCCCGCGAGAGCTGGTCCATTCTTGGCTCGCGGAACATTGCCATGACCGTCCAGTCGCGGCAGATGCAAAAGCATCGTGAAGCGCGTCGTGCGCTCGACGAGCGTGCCGATCGCCGAGCTGCCTAGCCCCAGGATGAGATCGCCCTCCCAGTGCCCCGGAATCGCTCGGTCATCGGCCTCGGCCGGGCGCTGGCTAATCATGATCTCGGACGACACGAAGCCTTTGCCGCGCTGGCTCACGCGGGCCCGCGGCGTTCGCAGCGCCCGTCCGGTGCGCAGGCATGCCGTCAGTTCTCGCCGCAGTGCGCCTCGGCCCTGGATGAAGAGTGCTTGGTAAATGGCTTCGTGGCTGATCCGCATGTCCTCGTCATTCGGGAAGTCTACCGCCAAACGCCGGGAGATCTGCTCAGGAACTCCAGGCCTTGCTCCATCGACGAGCCTTTCGTTGGCCGTGACGGCGTCCCCTCCAAGGCACCGAAGGGCCAGCAACGACAGCGCCATCAGGAGCCGCGACCGTTCCAGCCAGCCTCTCCGCGACATAGACGCGTAAGGCCGAGTTCAGCGCAAGCTTGGCGGCTTTCGGGCGCCGGCGCGATCGTTCGGCGTGCCATTGGGCTGTCGATGCACGATATTCCAGACCGCCGCTGCGCGTCGCCGCATTCCGTCTCAGCTCACGGGAGATGGTGGAGGCCGAGCGACCAATACGCCGTCCAATCTCTCGCCCCGAAAGGCCCCGCACACGAAGAAGCGCAATCTCTTCACGCTCCGCAAAGCTGAGATACCGTTCGGACGGCGGCTTGGCCGAAGATCGGAACATCGCTGGTGGCATGCCGCCGGCCTCTCGAAACAATCTGGTTCCGACAGGCTGCGACATGCCAGCAGCCAGCGCAGCATCCTCGCTGGTCATCCCCTGCGTAATCCCCAGCCAAAATCGCTGGAGTTCAGATCGCTTCGCTGCTGGCGGCCGTCCTGGTGATGGCAACGGCGCCCGTCCAGAACGGTGGGATCGGCGCTTTCGAGGGGTCATCGCAACCTCCTACATTCACGTGTTGCGACGATCGTTTGAATCCGCCCAATATGTTGGGATCAAGTACACCGAGCGTCTCGCCGAAGCCGGGATCGAGCCCTCCGTCGGCAGCGTCGGCAACTCTTATGACAACGCCCTCGCCGAGACGATCAACGGCCTCTACAAGGCTGAGGTCATCCATCGACGCGGACCGTGGCGTAACTTCGAGGCCGTCGAGTTCGCGACCCTCGAATGGGTGGACTGGTTTAACAATCGCCGGCTTCTGGAGCCCATCGGCTTCATCCCGCCGGCCGAGGCCGAGGAACGCTACTTCGCCATGCTGACCAACTCAGCAATGGCCGCGTGACTCAAACAAAATGGCCTCCCGCAAACCCGGAGCGGTTCACCAAGCGGATTGATAATCCGTCGCTCAAAAAACGAAAAAGGCCTCTCTCGGCTTGCCCCAAAAAGCCAAGCGCGATGGCTGGCTAGAGCGGTTCCCGAGCGCATAGAATTGGGGCAGATTCACAAAGGCGATCGAATTTGATTCAGCATTGATGCCGGCGAGGGAGGCCGGGACGATGACTGAACCGCTTTCCGTTCATCTGCGCGAACGTGTTGTTGCCGCGATTAAGGGCGGCATGTCGCGCCGCCAAGCAGCGGCGCATTTCCGGGTGGGCGTGTCGAGCGCAATCCGCTGGATGGCGCGGGCGCAGAACACGGGAGACGTTCGTCCCAAGCCGATGGGCGGGGATCATCGCTCGGCGCCGATTGAAGCTCAGGCGCAGTTTCTCCTTTCCATGCGCGAAGAGCGGTCCGACGCGACGCTTCGCGAATATCAGGCGGCGCTTGCCGAAAGGGGCCTCACGATTGGCGTGTCGTCGATCAGCCGATTTTTTGCCAGACACGGGATTACGCTCAAAAAAAGACCGCGCATGCGACCGAGCAGGATCGCCCCGACGTTCTGAAGCGGCGCGAAGCCTGGTTCGACGGCCAACTCGATCTTGATCCAGAAAAGCTCGTCTTCATCGACGAGACCTGGGCCTCAACCAACATGGCGCGTCGCTACGGCCGCGCTCCCAAGGGAGAAAGGCTGCGCGCCGGCGTCCCGTTCGGCCATTGGAAGACGACAACCTTTGTCGCTGGCTTGCGCCTCGACGGGCTCGTGGCTCCACTCGTGCTCGACGGTCCCATGAACGCGGCGGCTTTCGAGGCCTATGTCGAGCAGTTCCTCGCTCCCACGCTGGCGCCGGGCGACATCGTCGTCATGGACAACCTCGCCAGCCACAAGCGGCCCAAGGTGCGCGAACTGATCGAAGCTGCGGGCGCGCGGCTGCTTTTCCTCCCGCCCTACAGTCCCGACTTCAATCCCATCGAGATGCTGTTCGCCAAGCTCAAAGCGTTGCTGCGAAAGGCCGCCGAGCGAACCGTCGAAGGCCTCTGGCGCGCAATCGGCCAATGCCTCGAAAACTTCTCACCTCGCGAGTGCGCAAACTACTTCGAGGCCGCAGGCTATGAACCAATTTGAGCGGCAATCGCTCTAGCAGGCCGTTGAAGAAGTCATGCATTTGGCTTTGAGGATGGCTTCGTCGCCATTGTCGTAGGCGAATTCGATCTCGATTGTGCCGTCCTCGAGGAGTTCGGCGGTTTTTTCGCCTTCGACCTGGTCTCCCTCGTCGCTTCCGGCCCAACGGAAGCCGATCGAAGTCGCGGGCGTATTCGACTTCCAGGCCGGCCTCCAGGGCGCCGAAGGCGACGTCTCCGCCTTGCGGGGTGATCGTCAGCGTCGCCGGGCCGCACAGATCGAGGTAAGCGCGATCCCAGAGGTCAGCCTCGACGATCCGCCAGCGGCCGATCAGCCGGCAGTTGGGCGGGGCCTTCACGTCGAAGACCCCATGAGCTTCGGGAGGCGCGCCAGATTGTAGGCGGCGGCCGCGAGGGCGAAGGACCATCCAACGCGCTCGCGGCCGCGGAACTTGGTTCGCTCCTGGCCGGCGACTGTCTTGATCCAGCCGATGGCTTCCTCGATCCGCTTGCGGATGCGCTGGCTGATCGCATAGCCCGTGTGCCGCGTCGTGCGGCCGTCGATCGCCGACGAGCGGCCATTTGTGTTCTGCGCCACGTGGGGCGTCACGTTCATCGAGCGCAACTCGTTGACGAAATCCTCGGCATCGTAGGCCTTGTCGGCGCCGAGCGTGATCGCCCTCGGCCGGTCGGCGCGCGGCTCGATCATGTGCAGCGCCGCGATCCGCTCGGCATGACCGTTGGCCTCGGTCAGACAGGCGTTGACCACGAGGCCATGGCGGTTCTCCATCAACGCATGCCCCATGAAGCAGAGCTTGGCCTCCTTGCCCGGCCCCTTGCGATAGAGCCGAGCTTCCGGATCGGTCGTCGAGGCATGCGTCTCATTGGAGCGCTTCTGGCCGTGGAAATCCGCCTCGCGGTTGCGTCCGCCGCCCATCGCCGGCGGTTCGCCCCAGCCATCCTTCGGCCGAAAGCTCTTCATCGACGCCCACGCTTCGATCAGCGTGCCGTCGACCGAGAAGTGATCCGTGCTGAGCAGGCGTTTGACCCGCGGCTGCGCCAGAACCGCGCTCAAGAACTTGGCGGCGATGTCGCCCTCCAGCAGGCGATCGCGGTTCTTGGAAAACGTCGAGTGATCCCACACCGCATCGTCAACGCCAATCCCCACGAACCAGCGGAACAGAAGATCGAACTCCAGCCGCTCCATCAACTGCCGCTCCGAGCGGATCGAATAGAACCCCTGCAAAAGCATCGCCCGCAGAAGCTTCTCGGGCGGGATCGACGGTCGACCCAGTCGGGCGTAGAGCGCCGAGAACTCGCCAGAGAGTCCCGCCAGAGCCTCGTTCACGACCAGGCGGATCGTCCGCAGCGGGTGATCCTTGCCGACCCGCGCCTCCAAATCGACGTAGCTGAACAGCGCCCCCGACCGTTCGTCCACACCCCGCATCAATTCCCTCCGCCAAAGCCCAAGACGAGGGAATCACAGCCCAACCTCACTGACCAGCGACTTCTTCAACAGCCTGCTAGAGCGATCCACTTGCAATTCCATAACTCATCGGTTGGACCGAATATATCTAATGTTAATTTGCATTGCCGTTCTATATCAAGAGCGAGAGGTCAATCTTCGGCGCGATCATTTTGATTAGGACGCTTGGTGATAGGGCATCTAAGACTGGATAAATCGGATGCGAAAGCGAGGAACGAACGTACTGATTCTTCGTTCTGGCGCCGGGAGCATGCGTTGGCTCGGGCATGCGCGAGGTCAGCCTCGATCGGTAATCTTTTTGTCGCCCCGGGCAATCCGGGTTGTGCAACCGTCGCTCAGATTGTGCGGTTGAGTCCGGCCGAGCACCCGAAGGTGATCGCCTTTTGTCAAAGGGAGGCTATTGATCTGGTCGTGATTGGGCCAGAGGCTCCGCTAGTGTCGGGTTTGGCGGATGATCTAATTGAAGCAGGCATACTGTGCTGCGGACCAACGAGAAGCGCCGCTCGGCTCGAGGCATCCAAAGGATACGCCAAGGAGTTCTGCCGCGAATTTGACATACCGACAGGGATTTTTCGGCGATTCCAAGATCCGAAAGAGGCGAAGGCTTATATTCGTAATTGTGGTGCTCCGATCGTGGTCAAAGCTGACGGGCTTGCCGCGGGAAAGGGGGTTGTCGTGGGCAGGACAATTGAACAGGCGGAGGTTGCAGTCGACACGTTTCTGTCCAATGCCTGGGCGTCGGTAGGAGCGGAAATCGTCGTTGAAGAGTTCCTCAAAGGCGAGGAGGTTTCGTTCTTCGCCTTGTGCGATGGCGCAATAGCGGTACCTTTCTCCAGCGCACGCGATCATAAACCCGTAGGTGAGGCCGATAAGGGTCCCAATACTGGAGGAATGGGCGCTTATTCTCCGCCGACTATAGTTACACCGAAATTAACAGAGCGTATAATGGCCGAAATTGTAACTCCGACATTGCGCGGGATGAATCAAAGGGGCTCGCCTTTCCGAGGATTGTTATTTGTGGGTTTAATGGTCGACGAACGCGGACCAAAGGTAATTGAGTTCAATGTCCGATTTGGGGATCCTGAGGCGGAGGTCATCCTAGCGCGCCTCGAGGATGACCTTTTGCCGCTTCTGGTCGCCTGCGCAAGCGGAACACTGCGCAGGGATCCACCAAGGTTTTCTTCGGATGCGGCGCTGGCGGTGGTAATGGCTGCGCGAGGTTATCCTGGCTATCCGCTACGCGGATCAAAGATTGGAGCAATCGAAGATGCTGAGTTGGTGCCAGGAGTGATCGTTTTTCACGGGGGCACACGCCAAGTCGACGGCGCTATTTTCGCGGATGGAGGACGAGTCCTAACGATTACAGCGCTTGGGCGCGACGTTGCTGACGCTCATGAACGAGCGTACGCAGGTATCGATCGAATAAAGTGGCCGGAGGGATTTTTCCGGCGAGATATTGGGTGGCGCGCCACGGCTCGCAAAAGCAAAAAGTAGGTGCCGTGGACGGGAATTGGGCTCAGATACCAGATATTCGTCGGCCAAAGGTAGCTATGGCGCTCGGAGGCGGAGGCGCACGCGGGATTGCGCACGTTTTGGCATTGGAGGCCTTGGACGAAATGGGGATTTCTCCGGTGGCGATCGCCGGTACGTCCATGGGTGCGATTATCGGCGGCGCATATGCCTCTGGAATTGCGGGACGTGCGATTCGAAATCATATATTACAGAGTCTTGAGCAATCGCTCCGATGTCATGAGTAAATTGTTGCGAGCGCGGGTCGGACGCTTCGCTGATCTCGTGTTGCGCGGCCGTGGCAATCCTGTGCTGCTAGATCCCGAGATTTGTCTTGACTTGTTCTGGCCTTCCGGCATGCCAAGTCGTTTCGAGGATCTCGCAATTAAAACAATGGTCGTGGCGACGAATTACGTTGATCGCAATGAGGTCGTATACGACGCGGGGCCGTTGAGACCGGCTGTGGCCGGTTCGATGGCCATTCCCGGATTGTTTCGCCCCGTCATATTTCGCGATGAAGTGCTCATTGACGGCGGGGCTGTAAATCCTTTGCCATACGATTTGCTTTTTACCCTTGCGGATATTGTAGTCGCGGTCGATGTGACGTTTGGTGGTCGACCGCCGAAACGACGGACTCCACCGCCGTTTGCATCAATGTTCGGCGCGGCTCAAATTATGCAAGGCGCGATAACCGCTCAAAAAATTAGATTGCGCGCGCCTGATATTCTAGTGCGGCCAAAAGTGGAGCATTTCGCAGTTCTTGACTTCTTTCGAGCAAGCCAAATCCTGCGAGCCGCAGAAGACAGCAAAGAGGAACTCAAACTCTTGCTCGGGGCGCGAATGAAGGCCCACGGGACTGTGTGAAGACCATTCCTGGAGCGAGCGTCGCGCCACGCATCAATTCGCGACCACTCATTACCATCTTACCCGAGCGTTGCCCTTGGAGAACTCGTATCGCGCCGGCGCCGCATGCAACTCGCATATCTTCGGAGAGAAGCATTCCAGGCGTACCGGTCCCCGTCGTGACCTCAGCGCGAAAAAATTTAATATTTTCATCGCGGTTTCCGATCCGAATTTTGGAAAACGCGCCCGGCGCGGGTGACAATCCATGGATCTGGTTGCGAACCTTTTCGGCTCTCTGCGTCCAATCAATGTCCGCCTCACTCTTCTCAATCTTCGGGGCGTAACAAGCGCCTACGGTCGGTTGATCGTGAAACTCTAGTAGCCCAGCCTCCATTGATTGCAAGGCGATTACTGACAGCTTGGCACCAATCGCAGCCAGACGACTTGTTAAGTCTCCCGCCGTATCGTCAGGACGTATCGGAACGATTTCGCGCATCGCTATCGGTCCGGCATCAAGAGCGACAACCACGCGCATAACGTCAACCCCTGTCTGCGAGTCGCCTGCAATGATCGCTCGGTGGATCGGCGCGGCTCCTCGCCAACGCGGCAGCAACGAAGCGTGCAAATTCAAGCATCCGTGCTTTGGAGCCTCGAGAATAGGGTTCGGCAGTATCAGGCCATAAGCGGCAACGATCGCGACGTCGGCCATTAGATCGTTAAAGGCCTTCTGAGCTTCGAGGTCGCGCAACGAAGTCGGTGTCATAACGGGAACTCCGAGCAAATCCGCCGCCGAATGAACCGCCGTCTTCCTCATCTCGAGCCCTCGGGGGCCAGCGCGCGCCGGCGCGCGTGTATAGACACCCACAAGTACATGACCGCTCTTTGACAATTCCAACAGCGTCGGAACCGCGAATTCCGGCGTGCCCATGAAGACAACTCGCATCGTTCGTCAGCAACACTCCAAAATTTGCATCGTCAAGACCTCATCCGAACGAACTTCATGTCATCTCAGCTGCTCGTCGTTCGGGTCGGTGAAGCGCTAGCTCGGTTTCCGACCCGGGAGACCAAATTTTAGTCCGATCGAGCCGTTGCAATCGGGATACGTCGGACGGCCATAGTCTTCGCTCAGACAGCGCACATGTCTTGGCATGGATGGCGATCTGCTTCGCGTCGACGCACAATTGCGACCCAAAGGTATCATGGACATCATCAAGAAAGGTGTGGGTCGAAAGCCCGGTCGAAGCGCAGAGCCAACGAGTCCAGACGCTCCCCCAGGCGAAGCTCCAAATCATGAATATCGGCGCGACTGGGAAGCGCGCCAATTGTCTCGCGTAGACGATAGTGATCATCGTGCAGCAGCGCCAGACGCTCAGCAAGACGGAGGAGCGCAAATTCATTCGCCGACTGTGATACGTCGAGATCGTGTTGGTGTTGTCGAACCGCAATCTCGAGAGTGTGAAGCCGAGTCATGAGTCGCCAGACAAAGGCGGCGGCGCTCGCTCCGACGGAAGCCAGTCCAGCTACGGCCCACTGAAGAAAGCCCCAAGGCGAGCTTTCGGGCGAATTCATAGACACCTCCGTAGAGCTTGCTGGCGGCGCGGCGCAGCGATTTGTGGGTCAAACAAGAGAGGCGCAATATGGCCGAGTACCGAATTAATCGTGACTAACTTAAGCATGTCGTCAATTCTTCAGGCCAAATTTTCTCTAGGCGAGTTTTCGCTATGGCGATCTGGTCGGTGAAATCGACGTGGGAACAGAAATTGCCGTGGCGCGCGCTTGTAATTTGCCGATCTCGCCGGCGACAAGTCGGCCGAGATCCTCTGGCGTTTTCCCGACAGCTTTAACGGCTTCAGGCATAGCCGCGGCTATGCGCGCAGCAGCTGCAGCGATGGCCGGAGATGTTACGGTAATTGATCGAGATGACAAGTTATCAGCCGCCTCTGCAACGAGAACTCCTGCTTCGGTCTGCGCCGCTTGACGAAGCGAATCGACATACGCTGATTGCAGCGTCACCCCTGTCCATCTTTTAAGCAACGCGACTCCAAATGTTACGGCCACGCCCACCAACGCCGTGACAAAGGCAGATATTATTGGACGTAGGGTCTCGACAATTGGGCCTGCGGCGATTGCGGATGCCGTATCGGTCATAGAAATCTCCTTAAAATCACGACCCGCGTTTGGATCCCTGTCAAGAGAGCTGACCTTTACGCGGAGGTTCTAACGCCAGCGAGAGTCGGCCCTACAAGCTGGCCCTTCGCGAGCCGTATCGCGTAAGGTCCGCCAACGAAAAATTGCCACGCCAGCTGGCGCTTATACCAAAGGTCATAGCTGCTGACCGACGTGAGCCAATCGCGCATTCCGAGGGAGGTGATTGTTTCGGGCTGAGCGGTGAGGTTTCGCCAAACTTTGCACGCGTCGTCAACGATCGCGTCGTAGTTCTCGAAGACGGTGTTCGAGAGCCAGTTCTGGCGGAGATATTGCCAGACGTTCTCGACCGGGTTCAGCTCCGGGGCGCGGGAAGGCAGGAAGATCGGCGTGATGTTGTCGGGCACGTCGAGCTTGCCCGTCGTATGCCATCCGGCCCGGTCGAGCAGCAGAACGGCGTGGGCGCCCTCGGCGACGTTGCGCGAGATTTCGTCGAGGTGGAGCTGCATCATGTCAGCGTCGGCATAGGGCAGCGCGAGGGCCGCTCCGACGCCCCGCGCTGGGCAGATCGCGCCGAACAGATAGGCGTTGTCATAGCGCTGGTCGGCGGGCTGCCTTGGCCGCGTTCCGCGCCTGGCCCACTGCCGAACCTGGCCGTTCTTCTGACCGATGCGGGCCTCGTCTTCAAACCAGATTTCGGCCGGCGTCGTCTCCGGCAGTCCTTCGAGATGGGCTTTCAGCGCGCGCGGAAAGTTTTTTTGAAAGCCTCGACGGTCCGCTCGTCTTGAGCCGGATGACGGGGCCGCGCACTGATATGCGAGAAGCCAAGCTTCTGCAGCAGCTTCCCGACATAGCGCGGATGAAAGTCAACGCCGAACCTTTCGGCGATGACGCGCTTGAGGTCGATCCGACGCCAGCGCACGACGCCGTCGACCTCACGATCCGGACCCGACCTCGACGATCTGCGCGAACTGAGCCAGTTGCTCCGCCGAAAGGCGAGGCTTGGGACCCTCGGTCCAGTTATCGATGAGGCCCTCCGGACCCAACCCGTTGAAGCGATGGACCCAGTCACGCAACGTTTGGCGGTCCATGCCCCCGATCTTCGCCGCGGAGCCCCGGTCCATGCCATCCCTGACCGCCGCCAGCGACAGAATCTGCCGGCTCTGGTTGACGGTCTTCGACCGCCGGGCGAGCGCCCGAAGCTCCTCAGCCGAATAATCCTCTCGCAATCTCACCGCTGAAGCCATGGCGCGAATCCTCCGCGCCAACTTAAATCAGCTCCGCCGCAATTCGGGAATCTGGAGGGTTATGTGAGGTCGCGCGGCACAGAGGCTGATGGCGGGCGAAGTCGCGACCTCATTGAAGCCGGATTGAGCGAAGCCGCGAGTCGGTTGAGCGCTATGGCGAAAGTGTCATCGTCATCGCCGCCGTTGACCGGCCAAGATCCAGGCGGCGGCCGAGCCGTTGTTTGCGGCGTGTTGGCTGCTGGGGCCTTTGAGCACGTCGCGGCGGCCTCAAAAGGAAGCCGCTTCCGAGCATTGCAGTTGAAGAAGGGCTTGGAACAAGCAAGGGGACGGCGGAGGCCATGGCGGCGAGACGATGGCCGCGAACGATGTTGATCGGCGCCGAAGGGCGTTGGATCGGGCTCATGAGGTGTCACAGCGAACCGGCGATACGGACGAGCGCGGCACGATGGCAACGCGCTGCATGGCGCCGCCGCACGTCGGGGCAGATGGCGAAGTCACGCCAGGTGAGTTTGCGATCGTGGGCGCCGTGCGCGCCCGGGCTCTCCGCTCCGACAGAGGGGAGAGCCATATCGAGCAGCCCGCGACATCGGCCGAGGCGTTCGGTGCGGGTGCCGTTGGCCAGGAAGCCGTAGTGACGAATGCGATGGAAGCCGTCCGGCAGCGTGTGGAGGAGGAAGCGGCGGATGAACTCGCCGGCTTCGAGCGCCATGACCTTGGTGTGGCCGCCGTGGCGATAGTCCTTCCAGGCGAACCGTACCGACCCCTCGTCGAGCGCGAGTAGGCGGCTGTTGGCGATGGCGACACGGTGGGTGTAGCGGCCGAGATAGGCCAGCACCTGCTCGGGCCCGCCGAAGGGTGGCTTGGCGTAGACAACCCAGTCGAGCCGGCGGAGCGCATCGAGCTGCCTTGCAAAGCTGACGGGGTGCGCCAGCTTGGCAAGACGAGGCTGCCGGCATTGAAGGCCTTGTGGATCTCGGCGAGGAACAGGCGTCGGAAGAGGCGCGACAGCACCTGCACCGGCAGAAAGAAGTCTTTCCTACAGGCGACCCAGCGCTTGCCGTCGAGCGAAGGGCCGCCGCCGGACACCACGCAATGGACATGGGGATGATGCTGCAGGGTCTGGCCCCAGGTGTGCAGGACGGCGGTGACGCCAAGCTCGGCTCCGAGATGCCTTGGATCGGCGGCGACAGTCGAGAGCGTCTCGGCGGCCGTGCGCATCAGGATGGCATAGACGACAGCCTTGTTCTGGAAGGCGATCGTGGCCGCGGCCGGCGGCAGCGTGAAGACGACGTGGAAGTAGGGTACGGGCAGAAGCTCGGCTTGCCGGGCAGCGAGCCATTGCGCCCGCGCTAGCCCCTGGCACTTCGGGCAATGGCGATTGCGGCACGAGTTGTAGGCGATGCGCGTCGCGCCGCAATCGTCGCAGGCCTCGACATGGCCGCCGAGCGCTGCCGTTCGGCAGGCCACAATGGCGCTCATGACGCGCCGCTCGGTGCGGCCGAGGCGTCCTTCGTGCGCGCGGCGATAGGCATCCCCGTGGCGGCGGAAAATATCCGCCACCTCCAAGTCCGTGGACACGTGACCCGCCGATCAGGCGGGCGGCACGACCTCCAATGTCAGCCGATCGAGCGGGCTCTCCGTTTGCCGGATAAGCCTGTTCGAGACCCGCGTGTAGCGCGCCGTGCTCGACAGGTTGGCATGGCCCGGCAGCACCTGAATGATGCGGATATCGGCGCCGCTCTCCAGCAGATGCGTGGCGAAGCTATGCCGCAGCGTATGCACCGTGATCCGCTTGGTCAGGCCCGCCGCAGCGCAAGCCGAGCGGCATGCCGCATGCAGCACCTGGACGTCGAGCGGCTTCGTCTCGTCACGGCCGGGGAACAGCCAATGCTGCGGACGCGCCGCAGGATGGCGAGCAGCTGCGCCGACAGCATGACGGTGCGGTTCTTGCCGCCCTTGCCTTGCTCAACTCGGATGACCATCCGGCCGCTGTCGATATCGGCCACCTTGAGACTCACTGCCTCAGAGGCGCGCAATCCCGCCGCATAGGCCGTGGTCAATGCGGCCCGCGTCTTCAAGCTCGGCGCCCCCTCGAGAAAGCGCACCAACTCGTCGGCGTTCAGCACGATGGGCAGCTTGCGCGGTTCGCGGGCATAGGCGATCCGTTCCGGTATCGTCTCGAGCCCCAGCGTCACGCCATAGAAGAACCGCAACGCGCAGACCGTCTGGTTTAGCGCCGGCCAGGAGATGCCTTGCGCCACCAGCTGGACCCGGAAGGCGCGCACGTCCTCCAAACCGAGGCGGTCCGGCGAGCAACCGAAATAACGGCTGAACTTCGCGACGGCGTGGATGTAGGATCGCTGGGTCGCCGGCGACAGATTGCGGACCGTCATATCCTCGATCATGCTACGACGTAGAGGGCTCAACTCAGCCATCTGAAAACCTCCTGTCTGAGGGTGGGCTGCAACTTCAGACAGGAGATCACCTCACGATCGCGCCGCTTCTCCCGCGAAAGCGGGTTCTCTCAATCCCCTATGAGTCAGCCAGCAGAGCCTTTGGTATTAGGGTCTTCAACAGAGACGAAGTCAGAAAGAGCGAAGATGGTTTCGGACGCGTGCACCGACGACTACAGGCGCGGCGCGAGAGGCTTAGTGCGGTGAGTGTCCGTCCCGCCTATACTGGCCAGCTCGCTCAGCAAGTTTGCTTTCGTCTGTGCGCCGGCAATTCCATCAGCGACAATTCGGTGCGCATCTGGAAGCTCGTAACCAACCGTCGGGTTTCGGCGCCGTAGTCGCCATCGACGGCAATGCGATACCCGAGCGTCTTGAACCCCTGTTGAAGTCCGCTGATCGTTTGAGTGTTCGGAAGCGGCGGCACTGTCGACGGCACGGGCGACGACGGCGAGCCGTTATTAGGGGATAGTAGACACGCCTTCCGTGACCTGTGTGGATCCACACCTCGGGGAAATGTCAACCAGGCCGATGAATTTCAGCATCAAGCTGGGGGCCGTGGTGACCGCCGCCCGCAGCTCCAAGATCACTGTGGGAGGTAATGCCAAGCCCCGCGCCAGCCGAACTGGAATTGGTTAAATGGTAGCACAAAAGGGCGAACATGCGAGCGGTGGTTGCAAGCAGAGGCGCATCAAAATTACGACTCGCAAAGCCACTCATCTCGATGCCGACGGAGCGCCGATTGAAAGTGCATGCGTGCCAGGGATTGTCGGCGAGGTCGACCATTTGCGTTGCCTCTCATCCGTCCTCGCTGACAACATAGTCTCTTATGTTCCCAGTCAAGGGCGCGGACGTGGTCGATCGTTCCGTGCGGCGGGATTGCCGTCGGCAAGGATGAGCGGGGGCTGCGCAGAGCTGGGAGCGGAGCGAGAGACGACGGTTGATCAAACTCTTATCCGCGGGTTGGTTACCGCCTTCCGTGTCTACGTCTCGGGACTTTCCTCGGTCTAGAGGACGGGCGTCGGGCGCAAGGCTCGGCCACATAACTAGCGACGGGAGTTCCCGGCGCTCGGGTCGGCAGCGGGAGAGCATCGTGTTTTAGGGGGCGACCCGTCGATGGAAGCGGGCGATCGCAGCCACGACGACAGGCGGCTTCTTGCCCGTGGCGCTGAGGCGGCGATAGCGGGCGCACAGACGGATCTGCGCCTTCCAGGCGATGTCACGCACGGGCTTGGGCAGCCCTTCGAGCCGGGCTCTCAAGGCATCGCTGACTCGCGCCGGATAGCAATAGGTCCAGGCGGCCTCGACCAGCGCCCGCCGCGCGCGCCGGTTGCCCGCCAGAGTGAGGCCCTTCCGTCGGATGGTATCGCCGGTCGAGCTTTCCGCTGGGACGAGACCGAGGAAAGACATCAGCTGTCTTGGCGTATCGAACCGGCGCACGTCGCCGATCTCAGCGGCAAAGGTCACGGCGACCAGAAACGACGCGCCGCGCATGGCTTGATAGGCTTCCACGACGGGCGCCATGGACCAATCCGGCACGATGAGAGCAAGCTGTTTCTCGAGGCGGCGCAGGCGCTGGAGCGCATCTTCGATCGCGTCAATGCCCTCCTGAAGACGATCTGCTGCGCTGCATGCTCGAACTTTTGATCGGCCAGCCAGCGCCGATGCGCCAGCGTCCAATGGCCGCCGCCGCTGTAAATCCGGCTGTGCCGCAGCAGGAAGGAGAGAAGCTGCTGGCGTTTGCGGCGAACGTCGTCCGCCGCCGCCTCGCGGGCCCGCACAAGGTCGCGCACCGCCTCATGCGCCGGATCGGGCGTCCACACTCCGGTCAGTTCGCCGGCGCGGTGCAGCCGCGCTAACGTGACAGCGTCGCGCCGGTTCGTCTTGATCCGCTCGCCCGCTCGTTTCGGGATCAGCGCCGGAGCGACCACCATGCAATCGTGGCCGAGCGCCTTCACCTGCCGATAAAGCCCGTATCCCGTCGGCCCCGCTTCAAAAACAAACATGCAGCCGATCGTATCGGCCCGCCAGTCTCTTGATCGTCTTCTCGATCGGCAATGGGCTGTTCTCGACATCGCCCAGGAACCGGACTTCTCCCGCCCGGCCCCCTTCCGCGATCGCCACAGCGTGTTTCTTCTTGGCGACGTCGAAACCAACAAAAACTTCGCTATACTTTCCCATGGCCCGCCCTCCGTGCATGAGGCTCGGCTCGGTCCGCCCGAGCAACCCTCGTTCTACCTGCACGAAAGGGCGGCCCACCGGCTCACCCCGCGAACATGACGTCTAGCCCCGACCGATATGACGGGTTTAACAAGCCCCGCTTCAGTCGGGGTGGCAGCGGAACTCGTCTAAGGGAAAGCGGTGAATACGAGCGGTCTTATTACGTGAGTGTATTCACGTCTTCCTCGCGTGAGCGGAGGTAATGGTCGAACGCGCGCTCGAGGTTGGGCTTGGCGCCCGAGAATTCGAGGACGCCATAGGTGTTGCGCTTGAGGTCCGTCGCCGGGTCAAAGCCGCTGTCGAGGAACATCTGCCAGCGGGTTTGATAGCCTCGATCCTGCTTGCGACCATGGAACGGATGCTCAACGGTCCCGTGGACGAAGGCTAGCTTGCCGTTGACCTCGAAGGCGGCGCGCGTGGCCCACGAGGCGACTGCGTTCGTATAACCTTCGCTCACGCCCGCTGGCAGAGAAGCCTCGTAGCGGCCAACTATTCCGAGTGCCATGTGATAGTCGCCAGAACCCATCGCGCCGATCTCGAGGAGACCGCCGATCCTGTCGAGAACACGGCGTTGCCAACCCCATGCGTATCCTGGATGCGGATATACGTTGTAGCCGCCGTTGAAGCTCCAGAAGGCGTTGCCATTCGCCACCACCGGCTTACCGGCATGCCATACAGATGCAAAGCTTTTGTGCGTTTGGATGTGCTCGTCGTGGGGCCCGAGGTCGTAGGCCGTGTCCCACGGCTGAATGACTGGGTAAAGGTCGAGAGCGGCGCCGGCCTCAGTTGCCCAGCCGGCGCGACGGAACGTGATATCGGCATCGAGGGCCAGGATCTTTTCCGACCCAGTAGGCATTCGATTGATGGCTATGTTGAGACCGCATTCCTTCGACCAGGCCATAGTCGTGGCGCGAAGAGGAATGTGGGTGACACGATCGCTGGCCAAATCGAGGAGATCAAATCCACGCGAGCCGTACGCGACCTCGGCGAGAGTGATGTGGACGTTCGGCTCGTTGAGCCAATTCTTGATGGCCGCGCGCGCGAGACTGATACGGGTTTGCCACCGCAGGGGATTCGCGACGCAGGTGGCGATATGGATCATTTCGGACATGATTCCCCGCACTCGGAATTAGGTCAGAGTTCGTTGCCCTCGCCGTCGAGCGCACCAGTCTTGATTGCGGCGATGAGCTTTATGAGCTTTTCGCTAATTTGGATCGGACCGCACGCGAGCGGACCGCGGGTCCAGATGATGACACCGTTCGCGGCGCCGTCATGGGTCGCGAGCATCGCGCCATCGCCAGGAGGAAGTCCGTCAGGGGTCGTCGGAGAGCCAACGTACACGCCTTCGACGAAGTGGAATTGCCCGGGCGTCAGCGGGGTGAAATGAGTTTTAGCGTCGAAGTCGACCCCAAGCCTGGCAAGCGGCTTGCAGGGTGGCGAAGGGGTTTTGTCCGCCGCAAGAGCGGCGCCGCTGATCTCTGGAACTAAGTCCGAGGACGAGGGCGGGGATGATCCCGATCCGCAGCATGGGGCCTCCTTTTAAGCTACGAAGGACATCAGAAGGGCGTCGTGCCTTCAGCGGCCAAGCGTCGCACGCTCTTGAATTGGATCTGACCGCAAGCGGGGGTGATGTTTCCCCACGTCGTTGCGGACCAGACGCCGGCTTGTCGCGAAGATGCTCAAGAGATCGGACATCGCTGTTGTCGAAGATCATGTCATCGATCACTTCGCTTCCGCGAAGGTGAGTTCGAATCAGATCCGAGCATGGAATCCTCGGCTGAAGAGTCAGTCCTTCGGAGGAAGTGAGAAGAGGGAATCGTCCAGTTCGTAGCTGGGGTCGTCTGGCACACGCTGCTCCTCGACGCCGGTTCGCTTGGTTCTGAGCGGGGCCTTCACTAGCATTACCCTTCCGCCATGGCCCAGCCTGCTCTGCGCCTCGCGTAATGTCCGTTTAAGCTTGTTGTCTAGCGTGGTCTCATAGGCGCGCGGCAAAGCGTTGCTCTGACGTAGCCACAAATCCACTCGCGTGTCGTCATCGTGCGCGACAAAGGCGATGAGTTCGGCATGAGCGGGGAGCGTTGCAGGCGACGCCGAGACAGGAAACCCCAGTATCGCGTTGACTTGATATGGCGTTGTGCAAGCGAGGGCGACGATGAGAGCAGGGACGACGATCTTAGCGATAAGTGGCGCGGCAGAGGAACGAAAAAGCCACGCACCGATGAGCGCGGCCGTTAGCAGCATCGATCCGAATGAGGCAGCGAAAGCGTTGAAGAAGGTCACCGTCTCACCCCCGTTAGTCATCGGTGACCGGCTCAAGCGGGCAGGTCGCGATGCGTAATGTTATCGTCCGCGCTTGAGCCTGAGCTAAATGAGTCGGCCGCTTGCCCGAGATGAACGGTCGCGATGTTGACGCACACCGAACGCCGCCTCGCACCCATGGCGAGCTCACCATGGGTTGTTAGTCTCGGCATTTGCTGGAGGGGGTTCAGTCTGAATCGCCTAGCGCATTTTCATGATTGGCGTCGATATCCTGAATTTGCGAGATAGTTTGCGCATTCGTCGGGGGTGAAGGCTTCGAGGGCGGTGGCGATGGCGTGGATGAGGGCGTCGAAGGTGCGCGCCGCGGCTTTGCGCAGCAGGGCTTTGAGCTTGGCGAACCATTGCTCGATCGGGTTGTGATCGGGGCTGTAGGCGGGCAGGTAGAGCAGACGGGCTTTGGCGTTTTCGATCGCCGTTCTGACGCCCTCGACCTTGTGGCTCGGCAGATTGTCGAGGATGACGTGTAGTAGCTGGAACTTGATCTGACGGACGGTGTCCGGAGTTGGATCGGTTCCGCCTTTTGCATTGATTTAGGCGGCGATCAATTTCTCCTTGGCCAGAGGCTTCGCGTCAGGAAGGTTTGCATCGGCGTCTTGCCGAAGCACCACCGGCCTTGGTGCGGCCTCTCCTCGTTGTAGCCGCCGATCCATTGATCGAGATCGCTCTGCAACTCGGCGATCGAGCATAGATCTTCTTGCGGAACGCGACGCGATAGAACTCGTCGAGGACCGTCTTGTGGAACCGCTCGGCGATGCCCTTGGTTTGCGGGCTCTTGGTCTTGGTGCGCGAGTGGTCAACGTCCTCGACCGCCAGATAGAGCTCATATTCGTGATGCTCCGGATTGCCGCAATATTCCGTGCCGCGATCGGTCAGCACACGGCAGAGTTTCACCTCGTGGGCGTCGTAGAACGGCACGACCCGATCGTTGATGAGATCGGCGGCGGTGATCGGCGTCTTGCGATCATAGAGCTTGGCGAAGGCGACCTTGGCGTAGGTGTCGATGAAGGTCTGCTGGTAGATGCGCCCAACCCCCTTCATGTTGCCGACGTAGAAGGTGTCTTGGGCTCCGCAATAGCCCGGGCACTCGCTCTCGAATTCGCCGTGCGCCTCCTTCTCGCTCTTGGCCTTCTCCAACGCCGCCAGGTGGCTTTCGGTGAGCACCAGGCCGTCCTGAGCGACTTTGGCTTCGAGGGCTTTGAGCCGCTTCTTCATTGTCTCGAGGTCGTGGCGCTGCCAGACGCCGCGCACCCCGGCCGGCGAGATCGAATGGCCGAGCTTACGAAGCTCATTGGCGATGCGGATTTGACCATAGGCCGGTCTTTCCAGCGAGAGCTCGACAATGATCGCTTCGATGTCAGGAGGCGTGCGGTTCTTCAAATCGGCTTGCGCCGCGTCAGCTCTTGCAGCGCCAGTTCGCCGGCGGCGTCGTAGAGTTCCTTGAAGCGGTAGAAGCTGTCACGGCTGTAGCCCATCATTTTGCAGGCCTGGCTGACGTTGCCGAGCTGCTTGGCCAACTCTAGCAGCCCGACCTTGGCGCGGATGATTTTCTGTTCCTTAATCATAATCAGTGTCCTCTCGAGACGCCGAGGCCGGACGCTATGCAACCCCGACCAGCTCCGCGCCCGGCCTCGGCTCGTGCCTCAGCCATGACACCGATTGTCAGATTAAGTCTTAACTA
>CAVOLE010000018.1:0-43144 GCA_963696665.1 uncultured Alphaproteobacteria bacterium
TTTATCAAGAATTGAAGGATCCAACCATGTCAGCCAAAGATGTACGTTTCTCTTCCGACGCGCGCGACCGAATGCTGCGCGGCGTCGATATCCTCAATAACGCCGTCAAGGTGACGCTGGGCCCCAAGGGCCGCAATGTCATTCTGGACAAGTCCTACGGCGCGCCGCGCATCACCAAGGATGGCGTCACCGTCGCCAAGGAAATCGAGCTTTCCGACAAGTTCGAGAACATGGGCGCGCAGATGGTGCGCGAGGTCGCATCTAAGACCAACGATCTTGCCGGCGACGGCACCACCACCGCCACGGTGCTCGCCGCCTCGATCATGAAGGAAGGCCTCAAGCTCGTCGCGGCCGGCATGAACCCGATGGATCTTAAGCGCGGCATCGACATCGCGGTGACCGCAGTCGTCAAGGACATCGAAAAGCGCGCCAAGAAGGTGCAGTCGTCGGACGAGATCGCGCAGATCGGGACCATCGCCGCGAACGGCGACAAGACGATCGGCAAGATGATTTCCGATGCGATGAAGAAGGTCGGCAATGAGGGCGTCATCACGGTCGAAGAGGCCAAGAGCCTTGAGACCGAGCTCGACGTCGTCGAGGGCATGCAGTTCGACCGCGGCTATCTCTCGCCCTATTTCGTCACCAATGCGGAGAAGATGCTGGCCGAGCTCGAGGATCCATACATCCTCATCCACGAGAAGAAGCTCTCCTCGCTCCAGCCGATGCTGCCCGTCCTCGAGGCGGTCGTACAAGCCGGCAAGCCGCTGCTCATCATCGCCGAGGATATCGAGGGCGAGGCGCTCGCGACGCTGGTCGTCAACAAGCTGCGTGGCGGCCTCAAGGTGGCCGCGGTTAAGGCGCCAGGCTTCGGCGATCGCCGCAAGGCGATGCTGGAGGATATCGCCATCCTCACCGCGGGCACGATGATTGCCGAGGATCTTGGCATCAAGCTTGAGAACGTGACGCTGCAGATGCTTGGCAAGGCCAAGCGGGTGCGGATCGAGAAGGAGAACACCACCATCATCGACGGCGGCGGCAAGAAATCCGACATCGAAGGCCGCATCGCCCAGATCAAGGCGCAGATCGAGGAGACGACCTCCGACTACGACAAGGAGAAGCTGCAGGAGCGTTTGGCCAAGCTCGCCGGTGGCGTTGCGATCATCCGCGTCGGCGGCTCGACCGAGGTCGAGGTCAAGGAGAAGAAGGATCGCGTTGACGACGCCATGCATGCGACCAAGGCCGCGGTCGAGGAAGGCATCGTTTCCGGCGGCGGCGTCGCGCTCCTGCGCGCCAAGGCGGCGATCGGCAAGCTCACCAACGAGAACGAAGACGTCCAGTCCGGCATCAACATCGTGCTCCGGGCGCTCGAAGCCCCGATCCGGCAGATCGCCGAGAATTCGGGCGTCGAGGGTTCGATCGTCGTCGGCAAGATTCTCGAGAACAAGTCGCAAACCTTCGGCTTCGACGCGCAGACCGAGCAATATGTCGACATGCTGAACGCCGGCATCGTCGATCCGGCGAAGGTGGTGCGGGTCGCGCTCCAGGACGCGGCTTCGATCGCCGGCCTCATGATCACGACCGAAGCGATGATCGCAGAGCGGCCCAAGGCTGACGCTCCGGCGATGCCGGGCGGCGGCGGTGGGATGGGCGGCATGGGCGGGATGGACTACTGATCGCCGTCATAAAGCAAAGACCGGGTCTCGGCGACGGCTCCAATGGGAGGTGTCGCTCAACACTCAGAAAGGGGCGGAATCCTTCCGCCCCGATCGGGAGGAGAGGCTCATGCAAAATGTGGCGTGGTATCAGGGAGACTCGCTGAAGCGGCTTCTGCAAGGCGCCGCGGTCGGCGTCGCCGCGACTGTCGCCGTCGGCTTCGGCTGGGGCGGGTGGATGCTCGCAAGCTCGGCGAAGACCCTGGCGGACAATACAGCAAGCAGCGCCGTGGTTGCCGCGGTCGCGCCGATCTGCGTCGACCAGTTCCAACGCAGCGCCGACGCCGCCGCGAACATGACGGCGCTGAAAAAGACCGACTCCTGGCAGCAGGCGGCTTATGTCGAAAAGGGCGGTTGGGCCGTGATGCCTGGCAGCAAGGCGGCTGATTCCGGTGTGTCCCAGGCGTGCGCTGCTCTGCTCAGCAGCGTGAAATAGTTCGGCCGGCAAAAGCTGAACACAGACATCGACGGTCGGCGCGACGCTCGCGCCGACCGCTCTTTATCGAGTAATCATTCGTTTCGAGGCTGACGCCGGGGGGCCGCTCGTTCATCGCGTCTCGAAAGACGCATCAGGAGCTGGCGACCCATGCTGATCCGTTATGGTTATGAAATCGCGATCAATTGCCCGCAGCCGACTCCGATGGTTTGCCTATTGTCGGTGAGCGAAGATCGGAAGGCCGACATGCGCGTCGCCGAGAAGGTCTTCACGACGCCGATCATCCCGACGACCACTTATCTCGACACGTTCGGCAATCGTTGCCGCAGACTGGTCGCGCCTGTCGGCGATTTCGCAATCTGGGGCGACGCCACGATCGAAGACGATGGCAAGATCGACCCGGCGAACTTTGCCGCACGTGAAGTGCCCGGTCGCGGAGTCTGCCCGACGGCTGCCTGCATCTATCTGATGGGCAGCCGATATTGCGAGACCGACAAGCTGAGCCAGACGGCTTGGGACCTGTTCGGCGCCACCCCGCCCGGCTGGGGGCGTGTGCAGGCCGTGTGCGATTTCGTCCATCAGCACATCAAGTTCGACTATCAGCAGGCGCGATCGACGCGAACCGCGTTCGAGGCGTATCGAGGAGCGGATCGGCGTCTGCCGCGATTTCGCCCATCTCGCGGTCGCGTTCTGCCGATGCCTCAACATTCCGGCGCGCTACGTCAATGGCCATCTCGGCGACATCGGCGTGCCGGTGGTCGATCCGATGGATTTCAGCGCCTGGATCGAGGTGTTCCTCGAGGGGTCGTGGTGGACGTTCGATCCCCGCAACAACATGCCGCGAATTGGCAGGATCGTGGTCGCGCGAGGCCGGGATGCGGCGGATATTCCGCTCATCAACTCGTTCGGACCCCACGCCCTGAAGTCTTTCCGGGTGTGGACCTATGAGGTCTCGGACCCCGCGCTGAACGCTGCGCCTTGAGCCCTTCGCCAGCGCGCTCAGGCTCGGGCCTCGGCCCAACGGGAGCCTATGTTCTCGATCGGGATGCCGGCTTGGCCTCAACGACCTCGCCATGCTCTTTCACGAAGCGGCCGATGTTCGCATTGGGGAGAAGATCGAGCACCGTTTCGGACGGACGGCAGAGCTTGACGCCTTTGGGCGTCACGACAATCGGCCGATTGATCAGGATGGGATGCGCCATCATGAATTCGAGCAATTGCTCGTCCGACCATTTCGGATTCTCCAGCCCCAACTCGGCGTAAGGGGTTCCTTTCTCGCGCAGAATCGCGCGCACCGGGATTCCCATGGCCTGGATGAGCTCCTTGAGCCGCTCACGAGTGGGCGGGTTTTTGAGATATTCGATGACGACCGGCTCTTCGCCGCTCTGCCGGATCATCGCGAGCACGTTGCGCGACGTGCCGCAATTGGGGTTGTGGTAGATCGTGACCGTCACTGCGCCGCCTTCAGGGAGACTTCACAACGAGCGCTTCTGCCCCGGACAGACCCCGCTCGTACCAGTCCTGGGTGCGGTTGACGATCCAGACCGCCGACAACATGACCGGCACTTCGATAAGAACCCCAACGACCGTGGCCAGCGCCGCCCCGGAGTTGAATCCGAACAGGCTGATCGCCGCAGCCACGGCAAGTTCGAAGAAGTTGCTCGCCCCGATCAATGCCGACGGGCCCGCCACGCAATGGTGCTCGCCAACAAGCCGATTGAGGCCATAGGCGATCCCTGCATTCAGATAGACCTGAATGAGGATCGGCACGGCCAAAAGGCCGATCACCAGAGGTTGCGCGAGGATCTGCTCTCCCTGAAAGCCAAAGAGGAGAACGAGCGTCGCCAGCAGGGACAGGAGAGAAACCGGACCTAGCTTTGCCAGCAATCGAAATAGCCCGGCTTCTCCGTCCTTCATCAGAACGAACCGCCGGACCGCCTGAGCCGCGATGACCGGGACGACGATGTAGAGGGCCACCGACAGGACCAGCGTATCCCAGGGAACCGTGATCGCGGACAGTCCCAGCAGAAGTCCGACAATCGGGGCAAAAGCAAACACCATGATCGTGTCGTTGAGCGCCACCTGCGAGAGCGTGAAATGCGGCTCGCCCTTCATCAGGTTGCTCCAGACGAACACCATGGCGGTGCATGGCGCTGCGCCAAGGAGAATCAGCCCAGCTATGTAGGAGTTGATCTGATCCGGAGGCAGCCAGGCGCGAAACACGTGACCGATGAACAACCAGCCCAGCGCCGCCATCGAGAAGGGCTTCACGCCCCAATTGACGAGGAGCGTAACCCCTATGCCGCGCCAGTGTTCGCCGACCCGGCTAAGCGCCGCGAAATCGATCTTCACCAGCATCGGCACGATCATCAGCCAGATCAGGATCGCCACCGGCAGATTGACTTTCGCGACTTCGACGGCGCCAATCGCATGGAAAGCGCCGGGCGCGGCATGGCCGAGCGCAATCCCTGCGACGATGCAGAGAAACACCAAAATCGTCAGATAGCGTTCGAAGACGGACATCAGCGGACCTCATCCGCGCGCGCGGTCGTTCCGTCCAGCCGTCCGATCTCCCGAAGCTTCGCCCCAAGCGCCATTGTGTCGAGGCTTCGGAGCGGCAGGCTGGTGAAAACCGATATCCGGTTCTTCAGATATTTGAACGCGGTGACGAAGGCGCGCTCTTTCTCAATGTCGGCGCCCTGGACCGCCGCCGGATCCTCGATGCCCCAATGCGCGGTCATCGGCTGTCCCGGCCAGACTGGACAGGCTTCGCCCGCCGCGCTGTCGCAGACTGTGAACACGAAATCCATGACCGGCGCTCCCGGCGCCGCGAACTCATCCCAGCTTTTCGAGCGGTAGCCGTCGGTCGGATAACCATAGGATTCCAGCACTTTCAATGCGAAGGGGTTGACCGCGCCCTTCGGATGGCTCCCTGCCGAAAACGCGTTGAAGCGCCCGGCCCCGTCCTTGCGCAGGATGCTCTCGGCGAGGATCGAGCGCGCGCTGTTGCCGGTGCAGAGGAATAACACGTTGAACGGCTGGCTCATCATCGTCTACCTCACTGGCAGCAGCTTGGACCGCGCACGCCTCGGCCTTCGCGTTAGAGGCAGGTCCCGGCTTCCTCGCCCGCACGAAGGCGCTCATGAACTTGCCGCCAACTTCGGCGGCAATAGCGTCCACGTCGACATTCTGGCTGGTCAGAAACTCGCGCGCGTCCTCGACGCGATAGACGCGCGTCGGCTCAATCCCGATCGCCTCGAAACCCGCCGCCGCGAGCTTCATGCGATAGTCGTTCTCATCGAGGGCGCCAGCGATGCAGCCGGCCCAGAGCAGCACGTCGCGGCGAACCTGCTCGGGGATCGCTCCGCGGGTGACGACATCGGACACAGCGAACCGGCCGCCCGGCTTCAGCACCCGGAAGGCTTCACTCAGCACGCGATCCTTGTCGGCCGAGAGGTTGATGACGCAGTTCGAGATGATCACATCGACGGAATTGTCCGGCAATGGAATCGCCTCGATCTCGCCCTTCAGAAACTCGACGTTCTCCGCTCCCGCCTTCCTCTGGTTTTCGCGAGCGAGCGCCAGCATGTCGTCGGTCATGTCGAGGCCATAGGCCTTGCCCGCAGGACCCACGCGACGCGCCGAGAGCAGAACATCGATGCCGCCGCCGGAGCCGAGATCGAGAACCGTCTCCCCTTGCTTGAGTTCGGCGAGCGCCGTCGGATTGCCGCAGCCAAGCGACGCCAGAACGGCCTCTTCCGGCAGCGACCCCGTCTCGTCGTCGGCGTAGAGATTGGCGGAAATCGAGCGCGATCCGACTTCGCCGTCGTAGCAGCATGACGATCCCGCCCCTTGAACGCCGCGGGCAATCTCGGCGTAGCGTTCGCGTACGACTTCCTTGATGTCGGCTTTTGACATGGGCGCTCTCCTATGGACAGGCGCAGGTGATGGCTTCAGGCCGGATTGCCTTGTTGCGGGTGCAGCACTCGGCGAACAGGAATCCGACGATCTCCTGAAGGGTCTCGGTGTTTGCGGTATGACAGAGGAACGTGCCATCGCGCCGCACGGAGACGAGGCCTTCGTTCTTCAGCTTGTCGAGGTGATGCGAAAGCGTTGACGGCGGAATGCCCAGTTCGGAGCCGATCTCGCCGACGACGAGACCTTCCGGGTGGGCGGCGAGCAGAAGCCGGACAATGCGCAGCCGCGCTTCGGACCCGAGCGCTGCGAGCATGTCGGCGTAGCGGGCGGTGACCTCGACTTCGTTGCTGGGCATGGAGCCTCCTTCCATGATTCCATAATTATAGAAATATGGAAAGTCAACCGGCCAGTGAGCGCTCGCCGCCTGACGCACAGGGATTATTCGACGATGGGCGCCGCCGTCGCGCCCGCAGCCTCGGCGTTCTCCGCCAGGACGCCCCGCCGCTGGCGACGCTGGGCGGCCTGCACCGCAAGGCCAACGGCGAGAATCAGCATCGAACCATTGAACAACGGCTTGACAAAAAACGGCGCGCCGAGCTGGCTCAGGCCGGCCTCGGGACCAACGTCATGAACGGGATTCAAGGGAGGATGATCCGCGGCGATCGATTGCAGGCGAGACAGGTCCGGCGGGCGGTTCCCGTCGGGCTGCGCAAGGCCTACTTTACGCCCCAAATTTCGAGATAGCGCTGCTTATAGCTTTTGCTGGGAATAAGGGTGTCCTTGTCGCCGCCCTCGGCGTGGATGTTGTTTTGGTGACGAGGAACGGCGGCTGCACGAACCCGCTCGGCGGCTCGTTGTGGAAGGCGCGGTTGAGCTCATCGATCGCCTGCCACGCCTGGAGTTCGATCGGCTCGCTCACCGTCACAGCCTGCGCACTTCTCAATCTCGTCCTTGGTCGCCATCGATTTGACCTTGGCGATCGCATATTCGTTGTGGCTCAGGATGACCACATGGGCCTTGCCGTCGGAATCGGCGATCGCCCAATCGGCCTCGGCCTTGCCGATCTCGCGCGGGTCCTCCTGGATATTGACGAACAGGTTGAGATCCGGCTGAGGCCGGGCAAGCCCGCGGCGTGAAGGCCGACGAATTTGATTCCCTGCGCCACGCCTGCCTTGATCGGATCCTGCAAGCTGGCCGCGTCAGCGAACATCGCAATGCCGTTCGGCTTCAAGGCGATCGCTTGATTGAGCCCGGCGAGCCAGGACGTCGGGCTGCCCTTGCCGTCGATCACGGTGACGTTCCAACCGAGCTTTTCGCCAGCTTGCTTGATGGAAACGCCGTAGCGTAGAGGAGAGAAATGTCATTCTGTTCGTCGCCGGAGAGGAAGACGATCTTCTTGCCGGGCTCGGGTTCGGCGCCTTGGTCGGTCCCTCCCAGGTCGTCTGCGGACCGGCGTATTTTGCGACCGCCGCCTTGGCGTCGGACACGGCGTCGGCGAAGGCGGCGCGATCGCGAATGCGCCTAGAACCGCGCCAGGGCGATGGCGATCGCGGGCGGCCTACTGACAAGAGCTTTCATCGGTGTCTTCCTCCCTGTTTTGGCTCGAAGCCACGGGCCTGACGTAAAAGGGCGGCCCGAAGGCCGCCCTCGACAGAGCGTTCGCCGGATGCCCGGCTTCCGCTCTTCCGTTATTCCACGCTGGCGGGCATTCTGGACACGGACAGAAGGGGCTGGGCGACCTGGTCCAACAACTGGCCGGCATTTTGCTCTTCGCCAAGAGACGTTGTCAGCATTTGCACGATCGTCGGCTCGCGCAATTGCAGGGCTAGATTTCGAGCCGTCGTGTAGGCGGCGATTTCGTAATGCTCGACGCGCAGCGCGGCGCCGATCAGTGCGAGGTCCGCGGGGGCGTCATTCTTCTCTGTGCCCTCCGCCATGACCTCGTCGCCCTCCTCGATCAGTCCCGCCATGCCCTTGCACGGCTTGGCGCGCGATCGGACGCCCAAGGCCTTCAGGCAGTCCTCGAGCCGCTTGGCTTGCGCTTCCGTTTCCTTAAGATGCGAAGCGAACACGCTTTCCAAATTCGCGCTGCGGGCCGCCTTCGCCATTTTCGGCAGCGCTTTCAAAAGCTGCTTTTCCGCACTCAGAATGTCTTGCATCTGATCGACGACGAGGCCTCTGATGGCTGCGATATTTTCCGCGCCTGAACTTTCGGCGTGAAGGCCCGTGCCACCATCGCCGTTTAAGCCTTGAACGACCGGCAATTCGATGAAGCGCCAGGGCTCGCCTTCATTCCACGGGCCGCGCGCGTCAACTTCGCCTTGCTCTCCTTCACCAGTCGAGTCGTTGAAGAACTGGTCGACCAATTCCGGCGTCGGCGCGATCGCGCCGATGCTAAACGGCGGCCTGCCCATGCTCTCGAGCGCCAAAGTGAACGCGCGCATATGCGTGATCTCTCGGGTCATGAGAAACTGCAAGGCGTCTTTGCTTCCGGCGTCGCGACAGAAGTTGATCAGGCGTTCATAGACGATCTTGGCCCGAGCTTCGGCGGCAATGTTGCTGCGCAGATCGACGTCGAGCTCGCCGGTGATCTTGAGATAGTCGGCTGTCCATGCGCTCCCCATGGAATTGAAAAGGCTGACGCCCCCGCCCCCGGCAATGGCGATCAGCGGATCAGCCTCCGCTGCCTCTCGCACCGATTTCAGAGGCTTGAGATGCATGCGCGCCAGGGTCCCGACGATTTCGAGATGACTGAGCTCCTCGGTGCCGATATCCATCAACAGGTCCTTGCGGCCTGGGTCCTCGCAATTGAGGCCCTGGACCGAATACTGCATGGCCGCAGCGAGCTCGCCATTAGCTCCGCCAAACTGCTCCAGCAGCATGTTTCCAAATCGGGGATCCGGCTCGTCCACGCGAACCGTGTACATTAGCCGCTTGATGTGGTGATACATGGGAACCTCTCGATTGGAGAAAGCGTGTCGGCTTCATCAATCGCCGAGCGCGCCTTCAGTTCCAACGCGAGGGCGGACGTCGGCGCGCCGAAGGAATCCTGTTCTGGACCCGCGACGCCGGACGGTTTTTGTGGGATTGCGCGACCAAAGGCGCGGAGCCGGAAAAACGGATAATTAAACAATCTATTTTCAAAAAGCAGAAGTTATGCTATACGTCAGCCCAAGTCGCCGGATCGAACCCGACCGGCGGCGGACGTAGAAGAGCTAAGACACTTGTGTGGATGGTGAAACTCTGAGGGATTTTTTTATTTTTTTCGCTCGTAACCCATTGAAAAGTCCCAATTCGCAAAGATAAACGCTAGTAAACACTAGTTAATTTACTAGCGTTTGCTAGCGTTTATTGACGTTTATTGGCGGTTACTTTGCCCTGGGGCGACCCCCTTACACCCCGAGCGAGGCATTCCTCAGCGGCAGCGAGCGGATGCGCTTGCCCGTCACCGCGAACACGGCGTTGGCGATCGCCGGCGCGATCGGCGGCGTGCCCGGTTCGCCGAGCCCGCCCCATTTGTCGCCGCCGGAGAGCACGAAGTGGGTCTCGATGACCGGAGCGTCGGACATCCGCGCGATCGGGTAGGCGTCGAAATTGCCCTGCTCGACGCGGCCCTTCTTGATGGTGATCTCGCCGAACAAAGCCGCCGTCAGGCCATACATGACCGCGCTCTCGATCTGCATCGCAGCGGTCAGCGGATTGACGAGATGGCCGCAATCGACGCAGGCGACCACGCGCTGGACTTTCACCTCGCCGCTCTTGCTGACCGCGACCTCGGCGATCTCCCCGACGATGGTGCCGAACGCCTCGTGGATCGCCACGCCCCGCCCGACGCCCTTGGGCAACGGCTTGCCCCAGTCGCCCTTATCCGCAAGGGTGTTCAGCACGGCGAGGAAGTCGGGTTTGCCCTCGAGCAGCGCGCGCCGGTACTCGACCGGATCGCGCTTGGCCGCATGGGCGCATTCGTCGATGAAGCTCTCGACCGCAAATGCGTTCTGCGACGAGCCGACCGAGCGCCAGAACATGACCGGCACATGAGTGTTCTTGAGGTTGACGCCGACCTTGAGCGCGTCAGCGCGATAGGGACAGTTCGAAAGCCCCTCGATCGCCTGGCGCTCGACCCCGTTCTTGACCCCCGCCCAGCCGAGCGAGCGGCTGATCGAGCCGACGGCGGTGGTGAAGTCGAAGCCTGCCGGCGCGCCATCCTCGCGCAGGGCGGCGCGCATGCGCAGCGCCGCCTGCGGTCGATAGCGATCGGAGCGGATGTCCTCTTCGCGCGTCCAGATCAGCTTGATCGGTCGCTTGAGGGCCTTGGAGACCTCGACCGCCTGGGTCAGTTCGTCGTTGACCGCGCGGCGGCCGAACCCGCCCCCGAGGAAACAATTGTGGACGAAGACCGCCTCGCGCTCGACGCCGCCCGCTTTCGCGGCGAATGCGAGCGCCGATTCCGGCGATTGCGTGCCCATCCACACATCAATGCGGTCGCCCTGCCAATGCGCGGTCGCGTTCAAGGGCTCCATCGGCGCGTGCGCCAGATAGGGAACCTCGTACAGCGCCTCGACCACCTTGGCCGGCTGGGCGAAGGCCGCGTTGCTATCGCCATGGCCGCCGCCGTCCGCGAGCGGCCCATCGAGCGCGGCGCGGTATTCGGCCGCGAATTGGGCGCTGTCGGTGGAGCCGGCTGGGCCAAAGTCCCATTCGACGGGCATCGCAAGAAGCGCTTCCTTGGCGCGCCAGAAATTGTCCCCGACGACCGCCACGCCATTGGTCACCGGCATCGCGGCGATGATGCCGCGCCGTTTGGAGATGGCGGAGAAGTCATACGACTTGAGCTTACCGCCGAATACCGGGCAATTGGCGACCGCGGCATAGGCCATGCCTGGCAGACGGGTGTCGATCCCGAACCGCGCCGCGCCGGTCGACTTGAGCGTGGTGTCGATGCGCTTGACCTCCTGGCCGATCAGCTTGAACTCACCGGGCGTCTTGATCGCCGGCTCCGCGGCCAGCGTGACTTTGGCGGCGTCCGCCGCGAGTTCGCCAAAGGTCGCCGAACGCGCCGAGGCCTCATGCCGCACGAGGCCATTGGTGGCGACGCATGCGGCGGGCCCGACGCCCCATCTCGCCGCCGCCGCGGCGACGAGCCGCGCGCGCGCCGAGGCGCCCGCCTGTTGCAGGAACACGCGCGAAGAGCGCACCGACCGGGAGCCGCCGGTGCCCATCGATTGATAGACATTGTTGTCGACGAGGTTGCGGTGCGCGGAAGCGTATTCGACTTTCACCTTGGCGAAATCGCACTCCAGCTCTTCGGCAATGATCATCGCCATCGAGGTCAGCACGCCTTGGCCCATGTCGGACTTGGCGACCCGGAGGGTGATGGAATTGTCGGGGTCAATGACGACGAAGGCGTTGACTTCGTCAGGCGCCTTGCCCGTTTCGGGGCTCCACGGCTGGCCGTTGATAATGGTCGCGCCGGCGAGTTCGGGCGCGAACGCCGCGATCGCCAGGCCTCCGGCGGCGGAGAGGCTGGCTTGAATGAAGGCGCGTCGGGAAAGAGCGATCGTCATCGGATCACCTCAGATCTTGGTCAGTTCGGCGGCGCGATGCACCGCGGCGCGCATGCGCGGATAGGTCCCGCAGCGGCAGATGTTGGACATTTCCGCGTCAATGTCCGCGTCGGTCGGATGCCGATTATGCGAGAGGAGCGCGACGGCCGCCATGATCTGCCCCGATTGGCAATAGCCGCATTGCGGCGCGTCGGCCTCGATCCAGGCCTTCTG
The DNA here is from genome assembly GCA_963696665.1 of uncultured Alphaproteobacteria bacterium. Classification (GTDB taxonomy): domain Bacteria; phylum Pseudomonadota; class Alphaproteobacteria; order Rhizobiales; family Beijerinckiaceae; genus Roseiarcus. Next base: position 11,844 of record CAVOLE010000018.1, read on the forward strand.
CACTGCGTGCAGCTCCTTTTCTCCGAGGCCCTCGATGGTCAGGACCGTCTTGTCGGCGGCCTCGCTGACCGGCGTGATACAGGATCGCGTCGCCTGGCCGTCGATGATCACGGTGCAAGCGCCGCACAGTCCCGCGCCGCAGCCGAATTTCGTTCCGACCATGCCAAGTTCGTCGCGCAGCGCCCACAACAGCGGCATTTCCGGCTCGACGTCGACGGCGGTTCTCCGCCCATTGACCAGAAGATTGATCATCGTCCTGGAACCTCCATTTGCGCTGAACTTATCATGGGACGCCGTCACGATTGCCCGCGGCCGGGGCGAAGGTAAGTCAAATTGGCGAGAGGCGAGCGTTTCCAGCGGGAATATCGTGGGCTGCAAAGAGGTCGATCTCGGCGCGACTTGACGTCCAGCGCTTCCCGTCCCCCTTCTGCGTATCTACCGCGATGAACCCATCCCGCCGCCTTTCCCAATTGCGTGTCCGCCCGCTTGCCGGCAACAGATCGCGCGGCTGGCTGACCGCCGGCCCGTTCCGCATCCCTTGTGCGCTGGGACCAGCGGGGATCGTACGTATCAAGCGCGAAGGCGACCAAGGCACGCCCGCCGGGCGGTTCCCGCTGTTATGGGGCTATTACCGGCCGGATCGGGTGCGGCTGAGAGCCGCGGGCGCGCCGATGCGGCCTCTGCGCCGCGACCAGGGTTGGTGCGAGGATCCGTCGAGCCCGCGCTACAATCGGCCCGTCCGCCTTCCGGCGCGCGACTGCACGGACCGGATGTGGCGCGAGGACCATCTCTATGACGTGACCTTCGTGCTCGACCAGAATTTCTCACGCCGGGCAAAGGGGCGCGGCAGCGCGATCTTCTTCCATCTCGCGCGTGTTCACTTCACGCCGACCGCCGGCTGCGTCGCGATCTCCTCTGCCGATATGAGGAAACTCGCTCCCCGCCTCGCGCGCCACGCGGTCATGGCGATCGGGTAGGCGCGGCGCTGGAGATAGCGGAATCGACGCGGCACGGGTCGCTTTCCTATGATCGTGTGAGCCACCCTTCGAGGATTTACGCTTTGAGGCCCATCCGACTTGCCGCGCTCGTTTTTCTTTGCCTCGCTCCGACCGCGGTTTGTGCTGATCAAACGCCCCTGATTTCGCCCCTCGCCACCGCGCGTCCGGTCGTCGCCAAGCATGGGATGATCGTCAGCCAGGAGGCGGCGGCCTCGCGGGTCGGGTTGGACATCTTGAAGCGCGGAGGCAACGCCGTCGATGCGGCGGTCGCGGTCGGCTTCGCGCTTGCCGTCACGCTTCCGCGCGCCGGCAACCTCGGCGGCGGCGGCTTCATGCTGATTTATCGCGCCGACCTCAACCGAACGATCGCCATCGACTACCGCGAAAACGCGCCGTCCGGGACGACCAAGGACGTGTTCCTCGACGCCAACGGCGAGGCCGATCCGTTCAAGTCGCGCTATTCCGGGCTCGCGATCGGCGTGCCGGGAACCGTCGCCGGCCTCGAGCTCGCCTGGCGCAAATATGGCTCTGGCAAATTCTCTTTCGCTGGTCTGATCGCTCCCGCGATCGCGCTCGCGCGCCAGGGCCTCACCGTCGACGACGGCGTCGCCGATTCCTTGCCGCTGGCGGCGAAGGCGCTTGCCAGATACCCTTCGTCAGCGCGCATTTATCTGCGACCGGACGGCAGCGTCCGGCAGACGGGCGATCACATCGCGCTCGACGATCTCGCCGCGACGCTCGAGACGATCGCCGCCAATGGCGCTCAGGGCTTCTACTCCGGCCCCGTGGCGCAAAAGATCGTCGAGGCGGTCAATGCGGCGGGCGGGCGAATGACGGTTGACGACCTCGCCAATTATCGCGCCGTCGAGCGTGAGCCAGTCCATGGGACTTATCGTGGTTATGAGGTCGTCTCGATGCCGCCGCCCTCGTCCGGCGGGGCGCACATTATCGAGATCCTCAACATTCTCGAAGGCTTCCCGCTGGCGGCGCAGGGGCTGAATTCCGCCGCCTCGCTGCACGAACTTGCGGAAGCGGAGAAGCTTGCCTACGCGGACCGCGCAGCTTGGCTCGGCGATCCCGACTTCATCAAGATCCCGCTTGCCGGCCTGACCTCCAAGCCATACGCGGAGCATTTGCGGTCGCTGATTGCGCTCGACCGGTCCCGTCCCGCGGCCGACATCCGCCCAGGCGAGCCCCAGCGCTACGAGAGCGATCAGACAACGCATTTCTCGATTGTCGATGAGGCCGGCGACGCGGTCGCCAACACCTACACACTCAACCTTCCCTATGGGTCCGGCTTGGTTGCGGATGGGACTGGGGTGTTGCTCAACGACGAGCTCGACGACTTCGCCGCCAAGCCCGGCGCCGCCAACGTCTATGGACTCATGGGCGGCGACGCCAACGCGCCCGGACCTATGAAGCGGCCCCTCTCATCCATGAGCCCGACGCTCGTCTTCAAAGACGGCAAGCTCCTGATGGCGACCGGCAGCCCCGGCGGTTCGACCATCATCTCGACGGTGCTGCAGATCATTCTCAACGTGGTCGATCACGGCCTCAACGTGGCTGAAGCCGAGAACGCGCCGCGCGCCCACGACCAGCTCTGGCCCGACGAATTGCGCATCGAGCGCGGCATCTCGCCAGACACGATCCGCCTGCTCGAGGCGATGGGACACAAGGTCGTGGTGCGCAACGCGATGGGCTCGGCCAACACGATCGTGCGGACCTCCGACGGCGAACTTGAGGGCGCGTCAGATTTACGCCAAAGGGGAACCTTGGCGGTCGGGTATTGAGCGGCGACGCCCGTGCGGGAGGGAAAGAGACACATGGTGCTGAACGTCGGCGTCGTCGGAGTTGGGAAGATCGGGCAGGAACATATTCGCCGGCTGACCGAGACGCTTGCAGGCGCCCGCGTGGTCGCGGTCAGCGACGCCGACGCCGCCCGGGCGGATGAGGTTGCGGCGAGGGTTCTCGGGGCGAAGTCCTATCCGACCGGCGAGGAGCTTATCGTGGCGAAGGAGGTTGATGCGGTCATCGTCACATCCTGGGGAGATACGCACGCGACTTATGTGATCGCGGGGATCCGGGCGGGCAAACCGGTCTTCTGCGAGAAGCCGATGGCGACGACCGAAGCGGATTGTTCAGCGATCCTCGATGCGGAAGCCGCGTTCGGCAGGCGGCTCGTCCAAATCGGGTTCATGCGCCGTTTCGACGCGCAATATCGGGCAATGAAGGAGGCGGTTCAGAAAGGCGCGATCGGAGCGCCGCTGATGTTTCACAGCGTCCATCGCAACGCCTTCTCTCCCGGCCATTTCAAGGCGATGATGGCGATCACCGATACGGCGGTGCACGACATCGACATCGCGAGATTCGTGCTGGACGACGAGCCTGTCGCGATCGCAGTCAAGGCGCCGCGCGGGAACAGCCGCGCCGGCGGGATCGCCGACCCGTTGTTTACGCTCATGGACATGCGCTCGGGCGCGCTGGTGACGATCGAGACCTCCGTTCACGTCGCCTATGGCTACGACATTCGGGGCGAAGTGATCGGCGAAACCGGAACGGTGAGCCTCGCCGAGCAAAACGAAGTCGTTCTCAAGCGGAATGGGGCCTTTTCGGGTCGCGTGTTCGCCGACTGGCCGGAACGGTTCGGCCCGGCCTTCGACGCCGAATTCCGCGCCTGGATCAGCGCGGCCGCCAAGGGCGGCGCCGCAGGTCCGAGCGCGTGGGATGGCTATGTCGCAACCGCCGCCACGCTCGCCGGCGTGAAAGCGCTCGCGAGCGGCGCGCGGGAGCCAATCAAGTTGCGTGAGAAGCCGGCGATATATGCATGATTGCGACGGGGGCGCCGTGACGCGCGTCATGCGGCCAGCGCTCTCGGTTTAACGCAGAATTATCGCGGCTTTGGCAGGCTTAGGCGATGTCCTTCGCCTTGCCGTTTGCGCGATCCGCGAGCAACGACCTGTCCGAGACCCGGCTTGCGGGTCTCGGCCTAGCGGCAGTCGCCCTCTCTCTGTTCACGCTCGCGGCCTTCGCGCCCCAAGTGCTTGGCGACGGCGACACGTGGTCACATGTGGCGACGGGCGAATGGATCATCGCCCATGGGGCCGCGCCGCGCGCCGATCCGTTCAGCCATTCGATGTCGGGCGCGCCGTGGACGGCGCATGAATGGCTGTCGGAAGTTCTTCTGGCCCTCGCCTTCCGCGTCGGCGGATGGAGCGGCGTTGTGCTCATGACCGGCGTCGCCGTGGCGCTCGCAGCGCTGATCGTCGGATTGAGCGCCGCGCGTGAACTCCGCGGCGCGCCGCTCGTCGCAACTGTCGCGATCGGCCTTTCGCTCGTGACCGCGAACCTGCTCGCGCGGCCGCATGTTCTGGCTCTCCCGCTTGCCGCCGCCTGGACCGCCGGGCTCATCGCGGCGCGCGATCGCGGCCGGGCGCCTCCGCTTGCGCTTGCTCTGTTCATGATTGCATGGGCGAACATGCACGGCGGATTCACTTTCGGGCTCATGTTGATCGGGCCCTTCGCACTCGAGGCGGTGACGGAGGCGCCAGTCGGCGCGCGTTTCCTAGCCGCGCGGCCGTGGGCGACGTTCGCTCTCGTTGCGCTCGTCGCCGCGCTCATCAATCCGTATGGGGTCGACGTCCTCTTCCTTCCGTTTCGGCTGATGTCGGTCGAGAACCTGTCGCGCATCAGCGAATGGCGACCTCAGGACTTCAGCCACATCGGAACGATGGAGCTGGCGCTTCTGACGCTGCTGGGGTTTGCTTTGACTCGGCCGTTCGCCATGCCGCCGATCCGCGTCGCGCTCATCGTCGCGCTCGTCGCCATGGCGCTCCACCATTGCCGTCATCAGATGCTGCTCGGGATCCTCGCGCCAATGCTGTTGGCGCGTCCGATCGCGACGGCGATCCGCGCCGAGGGTCCCGGCGAAGAGTGGCGGCGAATTGCTCGCGTCGCTCTGCCGGCGACCATCGCCGCGGCGTTGGCGATCGGCGGCGCGCGGCTCCTCATGCCGATCGAGCCGACCGACGGGACCGCCGCGCCGATTTCAGCCTTACGCGCGGTCCCGCCGGAATTGAGGCGAATGCCCGTGCTCAACGACTATGCGTTCGGCGGCTTTCTCATTTTCGAGCATGTCCGGCCGTTTATCGACGCCCGCGTGGAGCTCTACGGTGACAAGATGATGAGCCTGTACGATAAGCTCCGCGGCGGCGATCGCGAAGCGGTCGAGAGCGCGCTCAAGCGCTATAAGATCGACTGGACCATCTTCGCTCCGGGCGATCGGATTGTCGCGGTGCTTGACCGCGAACCTGGCTGGCGGCGCCTCTATGCTGACGCAACCGCGGTTGTCCATGTTCGGGACGCGGGGCCTGAACTCAGGGTCTGAGAGGAGACTGAGGGCGGCCGACGCCCTTCGCTGGCTTCCGACCTCTTTCAGGGCAGGGCGCCGCGCGCAATGAGCTCGCTCTCCAGGTCGACGCCAGGGCGATAATGGATCGCCGGCATGCCGAGCGCCTCCGAAGCGCGCACGTTGGCGGGCGAGTTGTCGATGAACAGGAGTTCGCTTGGCCGCCGTCCGGCGCGCTCGAACAGGATTTCATAGATACCCGCGTCCGGCTTGACGACGCCGACATGGCCGGAAATCACGCGGTCGTCGAATTCGCTCAGGAAATCGTGCTTGCGCTCGGCAAGCGCGAAGGTTTCGTGAGCGAAATTGCTGAGCGCATAAACCGGCTTGCCGGACGCGCGCAACCGGCGCAGCAGTGCGACATTCTCCTCGATCGGTTCGCCAAGCGTCTCGATCCAGCGTTCGTGGAACATATGGATTTCCTTGGCGAATTCGGGAAAGCTTTTAGCCCGCAGGGCGACCGCGGCGCCGAAGTCCTTGGCGACATCGGTGTGCGAAACAAAGTCCGTGCCCAACGCGGTCGCGAGGAAGCGCTCCATCCGTTCCTCATCGTCAAAGACCTTGCGGTAGAGGTAGCGTCGATCCCAACGCACCAGAACGTTGCCGATGTCAAAGACGACGATCATCACGGATCCCTTTGCAGCGCGTCCGAGACGGCGAGAATAGCACTCGCGCGTGGAGCGGCGGTCGCAAGCGGAGCGACATCGTCAGAAATCTGTCAGCCACTCTCTCTCTCTGGGGCGCTGGCAGACGTGAACGACTCAGCCGGCAGACGTGAAACGACTCAGTTGCGTTGGTTGGCTTGCGCCTTGTTCTCTGCGTCTGATATTCTGGCCATCGATGGCCAGAATCCAAGGACTGCCTCCGTGGCCGTGTATTCAATCGCCGAAGCGAAAGACAAATTTTCAAGCCTCGTGAAGCAGGCGGAGGAGGGCGAAGTCGCCATCACCCGCCACGGAGAGGTCGTCGCCTATCTGCACTCCGCGCAGAAGCGCCCGCATCGGCAGCCTAGCCACGCGCTCGTCGCGAAAATCGTCGAGCGCGCAAAAACTCGGCCAAGGTCAGGTGAAACCGCCGTCGACATTGTCCGCCGGCTGCGAGACGGCGAGCGGGATTGAAGGGCGTTAGCATGTCTGTTTATTCGATCGCCCAGGCGAAGGATCATCTCTCGAAGCTCATCGACGAGGCGCTCGCTGGCGAAGAAGTGATTATCACCCGACATGGCAAGCCGGTGGTTGAGTTGCGACCAGCGCGGTCGGTAGGCGCGGGCCGCCCCTCTCCGGAGCTGATCGACAGGATCGCCGCACGTGCGAAGACCCTGCCTCCGCTTGGCGAGGACGCCGTCGACATCATCCGCCGGATGCGCGACGACTATCCGTGACGACGTATGTCGACACGTCAATTCTCGCCGCAGCCATTTTTGAAGAGCCGAGGTCTGCGGCTGCGCGCGACTGGTTCCGGCGGATGAGTGAGCACGTCATCGTCAGCCAGCTCGCCGGACTCGAGTTTGCGGCTGTCGTTTCTCGAGCTCTGCGCACAAGACGCTTCGACAACGATGCGGCCGCCAGAGCGCTCATGAGTTTTGACGAACTTCGCGCCGCTTCACTACCTCTGCATCATGGCCGGAGCGATTTTGAGCTTGCCGAGCGTATCGTGCGCGATTTCTCGACCAAGCTGGCGGCGGCGGATGCGTTGCATGTGGCGAGAAAACGCGAGAAGCCAGGAGCCGTGCGCGAACTTGTAGACGCGCGGCTCGCCGAGGCCGCCGCGCGGGGGCAAGGGGTCGCGCTGGCGGACCAGGGCTAGGCGGGAAGTCGCAGGTGCAAGGCGCTTGTAGGTTCTCGCGTTCGCTTGCGCTGCGGGTGGTCCTTCTCGCAGAGGTTTTTTGAGGTAAGAGGATAAGGAGGAAGAAGAGGCTCATCATAGAGGTGTAGGATTAGAATGATGAGAATCGGACAAAGAAGGTAGGCAAAGAGATTGAAGAGTGATATACGGCTTTCTCCGCGCGCGAGGCCTCGCGGAAAATGCCGGTGCGGCAAGAGCTTGGAAGGCGCGACGGCCGCCGAGAGCCGAGCGGCGCTCGCGAGGGGTCGCGCTGATAGCGCACCAGCCATTAGACGGCCGACCGAGTCGCAGATCTCGATAGTGGAGAGCCTAGCTTTAGTCCGGGTGCGGTCGCAGAACTGTGACAGCGACGGTCGGCGCGTATCACTCAGATCGTGTTCGACTTCATCTGGTCGGCGATGTAGTCCGCCTGACGGATCGCCAGCGTCACGATCGTCAAGGTCGGGTTCTCGGCGCCGCCGGTGGTGAACTGGCTGCCGTCCGAGACGAACAGGTTCTTGATGTCGTGCGTCTGGCCGTGACTGTTGACCACGCCGTCGCGCGCATTGGCGCTCATCCGGTTCGTGCCGAGATTATGGGTCGAAGGATAGGGCGGGGTTGGGAAGGTGCGCGTCGCGCCCACCGCCTCATACATCGCCTTGCCCTGCCCATAGGCATGGTTGCGCATCGCCACGTCGTTCGGGTGGTCGTCGAAATGGACGTCCACGACCGGCAGACCCCATTTGTCCTTCTGGTCGCTCAGCGTGATGCGGTTCGTTTCCTGGGGCATGTCCTCGCCGACAATCCACATGCCCGCCATATTCGAATAGCCGTCGATCGCGGTCGTGAATTCGCGGCCCCACGCGCCGGGATTGAGGAAGGCGGCCATGAAGGGAAGGCCGAGAGAAAGCGTCTCCAGTTCGTAGCCGCCGACGAAACCGCGGCTCGGGTCGTTTCGCGCTTCGTCCCGCACGATGCCAGCCATCGTCGTGCCGCGATACATGTGCACCGGCTGCTCGAAGACGGCGTAGACCGATCCGGTCGTGTGACGCATATAGTTGCGGCCGACCTGGCCCGACGAATTGGCGAGCCCGTCGGGAAACTTTGACGAAGCGGAGTTGAGCAGGAGACGAGGGCTTTCCAGAGAATTTCCTGCGACCGCGACGATGCGCGCCTTCTGTCGCTGCAGTTTGCCGTCCGCGTCGAAATAGGTGACGCCGGTCACCTTGCCTGATGCGTCGTGCTCGATCTGCGCGACATGCAACTCCGGGCGAACCTCCATGTTTCCGGTCGCTTCGCCCTTCGGGATCTCGGTGTAGAGCGTCGACCATTTCGCGCCCCACTTGCATCCTTGGAAGCAGAAGCCGGTTTGGCGGCAGGCGACGCGCCCATCGCCGGGGGTGGAATTGATCGCCATCCGCCCGGTGTGACATTCCTTATAGCCAAGCTTGTCGGCGCCGGCCTTGAAGACCTTGAAGTTGTTGTTGCCAGGCAAGCCGGGTCTGTCGCCCGTACGGGTGACGCGCATCTTGTCTTCGGCCTTGGCGTAATAGGGCTCAAGATCCGCGAGGGTGATCGGCCAGTCGAGAAGATTGGCGCCGGGGACATGGCCGTAGACCGAGGCTTCCTTGAACTCGCGCTCCTGGAAGCGGAGCGACGCGCCCGCCCAGTGAGTCGTCGTTCCACCGACCGTCTTCACGATCCAGGCTGGCAGGTTTGGGAAGTCCTTGTGAACGCGCCAGCTGCCCGAGGTCGTACGCATGTCCTTCCATGCGAGCTGGGTGAAGCTGTCCCATTCGTCGTTGATGAAATCGGAATAGTCCAAGCGTTTGCCTGCTTCCAGCACGACGACTTTTACGCCCTTTTGCGCCAGCTCGTTGCCCAGCGTGCCGCCGCCCGCGCCTGATCCAACGATGACGACGACGCTGTCGTCGCTCTGATCGAATTTCGCTGCCATGTCCGTTTCCTCGCGTGAATGGGGCCTTGTTGGTGTCTTCAGAGCCAGCTGATGTCATCGAAGCCGCGCTCGATATAGCCTCCCTTGGAGAAGGACTCGCCCTCGTATCCAAAGATCGGCCAGACCTCTTTCTGGTTGTAGAGCGATACGATCAGGCCGGAGCGGATCGTCTCGAACGTCGGATTCGCGCTCTGGCTCTTGAGGATTGCAACGCGGTCGGCCTCCCAGGGAAGACCGACATAGCCGCCCGCGCCTGCAGCGCCGTCGAGCGCGGCGACGAACCCCTCGATCTCAGCCTTCATTTCAGGGTTGCCAGCGGCCTTTTCGTCGTAGCCTTTCATTGCGATCGCGTAGAAGCGGTCGGCGACCTTGTCATGCGGATAGATGTCGCGTGCGACGAGGATCAGGGTCTTCATCGTTTCGGGCTTCACGCCCTTGACGTCGAGCGCCCACGCCTCGGAGACGTTGAGGAGGGCGCCTGTCGAAGTGATCGCGATCGCGGCTGCGAAGCCGCTCGCGGATCGCTGCAGGAAAAAGCGCCTCGATAGGCCCTGCTTTGCGGGCGCCGCAACCGTTGCCGTCATCGTCGTTTCCTCCTCTTATTTGCGTTTTTCAATTTGGCGTTGGCGGGGTGTCGCTACCGGAAACGGCCGAGCTTCTGCAGCACCTCGATCTTGTAGCCGTCCGGATCTTCGACGAAGAAGAAGCGGGCGATCAGTTTCCCGTCCTTGTTGAACTCGACGATCTTGCGCGGTTTCAGGCCCTCGGCCTCGAAACGGCGATGCTCCCCGTCGAGGTCCTCGACTACGAAGGCGACATGGCCGTAGCCGTCGCCGAGATTGTAAGGCTCCGTGCGCCCCTTGTTGATTGTGAGTTCGACTTCGTAAGGCGTCTCGGAATTTGAGAGATAGAGAAGCGTGAAGTCTGGGAAGTCGAGCCGGTCGGCGATGTCGAGCCCGAAGGCTTTTTTGTAGAAGGCAAGCGACCGCGCCTCTTCGAGCACGCGGATCATCGTGTGGATCGCTTTCGCCATGTCTGCCCGCGCCAAGCCGCCGCCTGAGGTCGGCGAATCCTGCAAACGTTACCAAGACCGGAGGCGGGCGGGTGTTATCGGCTTACTACGCCCCTAGCGGCCTCAGGCGGCCTCCGCGCGCGCTCTGCCGCCCGGCTCCGCCAAAGTCCGAGCGGTGACGCAGATGCAGCGGAGATGGGAGGTGAAATTGGGGACTTCCCCTCGCAGAAGCAGGATCTCCTGGTGCAGCGTCGAGATGAAGCGGGGCACGGACATCGCTTCGGCCGCTGCGATGTCCTCGAGGATTTCCCAAAAAACCCTTTCCAGGCGGATGCTCGTGCTCTGTCCGTTCAGCCGTATCGAGCGCGTCTCTAAGGCGTAGCTGTCCGGGGACTGGCTTGCAAAAAGGTGACACATGTTTCCTCCTTCGGCTTCTTTCCTCCGTTGTCAGGCTCGGCCTTCCGGCACGCCTTTCGGCGCGCCATCCGGGTCTGACTTTGATTTAAAACGTTTCTAAATTCCGAGCTTAGGACGCTCGCAGCTCGCCGTCGAGGGCGGTCTGGGCGGCCGTCGAAGGGTGGTGTACGAGGGCGCGACTGAGCAGCGCCGGAAAGCGCTCTACCAGTCTCTGATCAAGATGTGGCTCAGCGAGAAGGTCGGGTAGGGGCGATCGCGCGCCGGCGCTCGCTACCTGGAAAACTTCTTATACTTCAGCCGGTGCGGGATGACGCTGTCGATGCCGAGGCGGCGTTTCTTGTCCTCTTCGTAGTCGGCGAAATTGCCCTCGAACCATTCGACGTGGCTGTCGCCTTCGAAGGACAGCATGTGGGTGGCGATGCGGTCGAGGAAGAAGCGGTCGTGGCTGATGATGACCGCGCAGCCGGCGAAGTCGAGCAGCGCCTCCTCCAGCGCCCGCAACGTGTCGACGTCGAGGTCATTGGTCGGTTCGTCGAGCAGGAGTAGGTTTGCGCCGCTCTTCAGCATTTTCGCCAGATGCACGCGATTGCGCTCGCCGCCCGAGAGCTGGCCGACCTTCTTCTGCTGATCGGAGCCTTTGAAATTGAAGGCGCCGACGTAAGCCCGGCTGTTCATCTCCCGCTTGCCGAGCGTGATGATGTCGTAACCGCCGGAGATTTCCTCCCAAACATTCTTCTTGCCGTCCAGCGCGTCACGCGACTGATCGACATAGCCAAGCTGCACGCTCTCGCCGATCTTGATTGAGCCCAAGTCCGGCTTTTCCTGGCCGGTGATCATGCGGAAGAGCGACGTCTTACCGGCGCCGTTCGCGCCGATGACGCCGACGATGCCGCCGGGCGGCAGCTTGAACGTGAGCTTGTCGATGAGCATCCGGTCGCCATAGCCCTTCGAAAGGTTCTCGATGTCGATGACGTTCTGGCCGAGCCGCTCGGCGACGGGAATGACGATCTGCGCGGCGGTCGGCGCCTTCTCGTTGCTCTTCTTGACGAGCTCGTCATAAGCGGCGATGCGCGCCTTGGACTTGGTCTGACGCGCTCTAGGCGATGAAGCGATCCACTCGCTTTCCTCGGCAAGTGCGCGCTGCCGCGCGGCGTCCTCGCGGCCCTCCTGCTCGAGCCGCTTCTGCTTCTGCACGAGCCAGGACGAATAGTTGCCCTCGTAGGGAATGCCACGGCCGCGATCGAGTTCGAGAATCCAGCCCGTCACGTTGTCGAGAAAATAACGGTCGTGGGTGACGATGAGGATCGCGCCCGGATATTGCCGCAAATGCCCTTCGAGCCAATTGACGGTCTCGGCGTCGAGATGGTTGGTCGGTTCGTCGAGCAGCAGGAGGTCGGGCTTCTCTAAAAGCAGGCGGCAGAGCGCGACGCGGCGCCTCTCGCCGCCTGAAAGCTTGGTCACGTCGGAATCGTCAGGGGGGCAGCCGAGCGCGTCCATCGCCTGCTCGACCTGGCTCTCGAGATCCCACAAACCCTTGGCTTCAATCTCGTCCTGGAGGCGCGTCATTTCGTCCGCGGTCTCGTCCGAATAGTCCATGGCGAGCTCGTTGTAGCGGTCGAGGATCGCTTGCTTCTCTTTCACGCCAAGCATGGCGTTGCCCTTGACGTCGAGCGCGGGGTCGAGGTCAGGCTCCTGCGGCAGGTAGCCGACCCTCGCGCCCTCGGCGACGAAGCCTTCGCCGACGTACTCGGTGTCCAGCCCTGCCATGATGCGCATGAGTGTCGACTTGCCCGAGCCGTTGACCCCGAGCACGCCGATTTTCGCCTCCGGGTAGAAGGAGAGGTTGATGTTGTCGAGGACCTTCTTGCCGCCCGGATAGGTCTTGGCGAGACCTCGCATGTGATAGATGAACTGGCGCGCGGCCATGGGCATTCCTGGATTGTTCGGGGATTGCGGCGGGCATATCAGGGGCGGGCAGGGGAGGCAAGGCGGCCGAAGGCGCCGTCGAAACCGGCCTCGTCATTGCGAGCGTGAGCCGAGAACGCAGGGCGCCCGGCGGCTCCTGGATCGCGCTGCGTCCCCCGGCGCCCAGACCCGGGGGTCCTCACCATGACGACGCGGCTAGCTCGTTTAGCTGGCCTGCCCCTCGTCGATCCAAACCGTCATGCCCGGCTCGAGCTTCGGCGTCGGGCCGACCGGATCGGCGCGGAGGAGAAAGTTGTTGATGTCGTGGTCTCCGACCGCGCGCGCCGCGCGCCAGACCGCGAACTCGCCGAGCGGCCTGAGCTCCGTCACTTTGGCTTCGAAACGATCTCCGGCCGCGGTTCGGAGCGTGACCTTCGAACCCAACGTCAGTCCGTGAAGGCGGTCCTCGCGGATCGTGAAAGTGAACCAGCGGTCGCCAGCGACGGCGAGCGTCAGGACCGGTTGGCCCGGAGAGATCGCTTCGCCATGTTCGGCGACCAGAAGCCGCGCAATCCCGTCCACCGGCGAGGTGAGCGTCGTCTTGGCGAGCTGAGCCTCGAGGTCGGCGACAGTCGCCAGCCCAAGCGCGACCTGGCTCTGCGCGATGGCAAGCTCCTCCTTTGTCGGTCCAGCCTTGCTCTGGTCCAAAGCCGCATTGGCGAGAACGAGGCTGGCCTCCGCCTTGCTCAACGCCGCTGCGTCCTCGTCATACTGCTGCCGGCTCGCATAGTTTTTCGCCGCCAGCACGGAGACCCGCGCGAACTGCTGCTTGGCCAGGGTGAGGTTAGAGTCGGCGATTGCGACGTTCTGCGCCGCGGTGTCGCGCTCTTCCTGCCGCACGCCAGCTACGACATTGGCGAGATTGGCGCGCGCCAATTCCAGGTTCGCCTTCGCTTCCTCGAGTGAGGCCGTGACCTCCGGGCTCGACAGCACCGCGATCACGTCGCCCTTGTGCACCGGCTGCAACGGCTTCACCGGCAAGGAGGCCAGTCGCGCCGAAATTTCGGGCGCGATGCGGATCTCCGTCTCGTGAACGACGCCGATGAGTGGTGGCCGAGGTTTCCGCTGCGTTTCAAACCAAAAGAGCGCCGCCCCGGCCGCCCCGATGAGCACGACCGTCGCCAGGATCGCGACTGTCCGACCTCGAGCGTTCATGGCTGCGCCTCATTGCGGGAAGCAAGACGGGTCGCAATCACAGCGAGCAACCCATAGACGATCGTCAACATCCACAAGGTCATCCAGTCGCGCCCCACCTCCATGATGCTCGCGCCCATCTGGTTGATGCGAACAAATCCATCGATTGCCGAGGTGCTGGGAATGATGCGGCTAGCGGCCCGGATGAAATCGGGAAGCGCTTCGACCGGCCACGAGACGCCGACCTGGAAGAAGAGCGGAAGGCTGACCGCGATGAAGAGGAGAATCGCCGTCTCCCGGCGCGTGAACCAGGCGCTCACGAATTGAGCCAGGAAGCTGACGGAGAGCACGAAGGGAACCGCCATCAGGATTAGATCCTCCAGCCGTCCGAGCGTCGAGAAGCCGTAAACCCGCGGCAGCACGATCAAATAGAGCGCAAGTCCCGGCAGCGCGAAGCAGAGATGCGCGAGCGCCTGGCCGAAAACGGCGCGCGCCCCGGATCGAAGCCAGCGGTTTGCGCGGCCGCCGATCGTGTAGGCCGCCCCGCCAAGCGATGCGACGCCGAGCAACAGCGTCTGTTGCAGAATGAGGATGAAGGCGGCGGGCACGACATAGCTGGCGTAGCCGCCCGTCGGGTTGAACAAAGGTTGGGAGAGGAAATCGATCGGCGAGGCGCTGCGGGCCACCGCCGCATAGACGAGGCTTCCCTCGCTGCGGGCGCCGCGGGTCGCTATGTCGGCGGAAACTGTCGAAGCCGCTTCCGATATGCCCTGCAGGGTGCGGCTGTAGAGGAGAAAATAGGCTGCGTCGACATAGGCCGCGATGCGCGCCTGCTCGCCCCGCAAGACTTGACGCTCGGTGTCTTTAGGGATCGTGAGGATGGCGAAGACCTCACGGCGGTCGAGGGCGGCCTGGGCGTCAGCGAGCGTGCCTGCTCGCACCGCAACCTGGAGCGCTTCGTCGGCGTTTAAGGCCTGCACGAGGTCGCGGCTGAGCTCCGTTCGATCCTGGTCGACGACGGCGATCGGTATGCCGCGAAGAACCTGCCCGAGATAGGGCTGGGGATAGAGCGCTCCGTAAAGGATCGGCGCGAGCACGATCAGGCCCAAAATCGATCTGTCGCCGAGAATGCGCTGGACCTCATTGCCCATCGCTATTGCGACGCCTCGTCCGTATCGGAGGCGGAGGGCTGGCGTCTCGTCGCGTTTCGGCGGCGTATAGGCGACGGCGCGAAGCCTCGCCCAAGCGAGCGCGAAATAGAGGCAGGCGAGTCCAGCGAGGATTAGGAAGGGCCTCACGGAGTCCGAAGCCGGCAAGCCCCGAGCCGCTTGGTCGACAAGGATCTGAAGGTACCAGCGCAGCGGCAGGATCGAGCCCCACGCCTTCGGGAAAGCCCCCATCGCCACGACCGGGAATCCTACGCCAGCGAAGCCGAATGCCGGATTGCAGAAGATCGCGATGAGGCTGAGGCCAGTCGGGAGCGCCTGAGTCAGCAGAACCAGCAAGGCTCCGAAGGAAAGATAGGCGATAAGCAGAAGACAGGCAGCCGCGGCGACGAGCAACGGGCGCCCCGGAATGATATGCCGTAGAGCACGTGGATGATCGCGGCGTCCACAACCATCATGATCAGGAAGATGCCGAACAACGGCATGAGCTTGCCGATGAGCGCGACCAGCGGCCGGCCGTCGGCGGCGCGCATCCAGGCGCGCTTGCTGCGCTGAGAGAATTCCGAGCCGACCGCATAACCGCCGGCGATCGCGGTCACGACGTGCAGCACAGTCGGCAGAACGGCGCGCAGCAGGAACTGGGCGAAGTTCAGCGCCGGGTTCGAGAGGACATATTGTTCGGCGACGAGGACGCCCGGCTTGTAACCGCTGGGCTCCGCCTCGTGCGGCAGCGCAGCGGTCGCCGCCGCCACCGCGTTCTGTATCGCCGAGGCCGCGTTGTTGCCGGGCGTGAAATATTGCCTGTTGTACAGCGACACCACCTGCGGCCGCTTCCGGGCGAGGAGGTCGCGCTCGAAATTCTCGGGGATATAGACGGCGGCGATCGCGTCGCCGGAGCGCACGGCCTGCATTGCGCTTCTCATGTCGCTCGATCGTTCGGCGACGGTGACGCCGGGCGCTGAGGCGATCGACTGCACATAGATCAGCGAGGTGGCGGAGCGATCCGCGTCGACGATGGCGACGCGAAGGTTGCGAATGACCGCGTTGCTGAACGTCAGCGTGAGGATGGCGAAGGCGAGGACCGGAACAAGGAGCACCAGGATGAGCGCGACCCCGTCGCGCTGCATCCAGCGCAACTCGCGGGTCGCGACCAGAAGCAATCCCGGCTTTGGCGGAGTCCTCACTTGCGCTCGCCCGTCGGCCACTCGGCGTAAACGCTCATGCCCGGCCGAAGCGCGGGAATGGGCGAGACCGGATAGGCGCGCACCTCGAACGTTCTCAAGTCGAAATCGCCCGTCGCCCGGGTCGCGCGCCAGCCGGCGTATTCGCCGCGCGTCTCGATCAGCTTGACCTCCGCCTCGATCTCCTGGTCGCCGAGCGCGGGGACGCGCATCTTGAAGCGGTCGCCGACCTTGAGCGCCTTAACCAGATCCTCGCGCAGATTGAACGTGAGCCAGACGTCGCTGAGGTCGATCAGCGAGAGCAGCGGCACGCCGGGCGAGACATATTCCCCGACCTCCGCCCCGATCTGATAGACCTGCGAGGCAATCGGCGCTTTGACCGTGAGTTCGTCGACGTCGGCCTTGATGGTGTCGACGCTCGCTTGCGCCTGGAGCACGTTGGTCCGGGCGATCTCACGCTCTTCCTTGGTCGCCCCGTTCACTGCCTGATCATAGGCGAGCTGGGCGCGGTCCTGATCCCGCTTCGCCACTTCGCGCGAGTTCGTGACCTCGTCGAGGCGTTGCAGGGGCGCATTGCCGGTACCGGCGAGGTCCTTGATGCGGGCGTAGGTCTTGTCGGCGAGCTGGAAGTTGGCCTGGGCGCTTTCCAGAGCGGCCTTCTTCTGATCGACCACCTCCACGCGCGTGCCCACAAGGATATTGGCGAGCTGGGCCTTTGCGACGTCAACGCCGGCCTGGGCCTGGCGCCATTTGGTGATGAGCTCCGGGTTGTCGATCTCGAACAGCAATTGCCCGGCCGTGACATTTTGGCCGCGCTCGACGGGACGTTGGCCGACGCGTCCGTCAACCCGCGCGGCGATGTCGATGCGGGTCGCGTCGGCTTCGCCCTGAACGATGAGCGGCTGAGGCCGTGCGAGATACCATATCGAGAGGCCCACGATCCCGGCGAGGATCAGGCTGACGATCGCCGCGGCGGCCGTCGCGCTGCCGCTTGCCCGCTCGCGCGCCGGCTCGGGCTTCACGCGATCGTCCTGCGGGGGGCTCTCTTTCACATCCGTCATGCTAGCGTCGTCTCCCGCCACGAGATCGTTCACCTTAAATCACCCAGCTTTTTGCGGGCGGCTACCATAGAGGACGATGGCGCCTGCGGCCATTTGGCTGAGCCGGCGCTACTGGAGGGGTCGGCGCGGGCGGTCAAGGGCTCGGAGAGATCGATGTGGGGTCTCGTTCAAGCGAGATGGCGCTCAACTCGCGCAAGCTTGAATTGAGGGAGTTTCGAAGCGCGCTTAAAGAGAGCGAGACGGGCGCGGCGCATTGGGAGATTCTGATATGCGTTCAGGCCTTTGCTTCGCGATGATGCTCGCGGCGTTGAGCTTTGCGGCCGCCGAGCAGGCGCCGCTGACGATCGATCAATTGCTTGCGCAAGGGTGGGAGATCGCCGGCTACGCCAGCGGCTACGACAATCGCACGTCGCTCATCCTGTTCCGCCATCCGGGAATGAACGCGCTCGTCCAGTGCGGCGTTCTTTACGACGTGACGCGCAATCCGCGCACGATCATCAATTGCTACGAGCTTAAGTGAAGGCGCGAGCGCGAACCGGGGCCGAGGTCACGTATCGAAGCGCCATCAACGGTACGGAGCGTCGGCGAGCAGATTTCTGGCGATCTCGCGCTCCCAGCGATCGCCATTGGCGAGCAACCGCTCCTTCTCGTAGTAAAGCTCCTCGCGGGTTTCGGTCGAGAACTCGAAGTTCGGACCCTCGACAATGGCGTCGACCGGACAAGCCTCCTGGCACATGCCGCAATAGATGCATTTGACCATGTCGAGGTCGTAGCGCGTGGCGCGGCGCGTGCCGTCGTTGCGTCGCGGGCCAGCCTCGATCGTGATCGCCTGCGCTGGGCAGATCGCTTCGCACAGCTTGCAGGCGATGCAGCGCTCCTCCCCATTGGGATAACGCCGCAGCGCGTGCTCGCCCCTGAAGCGGGGAGAAAGCGGGCTTTTCTCGTGCGGATAGTTGAGCGTCGCCTTGGGCTTGAGCATGTAGCGCAAGGACAAGCCGGTGGCGGCAAGGAACTCCAGGAGGAAAATCGAGCGTATGCCGCGCGGAAGATTCATGGCGTGCTTTCCCGCTCGCTTTGAACTCGCGGGTAGGGTTTCTTCGCCGCCCTCCGATAAAAACCCCGAGCGAACGCGCCTGTTCCATCAGCGCCAATCAAACTTGCGATTTGCTCTGGGCGCGACGTCGAGTCCGAATAGGCGGGGAAAAGCCGAGCTTCTAGCGCCCGCTCATGAATCTCGCCGTCGCGGCGTCGATCGCCTTCCGCGCCGTGGCGCCAAGGCCGCTCAGGAGCTGTTGCAGCAAAGTCTTGCGCGCTTCGGTCGAGACTTCGTAGAGGCGCGCTTTACCGCGGGCGCGGAACAACAGTTCATCGCCGGTCATGATCTCGTCGACGAGGCCGAGGGCTACGGCTTCGCGCGCCAACCAATAGTCGCCATTCGCGACGCGCTCTATGTCCACCTTCGGGCGGCACTCAGCGACATGCGCCTTGAACGCCTGGTGGGTCGTGTCGAGCTTCTCGCGGAAATGTTCGCGGCCCGCCGGCGTGATCTCGCCCAGGACGGAGACGGTGCGCTTGAACTCGCCCGCGGTTATTTCCTCGAAATCGATCTCGTTCTTCTTGAGCAACCGATGGAGGTTCGGCACGGGCGCCACAACGCCGATCGAGCCCACGATCGCAAAGGGCGCCGCGACGATGCGGTCCGCCGCGCAGGCCATCATGTAGCCGCCGCTCGCCGCCACCTGATCGACCGAGGCGGTGACCTTGATTTTGCGGTCGCGCAAACGAAGGATCTCTGCGGCCGCGAGGCCGTAGCCGGTCACCGTGCCGCCCGGGCTTTCGATCCGGATCACCGCTTCGTCGGTTCCCGCCCGCGCCGCGATGAGGACGGCGTCGATCTCCGCGCCAAGCCGCTTGACCGCGCTCGCCCGCAAGTCGCCCTTGAAGGCGAGCACATAGATGCGCTTTCCCGGCTCTTGGTCGCGGCGCGCTTTGGCGTCGGCTTTGGCCTCTTTCTTACGTGTCTTCGCGAGCGCCTTGCGTTCCTTCCTGTCGAGCAGCGCGCCATCCATGGCGTCACGCATGTCGTCGTAGCGCTCGTCGAGCGAGCGGACCTTGATCTCCTGGTCCTTCGGTTCGCTCGAACGCGCGAGGCGCGCGATGAGGATAGCGAGGCCGCCGATCGCCGCGACGATGATAAGGGCTTTGACAAGGAAGGCGGCGATGTCCAGCCAGAAGGCCATGCGCGGGTCCACTAGAGTGAAAAGGTCAGACATAGATTGAAAAGGCGCTCTCCCACGGCCCAACCCGGATGACAAGCTGACGCCCACTCACGTCCGGGAAAGTTGGCCTTTCCGCCGACGCCCGTCGAGATCGAAGGCTGCGATCTTGTGAGGCGGGATGAATCTTAGAGATCCAGACTAGCCTCGCTGGCCCGCGACCGAGGTCGGGCTCCGCCCGGCGCTCTATTGCGCGAGTTGGCGCGCGCCGCGTCCGCGCGAGATAGCGCCTACAAACCCTATCCCCGCGAACCCGGCAAGAAGAATTGTCCAAATCGGCGGTTCCGGAACTGCCGTGCTGGAAAGAAGAGTTATCGTCGGCAAGTCGAAAGACCAAGTTGGCGCGAAGGTGAAAATCATGAGGGTTGCGTCGAGCGGAACTCGGCCAAATGCATTGCAAGGCGCGAATAGGGCGATCGATGCGCCGCCACACGCCAAAACCGGAACAGCGGGATCCGAAACAATGAAATCGAACGAAGAGGCCCCGCCTGCCGTATTATATGAAAAGAGTGTCACGTCCGGCTTGGTAGGGACAACACCACCAAAGAGCAAAGACGTAAAAGAAATATCCGTTAAATCGGTCAGCTGAATCAATCCGTCTTGCTCCACAGTTCCGGTAAGAAGGACACCAAGGATAGGTTTATAGTCGACAAAGAAGGTATCAATCGTCGCGGCGCTAGCGGTGCGACCGATGGTCGATGCCAAAAGGGCGAAAATCACCGTCGAGAGAATTCGCTTCAGCATCGTCTTACTCCCTAGGAGGCGCGCCTTGCGGACAAATTTCTATAGTTCGTTAGTGGCAAAGAACAATTTTGCGAAAGCCGTAAAGAACAATCAGAAACCCGGTCACTGGACCGTCTTTAGACAATCGGCCTCGCGAAGTTCCGAGGCTACCATTGAACCAAACCCGTGAAAAGCCAGTACCGGGCTTAAGACACATGAGACGGCCGGTCGGGTGGAGCGAGCCGCAAGCGTCAGTCCCATGAGCGCTGGTTCTTTGGCCGCCGGCCGCTCGGGTCGAACAACGCCACTTTGTGGGGCGGCCGGCAGCTCCAACGCCACAGGACGAGATTGATGTCCGCCTCTAGGGTCGCTCCACGGACGAAGCTCTGCGTGAGGAGGCCGGCCGCGACGTTGGCGATCAGCTTTCCCGCCAGACGCCAGGATGCCGGCTGACGCCCAGCGACCGCTTCGGCGAACCAGGGACACGCCAACTCGTCCATGCCGACGCCTGCGGCGCTCCGCTCCCTTTCGTCGCGGAGGGCAATCACGCCCTCGCAATCGATTTCGTATGTGCATAACACATAGGGTTCAATTTTGCGGGCGAAGCCCTGGGCTCTTCCTTGATCGCCGTCATCGGATCAAGAGACAGATAGAGGGCAGGCGTTCCTTTGGAATTGAACCGGCCGCCGTGGACCGCCGCGCCATCGCCGGACAGGGGCTTGAACGACCAGCGCGGATCATGGGCCCGATAGGCCAGGCACTGAAATTTCAAGCAAAGCCGCCGAGCGCGATCGAATCGAGATAGTCGCGCAGCGGACCCGCCTGACCAGATTTGACGAGCGCCTTGGCGGTGCGCCCGCCAACGGCGGGGATCGGCTCCGCTCGGTACCACGCCATCGCCTGCGCCGGGCCCCCCGCCCAGCCGGCGACGCGGGTCAGAATCTCGTTCATCTCGCGCAGGCGTGACTGCGTCTTAGCCGCGCCAAGGCGCTCGCGCTTGTAAAGCGCTTCGGGCGCAATTCCGATGGGCTCGGCGAGCTGCTTCTTGGTCAGGCCATAATCCTCGACGAGCCGCGACGCCGCTCTGGCGGCCCGCCTAGGCGGCGCAGCGGCCGATTTGGCCATGTCCGGCCCTTTATCTGCTTTATAGGGCCATATGTAAGGCATCGGTTCGAACGGCACAACGGCCAGCCGTCGGGCTTACCCAGGTCCGTCGGGCGCCTCGGCGTCTAGCCTTTCGACCAAGGCGACGATGATCGGCGTTTGCCCTTTGTTGATCTTCTCCACCGCCCCGTCGATCGAGAACCAGGCCGACCGGTCGACCTCTGGGAACTCGGCCGTCTTGCCGGAGCGCGGCGGCCATTCGAGCGTGAACGTGTTGCTCTTGAGGAGCGCCGGATCGAAATCGCCCTCATGCGCCCAGGCGACTATCGTCTTGCCGCCCGCCTGCTTGTGCGCGCCAAGGTCGAGGAACTCGCCATCGACCGCCATGCCGGTCTCTTCAAGAAACTCGCGCTTCGCTGCTTCAAGCAGGTCCTCGCCCGTGTCGGCGAGGCCCTTGGGGATCGACCACGCGCCGGCATCCTTCTTCGCCCAGAACGGCCCGCCCGGATGGACGAGCATGACCTCCATGCCCGCCGCAGCCCTGCGGAAGAGGAGGATGCCTGCGCTAATCTTCGCCATTTCGCTCCTCGCGGCGACAGTCGGACTCTTCCGGCAAAGGCCTGCCGATAGACAATCACTTGCAGAAAATCAGAAGTACGGTTAAGCTCGCCTCATGAACAATCCCGCGCTTCCAAGTGGCTTCGGCCGTAAGTTTCAGTCCCAGCGGCTCCTCTCATCGGCGAAAAGAGCGCTCCGCGAAAATCCCTCGTAACCCATTGAAAAGTCCCGATTCGGACGAGAGAATCCAAGGAAATCCAAGAGAATCCAATAGGCATAATCGGGGGCTTCTGCAGCGAAACGGCGCGAGCCAAGAAAACCCAAACGGGTCAGCGCGGTCAACGTCGCCTGCTCGTCTACTCCCGATAGGGCGTGACGAACAGGCCGCCCAGCTCAGAGAGCTCGTTCGGGCCGCGCGGAAGCTTGAGGGGTGAGCCTTCGCCGAGATTGCGGGCATAGATGTCGGCATAAGAGCCGGCGGCGCCGACAACGCGTTTGGCCCAATCCTCGGGGAGGCCGAGATCCCGCCCTTCGACGCCCAGGGAAGTAAGACCCGCCGGCGCCCAGGCAGTCGCCGGCAGTTCGGCGCGTTCAAGGGCATAGATCGCCCAGGCGACAATCGCCGACCATTGCGGGTCGCTCGCCGGGCTCAAGGCGAACACCGGGAAAGTCGCGAGCGGCTCGGCCAAGATGCGACTCGCGGGGCCCGTGTGTTCCTCGAGCCTCGCGGCCGCCAGGTCTCCACTCTCGCCGACTTGAGCATCGCAAACTCCGGAGTTGTAGGCGTCGTGCAGCTCGCCATATTCCAGGTAACCCATGCGGGCAAAATCGAGACGCCGCGCCGCCATCGACGCTTCAAGCGTCAAGTGTGCGTCGTCGCCCTGGTAGAAGCAGATGGATTTGCCGGCGAGGTCGCTCAATTGCCGGACGGCTGACTCGCCATGGACCATGGCCGCAGTGGCGACGAAATAGACGGCGGGCCCAAGCGTCGCAGCGCCGGCGAGGCGATGATCGGCGATCTCGGAGCCATCGAGGAAGAAAAGATCGTCGGCGCCGTTGGCGACGCGCGCGAATGCGGCGTCGGAATCATAAAGGTGGAACTCGATTTTGCCTTGCGGTCCAAGCACCGCCGCGCCGATCGCGCGGCAAAGATCGAGATAGAGGCCGGAGGGCGCCTCGTCAGGCGACTGGCTGACCAGTCCAGGGCGCGGGACGCCGCCACAGCGAATGGCGCCTGAGGACTTGATGCGATCGATGATCGGGCCGGCATGGGCGAGAGAACAAAAGGCGAGCGCGATTGCGACCCCAAGGGTCCACACTGGAGCCGTCCTTCGAGACGCCCGCTTTGCGATCTCCTCAAAATAAGGTTTTCGCAGCCGTTCGGCGCTCAATTGTACGCCGGCAGCGTTGCGGGCAAGGAATTGAACCCGTCCGGAATCACGTTCGGGATGTTCTGCCGCACGTCCTCGGGCGTGACCCCGATCGCCGCGCAGCCCTTGCCGCCGTAATGCGGAAACGAGTCAATGTCGGCCTCTGGGATCGTCGCGTAGGAACCGGGCAGCGGCGGCAGCGCGCCGGTGATCCGCGCCTTGTCGAAGCCGGACAAGAGGCTTGCGGTCGCGGCCGATTCCTCATCGCGCGGCCCGAGATATTTCTGCTCGAAGCCGGGCGGCCCGAAGGCGTTGAACCTGGGCGAATCGCCGGCCTGAAGCGCCTCCCTTTCGTCGGGCAGGCTGGCTAAAGCCGGAAGGCCGAAAAGCGCGTTGATCGTCTCGATGATCGCGTTGTGGTCGCCCTCGGCGTGCGAAACGGCGTGGACGCGCGCGTAAGGCGAGATGAGCAAAAGCGGAATCCGGATTCCCCGAGCAATAGCCAACCGATCGGGACCGTAGCTTCAGAATCCGCGGCGGGACGTGATCGTAAAGGCCGTCGGATTCGTCATAGGTGATGACGATCGTGCTGTGTTCCCAGATGTCTTTATTTGCGGCAATCGCGTTGATGACGCGCGCAGCCATGGCCTCTGTGAGCTGGCTGTCGGAATAGCTCGGATGGTCGTCGTCGCCGGACTTGGCAGTCTTGATCGCCGCGAGCTCCGTTGGTGTGAGGCCGTTCTTGTTTGGGTAGTTCGGATTCTGGATGACGGCCGACTGTTTCGGATAGTCCAGGTTGTAATAGCCGCCGCGGATATAGAAGACGCCGCCCGTGCGGGGCAATACGTTCTTCTTCATGTCGGAGAAGAAGTCGCCTTCGCCGCGCAGATTGGTCTCTTCGGCCGGATTGTTGGCGATATAGCCGAAATATTGCGCGCCGTTGTGATGGCTGACGTAGTTCTCGTGGGAGGCTTCGGCCCCCATGTCAGTCGGCTCGTGGTCGTAGCCGTTCTGGTACCATCGCCATTGCACCGGCTCATGCCCAAGCGCGCTGATGTATGGAATGTCCTTTGACACGTCGGGCAGGTCGAAGGTCGGGTTGCGGTCCTGGTCGGTGAACCAATTGATCCACCCTCCCATGAATGTGAGGGGCAGCGTCGCGAAGGTGAGGTTGGAGGCGATGTCGTCCGAATTGTACCATTCCTTCGGCGACCCGGCGGGTTCGCGGCCAGCGACCGTGTCATCGAACTCGGAGCCCCACCAGGGCTGCGGGTCGTTGACCAAAGGCGGGCCTTGCGTGGTCGCCGTTCCCGAATAGGTCTTGCCGTTGATCGCGCCGCTGATCGGTCCGGTGAAGCCGTCCTGTGCGGCGTCCTGCGTCTCGCTCGGGTGCTTCACCCACTGGGTCTCGCCCGATTGGCCGCCGATGACCGCGACCGCGTTTGGCGTTGACGGCGTGTCTTCGGTGGCGAAATTGTTGTCGAAGATGGTGAAGCGCGTAGCGTAGCGCCAGAAGAAGGGGATGGTGTCGCAGTCGATATGCGCCATGACGAGGCGCGCGAACTGCTTGCCCATCGCTTCGCGCGCGGCGCCGCCAGCGCGCGCATATTTGCGCCACTCGACTTCAGCGAACTTGTCCATTTTTGCTAGCCCGTTCTGCACGTCGAGCTTGGCGGCAAGGCCCTTATGGGAATGGTCGGTCGAGTCCTTGATGGTCGAATTCTGCTCAGGCCCGACGCGGAACGGTTGGACGGTCACCGTCTCGCCGGTGTTCGTATCGAGGTAGCTTTGGGTAAAGCCCGGCGTGTCGGCGGCCGCGCGGGGGTTCTTGCCGTCGGAATAGAGGCCGTTGACGCCGGGAAGCGTGCCATATTCGTGGTCGAACGAGCGGTTCTCGTTGAAGATGACGAATACGTATTTGATCTTTTGCTTGAGCGCCGCGATGTCCTCGGCGGACCATTCTGAACTGCTCCAACGGGAGTCGGTGTCGGGGACGAAATAGGGCGCTACGTCCGCCGGTCGGTCGGGTTGGGTCGTAACCAAAGGAAGCGATGCGGTGAGAGCGGGCTGAGTGAGGGCAGCGACGACGGTCAAGGCAGTCGCGCCGCGAAGCATGCGTTTCATATGCGTGGTTTTCCCAAAGAGCGATTGTGAGGGCCGGCGTCGCGATGCCCGCCAAGAGTCGGATGGCCTGATGACAGTTGGATGACGGGGCCCTGTGCTCAATCCGGCTCGGGCGGCGTCACGCAAACGAGAGCGAGTCCCGCGGCGCTGAGAAAAGCGCATACGCCAAAGATGGAGGCGTAGCCGAACGCCTTCGCCAAACCGCCGACGCTGAGCGCGGCGAGCACGGACCCGAGTTGACCGGAGTTGGAAAAGAGCGCCGCCGCGGCGCCAGCGCGGTGCGGCATGAGCGAGTGGAGGAAACTGATCCCGAGATAGGTGACGAGACCGATGCCGATCGCCCGTGGAATCTGCGCCCAGAAGACCGCGCCGACCGAACGCGCGAGCGTCAGCGCGACAAAATAGACGATGAAGGCGGCAAAGCCTGCGACAATCGCCGTGCGCTCTCCGCGCTGGAGCGGCTTCCAGATGAGCGCTCCCATGACGACGATTTCCAAAGCGGCGCACAAGCTCATCGTGATGCCGACGTCGCTTTCAACGCCTCCCAGCGACGTCGTGAGCACGATGGGAAGCGGGATCGATCCTAGGAACATGGCGGTGTTGAACAAGGCAAGCGCCGCGAAAGCGAGCGCGATCGCTGGACCTCCATTCGCGGGCTTCGGCCAATGGGCGTGGCCAACATCTGTGAGAACCACCCTTGAGCGGACAAAAGCGAGAGTGGCGAGAGCGATCGCGCCCGAGACGGCGCTAGCGAAGAAGGCGCCCCGAAAGCCCGCCGTCCCGACGAGCACGGCGCCGACCGCGGGCCCGATGGCCCACGCCAGCGACCAGCTTGCGCGCAGGACCCCGATGGCGCGATTGAGCGTGTGCGGGCTTGACTGACTGAAGTTTCGCTTGGCGAGAGCGATCGACTGGGAGAACGCGGCCGCGCCGATTGCGATCGGGAGCGCGGAGATGACGATGAGGGCGACGAAATCGGTCGTGAGCCCGAGCAGAGCGTAGCCGACGGCGGATCCAGCGAGCGCGAGACGAAGCGGCGCGACGCTCGTTCGTTTGTCGATCCAGGCGCCAAACGCCATGCTGAACACGATGCTGGCGAGCGCCCTTGCGGTGAGGACCGCGCTCAGCGAAAGCGGGCTGAAGCCCGCCTGATCGACGAAAAAGAGCACCATGTAGGGAAGCGAGATCGAGTCGGCGAGGCCAACAAAGATGTCGACGGCGACAAGCGCGAGAAAAAAAGAGGAGCGGTCGGCGTCCGTGGTCAAAGAAGCCTCGTTGTGGCGGCAAAGGACGCTCGAGGTTTCTCTATCGGGAGCGAATCGGGCGACTAGCGAATGGGACTCATAGTCGACCGAAGGGCGCCGGTCCCGCCAATAACCGCAACTCAACCGGATTTGATTGGCGGAACGCAGTCTGCCGCCGTCCAGCCGCTTCGGTGACTGCACCGCGTCGACCGATCGAAGCCGGAGTTATAGCCGCCGATTGTAGCCGCGCTCGGCTCGAGCGCGGGCGTTCCGAAGGACGCCCGTCTTCGACGGGCTATGGACCGCGTCTACATTCCGACGAGGCTAGATCACATAAGACTTGAGCGGCGGGAAGCCGTTGAAGCCGACCGAGGAATAGGTCGTCGTATAGGCGCCCGTTCCCTCGATCATGACCTTGGCGCCGATCTCGAGCGAAACCGGCAGCAGGTAGGGCTCCTTCTCGTACAGGACGTCGACCAAGTCGCAGCTCGGCCCTGCGACGACACAAGGGCCAAGCGGATCGTCGTCGTATTCCGTGCGGATCGGATAGCGGATCATCTCGTCCTGCGTTTCGGCAAGGCCGTTGAACCTGCCAATGTCGAGATAGACCCAGCGCTGCTTATCCTCGCTCGACTTCTTCGAGATCAGCACCACCTCGGCCTCGATGATCCCGGCGTTGCCGACCATGCCTCGGCCGGGCTCGATGATCGTCTCCGGAATCTGGTTGCCGAAGTGTCGGCGCAGCGCCCGGAAAATCGTTTGCCCGTAGGTCTTGATCGAGGGCACGTCCTTCAAATAGCGGGTCGGAAAGCCGCCTCCGAGATTGATCATGGCGAGCTGGACGCCTCGCTCGGCAAGGTCGCGGAAGATCGCGGCGGAGACCTTCAGAGCCCCGTCCCATGTGCGCGGATTGGGCTGCTGCGAGCCGACATGGAATGAGAGTCCGTGCGCCACAAGTCCAAGCGCGTGCGCGCGCTCGAGCACATTCGCCGCCATGTCCGGCGCACAGCCGAACTTGCGCGACAGCGGCCATTCCGCGCCCGCGCCGTCGCAGAGGATGCGGCAGAACACCTTCGCTCCCGGCGCGGCGCGCGCGATCTTTTCAACCTCGGCCACGCAATCCACGGCAAAAAGGCGGACCCCGAGCGCATAAGCGCGCGCGATGTCCTTCTCCTTCTTGATCGTGCTGCCGAAGCTGATGCGGTCGGACGTCGCGCCGGCGGCCAGCGCCTGCTCGATCTCGCCGACCGAGGCCGTGTCGAAGCACGAGCCGAGCCGAGCCAAGAGATCAAGAATTCCAGGCGCCGGATTCGCCTTGACTGCATAGAACACGCGCGTGTCCGGCAGGGCGCTGGCGAAGCCCAGATAATTCTCGCGCACGACATCGAGATCGACGACCAGTCGCGGGCCGTCGTCATGGTTGCGGGCGAGGAAGTCCTTGATACGGTCCGTCATAGGCGGCATCCCCCAAGCGCGCGGGATCGCTCCGCGCGTGGAAACATGAAGGATTCGCCGGCGATGCGACTTGCGCGCCCCGCGCGTTGGAGACGCGATGCGCAGTCGTTGACCCGCCGACGCGACCGCTTCATGCGAATCCGCCGATGGGCTCTGAGAAAGCCATCGACAGACCGCTTGTGAGCGGTCAGCGGCTACGCCGTGGCCAAGACGCGCCAAAGGCCAGTGAGCCTTAAGCGATCAAAGCCATCGTTTGGACGAGAAAAATCCCGTCCGCACGCCCGGCAAGATAGACAAGCCTCTTTGGGCGCCGACCTTTGGAGGGCCGACAGAGACCAAAAAAGCCCGGTCCGTCGTTGCTTCAAGTCGCGTCCCCCGTTGGGCGGGGTACGCCGGTTCGCCTCCGGCTGCCGGTCTTCCAAGGGCGGTTAACTGGCCTCTTGTCCAGATCCCCGCCGACCGACACACGACCACAGGCACGTGCGTATTGGGCAAGATGACTATTTGTGCGAATCGCGCCTCGGCGCAAGGGTTTTTTCGCTCTGGGGCTAACAAATTTCGCGCGAGACCCGGCCGCTGCCTCGCGAAACAGTCGCCGGCGAATGTAACTGCCAAGGTCGGGCTCCGGAACGGCGGCGTCCCAGCGACCTCATGCTGAGGAGCCGCGCGAAAAGCGCGGCGTCTCGAAGCATGCTCCAGCGCCCGGCGCCATCAATGCGCATGGGAGCGCCCTTCGAGACGCGCCTTCGGCGCTCCTCAGGGCAAGGTGGCTGGGAATCACCAGCCGCTCCAATTGGAATGATTCCAAATTGAAATCATTTCAATTTCTGGCGGGCGCCTTTGGCAGGAAATGTTCGAGTGTTAGCTGTCCGGCTGGCTGGCGGTTTCACATTCCGCTCAGCGACCACATCGTAGTGGCGGCGAGGCAATCTGTTGCGGGTCGCCATCCGGTGGATGGAAACTTCGGCGTTGACCCGAGGAACAGAAGTGCGCAGCCGCGTTTCTCGCAGCGAAAGGAGAGCAAAAGTGACAAACATGCGGGCTGCTTCAGCGGTGGGTTTCGTCCTGGCGATCGCCATCGGGATGGGCGCCCCTCTCGCCGTCGCGCAGGAGCCCACGAAAATAAGCGTGACGCTGAAGGATCATAAATTCTCGCCCGCCGAGCCAACCGCGCCTGCGGGCAAGCCGATCGTGATCGAAGTGCAGAACCAGGATAAGACGCCCGCGGAATTCGAAAGCAAGTCGCTACGAGTCGAAAAAGTTGTGCCGGGCGGCGGCAAGATCAGCGTGCAGGTGCGAGCGCTGCCTGCGGGCCGCTACCGCTTTTTCGACGACTACCACAAATCCACGACCGAAGGGTTTTTGGTGGCGCAATGATCGGCTTGCCTAAGCGCGACATTTAAGGCCTGAGGATGCTTGGCGCGCTCATCATTGTTTTCCGCGAGGTCATCGAAGCCGGACTGATCGTCGGCGTCGTGCTGGCGGTGACGAAGGGTCTCGCTGGCAGCCGGCTCGCGATCTCAGCGGGCGTCCTGGCTGGCGTCGTCGGCGCGTCGCTCGTGGCGGCTTTTGCAGGGGCGATCGGCGAGGCCCTGGCGGGGATCGGCCAGGAGATCTTCAACGCCTCGATCCTTCTTATCGCCGTCGTGATGCTGACCTGGCACAACGTGTGGATGGCGAGCCATGGCCGCGAACTCGCCGTCGACGTCAAGCGGGTCGGCGAAGCCGTGCGATCGGGCTCGCAATCGATCTTCGCGCTTGGCGTCGTCTGCGCCGTCGCGGTGATGCGTGAAGGCTCCGAGGTTGCGCTCTTCATGTATGGCCTGGTCGCGGCCGGAGGCTCAACGGCCATCGAGCTCGTGATCGGCTCGCTTCTTGGGCTTGCCGCCGGCGTCGGCGTGACGGCGCTGACCTATCTCGGTCTCGTCGCGATCCCGCAGCGGCGCCTGTTCCAAGTCACGACCGCGCTTATCAGCCTGCTCGCCGCAGGTCTCGCGGCGCAGGCGATGCTTTTCCTGCAGCAGGCCGGCGTTTTCACGATGCTGAGCCAGACCGCCTGGGACACCTCCGCCATCCTCTCGGATACGAGCCTGTTCGGGCGCGTGCTGCACACGCTGATCGGCTATTCGGACCAGCCCTCCATGCTGCAGGTCGTTGTCTATGTTTTGACGCTCGCCGTGATCATTGCTCTCACAAAGACGGTCGGGTCCCGGCGCGCGCCGACCGCAAAGGCGAAACAGGCGCCCGCCGGGTGAGAGCGCCCGCTCGCTCCCTTTCCGATCGGAAGTGACAAATTTCGCGATTGAGCGTATGTTCGGATCAATCAGTCGGCGCGAGATTTCGCGACGTACGGTCCTCCTGGCTGACGCCCGAAATCTCGGTCGGCACAGTCGACATGAAGGAGGATCCCTCATGACTTCCGCTTTCCACGTGTATTTCGGACCAGAGGCCGTTGTCGCGACCCCACGAGTGCGGCGTCTCAGCGGGGATGACTGCTTCTCCGCGCTCAAGGAGGGGGTCGACGATTTCTTCGCGATGCCCACCTATCCGGTGTTCGTCGGCCTGTTCTACGCCGTCGCGGGAATTGCGCTTTTCGCGATGACCTCATTCGGCAACGCGCTGCACCTCGCGTTTCCGCTCGCCGCCGGGTTTGCCCTGATTGGGCCGTTCGTCGCCATCGGTCTCTACGAGATGAGCCGCCGGCGCGAACGCGGGCTTTCCGTCAGAGGGCGCGACGCCTTCACGGTGCTTCGCTCGCCGGCGCTGCCGTCGATTCTCGCATTCGGCCTCATGCTGCTTGCGATCTTCGCCGCCTGGATCTTCGCCGCTGAGCTCATCTATGTCTGGATCTATGGGCCTAGTCCGCCCGCCTCCGCGACCTCATTCTTTCGCGACGTCCTGAGCACGGGTCGCGGCGGGACGTTGATCGCCGTCGGCATGCTGGTCGGCTTCTGCTTCGCCGCGGTTGCGCTTGCGATCAGCGTCGTCTCATTCCCGCTGATGCTCGATCGTGACCTCGGCCTCGTGCCGGCGCTCGAGACTTCGTTACGCGTGACGCAGGCCAATCCGCTCGCCGTTGCGCTTTGGGGTCTGATCGTCGCGGCGGCGCTGGTCCTCGGCTCGCTGCCGCTGTTCTTCGGCTTGGCTGTCGTCATGCCCGTGCTCGGCCACGCGACATGGCGCTTTTATCGCAAGGCGATCGAGCGCGACCCAGCGCACGAAGCGCCAATCGAAGGTCCCTTGAACCCGGAGGTGACAAAGAACCCGGCCGTACGGTTCGTCTGCATCTTCCTGGATGCGATCGATGTCCTTCGGGAAGGAAAAGGG
>CAVOLE010000019.1:0-8552 GCA_963696665.1 uncultured Alphaproteobacteria bacterium
AATGAAGGGCTACGACGAAAAGGCCGCGGGCAACCCTGAGATGAAAGCTGAGATCGAGGGGTTCGTCGCCGCGCTCGACGGCGCTGCAGGCGCGGGCGGCTATGTCGGTCTTCCCTGGGAGGCCGACCGCGTTGCAATCCTCAAGAGCCAGAGCGCGAATCCGACGTTCGAGACGATCCGCTCCGGCCTGATCGTATCGCTCTACAACCAGAAAGAGGTCTGGCCGATCTTTGGATACGAGGGCGAGTTCTTCTCCAAGGGAGGCTATATCGAGCGCGGCTTCGATGACATCAGCTGGCTCTGAAGACACCAACAAGGCCCCATTCACGCGAGGAAACGGACATGGCAGCGAAATTCGATCAGAGCGACGACAACGTCGTCGTCATCGTTGGATCAGGCGCGGGCGGCGGAACGCCTGGGCAACGAGCTGGCGCAAAAGGGCGTAAAAGTCGTCGTGCTGGAAGCAGGCAAACGCTTGGGACTATTCCGATTTCATCAACGACGAATGGGACAGCTTCACCCAGCTCGCATGGAAGGACATGCGTACGACCTCGGGCAGCTGGCGCGTTCACAAGGACTTCCCAAACCTGCCAGCCTGGATCGTGAAGACGGTCGGTGGAACGACGACTTACTGGGCGGGCGCGTCGCTCCGCTTCCAGGAGCGCGAGTTCAAGGAAGCCTCGGTCTACGGCCATGTCCCCGGCGCCAATCTTCTCGACTGGCCGATCACCCTCGCGGATCTTGAGCCCGATTACGCCAAGGCCGAAGACAAGATGCGCGTCACCCGTACGGGCGACAGACCCGGCTTGCCTGGCAACAACAACTTCAAGGTCTTCAAGGCCGGCGCCGACAAGCTTGGCTATAAGGAATGTCACACCGGGCGGATGGCGATCAATTCCACCCCCGGCGATGGGCGCGTCGCCTGCCGCCAAACCGGCTTCTGCTTCCAAGGATGCAAGTGGGGCGCGAAATGGTCGACGCTCTACACCGAGATCCCGAAGGGCGAAGCGACCGGAAACATGGAGGTTCGCCCGGAGTTGCATGTCGCGCAGATCGAGCACGACGCATCAGGCAAGGTGACCGGCGTCACCTATTTCGACGCGGACGGCAAACTGCAGCGACAGAAGGCGCGCATCGTCGCGGTCGCAGGAAATTCTCTGGAAAGCCCTCGTCTCCTGCTCAACTCCGCTTCGTCAAAGTTTCCCGACGGGCTCGCCAATTCGTCGGGCCAGGTCGGCCGCAACTATATGCGTCACACGACCGGATCGGTCTACGCCGTCTTCGAGCAGCCGGTGCACATGTATCGCGGCACGACGATGGCTGGCATCGTGCGGGACGAAGCGCGAAACGACCCGAGCCGCGGTTTCGTCGGCGGCTACGAACTGGAGACGCTTTCTCTCGGCCTTCCCTTCATGGCCGCCTTCCTCAATCCCGGCGCGTGGGGCCGCGAATTCACGACCGCGATCGACGGCTATTCGAATATGGCGGGCATGTGGATTGTCGGCGAGGACATGCCCCAGGAAACGAACCGCATCACGCTGAGCGACCAGAAGGACAAATGGGGTCTGCCGGTCGTGGACGTCCATTTCGACGACCACCCGAACGACGTGGCGATGCGCAACCATGCCTATGGGCAGGGCAAGGCGATGTATGAGGCGGTGGGCGCGACGCGCACCTTCCCAACCCCGCCCTATCCTTCGACCCATAATCTCGGCACGAACCGGATGAGCGCCAATGCGCGCGACGGCGTGGTCAACAGTCACGGCCAGACGCACGACATCAAGAACCTGTTCGTCTCGGACGGCAGCCAGTTCACCACCGGCGGCGCCGAGAACCCGACCTTGACGATCGTGACGCTGGCGATCCGTCAGGCGGACTACATCGCCGACCAGATGAAGTCGAACACGATCTGAGGCGAGAAGGACCACCCGAGGCAAGCGAACGCGAGACAAGCGCCTGCACCTGCGACTTCCCGCCTAGCTTAGGTCCGCCAGCGCGACCCCTTGCCCCCGCGCGGCCTCGGCGAGCCGCGCGTCTAGAGTCGCCAGCGTTGCTCCGGCATTTTTCGCGCTCGCCAGATGCAACGCATCCGCCGCCGCCAGCTTGGTCGAGAAATCGCGCACGATACGCTCGGCAAGCTCAAAATCGCTCCGGCCATGATGCAGAGGTAGTGAAGCGGCGCGAAGTTCGTCAAAACTCATGAGCGCTCTGGCGGCCGCATCGTTGTCGAAGCGTCTTGTGCGCAGAGCTCGAGAAACGACAGCCGCAAACTCGAGTCCGGCGAGCTGGCTGACGATGACGTGCTCACTCATCCGCCGGAACCAGTCGCGCGCAGCCGCAGACCTCGGCTCTTCAAAAATGGCTGCGGCGAGAATTGACGTGTCGACATACGTCGTCACGGATAGTCGTCGCGCATCCGGCGGATGATGTCGACGGCGTCCTCGCCAAGCGGAGGCAGGGTCTTCGCACGTGCGGCGATCCTGTCGATCAGCTCCGGAGAGGGGCGGCCCGCGCCTACCGACCGCGCTGGTCGCAACTCAACCACCGGCTTGCCATGTCGGGTGATAATCACTTCTTCGCCAGCGAGCGCCTCGTCGATGAGCTTCGAGAGATGATCCTTCGCCTGGGCGATCGAATAAACAGACATGCCAACGCCCTTCAATCCCGCTCGCCGTCTCGCATCCGGCGGACAATGTCGACGGCGGTTTCACCTGACCTTGGCCGAGTTTTTGCGCGCTCGACGATTTTCGCGACGAGCGCGTGGCTAGGCTGCCGATGCGGGCGCTTCTGCGCTGAGTGCAGATAGGCGACGACCTCTCCGTGGCGGGTGATGGCGACTTCGCCCTCCTCCGCCTGCTTCACGAGGCTTGAAAATTTGTCTTTCGCTTCGGCGATTGAATACACGCCCACGGAGGCAGTCCTTGGATTCTGGCCATCGATGGCCAGAATATCAGACGCAGAGAACAAGGCGCAAGCCAACCAACGCAACTGAGTCGTTTCACGTCTGCCGGCTGAGTCGTTCACGTCTGCCAGCGCCCCAGAGAGAGAGTGGCTGACAGATTTCTGACGATGTCGCTCCGCTTGCGACCGCCGCTCCACGCGCGAGTGCTATTCTCGCCGTCTCGGACGCGCTGCAAAGGGATCCGTGATGATCGTCGTCTTTGACATCGGCAACGTTCTGGTGCGTTGGGATCGACGCTACCTCTACCGCAAGGTCTTTGACGATGAGGAACGGATGGAGCGCTTCCTCGCGACCGCGTTGGGCACGGACTTTGTTTCGCACACCGATGTCGCCAAGGACTTCGGCGCCGCGGTCGCCCTGCGGGCTAAAAGCTTTCCCGAATTCGCCAAGGAAATCCATATGTTCCACGAACGCTGGATCGAGACGCTTGGCGAACCGATCG
Source organism: uncultured Alphaproteobacteria bacterium (assembly GCA_963696665.1). Lineage (GTDB taxonomy): Bacteria > Pseudomonadota > Alphaproteobacteria > Rhizobiales > Beijerinckiaceae > Roseiarcus. The sequence continues at coordinate 3,405 of CAVOLE010000019.1, forward strand.
AGGAGAATGTCGCACTGCTGCGCCGGTTGCGCGCGTCCGGCAAGCCGGTTTATGCGCTCAGCAATTTCGCTCACGAAACCTTCGCGCTTGCCGAGCGCAAGCACGATTTCCTGAGCGAATTCGACGACCGCGTGATTTCCGGCCATGTCGGCGTCGTCAAGCCGGACGCGGGTATCTATGAAATCCTGTTCGAGCGCGCCGGACGGCGGCCAAGCGAACTCCTGTTCATCGACAACTCGCCCGCCAACGTGCGCGCTTCGGAGGCGCTCGGCATGCCGGCGATCCATTATCGCCCTGGCGTCGACCTGGAGAGCGAGCTCATTGCGCGCGGCGCCCTGCCCTGAAAGAGGTCGGAAGCCAGCGAAGGGCGTCGGCCGCCCTCAGTCTCCTCTCAGACCCTGAGTCTCAGGCCCCGCGTCCCGAACATGGACAACCGCGGTTGCGTCAGCATAGAGGCGCCGCCAGCCAGGTTCGCGGTCAAGCACCGCGACAATCCGATCGCCCGGAGCGAAGATGGTCCAGTCGATCTTATAGCGCTTGAGCGCGCTCTCGACCGCTTCGCGATCGCCGCCGCGGAGCTTATCGTACAGGCTCATCATCTTGTCACCGTAGAGCTCCACGCGGGCGTCGATAAACGGCCGGACATGCTCGAAAATGAGAAAGCCGCCGAACGCATAGTCGTTGAGCACGGGCATTCGCCTCAATTCCGGCGGGACCGCGCGTAAGGCTGAAATCGGCGCGGCGGTCCCGTCGGTCGGCTCGATCGGCATGAGGAGCCGCGCGCCGCCGATCGCCAACGCCGCGGCGATGGTCGCCGGCAGAGCGACGCGAGCGATTTGCCGCCACTCTTCGCCGGGACCCTCGGCGCGGATCGCCGTCGCGATCGGACGCGCCAACAGCATTGGCGCGAGGATCCCGAGCAGCATCTGATGACGGCAATGGTGGAGCGCCATGGCGACGAGCGCGACGATGAGCGCGACGCGGATCGGCGGCATGGCGAACGGCCGAGTCTAAGCAAACCCCAGCAGCGTCAGAAGCGCCAGCTCCATCGTTCCGATGTGGCTGAAGTCCTGAGGTCGCCATTCGCTGATGCGCGACAGGTTCTCGACCGACATCAGCCGAAACGGAAGGAAGAGGACGTCGACCCCATACGGATTGATGAGCGCGGCGACGAGCGCAACGAGAGCGAACGTCGCCCACGGCCGCGCGGCTAGGAAACGCGCGCCGACTGGCGCCTCCGTCACCGCCTCGAGTGCGAAGGGCCCGATCAACATGAGCCCGAAAGTGAATCCGCCGTGCATGTTCGCCCATGCAATCATGAACAGAGCAAGCGCAAGCGGAGGCGCCCGGCCGCGATCGCGCGCCGCGATGAGCCCGGCGGTCCAGGCGGCGGCAAGCGGGAGAGCCAGAACATGCGGCCGCGCGAGCAGGTTCGCGGTCACGAGCGAAAGGCCGATCGCGACAGTTGCGACGAGCGGCGCGCCGCGGAGTTCACGCGCGGCGCTCAATCCGACGATCAGCGCTGCGAGCGCCACGGCGACGCCGGTCATGAGCACAACGCCGCTCCATCCGCCGACGCGGAAGGCGAGGGCCAGAAGAACTTCCGACAGCCATTCATGCGCCGTCCACGGCGCGCCCGACATCGAATGGCTGAACGGATCGGCGCGCGGCGCGGCCCCATGGGCGATGATCCATTCGCCCGTCGCCACATGTGACCACGTGTCGCCGTCGCCAAGCACTTGGGGCGCGAAGGCCGCGAGCGTGAACAGAGAGAGGGCGACTGCCGCTAGGCCGAGACCCGCAAGCCGGGTCTCGGACAGGTCGTTGCTCGCGGATCGCGCAAACGGCAAGGCGAAGGACATCGCCTAAGCCTGCCAAAGCCGCGATAATTCTGCGTTAAACCGAGAGCGCTGGCCGCATGACGCGCGTCACGGCGCCCCCGTCGCAATCATGCATATATCGCCGGCTTCTCACGCAACTTGATTGGCTCCCGCGCGCCGCTCGCGAGCGCTTTCACGCCGGCGAGCGTGGCGGCGGTTGCGACATAGCCATCCCACGCGCTCGGACCTGCGGCGCCGCCCTTGGCGGCCGCGCTGATCCAGGCGCGGAATTCGGCGTCGAAGGCCGGGCCGAACCGTTCCGGCCAGTCGGCGAACACGCGACCCGAAAAGGCCCCATTCCGCTTGAGAACGACTTCGTTTTGCTCGGCGAGGCTCACCGTTCCGGTTTCGCCGATCACTTCGCCCCGAATGTCGTAGCCATAGGCGACGTGAACGGAGGTCTCGATCGTCACCAGCGCGCCCGAGCGCATGTCCATGAGCGTAAACAACGGGTCGGCGATCCCGCCGGCGCGGCTGTTCCCGCGCGGCGCCTTGACTGCGATCGCGACAGGCTCGTCGTCCAGCACGAATCTCGCGATGTCGATGTCGTGCACCGCCGTATCGGTGATCGCCATCATCGCCTTGAAATGGCCGGGAGAGAAGGCGTTGCGATGGACGCTGTGAAACATCAGCGGCGCTCCGATCGCGCCTTTCTGAACCGCCTCCTTCATTGCCCGATATTGCGCGTCGAAACGGCGCATGAACCCGATTTGGACGAGCCGCCTGCCGAACGCGGCTTCCGCATCGAGGATCGCTGAACAATCCGCTTCGTCGTCGCCATCGGCTTCTCGCAGAAGACCGGTTTGCCCGCCCGGATCCCCGCGATCACATAATTCGCGTGCGTATCTCCCCAGGATGTGACGATGACCGCATCAACCTCCTTCGCCACGATAAGCTCCTCGCCGGTCGGATAAGCCTTCGCCCCGAGAACCCTCGCCGCAACCTCATCCGCCCGGGCAGCGTCGGCGTCGCTGACCGCGACCACACGCGCGCCTGCAAGCGTCTCGGTCAGCCGGCGAATATGTTCCTGCCCGATCTTCCCAACTCCGACGACGCCGACGTTCAGCACCATGGGTTTATTTCCCCTCCGCACGGGCGTCGCCGCTCAATAACCGACCGCCAAGGTTCCCCTTTGGCGTAAATCTGACGCGCCCTCAAGTTCGCCGTCGGAGGTCCGCACGATCGTGTTGGCCGAGCCCATCGCGTTGCGCACCACGACCTTGTGTCCCATCGCCTCGAGCAGGCGGATCGTGTCTGGCGAGATGCCGCGCTCGATGCGCAATTCGTCGGGCCAGAGCTGGTCGTGGGCGCGCGGCGCGTTCTCGGCTTCAGCCACGTTGAGGCCATGATCGACCACGTTGAGAATGATCTGCAGCACCGTCGAAATGATGGTTGAGCCGCCGGGGCTGCCGGTCGCCATCAGGAGCTTGCCGTCTTTGAAGACGAGCGTCGGGCTCATGGATGAGAGGGGCCGCTTCATAGGTCCGGCGCATTGGCGTCGCCGCCCATGAGTCCATAGACGTTGGCGGCGCCGGGCTTGGCGGCGAAGTCGTCGAGCTCGTCGTTGAGCAACACCCGAGTCCCATCCGCAACCAAGCCGGACCCATAGGGAAGGTTGAGTGTGTAGGTGTTGGCGACCGCGTCGCCGGCCTCATCGACAATCGAGAAATGCGTTGTCTGATCGCTCTGATAGCGCTGGGGCTCGCCTGGGCGGATGTCGGCCGCGGGACGGGACCGGTCGAGCGCAATCAGCGACCGCAAATGCTCCGCGTATGGCTTGGAGGTCAGGCCGGCAAGCGGGATCTTGATGAAGTCGGGATCGCCGAGCCAAGCTGCGCGGTCCGCGTAGGCAAGCTTCTCCGCTTCCGCAAGTTCGTGCAGCGAGGCGGCGGAATTCAGCCCCTGCGCCGCCAGCGGGAAGCCTTCGAGAATGTTGAGGATCTCGATAATGTGCGCCCCGCCGGACGAGGGCGGCGGCATCGAGACGACCTCATAACCACGATAAGTCCCATGGACTGGCTCACGCTCGACGGCGCGATAATTGGCGAGGTCGTCAACCGTCATTCGCCCGCCCGCCGCATTGACCACCTCGACGATCTTTTGCGCCACGGGGCCGGAGTAGACACCCTGAGCGCCATTGGCGGCGATCGTCTCGAGCGTCGCGGCGAGATCGTCGAGCGCGATGTGATCGCCCGTCTGCCGGACGCTGCCGTCCGGTCGCAGATAAATGCGCGCTGACGAAGGGTATCTGGCAAGCGCCTTCGCCGCCAGCGGCAAGGAATCGGCGACGCCGTCGTCGACGGTGAGGCCCTGGCGCGCGAGCGCGATCGCGGGAGCGATCGAGACCAGCGAAAGAAGAATTCCCAGAGCCATATTTGCGCCAGGCGGAGCTCGAGGCCGGCGACGGTTCCCGGCACGCCGATCGCGAGCCCGGAATAGCGCGACTTGAACGGATCGGCCTCGCCGTTGGCGTCGGAGAACACGTCCTTGGTCGTCCCGGACGGCGCGTTTCTCGCGGTAGTCGATGGCGATCGTTCGGTTGAGGTCGGCGCGATAAAATCAGCATGAAGCCGCCGCCGCCGAGGTTGCCGGCGCGCGGAAGCGTGACGGCAAGCGCGAAGCCGACCGCGACCGCCGCATCGACGGCGTTGCCTCCGCGCTTCAAGATGTCCAACCCGACCCGCGAGGCCGCCGCCTCCTGGCTGACGATGCATCCCATCTTTAGCAGTGAGCCGGACGCGCGGTGGCGAGGGGCGAAATCAGGGGCGTTTGATCAGCACAAACCGCGGTCGGAGCGAGGCAAAGAAAAACGAGCGCGGCAAGTCGGATGGGCCTCAAAGCGTGAATCCTCGAAGGGTGGCTCACACGATCATAGGAAAGCGACCCGTGCCGCGTCGATTCCGCTATCTCCAGCGCCGCGCCTACCCGATCGCCATGACCGCGTGGCGCGCGAGGCGGGGAGCGAGTTTCCTCATATCGGCAGAGGAGATCGCGACGCAGCCGGCGGTCGGCGTGAAGTGAACACGCGCGAGATGGAAGAAGATCGCGCTGCCGCGCCCCTTTGCCCGGCGTGAGAAATTCTGGTCGAGCACGAAGGTCACGTCATAGAGATGGTCCTCGCGCCACATCCGGTCCGTGCAGTCGCGCGCCGGAAGGCGGACGGGCCGATTGTAGCGCGGGCTCGACGGATCCTCGCACCAACCCTGGTCGCGGCGCAGAGGCCGCATCGGCGCGCCCGCGGCTCTCAGCCGCACCCGATCCGGCCGGT
>CAVOLE010000020.1:0-11784 GCA_963696665.1 uncultured Alphaproteobacteria bacterium
GCGCGCAGCTGCGATCCTTCGGCCTCGTCGGCATCCTGATCCTGGTTGCGATTGTTTTCCAGGATTTTGACCGCTGGCATCTTTTTGAGCGCCCGGAATCTTAAAGATCTCAGCGGGCAGGTGGCGATCACGGCGATCCTTACGGCAGGCGTCGTTTTGGTGATGATCCCCGGCTTCATCGATCTTTCGATCGGCGCAACGGTATCTTTCGCCGCCGTGATCGCGGCTATGGTGAGCGCTACCTACGGGTTCTCTTTCTGGGAGACTGTGGCTACGGTTCTGGCCGTCGGCCTCCTGATTGGTGCCTGGCACGCCTTCTGGGCGGCATGGCTGGGCGTCCCCGCATTCATCGTGACCCTGTCGATCTTTACTCGCGATCCGCGGCGTCTCGCTCGTGCTGACCGACAGCCAGACGATCTCGCCCGACGAGAGCCTGCTGGTCATCTCCGATACCAATCTCTCGACCCTATGGAGCGTCCTCTTGCCGCTGGCGCTGTGGGTTGCCTTCGCGGCGCTGCAGTTTCGCGAATGGAAGGCGCGGCTCTCGGCGGGAATGCCGGCCTCGTTCGCCTCGATCGTCGGGGTTCCGGTCGTTCTCGGCGCCGTCGCGCTGATCGGCGCGGTGGCGACCGTGGTCAGCTATCGCGGCCTGCCCCTGCCAGTGGCGATTGTCCTCTCGGTCATTGCGATGACGAGCTTCGTGCTGCGCTACACCGCCTTCGGCCGCCGCCTCTATGCGATCGGCGGCAACCGGCAGGCGGCGGAGTTGGCGGGGGTCAATGTTCGGCTCCACGGCATTTTGGTGCTGGTCGGGATGGGCCTGCTCTACGGCATCGCCGGTCTGGTGCTCGTTGCCGGACTCACAGCGCGCCGCGGGCGCACGAGGTGGGGCTTGAGCTCAACGTCATCGCAGCGGCGGTGATCGGCGGCACGAGTTTGATGGGCGGCCGGGGAACCGTTTTGGGCGCGGCTCTGGGAGCGGTTCTGATGGAGAGCTTGGCCAACGGCATGAGCCTGATGAACCTGCCCTCGGCCTACCAGTCCATCACAGTCGGCCTCGTGCTGCTCTTTGCAGTCTATGCGGACATGCGCAGCAGGGGAAGGCAAGCCGACGCCGGCTGACGCATCACAAAACCGCAATGAGGGAGAACGTCATGTACGCTGCAGATCGGCACGAACGAGAGCGGAGCGGCCGCCCGGCTGGGCGCCATGCTCAGGGAGATAGGGTCGTGGATCTTGTCGCCAACCCTTGAGCGCGGCATTCCCAATTGGCCGGCATGCATCCCCCGCTGGTCATCGACAAGGCCCACGAGACGGAGCGCGACGGATATTACTGCCAGCTTCTCATGATCTCCGAGCATACGGGCACGCACGTCGACGCTCCTGTCCATTTCCACCCGGAGATGACAGACGCCTTGATTGACAGGTTCCCCGCCGACAAGCTCATCGCGCCAGCCGTGCTCTACGACTTCGCCGACAAAGAGCTGCAGGCGGGCGAACTGCTCACGCTCGACATGGTCAAGGTACGAGGCGGATAAGGGCGTGCAGGTCGGCCCGGGGGAAATCGCGCTGGTGAATTTCGGCTGGATGCAGCGCTTCTGGCGGACCGACCACAAGAGCACGTGGTTTGTGAAGAACGCTCCCGGCATTGCGGAGCTGGCCATCGTTCATTTCAAGGAGCGCGGCATCCGCGCCATCGGTTGCGACACCGTGGCCTGCGACATGGCCGTGGTCGATGGCGCGGGAGGCGAGACGACCGGCCACACCACCCATCGCTTCCAATCGATCCTATCATCGAGATGCTGACCAACCTGGACAAACTTTCCTGCGCAGCCTGTTCGTCGCGACGCCGCTCAAGATCAAGGAAGGATCGGGTTCGCCGATCAGGCCGCTCGAGTTCTGCGAGGACTAGGGGCTTCGCAGCGAAACATCATGGCGGGGGCCGCCGTCGGCCCCGCCTTTCCGGAGAATTTCATGGGCACTCCATTGAGGCCAGCCGCTGCGTCGGACGCCGAAATCCCGTCTGGACGCAACCGTCTCGAGGGCAAGGTCATCCTTGTCTTCGGAGCTGAAGCGTCGGCGAGGGTTGGGGAAAACGGCAAGGCCACAGCGGTCGCCTACGCGCGTGAGGCGGCGACCGTGATCGCGGTCGACCGCGAACCGAAGGCCGCCGAGGAAACGAGAGCGATCATCGCGGAACTGGGTGGTCGCTGCTCGACATTCACCGCCAACGTCGTCGATTCGACGAAGTGAAGAGCGTCGTCGATGCGGTGCTCGGCGGCACATGGCCGGATCGACGTTCTTCACAACAATGTGGGCACCACGATCATGGGCGGGCCCGTGAAGCTTCCGAAGAGCAATGGGACACCGTGCTCGACGTCAACCTCAGGAGCGCATTCCTCGCCTGCAAGCATGCGCTGCCGGCGATGATCCGGCAAGGCAAGGGGGTGATCATCAACATCTCGTCGATGGCGGCCATCCGCTACACGGGCTATCCCTATTCAGCCTATTATGCCGCGAAGGCCGGTGTGAATCAGTTCACCGTGGGCCTCGCCATGCAATACGCCCGACAGGGAATTCGGGCGAACGTCATCATGCCCGGCCTGATGAACACCCCCCTGATCTATCGCAGATCGGCGGTCAGTACGCCGACATCGAAGTGATGGTTCGCGCGCGCAACGAGGCTTGCCCGATGGGCCGGATGGGAACCGGATGGGACATCGCAGCCGCCGCGGTGTTCCTGGCCTCGGACGAGGCCAACTACATCACCGGCGTCTGTTTGCCCGTGGATGGCTGCATCACCTGCAGGGCGGCCTGACATGGCCGGCGAAAGCGGCGGCGCGAGGAAGGCTCCACGCCGCGACTTCACCGCCCGATACCTCGTCGAGACCTATGAGCCGGTGGAGAAGGCGGCGGAGATCATCGCGGGCGAGCAGTCCTGCGGCACCTTCATTACAGTGCCGGGCGAGACCGAGGAACTGAAGGAGCGAGCCCGGGCGCGCGTCATCGGAATCGAGCCTTTGCCCGAGGTCGCCGAGCCGTCGCTGCCGAACGCATTCGCGCGTCGCAAGAAGGCGACAGGTCCCTACCGCCGGGGCGTCGTGGAGGTCAGCTTTCCAATCGACAACGTCGGCCCCAATTTGCCGAACCTCGACGCGACCGTCGCCGGCAACCTGTTCGAGCTCGGCGAACTGACCGGGCTGCGCGTCCTCGACATCGACCTGCCGGAGGACTACGCGGCGAGCTTCCCCGGACCCGGCTTCGGCGCCTCGGGACGCGTGAGGTCGCCAAGGTGCACCGCCGCCCGATGGTCGGCACCATCATCAAGCCGAGCATCGGCCTGTCGCCCGAGGACACCGCGGCGCTGGTCGACACGCTGTGCGAAGCGGACATCGATTTCATCAAGGACGACGAGTTGATGGGCGATCCGCCCTACGCCCCACTCGAGCAGCGGGTGAAGGCGGTGATGAAGGTCGTCAATCGACACGCGGACCGCATGGGCCGGAAGGTCATGGTGGCCTTTAACATCTCCGACGATGCGGACGCCATGCGCCGCCACCACGATCTGGTCGTCGGAGAGGGCGGCACATGCGTAATGGTCAGTGTCAACTGGGTCGGACGGCGGCGCTGACCGCGCTTCGACGGCACGCCGGGGTGCCGATCCACGGCCACCGCAACGGCTTCGGAATGTTCAACCGCGCGCCATTGCTGGGCATGGACTTCCGCGTCTACCAGAAGCTTTGCGCCTCGCCGGCGTCGACCAGCTTCACGTCAACGGCATCCGAAGCAAGTTCTGGGGAGCCGGATAACAGCGTCATCGCCTCCGCCCGGGCCTGCATGACGCCGTTTGCCGGAATAAAACCGATCATGCCCGCTTCTCGTCGGGCCAATCGGCCGAGCAGGCCCCGGACACCTATGCGGCTCTCAAGAGCGCGGACCTCATCTATCTCGCGGGCGGCGGAATCATCGGCCATCCCGGCGGCCCGAAAGCCGGCGTGCGCAGCCTCGTCGAGGCTTGGGAGGCCGCCGCCGCGGGGACGCCTCTCGAACGCTACGCCGAGACCCGGCCAGCGCTACGCGACGCGCTCGCTCTGTTCGCGCCGAAGATGAAGAGCTGAGATCGTGGCCGAGCCGCCCCTGATCGCCTTCTATGGCGACGATTTCACAGGTTCCACGGACGCGCTCGAATGTCTCGCGGCCGCGGGACTCTAGGAGCCTGCTTTTCATCGATGTTCCCTCGGCCGAGATGCTGTCGCGCTTCCCGGGATTGCAGGCCGTCGGCATCGCCGGAAACAGCCGATCCCTGACGCCGGTCGAGATGGACAAGGTCATACCCGATGTGCTCGGCGCGCTTGTCAAGACCGGCGCTCCGATTTTGCACTACAAGGTCTGCTCCACCTTCGATTCTTCCCCAACAATCGGTTCCTTCGGCCGCGTGATGAATTTGCTCGGCAGGCGCTTGGGCGCGGCTCAATCCCAATCGTCGTGGGCGCTCCGAGGCTCGGCCGCTACTCGCTGTTCGGCACCCTGTTCGCCCGGCACAACGTCGACGGCAGCGTCCATCGGATTGATCGCCACCCGACCATGAGCGTGCATCCGATGACGCCGATGGAGGAGGCGGACATGCGCCGCCACATCGGAGCTCAGACGAAACAGGCCATCGCCCTGCTGGCCGCACCGGCGATCAGCGGGTCGGAGGCGGCCGCCTGCGCCGCTCTCGATGCGGCTCTCGCCGACGAGCCGGACGCCCTGATGATCGACATCGTCGACGAAGCGGCGGAGCCCAGGGTGGGCGTTTTACTGGAGCGAATGGCGCGCCGAGAGTTCGTTGTTCGTCATCGGATCGTCAGGCGTCGAATACGCCCTGATCGCGGCGTGGGGTTCGGAGAAGGGCGTCCTGCCCGCTGCGCCGGCCATGACCGCCGGTTCTGTCGAGCACATCCTCGTCGTATCAGGGAGTTGCTCGCCGGCGACGGGGGCGCAGATCAAGACCGCTGTCGGCGCCGGTTTCGCCGACGTCCCGCTCGATCCCGTTGCGCTCATCGCGGAGGGTCCGCGAGGAGCGCACGCCACGTCCGTCGTCGAGGCTGCCGCCGCGCTGCTGGAGCGGGGCGAAAGCGTGGTGATTTACAGTTCAACTGGGCGAGGCGATCCGCGCGAGGACGAGCTGGCCGATCGATACAGGGCGGCGGGCGCATCCGCCGAGGAGGCTCGCATCGAGGGCGGCCGCGCGCTGGCCAGCGCGACCGGCAAACTTCTGGCCGCCGTTCTTCAGCGCGCGCCGCTCGAACGGTTCGTCATCGCCGGAGGCGACACGTCGACGGCCGCGGTCAAGATTCTCGCGGAATTGACGCGCTGGAAATGGCGGCGCCGCTGGCGCCCGGAGCGCCGCTCTGCCGCGCTCTCGCGCCCGGCCGCAAGCTGCACGGACGCGAACTCATCCTCAAAGGCGGCCAGATCGGCGGCCCGGACTTTTTCTTGCAGGCCAGGGCCGGACGGGTCTGACGCTTCACCAACAGAGAATGGGACCATGAAGTTGAACGGCAAGGTGGCTGTCATCACCGGATCGGCCCGCGGTATCGGCCGCGCGATCGCGGAAGGGATGGCTCGCGAAGGCGCCCGGGTCGTCATAACCGACCGCGACAGGGACACCGCGCGCGCCACGGCCCGCGAGATCGGCGAGGCGGCGATCGCCATCGAGGCGGACGTCGCCAAGCCCGCAGGTGCGGGCGCTCTTCGAACAGGCCGTGCTCAAGCTGGGCCGGATCGACATCCTCGTCAACAACGCTGGGATTGGCGCGACGCGCCTCGTGGTCGATATCGAACTTGAGGAATGGGAGCGGATCATCCGGATCAATCTGACTGGCGCCTTCCTGTGCAGCCAGCAGGCCGCCAGGCAGATGATCCGGCAGGGCCACGGCGGCAAAATCGTCAACATCGTCTCTCTTTCCGGCCGGAAGGGCGGTGTCGGCCGTTCCGCCTGCGGAGCTTCGAAAGCGGGCCTCGAGGTTCTCAACAAGATCATGGCGGTGGAGTTCGCTGACTACGGCATCACCGTCAACGCAATCGCGCCGGGCCCAATCTTGACCGAGACCGGGAAGGGCATGCACACTCAGGAGACGGTCGACGCCTACCACCGGCTCATCCCGCAGCGGCGCTATGGCGAACCTTCGGAGATCGCGGCGGCGGCAGTCTTCCTCGCCTCCGACGACGCCTCTTACATTACGGGCCACACTCTGAATGTCGACGGCGGCTTCCTCGCCGCAGGCCTGATGTTTCCTTTCGACCCCGGCAAGAACAAGCCGATCGGCGCCGTCAAATCATGACTGAGGTTAAGGGGCTTCAGCCGGATCGGACCATTCAACAGCGAGCTCCGTCCATGCGCATCGCCTGCCTGCATACCGTCGAGAGCAACATCGAGATCTTCGAATTGGCCGCGCGCGCTCTCGGGCCGGACCGCTGCACGCTGAATTATACGGTTCGCTCCTATCTCCTGCAGTCGGCGGAACGGAACGGCGGCCTTACCCGCGGTATCAAGGATTCGGCGACGTCGTGTCGTTCGCCTCGGCGAGGAGAGCGACGGCGTGCTGCTGACGTGCTCGACCCTGGGGCCGACGGTCGACGCCGCCCAGGCAGGAACATCGATTCCGATCAAGCGGGTGGATGGTGCGCTAGAGCATTTTCATTATTGGCGTCGATATCCTGAATTTGCGAGATAGTTTGCGCATTCGTCTGGGGTGAAGGTTTGGAGGGCGGTGGCGATGGCGTCGATTAGGGTGTCGAAGGTTCGGGCCGCGGCCTTGCGCAAGAGGGTCTTCAGTTTGGCGAACCATTGCTCGATCGGGTTGAGATCGGGGCTGTAGGACGGCAGGTAGAGCAGACGGGCTTTGGCGTTTTCGATCGCCGTCCTGACGCCCTCGACCTTGTGGCTCGGCAGATTGTCGAGGATGACGATATCGCCTTGCTTGAGTTCGGGAACGAGGAACTGCTCGACCCAGGCGCGGAACTTCTCGCCGTTGATCGGGCCGTCGAAGGCGCAAGGCGCAACGAGACCGTCCTGCCGCAGCGCGCCGATGAAGGTCGTCGTCTTCCAATGGCCCCAGGGGACCGGCGCGACCAGGCGCTCGCCGCGCGGGCATCGGCCGTAGAGCCGGGTCATCTTGGTCGAGGCGCCGGTCTCGTCGACAAACACCAGATTGTCCGGCCGCCATTCGGCCTGCTGCGCCCGCCATTGCTCCCGCGCTTCCGCTACGTCGGCGCGGTCCTGCTCTGCGGCGCGTTGCGACTTTTTTTAAGCGTCAGCCCAAGATGCCGGACCCGCGCCCACAGGCAGCCGACGCTGACTTTCACCGCATGATCGCCGGCCAGCCAGGCTTGCAGCTCGACCAGCGTGATATCGCCTTTCTGCGCCACTTGAGCGCGCAACGCCTCGTCATAGGCCTCAAGCTTCGGCTTCGGCCCGCCGCCCGACTTGTGGGCCGTCACATCGCCGGTCGCGCGCCGCCGGCCCAGCGCCTTGTAAATATACGACACGCTGACCCGAAACAGCGGCGCGGCCCCATAGACGCCGAGCCCTCCATCCACCGCCGCCATCACCCGATCGCGAAGATCCTGCGAATAAGCAACGCCCATGATGCTCCCCAGCGCCGAATTGATTGGCGCAGAGAATCATGCCCGCAAGCCGAATGGAATCCCCCTCGATTCCGTCACTCCTGAAAATGCTCTAGCCGATCAAGCCGTGCGGAGGGGTGGACGGATCGTCGTCCTGTGCGCGGCGCCGACCACAATGAAGCCGACCCGGGACCTTTTCGCCAGAGCGGCTCGGGAGAGCAACGCCGAGGTGGAGACGGCGCTCGTCCCCGGCGTGTGGGATCTGTTCAAGGCCGGCCAGATTGCCAGCTATCACGCCGCCATCGCCGAGGCGGCGCGAGCGACCTTCAAGGGGGGAGCGAATACTGTAGCGCTTGCCCAGGCCTCGATGGCAGGAGCTGGGAACCTTCTGGATGGGCCGGAATGGCTGCTCACCAGCCCGGCCGCGGGGCTCGCAAGCTTGCGGAAAGGCCTCTGAGCCGCTCGCTCTTGTCGGGCCGGTCTGGTTGAGATCTGAGATGAGACCTGTCGACACCAACCGCGATGACGACGTTGTCAAGCCGCATTAACACTCAAGGCTTGCCTCATTGTAGTCGATGTGTCCATAGCACGCGGAAGTTCCGCGAGTTCTGCAGAAAAGTTGTCAACTTGATCCTTGACCCGCTTCCCCATCTGCAGGGCATCTCGGCTTTTGTTCATTCTGTCGAGGCCGGGAGTTTCACGGCGGCGGCAAACCGAATGGGGTTGACGAACTCTGCGGTCGGCAAATCGGTCGCTCGTTTGGAGGAACGGCTCGGCACCCGGCTGCTGGAACGAACTACACGAACGCTCAGCATGACCGCCGAGGGGCAAGTCTATTACCAAAGCTGCCTGAAGGTTCTCGAAGAACTAGGCAGTGCCGAGGCGCTTCTGGCCTCGCTTCACCAAGAGGTGTCGGGTCGACTCCGCGTCAACCTACCGATTTCCTTCGGCCGATTGTGGGTCATGCCTTTGTTGCGGGAGGTAGCACGACCATCCTGGACTTTCACCCTTGACGTCTCCTTTGCCGATAGAGTGGGTGATCTCGTCGAGGAGGGCATCGATCTCGTCGGAGAAGTTCCAGACCCCGGCGATCAGCCAGCCTGATGGGACGACGCATCGCCAGTCAGCGGTGGGTGCTTTGCACGGCTCCCTCCTATCTTGCTAGGCGCGGGCGACCGCAGCACCCTGTCGAGGTGCAAGATCACGATTGCCTCGTCTACATACGGGATGGTCGACATCTGCCCTGGCTTCTTACCGATGCGGCCGGCGCTACGATAGACGTGAAGTTCAAACTGAGGCACATGATCAGCCATGGCGAAGCGCTTCGGGACTCCTCCCTCGCGGGCAATGGGCCTAGCTTATCTGACAACCTGGATGATCGCCGACGACCTGCGCGCCGGGACGCTCGAAGCGATTATGACGCACGCTCCCCTCGAAGGTGCGCCAATTCATGTCCTGTGGCCGCGAACACGCGATCTTGCACCAAAGGTTCGCGTCGTGGTGGATGCCCTGGTTGCAGCTTTTCTACCAACTCCTGCATGGGATCGGGACCTAGCGACTTGAGCCGCTTGCCGTCCGCGTGCGGCTGGGAGCGTCAAGCCGTACTGTATGACTGCCTTCTGGGGTTCGAAGAGTAGCCATCTCAAAAGGCGTTCGCCCGTAGCCGGACGTCTTGTTGTCAAGCATCAATGCCTTCGATGGCCTGGAGCGCTGGCATGACGAAATCGTTGAAGGCTCTCACGGCTGGGCACATGAAAGCACCGACGGGTAAGACCAGAAGACATCGTGTGATTTGAGTTCATACTCGGGAAGGAGGACGAGGCGGCCGTCCGCAAGCTCCTCCTGGACAAGCAATTGCCGAACAAGCCCCGCGGCATGGCCGCCAGGAATCGTGCTGGTTATCACCAGGGCGTTGTTCGTCCTCAGTGCGGCTCGTACGCTCGCCTCGACCGTCTCGCCGTTACATTGGAGTAGCAGCGTATCGCGAGGCGAAAGCACATTCGCCAAGTGTTGACGTCGATCTCGGCTAATCGCTCGAGCGAACCAACCGGCCCGACTTTGGGCGAGAAACGCCGGCGAGGCGACCAAATTACAGCGTAATGCCAAGGCGCCAAATGATCGATCTCCTGGCCTTCCGCACGGCCGTACTTCACGCCCATCTTGGAGTTCTCATAGACCAGGTCGACGGTGCGGTCCTCGGAAACGACATCGATCGTGACGGTCGAAAACTTCTCCTTGAAGGCGAGCAGGATCGCAGCTGCCGGCGATGGCGGGGGTGACCGCCGAGCCTCCGATACTGCTACCCCGAACGATGGAACGCTTCGGGAAATGACTTCTCGATTGAACGCCATATGGACGACCTCGCCCTCTTAGGGGAATTGGATCTTACACCTGTACACTGGTGGGTCATTCGCGCGGCGGCAAAGTTGTGTTCGAGTTTGCGCGGCGCCATTTGAACAATAGCAATACAGCTTTTCTGGACGAAGGGTTTCAACAGCATGCGGTGGAGCTTTTACGAGCCACTCGGATCGACGATGGCCTTGAGTTCTTGTTGACGCGGCGAACGGATGCGGAAGCTGGAAACGCTTGCCGTGCCGCCCTTGCGAACTGATGCCGTCAAGTTCCCGCTCGGACTAAGGATCGGTGCCGGTCGACGCATCGCCGGCGGGAGCCGTTCCCCGGCAAGGTGGCCGGCGCGGAAATGGTCTTCGCACGGTGCTTCGCCGACCCTCCCACGGTGCCTGGGAAGATATTGCAGAGAAATTGTCCGAAGTGTTCGCCAATAACGTCACTTGGGTGGAAGTAATCGCCAACAATATATTAGGACTGTGCCGGCGTTCGGCATCATCGTCCCTGCGACGGTATGAACACGGAAGGAGTAGCCGAAGTGTCTCTCGAAAAAGATGTCCGATATTTGCTCGATCGCGTTGAAATCCAGGACAAGGTCTCGCTTTATGGTCTGGGCCAGGACATACACCAGCCCGACGCTGCAAATAAGAACCTTCTGGAACAATGGGGGCACTTGTTCACGTCGGACGCAAAAATCGACCTGAGCAGCCTCGGCCTCAAGCATTCAGCCTGCAAGAATATACGGAGCTGATGCGGGGTAAGAACATGAAGGGTGGCAGCCTTGAGGTCCCGTTCAGGGCGTGGCAGCACCTCGAAGCCCTCGCCACTGTTACCGTCGTGGGCGACACGGCAACATCGATATCGTTGCACATCCATACGCATGAAACGCGTGATGGAAAGAAGAACCTCTTCGACGTCGGCCTATGGCATGATCAGTGGGCCCGGACGAACGAGGGATGGCTTATCAAGGATCGCCACCACCAATCCCTCTACACCAATACTTTCCCAGTGGTCGAAAGTCCCTCATTCCTTCAAGAATAACCTGAGTATAATTGTAATTTATCTCAAGATACCTATGACCTTTCGGACTGCAGAGCGCGGAGCAAAAGTAAATGCTCCGCGATCTGTTCTGTGGATTGGCCAGTTCTTGGCCGAAGGCGTGTCTGAAAAGATAGCCAAGCGCACGATGGAATCTCTTTCGCTGCGCTATCCTACGCTATATCGTCGTGGGGGTACCGGGCCGTTGCCGCCAATACGTTGCAGCCCCTCGCCAACGCGTAGTAAGATTTCGCGCCGACCAGTTCTCAGGCCCCGGGCGACGGTTCGTCAGGCACATCACCATCATGATCAGCGGATCGAACATGCGACCGGACAGACGGCGGCGCAGGAAGAGCATCGGTCTGGCAAGCATGCCGCCTTGATAGCGGGTTTTGGGGCGTCCGGCCTTACGCGCCCTGACGGTCAGATCGCTGATCACCCGTGATGGCGGCATCTTGCGATGTCTGACCCGCGCCTTGCGGAATTTATCCGCTAGTCCGGCATAGTGCTTTTGGCCGAATACCGCTCTGCCTTTTCCTTGGCAATGACGTCCCATTCGGTCTCGATGCCGCCGGGGTCAATCATGATCACATCGATGCCGAACGGGCTCACCTCGTTCCGAAGCGCATTGGAATAGCCCTCCAACCCGAATCTCGAGGCAACGCCCAATCTGCCCGATCGAATGTAAGCGTCGCAACCTTGCTGCTGTAAGCGCGGGAACGAGAACGAAAGGGCTGCCCGCCCGCCAAGCACGCTGCAATAGCCGCCCGTTTTCGCTCAAATGCT
>CAVOLE010000021.1:0-6643 GCA_963696665.1 uncultured Alphaproteobacteria bacterium
GCTCTGGGACGATCTTGGTGCTGCTTCAGTTCCTTGATCCGGCGATCGGTCAGACGCGCTTCCATTGGCTGCGATCCGCGCCTGAAGCGCCCACAGCGTCAAATCTGACCGGGTTAACCGAACGAATTACATTCCAGCGAACACTCGAAATCGATCCCGGTTTGCAGACGCGCGTTGCTTCCGGGCGGTGGGACCAGATGGTCCGTGAGGGCAACGCTACGCCGGCATGGCTGGCCAACGACTTCAATACCAGCCGTCGTCACGCTCTGATCGTCGCGCAGGTCATCAAGCTTGGCGAGAAGCTGACCGACGGTGCCGTGATGATGTTCATCAAGCTGATCGGCCGGCTGTTCTCCCAAGCCCACGGCCGCAAGAAACGGCGGCACATGGACCATCGGACAGATACCTCTAAGGCCCTGCGCCTGTTCCTCGATACGATATCGGCGTTGCAGTCCGCCAAATGATCAGGGTCAGGACGCACTCAAGGTACTCGGACCAGAAGGTCGGTTGGCGCCGGCTGCTTCGGATAAAGCCGGAGCTTGCAGCAATGGTCCAGGAAAGTGAGGCATCCCCGCTGGTCCTGGCGGCCGAGCAGTTTGGTGGTGTTCTCAAGTATGCGATGGCGTTCCTGACGACCTTTACGTTTCGTTCAGCGCGCCGCCACAATTCGTTGCTCACAGCCGTTGCGATGCTCCGAAGGCTGCATTCGGAGGGACGGCGTGCACTACCCGAATGTGTCCCAACCAGCCATCTCAGTCTAAGCGATCGGAAACTGATCTTTGGGCGGCAGAAACCTGATCGCCAACTCTATGAGATCGCCACGCTCGCCGCATTGCGCGAGCGCCTTCGCTCGGCGGACATCTGAGTAGACGGGAATCGCTCGTTCCGCCCGATCGACGAACACCTCATGCCGCGATCAACGTTCGCTACTATCAAGGAGGAGGATCGGCTTGGTCTTGGTGTGGTCAGTGACGGCGCTTCCTGGCTAAGCGAAGCAAGGCACGTGCTCGACTTCAATCTGAAACGCCTTGCCTATCGGGCACGAACCGGACAACTCGAGGGGGTTCGCCTTGAAGGCGGAACGCTGATCGTCACGCCGACCTCCAGCGACTTTCCCGCGGCAGCCGAGGAACTGAACGTCGAGATCAGCTAGATGTATCCGCTGGTCGAAGTTCCTGATCTCCTGAGAGACGTCCACGATTGGACGGGCTTTGTTGATCAGTTCACACATGTCCGCACGGGCGACGCCCCACGAAATGTGTCCGCCATGTGGCCGGCATCCTAGCCGATGTAACCAATCTCGGTCCGAAACGGATGGCCAGCGCGTCCAAGGGTATCAGCGCCCATCAGATCGGCTGGATGCGCACGTGCCACGCCCGCTCAGAAACTTATCGCGCCGCCCAGGCTTGCATCACTGACGCACACACCGGTCATCCGCATTCCTGTCTGTGGGGCAACGGAACGACCGCGTCGTCCGACGGACAATTCTTCCGCGCCAGCGACCGAGCGGCAAAGCGTGGCGACGTCAATCTGCACTATGGCAGTGAGCCGGGATCGAAATTCTACAGCCACCTGTCAGACCAGTATGGATACTTCAGCATCCTTCCCATCAGCCCGACCGAGAGCGAGGCGGCCTATGTGCTCGATGGCCTATTCGATCAGGATACGATTCTGGACATACAGGAGCATTTCACAGACACAGGTGGCGCGAGCGATCATGTCTTCGAACTCTCGCCCTGATCGGCAAGCGCTTCGCGCCCAGGCTGCGGAACCTCAAGGATCGAAAGCTCCACACATTCGAGAAGGCAGATGCCTACTCAGCGCTGACGAGCCAGATCGGCGCACCGATCGATACTGCGTTGATCCTGGACCATTGGAACGACCTGCTCCATCTGGCAACCTCCATCTCGACGCGTTTCGTTGTCCCCTCGACAATCCTGAAGAAGCTCTCGGCGTCGCCGAAGGAAAGCCATTTGGCCAAGGCGCTGCGGGAAGTCGGCCGGATCGAGCGATCGATGTTCATGATCGAATGGTATTCGAGCCCGGCCCTGCGCCGGCGATGCCAAGCCGGTCTCAACAAGGGCGAGGCAGCGCACAAGCTCAAGCGTGCCGTGTTCTTCCATGAGCGCGGCGAAATCCGTGATCGGTCGTTCGAGAGCCAGGCCTTCCGCGCTTCAGGGCTCAATCTAGTCGTCAGCGCCATCGTGCACTGGAACACCGTCTATCTCGACCGTGCTGTCACTCATCTGAGGCGAGAGGGCAGAGACATTCCCGACATGCTGTTGAAGCACGTCTCGCCGCTCAGTTGGGAGCACATCAATCTCACGGGCATTTACACCTGGGATACTGAGCACCAGATGCCCGATGGTTTCAGATCTCTTCGACTGCCAGCATCAATTCGACGGGCCGCCTGACCGTCATGCCGCTCGAGCTTAACGTACGATTTCGAACAGCTCTTGTTCTGACCCCGGAAGGGCGGGGCAGGGCGATCCGCTGTTTTTTGCCGGCGTGTCAATGATCGCGGAAACGGGACCCCAGATTTTCACGGAAAAGGGACCCCGCTCTGAGACACGCACGGACGGTAGCGCTCGCCCCGGCGGAGCTGGACGGGGTTGCGCAGCCGGGGCGAGCGCGGGTCGGTGAGGCTCGGATTTTTGTAGAGTTCAGGCGCGGTTTTTGAAGCGCCAGCTTTCGTTGCCAGTCTCGACGATGTCGCAGTGGTGAGTGAGCCGGTCGAGCAATGCGGTGGTCATTTTAGGGTCGCCGAAAACGCTCGGCCATTCGCCGAAGGCGAGATTGGTGGTGACGAGGATCGAGGTGCGCTCATAGAGCCGGCTGATGAGATGGAAGAGAAGCTGGCCACCGGCCTGAGCGAACGGCAGGTAGCCGAGCTCGTCGAGGACGACGAAGTCCATGCGGCTGAGATAATCGGCGATGCGGCCCTGGCGCCCGGCGCGGGTCTCGGCCTCGAGCTGGTTGACGAGATCGACGGTGGTGAAGAAGCGCCCCCGCCGTCCGGCGCGGATGCAGCTTCGCGCAATGGCGATCACCGCGTGCGTCTTGCCGGCGCCGGTTCCGCCGACGAACACGGCGTTGCGCTGCTGGGCGATGAAGCCGCCGCCGGCGAGATCGCGGACGAGCGCCTCGTTGATCGGCGTTCCCTTGAACACGAAGTCATCGAGGTCCTTGGCGAGCGGCAGCTTGGAGGCTGTGATCTGATACTTGATCGAGCGCGCCTGCTTCTCCGAGATCTCGGCGCGCAAAAGGTCGCCGACGAAGCGCTGCGGCTCGTGGCTTCGCTTGAGAGCGACGGACAGCGTCTCGTCGTAGGCGGCCTTCATGCCGTAGAGCTTCAGCTCGCTCATCATGTCGAGGACTTCGGTCCGCTCCATCGTCAGGCGCTCCTCAAGGCGTCGTAGCGGGTGCAATCGGCGACCGGGGCATGGCGCAGCCGTAGCGCCGCAGGCGTGTGGATCGGTTCGGCCGGTTCGGGATCGCGGCGGCGCGCCAGAATGTTGAGGACAACGTCGGCGGAATGGACGCCCTCGCTCAGCGCCTGGGCGCAGGCCGCCTCGACCTCGGACATGCCGTCGGTCAGGACGGCGGCGAGAATCTTGACCATCTGCCGGTCGCCGTCGTCAGAGCCGGCCAGCCTACGCCGGATCCTCTCCAGGGCGCCGGGCAAAACCCAATCCCGGAACGGCGCGCCGTTGCGCAGCGCGCCTGGCTTGCGGGCTAGCACAGGCACGTAATGCCAGGGATCGTAGACCGTCCTGCCGCGGCCGAAGGACCGCTCGTGTTCGGCGACGATCCGGCCGTCCTGGCGAATGATGATCCGGTCGGCGTAGGCATAAATCTCGACCGGGCGCCCGACCGCGCCAGCGTTCACCGAGTATTTGTTGTTGTCGAACCGGACCAGGCAGGTCTTCGACACCGAGGCCGGCAGGGCGTGGAAACCGTCGAACCGGCCGCGATAGGGAACGAGCCTCGGCCGCTCCTCCTCGAAAACTTCCCAGATCGTCCGATCCGGCCATTCGGTATGGGGATGGGCTTTCGCAAAGACCAGACATCGGTCGAGCAGCCAGGCGTTGAGCTCGCCATAGCTCTTGAAGCGGGGCTTTGGGGTGAAGAACCGCTCGCGGACAAGCCCGACCTGGTTCTCGACCTGACCCTTCTCCCAGCCGGACGCCGGCGTGCAGGCGACTGGCTCGACCAGATGGTGCGAGCACATCTGCAGGAAGCGGCGATTGTATTGCCGGTCCTTGCCGACGAAGACCGCGTCGACCGCCGTTTTCATGTTGTCGTAGAATTCCCCGCGCGCAAGCGCCCCTGAAGAACGCGAAGGCGCGCTCGTGCGCGTCGAACACCGTCTCCTGGCTCTCGCGAGGATAAGCGCGCACGAACATCATCCGGCTGTGGCAGAGCCGGACGTGCGCGACCTTCAGGGTGGTCGTCACACCGCCAATCAGCGCGATCTCGTGGCTCCAATCAAACTGGTAGGCTTCGCCCGGCGCAAAGCTCAGCGGAACATAGGCGTCAGCCGTTGTGCTCGCGCGCTTCTCCCGCCAGGCGATCGCATAGCGCCTGACCGCCGCGTAGCTGCCTCCATAGCCAAGAGCGCGCAGGTCCTCGAAAATCCGGATCAGCGTCAGACGCTCGCGAGCGGGCCGACCGTCGTTCTCATCAAGCAGGGCCTCGAGTTGCTCCCGCCAGGGGCCAATCCGCGGCAACGGTTGTTGCGACCGCTCGTAGCGAAATTCGGTCGCGTTCGACCGGATGACCTTCCGAACCACCTTCCGCGAAACATGCAGGTCACGGCAGATCTCCTTGATCGCCTTCCCCTGTGAAAAATAGGCCCGCCGTATCTTCGCGATCGTTTCCACAACAAGCATTCCAACCCAGGCCTCCCAGCTGTCGGAAGGCCAATGTGAACCCGGCGCCGCCAGGGTTCCGACTGGATGCAAATCAGCCCCGCAGCGGGGTCCCTATTCCATGAAAAATCACACTCATCATGTCGAGGACTTCGGTCCGCTCCATCGTCAGGCGCTCCTCAAGGCGTCGTAGCGGGTGCAATCGGCGACCGGGGCATGGCGCAGCCGTAGCGCCGCAGGCGTGTGGATCGGTTCGGCCGGTTCGGGATCGCGGCGGCGCGCCAGAATGTTGAGGACGACGTCGGCGGAATGGACGCCCTCGCTCAGCGCCTGGGCGCAGGCCGCCTCGACCTCGGACATGCCGTCGGTCAGGACGGCGGCGAGAATCTTGACCATCTGCCGGTCGCCGTCGTCAGAGCCGGCCAGCCTACGCCGGATCCTCTCCAGGGCGCCGGGCAAAACCCAATCCCGGAACGGCGCGCCGTTGCGCAGCGCGCCTGGCTTGCGGGCTAGCACAGGCACGTAATGCCAGGGATCGTAGACCGTCCTGCCGCGGCCGAAGGACCGCTCGTGTTCGGCGACGATCCGGCCGTCCTGGCGAATGATGATCCGGTCGGCGTAGGCATGAATCTCGACCGGGCGCCCGACCGCGCCAGCGTTCACCGAGTATTTGTTGTTGTCGAACCGGACCAGGCAGGTCTTCGACACCGAGGCCGGCAGGGCGTGGAAACCGTCGAACCGGCCGCGATAGGGAACGAGCCTCGGCCGCTCCTCCTCGAAAACTTCCCAGATCGTCCGATCCGGCCATTCGGTATGGGGATGGGCTTTCGCAAAGACCAGACATCGGTCGAGCAGCCAGGAGCTCGCCATAGCTCTTGAAGCGGGGCTTTGGGGTGAAGAACCGCTCGCGGACAAGCCCGACCTGGTTCTCGACCTGACCCTTCTTCTCCAGCCGGACGCCGGCGTGCCGGCGACTGGCTCGACCAGATGGTGCGAGCACATCTGCAGGAAGCGGCGATTGTATTGCCGGTCCTTGCCGACGAAGACCGCGTCGACCGCCGTTTTCATGTTGTCGAGAATTCCCCGCGCGCAAGCGCCCCTGAAGAACGCGAAGGCGCGCTCGTGCGCGTCGAACACCATCTCCTGGCTCTCGCGAGGATAAGCGCGCACGAACATCATCCGGCTGTGGCAGAGCCGGACGTGCGCGACCTTCAGGGTGGTCGTCACACCGCCAATCAGCGCGATCTCGTGGCTCCAATCAAACTGGTAGGCTTCGCCCGGCGCAAAGCTCAGCGGAACATAGGCGTCAGCCGTTGTGCTCGCGCGCTTCTCCCGCCAGGCGATCGCATAGCGCCTGACCGCCGCGTAGCTGCCTCCATAGCCAAGAGCGCGCAGGTCCTCGAAAATCCGGATCAGCGTCAGACGCTCGCGAGCGGGCCGACCGTCGTTCTCATCAAGCAGGGCCTCGAGTTGCTCCCGCCAGGGGCCAATCCGCGGCAACGGTTGCTGCGACCGCTCGTAGCGAAACTCGGTCGCGTTCGACCGGATGACCTTCCGAACCACCTTCCGCGAAACATGCAGGTCACGGCAGATCTCCTTGATCGCCTTCCCCTGTGAAAAATAGGCCCGCCGTATCTTCGCGATCGTTTCCACAACAAGCATTCCAACCCAGGCCTCCCAGTCGTCGGAAGGCCAATGTGAACCCGCGCGCCAGGGTTCCGATTAAATGCAAATCAGCCCCGCAGCGGCGTCCCTATTCCATGAAAAATCAC
>CAVOLE010000022.1:0-48512 GCA_963696665.1 uncultured Alphaproteobacteria bacterium
GGGCGATCGCAGCCACGACGACAGGCGGCTTCTTGCCCGTGGCGCTGAGGCGGCGATAGCGGGCGCACAGACGGATCTGCGCCTTCCAGGCAATGTCGCGCACAGGCTTGGGCAGCCCTTCGAGCCGCGTCCTCAAGGCATCGCTGACCCGCGCCGGATAACGATAGGACCAGGCCGCCTCGACGAGCGCCCGCCGCGCGCGCCGGTTGCCCGCCAGAGTGAGGCCCTTCCGTCGGATGGTATCGCCGGTCGAGCTTTCCGCTGGGACGAGACCGAGGAAAGACATCAGCTGTCTTGGCGTATCGAACCGGCGCACGTCGCCGATCTCAGCGGCAAAGGTCACGGCGACCAGAAACGACGCGCCGCGCATGGCTTGATAGGCTTCCACACCGGCGCCATGGACCAATCCGGCACGATGAGTGCGAGTTGCTTCTCGAGCCGACGCAGGCGCTGGAGCGCATCTTCGATCGCGTCAATGCCCTCCTGAAAGACGATCTGCTGCGCTGCATGCTCGAACTTTTGATCGGCCAGCCAGCGCCGATGCGCCAGCGTCCAATGGCCGCCGCCGCTGTAAATCCGGCTGTGCCGCAGCAGGAAGGAGAGAAGCTGCTGGCGTTTGCGGCGAACGTCGTCCGCCGCCGCCTCGCGGGCCCGCACAAGGTCGCGCACCGCCTCATGCGCCGGATCGGGCGTCCACACTCCGGTCAGTTCGCCGGCGCGGTGCAGCCGCGCTAACGTGACAGCGTCGCGCCGGTTCGTCTTGATCCGCTCGCCCGCTCGTTTCGGGATCAGCGCCGGAGCGACCACCATGCAATCGTGGCCGAGAGCCTGAATCTGCCGATAAAGCCCGTATCCCGTCGGCCCCGCTTCAAAAACAAACATGCAGCCGATCGTATCGGCCCGCCAGTCTCTTGATCGTCTTCTCGATCGGCAATGGGCTGTTCTCGACATCGCCCAGGAACCGGACTTCTCCCGCCCGGCCCCCTTCCGCGATCGCCACGGCGTGCTTCTTCTTGGCGACGTCGAAACCAACAAAAACTTCGCTATGCTTTTCCATGGTTCGCCCTCCGTGCATGAGGCTCGGCTCGGTCCGCCCGAGCAACCCTCGTTCTACCCGCACGAAAGGGCGGCCCACCGGCTCACCCCGCGAACATGACGTCTAGGCGCGTCCATAAACGACAAGCAATTGAAATTATTCATTAAATCGTTGCTTTGACGGGTGCGAGGCCCGGCGGTTTCGGATAAGGTTTGGGATCAAGCCACTAATTCCAAAGACAAACCTTTCACCGCCGGAGCCGACAATGCGTCAGGAACGCACCGTCCAGGCCAGCCTATTCGATCTCTTCGCTGAGCACGAGATTGGCCGCGAGCTCAAGGCGATGTCGCAGTGGCTGGACGAACATCGCGAGCTAATTGGGCTGACCGCGGAGGATCTGCGCCGGCGCGGCGTCAAGGAGACTGGACGGGAAGGCCTGCCGGCCGAGTCGGTCTTGTGCTGCGCGCTTCTCAAACAGCATCGCCAGCTGAGCTCACGAGGAGCTCGCGTTTCACCTTGAAGACTCGGCTTCGTTTCGAGCCTTCGCCCGGCTGCCGCTGTCGTGGACGCCGAAGAAGTCGGCGCTGCACAGGACAATCAGCGCCATCCGGGCCGAGACCTGGGAGGCGATCAATCGTACGCTGCTGGCCAGCGCGCGGCGGGAGAAAGTCGAGACGGGCAAGGTGGTGCGGCTCGACAGCACGGTCGCCGCCGGCTCATCCACGAGCCAAGCGACAGCTCTCTTCTCTGGGATGGGGTCCGCGTGTTGGTGCGGCTGTTGAAGGCGGCTGACGCCTTGGTCGGCGATCTCATGTGGCGCAATCATCGGCGCGCGGCGAAGAAGCGAGCGCGCGCGATCGAATATGCCCGCGATCGAGGCAAACGGGTCCCGCACTATCGGGAGTTGATCAAGCTGACCCGAGCGACCTTGGCCTATGCCGATCAGGCCGCGGCGCAGTTATGGCGAGCGGCGGACCCGATTGCCGCCGCGCTGTGGCAAGCCGAGTTCCGTCACTACCGTCCCCTGATCGAGCGGATCATCGCGCAGACCGAACGCCGCGTTCTTCATGGCGAGGCGGTCGCCGCCAACGACAAGATCGTCAGCTTGTTCGAGCCGCACGCCGACATCATCGTCAAAGGCGGCCGCGACATTCAATATGGTCACAAGCTCAATCTGACCACCGGCCGAAGCGGCTTGATCCTCGATCTTGTCATCGAGGCTGGCAATCCGGCCGACAGCGAACGGTTCTTGCCCATGCTCGAGCGCCACATCGCCTTCTACGGCGAGGCGCCTCGACAGACCGCCGCCGACGGCGGTTTCGCCAGCCGCGCAATCTCGCCCAGGCCAAGACCCTCGGCGTCCGCGACGTGGCCTTCCACAAGAAGGCCGGCCTACGCGTCATGGACATGGTCAAGAGCAACTGGGTCTATCGCAAGCTGCGCAACTTCCGAGCCGGCATAGAGTCCGACATCTCGTGCCTGAAACGCGCCTATGGCCTGGCGCGCTGTCTCTGGCGTGGGCTCGATCACTTTGCCGCCTACGTTTGGTCATCAGTCGTCGCATACAACCTTTCGATCTTTGCGCGGCTCAGGCCGGCCTGACTCTTTCCGTCCACCAAATCGTTCGCGGTCTGGCTGGCCGCTCGATCGATCACCCATTGGATCCTTGCGCTCATCGAGGCCGTCTAAGCCATCGCCAACGGCAAATACGGGCGAACGGCTCCACCCCACATCCTTCCGCGCCCAACACGACCGACTTCAGCCAACAAAAACAACCGTTTATGGACGCGCACTAGACGTCATGTTCGCGGGGTGAGCCGGTGGGCCGCCCTTTCGTGCAGGTAGAACGAGGGTTGCTCGGGCGGACCGAGCCGAGCCTCATGCACGGAGGGCGGACCATGGGAAAGTATAGCGAAGTTTTTGTTGGTTTCGACGTCGCCAAGAAGAAGCACGCCGTGGCGATCGCGGAAGGAGGGCGGCAGGGAGAAGTGCGGTTTCTCGGCGATGTCGAGAACTGCTTGTTGCCGATCGAGAAGACGATCAAGAGACTGGCGGGCCGATACGATCGGCTGCATGTTTGTTTTTGAAGCGGGGCCGACGGGATACGGGCTTTATCGGCAAATTCAGGCTCTCGGCCACGATTGCATGGTGGTCGCTCCGGCGCTGATCCCGAAACGAGCGGGCGAGCGGATCAAGACGAACCGGCGCGACGCTGTCACGTTAGCGCGGCTGCACCGCGCCGGCGAACTGACCGGAGTGTGGACGCCCGATCCGGCGCATGAGGCGGTGCGCGACCTTGTGCGGGCCCGCGAGGCGGCGGCGGACGACGTTCGCCGCAAACGCCAGCAGCTTCTCTCCTTCCTGCTGCGGCACAGCCGGATTTACAGCGGCGGCGGCCATTGGACGCTGGCGCATCGGCGCTGGCTGGCCGATCAAAAGTTCGAGCATGCAGCGCAGCAGATCGTCTTTCAGGAGGGCATTGACGCGATCGAAGATGCGCTCCAGCGCCTGCGTCGGCTCGAGAAGCAACTCGCACTCATCGTGCCGGATTGGTCCATGGCGCCCATGGTGGAAGCCTATCAAGCGATGCGCGGCGCGTCGTTTCTGGTCGCCGTGACCTTTTTGCCGCTGAGATCGGCGACGTGCGCCGGTTCGATACGCCAAGACAGCTGATGTCTTTCCTCGGTCTCGTCCCAGCGGAAAGCTCGACCGGCGATACCATCCGACGGAAGGGCCTCACTCTGGCGGGCAACCGGCGTGCGCGGCGGGCGCTGGTCGAGGCGGCCTGGTCCTATCGTTATCCGGCGCGAGTCAGCGATGCCTTGAGGACGCGCCTCGAAGGGCTGCCCAAGCCGGTGCGTGACATCGCCTGGAAGGCGCAGATCCGTCTGTGCGCCCGCTATCGCCGCCTCAGCGCCACGGGCAAGAAGCCGCCTGTCGTCGTGGCTGCGATCGCCCGCGAGATGGCCGCTTTTCCTGTGGGCCATCGGACGGGAGGTCGCGCCCGCGTAAAACACGATGCTCTCCCGCTGCGCAGACCCGGGAGCGGAGCACGAAAGGTGGGGAACTCCCGTCGCTAGTTATGTGGCCGAGCCTTGCGCCCGACGCCCGTCCTCTAGACCGAGGAAAGCCCCGAGACGTAGACACGGAAGGCGGTAACCAACCCGCGGATAAGAGTTTGATCGACCGTCGTCTCTCGCTCCGCTCCCAGCTCTGCGCAGCCCCCGCTCATCCTTGCCGACGGCATCCCGCCGCACGGTCGATCGACCACGTCCGCGCCCTTGACTGCGAACATAAGAGACTAGGACGCATCGCAATGCTCCCCGGCGCGCTCTTCTGCAGCGCCACGGACGCGAATGGGGCAGGGGACCGCTTTGCGGGGCGGCACCGATCGCTTGCGGAAAAATTCAGCGTGCCGTTCGGGCGACTTCGACCTCCACTCGAAGGTGGCGACTGGAACAACGTCCTCCATGCGCGCTCGGAAGCGACGGGATAGACGCCGTGAGCGGGCTGACGCCGGCCGCCACGGACATCAATTCCGTTTCAGAGAACCTCGGGCGTTGGTGCTCCCTACCACTGGGTGCCGCTTCGACCTTCGCGATTCCAGCCCATCCGGGAGTGAAAGTGGAGTAGTCACCGCGGCAGGCGTTCTAGGGTGGAGTTGCTCGACTTCCACACTGACCGGAGAGGCCACGACGACCGAGGACAGCCTGCCACTTAGTGAGCTTCTACAGAAAGCCGGCGAGGGTGATCTTTATGCTTGCTGTAGCCGAAGGCGCGCCCTTGAACTCGGCCCAGCATTCTATGACAATCGTCCCGTGCACGGGCCAATCGAATTTGGACTCCGGTCTCGTCGTGGGCGCTGATGCTGTGGCGCTGTTCGTGGGTCCCCCCTGCGAACAAGCGTCTGCGGCGGCGCCAAAACGAACGCTGTCCATGCGATCAACGCGGCCAAAACGGAATCCTTCCTCATCGCGCTCAAGACCTGGTGGTCCGGGTGAAGGAAAGCACATTTGCATAAGCCGCCTTTACGAATTTTCATTGACAGCCCGCCAGCCAGCGAACAATTCGGCGGGCGCTCGCACAATTTCCGGCGCTCCGACCGGGAGCGAGGCACCCGTCATATGAACACTATTGACCGCGATCTCGGTCCAGCTACGGCGTGAATGTCACCCACGCCATATCGGCCGGGGCGGTGAAGGCGATCTCGTTCGGGCCGATATGCGTCGCGGTGACCGCCGCGAGGTCTTGACCGAAGTTTGGACCAAAGGCATTCGGCACACCCTCGAGCAGGTCGGCCAGCCAAAGCCTCCCGCGGGGCCCGCTAGGTGCACAATCGGACTCGCGTTTTTCTTGCGCTTCCATTTCATCCCTTGGACTTCTGATACACGTCGACATAAACGGCGGCAAGCAAGACAATGCCTTTGACCACTTGCTGCCAGAAGATGCCCAGGCCGATCAACGACATGCCGTTGTTCATCACGCCCATGAACAGGGCGCCGATGACGACGTTCATCACCTTGCCGACGCCGCCGGAAGCCGAAACGCCGCCGATGAAGCAGGCGGCGATGACATCGAGTTCGAAGGAATTGCCCGCGCTCGGCGTCGCGGAGTTGAGCCGGGCTGCGACGACAAGACCGGCGAGAGCGGCAAGTAAGCCCATATTGGCGAAGGTGAGGAAGATCAGGCGCTCCGTCTTCACGCCGGAGAGCTGGGCGGCCAGCCGGTTGCCGCCTAGCGCATAGATTCGCCGCCCGATGACGGTACGGGTGGTGACGAAGCCATAGAGCAAGGCCAGCGCCGCCATGATCACGAGGATGACCGGCAGGCCCTTGTAGAGCGCCAAATTCCAGGCGATCCCGACGATGATTCCGGCGAAGACGAGGTTCTTCACGATCAGGAGCGGCAAGGGCTCGACCTCCATCGCCTCGAGGCGCGCGCGACGCCAGCGCAGAACGCTCGCGACGAACATCGCGAGCGCGCCCGCGACCCCGATCAGCAGCGACACCCATCGGATCTGCGCCCATTCCGGCAGCGAATGGGCGAGCCCGCTGAGTTCGGTGAAATCAGGCAGGAAGCCCGAGGCGATGTTTTGGAAGCCCTTGGGGAAAGGCCCGACGAACTGGCCGAGCAGCAGGTTTCCCGTCAGGCCGCGGAAGATCAGCATGCCGCCAAGCGTGACGATGAAGGATGGCATGCGCGCATAGGCGACGAGATAGCCCTGGGCCGCGCCGATCGCTGTTCCCGCGATCAGGCAGGCGATGATCACGATCGGATAGGGAACCTTCCAGTAGACGATCATCGATCCGCCGATCGCGCCGACGAAGCCCACGATCGAGCCGACCGACAGATCGATATTCCCGCCGACGATGATGAGCAGCATCCCCAGCGCCATGATGACAACGTAGGAGTTTTGCATGATGAGATTGGTCACGTTGACTGGCGCGACGGAAGCGTGGTCCTGGGTGATGAAGTAGAAGAAGATGACGATCAGCAGCAGCGAGCCGAGCAGGCCGTAGTCGCGTAGATTGTCCCTCCACAATTGGGCGCGAGCTTCCGGCGCGGCCGCGGGGGCGTCAGTTCTCGTCTGGGCTGTCACTGCGGCGCGCCTACATATTGGCGCATGATCGACGCCATGATCTTCTCCTGACTGGCTTCCTTGGCCGGCATTTCGTCGACGAAGCGCCCCTCGTTCATCACGTAGATCCGGTCGCAAGTCCCCAGGAGCTCGGGCATCTCGGAGGAAATGACGATCACGCCTTTACCCTGCGCTGCGAGATCGTTGATGATCGAATAGATCTCGTATTTCGCCCCGACGTCAATGCCGCGCGTAGGCTCGTCGAGGATGAGCACCTTGGGCTCGGCGAACAGCCATTTGCTGAGCACGACCTTCTGCTGGTTCCCCCCGGAGAGGTTTAGCGTCCGCTGATGAATGCCCGACGAGCGGATCCTCAAGGCGGCGCGGAAGCGGCTCGCGACCTGCTCCTCGCGCGCGTCGTCGATAATTCCGCGCCGTGACACGCCCTCGAGCTTGGCGAGGGTGATGTTGCGCTTGATGTCTTCGGTCAGGATCAGTCCGAGGTTCTTCCGATCCTCGGTCACATAGGCGAGGCCGGCGGCGATGGCGTTGTCGATCGTGTCGAGGTTTAGCGTCCGCCCTTCGAGGGTCGCGGTCCCGGTGATGTTGCGGCCATAGGTGCGGCCGAACACGCTCATCGCAAGCTCGGTGCGGCCCGCCCCCATGAGGCCGGCGATGCCGACGACTTCGCCCTTCCTGACGTGCATGCTCACGCCCTTGACCACGAGCCGGCCGCTATGCTGCGGGTGCTCGACCCGCCAGTCGCGCACTGCGAACAATTCCTCGCCGATGGCGGAAGCGCGCGGCGGGTAGCGGTCGGCCATTTCGCGCCCGACCATGCCCCTGATGATGCGGCCCTCGCTGATCGTCTCGGCGCGGCAGTCGATTGTCTCGACCGTCGCGCCATCACGCAGAATAGTGATCGAATCGGCGACTTTGGCGATCTCGTTCAACTTGTGCGAGATAAGAATCGAGGTCATCCCCTGCCCTTTGAATTCGAGCAGCAGGTTGAGGAGCGCGGCGCTGTCGGCCTCGTTCAGGCTCGCTGTCGGCTCATCGAGGATGAGGAGCTTGACCTTCTTCGAAAGCGCCTTGGCGATTTCGACGAGCTGCTGTTTGCCGACGCCGATATTGGTGATGAGCGTGTTCGGCAATTCCTTGAGACCGACTTTCCTCATGAGGTCGCGAGATCGGCGGAAAGTCTCGTTCCAGTCGATGACGCCGTTATCCGCGACCTCGTTGCCGAGAAAGATGTTCTCGGCAATCGAGAGCTGCGGCGCGAGCGCGAGTTCCTGATGAATGATGATGATGCCTGCGCGCTCGCTGTCGGCAATGCGCGAGAAGCGGCGTTCCTCTCCTTGAAAGATGATTTCGCCCCCGTAGGAGCCGTAAGGATGCACGCCGCTCAACACTTTCATGAGCGTCGATTTGCCCGCACCGTTCTCGCCGCAGACCGCGTGGATCTCGCCTTCGGCGACCGCGAGATTGACCTCGCGCAGGGCGATAACGCCGGGGAATTTCTTGGTGATCCCCCTCATTTCAAGAATCGGCGTCATGTTCGGACTCGCAACACGGACCGGGCAGGACCCTAGCGCTATCAAGGCGTCGCAGGCGCACGGAAAGGGCCTTCGACGCAACGCCGTTGCGCGAAGGCCCGGAACGTCAGGCTGACTTACTGAAGCTGGCCGAGCTTGTAATATCCGCTGTCGACGAGCGCCGGCTTCCAGTTGGTGGCGTCGACGGGCTGCGGCGTCAGCAGATACGAAGGAACGATCTTGACCTTGTTGTTGTAGGTTTTGGTGTCGTTGATCTCCGGCTGCTTGCCAGCCTCGACTGCGTCGACCATGTCGGCTGCGACCTTGGCGAGCTTGCGGGTGTCCTTGAAGATCGTCGAGTACTGCTCGTGATTAATGATGGACTTGACCGAGGGAATCTCGGCGTCCTGGCCCGAGATGATCGGCATCGGCTGATCCGCGCTCCCGTACCCCACGCCCTTGAGAGACGAGATGATGCCGATGCTTATCCCATCGTAAGGCGAAAGGACCGCGTCGACCTTCTTCTTGGTGTAGTAGGCGGAGAGCAGGTTATCCATGCGGGACTGAGCGGTCGCAGCGTCCCAGCGCAGCGTGGCGACCTTGTCCATGCCCATCTGCTTCGACTGCACCACCAGCACCCCCTTATCGATCAGGGGCTGAAGCACCGACATCGCGCCGTCATAGAAGAAGAAGGCGTTGTTGTCGTCAGCCGAGCCTCCGAACAGCTCGATATTGAACGGGCCGGTCTTTCCCTGATCGATCCCGAGGCCGTGCACGATCGTCTTCGCCTGCTCGACGCCAACCTGGAAGTTGTCGAAGGTGGCGTAATAGTCGACGTTCGGAGATCCGATGATGAGCCGATCGTACGAAATGACCTTGATGCCGGCGTCAGCCGCCTTCTGCAACGCGTCCGACAAGGTGGTGCCGTCGATCGCCGCGATCACCAGCACCTTCTCCTTCTTGGTGATCATGTTCTCGACTTGGTTGAGCTGAGTGGGGATGTCGTTGTCGGCGTATTGAAGGTCGGCGCTGTAGCCCTTGGCTTCAAGCGCCTTAACCATGTTGTCGCCGTCGGCGATCCAGCGCGCCGAGGACTTGGTCGGCATCGAGATTCCAACCGTGCCCTTGTCCGCCGCCTGAGCGGCGCCTATGAGCGCAAATGCTCCTACCGTAAGAGAGACCGCAAGCTTGATGATCTTCATTCTTCCTCCATGAGCCGCGCGACCGGCGGCTCTCCCAGTTCGAACGTCGCCCGAAGTCGACGCACTCATTTGCAGGCTCTTCGCCAGCATTGGATCGCTCCGGACCGACAACGGGGCCACCCATCGGCCGCGCGAATGCGATTTCGCCGAGGATTGTCCGTCAGAAGTCCG
Organism: uncultured Alphaproteobacteria bacterium; assembly: GCA_963696665.1. Lineage (GTDB taxonomy): Bacteria > Pseudomonadota > Alphaproteobacteria > Rhizobiales > Beijerinckiaceae > Roseiarcus. The sequence continues at coordinate 9,523 of CAVOLE010000022.1, forward strand.
TCGCCGGCGGTCAATTGAGGCCGAGCCTCTTGACTTCTCCCTCCCGCGCACCTCTCAAACGTGCGCTGGGTTAACCCCAACTCCGCACTGTCCTATGTTCCTCGCGTCGTTGACTTGCGCTCAGCTTACTGCTGGTTTCTACCGCTTTCGGCGGATAGAGTTCCTGAATCCTAGTATCCGTGAGGCTCTCATGGCTGGAATCGACCCCGACGACCAACCGGACGAAGGCACGCCTCTTTTCCGCGAGGTCGGGCGCGATCATCCGATGGTGGTGTTCGACGATCACCAATTCTGCGCGGGGAAGTCCCTTGGTCCAGGACCGATGCGCCGCCCGCACATGCACAGCCAGATCGAGATCAACTTCGTGCTCAAAGGCGCGATGACCTATTGGTTCGATGGAAGGATCGTGACGCTCTTGACCCACCGCCTTGCGATTTTCTGGGGCATGGTCCCGCATCAGACGACCGAGGTTGAGGCGCACAGCCAATTCATCGTCATCTATGTCCCGATCGCGGTTTTTCTCGGACTGTCCGTGCAGAGCCGGTTCCGGGAGGCGGTCTTCGGCGGCTCCGTCGTAGAGGCTTCGATAGTCAAGAGTTTCGACGCGGATCTGTTCCTGCGATGGCGCGACGAGCTGCTGTCGGAGGACGAGACGGCGTCAGCCATCGCGCGCGATGAGATCGTCGCGCGCATCCGGCGCATCGACCGAGAAGGCTGGCGCGACCTGCGCGCCGACGCGCTCCTCGCCTCGATGCACGCTCGCCGCGACCCGAGCCGGCTCATTCCAGTGGAGCGCATGAGCCGCTACATAGCCGAACGCTACCGAAGCGACCTGTCGGCCGAGCAGGTCGCGCGCGCCTCGGGTCTTCATCCAAACTACGCGATGCAGCTCTACAAGCGGGCGGTCGGAACGAGCATCAAACAGTCGATTCTGCGCAATCGTCTGGATGCGGCGCAATCGATGCTCGTCGCGACCGACCGTCCGATCGCAGCAATCGCCTTCGATTGTGGCTTCGGCTCCTTGTCGAATTTCTACGCGGCCTTCGACAAGCGTTTCGCGGTCAGTCCGGCGGAATTCCGCAAGGCGCTAAGCCGACGTCCCACGGACCAGCGGATCGTTCCCGATCGCTCAGCCAGCGGGATCGCGCGATTCCAGACCGACGGAACGGAGCGCCGGGCCTCACGCCGCACCCCCGATCTTGAATGTTCCGACTAGCGATCTCTGCATGACGATGAAGATGAAAAGCAACACCCCGCTAATGATCATGATCCAGGCGCCGTTCAGCGATCCGTTGAAGTCGATGATGGTCGCGATCAGGCCAAGGATCATGCCGCCGAACAGGGTGCCGGCGACCATGCCGATCCCGCCCGTCAGCATGGTGCCGCCGAGCACGACCGACGCAATGGCGGTGAGTTCGTTGCCGGCGCCGGCGAGCGGATAGCCGGATGAGGTGTAGAACGCATAGATCACCCCGCCGAGCGCGCTGTAGAAGCCGCCAATCGCGTAGATGCCGACTGTCGTCCTCCGCATAGGCACGCCCATCAGCCCAGCCGAGGTTCTGTCGCCGCCGATAGCGTAAACATTGGCACCGAAACCGGTGAAATGGGCGAGGAAGATCGCCGCGGCGAGCGCGATCAGCATGACGATCGCGGAACTCCTCAAGACTCCGTCGCCCGTAAGGGGAATGCTAAGGCTCGAGAACCATTCCACGAACGGATGGTGGATCGGCACCGAGTCCAGGTTGATCATGAAGCAACTGCCGCGCAGGAGAAACAGACCCGCCAAGGTGACTATAAAGGGCTGAATCTCGCAAAAATCGATCATGAAGCCCTGCAGCGCGCCGAAGGCGAGCCCGAAGGACAGCGTCATCGCGCCTGACGCGAGCGGGTGCCAGCCGGCCGCGTCGAGATTGGCGATCACCACCCCGACGAATCCGATCATCGAGCCAATCGACAGGTCGATGCCGCCCGACAGGATGACGAAGGTCGTGCCGATGGCCGCGGTGATGACGAAGGCGTTGTCGGCCAGGATGTCGCCGAGCACCTGGGTCGAAAGAAAATTGTTGTAGAGCAGGCCGCCGATAACGAAGAGCACGACGAAGACCGCCATCGTGGCCGCGAGCGGCAGGTATTTCTCGTTCATCGCTTCCTCCCGCCAAAGGCGCCGTACAGGGCGGCGCGCGGGCTGGATGATTGCAGCAGCAGCACGACGATAACGACGATTGCCTTCACGACCAGGTTATACTCGGGCGGCAGGCCGCTCGTCAGGATCGAGGTGGTGAGCGCCTGAATTACCAACACGCCGAGCAGCGTCATGCCAAGATAGATCCGGCCTCCTGCGAGCGATCCGCCTCCGATCACGACGGCGAGAATGGCGTCGAGCTCGATATAGAGGCCGATGCTGACGGGATCGGAGGTGTGCGTGTCCGCCGCGAGCACGACGCCCGCCCAGCCCGAGCAGAATCCCGAGATCAAATAGGCCGCGCAGATGATCATCGGTCCGTTGATCCCGACGATATTGGCCGCAGCCGAATTGCCGCCGACCAACTCGAGAAGGAGCCCGAATGCGGTGCGCCGGATGACAAGCCATAGCGAAAGGAAAATCAGGGCAAAGAGGATGAGCCGCGTCGGGATGAGTCCGAGATGGCCGACGCTCAGGCCTTGAAGCAGGGGACTGGTGAAGCTCGGGTTGGTGCCGCCATAAAGAAGGTTTATCATCAGGCCGATGCCGCGCCCCGACGTCATCAGGATCAGCGTCGCAATGATCGGCTGGATCTTCAGCACCGCGACGAGAAAGCCGTTCCACAATCCGCAGAGCAGTCCCGCGCCGATCGCGATCGCCAGCACGAGCCCATGCGGGTCGCCCGCATGAATGCGCCAGGTGATGACCGCGCCGACGATGGCGATGATCGAGCCGACCGAGAGGTCGATCCCCTTCGTGCCGACCACGACCGCCATCCCGAGCGCGACCAGCGCGGTGGGGACAGCGCGATAAAGAATGTCTACGAGGTTGCCAAACAGGCTGCCCTCGACGATGCGAATCCGGAAGAAGCCCGGCGAGATATATCCGTCGACCGCGAAGATGAGCACTAACGCGACGATCGGCCAGATCGCGCGATGTCCGGCGATCCGGCGCAGCTTCGCCGCAACCGAGGAACGACGTTCGACGTTGAGCGAACTCTTCACGGATGCGCGCCGGCGATCGTGTCGATGATGGTCTGACGCGTGATGCGCTCCTCGAGCTCGCCGACCTTGCGCCGGTCGCGCAGCACGACGATCCGGTGGCTCACCGCCACGAGCTCGTCGAGCTCCGAGGAGGCGACAAGCAGGGCGAGTCCTTGCGCGCAAAGCCTTCGGATGAGGGCGACGACCTCCGCATGCGCGCCGACATCGATGCCGCGGGTCGGTTCGTCGAGAATAAGGATGCGCGGTTGGGAAGTGAGCGCGCGAGCGAGCACCACCTTCTGCTGATTGCCTCCCGACAATTGACCGGCAGGCTTGTCGGTGTCGGGCGTCGCAATCGCCAAAGCCCGGATCATCTCCTCCGCAAGAACTTCCTGCTCGCGGCGGGACAAGCGCCTTAGCCATCCGCGCTTCGTCTGAAAGCCGACGACGATGTTCTCGCGCACGCTGAGCTCGGCGAAGATGCCCTCCGCCTTGCGGTCCTCGGGGCAGAAGGCGATCCCGAGACGGAGCGACTTTCCCGGTGAATTCGAGGCAACGGAGTCGCCCCCGACGATCAAGCGGCCTGAATCCGCCCGGAGTGCGCCGAAAATCAGCTTGGCGACTTCAGTGCGCCCTGACCCGAGCAAGCCGGAGAGCCCGACAACTTCTCCGGCCCGGAGCGAAAGATCGAAGGGCGTCATGACCCGCCGCTTTCCAACCCCTTCGGCCAGGAGGATCGGTTCGCCCTTGGCCATCGAGACGGTCTCCGCCGCGCGCTCCTCGGCGTGCTCGAGCTCGCGCCCCAGCATCATCGCGATCATTGTCGTCGGCGGAAGTTCGGTCGTGGGCGCGCATCCGATGAGGCGCCCGTTGCGCAGGACGGAAATCCGGTCGGCGATGTCGTAGACCTGATCGATGAAATGGGCGATGAAAACGATCGCGATGCCGCGCGCCTTGAGATCGCGCACGATCCTGAACAGGAGCGCCGTCTCGTTGGCGTCGAGGCTTGCGGTGGGCTCATCGAGCACCAGGACCTTGGTGTTGTCCTCGAGCGCGCGGGCGATGGCCACGAGCTGTTGAACGGCGACCGAGTAGGAGCCGAGCGCCCGCTCAACGTCGATGTCGATGTCGAGGCGCTTCAGCCGCTCTCGCGCGCGCTTGCGCGCCTCGCCCCAGGAGATAAGCCCGAACCGGCGCGGCTGACGCCCAAGCGTCAGGTTTTTCGTCACCGACATCGTCGGGACGAGGTTGACCTCCTGGTAGACCGTGCCGACCCCCAGTGCCTGCGCGTCGCCGGTCGACGTGATCTCGACCTTGCGGCCGTCAAGTCTGATCTCGCCGCAGTCGGCTTTCACCGCCCCGGTCATGATCTTGATCAGGGTGGACTTGCCCGCGCCGTTCTCGCCCATCAGGGCGTGGACTTCCCCGGCTTCGACCCGGAAATCAACGCCGTCCAGCGCGCGAACGCCGGGAAATGCCTTCGACACTCCCAGCATCTCGATGCGCGCGGTCAAGGCCTTCGCTCTAGTCGCATGGCGAGGTCGAAAGCGCCGCGCTCGGCCAGCTTCCGACAGCTAGACGGATTCAGACAATATGCGCCCCGGGCGCCAAAGGCGTCGAACGGGGCGCGCGTTGAACCCGGAAAGCCCAAGCTCAGCTTAGTTGCCCGGCGTCGCAGAGGCGTGGAGATCGGAAGGGATCACCACCCATTTCGGCAATTGCTCGCTCTTGTCCTTAAGATAGCCGAGAACGACCGGATAGATGTACTTGCCGATTGCGGAGCGGAGCTCGACGGAAGCGTTCGAGTCGCCCGCCGCCAGCGCTTCCTTCATGGCCGGCACATAGTCGACCGACACCATCAAAAAATCCTTACCCGGCTTGAGGCCAGCTTCCTTCATCGCCTGAATGGCGCCGAGCTGCATGTTGTCGTTGTGCGCGAACACGCCGCAGACGCCCTTCAGGTTATCGGTCGCTTTGATAAAGGCCTCCATGACTTTCTTTCCACCTTCCGTCGTGAAGTCGCCGCTTTGCGACTTGACGATCTTCATGTTTGGAAAGAGCGAGATGACCGCCTCGAAGCCTTTCTTGCGCTCAATCGCGGGCGCCGAGCCGACGGTTCCCTGCAACTCGACGATCTCACAGGTGCCCTTGCTCGCCTGGGCCAGCCATGCGCCCGCGAGCTTGCCTTCGAGATTGAAATCCGCCGAGATTCGGGACACGAACAGGCTCTTGTCCCCGTCGACGTCGCGGTCGGCGAGGAAGACCGGAATGCCAGCTTTTTTCGCCTCCTCGAGAACTTGACCCCATCCGGTCGTCACCACCGGCGCTATGATGATCGCATCGACTTTCTGGGCGATGAAAGCGCGGACCGCCTTGAGCTGGTCTTCTTCTTTCCCCTGCGCATCGGCAAACTTGAGGTCGATGCCTTCCTTTTTCGCCTCTTCCTGCATGTCCTTGGAGAAGGCGGGGCGCCAATCGCCCTCGTCGCCGACCTGGGAGAAGCCAATGGTAACGGCGGAGGCGGAGCCTCCCGCAAACAGGAGCGCCGCGCAGACGACCACGCTGCCGAGCCATTTCTTGAGCCTCATAACAACCTCCCTCTTTGAGATTCGGTCTTTGAATGTCGCCGTTGAATTCAGGAAGCCCGCAATTGTCGGGGCTTCTCCCCGAGGAATCGAATAAGCCTACGTTGCCAACACTTTCTACCGATTTTGGCGAGATTAATTCCGGAATCCTAGGGGCTTCGAGTGCACTGAATGGCGCCTGGAGGCTTCAGAGCTGGCCCGCTTCGGCGGTCGCGCCCTTCAGAAGAATGCGGGGCGGAGCATTTTCCATGAAAGTCATCCATTCGATGACCTCGGGCACGTCACTGATGGTGGCCAATTCAGCGGTGTCAGCGAAAGACAGCTCGCGAATGGAGAGACGCCAGTAGTCCAAGTCCCCAAAACCTGGAATAGAAACCACCCCACTGATCTTGGCTCATGCCCTTGGCACATTACTAATCGTCGCTGCACAAGGCGATCTCGCATAATGTTCGTTATAGAACTGAACTTGAGCAGGACTGTAGCGATGGCGACGATTGACTTGGAAACTGAAGCATAAATTTAAATAGTTTCTATTAACTCATTTGGTGAAGACCTAACTAAGCGCAACTGAGCCACACCATTTGCTTTGATAACGTTCTGCAATTCATGAACGTTTTCTCTCGTTGCGTCTGAGCAAGTCGCCGCGCCGCGACCTTCAGCCGAGGTGCTTTTGCGGTCTATCCATCGGATCAATTCGCAATCCGAATCGGCGCAGCTCGATTAATTCAAAATATGCGTTGGACGCGCGCACGGTCTCGCGCCTTAGCTTCGGACTATGGATGAGCAGACCAAGGATCCGGACGTCTTGAACGTGCTCGTGCTGGAGCGGTCGACCGCACGAAGAACATGGCGCGCTATTATGTTCTGTCGGTCGAGCCGACACTGTTCGCCGAATCGTCGCTGGTGCGCCACTGGGGCCGGATCGGCGGCGTCGGGCGAACACGAATCGACGTTCATGGCTCCCAGCCGCTCGCGCAGATCGCGCTCAACACATGGCTCGAACGCAAGCGGCGCCGCGGTTACCGGGTCCGCGCCTGATTGCCGGCGAATAGGCACGCCGGCGATAACGGCAAAAACGTGCTTGTAATTGTTGCATCGCAGCATTAAGTCGTTGCGGTGCGGGTTCATGCCCGTATATGCCCTCCTAGGGCGTTTCCTCCCTAAACTCAAGGCCGCCTCAGGGCCGCCTCCTTTTTTGACGAGGACCGTCCGGGTTCGCCCAACCGCGATGCGCGGTCTACGCTGCTTATCGTCCGGTCTTACCCGTGCCAATCGCGAGTACCCCACTCTAGGATAGCGCTGTTTGGTTGGGTCAATATTGCCAGCTTACGGCCGGCGCATGCAGGTCATTTCGATCGAGCGTTCCTGAAAGCAGTCGTATGTTGGCAGGACGCGGTCGAGATTGGGCTGGTTCGAATCCCTTGAAGCCCGCGTCAAAGACTAGCGTAGCATTAGCGTGACGCCGGTGGTCGTCGCGCGTAATCGACATTCTTTGCGTTAAACGGTGACGCCCACCCGGTGGCATTGTACCCCAAATGGGGTCGCGTCAGGCTTTGCCGCACTACCCGAAAGCTAAGCCGAAACGCAAAAGGGCTAATTGGCGTTCTCCGCATCGGGATCTGGCATCAAAATGGGCCACGTCGCGGCCCGAGGCCAAATCCGGGTGACGCGGCTCGGTCTCAGGCGCGCCGTACTCGTCCCGTATCTTATCGATGGCGTTAAGGCAGCGAGCGGGGGGCGCGTCGCCTGCGCCATTGCCCGTCAGCGCGAGCAGCGTTTGGCGCAGCCCGACAACGGGGACGGGTACAATATTATACGCCCCTTGCCAGTCTTTGGACGAGACCTGCTCGGTGACGGCTATCTGGATGGATCGCCAGTCAGAAACGATCGCCCCGTCTTGACCTCGCAGTCGACCAACAGGAGCAAATCGTCAGCGTCGGGGTTTTCGCCGATCGCATGCGCGAGCAGCGCCAGCGCTTCGTTCGTCGGACCGTCCTTCAAGAGTTCCCGTACATAAATGCGCACCTCGGGATGCTTTGAAATCAGCCCGGCCAGTTCGCGTCGCCAGTGCCATTCGTCCCGAAATTTGCCGTTCAGCGTGCCTTTCAGCGTCAGGTCGATGAGACGGCGGGCGCACGACACCGTGCCGAGCTTCATGGCCGATGACCGCCATTGATGATCAAGATAAAAGCGCGGGTCATCCTCGGCGAGTTTGAACAACACCTCTTCGGCATCGTCGGCGCGCGCGTTACCAAGCGCGCGAACCATTTCTTCAAGCATGTGCGGATTGCGCTGGGCGTCGGGGATTGCCTGCACGATCTTAGGGATTTCCGACACAGGAGTGGCGAAAGGCAGGAGCCGCAACCAGTCCCTGAGCTGATAGGCGTCGCTCTGGTGCAGAATCCATGTTTTTTTCTTTGCAGCCTCAAAAGTCTTCCGCAATTCCCTCCGCGACGAACTTAATGGCGATGCCCTCGCCGGAGAGAACCAGGGACAGGAGCAGACTTGCATGCACCTGCCTTGGTGAAAGCGCGATAAGCTTTTCGATCGTTGCTGCGCGCTCGCCATGCGGCAACCGAGCGCCGACAATCCCAAGGGATACCGCCAGCCGCTTCCGCTCCTCTGTGGATCCTTCGATGATAAGCTTCTCGACCGTTGCGAAAATCATGTCCGCTTCCGCACAGCTTTCAGTTGGGTTTGCGGCGCGGACGGCGCGACGAGTTTCGACGCGCGAGAAATCCAAGCCGCCGAAGAATTTCCGATCGTCCTTGGGTTCGTTGACCTCCAACCAATGCGCGGCGAGCACCCCGGCGGCCAACTCGCCAAAATTCTCGTCAATTAGATACTCGCCCATCATCGAGGTGGTCTCTGGCGTCCTAACGGCAATGAACGCGCGCTGATACTCATGTGTGTGTGCGGGTGCTGCGCTTCGTGCACCGCGTCACGGTCGCGCCAACGCGGGCTTCGATCCGGAGATTGACCTATTAAGACGGTGTCTCGTCATGGCTTCATCCTCCGGAAGCCCAGCAAGGCGGGTCAATTCAAATCGCCCAACCTGTCCACCCACGGGGGCGCACTCGATTGGGATCCTTCCACGCCGGATCACACTCTTGCGTAGCTTGCCGTCTGCGACCTCGAAGGCGCGGATGTGATGCGGCCACTCGGGGTTCGGCCAGAAACCGAAATCAGCGATGTAGAGCAGTGTCTCGTCGGGCGAAAAGGCGAGGCCGTTCGGGCGCCGGAAATCATCCGCGACGACGCGCAACGCGTTGTCCCGCGGGTCGAAGCAATATACGTTGCAGCTTCCGATCTCACTCTCGGCTTTGCCGCCTTCGTAGGCCGCGCTGATGCCGTAGGTCGGGTCAGTGAACCACACCGTGCCATCCGATTTCACCACGACGTCATTCGGCGAGTTAAGGCGTTTGCCCTCGTAGGCATCGGCTAGGACGGTGACGGTTCCGTCGTATTCGGTTCGGGTCACCCGACGCCCGCGATGCTCGCAGGTTACGAGGGGGCCCTGCCGATCGCGTGTGTCGCCGTTCGAGAAATTCGAGTTGGCGCGAAAGATCGTCAGCTGCATCGATTGCTCGTCGAAGCGCAAGATGCGATTGTTGGGCACATCGCTGAACAGGAGGCAGTGCTGGTCAGCGAAATAGACCGGACCTACGGCCCAGCGCAGGCCGGTATACAGCTTTTCCAGAAGGACAATCGGGATCGCATATGCGGTAAAACGCTTGTCCAGGATCTCGAACAGCTCCATGCGGTTAATTCCTTTCCGTGCGGGCAACTTGGTGACGACGGCGAGTTAGGGCTGGCGAAACCGACGCGGAACGTGCGCCGGAACACCGTTCAAGACGACGGTGCGACCCCGAAATCGTGACGGGTTTGCGCTTCCACGATCAGCAAAGCGTAGGCGGGAGCGAGCGCGACTGGACGGTGTCTGACCCCAGCCAGAACAAGATAGCATTCACCGGGGGCGATCCGCACTTCGTCGCCACCCTCGATTTCGAGGGTGAAATTTCCACCGCAACCGACGAACAGCTCATCCTCCTGGTGCTGGTGCCAATTGAACCGCCCATCGAGCCGGACGAGCCGGACGACCGAGTTATTGACTCTCACAAGGTCCATCGGCTTCCAAGGCTGCGTCATGTCAGCAACGAGATTATTGATTGAGATCGGTTGCTTTTGGCTCATAAAGGTCTCCTGCTTTAGTTGGGCGCCGAGGCAAGTTTGAATTGATTCTAGATGAGTGCTGGGGGATGGACGCCACATAAAGGATCACCGGTCAACCAATTTCCTTCAACCGAGCCTCGCAAAGCTCCGAGGTGCGGACCGCCGCCGGGTTTTTTCGTGGGGCCACGTTTGACGAGGACTTCCGGTTGTTTGGTTAGTTCGCGACAGTTCGGTCGACGGAAGCCGGTCGTCAGTAGGGCGTCGGCGGGACGGGCTCGAGCCGGTAGTGATTTCTCGGCCTCGACCGCGTACATATGCCTAGAGGTCGACGTTTCTGCGGTCGGGGTTCGGCGGGTGGCGCTTAGTGGCGCCGGCGGTTAAAGCATTGGAGTCTTCAAGCGCCGTGCCTTTGGACGCGAACAACCCTTTAGCGGTGCCGGCTCCCGTCGCTCTCAAGCGTCGCGATTCGCCGAGTGTCGAGGTCACCCGGCATCTCCTCGAATACCTTTTGTCCGGCCACTTTGCTCCCGGCGATCGCATCCCGTCTGAGCGGCAGTTGGCGCAAGCACTCCAGGTCGGCCGGGCCGGCGTCCGCGAAGCAATCAAGTCACTGAATTTGTTGGGCCTTATCGTGGTGCGGCAGGGCGATGGGACTTATCTCGCGCATACCGCGTCGAGCCTGCTGCCGGAAGTGATCGAATGGGGCCTTCTTCTTGGGGAACGTCGGATCGAGGATCTCATTGAGGCGCGCACCAATCTCGAGGCGTTCAACGCGAGTTTGGCGGCACGGCGAGGAAAGCCCGAGGATGTCGAGGAATTGTGGAGACGGCTCGAGGCGCTGCGTAAGGCGGGGTCGGATCGCGCCGCTTTCGTTCAGGCCGACATCGACTTTCACCTGCACATCGCCAAGATGAGCGGTAATGAAATTCTTGCCAATCTGGCCCGAAGCTTCCAGTCCATGTTGCGGGTCTGGGCGACCAAGATCCTCGAAACCGAGCGTGACACGTTCTCCATCTCCAACGAGCACGAGCCGATTGTGGCCGCGATCGCCGCGGGCGACACCGAGTCCGCCCGTTACGAGATGGAAAAGCATATGCGCGGGGCGGCAGCCCGATTACGGCGGGTCCTGACCCTGCCGACGGCCCGCTCGGGCCGGGGAAATCCCTAACCGTTCGCGCTGGATAGCCCTTATTTTCCGCGTGCCGGTTGTGCGCGGTCGGGGCAAAAACGTCCTCAGCCGCGGAACGCAGCGCCAACTGTCGTCTCCGCGTCTACTGCCGGTTCACGATGCCTGCGTGGAACCGGTTTCCCGAAGTTCAAATTCACACGTCGCCGCAAGCGACGCACGCCGCGGCGGTGTTTTCATCCATTGGGTTGACCGGTCGACCACTTCGCTCTATCGTTATCTGTGTCAGCCAGCCAACGGCTAAAACAGGTGAGGAACGACCATGTACTATGCGCTCAACATGTGGAATCACAGCGACGCCGACCCGGAGCGGTATCGCGAATATCTTCGAACGGCGGAGCCGTGCCTTAAGGACGTGGGAGGCAAGTTGCTCTGCCTTGGCCGGATCGAGCCGATTCCGCAGCAATTCCCTGGCGCGACGCTCGGCGGCGGGCAGCGCTGGATGAACATCACGACCTACGAGACTTTCGACGGACCGAAGCGTCTCTATGAGCATCCGATCTATCAAAAGGTGGCTCACCTTCGGGACCAAGGGACCACCAATTACGTTTGGGCCTACTACAAAGACGCGAACATCATGACGGAGTTCTAGATACGGCGGCTCAGTTGGTCCCGAGCGGAACGCGCTCAGGCGAAACGGACGGGCAGAGCCTGTCTGTCGATCGTTCCTGTGCGAACCCATGGCCCGGCGACCGGCGATGTTCGCAAAGGGACTGTCCGGTCCCGGGGCCGGGAACTCATCGCGACGAAACTTTTGCCGGTCGCTCTGAAACCATCCTTTTACAAGGACTACCCAAATGTCAGAGGTTCCGTACACCCATCATACAGCCAGTGTGAATGACACGACGATCCACTATCTGACTGCGGGCGACCGTTCGAATCGGGCGGTTGTCCTCTTGCACGGATTCACTCAGACCTCGCACATGTGGGCGAAGGATGTGATTCCGGCGCTCGCCAAGCGCTATTTTGTCATCGCTCCAGACTTGCGCGGCTCAGGCGATTCCGGGAAGCCCTCCGAAGGTTATGACAAGCGGACGTTGGCCTCGGACGTCTATAAGGTGGTCAAAGGGTTGGGCGTCACCAAGATCCTGCTTGTCGGGCACGACTTTGGCGCAGCCGTTGCCTACGCCTACGCGGCGGAGCACCGGTCAGACGTCACCAAGCTCGTAATTTACGAGATGCTGATGCCGGGCTTCGGCTATGAGGACGCCCTTGGCTCACACCCATTCGCTAAAGACGGTCAGGGCCGACAGATCTGGCATCTGGCCTTCCACGACGCCCCGCACGAGATGCAGGAGTTCCTGATCCGCGGACGCGAGCGGAAATACCTCGACTTCTACTGGGACACGTTCGCCTACAACCCCAGGTCGGTAAGCGAATCCGAACGTCGCGAATACGCCCGGGGTTACGAGGGGCCCGGCGGGCTCAACGCGCTGAAATATTACCAGAACCACTGGCTCGACGCCGAGCACAATCGCGAATTCGCGAAACAGCCGCTAACGATGCCGGTACTGGCGTTCGGCGGGTCGGCCTTCTCCGGCGATATGGTCGAGAAGGGCATGCGGGCGCTCGCCACAAATGTAGCGGGCGGCGTCATTCCCGAATGCGGCCATTGGCTGACGGCCGAGAAACCGGACTTCATTGTCAAGCAGCTCCTCGATTTCTTCGAGGAGTCGAACGCTTCCGCGGCCCGGAAACCAAGCAAGGTCTCGGCCTGACGCTTGCCGGTTCGGCGGTCGCGTCGCAAGGCAGCGACCGTCACTTTACTCCCCTTCAAGGACACACGCCCCGTGAACGTAGCAATCGATTTCCGCAACAACGCATTCGTCGACGGCAAGTGGGAACGGGCCGGGGGCGAAGCAATTGACGTAATCAACCCGGCGACAGAAGAGGCGATTGCCTCGCTGCCGTCGGCGAATGAGGCCGACGTCGACCACGTCTTGTCGGCCGCGCAGCGCGCGCAGCGCGACTGGGGGCGGCGGCCGGGCGGGGTCCGTGGCGAATATGTTCGCGGGATTGCGAAGGTGATCCGCGAGAACGCCGACGCGCTTGCGGAACTCATCTCCCGCGAGGTCGGCAAGCCCCTCAAGGCTGCGCATGGCGAGCTGGGCTTCGCAGCCAACTATGCCGACTACATGGCCGGCTGGGATCGGCGGATCGAGGGAGAGATCATCCAGTCGGACAACGCCAACGAGACCATTCTTCTCATGAGGGTTCCGGTTGGCGTCGTAGCCGCGATCACCGCATGGAACTTTCCGATCGCGCTGTTCGTGCGCAAGGTCACACCGGCGCTGGTTGCGGGTAATGCGGTGGTGGTGAAGCCAACCGAGATCGCGCCGCTCAGCACCTTGCTGCTGATGCGGCTCATCGACCAGGAACTGGGCCTGCCGCCGGGCGTGCTCAACGTCATCACCGGCGCCGGCGCAACCGGTCAGGCGCTGACCCACAACGCGCGCACCAACATGGTGACGTTCACTGGCCACCGCGACACTGGCAAGCGGGTGATGGCCGACGCCTCGGCGAATTTGACGCGCGTCGCGCTTGAGCTCGGCGGCAAGGCCCCCGCTATCGTTTGGCGCGACGCGGACATTGCTCAGGCGGTCGAGGCGCTGGCGGCGGCTCGATTCGGCAACAGCGGCCAAATCTGCACTTGCGCCGAGCGCGCGTTCGTTCACGAGTCAGTGTTCGACGAGTTCGTCACCCGCTACGCTGCGGCGGCGGCGGCGTTGCGTCTGGGCGACCCAATGACCGACGTCGATCTCGGCCCGCTCGCGAGCCGGGGGCAGTACGACAAGGCTCTCGCGGCGGTCAGACGCGCGAAGGAGGAGGGAGCCAACGTGATCGTCGGCGGCGGACGCCCGCAAGGATCCGGATTTGACCGCGGATACTGGGTACAGCCGACGGTCGTGACCGGCGTCGCGCCGGCCATGGACATCATGCGGGAGGAAGTGTTCGGGCCAGTGATGCCGGTCGCGCGCGTCTCGTCCTACGAGGAGGCGTTCAGCATCGCCAACGACAGCCGCTACGGCCTATCGGCCTACATGTTCACGTCCGACTACAAAACCGCGATGCGGGCAGCACAGGATCTCGATTTCGGCGAACTTTACATCAATCGCGCGAACGGCGAACAGGTGCAGGCGCATCACACCGGCCATAAGGAATTGGGCCTCGGCGGCGAGGACGGCAAGCATGGCGTCCTGCGTTACACGCAGATCCGAAGCGTCTACCACAGCTACGCATGACCAGCGCTCCTGCCGATCGCCCCCGGTTCAATCCGACCAAAGGTCGGCTCGGGCTGATCCACACCGTCAGCAATCTGCGCAATGTGTTCGGCCCGCTCGCCGAGGAACTGCTGCCGAACATCACGGTCGAGCACGTCGTCGACGAGTTGCTGTTGAAGGACGCGATCGCTCAGGGTGAACTCACCCCAGCGGTGGAGGCGCGGCTCGCTGGACATGTCGCGGAGCTTGCGCGGTCCGGCGTCGACGCGATCATGGTGACCTGCTCATCGATGGGGCAGGGAGTTGACCGGCTTGCGGGCAAGATGGACCTGCCGGTTCTCAGGGTCGACGCAGCCATGGTGGATGAGGCGCTCCGGATCGGAAAGCGGATCGGAATCCTGGCTACGCTGCGTACGACGATGACGCCGACCGTCGAACTGGTGCGCGCGCATGGTGACGGGAGCGTCAAGATCGAGGCGCATGTGTGCGAAGGCGCGTTCGAGGCGCTGAAGGCGGGCGACGTCGAACGTCACGACCAATTGGTGAGGTCGGGATTGCGGCGCGTCGAGCCAATGGTCGACGTGGTCATTCTTGCGCAGGCGTCGATGTCGCGGGTTTTGGCCGGGCCCGGGATGACAAGCCGCGTCCCGATCCTGTCGAGTCCTCGCTTGGCCATCGAGGCCTTGTCGTCCGCGGGTTGATCCAAATCCGGCGCACCTTTTCCGATTCTAAACCGAGTGGCCTTCATCCGGCCCTGCAAAATCGAGCCTGCGGTTAAGGCGCCCGACGCCTCAGGGCGGGGCGCTCAGTGCGGCCTCGGCCCGAGCAGGCGCAACGCGGGACTTACCACTGCTTCCAGCTTTGCTCGCGTGGGCTTCGTTCGCGCCAGGACATTGAGCCCTTGAACGAGGCACACGAGATAGGGTGCAAGCTCGGGACCAGCGTCGGATTGCAGCTCGCCCGCGACGCGGGATCGGATGAGGGCGCCCGCGAATGCGGTTTCTAGTCGGGCAAAATGGAGCGCCACCTTGGCCGACACCACCGGCTCGCGGCTCGACAGCTCGACGAGCGAATTGGTCAGAAGGCAGCCCCACCGCCGCTTCCCGTCGATGATTGCCTCAATTAGGAAATCGAAATAGGCGCGGATCCCCGTGACGCCCGACGGGTTGCCCGCGATTTGCTCGATCGCCTCGCTCGAGACCTTGTCGATGTAGCGGTCGAGAATGGCGATGAAGAGTGTCCGCTTGTCGCCGTAAGCGCCATACAGGCTGCCGGGGTTGAGCTTGAGATTACGACAGAGCTTCTCGATGCTCGTCGCCTCAAACCCGCACTCCCAAAAAGTGTCGACGGCAAAATCCAGGGTCTGTTCGGGATCGAATTGTCGAGGGCGCGCCATTTTTGAGGGCTAATTCCGTAATCGGTCGCCGCGATCCATAATGGACGCTGGTTACTGAGTCAACGTTCATAAATTAAGTCACGACTTAAAGCCTAGGATTCCCTGGCGCAGACGCCAAGTCTCTCGCCTTTTTCAGCGAATTTGCGGGCCCTGGGGTTTCCGACGCGCGAGCATCATAATCACGGTTGACAAGATATTATTGAATATGCATTCATCTAAAATTAACGAGTCAAGGAAGCGGCCTAGGTGCGAATAGCGGTCATGGGAGCGGGCGGCATCGGCGGCTATTTCGGCGGGAGGCTCGCCGCGGGCGGCGCGGAGGTGGCATTCATCGCTCGTGGGAAGATGCTCGAGGCGCTCAAAAAAGACGGGCTCCGCATTAAGAGCCAGCTTGGCGATCTTCATCTCCATTCAGTCGTTGCGACCGACGACCCAAAGCAGCTCGGCCCTGTCGATCTCGTCGTCTTCGGCGTGAAGCTCTGGGACACTGAAGAGGCGGCGGGACTGATAAAGCCGCTGGTTTCCGGCGAAGCCGCAGTGATTTCGTTCCAGAACGGCGTCGACAAGGACGACGTGCTGCGCGGTGTGCTCGGCGATCGCGCGATCATCGGCGGCCTCAGCTACATCGCCGCCACGATCGCCGAACCGGGGGTCATTGCCCATGGCGGGCCCATGCAGCGCCTTGTGTTCGGCGAATACGACAAGCGCCGCTCGCGCCGGTGCGAGGACTTTCTGGAGGCATGCCGGCGCGGCAAGATCGATGCCGAGATCAGCGACGACATTGAGCGCGAGATCTGGGAGAAATTCGTCTTCCTGGTGGGGCTTTCTGGAACGACGGCTCCAATTCGCACGCCGATCGGACCCATCCGCTCCAACGCGCAGACGCGCGGCTTTCTTCTCGACGTCATGCGCGAGGTGGTGGCCGTCGGGCGGGCCAAGGGCGTCGCGCTCGCGCCGGACTATGCGGAGAAGCGCCTGGCGTTCTGCGACACCGTTCCCGCGGCGATGACGTCGTCGATGGCCGTCGATCTTGAGCGCGGCAATCGACTCGAAGTTCCGTGGCTCAGCGGCGGCGTCGTGAAGCTCGGTGCGGCGCTCTCGACGCCGACGCCGCTCAACCGCGCGATCTCCGATATCCTCGCCCTTCATGCCGAAGGGCGGACGGCGTGAGCAGGGGCTCAAAGCCCATGACGCTGCGTTCCCTCACGGGCAGGGCCGTCGCCGTGCCGATGAAGCGCCCGCTTGGAACGAGCGTCGAAACCATCAAAGTCGCCTCCCTGCTGCTGATCGACCTCGCAACTGACGAGGGAATCACGGGGCGCGCCTATGCGTTCTGCTACCGGCCGTCGATCGCGCGCGCCGCCGAGGCTGTCGTCGAAGATCTCAGCGAGGCTCTGCGCGGCGCTCCTGTCGTTCCGGCAGAGCTTGTTCAGCGAATGCGCCGCCTTTTCAGGCTTCCGGGCCTCGCGGGCGCGCTCACGATGATCGCGTCATCTGTCGATATGGCCGCGTGGGACGCGTTAGCTGTGTCCGCCGATCTTCCGCTCGCGACGCTGCTTGGTTCGGCGCCGAAGCCGATGGCGGCTTACAACAGCAATGGCCTCGGCCTCATCGGGCCGGAGGAAGCGGCGGCCGAGGCGGAAGAGTTGCTCGCCGAGGGATTCAGTGCGGTCAAGCTACGGGTCGGACGGGCTGATCCCACCGCCGACCTCGCGGCGACACGAGCTGTGCGCAAGCGCATCCCTTCGGACGCCCTCCTGATGCTCGACTTCAACCAGGCGCTGTCGTTCGCGGACGCGATGCAGCGATGCCGCGCCCTCGATGGCGAAGGCGTCTACTGGATCGAGGAGCCGATGCGACACGATGATTACGCCCATTGCGCGATCGTCGCCGATTCCGTGCGGACGCCGATCCAGATCGGGGAGAATCTCTCAACCTTGGCGCAGCTTGCGGCGGCGCTGTCGGCGACGGCTTCCGATTATCTCATGCTGGACGTGGACCGCATCGGCGGCGTCAGCGGCTGGCGAAGCGCCGCGGGCCTTGCAGAAGCTTATGGCCGTGAGCTCTCGTCCCACCTCTATCCGGAGGTCAGCGTCCATTTGCTGGCCGCCACGCCGACCGCTCACTGGCTCGAATTCGTCGACTGGGCGGGGCCGGTTTTGCAGGAGCGCCTAAAACCCATCGGCGGCCACGTGAGCCCGCTGCCGGGTCCCGGCGTCGGACTTCGTTGGGACGAGGACGCGGTTTCGCGGTTCCGCGTGAGCCACTGACAGAAAACAACTGAGGAACGCCGCTGGCGCCGATTTCCATCACAAGTGGGACGGAACCAACACCCCAGAGGGGGTGGAGTAAGAAGGAGAGGAAAGAGCAATGTTTTATGCGCTGAATGTTCGACCTGAAGGACGAAGCGATCTACCGGAAGTATCTCACGACGGCTGGACCAATTGTGCAGGAACTCGGAGGTGATCTCGTCGTGATGGGGCGTCGAACTCCGGAAGTGCCCGTAAATTTTCCCGGGACGACGATTGGCGGCGGCCAGAGATGGTGCATCATCGCCACTTACAAGACTGAGGAGGATGTCCGCCGGTTCTGGAAGCATCCCAAGAACTACGACAACAAGCATCTGAGAGAAGACGGAATTAAGACTACACCTGGGCGCTCTACGAAGGCGCCAATATCCTCGAAGTCTCGTAATTCAAGGCAACGAAGCGCTGACGGTCGATCTCAAGATTGGCTGTCAGTACTTTCAGCGAGTTCGGGGAGGCCGTAAATCAGACTGGCAAACACGAGTTGCGTCGTGACGGGCGGCGCTATGGGTATCGGCAAGGCGATGGCGGTTCGCCTTGCAGCAGAAGGCGCATCCGTCTGTATCGCCGACATTAATCTGGACGCAGCCGATGCGACCGTCGCGGAGATCGCCAAAGCCGGCGGGGCAGCATTCGCAGTCCATTGCGACGTGACGAAGCGCGACACCGTCAGGAAAGCGATCCAGTCCGCCGTGAAGCGCTATCGCAAGCTTGACGTCATGTTCAACAACGCCGGCGTCGCCAAGGCGAAACCCTTCCTCGACGTGACCGAGGAAGACTGGGATCTCGTGATGCGCGTCAACGGACTTGGCGTGCTGATCGGGATGCAGGAAGCCGCGCGGCAGATGATCGCGCAGAAGACGGCTGGCAAGATCATCAATACCGCCTCTGTGGCGGGCAAGCAGGGTTTTGCGCTCGTCTCGCATTACAGCGCGAGCAAGTTTGCCGTAGTCGCCTTGACCCAGGCGGCGGCGCGGGAACTCGCAAAACACCGCATTACCGTCAATGGCATATGTCCGGGAATCGTCGCGACCGAACTGTGGCGCAAGCTCGACACCGACATGATCGAGTTTGGCCGCACTCAGCGCGTCGGGCAGGGGATGGAGGAGTTCAGCCGGGATATCCTGCTTGGCCGCGTGTCCGTGCCTGAAGATTGCGCGGGAATTGCAGCGTTCCTGGCCTCCCCCGATTCCGATTACATGACCGGACAATCGATCCAGGTCGATGGCGGAATGATCCTTCAATAAGAGCCGCACGAAGTCTCGATCAAACGTAAAGACCGGTTGAAAGCAACTGATAACTGAGGAGGAACAGAATGAACGCGATTACCCCGACTTCGACCGCAACGGTCATGGACCATCGGATGCACCGAGCGAATGGAGTTTTGTTGCATTACGTGACCTCGGGCCAGGGCGAGCCGGTCGTGCTGCTGCATGGCTTCGCGCAAACTTGGTATGAGTGGAAGCGCAGCGTAATTCCTGCACTCGCCGAGAAATACTTTGTCATCGCGCCCGACATGCGCGGCGTAGGCGACTCTGAGCGTCCGATGGGCGGTTACGACAAGCGCACAATGGCCGAAGACATCTGGCAGTTGGTCCCAGCACCTCGGCCTGAAGAAGGCCATGGTGATCGGCCATGACTTCGGGGGCGCGGTCGCCTACGCGCTTGCCGCCGCGCATCGCGACTTCGTGTCCAAGCTCGTCATTGTGGAAATGATTATGCCCGGTTTCGGCTACGAGTTGTGCATGCAGCATCCCTTTGTCAGCGATGGTCTGGGCCGAAAGGTTTGGCATTTGGCCTTCCACGACGCCGAAGACATTCCCGAAGCCCTGATTTCCGGGCGCGAGCGGATGTACCTGCGCTGGTTCCACAACAATTTCGCTTACGTGCCAGGAGCGGTCCCCGAGGAGGACCTCGACGAGTATGTGCGGTGCTACTCGGCGCCGGGCGGCTTGCGAGCGCTTAACTACTACCGCACCCACTTCATCGACGCCGAGCACAACAAGGAAAGTTCGAAGACGCCGCTGACCGCGCCGGTGCTGGCGATTGGCGGCGAAGGATTCCTTGGCGACGTCGTACGCCAGGGCATGGCCGGGCTCGCCTCAAACGTGCGCGGCGAGGTCATTAAGAACTGCGGCCATTGGGTTCCGGATGAACGGCCCGAGGAGTTCAATAAAATCATCCTTGGCTTCCTCGCCGAACCGCTCGCCGCGAAAGCTTAGGGTCGGCGTCAGGCGCGACGGCCGACTTCCAGCGAGTTGGAGCACACATGGATGTCACGGTCGAGGCCCTCGCAGCGCGGCAGCTCGCCGATTATCGGCGTTTGTTGCCCGGGAGCTTCTTTGCCGAGGGGCGCGAGCCGCTCACTGTCGAGGACGCCTATCGCGTGCAGCTGGAGATCGTGCGACTGAGGGTCAAAGACGCCGACAAGATCGCAGGCTACAAGGTTGGATGCACAAGCGCGGAGATCGAACGACAGTTCGGCCTCCGCGGCCCGATACACGCGGTTCTGTTCGAGAGCGAGTTGCGTCGTTCGGGAGTTCGTCTTAGCGCCTCGTTGTTCGCCAATCTCGCAATCGAAGGAGAGATGGCGGCGCGCATCGGCGACGACGGCAAGATCGCCGCGCTCTTTCCAGTCATTGAACTACACAATCTCGTCTTTCGAAGCGAGCCGAAGACGCTCGCAGAGCTCATTGTCAACAATGGATTGAACGCCGGCGTGGTGCTGCCCGATGCGGAGGCGAACGAGGGGCCCCTTGGGCATGAAGGCGCGCCGCGGCTCAGAGTTCTGGTCAACGGTGACCTCATCGACGAGGGAGAGCTATGGAGCTTGCCCGGGGGCGCGGCCGCCTCGCTGAGATGGCTCGAAGAGAACCTGAAGCGCCGCGGCGGCAAATTGCTGCCGGGGCATCTCGTTTTGACGAGTACGCCGCTCGGCATCCATCGCGTTCATCCCGGCGACCATGTCCAGGTCTTCGCCGGCGATCGTTCCGTCCATTGTTTCGTGCGGTGAACCGTTCCTCCTCGGCAGAGCCGGCATGCTCGGCCCCCAGAAGTATAGCCCAGTGGGGGACGCGGCTTTTGCGCCGCGCCCGGAGTGGGCTCAGTCTCAGGAACGACATGGGGGCGTCTGGGATCGCGTCGCGTTCGCTGATTCTGTTGTTGGCCGCGGCTTGTGGGCTGATCGCCGCGAACGTCTACTATGCTCAACCGCTTGCAGGCTCGATCGGCCCCGCGATCGGACTCTCTCCCGAAGCGAGTGGGCTTGTCGTCACGCTCGACTCAAATCGGTTGCGGCGCGGGTCTGCTCTTGATCGTTCCTCTGGGCGACCTGATCGAAAATCGTCTGCTGGTTACGGGCAAGGTTGCGATTACATGCGTCGCGCTGGTTGCGGCGGCGTGGTCGAGCAGCGCGACGTCGTTTTTGGCTGCCGTCCTGCTGGTCGGGCTTGGATCGGTCGCGGTGCAAATCCTGATCCCATACGCATCTCACCTGGCGCTCCCAGAGACGCTTGGAACTCTGGTCGGCAACGTAACCAGCGGTCTCATGGCGGGCGTTATGCTTTCTCGTCCGGCGTCAAGCTGGATTGCGTCGATGTCGAACTGGCGAGTGGTCTTTCTATCGTCCGCCGCGACGATCCTCGTTTTAGCGATTGCGCTGGCCGTGCGACTGCCCCCGCGAACGCCCGAGTCGAAATCGACTTATCCCGAGCTCCTGGCCTCGATGGGGAGACTGGCGCTGAAGTCGAGGGTTCTGCGGCAGCGCGTGATCTATCAGTGTTTTCTCTATGCAGCGTTCAGTGTCCGATGGCACTCGACATCACAACGACGCCGTCGCCGAGCAGGTGGCCGAAGACTAGTCCGGTCGCTGCGCCAATGAGATGGCCACCGACGAGTTTGCGGGGCCGAGCCATGGGACTATCCGGCGCGCCAAACAAAAGGACGCATGATCCGCCGAGTGAGAACAGTATGAACGGGCTGTGAGGCGAGTCCATCTCGAGTTCAGGGTGGTAGAGGGTCACGCTTTGGCCGGCGCCGCATGCGATCCAGGGAAGGGTTCAATCAGGCCTGCACGTTCAGTGCAATGATCGATAGGAACCGCGGCTTCGGATCCGAGAAAGACCTTGCCGCAATCGTAAGAACGAGGAAGGTCGCGTATTCGGCCGTACGGCTTGCAAAAAAAGTATCAGCCACGCGGTTCTTGTCTGGTAGTACGCTGAGCGAACGCTGCTATTCTGTCGTTATCCAATCAAATAGAACGTCATCCGAAAACAACTCGCCACGTGATCAAGTCAACCCGACGTCTTGCAAGGACGTTGAATTGATGAAGTTCGTCAGGACGAAGTTGACAACGGTGAGAATAATAAACTGACAGGAGCGTGGAATGCCGAATACTGAGACTGTACCTGTGACGGGGCGTCGCAATTTTCTGCTTGGCTCAGCTGGGACGGCGATCGGCGCTTCCCTGTTGGGTAGATCTGGGATTACCGCCGTCGAAGCGGCGGAGGCCGTGGGCCGGTCAAGCAAGCCCCTCAAAGCCGCCTTCTCGAACGCCGGCCTTCAGGTGACGTGGTGCGCACAGGGCAAGAAAGCGGCGGAGTACTGGGGCAAGCTCTTCAACGTGGACATCACCTGGTTTGATGGCGAGTTGAGCACAACGCGCCAAAGGACGGCGGTCGACAACATGGCGTCGCAGGACTGGGACTTCGTCGCCATTCAGGCTTTGACGGAGGGCACGCTCGCCGACCCCGTCAACAAGATGATCGAGAAGGGCATACCCGTTATCTCGATCGACACATTCATCGCTCCCTACGACAAGGTCAATGTTCATACGCGGTTGACGCCAGACAACAATTTCATGGGGACCTCCGTGACTCAAGCTCTCGTCGATGCGCTGAATGGCGAGGGGAATATCGTGATGACGACCGGCCCGCTTGGCTTTTCCGCAGTGCAGGGCCGATCGAAAGCCTTCGAAGCGGTCGTGAAGCGTTTTCCGAAGATGGAGGTGCTCGCGGTGGAGCCGGCGGACTGGGAGGTCACCAAGGTCGGTAAGCTTTGGGAATCCTGGCTCAACAAATATCCGAAGATTGACGCGGCTTTCTTTCACAACGACGACATGGCGCTCGCAGCCTACAACGTCATGAAGACCCACAACCGCACCAACATTCTCATTGGCGGCGTCGACGCGATGCCACCGGCTGTCGACGCCGTGTTGGACGGCCGGATGTACGCCACCGTCCGAGGTTCATCGTCGCGTATGCATGGTGGCGCGGTGGTGGCGGGTGTCGCGGCGGTCATCGGAGGCGAGAAAACTGGTCCGCAGGGCATCCCGCAAACGATCGTTATCGATGGTCCGCTTGTTACGAAGGAGAACGCGCCGGGCCTTCTCTGGGAAGAGGCTCACTACTTGATTTGAAGCGCCTAGCGATCCTTCTGCAGCTTTCCGATGCGCAACAAAGATGAGCCCTTTCTCGCCTTGCGCGGGATTGCCAAATCGTTCGGCGGCGTTTTCGCCCTGCAGGGCGTGGACTTCACTCTGAACCAGGGCGAGATCCATGGGCTCGTCGGCGAGAACGGAGCTGGCAAAAGCACGCTCATGAAGATCATCGCCGGCGCGCAGACGGACTTCCAGGGCGCGATGCTGGTGGACGGGACGCTCGTGCGGTTTCGCTCGCCGCATGATGCTCTCAGAGCGGGAATCGGGATGGTGCATCAGGAGCTCAGCATCGCGCCGGAGCTTACTGTGTCCGAGAACATCTTTCTCGGGCGCCAACTGACGAACCGGTTTGGAATTGTCGATTGGCGGCGGATGACCAGAGAGACTGCCGGGCACCTCAACAGCCTCGGCATAGGGATTGATCCGAACGCTCGCGCCGGCTCACTGCCGCTAGGTCTTCAGCAACTGGTGGAGCTTGGCAGGGTCCTGTTCTCAGGCGCACGCATTATTATCCTGGACGAACCGACGTCGGCGCTGTCTCCGCCCGAGGTTCAATTGCTATTCAAGGTCCTCGATATCCTGAAGGCAAAAGGAGCGAGCGTCATCTTCATCTCTCATTTTCTCGACGACGTGAAGGCGATTACCGACCGCATAACCGTTCTTCGAAATGGCCGGACAGCCGCCGCCGCGAATACGGCGCAGGTGGACAAGGTCTGGATGATTGGTCAGATGATTGGCTCAACTCGGGCGCATTCTGCTATCGGCGCAAGTGTCGAACAGGTCGTTTTGGCGAAGCGCAAGGACGCAACACCGGCGCTCGAGGCGAAAGCCTTGCACAGCGCGAACCTGAGCGGTCTATCGTTAAAGGTTTCAGCCGGAGAGATCCTCGGCCTCTACGGCTTCATGGGCTCCGGTCACAGCGAACTTGGACAGGCTCTGATCGGCAAGACCAGGGTGCGAGCGGGACAGATTCTGATATCGGAGAAACCCATTCGCGTGGTGAACACCTCAGCCGCGCGGCGAGCCGGGATCGCCTACGTTCCGGAGTTCGCGGCGGCAAATGCTGTTTGCCGTTCAGCCCGTTTACAAAAACATCTCCATCAGCATTCTCGATAGGCTGGGAAAGATCCTGCTCCGCCCCAGTCGCGAACGACAAATCGCTTCGCAGCGCATCGCCGAGCTCCGCGTGCGACCTCCGCGCGCCGACGGCATTGTGGGCAGCCTCTCGGGCGGAAACCAGCAGAAAGTCGCCCTCGCCCGCTGGCTCACACATTTGCCGAAGGTGCTGATTCTCAACGAGCCTACGCGTGGAATGGATGTCGGCGTGAAGGAGGACGTAGTCAAAATCGTCCGCAGCATCAAGGAGAAGGGCGTCGCGGTCATTTTGGTTTCGACAGAGCCCGAGTTGATCCTCGCGCTTTCGGATCGAATTGTTGTGGTCCGGAAAGGACGGATTTCCAGGGAGTTCGCCGACGAGACGGTCAGCAAGGACCGCCTTCTCGCCGCCGCTTAGAGGAAGCTGCTGTGGATGCACTATCGGACAACGCCGTCTTCGAGGGAAGCCTGCAGAAAATCCTGAGCGGGCTGAAAAGGCATAGCGCGGCCGCCGCGCCGTTCGTCACTTTGCTAGCGCTCGTGGCGTTTTTCAGCATCGCTAGTCCAAGGTTCGCTTCGCTCGACAACCTCAGGAATATTCTCGCCGAAATATCCGTCACGGGAATCATCGCGGTCGGATTGACGTTCGTCATCTTATGCGCGGAAATCGACTTGAGCGTCGCCAGCGTCGCGAACGCCACGGGCGTTATTGCGGCTTTTTTCACGGCGCAAGCGCAGACGGTCGGCATCGAGAATATTCCCTTGCCCGGCGGGGCCGCGATCGCTTTGTCGCTCGGGGCGTGCTTCGCGCTCGGATTGGTCAACGCGATCGGCATCGTCAAGATCGGAATCCCCTCCTTCATCATGACGCTCGCGATGTTGCAGATCGCCAACGGGATCTGCGCGATGCTCATCCGCGGTCAGATCGCCTACTCCGTGCCAGCGACGATCTCGACGCTGGGCAGCGGATCGTTCGGGCCGGTTCCGTGGCTCGTGATCGTTGCGGCGGCGGTTCTGCTGACCGCACATTTGGTCCTAAGCTACACGCGATTCGGCCGGTACGTGTACATGGTGGGCGGAAATCGCGAAGCCGCGGAATACTCTGGGGTCAACGTTCGGCTCGTCGTTGGCAGCGTTCTTGTTATTTCTGCCGTCTGTTCAGGCGTGGCCGGTATGCTGGGCGTCGCCTACTTCGGCAGCGCCCAGCAGGAAGAGTTCGATACGTATCTTCTGGACGCGATTTCGGCAGTGGTTGTCGGAGGGACAAGTTTGTTCGGCGGGCAAGGAGGCATCGGCAACACGATCATCGGTTTGCTGGTGCTAGGGATCCTCAACAATGGCCTCGACCATATCAGCATTGACAGCTTCCTCAAAATTCTCATTCGCGGATTGATTCTGCTGGCGGCGCTAGTCATCAACGTCTACGTGCAGCGCTTCCGGAATTCGGCCGCCGCCAAATAGTGCGGCATGAACGCGAGGAACGATAGGCTCGGGGGCGTCTACTCAGCAGGAGCTAAGAGCAAAGCAGACATGACGAACGGCAAGAACCATCCCTCCGACGGTCATCGACGCGATCAAGCTCATAACCAGACATCGGATCTCCCCTCGGATCCCGCCTTGCGAGTCATGACGCTTGAGTCTCTCCTGGTTGAAAAGGGACTTGTTGATCCGAGAGCATTGGCCACGCTTATAGACACTTACGAGCATAAGACAGGTCCGCGCAACGGCGCCCAGGTGGTCGCCCGCGCGTGGGTCGATGCTCCCTATCGCGAGCGGCTTCGCCACGACGCGACTCGTGCGATCGCAGAACTCGGATTTGGCGGTCAGCAAGGGGAGCACATGGTCGTCGTCGAGAACCGACCAAAGGTGCACAACCTCGTCGTCTGCACGCTTTGCTCCTGTTATCCTTGGCCGGTGCTGGGTCTTCCTCCCGCTTGGTACAAGTCCGGAGCTTATCGTTCTCGCGCCGTCATCGATCCGCGAGGGGTCCTCTCTGAGTTCGGATTGTATCTTGAGGAGGACGTTGAAATTCGAGTTTGGGACAGCACGGCTGAAATTCGGTACCTCGTCTTGCCGGAGCGCCCCGACAGCACCGAATTTCTTGGCGAAGACGAACTCGCGGCATTGGTGACGAGGGACGCCATGATCGGGGTTGCGAAGGTCGTTTTGCCGCCGAGGGCGCCTACGTGAACGGCATCCACGACATGGGCGGTATGGACGGGTTCGGGTCCGTTCGGCCGGACCCCGGCGAGGCGCCGTTCGAGTATCCATGGGAGGCGCACGCCTTTGCCCATCTTCTCGCGTGCGGCGCACTCGGCAAATGGAACAACGATACCGTGCGGAGCCACTTCGAGAGCTTCAGCCCGTCGGACTATCTTACAATGAGATATTTCGAACGTTGGAATCTCGGCTTGATCCGACTTCTGCTGGACGCTGGTCTCGTCACTGAAGAGGAGGTCTCAACCGGTAGGGCCGATCCAACGGCTCGTAAGGTGACGGCGCCGCTTCGGGAAGAGGATGTGCCAGCGGTTCTCGCCGCAGGTGAGCCGTATGACCGCGTCCTATCTCGAGGACCGATTTTCTCTGACGGATCGAGAGTTCGCGCCAAGAATATCCACTCCGCGACGCACACCAGACTGCCTCACTACGTCCGCGGCAAGTGCGGAATGATCGATCGGCGCCATGGTGTCTTCGTCTTTCCCGACACAAACGCGAGAATGATTGGCGAGCACCCTCAGCATCTCTATTCGGTGCGGTTCGACGCGAGAGAATTGTGGGGAGATCGCGCCGACGCCTGCGCGCCTGTGTACATCGACATTTGGGAGCCTCACCTTGAGCCGGAGTGACCAGAGTTGAGACCCTCGGTCGGTGGAAACGCCCGACCCCTCGGGCACGGAGGGCGCGGTTTTTGCGGAGCCGTGGGAGGCCCAAGTGTTTGCGCTGGCCGTCACGCTATCCTCGCAAGGCCTCTATTCCTGGCGCGAGTGGTCTGAGACCTTGGGGGGTGAGCTTGCACAGGTCGGCGGCAACACCGAGGCGCTCAATGGAACCCGGCATTATCTTCACTGGCTCGCTGCGCTCGAGCGGATCGCGGTCGCTAAGGGAATTGTCGATGAGCAGACGTTGGCCGTCCGCAGGCGGCAATGGATCGAGGCCTACGGCTCCACGCCGCACGGGCAGCCCGTTAAGTTGCGGTCATAACGCGATGCGCGCATCCTCCTCCCGCGAAATCGGTCAGCCCCGAGAGGGGACATCTGGGCGCGAAAATCGAGCTTTGCGCCAGTCTGCCTGCATGCCCGTTAGGAGTGGGGGGTGAAGCCTGACCTCGAAGTCGTCCAGATAGGTCCCGCCGAATCCTTCAAGGCGTGGTCGCACGGATATCCGTTCCGCACAGTGCGCTGGCACTTCCACCCCGAGTATGAATTGCATCTGATCACCCACACGTCCGGGGACTATTTTGTCGGAGATTTCATTGGCGAGTTTGTACCCGGAAACCTAGTGCTGACAGGCCCGAATCTTCCGCATAATTGGATCACCGATCTTCCAGAAGGGATATCGATTTCCTGATTTTTGTCTTGTGCTTCAGTTCACCGACGAGTTCATCCGGTCGATCATGCGTGTGCTGCCCGAGCTTCGCCGGATTCGGCGAGGTATTGGGGGAAAGTCAGCGTGGCGTGCAGTTCTCCGATCGCCTCGGCGCATCAATCGAGTCATTGTTCAGGGACATCATCGCGCTTCATGGCGCGCTTCGCATTAGCCGTTTCGTCGAGCTCGTTCATCTCCTGACCAGCGCATCGGAGAGGACGGTGCTGGCGGGATCGACCTACGCCAACGACCTCTCGACGGCCATGTCTAGCTCGATGAATAAAGTGCTGCTGCATATTGCTGAGAACCTGACCTCGATCGGCCGTGAAGAGGAGTTGGCGAACATTGCGGGAATGAATCCGGCGGCCTTCTCACGATCCTTCAGCAGGCATACGGGCCTGACGCCTATCCGCTATCTAGCCCGATTGCGTATCGATCTCGCTTGCAGCCTCCTCATGAGCCATGGCGATCGTCCGATTACCGAGATCGCCTTCGATGTAGGATTCAACAATCTGTCCAATTTCAATCGTCAGTTTCTTGCGCTCAAGGGCATGCCGCCGTCACAATTCCGCATCCTTCATCTTTCGAGCAAAGGCGCCTCGCGAAGGCTGATCGGTCCTCGAAAGAAGAGCCAAAGAAAAGTTGCTCTCGTGGGCGCGGGCGCGTCCGTGTCCGGGTTGTAGCCTGCCCTTCCAGCCAGCACGCAATCAGCCGTCTAAAATTTACTAATCGTCCGATCCACTGGTCCACACAAAGGCGGAACTATGACTGTCCATCGATTTAATCCGACCACTTGGCACAACGCTCACGGTTCGGCGGCGCCAGGCTTCCATTGCGCCGATGGGGACACGATCATAACCGAGACGCTCGACGCAATCGGTTGCGACAAGGAAGGCATCGTTCGCGCTTCGCCGCCCAACCCTACGAATGGCCCAATTTTTGTTGAGGGTGCTGAGCCCGGGGACGCGCTTCGCGTCGAAATTCTGCGGATGACACCGACTCGGGACACCGGATGGACCAATGCCGTCCTCGCGGCGAATGTGATTGATCCAGAAGTGGCTCGCACACTTCCTCCGAAGGAGCGCGTGACATGGCTGATCGATCGGAAGAAATCCACCGCTCGTCTGGAAAGCGCTCCGAAGGGGCTTGAAGGGCTAATCTTGCCGCTACAGCCGATGATCGGCTGTTTTGGGGTGGCTCCGAGTTTAGGTCAGGCGCTCTCCAATGCCACGAGCGGCGAGCACGGCGGAAACATGGACTATCGCGGCTTTGGCCCGGGCGCCACGGTCTGGTTTCCGGTCGAAGTCTCCGGGGGGCTTTTCTACTTGGGCGATTGTCACGCGGTCCAAGGCGACGGTGAAATCGTGGGAACCGGCATTGAAACGACCTTCGAGGTTGAGCTGCGCCTCAGCGTGGTGAAGGGACGGAAGCTTGCGTGGCCACGCGGGGAGACAAAGACCCATATTCTCTCTGTTGGCAACGCCCGTCCACTGGACCAGGCCCTGCAACACGCCACGACCGATATGCTGAACTGGCTGACGGCTGACTACGATCTTTCGCTCAATGCAGCAAGCCACTTGTTGGGGCAAGTGGTGCGTTACGAGGTGGGAAATGTGTTTGACCCGGCCTACACCATTGTCTGCTCAGTTCCGAAGGAGTGGCTTCCGGCGGCGCGAATTGAAGCCGCATCCTCCGGCGCCCTCGGATGACGGACCGACGGCCGAGGCTATCAGACCGGAGAAAGAGCAATGCCATTGGAACATCCGCCTTTGACGCGGGGCGTCGATCATGTGGAACTTACGGTGGCCGACCTTGAGCAATCTCGCCTTTTTTTGTGACTGTCTTCATTGGACGGTCTTGGGGGAGAACCTGTCTGATTTTTCATGGAATAGGGACCCCGCTGCGGGGCTGATTTGCATCCAATCGGAACCCTGGCGGCGCCGGGTTCACATTGGCCTTCCGACAGCTGGGAGGCCTGGGTTGGAATGCTTGTTGTGGAAACGATCGCGAAGATACGGCGGGCCTATTTTTCACAGGGGAAGGCGATCAAGGAGATCTGCCGTGACCTGCATGTTTCGCGGAAGGTGGTTCGGAAGGTCATCCGGTCGAACGCGACCGAGTTTCGCTACGAGCGGTCGCAGCAACCGTTGCCGCGGATTGGCCCCTGGCGGGAGCAACTCGAGGCCCTGCTTGATGAGAACGACGGTCGGCCCGCTCGCGAGCGTCTGACGCTGATCCGGATTTTCGAGGACCTGCGCGCTCTTGGCTATGGAGGCAGCTACGCGGCGGTCAGGCGCTATGCGATCGCCTGGCGGGAGAAGCGCGCGAGCACAACGGCTGACGCCTATGTTCCGCTGAGCTTTGCGCCGGGCGAAGCCTACCAGTTTGATTGGAGCCACGAGATCGCGCTGATTGGCGGTGTGACGACCACCCTGAAGGTCGCGCACGTCCGGCTCTGCCACAGCCGGATGATGTTCGTGCGCGCTTATCCTCGCGAGAGCCAGGAGACGGTGTTCGACGCGCACGAGCGCGCCTTCGCGTTCTTCAGGGGCGCTTGCGCGCGGGGAATCTACGACAACATGAAAACGGCGGTCGACGCGGTCTTCGTCGGCAAGGACCGGCAATACAATCGCCGCTTCCTGCAGATGTGCTCGCACCATCTGGTCGAGCCAGTCGCCTGCACGCCGGCGTCCGGCTGGGAGAAGGGTCAGGTCGAGAACCAGGTCGGGCTTGTTCGCGAGCGGTTCTTCACCCCAAAGCCCCGCTTCAAGAGCTATGGCGAGCTCAACGCCTGGCTGCTCGACCGATGTCTGGTCTTTGCGAAAGCCCATCCCCATACCGAATGGCCGGATCGGACGATCTGGGAAGTTTTCGAGGAGGAGCGGCCGAGGCTCGTTCCCTATCGCGGCCGGTTCGACGGTTTCCACGCCCTGCCGGCCTCGGTGTCGAAGACCTGCCTGGTCCGGTTCGACAACAACAAATACTCGGTGAACGCTGGCGCGGTCGGGCGCCCGGTCGAGATCCATGCCTACGCCGACCGGATCATCATTCGCCAGGACGGCCGGATCGTCGCCGAACACGAGCGGTCCTTCGGCCGCGGCAGGACGGTCTACGATCCCTGGCATTACGTGCCTGTGCTAGCCCGCAAGCCAGGCGCGCTGCGCAACGGCGCGCCGTTCCGGGATTGGGTTTTGCCCGGCGCCCTGGAGAGGATCCGGCGTAGGCCGGCCGGCTCTGACGACGGCGACCGGCAGATGGTCAAGATTCTCGCCGCCGTCCTGACCGACGGCATGTCCGAGGTCGAGGCGGCCTGCGCCCAGGCGCTGAGCGAGGGCGTCCATTCCGCCGACGTCGTCCTCAACATTCTGGCGCGCCGCCGCGATCCCGAACCGGCCGAACCGATCCACACGCCTGCGGCGCTACGGCTGCGCCATGCCCCGGTCGCCGATTGCACCCGCTACGACGCCTTGAGGAGCGCCTGACGATGGAGCGGACCGAAGTCCTCGACATGATGAGCGAGCTGAAGCTCTACGGCATGAAGGCCGCCTACGACGAGACGCTGTCCGTCGCTCTCAAGCGAAGCCACGAGCCGCAGCGCTTCGTCGGCGACCTTTTGCGCGCCGAGATCTCGGAGAAGCAGGCGCGCTCGATCAAGTATCAGATCACAGCCTCCAAGCTGCCGCTCGCCAAGGACCTCGATGACTTCGTGTTCAAGGGAACGCCGATCAACGAGGCGCTCGTCCGCGATCTCGCCGGCGGCGGCTTCATCGCCCAGCAGCGCAACGCCGTGTTCGTCGGCGGAACCGGCGCCGGCAAGACGCACGCGGTGATCGCCATTGCGCGAAGCTGCATCCGCGCCGGACGGCGGGGGCGCTTCTTCACCACCGTCGATCTCGTCAACCAGCTCGAGGCCGAGACGCGCGCCGGGCGCCAGGGCCGCATCGCCGATTATCTCAGCCGCATGGACTTCGTCGTCCTCGACGAGCTCGGCTACCTGCCGTTCGCTCAGGCCGGTGGCCAGCTTCTCTTCCATCTCATCAGCCGGCTCTATGAGCGCACCTCGATCCTCGTCACCACCAATCTCGCCTTCGGCGAATGGCCGAGCGTTTTCGGCGACCCTAAAATGACCACCGCATTGCTCGACCGGCTCACTCACCACTGCGACATCGTCGAGACTGGCAACGAAAGCTGGCGCTTCAAAAACCGCGCCTGAACTCTACAAAAATCCGAGCCTCACCGACCCGCGCTCGCCCCGGCTGCGCAACCCCGTCCAGCTCCGCCGGGGCGAGCGCTACCGTCCGTGCGTGTCTCAGAGCGGGGTCCCTTTTCCGTGAAAATCTGGGGTCCCGTTTCCGCGATCATTGACAGGTAATGGCGCAGCGGCCGGCGCCGGTTCGCGTAATAACGAGACAGGAAGCGTGCCTTCATGGTCGGAACGTCGACCTTGACCGGGTACAGGGTGGAGCATGCCTTGCAGGATAAGCAGGTATCGAGCGAGGCTGTCAACGAGGCTTCCAGATCGCCGAGCTCCCGATGCACCGACTCACCTCGATCGCGCCGAGATGCCATGGCAGCCCAACTCCGCAACAGAGTCGCGCGCCCCTTCGGGGACTGCACGCGATCGCGTGTCGCCTTGTAGGATGGGCACATTGGGTCGAAGGCATTCCAGTTGTGGCAAGCAGCATTGCCGTTGCAAGCGATCGCCCGGTCGACCTCCGAGGCAAGATTGGCGGCTATGTGCCGGTCGGCCTCGCCGCGTAGCGCAACGGAATCGATCCGGTCGATGCGATCCGCGGGGTCTGGCGTGGCGAGTTTGCCCGGATTGAGAACATTGGCGGGATCGAAGACACGCTTGATGCGGCCAAGCTCGGCATATAGCACCGGCCCGAAGAAGAGCGGCGAGAACTCGCCGCGATAGCCGCGACCGTGCTCTCCCCAGAAAAGGCCGCCGTACCGCTTGGCGAGGGCAGCGACCTCGTCCGACACCGGGCGGATCTTGAGGGCGTCGGCAGAATTCCTCATGTCCAGTGCTGGCCGGACGTGAAGACAGCCCACATCGGCATGTCCGTACATGCCATAGCTAAGGCCGTGTCGATCGAGGATTGCCCGGAACTCTGCCACGAAGTCGGCCAAGCGTTCGGGTGGTACGGCGGTGTCTTCGACGAAGGCTGTCCCCTGGCGCGTTCCATCCATCCTGCCGAGAAGGCCGACGGCCTTCTCGCGCAGCGACAACAAATGGCCGATGATCGCCGGGTCAGCCACAGTCGTCCAATCTAGTGCGCGATGCGAGGCTGTTGATTTCCACTGAGAACTGACCCAGGCACCCCGGGTTTTTCCACCGAGAACTGACCCATGTTCGAACCTTACCCCTTTGGCGTGGCCTGGGGGCGACGGAGTGATCGACATGGAGTTATTGAGCGTCATTCGGCGCTGGCATTATCGAGACCATTTCTCGATCCGAGAGATAGCGCGGCGCACAGGGCTGTCGCGGAACACGGTGCGCAGATACCTGCGTTCCGACAGCGAGGAGCCGAAGTTCAACCTCCCTGACCGACCGAACAAGCTTGATCCGTATGCCGATAAGCTATCGCATATGCTGCGGCAGGAGGCGGGGAAGTCACGCAAGCAGAAGCGCACGATTTTGCAGTTGCACGCCGATCTGGTCGCCCTTGGCTATGACGGCTCCTACAATCGCGTGGCGGCTTTCGCACGCGACTGGAAGGCCGCCCGGCAGCTCGAGCAGAAGACCACCGGCCGAGGCGTTTTCGTGCCGCTGGCGTTCTCGACCGGCGAGGCTTTCCAGTTCGATTGGTCGGAGGATTGGGCGATTATCGCGGGCGAGCGGACCAAACTGCAGGTCGCCCACTTCAAGCTCAGTTACAGCCGCGCTTTCTTTCTCCGCGCCTATCTGCAGCAGACCCACGAGATGCTGTTCGACGCCCACAATCACGCCTTTCGCGTGCTGGGCGGCGTTCCCCGGCGCGGCATTTACGACAACATGCGCACTGCCGTCGACAGGATCGGTCGCGGCAAGGAGCGGAAGGTCAACGCGCGCTTCTCGGCGATGGTCAGTCACTTCCTGTTCGAGGCCGAGTTCTGCAATCCGGCGTCCGGCTGGGAGAAGGGGCAGATCGAGAAGAACGTGCAAGACGCTCGCCATCGGCTTTGGCAGCCGACGCCCAGCTTCCCGTCTCTGACGGCGCTGAACGGTTGGCTGGAGACGCGTTGCCGGGAGCTATGGGCTCAAACGGCGCATGGCTCGCAGCCCGGCTCAGTAGCTGACGCCTGGGCCGAGGAGGGGCGCCATCTCATGCCGCTTCCCAGGCCGTTCGACGGCTTCGTAGAGTACCCCAAGCGCGTCTCGCCGACATGCCTGATCCATTTCGACCGCAACCGTTACAGCGTGCCGGCGTCTTTCGCCAATCGACCGGTCAGCGTGCGGGTTTATCCCGAGCGTATCGTCGTCGCCGCCGAGGGACAGATCGTCTGCGAGCACATCCGCGTCTTCGCTCGCTCCCACGAGCGCACCGGCACGACAACCGTCTTCGATTGGCGGCACTATCTCGCGGTCATTCAGCGCAAGCCAGGAGCGCTCCGCAATGGCGCGCCCTTCGCCGAGTTGCCGCCTGCCTTCAGAGCCTTGCAGCAGCGCATGCTCAAGACGCCGGGCGGCGACCGCGAGATGGTCGAGATTTTGGCGCTCGTCCTCCAGCATGACGAGCAGGCCGTGATCACCGCCGTTGAACTGGCGCTGGAGGCTGGCGCGCCGACCAAGACGCACATCCTGAACCTGCTGCACCGCCTGGTCGACGGCAAACCCGCCGACACGCCGCCTGTGAAGCCGCCCAACGCCCTGACGCTGACCACCGAGCCGCAAGCCAACGTTGGGCGCTACGACGCCCTGCGCAAGGTCAGGGAGGCGCGCCATGCGTCATAATCCCGCCGCCGGCGCCGTCGTCATCATGGCTCACGGGCCCTCAAGATGCACGGCATGGCTCAAGCGGTCGGCGAGTTGACCGAACAAGGCTCTCCGGCCTTCGAGGCCGCGCTGCCGACCCTCTCGCAGCTCCTGAAGGCGGAGACCGCCGACAGGGAGGTGCGGTCCACTGCCTACCAGCTCAAGGCGGCCCGCTTCCCGAACTACCGCGATCTCGCCGGCTTCGACTTCGCCAGCAGCGAGGTGAACGAGGCGCTCGTCCGCCAGCTTCACCGTTGCGAGTTCCTGGAGGACGCGCACAACGTGGTCCTGGTCGGCGGTCCCGGCACGGGCAAGACGCATCTCGCCACGGCCATCGGCGTCCAGGCCATCGAGCATCACCGCAAGCGCGTCCGGTTCTTCTCGACCGTCGAGCTCGTCAACGTCCTCGAACAAGAGAAGCTTCAGGGAAAGCCCGGGCAGATCGCCGGGCGGCTCGCCTATTCCGACCTCGTCATCCTTGACGAGCTCGGCTACCTGCCGTTCAGCGCCTCCGGCGGAGCGCTACTCTTCCATCTGCTCAGCAAGCTCTACGAGCGAACCAGCGTCATCATAACGACCAACCTGAGCTTCGGCGAATGGGCTACCGTGTTCGGCGACCCCAAGATGACGACGGCGCTGCTCGACCGCCTCACCCACCGCTGCCACATTCTCGAAACCGGAAACGACAGCTTCCGCTTCAAAAACAGCTCGGCGAAACCTGCCAAACCCACCAAGGAAAAATCCCGAAACTTGACGAGCGCCTGACCACTAAACCATCATCAAGCCGGGTCAGTTCTCAATGGAAATCCTGGGTCAGTTCTCGCCGGAAATCGACAATCACCTTGATCCCCCTGCCGGCCAAATGCCCGGAACTGAACCCGCAGGAGAACGTCTGGCAGTTCATGCGCGACAATTGGCTCTCGAACCGCATCTTCAAATCCTACGATGACATCGTCGACCACTGCTGCGACGCTTGGAACAAGCTCGTCGATAAGCCCCGGAAAATCATGTCCATCGGCCTGCGCGTTTGGGCAAACAGGTCGTGATCAGAGAAGTCTTGGTATTAGTAATTAGGCAACATACATTGGTTTAATAACGTGTCAGGCGACAGGTTGTTTCACCGTCATTCGCTGGAGACGCTCGGGCGTTCGGTCGCGCAAGACGCAGAACAGCGCCGCTGGCGGAAGAAACGCACAAAACGGCCGTTTGATTCCTTCATTACAGCTTCTGAGTCTTGTCCAAGAACGTTGTGTCTCAGTCATAGAGGCGGAAACTGCTCGTCACGTCATCCGGGTCAGGGCGGCCTGTTGAGGGGCAGGCGTGCCGCGAGGGCGGTGGGACAGGGCTTCCCTGAGCTTGTCCATATAGATGTAGACGATCGGCGTGGTGAAGAGCGTGAGCACTTGCGACACCAGCAATCCTCCGACGATGGCATAGCCTAGCGGTTGCCGGATCTCGGACCCGGTTCCGGTTCCGAGCATGAGAGGAACGCCGCCGAACAGGGCGCACATGGTCGTCATTAGAATGGGCCGGAAGCGGAGGAGGCAGGCGTGATGGATCGCGTCCTCAGAGGAAAGACCCTCATGGCGCTGCCCTTCGAGTGCGACGTCGATAAGCATGATGCCGTTCTTCTTCACGATGCCGATCAACAGGATAATGCCGATAATGCCGATCACGTCGAGCGGGCGGCCGACCAGCATGAGCGTGACGAGCGCGCCGAGACCAGCCGAAGGCAGCGTCGACAAGATCGTCAACGGATGGATCGTGCTCTCGTAGAGCATGCCAAGGATGATGTAGACCGCGAACAACGCCGCGAGGATCAGCGGGGGCGTGGTGCTCAGCGAACTTTGGAAGGCCTGCGCGTTGCCCTGGAAGCTCGTGGCGATGGATCGCGGCATGCGAAGACCGGCGGTAGCCTTTTGCACCGCTGAAACCGCGGCGCCGATCGTGGCGCCCGGCGCCAGGTTGAAGCTCAAGGTGACCGACGGAAACTGGCCCTGATGATTAACGACGACCGGGGTCACGGCCGGATTGAGGCTGGCGATCTGGCTCAGGGGCACCATTGTGCTGTTCTGGGAAAGGACGTAGATGCGTTGCAGCGCATTGGGTCCGAGCTGATATTGCGGATTGACTTCGAGAATCACGTAATACTCGTTCAGTGCAGCGAAGATCCGGGCAATGTGACGCTGGCCGAACGCATCGTACAGGGTGGAGTTGATCGTCGCAGGCGTGATGCCGAACAGTGCGGCGGCCGCGCGGTCGATCTCAACCTTCAGAATCTGGCCTGGCGCCTCCTGATCGCTCGCGACTGCCGTCAACTCCGGCAAATCCTGCAGCTTCGCCATAAGTTTTTGCGCGTAGAAATTGAGTTCGTCTTGGTCGATGTCGACCAGGGTGTATTGATACTGCGTCTTTGACAGGCGGCTGCCGATGGTTATGTCCTGCGCCGCTTGCATATAAAGCCTCATGCCCTGCACCTGTTGCAGCGCAATCGACAGGCGAGCGATCACCTGGTCGGCCGTTACGTTCCGCTGACCTTCGGGCTTCAGGGTAATGAAAACGCGACCGTCGTTCTCGGTGACGGTAGGGCCGCCCGGCCCGATATAGCCGACCGCAGAGGCGACCGCGGGGTCTTGGGCAGCGATCTCGAGGATTGCCTGCTGCCGTTGCTTCATCCCATCGGGCGAGACATCCGTGGCCGCTTCGCTGATCCCCATAATAATGCCCGTGTCCTGTTGCGGGAAGAAGCCCTTCGGGATGATGACGAACAGATACCCGGTCGCAGCCATGGTCGCCAGCATGACGACGAGCGTGATCCGGCGATGTCTGAGAGCGACGATCAGACCGCGATCGTAGACGTGCACGAGCCAGGTGAAGAACGCTTCGAGCGCGCGCGAAATCCGGCCCTCCTTCCCATGCTCCGCGGCCGGCAGCAATTTCGCGCAGAGCATGGGAGTGAGCGTCAGCGAGACGAGCACCGAGACCAGAATCGAGACGGCGACCGTAACAGCGAATTCCCGAAACAGGAGTCCGACCACGCCGCCCATCAAGAAGAGCGGAATGAAGACCGCGATCAGCGAAATCGAAATCGACAAGATGGTGAAGCCGATCTCGCCGGCGCCGTCGAGCGCGGCCTTGAGCGGCGCCGCGCCGCCCTCGATGTGCCTGACAATGTTCTCGACCATGACAATGGCGTCGTCGACGACGAAGCCGACCGCGATCGTGAGCGCCATCAAGGACAGATTGTCGAGACTGTAGCCCAGGACGTACATCACCGCGAAGGTTCCGATCAGCGAAATCGGCACCGAAATCGCGGGAATGACGGTCGCCCAAAGTTTTCGCAGGAAGACCGCGATGACGCCAACGACGAGGGCGATCGTCAGGAGCAACGTGAAGCGCACGTCGGCCAGGCTGGCCGCGATGGTTTGGGTTCGGTCGGATACGATTTCGACGTCAATGCCCGGCGGCAGCGAGGCTCGGAGTTGCGGCAGGGCTTTCTTGATCGCCGCGACGGCCGACATGACATTGGCGCCGGGTTCCCGAAAAACGGACAGCAAAACAGCCGGCTTGCCGCTGAGCCAACCTCCAAGCGTCCTATCCACGGGCGCCTTTATCGCCCGCCCGATATCGCGGATGCGAATCGGCGCCCCGTTTCGATAGGCGACGATCGCGTCGTCAAAGCCCTGGGCGGTCATCAGCTGGTCATTCGTCTGAAGCGCGACCGCTTGTTGACCGCCGTAGAGCAGCCCGGTTGGCTGAACGACGGTCAGGTTCGCCAGCGCAAGCCTGACCGTTTCGAAATCGAGATTCATGGCGGCGAGCTGGGCCGGGTTGAGCTGGATTCGGATCGAAGGACTTAAGTTGCCGCCGACAGTCACGAGGC
>CAVOLE010000023.1:0-13735 GCA_963696665.1 uncultured Alphaproteobacteria bacterium
ACACCTGAACCTTAGAGGGACGCCATACCTCGACACGTTATCCGCTCGCTGCGCGCGCTTTCAATTTCTCGTAATTGATTTTTCGAGCTTCATTTCAGGAAATTGACCTTTGGCGATTGCGGGCGGATGTCTGTGCAGAGCGGTGCGGTATGAAGTTAAAGCCGAGGCGCCGCTAGGCGCGCGCCATTGCTGGTGCCGGGTATGCCAATATCTCGGAGGCGGGACCGGCGCTGTTGGCGCACTCTTCCGGAAAGAGGATGTCGCCGTTTCGGGTCCGCTAAGCGACTATGTTTGCCAGGCCGACAGCGGCGCGACCATGCACCGGCGCTTCTGCGCCCAATGCGGCACGCAGGTTTTCAGCGAAGCGGAAGAGCGGCCGACGGTCACCTTCATTCGCGCGGGAACACTTGATGACCCGATCTGGCGGCGCCAACGGCGATCATCTGGCCTCAATCCGCGCCGAAATGGGCGTGCTTCGACCCCCATCTGCCCAAGATTGAAGGACAACCGCCGCCGCTGAAAGTTTGAGCCGAGGCACAGGTGAAAAAATGCCTGAGGGAATTGCCGTCAACGGGGACGTGATCACTTGGGCGCGTGAACGCGCCGGCTTAGCCCGGAAGAACCACAGAAATTTCCGAAGATCGCGGCGTGGGAGGCCGGCGCGGCGTCGCCGAGCTATCCGCAACTGGAATCCATGGCGGACAAGTTTCGGATTCCGATTGCGGTATTCTTTTTTCCGAGCGGCCAAACGTGCCCCGGATTGAGGAGACATTCCGCACCCTGCCCGACACCGGGTTTGCGCGCCTTCCGCGACGCATCCAGTTTTTGCTGAGGAAAGCGAAGGCGTTCAACTCGGCCTTTACGAACTCACCTAGGGGCACAACCCGGCGGAACGGCTCATCACGCGCGACGTGGAATTCACGGTGCGAATGTCGCCCGACACTATAGCCGCGCGTGCGCGCAGCGTCTGGTGCATGTCGCACGCAGAATTCATGGATGCGGAAAACTGGACCTTCTAAGTTAATAAAAGCGCCGGCCAGCTAGCCCCGTTAAGTTGATAACGTCACACTTTGCGTGCATCCATGGCCTGCCGCCGCGACATGCGGCGAATTCGGGAGGAAATCGAAACCCATGTCCCTTTCGCTCTATGAGATCAGCGTGCCGGTCTACGAGCGCGGCCTCAACGCGTTCCTCGCCATTCTCGATAGGGCTGAGGAGCACGCCGCATCGCGCAAGTTCGACCCAAACAACTATCTCGCCATGCGGCTGAGCCCGGACATGTTTCCGCTCGTCCGCCAGGTCCAGTCATTCTGCGACCACGCCAAGAACTCATCGTTCCGGCTGGCCGCCAAGGACCCTCCTGTGAAGGAAGACAAGGAGACGACGGTCGCCGAATTGCGCGCGCGCATCCACGCGACTCTCGACATGCTGAAATCGATCGACGCGAAGGCGATGGAGGGCGGGGAGACCCGCGAGATCGTCATCCCCGCCGGGGCCAACAAACTAAGGCTTCCGGGCGCCGACTATCTCTTGCATTTCGCCATGCCGAACTTCTATTTTCATTTGACCACGGCTTACGACATCCTGCGCGCAAGCGGGGTCGAGATCGGCAAGCGCAACTTTATCGGCGCAGTTCCGAACCTCGTTCGCGCGTGAGAGAACAGCAACCATGACCATCACCAGACTACACCCGGGCTCGCGCATGTCGCAGGCTGTCATCCATGGCTCGACGATCTATCTTGCCGGCCAGGTCGCCGATCAGGCGAAAGGCAAGAGCGTCGGGGATCAGACCAAGGAGATTCTCGCCACGATCGAGCGCCTGCTCGCCGAAGCCGGATCGGACAAGACCAGGATTTTGTCGACCACCATTTATCTCGCCGACATAGCTACCTTCGCCGAAATGAACGCAGTGTGGGACGCGTGGGTCGTCGCCGGGCATGCGCCGGCGCGCGCAACCGTCGAAGCCAAGCTCGCAGCGCCGGCCTATACGGTCGAGATCGCCTGCATCGCGGCCAGGTCCGAGCTGACCCTATTATAGCCCTTCGAGGAGGCCCTTTCGGTGCTTGTCCAATCGCTCGACAATGCCAGGGAACCATTCGAGCGGATGGCGTCGCCCGAGGAAGCGGTCGACCGGCTCGCTCGCCTTTACACTGAAGCAACCGACGCCTTGCACGGCGCGGTCGAGCGCTTTCTCAAGGACGGCGAGCCGCCATCATCAGCGACACGCGCCTTGTTCCGCTATCCCGAGCTGCGCCTCACTTATGCGCCGAGCGGCCCGGCGCTCTCGAGCCCGCGCGCGTTCGCCAAGTTCAGCGAGGCGGGCGTCTACGCGACGACAGTTACGCAGCCAGCGGAGTTTCGCGGCTATCTGCTCGAGCAGCTCGAGCCGCTGGTGGCGGAATACGGGGCCACGATCGAGGTCGGCGTCGGAGCGCAGGAGATTCCCTACCCTTACGTGATCGAGAGCGGCGACGAGCTGACGCGGGGAGGAGGCGCTGACGCCGCAGAGCTCGCGCGGTTCTTTCCTGTGCCTTCGCTGGCGACGATTGGCGACGAGACCGCTGACGGTGAGTTCGACTTCGGCCCCGAGCGGCCCCTCTCACTGTTCGACGCGCCGCGGGTCGACTATTCGCTGCGCCGCCTTGTGCACTACACCGGCTCCGATTGGCGCGCGATGCAGCCCTGGGTGCTCTTGACCAACTATCACCGCTATGTCGATCAGTTCGTGCAATGGGGCTTGAAGCAGCTGCATGCCGGAACGGGCATCGAGCAGGTCGTTCTGCCGGGCAACGTCGTCATCGACTCGTCGATTTCGCCGGCCGAGGCGGAAGCGCGCGTCAGCGCCGTCGCCTGGCATCGGTTCCAGATGCCTGCCTATCATTGCGTGCGCGCGGACGGACGCGGGATCAGTCTGGTCAACATCGGCGTCGGGCCGTCGAACGCGAAGACGATCACCGACCATATCGCGGTCTTGCGGCCGCATTGCTGGCTGATGGTAGGCCATTGCGCCGGACTTCGGCAGTCGCAGGTGATCGGCGACTATGTGCTGGCGCACGCCTATCTCAGGCGCGACAACATCCTCGACGAGGCTGTGCCGCTGGAGACGCCGATTCCGGCGCTCGCCGAGGTGCAGGTGGCGCTTCAGGAGGCGGTGGCCAAGGTCACAGGGGATCGCGGCGAAGCGCTCAAGCGCCGTTTGCGCACCGGCACGGTCGTCACCGACGATGACCGCAATTGGGAATTGCGCTGGTCGAAGGAGCGCCGCATCATCAACATTTCGCGAGCTATCGCAGTCGACATGGAATTGGCGACGGTGGCCACGCAGGGATTCCGGATGCGCGTGCCCTATGGGACGCTGCTCTGCGTCTCCGACAAACCGCTGCACGGCGAGATCAAATTGCCGGGCGCCGCCAACGCATTTTACGAGCGAGCCATCGCTGAGCACCTGCAGATCGGCATTGCGGCGATCGGCCTGTTGCAGAGCCAGGACGATACTCTGCACTCACGCAAGCTCAGAAGCTTCGACGAGCCGCCGTTCCGGTGAGGGGCGCTAGCTGATCACCACCACCGGAGTGCCGACATGCACCCGGTTATAGAGGTCGATTGCATCCATATCGCGCATGCGGATGCAGCCCGAGGACACGTGCCCCCCGATTTCCGACGGCTCGTTGGTGCCGTGGATGCGGATCAGCGTGTCCTTGTTATCCACGAAGAGATAGAGGGCGCGGGCTCCGAGCGGATTGTCCCACCGACCTTCGAGCGGCCCGTGCTGCTTGTAGACCTGGAACTGGGGCCAGCGCTCCATAATCGAAGCCGTCGGCATCCAGGTCGGCCATTCCTTCATCGCTCCAACCTCGGCGCGGCCGGTCCATCCCATATATTCGGCGCCGCTTGCGATGCGGTATTGGACCGCTTGGCCGTGGGGAAGGACGAAATAAAGATAATTCGTTGTGGTGTTGACGATGATGGTGCCAGGCTTCTCGGGCGTTTGATACTGGACGATGCTGCGGCGGGTGGGAATCGTCCACTCGTCCGGCTCCGCGAGCGCCATCATCTGCTTGTCGCGCGGGGTGAGTGTCGGGTCGGGAAGGCCGGCTTGGACCACCGGCGTGCAGCCGCTCACCAAGGCCACTACGGCCAGCACCAGCCCCACAACGACCACATTCGTCTTCATCGCCGCCCCGTCGATCTCACCGCTAATGATTTG
Organism: uncultured Alphaproteobacteria bacterium; assembly: GCA_963696665.1. Taxonomy (GTDB): domain Bacteria; phylum Pseudomonadota; class Alphaproteobacteria; order Rhizobiales; family Beijerinckiaceae; genus Roseiarcus. The sequence goes on from CAVOLE010000023.1 coordinate 4,208, forward strand.
CTTACCATAAAACTTAACGGTTTCAGCAAGGTTACCAAACGGAAGCGCTGGCGTCTTTTCACGATACCGCGAGCCCGCCTGGAGGTTCCCCCACCCAGGTTTCGCCACAAAAGCTTCTAGCGAAACCTCCCGGTGGAGTCCAACCGATTGTCGCCAGGTCGTTTGCTGAAAGCTACCTACTGAGGCAAAAATGCGACAATCGAGCAAATGTTCCCGCCACACTCCTAACCCTAACGGAAGTACGATGACCCAATGGCCGGCGCGCCTCGTCTTGGTTGGGGCCGGAAAGATGGGGGGAGCGATGGCGCAGGGGTGGCTCGCCGCCGGACTTTCTGCGTCCTCGCTGACTATTCTCGAGCCCAATCCGTCGCAGGAGATCGCTTCGCTCTCGGCTGAGCGGGGCGTTGCGCTCAACCCCCGCGTCGCCGCCCCGCCCCCGGAGATGCTGGTGCTGGCGGTCAAGCCGCAAAGTCTCGATCAGGTCGCCCCAGAGATCGCCGCGCATGCCGCAGAGCGCACGCTGGTGCTTTCCATCATTGCCGGCAAGACCATCGCCAATCTGATGGCGCGCCTTCCTCAGGCGCACGCGGTCGTGCGAGCAATGCCTAACACGCCAGCCGCGATTGGCCGCGGGGTCACCGCAGCTTTCGCGAACGCCTACGTCAATGAGGAGCAAAGGCGCTGGTGCGAGCACCTGCTCGGGGCAGTCGGAGCGTTCTTTTGGCTTCATGACGAAGGCGCGATCGACGCAGTCACCGCGATTTCCGGATCGGGCCCCGCTTATGTATTTGCCCTGACCGAAGCTCTCGCTGCCGCCGGCGAGAAACTTGGGCTCTCGGCGGACTTGTCGATGAAGTTGGCTCGGGGCACGGTCGAAGGCGCAGCCGAGCTCATGCGCCGCGAAGGCGCGACTTCGCCAGCGACCCTGCGCCGCAACGTCACCTCCCCGGGCGGCACCACCGCCGCCGCGCTCGCTGTGCTTGAGGACGCCAAAGGGCTTAACGATCTCATGGCGCGGGCGACCGCCGCAGCCCGCGCCCGCGCGGCGGAGATGGCAGGTTAAGGGGCTTGCTTGGCGGCGGACGGCTGAGCGCCTACATTGGGTTGAAAACCAGCACCGAGGAGCGCGTCATGGCGGCAAGACCAAAAAGTGAGGGCAAGTCAGCGCCTACCGATGCCCGCGGCAAAATCGTCGACGCCTTGATGGAGCTCGCCGCGGAGCGACCTTTCGAGGATATTTCGGTGCGCGACATTTGCAAGGCCGCCGGCGTCTCTCTAGCCGACTTCCGGGACGCCTTCCCTTCCAAGGGGGCGGTGCTCGCCGGTTTCACACGCCGCATCGATCGCATCGTTCTTGCGCAAGACGATGGGGAGGTCGCGGATGAAAACCCGCGTGAGCGGCTGTTCGACGTGCTCATGCGCCGTCTGGAAGCGATGGCGCCCTACCGCGAAGGCCTTCGCGAAGTCGTCGCGTGGCTGCGGCGCGAGCCTGCCGCGGCGTTGGCGATGAATCAGGTCGCGCTATCCTCGATGCGCTTCATGCTCGAAGCGGCCGGGATCGAAGCGGAAGGTGCGTCCGGCGCAATCAAGCTCCAGGGGCTGGCGCTCGCCTGGGGGCGCGTCCTTCAAACTTGGCTCGATGATGACGATCCCGCTCTGTCCAAGACCATGGCGGAACTCGACCGCGTGCTGACACGTGGCGAGCGGGCGGTCGCTGGCCTCGACCGGATGAGCGCGCTGGCGAGTCCGTTTAGCGCGCTCGCGAAAGCGGCCTTCGACGCAGGCCGCCGAGCACGAAAGGGCGGGTTTCGCCCAGCGCGCAAAGGCCATCCAGACGGTGAGGACGTGACAGCGTTATGAGCGCTGAGCACGTTTTTTGGGGGAGATCGGCGCTGAACATTCATCCCGAAATGCTTTGGGCGCTGGCCACGTTCGCCTTCGTCGCAGGAGTTACGCCCGGGCCGACAACCTGATGTTGATGACGTCAGGCGTAAAATACGGCTTGGGGCGCACCGTGCCTCATCTGGCTGGCGTGATCCTAGGCTTCGGGTGATGATCGCGCTGGTCGGCCTTGGGCTCGACATCCTATTCCAGCGCTTTCCGCAATCCTGCCGGTCATGCGGATCGCCGGCTCGATTTATATGGTGTGGCTCGCGCTCGAAATCGCGCTCGCCAAGCCTATCGGCGAGCTCGAGGCCGGCGGACGGCCGATCGGCTTTCTCGCCGCGGCGGGCTTTCAGTGGGTCAATCCCAAGGCTTGGGTGATGGCGTTAAGCGCGCTCGCGGCTTACGCGGGCGTCGTCGATGGCTATACAAGAAGCGTCCTTTTCGTCGCGGTTCTATGCGCCTTGATAGCAATCCCATTCAGTGGCGCCTGGTTGCTGTTCGGCGGGCACCGTCAGCTTAACGAGTCGAGAAAGGTCCACGGGGTAAGCGGAGGCCATGTCGAGTGTCCGTGATCCGCTCTATCGCCGTCGTCGCTTCCCGCCGGAGATCATCAGCCATGCGATCTGGCTCTATTTCCGGTTTGCCTTGAGCCTTCGCATGGTCGAGGAGATGCGGGCGGCGCGCGGGATTTGCGTGACGTACGAGACCCGTGCGCCAGTGGGGGAAGAAGTTTGGCAAGACCTTCTCCGATCAGATCCGCCAGCGCGCGCCTGCTCGCGGCGACAAATGGCATATGGATGAGGTCTCCGTCTCGATCGCGGGCGAGCAACACTGGCTGTGGCGCGCCGTCGATCAGAATGGCTTCGTTCTTGACGTCTTGATCCAGCGTCGAAGAGACACGCGCGCGGCGCAAAGGCTTATGAGGAAGCTCCTGAAATCCGCCGTGACGCCGCCGCGCGTCATGATCACCGACAAGCCCGGTTCATACGGCGCGGCAAGGGCGAAGATGGATCTTCGCGTTGAACACCGCCAGCACAAGGGGCTGAACAACCGGGCAAAGAATTCTCATCAGCAGACAAGACGACGCGAACGGATCATGAAGCAATTCAAATCAGCCCGGCAGGCACAACGGTTTCTGTCGGTTCACGATCAAGTCGCGAACCTCTTCCACATCCCTTATCCCGAATTCGCCACTGCCGACTTCCGCCGCGCTTCGCGCGAGCGAGCCTTTGCGCTCTGGCGCGAGATCTCCAGGACGGGCGCTGCCGCCTGACCTCAGCTATAAGAAAAATCGTCTCTCTTCGGCCCAGCGTTCGCTCAAGTTGACGATGCCCTTTCGAGGCTGGCGATCTGGTTGACCTTGACTTACAATGCATATGCATTACATCAGCTGCGACGACGACGCAAGGAGCCGGCAATGGCCAAGACGGCTGAAATCCTCGAAATCCCCGCGACCATCACGGATCGCGGCCAGACGACCGTGCCCGCCGCCATCCGCAAAATGCTCGCCCTCGGCAAACGCGATCAGGTCGTGTTTCGCGGGCTTGCGGACGGCACCGTCGTGATCGCGAAGAAGCAATCGAGCGCCGACGACGGCGATCCGGTGATCGGCACGTTCCTCGCGTTCCTGGCCCGCGACATGGCGAACGAGCCGGCGCGAATTCGGCCGGTGCCGAAGTCGCTGGTCACGCGCGGCAAGGGTCTCGTCAAGGGCGTCAAGGTCGACCTCGACGCGGCTCTACCGGAAGACGATGCGTGAGCGACGCTACATTCCAGGTCAACGGTTGGACGATCTATGCGCATCCGCTGTTTCTCGATCAGCTCGAGGCGATGACCGCGGCGGTCGACAAGACGCGTAAGAAAGACCCAGCGGGATACAAAAAGAAGCGCGCTGCAAAGCTGCTCGCGGCCGTCTTGAAGGTTGCGTTCGACGATATCCCAGGTGACCCGACCCGCGACATCTATCGCCAAGGCGGTGCGCTGGGCGACGACTACACGCATTGGTTCCGCGCGAAGTTCCTGCAGCAGTTCCGGCTGTTCTTTCGCTACCAACAGTCGCCGGACGCGAAAATCATCGTTCTCGCCTGGGTGAACGATGACTCGACGCTGCGCGCCTATGAGAGCGCCAACGATGCCTATGCCGTGTTTCGGAAGATGCTGGATCGCGGCGATCCACCCGATACGTGGAAGGAGTTGCTTGCTGCTGCTTCGCAGCCAGCGGTGAAACGCCGGCTCGCGCGAGCAACACGCGAGGGCTGATGATCGAGACCGCGCGCGTCGACATTTGCTATCGCTGATCGGCACGAGCTGAGCTTTTACTGGTTGTCCCGACCTGGGCCGATGAGTGGTTCTATCGTATACCGGGCAAACCGCAACCGCTTCGTCGGACGTTTCGATAAACAGCATCGTCAATGGCCGCTTGCCCTTGAGGTTGCGCAAGTCGCTGACCGTCAACCGATTGTGTTTTGTCAGAGCCATTCAGGGCGGTGGCGATGGCGTCGATTAGGGTGTCGAAGGTTCGGGCCGCGGCCTTGCGCAAGAGGGCCTTCAGTTTGGCGAACCATTGCTCGATCGGGTTGAGATCGGGGCTTTAGGACGGCAGGTAGAGCAGACGGGCTTTGGCGTTTTCGATCGCCGTCCTGACGCCCTCGACCTTGTGGCTCGGCAGATTGTCGAGGATGACGATATCGCCTTGCTTGAGTTCGGGAACGAGGAACTGCTCGACCCAGGCGCGGAGCTTCTCGCCGTTGATCGGGCCGTCGAAGGCGCAAGGCGCAACGAGACCGTCCTGCCGCAGCGCGCCGATGAAGGTCGTCGTCTTCCAATGGCCCCAGGGGACCGGCGCGACCAGGCGCTCGCCGCGCGGGCATCGGCCGTAGAGCCGGGTCATCTTGGTCGAGGCGCCGGTCTCGTCGACAAACACCAGATTGTCCGGCCGCCATTCGGCCTGCTGCGCCCGCCATTGCTCCCGCGCTTCCGCTACGTCGGCGCGGTCCTGCTCCTAAGGGATTCACACATTTTGGCGGATTTGCCATCCTTCTCGGATGGCGTCGAAGCGGGCGAGGCCTCTGGTCATTGTGATGGGTCCGGGAGGCTTGTAGCCGCGTCCGATATAGCCGTCCCAGCCGCCAAGGCGGCCCACCACCCAGGCCAGACGCGCGAGCGCGCCCTTGGGGTGTGGGTTCCTGAGTTTGACGGTCTTGCCTTCGAGCTTTTGGGTCAGGATTTCGACCAGCGGCTCGGCGGCCTCGTCCATGGCGTCGGCGAGCTTTTGGCCGGTCGTCCCCGACCGCGCGTTGACCAGCTGCATCGTGCGCAACGCCGCGATCAGAATGGCGAGCACGAGCTTGGCCATCGCTTCGGGGGTTTCGATCTGGCTCTCCTCCACATCGAAACCTTGGCTCTTCATCACCCGAAACACCTGCTCGATCGTCCAGCGCGCCCGATACCAGCCTACGATCCGCAGGGCGTCCTTAAGGGTCTCGACGGCATGCGTGGTCAACAGAAGCCACACGATCGGCTTGACGCCCGCCGGCGGATCGATCTCCTCGACCCGAACCGCATTGAGCTTGACCGTGGGCGCCAAGCGCTTGACGTCGAAGCCGACCCGCGGCCGTGGCGCCTCGATCTTAAGCCAGCTCACCCGCGTTTTCGCCTCGCGCGCCGGTCGGCCGTCCTTGGCCGGAATGACGATCTCCTGCCCTTCGACGTGAGGCAGCGCCGCCATCGCCGCAAACAGCTTGCCCCCGTCGCTTAAGACGCGATCGTGCTCGGCGCGCACCAGCAAATGGACATGCGCCGAGCGCGGCGCGGCGAACAGCTCGTAGATGTCGCCTTCGCAGTCCGAGACCACAGTCACCATCGCCGCTTCGCTCAACAGCCGGTCGGCTTCGCACACCCCCCGGACCCAGCGTCCGCTTTCCTTCGCCTCGATCGGACGGGGAGCCTTGCGTTGCCGCTCCCGCGACTTGCGCCCGCCCGGCGGCGCCTTGTTGCGGCTATAGATGTTGGCGTCCGCCAGTCCGATGATCCCGCCGGCGTGGCCGACTTGCCGCGGGTCACTGGCGCCCGCCTCCACCACGATCACCGGATGCAGGAAAAGCCCGATGTCGCGGCCGTTGCCGACCACGCCGAACCCGCGCTTGCTCCCCGCATGTCCGGAAAAATTGAGCTCCGTCGTATCCTGGATCGCCAGCACATGGCGCCCGCGCGCCGCCTCCGCCGTGTGACGGGCGGCCGTCGCGAGCATGAGCTCGCGGGTCACCGCCGCATTGTGCAGAAACCGTCCATAGGCCACATTCCCAGCGCGATCGCCGCCAAGACGCCGCAGACAGGCGGTGCGCTTGGCGATGAGCGCCGCCAGAAACTGGGCCCCCTTTTTTGCAGCCGTTCGTCGCCGAACGACCCAAGATCGATCACCCCCTGCACCGTCAACTCCCGCGAATCACCCGCTCGCACACCAATGAATCCGACCTCGACAGCCTTGGCCAGAAAAAGATCTGTGCACGCCTTAGGTCCTGCTCTGCGGCGCGTTGCGACTTTTTTTAAGCGTCAGCCCAAGATGCCGGACCCGCGCCCACAGGCAGCCGACGCTGACTTTCACCGCATGATCGCCGGCCAGCCAGGCTTGCAGCTCGACCAGCGTGATATCGCCTTTCTGCGCCACTTGAGCGCGCAACGCCTCGTCATAGGCCTCAAGCTTCGGCTTCGGCCCGCCGCCCGACTTGTGGGCCGTCACATCGCCGGTCGCCCGCCGCCGGCCCAGCGCCTTGTAAATATACGACACGCTGACCCGAAACAGCGGCGCGGCCCCATAGACGCCGAGCCCTCCATCCACCGCCGCCATCACCCGATCGCGAAGATCCTGCGAATAGGCAACGCCCATGATGGTCCCCAGCGCCGAATCGATTGGCGCAGAGAATCATGCCCGCAAGCCGAATGGAATCGCCCTCAATTCCGTCACTCCTGAAAATGCTCTAGTCTCTTATGTTCGCAGTCAAGGGCGCGGACGTGGTCGATCGTTCCGTGCGGCGGGATGCCGTCGGCAAGGATGAGCGGGGGCTGCGCAGAGCTGGGAGCGGAGCGAGAGACGACGGTCGATCAAACTCTTATCCGCGGGTTGGTTACCGCCTTCCGTGTCTACGTCTCGGGGCTTTCCTCGGTCTAGAGGACGGGCGTCGGGCGCAAGGCTCGGCCACATAACTAGCGACGGGAGTTCCCCACCTTTCGTGCTCCGCTCCCGGGTCTGCGCAGCGGGAGAGCATCGTGTTTTACGCGGGCGCGACCTCCCGTCCGATGGCCCACAGGAAAAGCGGCCATCTCGCGGGCGATCGCAGCCACGACGACAGGCGGCTTCTTGCCCGTGGCGCTGAGGCGGCGATAGCGGGCGCACAGACGGATCTGCGCCTTCCAGGCAATGTCGCGCACGGGCTTGGGCAGCCCTTCGAGCCGCGCTCTCAAGGTCTCGCTGACCCTTGCCGGATAACGATAGGACCAGGCCGCCTCGACCAGCGCCCGCCGCGCGCGCCGGTTGCCCGCCAGAGTGAGGCCCTTCCGTCGGATGGTATCGCCGGTCGAGCTTTCCGCTGGGACGAGACCGAGGAAAGACATCAGCTGTCTTGGCGTATCGAACCGGCGCACGTCGCCGATCTCAGCGGCAAAAAGGTCACGGCGACCAGAAACGACGCGCCGCGCATCGCTTGATAGGCTTCCACCATGGGCGCCATGGACCAATCCGGCACGATGAGAGCAAGCTGTTTCTCGAGGCGGCGCAGGCGCTGGAGCGCATCTTCGATCGCGTCAATGCCCTCCTGAAGACGATCTGCTGCGCAACGTGATCGAACTTTTGATCGGCCAGCCAGCGCCGATGCGCCAGCGTCCAATGGCCGCCGCCGCTGTAAATCCGGCTGTGCCGCAGCAGGAAGGAGAGAAGCTGCTGGCGTTTGCGGCGAACGTCGTCCGCCGCCGCCTCGCGGGCCCGCACAAGGTCGCGCACCGCCTCATGCGCCGGATCGGGCGTCCACACTCCGGTCAGTTCGCCGGCGCGGTGCAGCCGCGCTAACGTGACAGCGTCGCGCCGGTTCGTCTTGATCCGCTCGCCCGCTCGTTTCGGGATCAGCGCCGGAGCGACCACCATGCAATCGTGGCCGAGAGCCTGAATTTGCCGATAAAGCCCGTATCCCGTCGGCCCCGCTTCAAAAACAAACATGCAGCCGATCGTATCGGCCCGCCAGTCTCTTGATCGTCTTCTCGATCGGCAACAAGCAGTTCTCGACATCGCCGAGAAACCGCACTTCTCCCTGCCGCCCTCCTTCCGCGATCGCCACGGCGTGCTTCTTCTTGGCGACGTCGAAAGCCAACAAAAACTTCGCTATGCTTTTCCATGGTTCGCCCTCCGTGCATGAGGCTCGGCTCGGTCCGCCCGAGCAACCCTCGTTCTACCTGCACGAAAGGGCGGCCCACCGGCTCACCCCGCGAACATGACGTCTAAGGCCACGACGACAGGCGGCTTCTTGCCCGTGGCGCTGAGGCGGCGATAGCGGGCGCACAGACGGATCTGCGCCTTCCAGGCAATGTCGCGCACGGGCTTGGGCAGCCCTTCGAGCCGCGCTCTCAAGGCATCGCTGACCCGCGCCGGATAACGATAGGACCAGGCCGCCTCGACCAGCGCCCGCCGCGCGCGCCGGTTGCCCGCCAGAGTGAGGCCCTTCCGTCGGATGGTATCGCCGGTCGAGCTTTCCGCTGGGACGAGACCGAGGAAAGACATCAGCTGTCTTGGCGTATCGAACCGGCGCACGTCGCCGATCTCAGCGGCAAAGGTCACGGCGACCAGAAACGACGCGCCGCGCATCGCTTGATAGGCTTCCACCATGGGCGCCATGGACCAATCCGGCACGATGAGAGCGAGCTGTTTCTCGAGGCGGCGCAGGCGCTGGAGCGCATCTTCGATCGCGTCAATGCCCTCCTGAAAGACGATCTGCTGCGCTGCATGCTCGAACTTTTGATCGGCCAGCCAGCGCCGATGCGCCAGCGTCCAATGGCCGCCGCCGCTGTAAATCCGGCTGTGCCGCAGCAGGAAGGAGAGAAGCTGCTGGCGTTTGCGGCGAACGTCGTCCGCCGCCGCCTCGCGGGCCCGCACAAGGTCGCGCACCGCCTCATGCGCCGGATCGGGCGTCCACACTCCGGTCAGTTCGCCGGCGCGGTGCAGCCGCGCTAACGTGACAGCGTCGCGCCGGTTCGTCTTGATCCGCTCGCCCGCTCGTTTCGGGATCAGCGCCGGAGCGACCACCATGCAATCGTGGCCGAGAGCCTGAATCTGCCGATAAAGCCCGTATCCCGTCGGCCCCGCTTCAAAAACAAACATGCAGCCGATCGTATCGGCCCGCCAGTCTCTTGATCGTCTTCTCGATCGGCAACGGGCTGTTCTCGACATCGCCGAGAAACCGCACTTCTCCCTGCCGCCCTCCTTCCGCGATCGCCACGGCGTGCTTCTTCTTGGCGACGTCGAAACCAACAAAAACTTCGCTATGCTTTTCCATGGTCCGCCCTCCGTGCATGAGGCTCGGCTCGGTCCGCCCGAGCAACCCTCGTTCTACCTGCACGAAAGGGCGGCCCACCGGCTCACCCCGCGAACATGACGTC
>CAVOLE010000024.1:0-252730 GCA_963696665.1 uncultured Alphaproteobacteria bacterium
CTGTGCTGTTGCAGCTTCTCTATTCGATCCGCTCGGAGCGGCAGCTGGTCGAACGGCTGGAGTTCGACATGCTGTTTCGCTGGTTCGTCGGGTTTACGATCGACGAAAAGGTGTTCGACGCCTCGACCTTCTCGAAGAACCGCGACCGCCTGCTCACCCACGCGATCGCGCAAGAATTTCTGTCTTCGCTCCTCGGCCTGCCGGAGGTGAAGGGGCTTCTGAGCGCCGAGCATTTTTCGGTCGATGGAACGCTGTTGAAAGCCTGGGCGTCGATGAAGAGCTTCCGTCCGAAGGGCGCCTCGGACGAAGGCCCGAGGTCCGGCCCGAGCGATCCGCCTCAACCGGGGCGCAATGGCGAGATCGACTTCCGCAAGACCAAGCGGTCGAACGCGACGCACGCCTCGACGACGGACAAGGACGCGCGCCTTTTCCGCAAGGGCGCCGGGCAGGAGAGCCGTCTTTGCTATCTCGGCCACGCCTTGATGGAGAACCGCAACGGGCTGGTGGCGGCGGCTGAGGCGACGCTGGCGACCGGAACGGCTGAGCGCGAGGCGGCGGCGGCTTTCAGCCAGCGCTTGCCCTTTGGCGCGACCCTCGGCGCCGACAAGGGCTACGACGCCGAGGCCTTCGTCGAGGGCCTGAAGGCGCGCGGGATCGAGCCGCATATCGCAATCAACGGGACGGTGAGCAAGCATGGCAAGGCGCGCAAGACCGCCGTTCCGAGCGAGGTCGCCGCGAGTGTGCGCTATGCGGTCAGTCGCGGCTGCGCAAGCGCATCGAGGAAGGCTTCGGCTGGACGAAGACGGTCGGCGGTCTCACGCAGGTGAAGGTGCGCGGCATCGCCAAGGTTCGCGCCGCTTTCGTCTTCGCCATGGCCGCCTACAACATCGTCCGCCTGCCAAAGCTCTTGGGCCGACGGGCGAAGTGCGCCCGGCGGCCTGAAGGGCGAGCGAACAATGACCCGAAGGCAGGCCAGAACCTCAAAATGAGCCGCATCCGCCGGCAAAAATCGCGCCTCCCTCCCCGGTTGCGCAAACGCAGTGACTTTTTCAGCACCCTTAAATAGCTAGCGTTTACTAGCGTTTATTTTTGCGAATCGAGACTTTTCAAGGGGTTACCACAGAAAAAATAAAAAAATCTCCCCGGTAGCTCGCGTGTGAGGTTGTGACCAAACGTATCAGACAGCCTGCCGCGCCCGACTGCGGGCCAAGCGCGGATCAATTCCCTGAATAAGGTTTAGGTATAGCGCGTATTTCCGTTTTTGTCAACAATTCGCTTTCGACACAATTCACTGTCGATACAATTTTGCAAAAATCATCGCCGGGCGTTGGGCGGCGTCCCCATACGCCGAGCGCCGGACGGCCGGCGGGTCAACGAGAAAGCAGGAAGGCTCCAGGAGTCCGTCTCGATAGATACTTCTGCGTCATGACCACGTAGATTGCGAAAAATACGCGCGGGCCTCCGCGCGCGCGCTTTGCCACTTCAATCTCTTTTTGGATATCTTTCGGCATCTTCGCCGCCCCGAAGATTCGAACCCTGTAATATAACGCGACGTCCTTAACGCTCGTGCGAGCGGCGCGCGTCCTCAGACGCCGGTTCGATCCTCACCGGCTGCCCATACCCGCCGCATCAAAGCGCGCTTCGACCTCTTTCACGATCGCGCCCAAAATGCCGTTGATCTCAAAATCCTTGGGCGTATAGACCGCGGCAACTCCCGCCGCCCTCAAGCGCTCCGCGTCGGCGGGGGGAATGATGCCGCCGACGATTAAAGGCACGCGTTCGAGTCCGGCCGCGCGCAAGAGCCTGAGCACCTCCTCGGCGAGGGCGATATGCGAGCCCGACAGGATCGATAAGCCCACGCAGTGGACGCCCGACTTCGCCGCCTCGACGATCTCGGCCGGGGTGAGGCGGATGCCGTGGTAGACGACGTCCATGCCGGCGTCCGTGGCGCGCGCCGCAATCTGCTCGGCGCCGTTGGAATGGCCGTCGAGGCCCGGCTTGCCGACCAGGAACCGCATCCGGCGGCCGAGCTTGAGCGAGACGCGCTCGACCTCTCCGCGCAACGGGTCGAGGTCCGCGGCCTCCTGGCGGGCGCGCGGCGAGACGCCGGTCGGGGCGTGAAAGACCCCGAACTCCGCCCTGAGCGCGTCGCCCCATTCGCCGGTCGTGGCGCCGGCCTTGGCCGCTTCGATCGAGGCGGGCATGATGTTCGCGCCGCTTGCGGCTGCGGACCTCAGCGCCCGCAGCGCGTCGCGCACGCGCCCCTCGTCGCGCTGAGCCCGCCACGCCTGGAGCCTAGCGACCTGCTCGGCCTCCGCTGCGGCCGAGGGAACCATGATCGAGTTCTCGCCAGCCGTCAGCGGCGAAGGCTCGGAATTGGTGAAAGCGTTGACGCCGACGACGATCTGCTCGCCGCGCTCAATTCGCTCGAGGCGGCGGGTGTTGGATTCGACGAGCTTCGCTTTGAGCGCGCCCATCTCGATCGCCTTGACGGCGCCCCCCATGGCGTCGATGGCGGCGATTTCCGCTTGCGCTTCGCTTTTCAGCTTGGCGACCAGCGCGTCCACCTCCTTGCTGCCCTCGAAAATGTCGCCGAATTCGAGCAAGTCGGTCTCGTAGGCCATGATCTGCTGCAAGCGCAGCGACCATTGTTGGTCGAACGGCCGCGGCAGGCCGAGCGCCTCGTTCCACGCCGGCAATTGCACGGCGCGGGCGCGCGCTTTCTTCGATAGGACAACCGACAGCATCTCAATGAGAATGCGATAGACGTTGTTCTCAGGCTGCCGCTCGGTCAGTCCGAGCGAATTGACCTGGACGCCGTAGCGGAAGCGGCGTTTGGAAGGATCCTGAACGCCGAAGCGGTCGCGGGTGATCTCGTCCCACAATTCGACGAACGCCCGCATCTTAGCGAGTTCTGTGACGAAGCGCATGCCGGCGTTGACGAAGAACGACATCCGGCCGACGACCTCCGCAAAACCTGCCTCGTCGACCTCGCTCGATTGGCGGACCCGGTCGAGCACGGCGATCGCGGTGGCCAGCGCGTAGGAAAGCTCCTGGACCGGCGTCGCGCCGGCTTCCTGCAGGTGGTAGGAGCACACGTTCATCGGGTTCCACTTCGGCGTCTCTTTGGCGCCGAACAGGATCATGTCCTTGGTCAGCCTGAGCGAGGCGTCGGGCGGGAAGACGTAGGATCCGCGGGCCAGATATTCCTTGATGATGTCGTTCTGGGTCGTCCCCTGAAGCTGGCGGCGGGGCGCGCCCTGCTCGTCGGCAATCGCTATGTAGAGGGCCATCAGCCAGGGCGCGGTGGCGTTGATGGTCATCGACGTGTTCATCGATGCGAGCGGAATGCCCTCGAACAAAGCGCGCATATCGCCGATATGGGAGATCGCGACGCCGACCTTGCCGACCTCGCCGCGCGCAAGCGGGTGGTCGCTGTCGAGCCCGGTCTGGGTCGGCAGGTCGAAGGCGATTGACAGCCCCGTCTGCCCCTTGGCCAGGTTCTGGCGATAGAGCTTGTTCGATTCCCGCGCAGTCGAATGGCCGGCGTAGGTGCGGAAGATCCAGGGCTCGTCGCGACGCGACGCCTCTGTTCGTCCCTTCGCCTCAGCCATTCATTCGCTCGCTTGTAAGCGCTCGCGGCCCGGTCGGTCCTGGCGCCCTCGTCCGAAGAATTGTGCAGAGCACAATTACAGAAAATGTCGCGCGACGCCACAACCTCGCTCGAGGCGGCGCTGCCGCCCATCGCGGCGGCGATCAACCTCCTTCGACTTGCCTTCGGCGCCGCGCCGGGAAAGGACTGCGACCGACCGGATTCAGCGTTTGGCGACCGCCGTGACCATCACAACTGTGGTCAACAGCCCGGCGGCGATGGCGATGGTCGTCAGATAAGGATCGTAGCCGGCGTAGGGTTGGAGCCACCAATCGCGAATGCAAAGCCCCGCATAGGCGCCAAGCATTGCGTAGAAACCGCTCCAGTAGGGACCCATTCCGTAACGGCCGACGATGTAGTCGATCGCAAAGCCGATAGAGAAGAATACGACAACTGCGCCGAGCGAGAGCGCGACGAAATCGAAACCCGCGAGATCCTCAACGAATTGCAACAACGGCCAGCTCGACATCGCCGCAGGTCCCTATCCCGCCTCGACCGCCGAATTGTCCAGGGCCGATCCGATTTGCTTACGCTTGATTTCCTGCCGCCCCGTAAATTCCATCGCAGACAAGCGAAACCGTTGACCAAAAGTCGGATTGATTTTCGAAGCCTGCAAGCGCAATGGTTGATTGTGCGCCGCAACAGAAGAACCCGCTCCAGTTCCCCAGGCGCACTGCGGAACCCAGAGGGAGCCATGAACACTCACCCCATGGGCGCCGAGTCGCTTGCCGCGGCGCTGAACAAGGATCTCTACGAGATAGGCGAGATTCCGCCGCTAGGTCACGTGCCGGCGTCGATGTATGCCTGGGTCGTGCGCAAAGAACGGCATGGACCGCCGGAACAATCGATGCAGGTCGAGGTCGTGCCGACATGGACCCTCGACAGCCATGACGTGCTGGTGTTCGTGATGGCGGCCGGGGTCAATTACAACGGCGTCTGGGCGGCGCTCGGCGAGCCCGTCTCGACGCTCGACGTCCACAAGAACCCTTATCATATCGCCGGTTCCGACGCCTCAGGCATCGTCTGGGCGGTCGGCTCCAAGGTCAAAAGGTGGAAGGTCGGCGACGAGGTCGTGGTCCACTGCAACCAGGACGACGGCGACGACGAGGAGTGCAATGGCGGCGACCCGATGTTCTCCGCCTCGCAACGCATTTGGGGCTACGAAACGCCGGACGGCTCTTTCGCCCAGTTCTGCCGGGTGCAGGACCGACAGCTCATGGCCCGCCCCAAGCACCTGACCTGGGAGGAGGCGGCCTCCTACACGCTCACCCTCGCCACCGCCTACCGCATGCTGTTCGGCCACGAGCCGCATCGGCTGAAGCCCGGCGACAACGTGCTGGTCTGGGGCGCCTCCGGGGGATTGGGCGTGTTCGGGGTCCAGCTCTGCGCGGCGGCCGGCGCAAACGCCATCGGCGTCATCTCCGATGAAACGAAGCGGGAGTACGTGATGTCGCTCGGGGCCAAGGGCGTCATCAACCGCAAGGACTTTAATTGCTGGGGCCAACTGCCGAAGGTCAATTCGCCCGCCTACAACGCCTACATGGCGGAGGCCCGCAAGTTCGGTAAGGCGATCTGGAGCATCACTGAAAAGAAGGATGTCGACACGGTCTTCGAACATCCGGGCGAGCAGACGTTCCCGGTGTCGTGCTTCGTGGTGAAGCGCGGCGGCATGGTGGTGTTCTGCGCCGGCACGACGGGCTTCAACATCACCTTCGACGCCCGCTTTGTCTGGATGCGGCAAAAGCGCATCCAGGGGTCGCATTTCGCCAATCTCAAGCAGGCTTCGGCCGCCAACAAATTCGTGATCGACCGGCGGATAGACCCCTGCATGTCGGAAGTCTTCCCGTGGACGGAGATCCCAGCCGCCCACACCAAAATGTGGAAGAATGAGCACAAGCCCGGCAACATGGCGGTGCTCGTCAACGCGCCGAAGACGGGATTGCGCACGTTCGAGGACGTGCTTGACGCTGCGCGAAGATAAAGTGGAGGCGGAACCCCAGGCTTAAGGGATTTGCCTTCGTTCGCACGAGCCGGTAAAGCGATTTTTTCCCTGACGTCCCGGCGGCTTTCCGCGCGAGACCGCCTGGCGGCGTTGAGCGAACGAGAACGAATAAGCGCGATGGCCGCGACGCAGGACAGGGACCAACGAAAACGCGAGGCGGCTGAGCGCGCGCTCCAATTGGTGAAGCCCGGCATGAAGCTCGGTCTCGGGAGCGGCTCGACCGCGCGCCACTTCGTCGATCTCGTGGGCGAACGGGTCAAAGCCGGTCTCGACGTCCGCTGCGTTGCGACCTCGGAGACGACGGCCGCGCAGGCGAAGGCGCTCGGCATTCCGCTCGGAACGCTCGACGACATTCCGGAGCTCGATCTGACGGTCGATGGGGCCGACGAAGTCGATCCCAAGCTCAGGTTGATCAAAGGCGGCGGCGGGGCGCTCTTGCGCGAGAAGATCGTCGCCTCGGCTTCGAGGCGGATGGCGGTCATCGCCAATTCGACCAAGCTCGTGCCGCGCCTCGGCGCCTTTCCATTGCCGATCGAGGTCGTCCCGTTCGGCCTGGCGGCGACGAGGCGGCATATCGAACGCGCCTTCGCTGAGCTCAAGCTGGCCGGGCCGATCCGTTTGCGAGGGCAATCCTCGCCCTTCGTCACCGACGGCGGCCACTATATTCTCGACTGTTCGCTCGGCGCCATCGCCGATCCCGAAGCGTTGAGCCGAAGCCTGTCGCCGATCCCCGGCGTCGTCGAACACGGGCTGTTCATCGGCCTTGCGCGCACGGCGATCATCGCCGGCGCCGACGGCGTCGAAGTCCTTGGCGACCCGAACTGAAAATCGAAGCTCGCATGCCCAGGAGTCATTGATGCCCGCCCGCGCCGGAATCGCCCGAGGCCGTCTCGCTTTCTTCATGTTCGCCGCCTTGAGCGTCTCGGCGCAGGCGGCCAACACAACTCCGCCCGCGGCTCCTGCGGCTCCTGCAGCCCCGGCGCCGACGACGGCCGCGCCGGCGGCGCCGTCGCCCGCGGCTCTTATCGCGGCCGATAAGATCCTCAACACCATCGGCCTTAAGCAGTCGATCGCGATCGTCGTTCCCGGCATGATGCAGGAGCTCGAAACAAACGTCACCCGGACGCGGCCGGAAATCAGGGATTCGCTGCGCGCCACCCTGAAGGCGATCCAACCCGAATTCGATCTGACCGCGAAGCAGACCTACATCCAGGCGGAGAGCCTGCTCGCTTCGCAAATGTCCGAGCAGGACATCACCCAGGTCGCGGCCTTCTTTGAGAGTCCCGCGGGCAAGAAATATGTTCAGGTCACTCCTATCTTTCTTCAGAACCTCGCTAACGTCACCGGAGCCTGGCGCGAAAAGCTGTCGACGGACATCCTCGAGCGCGCCCGCCAGGAGATGAAGAAGAAGGGCGTCGATTTCTAGCCAAGCGCGTTCCATCCTGGGGCTTGGGGGCCATAGGGGCTGAACGATGGCGTTCGACGTCGATTTCTTCGTTATTGGCGCAGGGTCGGGCGGCGTGCGCGCGGCGCGAATCGCCTCCGGTCACGGCGCCACGACCCTGGTGGCCGAGGAGAGCCGCGTCGGCGGGACATGCGTCATCCGCGGCTGCGTGCCGAAGAAGCTCTATGTCTACGCCAGCCGCTTCGCCGACGACTTCCGCGACGCCGCGGGGTTCGGCTGGAACGTTGGCCAGCCGACCTTCGACTGGCCGACCCTGGTTGCGGCCAAGGACAAGGAGATCAGCCGGCTTTCCGACGCCTATCGCCAAAATTTGGCGCGCTCCGGCGCCAAGCTCGTCGAGCAGCGGGCGATCGTCGTCGACCCCCACCGGGTGCGGCTTGCGGACGGACGCGAGATCTCCGCCCGCCATATTCTCATCGCCTGCGGCTCGCGTCCCGTCATGCCGTCGGGCGTCGAGGGAATGGAGCACGCGATCACCTCGAACGAGGTCTTCGATCTCTCTGTCTTTCCCCGCCGGCTTCTCGTGGTCGGCGGCGGCTATATCGCGATCGAGTTCGCATCGTTGTTTGAGCGCCTGGGGTCTGAGGTCACGATGGCCATGCGCGGCCTGAACGTCTTGCGCGGCTTCGACGACGACATGCGCAACGGGATGCGCGACGCGATGGCGAAGGCCGGCGTTGCGCATCGGTTTGGCTGCCTGCCGACGGGAATCGAAAAGAGACCCGACGGGACGTTGCGCGTAACCCTGTCCGACAACTCCATCATCGAAGTCGACCAGGTTTTGTTCGCGACCGGCCGCAACCCCAACACCAAAGGCCTTGGCCTCGAGGCGGCCGGGGTCGAGCTCAGCCCGGCGCATGGGGCGGTGGAGGTCGACGAGAATCTGACCAGCACCGTGCCCTCGATCCACGCGATCGGCGACGCCACGCACCGGGTCGACCTCACCCCGGTCGCCATTCGCGAGGGCCACGTGCTGGCCGATCGGCTGTTCGGACCGGGCGCGCCGCCCATCCGCTACGACACGATCGGAAGCACGGTGTTCGGCACGCCCGAATTGGGCGCGGTCGGCCTGACGGAAAGGGAGGCCTTGGAGCGGTTCCCGAAAGTCGACATCTACAAGACGGACTTCCGGCCGCTGCGGGCGACGGTGTCCGGCGGCCCCGAGCGCACCATCATGAAGCTCGTCGTCGACGGTTCGACACAGCGCATCGTGGGAGCCCATATTCTCGGAAGCGAGGCGGCCGAGATGATCCAGCTCGTTGCCGTCGCGATGACCATGGGGGCGACGAAAGCGGACTTCGACGCGACCATCGCCGTACATCCGACCGCCGCCGAGGAACTGGTGACCATGCGCTCGGCCCATGCGCGCTTCGAGGACGGCATGGAGATCCCGTAAGCGCCCGCGCACGAAGTTACGCACACGAATGATTTCAGCGGCTTAACTGCTCTTTCGCGCAACTTTTTCGCTCCTTCAAAAAGAGCTGGCTCGCGAGTCGCTGGCGCGCCTCATTCTTCGCCGATGTTGGCGCTACGCTGACGGACAAGGGCGAGACATGGGCCATGGCGTTCAAGATTGAGATCGCACCTCGAGACGACCCGTCGGGGGCGACCGCTTACGCAGTCATCGTGACGATCGACGACCACGAGACCGTTCTAGCCTTCGAGTCCAAAGAGGCCGCGGAGCGCTTCGCCGAGACCGAGCGCGCGAGGCTCATGGCGCAAGAGCAACAAGCGAGAAGCCCCCCGCCGACGTGAACGCCCGCGCCGTCATGACGCCAGGGCCATCTGTCATTCCCGACGGCCGCAAAGCGGCCGATCGGGAAATCCAGCAGCGCCCGTCCACCCTTGCTTACGACAGGATCCTCGGACCGCCCCAGGCCGGCTCGCCGGCCAAAAAAGCGGCGCCCGCTTTCGGACTTCAGACTATGCCTAAAAATGCTATATTTAGGCATAGCAGCGACAATGTCACGAGGGCCGCGGCATGAACATGAACGTATCGCTCCCGGAGGAGCTGGCGAAATTCGTCAAGGACAAGGTCTCGACCGGTCGTTATGGCTCGTCGAGCGAGGTCGTGCGGGAGGCTCTTCGCCTCATGGAAAAGACGGAGCGTGAGGAAGCCGAGAAACTCGCCTTGCTGCGCCTCGCCTGGAAGGAAGGGATCGAGAGCGGCGACGCCGCTGAGATCGACTTTGCCGCCCTGAAGAGGGAAGCACGCGGACGCCTGGCCGCGCCGAAGCGTGGCGCTTGAGCCGAGTCCAATTCATAAGCCCCATGCGCGCCAGGACTTGCTCGACATTCGGCTTTATGGCGCCAGGAACAGTTCGGAAGCGGTCGCCGATCGCGTCTTGGACAGCATCGAGCAGTCATGTTGCTCGCTTGAGGAGCACCCGCGCCTTGGCCGTGCGCGGCCGAAATCCAGTCGGAAGCGCGTTCCATTACCATCGAGCGTTGGCTCGCTCTTTCCCGCGTCACCGAAGAGGGCGCGCAGATCGTGCGGATCATCGACGGCGCACGCGATATCGCTGCGATCGAGTGGGCGCCCGAATGAGCCGATTGAGGCGTCTGCCCAGCGCCATCCCGCGCCGCCCGAAGGTTTTCGCTTCTCAGAGAAAGCTCTGCGGGTCGACGTCGATCGCAACCTTCACCCCGCCGCGCGGCTCGGGCGCGGCGGCCAGCATGGCGCGGAGGAAGCCTTGCAGATCGGCCGAGCGCGGCGCCTTGGCGGCGAGGCGGAAGCGATGGCGTTTGCGTAAGATCGCGATCGGCGCCTCGGCCGGACCGAGCAGGATGATTTCGTTCTCTTGAGGCTGCCCGCCGAGCGGCGCGACGCGCCAGGTCTTGGTCCCGGGCAGGCTATGGGCGGCGCGCGCCATCATGCGCGCGTGCGCTTCCGCCGCGCCGCGATCCTCGGCGGAAACGATGATCGCCGCGAGGCGCCCGAACGGCGGCAAGCCGCCGCGCCGGCGCTCATCGGTTTCCTCGCGGTAGAACCGCTCGGCGTCGCCGGACAGAAGCGCTGCGATGACCGGATGGTCCGGCTGCCAGGTCTGCAGCAAGGCGCGCCCGGGCTTCTCGCCACGGCCGGCCCGCCCGGTCGCCTGGCGCAGGAGCTGGAACGTGCGCTCGGCCGCGCGCGGATCGGCGTTGGCGAGGCCGACGTCCGCGTCGACGACGCAGACGAAGGTGAGAAGCGGAAAGTTGTGCCCCTTGGCGACGAGCTGCGTTCCGATGATGAGGTCGTAGGCGCCGCGCGCCGCCGCGTCGAGCTGGCCGCGCAAAGTCTCGATCCCGCCCGGCGTGTCCGACGACAGCACAAGCGCGCGTATGTCGGGAAAGAGGGCCTCCGCTTCTTCCGCCAGGCGCTCCACGCCCGGTCCGCAGGCGGTGAGCGTGTCGGCCTCGTGACATTGCGGGCAAACATGCGGCCGCCTCTCGACATGGCCGCAATGATGGCAAACGAGGACGCTGCGGAAACGATGCTCGACCAGCCAGGCCGAGCAATTGGGGCATTGGAAGCGATGGCCGCAATGCCTGCACAGCGTCAGCGGCGCATAGCCGCGGCGGTTCAGGAACAGCATCGCCTGCTCGCTCCTGCCGCGCGCCTCCTCGACGCCGGCGATGGCGCGCGGCGATAGCCACCGGCCGCGCGGCGGACCTTCGCGCTTGAGGTCGACCAAGGCGATGTCAGGCAGCCGCGCCGGGCCGAAGCGAGAGGGAAGTTTTAGCCAGCGGTAGCGTCCGCTCATCGCGTTGAACCGGGTCTCGATCGCCGGCGTCGCGGAGGCGAGCACGATCGGCGCCTTCTCGAAACGCGCGCGCACGACCGCCATGTCGCGCGCGTTGTAGATGACGCCCTCCTCCTGCTTGTAGGCGCCCTCGTGCTCCTCGTCGACGACGATGAGTCCGAGGTCGGCGAACGGCAGAAAGAGCGCCGAGCGCGCGCCGACGATCACCCGCGCTTCCCCGCTTGTCGTGGCCGTCCAGACGCGCTCGCGCTGGCGCTCGGTCAAGCCGGAGTGCCATTCGGCGGGTCGCGCGCCGAAGCGCGCCGCAAAGCGGTCGAGGAACTGGGCGGTGAGCGCAATCTCCGGCAGGAGCACAAGCGCCTGGCGCTTTTGCCGCAAAGCTTCGGCGACCGCCTCGAAATAGACCTCGGTCTTGCCCGATCCGGTCACCCCCTCGAGCAGGGTCGCCGAGAACGCGCGTTCGGCGACGAGGCGGATGAGATCGTCGGCCGTGGCCCGCTGATCGGCATTGAGGCGGTTCATGCGGAAATCCGGATCGAGCGGCGCCGCGGCTCTCTCCGGCGGAAGCGCGACCCCCTCAAGCGCGCCGTCGGCGAGGAGGCCGTCGATCACGCCCGTAGAGCACACGGCTCGCGCGGCGAGCGCGGACTTCGGCATCGGCGCGCCGCCCTCCGCGAGCGCGGCCAGGACGCGCGCGCGGGCCTCGGTCATGCGCGCGGGCGGCTTGCCGGTCGCGACAAGGCCGAACTTGGGCTGCGGCGGCTCGGCGATTTCCCCGGCGCGGATCGCCATGCGCAACAGCATGCCGCGCGGCGCCAATGTCCAGCGCGCCGTCCAGTCGATGAAGTCGCGCAGCGCGGCGCCCAGCGGCGCCCAGTCGAGAACCTCGGCGATAGGTTTCAGGTTGTCGCCGCCGGCGGAGCGCGCGGACCACACGACGCCGATCGCGATGCGGGCGCCGAGCGGCATGCGCACGAAGGCGCCAGGTTCGAGCTTGAGGTGAGAGGGCGCGCGGTAGCTATAGGCCGTGTCGACCGCGACCGGCGCCAGCACGTCGACGACTTCCGATGACGCTTGGCCGAGGTCGAGTTCCGGTCGTTCGTTCGTCATGGGAAGCGAGAGACAAAAAAGCCGGCGGGATCGCCGCCGGCCTTGCTTGCTCGCGAAACGAGATTCGTGTCCAGTCTATTCCTTGGCGGCGGCGGCCGCGGCTGCCTTGGCGCTCGGGGTCTCCACCCGCTCGGCGATGCGGGCCGACTTGCCGCGGCGATCGCGCAGATAATAGAGTTTCGCGCGCCGCACCTTACCGCGCCGCACCACTTTCACCGAGTCGATCAGCGGCGAATAGACCGGGAAGACGCGCTCCACGCCCTCGCCGTAGGAGATCTTGCGCACGGTGAAGTTCTCGTTCAAGCCGTGGCCGCTGCGCGCGATGCAGACGCCTTCATAGGCCTGAACGCGGGTTCGCTCGCCTTCGGCGACCTTCACGTTGACGACGACCGTATCGCCTGGCTGGAACACCGGCATCTTCGCGCCGGGCAATTGGGCCGCGTGCTCGGCCTCGATCTGTTGGATGACGTTCACTGGTAGGACTCCTGCCGTGACGCCTGGGCGGAGCCCCAAGCGTAGCGCTTCGGCGCGCTGTTTTCAGTTGAGGCGCGGCTCTTATCCTAAAGAGAAACGGAAGTCGAGGGCTCGCGCTGGTTCGTGTGGCAGCGCGCCCACACGCGCGGTTCTTCCTTCTTGCTCCCGCCGCCCGCGGGGCCGTTAGTTGTGGGACGACCCTGGCAGAGCCCCTGCCGTCTTGGCCGGGCTTGACCCGGCCATCCACGCGGCGCCGCCTCAGTGACGAATTCCGCCATTCGCTCCACCGGCAGCGAGCGCTTCTAACAGCTTTCCCGTCTGAGAGTTCTCCTGCCGCCGGTTTCAACTGGCCAAACACGTGGATAGTCGGGACAAGCCGGCAATGACGCTCCACAGCTCCCTCTTCCCATTTCAACCAAAGCTTACAGGAGCCTCAGCAGAATTTTCTTCGCGGCCCCCTTGCGTCTCTCACGATAAGATATATCTTTGCTACGACATATCGTGATATGTCTTGATACCAAAAGGAGACCAACAATGTTCCATCGTCATTTCGACGATTATGTTCGCCACAGCCACGGCGGCCCCGGCCACCATGGTTTCGGACGCGGGCCGTTTCGCGGCTGGCGGTCGCGCGGCGGAGGCTTCGGCGGCCGGGAAGGCCGCATGTTCGACGGGGGCGAGCTCAGATACGTGATCCTGGCGCTCGTCGCGGAAAAGCCGCGCTACGGCTACGAGATCATCAAGGAGCTCGGCGAGCGGGTCGGGGGCGACTATTCGCCAAGCCCCGGCGTCGTCTATCCGACGCTGACCATGCTCGAAGAGATGGGCTACGCGAGCGCGAGCCAGGACCCGCAGGGGCGCAAGCTCTATACGGTCACGCCCGAGGGCGAGAAGGTCCTCGCCGAGAACAAGGCTCAGGTCGACGCCATCTTCGAGCGCTTCGGCGATCGCGACGAGGGCCGCTTCGCCGGCTTCATCTCGGTCAGGCGGGCCATGCTCAACCTGCGCTCGGCGCTCCAGCTTCGCCTGCGCGGCCGTTCAGCAACGCCCGAGCAGATCCAGGCGATCGTCGACGCCCTCGACGCGGCGGCCAAGACCATCGAGCGCGTCTGACCAGAGCCTGCCGACGGCCCGAATAGGGGATGCTACGGATTGCGACTCCGGGCGCGGGCGCCTATCTCGGGACGTGACCCTTTCCGACGATATCGTCCGCGTCGATCATGAGCGGCGGCTGAGGCGGCTCCTCCGCCGCCTGCCCGGACGCATGCAAGCGGCGACCCGCTGGCTCAGGAAGCCCGCCTCGCGCTGGGCGCGCATGCCCGCAGGCCTGTTGCTGATCATCGGCGGGTGCCTCGCCATCCTGCCGGTTTTCGGCCTCTGGATGCTGCCGCTCGGCCTCATGCTTCTGGCCGACGACATCCCGCCGTTGCGGCGGGCGCGCGAGCGCGCGCTCCATTGGCTCGAACAGCGCCGGCCGCACTGGTTTGCTGCCGCGGGAACCAAGGCGGGGATGAAGACGCCCGATGGCTAACGCGCCGCCGCCCTCATCCGGTCCCTCGGACCGCCTTCCCCTCGAGGGAGGGAAGGGCGTCGGCTTAAACAGCAATTCCTTGCAGAAGATCGGAATCCGGTCTAGGCTCGCTTGATGGACAATTCCGCGTTTCCGAACCTCACGGCGCTTTGCGTCGACCCCCATCTCCGGGAAAAAGCGCGAGAAAAATCTGGCGCCGAAAAATCTTTCGTAACCCATTGAAAAGTCTCGATTCGGACGAGAGAATCCAAGGAAATCCAGAGAATCCAATAGGCATAATCGGGCCTTTCGCGACGAAACAGCCGCGATTTAAGAAAACCCAAACGGAACCGCGAACCCGCGCGCCGTCAAACGTACTTGATCGTGGTGAACATGCCCGCGTCGAGATGGTAGAGCAGGTGGCAGTGGATGGCCCACCAGCCCGGATTGTTGGCGTCAAACGCTACGACCACCCGACGGTTCGGTGGGATGAGGATCGTGTCGCGCACCGCGCCTGAGAAACGGTCGCCGTCGATCTCCACCACCTGAAACTCGTGCCCGTGCAAATGCATCGGGTGGGGCATCGGCGTCTTGTTGACGAAGACGAGCTCGACCCGCTCGCCCTCGGCCACTGGAAGGGGCGGAACGTCCTTGTTCCACGCGACCCCGTTGATCGACCAGATATAGCCGGCCATTTCGCCGGTGAGGTTGAGCGTATGGACGCGGTCGGCCTTGCGCTCTCGCAACGGCTTCTCGGCGCGCAAGGTCCGTTCGAGATCGAGCGTCAGCGCCGGAGACGGCCTGTCCGCTGCGCCTGCGATTCGGCTGACCGGGGCGCCGCCCGCGACCAGGATGATTCCGGTCTGGCTCCGTTCGCCCTCGAGCTGGGCGAGCACGGGATAGGCGCCGGACCCAGGCGGAAGCGCAAGGCGAATATCGAGCCGCTGCGCCACCGCGACGGGAAAGTTTCGCCCGCGGATCGGCGCGATCGTGAAGCCGTCGACGGCGATCAATTCGCCCTCGAGCGCGCCAAGCCCGACATGATAGGCGCTCATCGACGAACTGTTGATGATGCGCAGGAGCACCCGGCCGCCCCGCTCGACCTTGACGATTTCGGGATCGGCGAGCGTGCGGTCATTGGCGAGGAAGGCGTCATACTTGACGTCGTTGAGATCGGGCGCCGCGTCGCCTTTCGACATCGGCGCGGCCGTCTTCATGCTCGACATCGAAGCCATCGCACCCGCCGGCGGCTTGGCCATGCCCGCCATCGAGCCCGACTTCTTCAGGTTTTCGAAGATCTGTTCCGCCGGCGTGAAGCTGAAATCGGCCAGCATCACGACGACTTCCTGCTCGTCCGGCCGATCGCGCTCGTCGTGGATGATGAGCGGCGCCGCCATCAGCCCCTGCTCCTGCAGCCCCTGATGGGAGTGCATCCAGAACGTGCCGCCGAAGCGCAACGGGAAGTCGTAATCCGCGCTGCCGCCCGAAGGGATTGGAGGAGCCGGAAATCCCCGGCACGCCGTCCTGCCGCCACGGCGGCGCCATCCCATGCCAATGGATGAGGCTCGGTTCGTCGATGCGGTTCTCGACGCGAACACGGAAGCGCTTGCCCACTTCAGTCGTGAGGCCAAACGTCCCGTTCGGCTGCCGGATCCCATAGACCGAGGCCGGCTTGCCGTTCACCTCGATGTCGCGCCGCTCAAGGCGCAGGATCGTCGGCGCCGCGGCGCTGTCCGCTGTGTTCTGGGCTCGGGCGGGAAAAGGCGGCGCGGCCAGGGCCGCAGCGCCGCCGGCAAGAAGCGCGCGCCGGGACAGCATGGGAGGCCTCATCCAACTGGACTTCGCGCGGGGAAAGCGCGACCTGACGGTTACCAGGAATTTATTCCGAGTGGAACTTGTGGCGAATGTCGTTTGCGCTTGAATGACGAATACGCGACCGCCGGACGAGTCCGGGGCCGTCGGCGGCGCCGATCGATCGCCATTCGGTTCGCGCCGGAGGCGTCACAGTGATTGACTTCCCGGCCCTTCTGACCCATGTGTTAGGGTCCGCAGGGCTGATGGCTCTGGTCGGGGGGATTGCGTGCGTCCTTGAAGGAGCGGCGCGTCTTCAAATGCTAACAAGAGGAGTGTGGCCATTCGTCGACCTATGAAGGCAACCGCGGCGCCGGAGAAGGGCGGGCCGCGAACCAATCGCGACATTCGCGCCGTTCAAGTCCAACTTATTGACGCCGAGGGGCACAATCGCGGCGTCGTCAATCTCACAGACGCCCAGCAGCTCGCCGACGAGGCCTCGCTCGATCTGGTCGAAATCGTCCCCAACGCCACTCCGCCAGTCTGCAAGATCCTCGATTTCGGGAAGTATCGCTTTCTCGAGCAGAAGAAATCCTCGGAAGCGCGCAAGCGTCAGAAGGTGGTCGAGGTCAAGGAGATCAAGCTGAGGCCTGGGATCGACGACCACGACTACGAAGTGAAGATGCGCTCGGTGCGCCGGTTCTTTGACGAGGGGGACAAGGTCAAGGTGACGCTCCGCTTTCGCGGCCGCGAAATGGCGCACCAGGATATCGGCTACAAGCTCCTGCAGCGGGTCAAGACCGAAACGGCGCCGATCGCCAAGGTCGAGGCGGAACCCTTGATGGAAGGCCGCCAGATGACCATGGTGCTGGCGCCGAAGTGACACACGTCACGGGCTTTTGAACGCGCGGGACGGGAAATACCCGCCCGCGAATTGACAATGAAGGGCCGAAGCGCCCATATATTCGCCATACCTGACATGAAGGCCGCCTTGGCGGCCTAATTTTTGGGACGGCGCGCGAATCGAGTCGCGCCGCCCGGGGACGAGCCCGTGACAACTGCGCCGACATATGCTGACGCCTCCGCGACGAGCCGTCGCGCCGTGGGGACAGCGACGCTTGGCATACTCATCGCGCTCAGCGCCTCGCACATGCTCAACGACATAATGCAGTCGCTCGCGTCGGCGCTCTATCCGGTCTTCCGTCAGCGCTTCGCGCTGAGCTTTTTCCAAGTCGGCGTCATCACCTTCGTCTTCCAGCTCACCGCCTCATTTCTTCAACCGGTGATCGGCATGAGCCTGGACAAACGGCCGCTGAATT
Source organism: uncultured Alphaproteobacteria bacterium (assembly GCA_963696665.1). Taxonomy (GTDB): domain Bacteria; phylum Pseudomonadota; class Alphaproteobacteria; order Rhizobiales; family Beijerinckiaceae; genus Roseiarcus. The sequence continues at coordinate 17,070 of CAVOLE010000024.1, forward strand.
TCATCCTGCCGGCAGGGATGGCTTTTACGCTGTTCGGCCTGGTGCTGCTGGCTTTCGCCGGCTCCTACCTAGGGATCCTGCTGTCAGTGGCGTTTGTCGGGATCGGCAGCGCCGTGTTCCATCCGGAGGCGTCGCGCGTCGCCCGCGCGGCGTCGGGCGGCCGGCACGGCTTCGCGCAAAGCCTGTTTCAGGTCGGCGGGAACTTCGGACAGTCGCTGGGCCCCCTGCTTGCGGCTTTCATCGTGGTCCCTTTCGGCCAGCATTCGGTGCTGATCTTCACGGCGCTGGCGTTGGCGGCGGTCGTGATTCTGACTGGCGTCAGCCGATGGTACGCCGCGATTCGCGCGGAGCGCCGCAAGGCGACCGCGGCGACGGGCGCGGCCCATCCGCGCCGCGTCGTGCAGCGCACGCTTTTTGTGCTGATCGTGATGCTGTTCTCGAAGGTTCTCTATCTCTCGAGCCTCAACAGCTATTACACTTTCTACCTGATCCAGACTTTTGGCGTGTCGATTCAAGGCTCGCAGGTGCTGCTGTTCGTCTTCCTCGCCTCCGTCGCCGCAGGCACGTTCCTCGGCGGCCCGCTGGTCGATCGGTTCGGCGCGAAATTTGTGATCTGGGGTTCGATCCTTGGCGTTCTGCCCTTCACCCTGCTCTTGCCCCATCTCGGGCTTGTGGGCACGGTGATCAATTCGATCGCGATCGGCCTCATTATTTCATCAGCCTTCTCGGCGATGATCGTCTATGCGCAGGAATTGACCCCCGGCAATGTCGGAGCAGTGGCCGGATTGTTCTTCGGCCTCAGCTTCGGCCTCGGCGGCGTCGGCGCGGCGGCTCTAGGCATGCTGGCCGACAAGACGAGCCTCACTTTCGTCTATCACGTCTGCGCCTTCCTGCCGGCGGTGGGCCTCCTGGGCGGCTTCCTGCCGTCCGCCCCGGGCAAGGCGGTCATGACGAAGGCGGCCTGAGGCGCGGGCGTTAGGCGCCCCACCCTTTCAGGAAAGCCAGCGCGAAACCATCAGGATCGGGCACGGAATTTGCTCGGCCCCAAAGCTGCGCGACGAGCGATGCTTAGACCTGCCTGATGGAGACAATGTGCTTCTCGACGTTCCGGTGATCGATATCGCCCCGTTTCGCAGCGGCGGCGCGGCGGCGCGCCGGGCCGTCGCCGACGAGGTTGGCCGCGCCGTCAACGACATCGGCTTTCTGGTCATTACCGGCCACGGGATCGATCCGGATCTGGCAGCCGAGGTGCAGGCGGTCTCCAAAGCGTTCTTCGATCTGCCGGAGGACGAAAAGCGGAAAGTCCTGCGCCCCGCGCCGGACGTGACGCGGGGCTATATCCCTCTCGAAGCCGAGAGCGTCGGCCGAAGCCAGGGCGTGGATGCGCCGGGCGACCTGAACGAGAGCCTGATGATCGGGCCAGTCGACGTGTCGGAGGACCCCTATTACACGGCGCCGGAAGCGGGCCGCCACTTCCATCCGAATCTATGGCCGCGCCGGCCGGAGGCGCTGCGGCCGGCTTACGAAGCCTATTTCCGCGCGATGGGCAGGCTGGCCGAGGACCTCATGGCGATGTTCGCGCTGGCGCTCGATCTGCCCGAGCCGTTCTTCGCAGACAAGATCGACCGCCACATCAGCCGGCTGCGCGTGCGCAACTATCCTGCGCCGACCGCGCCGCCAAAGCCGGGGCAATTGCGCGCCGGCGCGCATTGCGACTATGGCTCGTTGACGATCCTGCGCACGGAGGACAAGCCGGGCGGCCTGCAAGTGCTCAATCATGCGGAGGAATGGGTCGACGTTCCCGTCGCGTCCGATAGCTTCATCATCAACATCGGCGAATTGATGGCGCGCTGGACGAATGAACGCTGGCGGGCCAACCTGCATCGCGTCGTCAATCCGCCGGCGGACAAGGCGGCGGCGAGCCGACGCCTGTCGCTCGTGTTCTTCCACAATCCGAATTACGACACGCCCGTCGCGGCTCTGCCAGGCACGACGAACGGCGAGACGCCGAAATATCCGCCCACGACCTCGGGCGAGCATTTGCAGAGGCAATTCGCCCGCACGCAGGTGTGAATGACGGCGGCCGCTTTCCGCGGCCCGCTGATCCTCAGAGCGGCAAGGCGAGACCCGCCGCCACGCTGGCGCCGCAATCGCGGCGCTTCGTGAGAATGAACGTTCATTCTCATTGGCTCGCCCATGTCGTTGACCGCCCCATCCGTCGGGCGCCGCACCGCCGAAGCCGAGCGCCGCCTTCAAATCCTCGAGGCGGCCGAGCGCGCCTTCGTTCGCCACGGCTTTCACGCAACGACAATGCAGCATGTCGCCGACGAAGTCGGCATGAGCGCGGGCAATCTCTACCGCTATTTCCCATCCAAGGAAGCGATCGTCGAGGGTCTGTGCGGGCTTGATCAGGCGGAGCGCGCCCAGGCTTTCGCCGAGTTGATGGCGGACCACCGTCAGATCCTGCAGGCGCTTTGCGACGCCTTGCGACGGCACGTGCTCGCCAAGCCGCCGGAGAAAGCGCGGCTGCTGGTCGAGATCTGGTCGGAAGCCGGCCGCAATCCCCGCGTGGCCGCGATGATCGCAGCGATCGACGCCGACGTGCTTGCAGGCCTGGAGAAACTCATTGAAGCGGCGAAAGCGGCTGGAGCGGCCTCGCCCCGGCTCGATTCCCGTTTCGGCGCGCGGTTCTTCCTCACCTTCGTCGCCGGCCTGTTCAAGCGCATGGCGATCGAAGGCGATTTTGACCCCGAAGCTGAGACGCCGATGGCGGTCGGCGTCTTGAAGGCGCTGCTGGCCGGGGCGCTGTCCCCCGATCCGGCCGCGTCCGGCGCGGGGCCCCGCTGATGCGACGGACCCTGATCATCCTCGCCGCGGCCGCGCTCGGCGGCGTCTGGGCGGCGAGCGCAGTCGCGCCATGCGCTCTGCCCCGCGCGCTCATGGACAAATTCGCAGCCGGCAAAGTAGCCGCCTGTCCCGGGTCGGCCGCAGCCGCGGCGGAAACGCCGCGCGTCGTCGAGCCGCCGGCGGTCACGGTCGTTCCGGCGGTCAAGCGCGAGTTTGTCGATCGCCTGTTCGTCTCGGGCACGCTGGTTGCGCGCGAGGAATCGCAGGTGGCCGCGCGAATCGACGGACTCGCGATCGTCGAACTCGACGCCGAGGATGGCGACCGGGTGAAGGCGGGTCAGGTGCTCGCCCGCCTCGATCGCAGCCAACTCGACGCGCTCCTGGCGGAGAACGATGCGGCGACCAAGCGCGCCGACGCGGCGATCGATCAGGCGAAGAGCCTGATCGATCAGTCTCAGGCGCAAGTGCAATTCGCGACCGCCGATTTCGATCGCGCGCATAAGCTTGAGGCGGGAGTCATGGCCGCTTCCACCGTCGAGCAACGCGAGATGGCGATGAAGACGGCGCAGGCTCAGCTTGCCGCCGCCCAGTTTGCGCTTGGCGTCGCCGAGGCCGACCGCAAGAGCCGCGACGCGGAGCGGCAGGAGCTTGAGGTGCGCATCGACCGGACGGAGGTGAAGGCGCCTGTGGCCGGGATCGTCAGCCGCCGCTCGGCCAGGCTGGGGGCCTCGGCCTCCACCTCGGGCGAGCCGCTGTTTCGCATCATCGAGGACGGCGCGGTCGACCTCGAGGCCGATGTGCCCGAGCAAGAGCTCGCTCGGCTCGCCGTCGGCATGCCGGCGGAACTGAAGTTGCCGGGCGTCGAGGGCGCGGTCTCGGGCCGCGTCCGTCTCGTGAACCAGGAAGTCGACAAGGCGAGCCGCACCGGCAAGGTCCGGATCGCGCTTGACGACGTTTCGCGCGCCCATATCGGCGCCTTCGCTTCGGGCCAGGTTGAACTCGCCCGCCGCGTGGGTGTCGGCGTTCCGGCGACGGCCTTGGAGCGGGACGGCGATGAGGCGCGCCTCGATGTCGTGCGCGACGGCAAGGTCGAGGTGCGGCAGGTGAAGGCGGGGGTCACCGACGGCGGCTGGGTGGAAATCCAGGCGGGCCTCGCCAATGGCGAGAGCGTGGTCGAACGCGCCGCCGCTTTCTTGCGCGCAGGCGACCGGGTGCGCCCGACGCCCGAAGCGACCGCAGCCAACGGCTAAGGGGCCACGCCAGATGCGCCTCAACGTCTCCGCCTGGTCGATCCGCAAGCCAATCCCCGCGATCGTCGCCTTCGCGGTCTTGACGATCCTCGGCGTCATCAGCTTCCGGACGATGTCGATCACCCGGTTTCCGAACATCGACATTCCGATCGTTCAGGTGCTCATCACCCAGTCGGGCGCCGCGCCGTCCGAGCTCGAGTCGCAGGTCACCAAGAAGGTCGAGGACGCGGTCGCAAGCGTCAACGGCGTCTGGCACATCGTATCGACCGTCACCGACGGATCGTCCTCGACGATCGTCCAATTCACGGTCGGATCGGTCGACATCGACCGCGCGCTCAACGACGTGAAAGATCAGATCGCCAAGATCCGCACCGATCTGCCTAGGACGATCGACGAGCCCGTCATCAGCCGCGTCGATGTCGAAGGCTTGCCGATCGTGACTTACGCCGCCTCCGCGCCGGGGCTTTCGGTCGAGCAATTGTCATGGTTCATCGACGACGCGGTCGCGCGCGACTTGCAAAGCATCCACGGCGTCGGCGAGGTCAAGCGCTTCGGCGGCGTCGATCGCGAGATCCGCGTCGCGCTGGACCCCGAGAAGCTGCTGGCTCTCGGCGTCACCGCGGCGACCGTCAACGAGCAGGTGCGAGCCGACAATGTCGATCTCGGCGGCGGCCGCGGCGAGCTTGCCGGCCAGGAGCAGGCGATCCGCACGCTCGCGGGCGCGCGAAAGCTGGAAGATCTGGCCGCGCTGCCGATCGCTCTGCCGGGGGGGCGAAGGGTCCGGCTTGACGAACTCGCAACCGTCACCGACGGAGCGGCCGAGCCGCGCACATTCACCCGCTTGTTCGATGAGCCGATCGTCGCCTTTGCCGTGACCCGCGCCAAAGGCGCTAGCGACGTGACTGTCGACGCCTTGATCGAAAAGCGACTCGAGAAAATCGAGGCTGCGCATCCGGAGGTGAAATTCACCAAGGTCGACACCCAGGTCGACAGCGAGGTCGGCAATTATCATTCGACCATGGAGACGCTGATCGAGGGCGCGCTCCTCGCGATCGTCGTCGTGTTCATCTTCCTGCGCGATTTGCGCGCCACGCTCGTCACCGCCGTCGCGTTGCCGCTCTCGGTCATTCCGAGCTTCTGGGCGATGGAGGCCATCGGCTTCTCGCTCAACCTCGTGAGCCTGCTCGCCATTACGCTCGTCACCGGCATTCTGGTCGACGACGCGATCGTCGAGATCGAGAACATCGTGCGCCATATGCGCATGGGCAAGTCGGCCTATCGCGCTTCGCTGGAGGCGGCCGACGAGATCGGGCTCGCGGTGATCGCGATCTCGCTCTCGATCGCCGCGATCTTCTCGCCCGTGAGCTTCATGGGCGGCATCGCCGGGCAATATTTCCGTCAGTTCGGCCTGACGGTGGCGATCGCGGTCATGTTCTCGCTGCTCGTCGCGCGTTTCGTCACGCCGGTGATCGCCGCCTATTTCCTGCGCGCGCCGCACGATCATGTACAAAAGGACGGCGCGGTGATGCGCTTCTATACGCGGCTCGTGCGCGCATCCGTGCGCCACCGCTGGCTCACCCTGTTCGCGGGGGCCGTCATCTTCGCGTTGTCGCTCTGGTCGACGCAATTGCTGCCGTCCGGGTTCATACCCCCAGACGACTACGGTCGGGCGCTCTTGGCGATCGAGCTGCCGCCCGGATCGCGGCTCGAGGACACCGACCGCGTGACGCGTGCGATCTCGGAGAAATTGCGCGCCATGCCCGAGGTCCGCTCGGCGCTTATCTTCGGCGGCAAGCTCCTTGGCGGCGCGGATGACGAGCCGCGCAAGGCGACGATCATCATCAATCTCGTGCACAAGTCGAAGCGGGCGGCGTCGCAGCAGGACATGCAGCTCAAGATCGGCGCTCTCCTCGCCGATCAGCCCGACATTCGTTTCTGGTTCCTCAAGGATAACGGCCAGCGCGACCTGCAGCTCATCATCGCCGGACCCGACATCAAGGCGATCAATGACACCGCGAACCAGCTCGCGAGCGAGATGCGCTCGATCCCGATCATCGAAAATCCGATCTCGACCGCGGAGCTCGACCGGCCGGAATTGCGCGTAGTGCCGAAGCCCCAGGTCGCGGCCGACCTCGGGGTCTCGACCGAGGCTTTGTCCGACACGATCCGCGTCGCCACGCTCGGCGACATCGACGCCAATCTCGCCAAGTTCAACGCCGGAGATCGGCTGGTCCCGATCCGGGTCGAGCTCGACCAATCGGCCCGCTCCCGCCCAGGCCTGCTTGAGGATTTGCGCGTGCCTACGAGCGGGGGCTCAACGACGCCTTTGTCCGCAGTCGCGGACTTTTCGATCGCCCACGGACCGACCGCGATCAACCGCTACGATCGAACGCGGCGCGTGACGATCGAGGGCGATCTGCGCGGCGACGCGGCGCTCGGCGCCGCTGTCGCGGCGATCCACGCTTTGCCGACCGCGAAGAATCTGCCGCCAGGCGTCGAGATTCGCGAGACAGGCGACGTCGAGATCATGAGCGAAGTGTTCGCTTCCTTCGCCGCGGCGATGGGCGCGGGCCTCATGATGGTCTACGGGCTTCTCGTCCTCTTGTTCGGCAGCTTCCTGCAGCCGATCACCATCCTGATCTCGTTGCCGCTTTCGATTGGCGGGGCGATCATCGCGCTCCTCATCACCCACAAGGCGATGTCGATGCCGGTGGTGATCGGCATCCTGATGCTGATGGGCATCGTCACAAAGAACGCCATCATGCTGGTCGACTTCGCTGTCGAGGAGATCGGCCGCGGCACGCCGCGCACCCAGGCTCTGGTCGAAGCGGGCCGCAAGCGCGCGCGGCCGATCGTGATGACGACGATCGCGATGGCGGCCGGCATGTTCCCATCGGCCTTAGGCTTGGGCGACGGCGGCGGCTTCCGCTCGCCGATGGCGATTGCGGTGATCGGCGGCCTCATCATGTCGACAATGCTGTCGCTCGTTTTCGTCCCCGCGGTGTTCACGGTGCTCGACGATGCCGGGCGATTTACCTGGCGCCTGTTCAGCCGCTTCGTCGGCGATTCCGAGGAGCCGCAGGCGCCCGCGCGCGCCGGGCCTTCGCAGGCCCCGATCAGGCCGCGCCCCGCCTCCGAGGTTTCCGTCGCGGCGGAGTGAGGCCGCGCGGCACAACCTGTCGGGTGTGTGATTGGGATCACTGCGGGCGCGACCATCTTTGCTAAAGCATAAACATTCTCGCAAAGAAATTTAGCAGCAGGGCGCAAACGGTCACTCGGCGATCAGCCCTTGGAATCGGCGGCGGGCAGGCCTGAATGGCCAACCGAAGGGGGTTCGGAGCCCGCCGCCGCCTTTGGCGCCGCGCTTACCCAGCGAATTCTTTCAGCGTTTCGATGACCAGGTCCATCACTCCCTGCGAGTGAGGCCTGCGCCCGACGCGCCGCACTGTGACCCAAGTCACGGCACGAGATTTGCGACGACTCTATGTTGCAACTGGATGGTTGCGAAAGAGAGCCGAGCGCATGTGCAAATGCGAAATCGGCCCAAACCACCAAAAACCGGGGCTCATCATGTATTCTATTATCATTTTGGTATGCTCGACCGCGTTATCGCACGCGGATTGCCAGTCGAAGACGGCCGTTGACGTAGTGCGTGGGCCCATTGTCGACAATCCGATGATGTGCGGATTCGATGCGCAGGCCATGATTGCCCGCACAGATCTTGTGCAAAATGACGGTACGGAATACGTCAAGGTGGTGTGCACGCGGGCGAAGAACGCGGAGGAATGGGCGGCCGAGATCGAGGCGCGCAAGACCGCGATCCAGCGGGCCGACTGAGCGCAGCCTTGCCTACACGCCGTTCCCGGCGACGGGCGCGGCGCGGCGCGGGAAGATCTGGTTGATGACGGCCGCCTGGGCCGCGTCGACCGCCAGCTTGCCGACGAAACCGTCGCGCCGCGCGGCGAGCGCCTCGGCGCGCAGCCCCTCCAAGTCGTGGATGGCAGGGAAGACCTCGTCGATTGCGGCCACGCGCGCTGACGTCGCGGCAAACAAAGTCAAGTCTCGCGCCAGGCGATAGGGCGCGAGATGGTCGCCGAGGCGGTCGCGGTCCGTTTCGGCCCCGATCTCGGCGCGCAAGGATGCGGCGCTCCACGCGATGGCCCAAAGCCGCGCGCTCGAGCCGCGATAGCTTCCCATGTTGAAGACAGACTGCGCCCGATCAGCGACGGCGATGATGCGGGTCGCGCCATCGGCAAGCCCGACACGCGCCTCACGCACCGCGAGTTTGGCGGAAAGCTGTTGGACGCTCGCAGCCCCAAGGCTCCCCGGCATGAGGATGGCGTCGGGCGCGCCCGCCATCACGGCGTCGAGATCGGCGTCCGTCTCGCCCGAATCGAGCACATTTGCCCTGACGATACGCGCGAGGCCCCCGCCCCGCCCGGGCGTCTCCTTAAGGAACCGCGCCGCTGCCGCCCGCGCGCGCGCCCTTTCGGCAGGCGCCGCGCCAGCAAGATCGACAATGATCGCATCCGCGCCGCTCTTGAGCGCCTCGGCGAGCCGTTTCTCGTCCGCCGGCGCGATGAGGAGCGAGCGCATGGGCGCTCAGGCGGTCAGCATCTCGGGTCCGCGCCGGCGCATGAAGGCGGTGCGGCGGCACTCGGCGACCAGCACGCCGTCCTGCTTGAACGCGCGATGGCGGAACTCGACCAGCCCCGAGTCGGAGCGGGACTTGGAGGCGCGCGTGGCGATCACTTCCGTCTCGACCCGAATCGTGTCGCCTTCGAACAAGGGCGCCGGAAAGGTGACGTCCGTCATGCCGAGATTGGCGATTGTCGTGCCGACCGTGGTGTCGTTCACGGAAATGCCGATCATGAGGCCAAGCGTGAACAGCGAATTCATGAGCGGCCGGCCCCACTCCGTCTCGGTCGCGCAAAAATGCGCGTCAATATGCAACGGCTGCGGATTCAGCGTCATGTTGGAGAACAGCATGTTGTCCATTTGGGTGACGGTGCGGGTCAGCCCGTGGCGAAACACCTGCCCGACCGAGAAGGCCTCGAAATAGAGGCCGCCGCGCGGATGGCGAAGAGTTCCGGTCTCCATAAGCGCCTCGTCACAACTTTAAGTTGACATTAACCATGCATATGCAATCCTGGCGATCAACGTCCACCGCCATAACAGGCGAGGGGGCCCGACATGCACTTGAAGCTTCCGACGACCAAACTCTTGCCGGCGCCCTCTTGCGCCAAGCCAGACATAGTGCGTCGATTTCTAGCCTGGGCGCAATCCGCCGACGCAGACGCGCGCGCGGAAGGGGCGAGGGCGCTCGCGCGCGCCTATCTCTATTCCGATCTGACCCCGTCCGTGCGCGCCGAAGCGGCGGTGGCGATGACGGCGCTAACCGACGATTCTTCGGTCCTGGTGCGCCGGGCGCTGGCGGAAGCTTTATGCAGGGCCCGCGACGCGCCGCGCACGGTGATCTTGGCCTTGGCTGCGGACGAGCCGGAAGCGGCCGCTGCAGTGCTTCAGTATTCGCCCGTGCTGATCGACGCCGATCTCGTCGAGTGCGTTCGGAATGGAGACTCGCCCGCGCATATGGCGCTGGCTCGCCGGCCGAAGTTGGGGCGGCAAGCGGCCGCGGCGCTGGCCGAAGTCGGACAACTCGATGTGGTTCTCGCGCTCATCGGCAATCTCGACATCGATCTTCCGGCCGAGTTGCTGCACGGCGTTCTGACCCGTTTCCATGACGACGCGCGCGTGCGCGATGCGCTGCTCACCCGCGCTTCGCTGCCGGCGGCCTTGAGAGCGCGCATCGCCGTCGCGGCGGCGAAGGATCTGGCGGTTGAGGCCTCGCAATGGATGGCGCCCGAGCGGGCCGAGCGCGTCGCCCGCGAGGCGCGCGATCAGGCGATCTCAGCCATCGCCTCGTCATGCCGCCCTGACGAGCGGGCGGAGGTTGCGCGCACCCTGCGCGCAATCGGGGCGCTCACGCCGGCCTTGCTGCTGCGCTCGCTGCTTGGCGGACGATACGATCTGTTCGCCGCTTCCATGGCGGAATTGTCCGGTCTGCCGCCGCCGCGCGTTGGGGCCTTCATTCTTGAACCTGAGGGCCAAGGCTTCGCCGCGCTCGCCCGCCGCGCGGGCTTGAAGGACAGCGTTCTGCCCGCCTTCCGCGCCGCGCTCGCCGCGGTCAAAATTCATGGCGGCGAGTTCGGCGACGAGCTCAAACTCAAGCTGGTGCAAAAGGTCATTGACCATTGCGAGCGGCTCAACGATCCGGCGCTCGCCAAGGTTCTGGCGCTCTTGTGGCGCTTCGCCGCCGAAGCGGCGAAGGCGGAGGCCGCGAGCTTCGCGCGCGAGGCGGCTCAGTCGGCTTCGGGCGGCCGGCTGCCGCCGATCCTGGACTTCTCGTCTGTCAACGACGATGCGCGGGCGCCCAAGCTAATCGCGAACTTCTCATGGGCTCCGATTGGCGCGCCGCAGCTCGAGCTCGACGCGCCGCCGGCGAACCCAAGCGAAGATCCGGCGCCGCGCGTCGAGCTGCCGCCGGAGCTCGTCGCCCGGCTCGACAACGCGGCGTAAGTCAGGCGCTCGCGCCCTCTTCCGCCATCTGAGCTCGCGCCTGCGCAATTGCCTGCCGCAGCACGGAAGGCTCCTGCGCGCCAGGAACGCCGAGTCGGCCATCGAAAATAAAGAAAGGCACGCCGCTCACGCCCATCGCCTGCGCCTGCTCGATTTCCTGGCGCACCAGGTCGGCGTCGGCGCCATCGGCCAACAGCTTCTCAACCAGATTTGCGTCAAGGCCGCATTCGCCGGCGACTTCGACCAGCACAGCGCGGTCGCCAATGTCGCGACCCTCGACGAAATAGGCCTTGAACAACCGGTCGACGACCTCCGCCTGAACGCCGGCCGACGCGGCCCAGCGAATGAGACGATGGGCGTCAAGCGTGTTGGGCGAGCGCTTGATCTTGTCGAAGGCGAAGGGAAGGCCGACTTCGCGCGCCGAGGCGCGTCAGATTGTCGTGGGCGGATTGCAGCCTGCCGCTCTTGCCGAACTTTTTCTCCATGTACTCGGTGCGGTCCAGCCCGCCTTCGGGGATTGTCGGATCGAGCTGATAGGGCCGCCAACGCACCTGAACCGGCCTGGCCTCGTCCTGAAGCGCCGCTTCGAGCCGCTTCTCGCCCAGATAGCACCAGGGGCACACGACATCGCTGACGATATCGATGGTGAGGATGTCGTTCGCTTCGCTCATATCGGCGCTCCGCTCGTCCGCCTTTATCTGGCTCCGCCCATGCGCAAGCGCAAGCGACGGCACGCTAGGCCTCGAACCGCTCGCTTCCTCTGCTACAAAAAATGCGCGGCAAGACTATAGATAAACTTTGCTTCATCGCCTGGCCCCGGAATGTCGACCCTGAAGACCATTCGAACCAAAGTCTTGGAAATCGCCTTCCTCGATGAAGGCTCCGTAACGGGGTGGCCGGTCATCCTGGCGCATGGCTTCCCCTATGACGTGCATGCCTATGACGAGGTCGCGCCGCGACTGGCGAAAGCGGGCGCGCGCGCGTGATCGCGCCCTATCTGCGCGGCTTCGGCCCCACGCGCTTTTTGTCCAAGGATTCAATGCGTACCGGGCAACAGGCTGCGCTTGGCAAAGACCTGATCGATCTCATTGACGTCCTTGGCGTTCAACGCGCCATCCTGGCCGGCTACGACTGGGGCGGCCTCGCCTCCTGTGTCGCCTCCGCTCTCTGGCCAGAACGCGTGACCGGCCTTGTCTCTTACGCCGGCTACGACATCATCGACGTCAAGCGACTTCAGCACGCCTTCGAACCGGCTTTGGAGCAGGTTTCTGGTATCAGCATCTGTTTCAGTCGGAGCGGGGACGCGAAGGCTTGGCCCAGTATCGTCGCGCCTTGCGCCGCATCCTTTGGGAGCAATGGTCGCCCGGCTGGAAGTTCGACGACGCTGCTTTCGAGAGGACAGCTTCCTCCTTCGATAATCCGGACTTTGTCGATGTGGTGACCCACTGCTACCGCTTCTGTTTCGGGCTCGCGGCAGGCGACCTGGCTTTGGCTTCGTTCGAGAGACGGCTATCCCAGAAGCCGAAGATCAGCGTCCCCACAATAACTTTGGATGGTCTTCGGGACCCTCTCAAGCCGGGAGGCGCCGCGAACCACGCTGCGATGTTCACGGCTCGTCACGAGCATCGCGTTGTGGACTGCGGACACAATCTGCCGTGGGAAGCGCCAAAAGACTTCGCTGACGCGATTTTGAATGTTCGAGCGTGGGCAGCTGAAGTTTGACGAGCGCTTCCCTGTTGCGAGGCAAATTTCGTCCGTCTCAGCCGTTGCGGTGGCAGAGAGCGCGAACTATTGTCCGGCCCGCTTTCCGCTGGGCGCCAGCCTTGCGGCGCATTGGGGCGTAGCCAAGTGGTAAGGCAGCGGATTTTGATTCCGCCATACGGAGGTTCGAATCCTCCCGCCCCAGCCATATTGTTTGGGTCATCCCTTGAGCCCGCCGCCATGGGATTGGCTCGCTGTCTCTCCGAGCGTTCGCGACGCCGAACACTGAGGGCGGCGTGGAGGAGGCTTCGCGCATCATCGCCGGCTGAAGGTTTCTCGGCGTTACGCTACGCCTGTTGTTGGCCAAAAAGCATTGGCCCAACCTCGCTGAGGTTCAGCAATTGGCGATTTGCAACTCCCAAGCCATCCCTCGGCCCTCGTTCTAAGGAGCGCCGAAGGCGTATCTCGAAGAACGTTCCAACGCCCACGACCGGCGCCGCCTTCTGGATCGCCCTTCGACACACTCGCTTCGCGAGCCGGCTTGAGGCATGAGGCCGGTGGATAGGTCCGGCATCCCGAAGCCCCACCTGGGCAGTTACGGCGATTCGTGGGGCGGACTCCCCTTTGCGATCCGCACACGCTCCCTCGCGCGCAATCGCGAACAAATTCGTCGCCTGCTGGAACCGGGGTTTAAACCAAGAGTTGGCTTGGTGCTGGGCGGCAATCCTTGAGGAGACAGCCCATGACATCGATCACAAAATATGCGTGCGCGTTGGTGCTGGCAGGCGGCCTCGCGTCGCCGGCGCTGGCGGAGCAGGGCGACGCCGGCAGCGGCCCGACGACAGGCGCAACGTCCACCAACGACGCCGGCAGCGGACCGACCAAAGGCGTCACGGTAAATTCTCAGACCCCGGCGCAACACGGCCAGACTGAAATGAACGCAAATTCGGCCGCGGCAAATCCCGGGAGCCCAATCCAAAAGGGTCAGACTGCAACGAACGCGAACCCGGCTGCGACGAGTGCGGCGAACATGCACATAGCGCGGAAGCTGCGCGCCGACCTCACCAAGGCCGGATATACCGATATCACCATCATGCCCTCATCGTTCTTCATTCAAGCCAAGAATTCCGACGGCAACCCGGTGACGATGATGATCAGTCCGGATTCCGTAACAGCGCTCACCGAGGCCACGCAGCGTGCGAATTCCGCCAGCAATTCGCAGCATATGGGCGCAGCAAGCAGCAACAGCGCCGGAGTGACGCCTGGACCGAGTTCGACCGGCGGTTCGCAACCCGTCACGCCAGGCGGCGCCAAGAATCCGTAAATATTGCCTTGCCGCCGAAGCCGCCAAGTCCATAAAGGCCCGTCTCGCGACGGGCCTTTTCGCTCTTGCAGGCGAGGCGACCGCCAAGGCGGTCTGCGCCGCGCGGGACATGTTCCGCGAGGCCGATCCGGCGATTCCGAGGCTTGCCTTCGTTGACGTCCTCTTGCCCATGCAGGGACCGGCCAAGCCGGCGGTCGAGACGGCGAAGCGCAGGCTCGATCAGCCCGCCGAGCGCTGTTTCGCTTCCGCCCGGGTCGCGCCGGGCGAACGGCCGATCACGCGCTTGAAGGCGCGACTGAAGGCCGCCTGCGATCCATAGCCGAGCCGGTGCGCGGCGACTTCAATCGGCATTCGCTCGCGCGAGATCCATTCGGCGGCGAGGCTCATGCGCAACTCCGTCAGGTAGCGCAACGGGGTCGTTCCGGTCACCTTGAGGAAGCGTTCCGCGATGACCGAGCGCGAACTGCCCATCTCCGCCGCGAGCCCCGCCAACGTCCAATCGCGGCCGGGGTCGCGATGAAACGCCGCAATGATGCGGCCGAGCCGCGGATCGCGCAACGCCTCGACCCAGCCCGTCGCATCGCCGCAGCCGCATTCGACCCAGCCGCGCACGATCGAGGCGGAGACGACATCGGCGAGGCGCGCGAGGATTCCCGCATAGCCAGCCCGCTCGGTGCACGCCTCGCGCTCCATCGCCTCGAGCATCGGCAGGATCTCGGGCTGGCGCCCAAGCAGGGCGCCCACATGCATGACCTCAGGCATGAGCGCGACGAGCGGATGCATGCCGCCGAGATCGAGCTCCATGCAGCCCGAAAAGATGATCGCATCCGTCGGTCGCGGATCGCTCTCGTCCGAGGCGGTGATCGCGCCGACCGCCGCGCAGAGCGGATTGGCCCGATAGGCCGCGATGTCGCGGCTCGAGACGTCGAGGCCCGACACGAGCTCATGCAGGCTGCCTTGGGGAAGGAGCACCGCGTCGTGTGTCGCGAGCGTCTGGACTGCGCCTGCTGCTGTCCGCAGGAAGACGGATCCATTGGCGATGAAATGGAATTGCGCGCGCCCGTCGCTCGGGGAAGCGCCGAAGCGCAGGCCGAAAGGCGGCGACATGCGTATGCGCCGGTAAGAGAGGCCGTTGAGGCGCATGCCGAGCAAGAGCTCGCTGACGAAATCGACCGCGGCTTTATGGCCTGGCGCCGTTGGCATTCCGGACTTTCGATCAAGGTTTGCGGGATTTCTCCCATAGAAAGTCCGGGAAGTCTAGCCAACTCTTGGTTGCAGCGCACACATTTCCCGAGAAGGCAAGATTATGAGCGAGCAGACACTCCTGATGGACTCCGCTCCGGCGATAGCGGACGAGAAGCCCGCCTGGGCGGCGGTTTTTTCGATGACGCTTGGCGTTTTCGGTCTCGTCACGGCGGAGTTCTTGCCCGCGAGCCTGCTCACGCCCATGGCGGCCGATCTTAGGGTCAGCGAGGGCGCCGCGGGTCAGGCGGTGACGGCGACTGCGGCGATGGCCTTGCTGGCGAGCCTCCTCATCGCGCCAGCGACGCGGCGGCTCGATCGCCGCCGCGTCCTTCTCGGCTTCTCGTTTCTCCTGATCGTCTCGAACCTGCTCGTCGCTTTCGCGCCGAGCCTGCCCGTTCTTCTCGGCGCGCGATTGCTGCTCGGGGGCGCGCTAGGCGGGTTCTGGGCCATGGCGACGGCCGTGGTGATGCGGCTCGTGCCCGCGACGCAAATTCCTCGCGCCTTGTCGATCCTCTTCAGCGGCGTATCGGCGGCGACCGTCCTTGCCGCTCCGGTCGGCAGCTATCTCGGCGACGTGCTTGGCTGGCGTGACGTCATGCTGATTGCGGCGGCGGTCGGCGCGCTCGCGCTTGTCGTGCAATTCGCGACGCTTCCATCGCTCACGCCATCACGCTCGGCGCGCCTTAGCACGCTCGTCGAAGTGGTGGCGCGGCCCGGGATCGGTATTGCCCTCATCGCGGTCGCGCTCGTATTCACCGGACACTTCGCGCTCTTCACCTATGTGCGTCCCTATATCGAGATCGTGACGCACGCCGGCATAAGCGCGGTCTCCGGCATCCTGCTTGGCTTCGGCGTCGCGAATTTCTTCGGCGCCTATCTCGGCGGATTGATGATCGCGCGCTCGTTGCGTCTCACCCTCGTCACCATGCCCCTCATGATGGGGATTCTCGGGCTTGCTCTCTCGGTCGCGGGCGGGTCGACGTTTGCGGATGCGGCAATGGTGGCGCTCTGGGGTCTCGCCTTCGGCGCAGTGCCGGTGGCGTGGTCGACCTGGCTCGCGCGCTCAATTCCTGACGAGGCGGAAAGCGGCGGCGGCCTGATGGTGGCGGCGATCCAGCTCGCGATCGCGCTCGGGGCCGCCCTTGGCGGCGTCGTCTTCGACATGAGCGGCCCTCGCGGCGTCTTCGGCTCGGCCGGCGCCATTCTCGTCGTAGCGGCGCTGGTCATCGGGCTCGGAGTCAAGATGCGTGAAGTCAAGGCCACGACCGCCTGACGCAGCCGATGACCCTGGGTTCGTCCCCGCCCTCCTTGAGGCGCTCCCCTCGCCTCACCAAGTCGAGAACTTCCGCTCGACCGTTTTGAGGAAACGGATCCGCCGCGCGAGCGTCGTATGATCCATGTCGTAATGCGCGAGATAGTCGCATTTCGCGCCTGGCGCGCAATTGAGAAGCATGGAGCGTTTGAGGAACCGGCGAGGCGGGTCGCCCATGAGGTATGTCGTCCAGCGGGCGCCGCCATAGGTGCAAACCACGCCGAGCCTTTTGACATTGTGCAGGCAGGGGACATAGGCGCCGTCGTCCTTCAAATTGAAGCTGACGCCGGGCAGGAACACCTTGTCGACGAAGCCTTTGAGGATCGCCGGGAGCCCCATGTTCCAGACCGGAAAGGAAAAGACCAGCGCGTCAGATTTCATGAGGCGCTCGACATAAGGACCGACGCGGCGCCGATTTCCGGGGATGTCGTAGTAGGCGACCCGGTCCTCCTCAGTCATCACCGGATCGAACCCTTCGGCGTTGAGGTCGCAATCATCCACCTCATGGCCGCGGGCGCGCAAGGTCTCGACGACCGTCGCGTGCAGGCTCGAGCCGAAGCTCGTCGGGACGGGATGAGCGAAGAGGACCAGCACGCGCAATCCATGTTCTCCATTCGGCGCTAAAGCTTGAATAGCGTCTGATTTATGGCAATTGCTATGAAGCAAAAGATCGTTCTATTAAGCAACCGAGGTTGCACGAAGTAAATCTCTCCGAACGATTGTCATGATACGAAAACAAAAGTCCAGTTTTCGTGTTGCGGTGCAAGATCGAAATATGACAAATCGTTGACATTGGGCTGTCTAAACGTTGACTCTCTCGAGTTCACGAAGATTTTTTTGAGCAATGACACGTTGAGAACAAATTCGATTGCGATAAAGATGCTGCTCGGATCAGACGAGAGAGGCTGTGATGATTGTCCGCGAAATCCTCCGGACCTGTTCAAATCCGCATGTTGCGCACGCTGCGGTCGCCTCGATCGGCGGCGATTTCGCGCGACGCTTTTCCCGTGACGCGGCGACGCGGAACCTGACCAGCGGCATATTGGCCGCCGGCCTCGTCCGCCGCTTTTCAAGGGCTGCGGGCGCGCGTGAGTGGGAAGGCATCGACGAGGCGACCCGCGGCGTCGACCAACCCATCCTTTCCGGCCTGAGGTATATCCTCGAAAACGGCGCCGAGCTGGATGAAGACGACGTCGATCCCGAATGGGGCTGGCTTGGTTCGACGACGGCGGCCCCGTGCTGCGAGGTTTGGCGGCATTGAAAGAGCGGGGCGTAGGCCCCTCGCTTCGAGCGTGATCATCCGCTGCCGCTTGTGAGCGCTGTCCCCGCAGAGCACAATGCTGGCCCATGTATCTCGGGCTTGACTGCGGAACCTCCGGGCTCAAGGCGCTTCTGACCGACGAGGGCGGCGAACCTGTCGCGAGCGCCGCCAGAAGCTATTCTCCCGACCGTCCGCGCGCCGGCTGGTCGGAGCAGAATCCCGACGTCTGGGCGGCCGCCATGGCCGGCGCGATCGCGGACCTTGCTAACAAAGCCGGCAAGGCGCTGGCCGCCCTGAAAGCGATCGGCTTCTCGGGCCAGATGCACGGCGCGGTGCTGCTGGATCGCGCCGACAAGCCGATCCGCCCGGCAATCCTGCACAACGACGGACGCGCGTTTCGCGAGGCGGATGAACTGGCGCGCGACTATCGTGACCTGGCCCGAACCGTCGGCGTGAAGCCTATGCCGGGTTTCACCGGGCCAAAGCTCAAATGGCTCGCCCGGAATGAGCCGGACCGCCGCCGTCTCGTCGCCTCGCTCCTTTCGCCAAAGGACTACTTGCGCCTTGCCCTCAGCGGCGAACGGGCCTCCGACATGAGCGACGCAGCGGGAACCTGGCTCCTCGACGAGGCCCGCAGAGACTGGTCGGGGCAAGCGTTCGACGCATGCGACGCCGATCGCGCCTGGGCGCCGCCCTTGTTCGAGGGATCGGCGCGCGGTCGGAAAGATCCGGCCCGAGGCCGCAGATGCGCTTGGCCTCCCGCGCGGCGTCCTGCTCGCCGCCGGCGGGGGCGACGCCGCAGCAGGGGCCGTGGGCCTGGGCGCGATCGCGCCGGGCGAAGCCTTCATTTCGCTCGGAACCGCGACCCAACTCATCGTCGCGACCGATCAATATAGGAGCGCGCCCGAACAGCTCGTGCACGCTTTCGCGCACGCGCTGCCGAACCGCTGGTACGCCATGGCGGCGATGCTCAACGGCGCGGGCGCCCTTGCTTTCGCCGGCCGGCTCCTCGGCGCATCTTCGGACGCGCTCGAGCGCGAGGCGGCGGCGGACTATCCGGGCCCCGGCGCGCTTCTCTTTCTGCCTTATCTCAGCGGCGAGCGGACGCCGCTCGACGATCCTTATGCGCGCGGCGTTCTGTTCGGCCTGAGCGAGACGACTTCGCAGGCTGACGTCGCCCGCGCGGTGATGGAGGGGGTCGCGCTCACGCTTGCGGACGCGCGCGGTTGTCTTAGGCTTGCCGGCGTCGAAATCGAGCGTGTCGGCCTCATCGGCGGCGGCGCGAAAAGCGCCTTGTGGACCCGCATGATCGCCGCGGCGACCGGCTTTACCGTCGTGCGCATGAAGGGCGGCGAAACGGGCCCGGCCTACGGCGCCGCCCGTTTGGCGCGCCTCGCCGCAACCGGCGAGCCGCCCGAAGCCGTCTGCGTAAAGCCGGAGATCGCCGACATTACAGAGCCGGACCCGGAACTCGGCGCAAAATTCGCGCGCCAGCGCGAGCGCTTCAAGGCGCTCTACGCTGCAGTGAAGCCGGAGTTCCGAAAGTAACGCCGCAAGGCGCCATAGAACCACAATCGTCATTGCGACCCCCGGGCTTTTGGACCCGGGGGGAAGCAATCCAGGGGAACGTAGGGCGCCCTGCAACTCCGGGATCGCCACGTCGCCATAGCCCGCCCGGAAGGACGGGCGTCTCTCGACGCCCTACGGCTCCTCGCGATGACGATTCCGTCAACACGCCCCCTTCTATAGGCGCCGCTCACGCAGCCGACGCCTCGATCATCAGCATGTCGAGCAGAAACGAGCCGTCGGGCTCGATGGCGAAATGCGCCTTGGTCTCCGCCGAGGCGGCGTTCTGGAGCGCGCGGATCGCCGTCACATTATCTTGCGGCGTTTGCATGCGGGCAATCCAGACGGGGAAATCCATCCTGAGCCGCCACGTCCGGCAAGCCTCGAGGGCGAAGCGCGCGCGGGCGAGCGCGTCCAACCATTGCGAGCAGGAGTAGTCGCGGACGTGGGAATGGTCGCGCAAGAGTTCGATCGCCTGCAGATGCGTGTCGAACAAAGCCTGGCCTGGAGCATAGACATCGACGAACGCGGCTCGTCCGCCGCGTTTCAGCGCGCGGCGCGCTTCGCGCAGCCCGGCGTCGAAATCGCGCCAGTGATGGGTGGAGAAGCGGCTCGCGACAAAATCGAACGTCTCGTCTTGAAACGGCAGGCGCTCCGCCGGGGCTTGCACGGTCTCGATATTGGTCAAGCCCTTCTCGCGCGCCGTCCGCGCCACCGCCGCCAGCATCTCGGAGGACAAGTCGGTCGCGATGACCCGTCGGGCGTGGCGCGCAAGCGCATAGGACACATGGCCGCCGCCGGCGCCGAGGTCCAGCGCCAGCTCCGGGCGCAACGTCTGCGCGAGCGTTCCGATCGCCTCGAGGTCGGCCCCCTGACTGTGAACCGCGCTCTCGACATAGGCTTTCGCTCGAGGACCGAACTGCGCCTCGACAACTCGCTCATGGGCCTTGCTCATTGCCAGCTCCTTTCTGCCTCGAGGCTTTTGCGCTTTCAATTACACTGTTACAAGATCGAAATCTTATCCTATTACAAAGCTTGCCATGCTCGAAGCGGATCAGAGGCGGCTCCTGGGCGAGTTCGTGCGCGCGCACCGCGAGCGCATGGCGCCGGCTGCGGCGACGGGCCGGCGGCGAACCTCGGGCCTTCGGCGGGAGGAACTCGCGGCGCTGGCCGGCATCAGCGTGACCTGGTGCACCTGGATCGAACAAGGGCGCGCCGCGCAAGCCTCCCCCGAGGCGCTCGGCCGCATTGCGCAGGCGCTCGCTTTGTCGCGCGCCGAACGCGACTATCTGTTCAAGCTTGCGGGGCGCGTCGATCCGGAAGGCTCGCGCGGGCCTTCCGCGGACGCGCCCCCTTCCCTGATCGCCGCGGTCAGAGCCATCGAATGCCCGGCCTATGGCCTCGACCGCCTCTGGAACGCGTGCTCATGGAACGAGGCGGCGGCGCGGCTCTTTCGCGGCTGGCTGGATAGCGATTGTCAACGCAACCTCCTGCGCTATGTGTTTCTCGAGCCCTCCGCCCGCGTGCTGATTCCGGCCTGGAAGGAGAGGGCGCGAAGGCTGCTTGCCGAATTTCGCGCGGACTTCGCCCGCACCTTTCGCGACGCCCAGGTCAAGATATTCGTCGAGACGCTCCGGGCTGAGAGCGCGTTCTTCGCCGAAGCCTGGGATGAGCAGGCCGTGCAAACCCGCGAAGGCGGGCTTCGCCTGTTCAATCACCCCGACGACGGCGCGGTGAGCTTCGTTCAGCACACATTCGCGCCCGCGGAGCGGCCTGACTACAAGCTCGTCATCCTTACGCCAGTATAGCGCTGGCGCACGCAGCGTATGACCACCGCAGCACGAGCCAAGTGCAATTTGCGCTGAAGCGAGTTCCTCGCTCAGGGATTCACGAATTGGGCGACTTTTTCTTGACAAAAACAGAAAACACCTTATGATCATCGGCGATGACGAACTCGATCGTGAACGAGCACGCCGAAGCGCTTGCGGCGGGAGAAGAAGCGAATGGCGCTTCATGGCCGACGCAAAGCGAGCTCGAACGGTCCCGTGCGCAACCAAGGATTGAGAGGCGGAAATTTTTTTATTTTTCTCGCTTCTAACTCATTGAAAAGGCTCAATTCGGAAAAATAAACGCTAGTAAACGCTAGTAAATTTACTAGCGTTTACTAACGTTTACTAGCGTTTATGCCTATTTTATTTGCATTTATTTGCGCGACTGCTCGCTTCAGGTTGTAGTCACGGACCGCCCGGCTCAGACCCTCGACGCCTCGCGCATGGGCCCATATAGATCGAGAGGCGGGCATGAAGGGCCTTTGAGGGTGTTGCAATGAGTTCCTTTCACGGGCCGGATCTCGGCCCCTTTCAGTGGGACGATCCGCTCCTCATCGAGGGCCAGCTCACCGAAGACGAGCGGATGATCCGCGACACGGCGCGAGACTTCGCCTCGAAGGAGCTCGCGCCCCGCGTGCAGCAGGCCTATCTCGAGGAAAAGACCGACCCGAAGCTCTTCCGGCTGATGGGCGAAGCGGGCCTGCTCGGCGTCACGCTGCCGCAGGAATTCGGCTGCGCCGGCGCCGGCTATGTTTCCTACGGCCTCGTTGCGCGCGAGGTCGAGCGCGTCGACTCAGGCTTCCGCTCGATGATGAGCGTGCAAAGCTCGCTCGTGATGTACCCGATCCATGCCTATGGCGACGCCGACCAGCGCCGCAAATACCTGCCGGGCCTCGCGCGCGGCGAGCTCATCGGCTGCTTCGGGCTCACCGAGCCGAACGCCGGCTCCGATCCCGGCGGCATGGCGACGCGGGCCGAGAAGATCGACGGCGGCTACCGGCTCATCGGCTCGAAAATGTGGATCAGCAATGCGCCTATCGCCGACGTCTTCGTCGTATGGGCGAAATCGCGCGCGCATAACGATCAGATACGCGGCTTCATCCTCGAAAAGGGCATGAAGGGGCTTTCCACACCGAAGATCGAGGGCAAGCTTTCTCTGCGCGCCTCCGTCACCGGCGAGATCGTGCTCGACAATGTCGATGTCTCCGAGAGCGCGCTTCTGCCGAACGTCGCGGGCTTGAAAGGACCGTTTGGCTGCCTGAACCGCGCGCGCTATGGCATATCGTGGGGCGCGATGGGCGCGGCCGAGGATTGCTGGCTCGCCGCCCGCCAATACGGGCTTGACCGCAAGCAGTTCGGCCGGCCGCTCGCTCAGACGCAGCTCTTCCAGAAGAAGCTCGCCGACATGCAGACCCGAATCGCGCTGGGACTGCAGGCCTCGCTCAGGGTCGGGCGGCTGATGGACGAGGGCAAGGCGGCGCCGGAGATGATCTCGCTCGTCAAGCGCTCGAATTGCGGCGATGCGCTCGATATCGCGCGCGCGGCGCGCGACATGCACGGCGGCAACGGCATCCAGATCGAGTTCAAGGTGATGCGCCACCTCGCCAACCTCGAGACGGTCAACACTTACGAAGGCACGCACGATGTTCACGCGCTGATTCTCGGCCGCGCGCAAACCGGCCTGCAGGCTTTCTTTTGAGCTCGGCAGCGCTTGCCGGCGTGCGCGTGCTCGAGCTTGCGCGCGTGCTCGCCGGCCCGACGACCGGCCAGACGCTTGCCGATCTCGGCGCGGACGTCATCAAGGTCGAGAGTCCGGAGGGCGACGAGACGCGCGCCTGGGGACCTCCGTTCATCGAGACGGACGGCGAGAAATCGGCCGCCTATTTCCATTCCTGCAACCGCGGCAAACGCTCGATCGTCGCCGATTTCGCAACCGAGCGCGGACGCGAGATCGTGCGCCGTCTTGCCACGCGATCCGATGTGCTCATCGAGAATTTCAAGGTCGGCGGCTTGCGGAAATTCGGCCTCGACTATGAGAGCCTGAAAGCGCTCAATCCGCGGCTCATCTACTGCTCCGTGACGGGCTTCGGACAGACGGGCCCTTATGCGAGGCGGGCCGGCTACGATTTCCTCATCCAGGGCATGTCGGGAATGATGAGCATCACCGGCGAGCCGGAGGGGTCGCCGCAGAAGGCGGGCGTCGCGATCAGCGATCTGTTCACCGGCCTTTACGGCGTCGTCGCCATCGAAGCGGCTTTGATCGCACGCGAGCGGACGGGGCGCGGGCAATATATAGACCTTGCTTTGTTCGATTCGATGAGCGCAATGCTCGCCAATCAAGCGATGAATTTCTTGGCGTCCGGCCGCTCGCCAAAGCGCATGGGCAACGCCCATGTCAATCTCGCGCCCTACCAGACGCTTCCGGTCGCGGACGGTTGGCTGATCATTGCCGTCGGCAATGACGGACAGTTTGCGCGGCTCTGCGCGGCGTTGGGCCTCGAGGGAATGGTGCGCGATCCGCGTTTCGCCACCAATCCTGCGCGGGTTACGAACCGCGTCGAGATGGAGCGCGCGCTCGTCGAGAAAACCGCCTTATGGAAACGCGACGACCTTCTCGCCGCGCTGGAAAAAGCGGTCGTTCCAGCCGGGCCGATCAACACGATCGCCGACCTGTTCGCCGATCCGCAATTCAAGGCGCGCGGCATGCGGATCGAGCCGCAGGGAACCCCTGGCCTTCGCAGTCCGATCCTGATGAGCGACAACCCCCTGGCGCTTGACCGCCGCTCGCCGAATCTCGGCGAGCATCAGGCGGAGATCTTGCGCGAGATCGGACTTGAGGAGGCCTGACTGCGTAGCTTGACGGACCTTGAGCGCGGGCGGCAAATCAAGCCCATGAGCGCGATTTCGAAACGTCTGCGTCTATTGCGGATCGAGCAACGGCGGCGACGCGCGGTTCGGCGACGCCGCGGAAGAGCTCGGGCGGGCGCTCGCGGCCGATGGGGTCGGCCTCGTATACGGCGGCGGCGGCGAAGGGCTGATGGGCCGCCTGGCGCGGGCGACGCTCGACAGCGGCGGCTACGTGACCGGGATCATCCCGACCTTCCTCGTTCGCAAGGAGCACCCGCTCAACGCCGCGCAGGAAATGCTCGTCGTCGAGAGCATGCATGAGCGCAAGCAGGCGATGTTCGATCGAGCTGACGCCTTCATCGCCTTGCCGGGCGGGATCGGCACCCTGGAGGAGCTGGTCGAGCAGCTGACTTGGGCGCAGCTCAATCGCCACATGAAGCCGATTTTGATCGCCGACATCGGCGCCTTCTGGCGCCCGCTGCTCGCACTCATCGCCCATATGCGCATCGAAGGCTTCATTCGCGAGGGCTTCGACGCCCGCTATCTGGTGGCGGAGAGAATAGAGGACGTGTTGCCGATGCTGCGCGCCGCTGCGGAGCGCAGGCTGGCCGAGCGAGAACCGCAGGCCGTCGGTTCTCCTGGCAAGATGTGAGATGATCAATGACGAGACTGACTTTGGCCGTGGCCTTATGCGGCTTTGTCGTCGCGCCAGCGCTGGCGCAGAACGCGGCTCCTCCCACGAAGCTCAGGCCGAAGACGCCGACGGGCGAAGCCACCGTCACGGTGATGGTGACCAACTCGCGCAAGGCCGATCTCGTCCAGCTCCAGGCGACGGAGAGCGGCCTGGTGAGCTGGAAGAAAGTGCTTGGGCCGCTGAAGTCCGGCAGTCACGCGCCAGCTCAATTGCCGCATCCTTTCAACTGCCGGGTCGACCTGCACGGAAGCTTCAGCGACGGCCAGTCGATGGATGCGTCCGACGTCGATGTCTGCGAGCAAAAGACGCTAAACCTGACGGACTAGGGAATGACGTTTCGGACGTAATCGTCACGCGAGGAGCCACAGGGCGCCAAAGGACGCCCGTATTACGACGGTCTATGGCGACGCGGCGATCCAGGAGTTGGAGTACGCCCCGCGACTCCTGGATTGCTTCCCCCCGGACTTGATCCGGGGGTCGCAATCACGACGGCGGTTACTTCTGGCCGAACAGCTCGGCGACATATTCCCAATTGATGAGATGATCGACCCACGCCTTGAGATAGTCGGGACGGCGATTGCGATAGTCGATGTAATAGGAGTGCTCCCACACGTCGACGCCGAGGATTGGCTTCCCGCCGTGAACAAGCGGGTTTTCCCCGTTCGGGGTCTTCATCACCTGAACCTTGCCGTCCTTGACTGCCAGCCACGACCAGCCGGAGCCGAACTGGGTGACGCCGCCCTGAATGAAGTCCTCCTTGGCCTTGTCGATCGAACCGAACGAATCCCTAAGCGCCTTTTCGACTTCGCCCGGAATCTTGTTGCTCGCGTTCGGCTTCATCCATTTCCAGAAATGGATGTGGTTATAGTGCTGGCCGGCGTTGTTGAAGACGGCGGGGTTCTTGCCGAACGAGCCCTTGACGATCTCCTCGAGCGGCTTGCCCTCCCACTCAGTTCCTTTCAGCGCATTGTTGCCGTTGTTGACGTAAGCGAGATGATGCTTGTCGTGATGATATTCGAGCGTCTCCGCCGACATGTAGGGCTTCAGGGCGTCATGCGGGTAGGGCAGATCGGGCAGCGTAAAGGCCATGGGAAGGCTCCTTGGGAGGTTAGGGAGATTTTGCAACCCGGCGAAGAATAGTCTCTCGGGAGGGCAAATTTTAGCCGCCCGCCGCCCCGGCCGCAACTGCGCATCGCTCCGCGGCTTTAGCCATCCATTAACCGAGGTGTATTGAGTTAGGTTCCGCGGAGGGGATCTCAGTGCATTTTTCGAATGAGCGCATGATCGTTATCTTGGCTGTCGGCGCCGTCGCTGGATGGCTGATCGGCAAGGTCCTGCGCGGCAATGGTTTCGGACTTGTCGGCGACGCCGCCGTCGGCGTCGTCGGAGCGCTGATCGGCGACTGGCTTCTGCCGCGCTTCAACTTGCATTTATGGAGCGGTCTTACGGGCATGATCATAGAAGCGGCGATCGGCGCAATCATTCTTCTGGTTGTTCTGCGCTCGGTTGGCGCGAGCGGATGGGGAGGCGGCCGGTAGCCGAGGAGGATCCATGTTCAAGCACATTCTGATTCCGACCGATGGCTCGGACCTGTCGCGCAAGGCGATCCTTTATGGCGTGCAGCTCGCCAAGGACGCTGGAGCGACGGTGACAGGGCTGACAGTCGCTGAGCCCTACCACGTCGCGACCATGGACACCGTGCTCATTCCTGTCGACGAGGGCGACTACGAGGAGCAGTCGCGCCTCCTGTCAGAGAAGGCGATGGAGCACGTGAAGATGGCGGCCGAGGCCGCGGGCGTTAAGTACGAGACGATCCGCGAGGTCCACGACCAGCCCTATCGCGCGATCATCGACGTCGCGCACGCGCGTGGCTGCGACCTTATCGTCATGGCCTCGCATGGACGGCGCGGAATCTCGGCGCTATTGCTCGGCAGCGAAACGGTAAAGGTGCTGACGCACTCGACCATTCCGGTGCTGGTCTATCGCTGACCGCGAGTTCCCAGCCCGCGCGGGTTCAGCCCACCCGCTCGACGCGCAAGAGCGACCCGTCCTCGACAGCGACCACTCTCACCTTGGCGCCGGCCGGGCAGTCGGGCCCGGCGACGCGCCAGGAACTGTCGCCGACCCGGATGCGCCCATAGCCTCGCGCGATCGCTTCGTCCAAGAAGAAGTCGACCCCGACCATCGCATGCGCGCGGCTTTGCGGCAGCGGCCCGGGCCCCTTGTCGAACGATCCGTAGACCCGTCGTCCGACGAGAACCAGCGTCGCCACGAGAACCGCAAACAGAATGAGCTGCGCGCCGAAGCCCATCGGCAGGAAATAGCTCACGGCCCCGACGATCGCCGCCGCCGCGCCGAACCAAATGAAGAATGCGCCGGGCGCGAGCGTCTCGATCGCGCTGAGAACGAGGCCCGCGACGAGCCACGTGAGCGCGACGAGATGGGCCGGTTCCAAGAGGGCTTCCATCGCGGGCTCCGAGCGATCCTCCCTCAGGAAGAAGCGCCGCCTGGCGGCGCGTTCTCGGATCCTTGCCAGGGGGACGCGGCCGGCGTGTTCGTGGCGGCCGTGTTCGGCACAGGTCCAGGCGGCGGACGTGGCCGAGCCGGCGGCCGCGGGGCTCCAACGGCCTCCCCGCCCATGGCGCTCGCGGCGATTTGGCTCAATCCGCCAAGCGTGCCCGCAAGCGAGCTCAATTCCATGGGCACGATCACGAGCTTCTGATTGGGCGATTGCGCGAGTGCGTGAAGGGCGGATATATATTTTTCAGCGATCAGGAAGTTCACCGCGACCACGTCGCCGTTGGCGGTCGCCTCGCTGATGACCCGTGTGGCCGTCGCCTCGGCCTGCGCCGTACGCTCGACCGCCTCGGCGGCGCGGAACGCCGCGTCGCGCCGCCCTTCGGCCTCGAGCACGAGCGCCGCTTTGCGGCCTTCCGCCCGGGTGATGTCGGACTGTCGCATGCCTTCGGCCTCGAGGATCACCGCGCGCTTCTCGCGCTCGGCCTTCATCTGCCGGCCCATCGCGTCCACGAGATCTCTCGGGGGCACGATGTCCTTGATCTCGACGCGCGTGACTTTGATGCCCCACGGCTCCGAAGCGGCGTCGATCACCGTCAGAAGGCGCGCGTTGATCTCGTCGCGGTGTGAGAGGAGCTGGTCCAGGTCCATCGAACCCATGACCGTGCGCACATTGGTCATGACGATGTTGCGCAGCGCAGACTGAAGATCAGAGATCTCATAGGCCGCGCGGCGGGCGTCGAGCACTTGATAGAAGGCGACGCCGTCCACCGTGACGGTCGCATTGTCCTTCGTGATGATCTCCTGGCTCGGGACGTCCATGACCTGCTCCATGACGTTGAGCTTGCGGCCGATGGAATCGATGTAAGGAACGATAAGCCCGAGACCCGGGGTCAAGGTTTTGTAGTAGCGGCCGAAGCGCTCAACCGTGTAATTGTAGCCCTGAGGCACCTGGCGCACGCCCATGAGAGCGGTGATAACCACAAAGGCCGCGACGACAAGCGCGAAGATGGATGCGCCCTCCAGGATCACGGGCTCCCCTCTGATCAAACCAAGTGCGGACAAGCCGCTGCGGCCGCGAGTTCTAGCCGCTCCAGCGCCCGCATACGACATCTGTCTTGTCCGGGGCTTGACGGACGCTCTGAGCGCGCCTTTTGCCATCGATCGCCCGCCGCATGCCTAGCCCGTTCTGGCTCTGCTACCTAACGAGGGGCGCAGCGGCTGCGCGGAGATTGTCCTTCGCGCGGTCGGCGCGGGCCTGCCTCACGCGCACCAACTGCTGGTCGGCGAGCACGCCGATCAGGATGACCGTCCCCATGACGGCGAAATTGAGCGAACTCGGGATGCCGAGCAGGTTGACCAGGTTCTGCAGAACCTGAAGCAGAACCGCCCCAAGCACGATCCCCATGATCGAACCCTCGCCGCCGCGCAGCGAACAGCCGCCAAGAACCGCGGCCGCGATTCCGTAAAGCTCATAGAAATTGCCGTGCGAGGCCGGAGAGATCGAGCGGGTGTACATCGTGAGGAAGATCGACGAAACGCCCGCGAGCGCGCCGCAGATGACGTAGGCGGCGACGATGATCTTCTTGGTCGCGATGCCGGAGAATCGCGCCGCCTCTTCATTCTTGCCGATGGCGAACAGGTAGCGCCCAAACACCGAGCGGTGCAGCAGCACCCCCATGATCGCCGCAACGATAAGGAAGATGACGAAGGTGTGCGGGACGCCGTAGGTGCGTCCGGTGGTGATCCATTCGAGCGCCGGAAAGCTTTGGCCGAACTCAAATCCGGCGGTCCCGTCGTTGGTGTACCAGCGCGCGACCCCGCGATAGATCAGGAGGCCGCAGAGCGTGACGACGAAGGGCTGCAGGTTCATCCGCGTGACCAGAAAGCCGTGCACCCAGCCAAGGACCACGCCGAAACCGATGATGATGAGGACGGCGAGGATCCACGGCACATGGTAGGTCACGAGCAAGTCGACGAAGATGACGCCGAACAGGGCGAATTCCGAACCGATCGAGAGGTCGATGCCGCCCGTGATGATGACGAAGCCTTCGCCAATGGAGAACAGACCAAACAGCCCGACGAGATTGGCGGTATTCGCCAGATTGATCGGCGACAGGAAGCGCGGGTTGAGAAACGCCACCACCGCTCCGACGACAATGATGAGGAGGAAAAGCCCGAGATCTTTCTTCAGCATTACGCCGCGCCCAGTTCCGGCTCACGGGCGACGGCGAGCCTCATCACGTTCTCCTCGCTGAACTGGTCTCGGTTCAGGGTTCCGCTGATCGCGCCTTCCTGCATCACCACGATACGGTCGCTGACCCCGATCACCTCCTCCATGTCGGAGGAAATCATCAAGATCGCCACGCCCGCGTCGGCGAGCTCCCGCATCAGCGTATAGATTTCCGATTTCGATCCGACGTCGATTCCGCGCGTCGGTTCATCGAACATCATCACCTTGGGCTTCATCGACAGCCATTTGGCGAGGACGACCTTCTGTTGGTTGCCGCCCGAGAGCGTGCCGACCACGGTCTCCACGTCCGCCGCCTTGATGCTGAGGGACTGGCGCTGCCGTTCCGCATGCTTACGCTCCGCGCCAAAGTCGATGAGGAGATATCGAGCGAAGGACAGGATGTTCGGCAGCGAGATGTTCCCGGCGACCGAATCCTCGAGCACGAGACCGCTTCGCTTGCGATCTTCCGGCACAAGATAGACGCCGTGGGCGATCGCGTCCTTGGCCGAACGAATGGCGACCCCCTTTCCATTCACGCGGATTTCGCCGCCGACCGCCGCGTCCACGCCAAACACCGCGCGCGCAAGCTCGGTTCGCCCCGCGCCGATCAATCCGGCCATTCCTAAGATCTCGCCGGCTCTGAGCGAAAGGCTGACGGCGTGCGTAGGGCGCGAAGGGGTTCGTAGCCCGATGACTTCCAGAACCTCTGCGCCCGGCGGCGACTTGGGTGGAATATAAAGCGATTTGAGATCCCGCCCAATCATGAGGCGGATCATCGCTTCGCGATGGATCTGGTCGCGAGCCAGCTCGCCGACGACCGAGCCGTCGCGCAGGACGACCACGCGGTCGGCACAGCGTTCGACCTCGTTCAGCCGGTGGGTGATAAAGATGATCGCCACGCCATCGGCCTTGAGCTCGCCGATGACCCGCATCAGCCGGTCAGTCTCGGCGGAGGTCAGGCTCGAAGTCGGCTCATCCATGATGACGACCCGCGCGTTGAGCGAAAGGGCCTTGGCGATTTCCAACAGCTGGCGCTGGGCAAGGGAGAGGTCGGAGACCAGATCGTCGACCTCGAAGTCGACGTCCAGTCGCTTCAGCAGCGGCGCCACGATACGTTTCGTCGTCTTGCGGTTGACCAGCCTAAGGGGACCGGCCGACAGCGGCTCCCGCCCGATCAGCACATTCGCGCCAACGTCCAGGTTTTCGAAAAGGTTCAGTTCCTGGTGAACGAAGGCGATTCCCGAATTCAGCGATTCGGAGACGGTGAACGAGTTGTGCGGCGCGCCGTCGATCTCGATCGTTCCCTGGTCGGGTTTCACCACGCCGCCAAGAATCTTCATCAAGGTCGACTTGCCCGCGCCATTCTCGCCGATCAGTGCGAGAACCTCGCCCCGGCTCACCGTCAGGCTGACACGCGAAAGGGCGCGAACGCCGGGATAGCTCTTGCTGATGTCGGTCAGCCGGAGGAGGGGATCGGCCAAAGGCGGTCCTTGAGGAAAAGACGGCGCCGCGCGTAAGCGCGGCGCTCCTGAGCAAGCGGACGCGTTAAGCGCCGCTCGTCATGCCTACTTCTTGCCCTGCCGCTCCTTGAGCTCGGCCCAGAATGCGTCGACGTTATCCTTGTCGATGATCTTGGTCGGGATGATGATGAGGCCGTTCGCGGGAATGCCTGACTTGTCCCCCTCAAGATACTTGGCCATCGTCTTCATGCCCTGATAGCCCCACTCGTAGGGCTGCTGGACGACGGTTGAGGCGATCGTGCCTTCCTTGACGCCGCCAAGAGTGATCGGGTCCTCGTCGAAGCCGACGACGGTGATCTGGCCAAGCTTGCCGGCTTCCTTCAGCGCCTCATAGATCCGGGGCGTGTTGTAGGAATAATAGCCGACCATGCAGTTGATCTCGGGATGGGCGGTTAGCGTGTCCTCGACATTGCGCTTGGCGCGGGTCTGGTCGATATCGTCGGCGCGCACGTCGACGAGCTCGATCTTCGAGCCCTTGATCGTGTCCTTGAAGCCCTCGATGCGCTCGCGGGCGTTGTCGGCGCCGGGAAGTCCGACGAAGCCCATGCACTTGCCGCCGTTCGGCATCGCTTTCAGCGCGATCTCGCCAGCCTGCTTGCCGGCGTCGACGTTGCTCGAGCCGATATAGGCGACGCGGTTGCTCTTGGGCGCGTCGCTGTCCGTGGTGAACAGCGCCACCTGCTTGCCGATCCGGTCGAGCGCGTCGGTCATCGTCTTGGGATCGACCGCGCTGACCATGATGCCCGAGACGCCGGCCGCCACAAGGTCATCCATGAGGCGGGTCTGGATCGCCGCAGACGACTGTTCGGGATATTTGAAGTCGAGCTTGTAATTCGGCAGTTCGCTCTGCGCCTTCTTGACGCCGGCCTCGGCGGCCTTCCAGAAGTCCGACGCGCCATTCACGACGAACACGAGCGTCTTCTTATCCGCGGCTTGCGCCGACCCGACAAACGCAAACAGGGCGCCAAGCATCGCGCCGGAAAGCAGAAGCCTTTTCATGCGATTCCTCCCGTCTCGCCCGCAGCAACGCCGTCGGACGCACCGTAATTCGAGCCTATTGGCGGCTCAATACAGGAGTGTCCTAAAGACGGGTTAGGACCGGGTCAAGCTTATAAACCAAGCAATTGCCGAGCGACGAAGCCGGCGAACGATTGGCGATCGCCGCCCATCCCATACAACCCCATGCGGCTTTCGGCTGATCTGGCGCGAGCAGGGCGTTCAACCGTTGATTGATTCCGCCAGCGCCACGACGACGCCGGCTGCGCTCAACGTCCGGCCCGCCGCCATCGCCTCTTCGGCGCGGTCGAGTCTCAAGAGCGCGAGGGCCTCGCGTCCCGAGGAAGACCCAAGCGCGCCGACCGCGAGCTCGCGGTCCATGACTGGCGTGCCAGGCGCCGGCGCGGGTCCATCCAGTTTGACTCGCGTGACGCGCTTGCGCGCGGTTCCGCGATGCTTCATCCGCGAGACGACCTCCTGGCCGACATAGCAGCCCTTGTCGAAGTCGACTCCGTGGAGGAGATCGAAATTGGCGTCGTGCGGGAAGGCGTCCGCATAGGCGAAATCGAGACCGCCTTTGGGCGCCCCGACGGCGATGCGAAGGCCTTCGTATTCGCCCACGTGCTCCAACCCGATCGCACCGGCGATCGCGCGGGCCATGATCGCGCGCCAGCCGAGGCGCGGATCGCGCGGATCGGCGTAGAGAAGGCCGTCGACGTTGGGCCGCTCGTAGCCCCAGAAGGCGGCGACCGCGCGATCGGCGCTCACGTCAGCGATCACGACCTTGGCGCGCAGCTTGTAGAAGCCGAGCCGCTTGGCGAGATCGGACGCCTGCGCCGCCGCGCAATCGATGAAATAGGATGGCTCCTCGCCACCGGCCGCGCGCACGACGATCATGTCGAACAGGATCTTGCCTTGTGGTGTGAGCAGCGCCGCATAGCGCGCCTCGCTCGGCTCTAGGCGCTCGACATCGTTGGTTAGCAGGCCCTGCAGAAAGCCAGTTGCGTCCGCGCCGCTCACGGAAAGGACGCAGCGATCCTCAAGCATGGCGGCTTTCTTGTGCATGGACGCCTCCGGTCGCGCTTGCAAGGGCGGAGACTGTCAAATAGGCCGCTTTTCAGCCACTGCAAGAAAGAACCGACATGCCGCCGAGCTTCGATTGCGTCCTGATCAACGGAACCGTCGTCAACCAGGACGGGATCGGCGCACGCGACATTGGCGTTCGCGACGGGCGCATCGCCGAGATCGGCGCTTTGAGCGGCGCCGCGGCGGGCGAGCGCCTCGATTGCCGCGGCCTTCACATTCTTCCCGGAATCATCGACACCCAGGTGCATTTTCGCGAACCGGGGCTCGTTCATAAAGAGGATCTGGAGACAGGCTCCCGCGCGGCGGTTCTCGGCGGGGTGACCGCCGTGTTTGAAATGCCCAACACCGATCCGCTGACGGTGAGCGCAGACGCGCTCGCCGACAAGCTCGCCCGTGCGAAAGGCCGCATGCATTGCGACTTCGCCTTTTGGGTCGGCGGCACACACGACAATGTCGCCGACATCCCCGAACTCGAGCGGTTGCCCGGAGCCGCGGGGATCAAGGTGTTCATGGGGTCCTCGACCGGGCGCCTCCTGGTCGCTGACGATGAGGGCGTGCTGGCGATTTTGAAGGCTATCCGCCGCCGCGCGGCCTTCCATAGCGAGGACGAGGCGCGCCTGAATGAGCGCAAACCCTTGCGCGTCGCGGGCGATCCGTCCTCGCATCCCGTCTGGCGCGACGAAATCGCGGCTCTGCGCTCGACTGAGCGGCTCATTCGCCTTGCGCGTGAGGCGCGGGCGCAG
The DNA here is from genome assembly GCA_963696665.1 of uncultured Alphaproteobacteria bacterium. GTDB lineage: Bacteria > Pseudomonadota > Alphaproteobacteria > Rhizobiales > Beijerinckiaceae > Roseiarcus. Next base: position 50,620 of record CAVOLE010000024.1, read on the forward strand.
GTGCACGTCTTGCATATCTCGACGCGCGAGGAGATGGCGTTTCTGACCGGCGCCAAGGATGTCGCAAGCTGCGAGGCGACGCCGCATCATCTGACGCTGGGCGCCGAGGACTATTCGCGTTTAGGCACAAAGATTCAGATGAACCCGCCCGTCCGCGGCCCCGGACATCGCGAGGCGATCTGGCGCGGACTCGAGCAGGGCGTGGTCGATGTGCTGGGCTCCGACCACGCTCCACACACGCTCGACGAGAAGGCCAAGCCCTATCCCGAGAGCCCATCCGGCATGACCGGCGTGCAGACGCTCGTTCCGATCATGCTCGACCACGTGAACGCCGGGCGGCTCAGTCTTCCGCGTTTCGTCGATCTGACCAGCGCCGGACCTCAGCGTCTGTTCGGAATCACCGGCAAGGGCCGAATCGCGGTCGGCTATGACGCCGACCTCACCATCGTCGACATGAAGCGCCGTGAGACCATCCGCGATTCCTGGATCGCCTCACGCTCGCAATGGACGCCCTATGACGGAAAAGCGGTTACAGGCTGGCCGGTCGGGACAATCGTGAGAGGCCGCCGGGTGATGTGGGAGGGCGAGCTCGTGACGCCGTCGTCGGGCGAGGCGGTGCGGTTCGGGAGCTGAACGGCGTATCGTTGATATGCCGGATGGGGGCGCGCCATTAGCGAGTCCGTTTTGAGCCATTTCAATGGCTTGCGGCTCGATTAACGAGTCACCTCCGTTGCGAGGCCTCAATCCTGACCGCCAAAGCCGCGGCGAATGCTCCGCCGCTTAGTCGAGCGAGAGTGAACCGCCTAGATATCGAAGCAACCAGCAATGGCGGCCCAAGCAATAAGAAGAGGAGGGAGATGAGATAGGATGACAACGTCCGCTGTCGACTGATTTATAACTCCTATCCCCGAGAAAATATTCACTGACAATGATATAAACGTCTATTTTAACTCATAATATCGTCATATATATAAAAATAAATTCCATGGATTTCACCTTTAATACCGAATAATACTAGAATATATATTCATCTTGCACGGAATATATTTGAAATGTAGCCTTAAGCGCAAGCCGTCATTTTCGTCGTCCCCCGTAAACTCCTCAGGTTACCGTCGGCTGAACGCTTATGAGTTCCTTGTCTTTTGATTCAAAAATTCAGGAGTATTGACGTCGTCACCCAGTCGACGTTTTTTAAAATCTACTCCATCACCTGCATTGTAAGCCAGGTCGCGACGAGCGCCGGCTTCTCCGCCCCTTCGACCTCGACGCTGACCTCGTAAGTGAACTGCCATTCCTTCCCCGAGCGGGGCGTGAGCGCCCTCAGCGTGAAACGCCCGCGCACCCGGCTTCCCGAAGGGACAGGCCTGACAAAGCGGATGCGGTCGAAGCCATAATTTACGCCGTGAGCCGCGCCCTCGATTCTGGGCAAGGCGCTATAGGCCATGGCCGAGAGCAGCGAGAGGGTGAGAAAGCCATGAGCGACCGTACCGCCAAATGCGGTCTCAGCCGCCCGCTGGGGATCGACATGGATGAACTGCTCGTCCTCTGTGATTTTAGAGAAGGCGTCGATCCGCGCCTGGTCCACGGTCATCCAGCGCGACACGAAGCTCTGTCCGACCATGGCGGCGAGTTCGGCGGCGGGAACCTTCTTAACATCTGCCAAATCATTCATGTCTCGCCTCCGAACATCGCGGGCGGCGCCGCGACGCCGATCCCGCCGTCCACGGGCAGAATCGCCCCTGTCGTGTAGGCGCCGCCGCGCCCGGCGAGGAAGAGGAGCGGGCCGGCAATGTCCTCTGGCCGCCCGAGGCGGCCCATCGGCACGGTCTTGGCGCTGCGCGCCTGCCCCTCTTCGTCGCCGAGGGCGAACTTCGTCATGTTGGTGGGAAACGGTCCGGGCGCGAACGCGTTCACAGTCACCTGCTTCTCCGCGAGCTCCGCCGCGAGAATTCGGGTCAGGTGATGCACTGCGGCCTTCGAGGCTGAATAGGCCCAGGCGGTTTCCGATTGCGTCACGGTGCCCATGACCGAACCCATGTTGACCACGGTCGAAGGCCAGTCGCGCGTCGCCGACGCGATCAGCATTGGGGCGAGATCGCGCGTCAGTGTGAAAAGCCCGGTCACGTTGACGCTGAGCACCCGGTCCCACGCCTTCCAGGGGAAAGTTTCGAACGGTCCGCCCCAGTTCGCCCCGGCGTTGTTGACAAGAATGTGCAAAACGTCCGTGCGCTTCCGCGTCTCGGCGGCCAGCGCGGTGACGCCGGCTTCGGTGGCGACCGTGCCGCCGAAGCCTTCGCATTCGCCCAGCGTTGAAAGCTCTCGCGCCGCCGCTTCGCAAGCCTCCGCCTTGCGCGAGGCGATCAGCACACGCGCGCCTGCGCTGAGCAGCGCCTCGGCGCAGATCCGGCCGAGACCTGTCGCCCCGCCGGTGATCAGCGCCGTGCGGCCCCGGACGGAAAAAAGTTCGTTTGCAGCGATCACCGCTCCCCCCCGTTGGTCTCGATTTGCTAAGGACCATAGCAATTCCGCGACAAACGCCAAAACTGCGGGCTCCGCTCGCCGCCGAGGCGGCGTTTGGCTTTCAGAGGAATAGTCAATGGCCGAAGAAAAGCCGCTTCACTTTGTCGTTATGCTGGGCAGCCTGCGAAAAGGCTCGTTCAACGCGGCGATCGTCCGCGCCTTGTCAGCGCTCGCGCCCGAAGGGGTGACGATCGAGCCTCTGCCCTCGGTCGGCGAGTTTCCGCTCTACAATCATGACGTGCAGGACAAAGGATTTCCGCCCATCGTCACCACCACAGCCGACGCGATCCGCAAGGCGGATGGGGTCATTATCGTGACGCCCGAATATAACCATTCCATCCCGGGCGTATTGAAGAACGCCATCGACTGGATCTCCCGCTTGCCCAATCAGCCCTTCGGCGGGAAACCCATCGCGCTTGAGAGCAGTTCGCCAAGCCTGTTCGGCGGCTTGAGAGCGCAACTGCATCTGCGGCACGTGTTCGTTTACCTCGACGGTCGCGTGCTCAATAAGCCGGAGGTCATCATCCCGCAGGTCAACACGAAAATCGACGCCGCAACTGGCGAACTGACCGATCCGGCGACACGCGGCTTCATTGCCGACCAGCTCAAGGTTTTCGCCGACTTCGCGCGGCGTTGACTGGCGAGCGCGCGCCGACCACATTGGCGAGCGCGCCCGGAGTTGTCGCCCAATGAAAGTCTCGCTCATCCAGATGAATTCGATCAACGACAAGGCCGCCAATGTCGCTGCGGCTCAAGCGTTGATCGAGCGGGCTGTCGCGGAAGAGAGTCCGGACTGGGTGCTGCTGCCGGAACAGTTCGACTGGGCGGGCGGCTCGCGCGCCGAGAAGCTCGCCGTCGCCGAGCGCCTGCCGGGCGGTCCGGCTTATGAAATGGCGCGCGGGCAGGCGATCAAGCACCGCATCTTCGTCCATGCCGGCTCGATCATGGAAAAGATCGACGGCGAGGACCGCTACCACAACACGTCAGTCGTCTTTAATCGCGAGGGCGAGGAGATCGCCCGCTACCGCAAGATCCACTTGTTCGACGTGATGACGCCGGACGGAACGGCGTACAAGGAGAGCGCGACGGTTAAGGCGGGCGACCAGGTGGTCACCTACGACTGCGAAGGCGTCACCGTCGGCTGTTCGATCTGTTACGACTTGCGCTTTCCCGACCTCTTCCAGGCGCTGGCCGAAAAAGGCGCCGAGATCATCGCGATGCCCGCGGCCTTCACCATGCAGACCGGCAAGGACCACTGGGAAGTGCTGCTGCGCGCCCGCGCCATCGAGACCGAAGCTTACGTCTGCGCCAGCGCCCAGACCGGATCGTTCACCGTCGGCAACGAGCAGCGAATGACTTACGGCCATTCGCTGGTCGCCGACCCCTGGGGCCATGTGATCGCCAAGGCCTCTGACGGGGTCGGAATTGTCTCCGCCCGGATCGACCCTGCCAGGGTCAAGAAAGTGCGCGCGATGATTCCCGTGGCGGAGCACCGGAGGCGCCTGTCTCAGGCGTGAGAGCGCAGGCCCTTCGCCCTCAGTCTTCGGCCGCCAGCCGCCAATCTTCAGCGGTGATTCGCGCAATGGCGTCGTTGTAGGCGTCCGCCCGGGAACGCTCGGCCTCCTCGCCGCCGTCGCCCTTGGCGATGGCGACGATCGTTTCGGCCAATACCGAGCCCAGGGCGTGAACCGCTTCGTGTCGGCTTAGGCCTTCCGCCATGAGCCGTTCCAGCGCTTCTCGCGCCGGCGTTTCATCGCCCATGGCGATCTGATTCTCGATCGCGACGTGAAAGGCGGCGTGGGCTTCCAGCTCGGCCACCAAGGGGTCATAGCGCTCGTGGCAATCCCTCGCGCGACGCAGACGCTCCCCCTCGTCGAGCGCGAGCCAAGCCGCGGGATCGGGGTCGACGTCTGGATCGTAGTCCATTTCGCCGTCGTCCAGCTCATCAATCGCGTCTTCCAGCAGGTCGAAGTCGAAACCGTCGTCACCCAGCCTTAGACGCAGCCGCTCGATGCGCCGCCGGATCTGCGTGGGAGACTCGCCCGGCCCGGGAACATACAATGGCCGGCCTTCGTGACCGAACTCAAACGTGACGCCGCAGGCGTCCGCAGCGACATCGCCGAACAAGAGCTCCGCCGTCGGATAGTCGGGGTGAGGCGGCAGTCCGAGCGACTCGGCGTAAGCGGCCGCGTCGCGCAGCAGTTTGCGCGCATAGGGCGGATCGACTGGGATGAGCGGAGCAGTGGTCCCGAGCTCGTCGAGGAGCTGATCCATCTCGTCTTCATCCAATTCACGAAACATCGCGTCCTTGACGCCGAGACAATAGGCGTCCACCAGAAAGCCGCTCAGCGCACGGTCGCGCGCGCCGGTCTTGCGGCTCAGGAACACCATCCCCACCCCGGTCTGGAATATGCTATCCTGCACGTGGCAGGCGTGTAGGGGCTGAGCCGCGGCCCGACGGACCTGATGGGCCAATCCGCCGCCGGCGCCGTTGGGCTCGAGCCGGCGACGCTGTTCCAGGATCTTCTTTCTCTGGGTGGCCTTCGCATGTTTGCGCTGAGCGTTTCTCGAGGACACGGGCTTACTCCTCGCGGACAGAGAGGCAATCCTTGGCCTTGCGCGCGCAGAACCCTGGTTCCACGGAGGGAGCGCCGGCTGCCAGTCGCGGTTGGCGCGACCAAGGATACGGCGCCTGCGCGGCTGGGCAAAGCAAGGCATCGGCGGCGCGGCGCGGCGATGGATGAATGTCCCCAGCAGAATTTTCGGCCGGTGCTTCACGCACCTTTCACGCGCGGTTGCCTTATGGAGCGCGGCAGAAACGCGACGGGCCGCAAAATTGAACGTCAGGCCGCGATAATTGTGTTTGGCCGCGAGTTGGCCGCGCGGGATAATGCAATCGCTTCAGGGGACCGCGCGGCAGGCGCTTTCCTTTAACCTTAGAAGGGTGAAGAGCGTTGACGGGCGCGTTAAAACCGCGTGCGAACAGACGTTTAGCGGGAAATGGCGTTAATGGCGGAAGACGAACTCGACCTCAAGACCCTTGCTGACGACGAGCTCGTCAAGCAGATGCACGACGACCTCTACGACGGCCTCAAGGAGGAGATCGAGGAGGGTGTGCGAATTCTGCTCGACCGTGGCTGGCAGCCTTACAAGGTCCTGACCGAGGCTCTGGTCGAGGGCATGCGCATCGTCGGCATCGACTTCCGCGACGGCATCTTGTTCGTGCCCGAAGTGCTGATGTCGGCCAATGCGATGAAGGCCGGCATGGCGATCCTGCGCCCGCTTCTCGCGGCGACCGGCGCGCCGAAAATGGGCAAGATGGTGATCGGCACGGTGAAAGGCGACATCCACGACATCGGCAAGAACCTCGTCTGCATGATGATGGAGGGCGCGGGCTTCGAGGTGTTCGACCTCGGCGTCAACAATGGCGTCGACAAATATCTCGAGGCGATCGAGAAGCATCAGCCGGAGATCGTCGGCATGTCGGCGCTTCTGACCACGACGATGCCCTATATGAAAGTCATCATCGATACGCTGAAGGAGAAAGGCATCCGCAACGATCACATCGTGCTGGTCGGCGGCGCGCCGCTCAACGAATCCTTCGCCGAGACGATCGGCGCCGACGCCTATTGTCGCGACGCGGCGGTTGCGGTCGAAACCGCCAGGACGCTGCTCGCCCGCCGGCAAGGGACCGTGCAGGCGCACGAGGAAGTGTGATTCGAAACGCCATGAGCCCCGCGCCTGCAATCCGGAGGGTGTCACCCCCGCGCAAGCGGGGGTCCAGAGAGTCGACGCGGATTTTCGTTGCAGCTCGATTGCGACAAGCGTCGGCGCCTCATGATCTGGATCCCCGCCTTCGCGGGGACGACAGTCGCGGTGAGCGCGCGTCCGCCGAACTCTCCCTCGAGGCAAGCTATGCCGGCGCTAGGGAGGGCGCGCGCAAGATCCTTGTCATCGCTTGCGGCGCCTTGGCGCGCGAAGTGCTGGCGCTCGAGCTCGATCACATCGATGTCGCCTGCCTGCCGGCGCAACTGCACAACCACCCCAAGCGCATCCCCGAGGCGATGCGGGCCAAGATTCGCGCCAATCGCGAAGCCTACGACGAGATCCTCTGCCTCTACGGCGATTGCGGAACCGGCGGCGAACTCGATTGCGTACTCAAGGAAGAAGGCGTGAGCCGCATCGAGGGCGCGCACTGCTACGCGTTCTACGCTGGCGAAGAAACCTTCTCTCGCCTCATGGAAGAAGAGCCGGGCACGTTCTTCCTGACCGATTTTCTCGCCCGCCATTTCGACGCGCTTGTGATTCGCGGCCTCGGCCTCGACCGCTTTCCTGAGCTGCGCGACGATTACTTCGGCAATTACCGCAGGCTGGTCCATCTGGCGCAGTTCGACGATTCCGATTTGGAGACCAAAGCCAGGGCGGCCGCCGAAAGGCTCGGCCTCGCCTATGAGCGCCGCTTCACCGGCCTCGGCGGGATTCGCCGGTTTCTCGAGGGCGCGACGCAGGAGAAGGAGGCGTCTTGGCCAGCCTGACCATTCTTTACTGGCGCGACATCCCGAGTCAGGTGATCGTGAAAGCCGGACGGTCCTCCGCAAAACGCCAATTGTCGGAGCGGTTCATTCGCGCGATCGACGCGGCGGCTATGCATGCCGGGGCGAAGAGCGACGATGCTTATCTTGCCGAATGGCGGCGCGGCGAGCCCATCCCGTGTGGCGACGATCTGGAAGCGGAGGCGGACGCTTCCGCTGCACGGCTCGAAGCCGAATATGATACGCATCGCCTGGCTGTGCTTGCTAAGCACGATGGACGCGAAGCGCTGCTTTGAGCAAACTTTTGCGAAGAGCACGGTGGAAGGGCCTCTACCGTTGAGCGCCTATCGCGTCGTCTTCACGCCTTCCGGAAAACGCGGCGAGTTCGACGAAGACTCAAGCCTTTTGGAAGCCGCACGCGCGCTCGGCGTCGATCTCGACTCGGTCTGTGGCGGGCGCGGCATTTGCGGCCGCTGTCAGGTCGATGTCGCCGAGGGCGAGTTCGCCAAACACGCCATTCATTCGAGCGCCGATCATGTGACGCCATCGGGAGCGGTCGAGGAACGCTACGCCTCGAAGCGCGGGGCCTTTCCCCCCGGCCGGCGGCTTGGCTGCCAGGCCAGGATGTGCGGCGATCTAGTCGTCGACGTCCCGCCCGAAAGTCAGGTTCACCGGCAAGTCGTGCGCAAGCGCGCCGAGACGCATCCGATCGAGATCGATCCGGTCGTCCGCCTCTATTATGTCGAGGTCGCGGAGCCGGACATGCACGAGCCGTCGAGCGATCTCAGGCGTCTGCAACAGGCTTTGCGCGAGCAGTGGGGCCTCGCTGAGACGACCGCCGATCTCGCGACGCTCGCTCGCCTTCAGAAGGCGTTGCGCGCGGGGGAGCGGAAGGTCACCGTCGCGGTGCGCAAAGGCCGCGACATTGTGGCCATCATGCCGGGCTTCGCCGAGCGCGCCTTCGGCGTCGCGATCGACGTCGGCTCGACCACCATCGCCGCCCACCTCACCGATCTCGTGAGGGGCGACGTCGTCGCCGCAGTCGGCGTGATGAACCCGCAGATCCGCTTTGGCGAAGACCTGATGAGCCGGGTGTCCTACGTGATGATGAACCCGGGTGGCGACAAGGAGCTGACGCGCGTGGTGCGCGAGGCGATGGACGCGCTGATCGGCGAAGCCGCGAGCGAGGCCGGCGTCGCGCGAGGCGAAATCCTGGAAGTCACGCTGGTCGGCAACCCGATCATGCACCATCTCGTGCTTGGCCTCGATCCGACCGAGCTCGGCGGGGCGCCGTTCCCGCTTGCCCTCGACGCGGCTTATGAAGCCCGCGCGCGCGAATTCGGCCTCGACGTTGCGCCCGGCGCCTTCGTCTACGCGCTACCCTGCATCGCCGGCCATGTGGGCGCGGACACGGCCGGGGTCGTGCTTGCCGAAGGCCCCCATCTCAAGGATGAACTGACCCTTCTGGTCGATGTCGGCACCAACGCCGAGATCGTGTTCGGCAATCGCGAGCGGCTGTTCGCCTGCTCCTCGCCGACGGGCCCCGCTTTCGAGGGGGCGCAGATCTCCTGCGGCCAGCGCGCGGCGCCGGGCGCGATCGAGCGCGTGCGGATCGACCGCGTGACGCTTGAGCCCAGGTTCAAGGTGATCGGCTGCGATCGCTGGTCCGACGAGCGGGGCTTCGCAGAGGCGACCGCGACGGTTGGCGTCACAGGCGTTTGCGGTTCGGGAATTATCGAGGCGATCGCCGAAATGTTCCTGGCCGGAATCGTCTCGGAAGACGGCGTGATCGACGGCGAGCTTGCGGGCCGAACCAGCCGGATCGAACGGGTTGGCCGCACCTTCGCTTATGTGCTGCACGAGGGCGGCGGCCCACGGCTTCTCATCTATCAGACCGACGTGCGCGCGATCCAGCTCGCCAAGGCTGCGCTCTATGCCGGCGCGAAGCTCTTGATGGAGCGCGCTGGCGCCGCGCCTGAGCGCGTCACGCTCGCGGGCGCCTTCGGCAGCCACATCGATCCTCTCTATGCGATGACGCTCGGCCTTATTCCCGACTGCGATCTCGCCAAAGTGGCGAGCGCCGGCAACGCGGCCGGAACAGGCGCGCGGATCGCGCTTCTCAACCTTGCGGCGCGAGCGGAGATCGAGAGCGTCGTCAGGCGCATCGACAAGATCGAGACGGCGATCGAGCCTGACTTCCAGCGCCATTTCGTCGCCGCGATGGCGTTCCCCAACAAGGAGGACGCCTTTCCGAACCTGGCTCGGCGGGTCGAATTGCCTGCGCGCAGGGAGCCGAGCGGGGAGGGCGGGCGAAGGCGCAGGCGCGCCGGATCGCACAGTGATCCTTGACTTTAAGCTAGCTTAATCTAGCTTAACTCGATGAAAGTCGTTGGCGCCTTCGAGGCAAAAAACAAGCTCGGCCACTTGCTCGACCTCGTCGAGCAAGGCGAAGAGGTCACGATCACACGGCACGGCAAAGACGTCGCCCGACTTGTCCCAGCGCGCGCAAGGCCGGGGCGAGACCAGGCCCGCGCCGCGATTCAGCGCATCCGCGAGCGCGCGGAGGCCGCGAGGCTTGGCCGCTTCGACTGGGCGGAATGGAAGGCTTACCGCGACGAAGGCCGGCCGTGAGCCTTGTTCTCGACAGCTCCGCCACGCTGGCCTGGATCTATGGTGATGAAACAACGGACCCGATCCGCCGAGTCTTCGAGGCGGTTGCGGAGCAAGGCGCGTTTGTTCCTTCGCTGTGGCGTCTCGAAATCGCGAATAGTCTGACCGTGGCTGTCCGGCGCGGGAGAGTCGACCAAGAATTCCGTCGCGCCGCGCTGGCCGATCTTGGCGACCTCGACATTATCGTCGACGCTCAAACGGATTCACGCGCCTGGAATGCGACGCTCGAATTCGCCGATCGCTTCCTCTTGACAGTCTATGATGCCGCGTATGTCGAGCTCGCGCAGAGGCGGGCGCTGCCGCTCGCGAACTCTCGACCGTGACATGCAGAGAGCCGGCGATCAGCTCGGCTTGAGGCTCCTCGGCGTCGATTGATTGGGGGCGCGCAAAGCGCGCCGAGCCGAGAAAGCGGATGAGGGCGCCCCGCTCCTGCGGAGCGGCTCCAGCGAGCGCCGCGTCTTACTGGCCGGCGAGAATCTTGACCGGCGCGCCGAGCAGCGTGAGGGGCAACGCAACGACCGAGCCGACCCCGCTTACCGCCCTTTCGCTCGCGTCGCTTGCTTGGTGATCCTTCGGTATTCCCCGGGCGAGAATGCTGCGCAGCTCGGGAGCGACGGACGTGAGCTGGACGAACTTATCGTGGTTCGTGGCGTCCGTCCCCTTGACGTCGGTCAGATCGATGACTGTCGCTCCCAACGCGGTGAGCTCAGCGGTATCGCTGCTGTCGCCCACTCGGGTGACGCCGCCCGCGATGGTTCTCGAGAGAAAGAGCGCTCGATCGTCCTTTGAGAGTACGACGTAGAAAGGCTTTTGCGGCGTGCCGAAGCGCCGCAGCTGCGATTTGAACACATCGATGTCGATATCGGGCGCGGCGAGTACGATCGTGCCAATCTTGTTGGCGGGGGGCAGGTCGCCCGAAATCCTGATCTGGCGGAACGCCTCGACGGTGACCCAATTGCCCATGGAATGCGCCAGCACATTGACCTTTTCGGCGTTGCTGCGAAGCAGGAGACGCAGCGTGTGCTCGAGCGCGTCGCGGGCGGCGGTTGCGCTGTTGAGGTCATAGACGTAAGCCGTCGCTTGTCCGCGCGACGCCCAGGTGAACAGCACCGGGACGCCGGGGGCCTTCGAAATCATGAGCGAGCTGCGCCGCGCGGTAGACCGCCTCGGCGAACATCGTATTGAACCCATGAACGAACAGGAAAACGTTGCGGCTGCCGGGCGGCCGGAGCGCGAGTTGAGCATTCAGCGCCTGAACGAACGCCTTGTCGCCGTCGAGGTATTTTTCGTCGCGCACCACGAAATTGACATTCGGATCGCCGGGCGGCGTAGTCGCCCATTCGATCTTGTTTTGCTTGTGGTTCGGCGGGATCGAGACTGTAAGCTCGGCGTAGTCGATGGCGCTCGCTCTGTCGCCGTTGAACAGCGTGCCTGGCCGGTCGTCCCGTTCCCGGGTCGTCGCGACAAGTAGGGTGTGGTCGACGGCGCCAGGAGGGCTCAAGGCCACGGCGCTGAGAAACCCACTCTCCGGCCGCGAGGCGCAGGCGACGAGCGAGAACGCGACAAACAGGAGCGCCAAAACGGAAAACGATCGTTTCAACGGCTCGCCGCGCCATGAAGGCGAGGCGGCCATCCGCGCCGCGAACTTGTCCACCACTTGCCCCTGCCGCGCCCGCCGCCAGCGTCCGACGATTCTGAGCTTGCCCGCTTCCCCCTTAAGACAAGGCCGTCTCAATTGAAAACGAAAATACGCCTTTGGCTCGTTGTCCTTGGTTAATGAATTTGAGGTCGCGGGCTGGGGGTCGCCTTCGCCAGCTGATTGCCGACGGCGAGGCGTGTTCAGCGAGCGGCATTCTGATACCTGAGACAGGATAAGGGTCAGAGCCCGGCTTTCGGGAAGGCGTCGGATTCGGGTATCACGGCGCGATGGCCGAGAATCATAATCTCACGCAAGCGATGGCGCGCCTCGACGCGCTCACCGATTGGGAGCGTCGGCCGCGGAACAAGATGCAAGTCGGGCTCGAGCCGATGCAGGACCTCGCCGCCCGCCTCGGCGACCCGCAAAAGTGGTTTCGCGTGGTCCATGTCGCCGGGACCAAGGGCAAGGGGTCGGTCTCGGCGCTCGTCGAGGCGGCGCTCGGGCGCGCGGGCCTTCGCGTCGGCCGCTACGGCTCCCCCCATGTCGAGCGCATCACCGAGCGGATCAGCGTTCAAGGACATGATGTCGACGAGCTGACGCTCGCGCAGGCCTTAAATCCGGCGCTCGACGCCTATGAGGCCGCCCGCACGGCCGGCACGCCCGCGGCGAACGCGACCTGGTTCGACCTCCTCACCGCGGCCGCCTTTCTCATCTTCCGCGAAGCCGGCGTCGAATGGGCGGTGATCGAAGTGGGCCTGGGCGGCCGGCTCAATTCAACCAACATCGTCGATGGGGAAATCGCCGTCGTCACCAACATCGAGCTCGAACACACGGAGATTCTTGGGCATACGCGACCGGCGATCGCGGGCGAGAAGGTCGGAATCCTTAAACCCGGGGCCGTGCTCATCACGACGCTCGGCCCGGATGACGAAGCCGGGCGCGTGCTTCAAAGCCGAGCCGACGAGCTCGGCTCGCGAGTGAAGCGCACGCGCGTCGACCTCACGGCGCCGATCGATGAGATCAACCTCGCGCTCGCCGCCGCCGTCCTCGGCGAGCTTCGCCGCAAGGGGGTGAGCGGGCGCTCCGGCGAGCCGGTCGGCGCCGCGCTTCTCGACGGCGAAGCGCGCGCCGCCGCGCGTCTCCCCGGGCGCATGGAGCGCTTTGACGTTGAAATCGGGCCGAGACGCTTGCCCGTAGTCATGGACGGCGCGCACGTGCCGTTCAACATCGGGGCCGTGCAGCGCGATCTCGCCCATGACGCTGATCTTTCCGGCCCCTGCGTGGCTGATCGTCGCGCTCGCCGCCGACAAGGATGCGAAGGGCTTCGTGGCCGAACTCGGCAAGCGCGCCTCGACCCTCATTTTCACCGACTTGCCCGGCTCGAGCCGCGGCCGCTCGCCAGCCGAATTGCGCGCGCTCGCAACTTCTCTAGGGCTCACGAGCGAGGTCGAGCCGGACGCGAAGATCGCGCTCAAGCGCGGCCTCGAACTGGCGAGGCAAACCAACGCCTGGCTGCTCATCACCGGTTCGCTCTATCTCATCGGAGCGCTCAGGGGTGCGGTCGGCGAGGCCGCCGGCGCTGCGCCTGGCTCCGGCCGGCCGCCTGTCGGTGGGCCCGGCTGATGGCGCCGTATTCCTCGCATATGGCGAAGGCGCGCTCCGCGCTATCGACCGTCTTCGGCTTCTCGGACTTTCGCCCCGGACAGGAGGACGTTCTCGCCGCCACGCTCGCGGGCGAGGATGTGCTCGCGGTCATGCCGACGGGCAGCGGCAAGTCGCTTCTCTTCCAGCTCCCTGCGATTGTTCGCGGCGGCTTGACCCTCGTGGTCTCGCCGCTGATCGCGCTGATGCGCGACCAGGTCGCCCAATTGCGCGAGGCCGGGGTCGAGGCGGCGAGCCTCAATTCCGCCTCCGATCCCGACGAACGCCGCAGGGTCGCGCGCGGCCTCGACGAGGGTTCGCTGAGGCTCCTCTATATCGCGCCCGAAAGGCTCCTGCGCGACGGCACGATCGACGCCCTGAGCAAGGCGCGCGTCGATCTGCTCGCCATCGACGAGGCCCATTGCGTCTCGCAATGGGGCCACGATTTCCGCCCTGAATATCTGCGCCTGCGCGAGATCGCGGAGGCGCTTCCCGGCGTCCAGACGATCGCGGTGACCGCGACCGCCGACAAGCCGACGCGGGGCGAGATCGCAGAGCGGCTGTTCGTCCGGACCCCACGGGTTTTCGTGCGCTCGTTCGATCGCCCGAACCTGTTTCTGGCGATGCGGCCGAAAGCGGACGCGACCCGCCAGCTCCTCGGCCGGCTCGACGCTCACCGGGGCGAAGCCGGCATCGTCTATTGCGCGTCACGGCGCCGGACGGAGGAGCTCGCAGCCGAATTTTCGAGCGCCGGCCGGCGCGCCCTCCCCTATCACGCCGGGCTCGATCATGGGGTTCGCGCCCGCAGTCAGGACGCCTTTTTGCGCGAGGACGATTGCATTGTCTGCGCGACCGTCGCCTTCGGCATGGGGATCGACAAGCCCGACGTCCGTTTCGTCTTTCACGCCGACATGCCCTCGTCGATCGAGGCCTATTACCAGGAGATTGGCCGCGCCGGCCGCGACGGCCTGCCCGCCGACACGTTCACGCTTTACGGCGCGGGCGACATCGAGCTCAGGCGGCGCCAGATCCTCGATAGCGCCGCGCCCGAGGAGCGCAAGCGGGTCGAGATGGCCAAGCTCGAAGATCTCGTGGCGCTCTGCGAGACGGCGCGCTGCCGCCGCCAGACGCTTCTCGCCATGTTCGGCGAAGACTCCGCCCCATGCGGCCATTGCGACGTCTGCCAGGGTGCGGTCCGCCTGATCGACGGGCGGGTCGAGGCGCAAAAGGCAATGTCGGCTATCTTACGCACCTCGGGCCGGTTCTTTTTCGGCCACCTGGCCAATATCCTGTCCGGCAAGGCGACCGAGGCGGTGCTCCATCACGGCCACGACGAGCTGAAAACCTTCGGCGCGGGCAAGGATCGTGCGCCCGCCGAGTGGCGCGGCGTGCTCAGGCAATTGCAATCGGGCGGCCTGATCGAGCGCGACGGGGACGACCGCGACCGGCTGATGCTCACGGATGAGGGCCGGCGGGTGCTGCGCGGCGACACCCCCTTCGCCTTGCGCGAGGATGTGGTCAGCCGGAAAGCGCGCCGGCGCCGCGTCGCCGAGGCCGTCGCTGCGGGCGATGCGGACGCGGAGCTCCTCACTGGGCTCAAGGCCCTGCGAGGCGCGATCGCGGCGGCGCAGAAGCAGCCGGCCTATGTCATCTTCCCCGATCGGACGCTCATCGAAATGGCGAAGAAGCGGCCCGGCAGCCTCGACGAACTGGGGGGCATTCACGGCGTCGGCGCGGTCAAGCTGCAAAAATACGGCCCGGCCTTTCTCGCCGTGATCCGGGAGCCTGGCGGCGCCTGAACCGCCCGAAGTCGACACTTAACCGGCGCCGAGTGTGTTTGGGGGTTGAGTAAGTGTCATCGGAATCTCCGTCGCCGGAGTCTCCCGTAACCTCCGCGGAATCTCTCGTAATCCACGCAATCGCCATCCTCATCGGGCGAATACGCCAAGGACTCCTCAGCCGGCCTCCGCCTCGAACAGGATCGCCTGCAGCGGCATCCGTCCATCGCGCACCACGCGGTCGCTCAGCGCCGTGGCGACTTCGGCGGCGAACGCCGCTGGATCGCCGCCGCGCGCCCGGAGCTGGTCGGAGATCGGACTGCCGAGCACGAGCCCTTCGGCGAAGCGGGCGCAATCGGGAACGGACTTTTCGAGGCCGATCACGTCGACGCGCAGATTGCCGAACCCCGCCGCCTGCAGCGCGGCCTTGATCGGATCGATGGCGAAATAGCCGAACGGAACGCCAAGGAATGGCGGCGGATCGGCGCCGAAGCTGGCGGCGAGACATTCGGACACCACGGCGCTGAACGGATTGTGAGCCGCGGCGTCCCAGACGCTGAACAGATACCGGCCGCCTCGAGCGAGCGCGCGCCGCGCCTGGCGATAGGACTTCTCCTTATCGGGAAAGAACATCACGCCGAACTGACAAGCCGCGAGGTCGAACGACGCATCCGGAAACGGCAAATCGAGCGCGTCGGCGGTGGCGAAGGCGACTTTTTCGCCCGCCCGGAACTTGGCGCGCGCGACGTCGAGCATCGGGCCGTTGAGATCGGTCGCCGTGAGGCTCGCCTCGGCGCCGAGGCGGTCGCGCAGCGCGCGGGTTAGAATGCCGGTCCCCGCCGCGATCTCCAACACGCGCGCCGGGCGCAGCTCCGCCGCCCGGCGCGCGGTGATGT
Organism: uncultured Alphaproteobacteria bacterium; assembly: GCA_963696665.1. Lineage (GTDB taxonomy): Bacteria > Pseudomonadota > Alphaproteobacteria > Rhizobiales > Beijerinckiaceae > Roseiarcus. The sequence goes on from CAVOLE010000024.1 coordinate 66,296, forward strand.
CCGCATAGTCGGCAAAGATGATCGGTCCGAGGCCGCGATCATAGTGGCGGGGGATGTCGCCAAGGAATCGCGCGGCGTCGTCTCTTTTCGTCCGATTGTCGTTTTCGCCTTGGGATAACATGCAATCGCCTCCGCGCATGGGTGCGCCGCGTTCGACCGTGCGCCCCGCGCGCGATCTTGAGCCTCTAGCGCCGCTCGTCAATCGACGCCGAGCAAGCGGGGACGCCGAGATCACGGAGGTTAGCGAGATTACAGGGATTGCGGTGATTACGGGGATTGCGGCGACAGTTTCCTCAATCCCAATTGAACGCCGACGCCGGCCGCGCCAAGGGCAGCGATCGCCCGCGCCCTCTGTGCGGCGCTGAACCGTTCGACCCGCTAGCGACAATGTCTTGCCAACCCGGCGAGAACCATATACTGTTTTTCGGAAATTAAGCCGGGTGGATTCCTATTTATAGGCGAGTCGCTCAAAGAACTCCGCGCGTCCCGCGAGGCCGGGACGAGCGTGCGGCGAAACAAGACCGGAGCTAAGTCATTGAAACGAACAATCCGTGAAAACGGCGAAACGAAAACGGAGTTAAGTTACTGAAAACAAACGATCCCGCGAAATGACTGATTCGCGCCCATAAGGATTTCAATGGCTTACGTGATGCCCTGCGAAACGTTCCGTTTCGCTTGGCGAAATCAGCGTTTCGTTTTGGCCGATTTTCGGCCCGGTCCACGCCCTCAGCGAAACGGCCCGGCCGGGCGCGTCCTCGTCCATCGGCGCGTGAGAGCGAGCCGGAAGCTGCAACAAAAAAGTGCAAAAGTGCGCAAAAGCGCACTCAAGTATTGAAATCGTTGAGTCGCATAACCTTATGCGCGGGCGTGTCCGGCCGCCCGCGCCTTTCGCGCGCGTCTGATCCCGCGTGCCGGGGTTGTCGCAGGCCGCTCGCCTCACTATAGCTGCGCCGCTCAATATTTCCCGTAACCTGAAAGGCGCCAGTCCTAAAATGGCCTTCCTCGCCGACGTCCTCTCTCGCGTTAAGCCATCCGCGACCATCGCGATGACGCAGAAGGCGCGCGATCTCAAAGCCAAAGGGCGGGAGGTGATCTCGCTTTCGGTCGGCGAACCGGACTTCGACACGCCCGACAACATCAAGCAGGCGGCGATCAAGGCGATCGAGCGCGGCGAGACCAAGTACCCGCCGGTGCTCGGCATCGTGCCGCTGCGTGAGGCGATCGCTGCCAAATTCAAGCGCGAGAACGGCCTCGACTACAAGGCCTCCGACACGATCGTCGCGACCGGCGGCAAGCAGATCCTCTACAACGCTTTCCTGGTCACCATGAACGAGGGCGACGAGGTCATCATCCCGGCCCCCTATTGGGTGAGCTATCCGGAGATGGTCGCGATCAACCGTGGCACGCCCGGTCATCGTGCCGACCACGCTGGAGAACGGCTTCAAGCTTCAGCCCGAGGACCTCGAGCGCGCGATCACGCCGCGCACCAAGTGGCTCGTCCTCAACTCGCCCTCGAACCCGTCGGGCGCGGCCTATACGGAGAGCGAGCTCAAGGAGCTCACCGACGTGCTCATGCGCCACCCGCATGTGTGGGTGCTGACCGACGACATGTACGAGCATCTGGTCTATGGCGACTTCAAGTTCACGACGCCCGCCCAGATCGAGCCGGGACTGAAGCCCCGCACGCTCACCATGAACGGCGTCTCGAAGTCCTACGCCATGACCGGTTGGCGCATCGGCTACGCCGCTGGGCCGACCGAGCTCATCAAGGCCATGGACATGGTGCAGGGGCAGCAGACCTCGGGCGCCTGCACCATCGCCCAATGGGCGTCCGTCGAGGCCCTGAACGGGCCGCAGGACTTCATCCCCGTGCGCCGCAAGGCGTTCGAGGAGCGGCGCGATCTCGTCGTGTCTATGCTGGGCCAGGCGAAGCATTTGCAGTGCCCGAAGCCGGAAGGCGCGTTCTATGTCTATCCGTCCTGCGCGGGCGCGATCGGCCGGAAGACGCCGTCGGGCAAGGTGATCGAGACGGACGAGGATTTCGCTGCCGAGCTTCTGGAGGAGGAGGGGGTGGCCGTCGTGCACGGAACCGCCTTCGGCCAGGGGCCGAACTTCCGCGTCTCCTATGCGACCTCGCTCGAGCAGCTCGAAAAGGCGTGCAAGAAGATCCAGAAGTTCACCGCCGAATTGAGGTAGGCGCCGTAGCTCTGTAGCCGCGGTCGATAGCCCGTCGAAAGACGGGCGTCCTCACGGACGTCCCAGAGCCCGTCCCGAAGGACGGGCGTCTTTCGACGCCCTGTGGGACCGCGGCTGACGCGATCACCGATCGCGTTACAAGGGCGCGAGCGGCGTCATCGCCTCCCCAGGCGCGGAGCCCGAGACCGCGCCTACCAGCGTCATCTCCGGCGATCGTGATGCTTCGTTCGCCAAACGTGAGGCTGAACAGCGCGTGGTGTAGTCATTGACCTTAGGACCGGACCTTCCGCTTCAGGCGATCTCACGTAGCCTTGGAGGCGACTGCTGAACTCGGCGTTCGCTCCAAAGATTTTCTTGTAGAGATCCTCGCCGAAACTTGTCTCGAGCGGCTTGCCTTCGATGAGCCTGAAGGTTCGCGAACCGTCGTCTATTCTCTCAGCACGGAGGAACAAGGCCGATTCGAGATTCATTTCCTCCATCGCATGCGCGAAGGGATAGAGGTGGCTGACGAAGAACACTTTGAGGCCGCTGTCGAGTAGCGCGATTACGATCTGCCGGGCGATCTCCGAGCCCTCACGTTCGTTGGTCGAGGCAAACGATTCGTTGAAGAGGATCAGGGCGCGCGGCCGAAGCATTTCGGCCAGCACGTTCATCCGGCTGAGCTCTTCGTCGAACTTTCCGCTCGTCATGCTTGTGTCTTCCTCACGCTTGTAATGCGTAAAGACGCCCCGAACGATGCTCGCGCCGAACGCCTCGGCGCCGATGAACAAGCCTGACTGCATCATCAGTTGCGCAAGCCCGACGCTGCGCAGGAAGGTCGACTTCCCACCCTGGTTCGCGCCAGTGACGACGAACCAGCTCCTTGCTATTGCCGTCGACGTCGTTGCCAACCACGGCTTTGTTCATGCTGATCGCCAGGCAAACGTCGTAGAGGCCGCGGCAGGCGAAGCGTGGTTCGTCTAGCCCCGCGAGTATTGGTACGACCGTTGTCAGGCCAAGGGTTGAAAGGCGCTCCTGAAGGTTGACGCCCCCAATGTAAAAAGCGACCTCGGTGCGCAACATGTGAAAGAAGCTCAGGATGTGGTCGACCGATTGCCCGACCGCGCGCGCCGCGAGCGCAAGCCCGTGGTTGCGAAGAGCGGAGACCGCTTGGCCGCCCGCCTCGTCACGGGAGTGGATATGGAGCGTGTAGCCTCCGAGCCGTCGTGGAAAAAACCGCAATGGCCAGAAGCGATGATCTGCGGGGAGCTGGCGAAGAGTGTATCCGATGCCCTTGGCGCCCGCGCCCAGGCGAGCGCTCACAAAGACAAAGTCGGGAAATTTGAGCTGCTTCAGGTGAGCGGAAACTTCCTTGAAATAGTCCTCGCTCAGCTCTCGCCGCAGCATCGCAAACAGCGTTCGAAAGCCGTGGGACCGAAAGGCTGGCTCGGCCTGCTCGGCGATTTGCCGTAGTCTGCGAAGGATCTCCACGAACATGATCATGACTTCGATCGAGCGATTGAGCAGCGTCTCGGGAGAGTCCCGAAACAGGCCGAAGTAAGCCTTCTTCTCCCGGTCGATCGCTTCACCCGCAAGTTTGTAAATGTCACGCAACACTGCCGGGCGGTGGAGCGCGTCCGTCATGACGCGCTGGCGGTACACGATCTCCTCGACGGCGCTCTGAACGCTGCTTAAGACCGCCACCTTACTGACGTCGTGGATAAGCGGGTCGCCCGCCGCCATCGCGCCGAACAGGGTTTCCAGTTCGAGGTCCTGAACCAAGGCGTCCGCATTGGGAGGCAACGGCTGTTTGAGATCAAAATCCCGATCTCTGAACATAAGGAAAGCTTTCATGACGCAAGGCGCTCCTTCAAGCTCTCGTAAGTCACTCGATATTTTTCCGCTATCGACAGCGCATAGGAGCGCCCGTCCGCGGGGCGACGGATCACACGATAAGTCCGCTCGGCGGGATTGTCGGGAACGACAGTGCTGACCAAGCTGACGGTCTGCGGCCCGAGCGACGACAGCTCGTCCATGAAGGTCACGCACACGCACAAGAGATCAAGTTGGATCAGCCGATCGAGCACGCGCCGGGCGAGAAAGAGCGCGTCGCGCAACGTCGTCGAGGTGAAGATCTCGTTGAGAATGACAATGCTGTTCGGGGTCGCCCGCCTGAGGAGCCTCGTGGATGCGCACCAGGTCATCCTCGAGCTTGCCGCGATGATTGTGAATGTCCTCTTCCTTCTCGAAATGCGTCAGCAGTTCGTCAAAGAAGAACAAGCCCGCTTCCGAGCCCGGAACGGGACAGCCCAAGCGGGACAGGTAGTGCAATTGTCCGAAGGTTCGAGCGAAGGTGGTTTTCCCTCCCTGGTTCGGTCCGGAAACGACGAAGATGCGCTCGCGTCCACTCAACTCGAAGTCGTTAGTGACCACTGAAGCTTTTTCGCCGACGAGCTTGTTCGCGAGTGCGATATCGAACGTGGCCCTCGCATGCACCGCCTTGGAAGTGTCAGATATCGCAGGATAGCAGAAACGCAGTCCGGCGCCTCGAAGCGGGCGAGTGTAGTCGAGGTAAGCGACGTAGAACTGGATCTCACGGTCCCAGCGACCGATCGCCGGATCCAGGTAGGCCTGATTGTCGCCAAAATAGCGGTCGAGGCGTCCGAACAGGTCGGGGTGCAGCGCCGCCACGAAATCGAGGATGTGCGCCTCGATATGATTCATTTCGAAGAAGTCGGCGAGCTTGAACTCGTAGTCCTTCACGGCCCCTTGTTTGAACCGCTCGAAGGTCGCCGCCACCGCCCCGCCGTAGTCCGGCTCTGCCGCGAACTTGCGCACCGTCACGCTCGAATTGCCGATGAACAGTTCGTATTCAATCGCGGCCAAGCCGCGCTTGATTTCCGTCATAGCGCTTTCCAGCGACGAAAAAAGCGGCCGATTGAACGTAGTCCTCAACGTGGCGCCGGAAACGATCCAGCCCACGCGACTCGAGATGAGCCGCCTTCAGATCCCTGGTGAGCTGTGCAACTGCGTCGCAGTAGAATGCGATCGCGTCGAGGAAGACGGCCTCCTTCTGAAATCGATAATGAAGCTTGTTGAGCCTTGCGATTTGCTCCCGCATGGACCGCATTTTCGCCGAGAACGCCTTGATGAAGCCGATCACCGCATCTTGCTCAAGGTCCCGCATGACCTCGTGCCGGTAGTGGACCGTCTCCAGGTCAGGCGGGGGCACGTGGAAAAAGGGCTTAAGATTGTATTCGCCCCGGCGGGCAGTAATTGCGGCCACGACTTGATCGAGATTGAGGTCCACGAAGAAGTCTGGCGCAGGAACTTGGTCGGGAAGCTGTGGCGGGAGATCCGCTTCGTAGAGGATGCTGCCGAACGCCATCTCAGCCTCCCTGCAAAGAGAGAAGCGGGCGCCCGGGATAGCGTTCCCGTCCGAACCGGAGACTGGAGACCGTCTCGCAAGACGACGCTGCGCTTTCGCTAAAGCATTGGCGGCCCGTCTCGGACCGTAGCGCAAGAGGTGAAGCGCAGATCAGTTTGTCGCGGTGATGCAACATACGAACTCCTTCGTCGTCCATCGACGCCGGAAGGAGTCATCAGCCCTGAGGGCGGTTAAGGCGAACTCCATCGCCTGGGCCTGCAAGGTAGGACCGAGCGAGTTTTTGTCAATCCCAAAGCGCGCTGACTTGACCCCCCCTCGCCAGAACTTGTTCCTTCATTCCGTTTACCGGCTCCGCGCCTCCTTTGCCGGAACGAACCGTACACGCCTGCCCGTGGTCCGGGGTTGCGAACGCCGATCCTGACTTCACCAGGTTGGTCACACCTCTTGACAACCAGCAAGTCGGGGCGCACCGTGTTCCTGGCGATGGAGTTCGCCTTCTAACCGCCCTTGGGGCTGATGACTCCTGTCGAGCCGGATTGGCAGACGGAGAGGCGCGCCTTGATCGGACGGTTCCCCCAATCACACGTTGGGCGCAAAGCCCTTATTGCGAGTGATCCCTGCGGAGGTCGCCGGTGACCGCCCGCGACATCCTCCTGCAGATCGCGCAAGTGCTGGCGACGCTTCTGCTCGCGCCGCTGCTCCAAGGCGTCATTCTCCAGTTCGAGGAGCGGGTCCAGCGAAGCCAGGGCCCCGGGATCTTCCAGCCCTATCGCGATCTCTGGAAGCTGCTCCATAAGCAGATCGTTGTCCCGGAGACCGCCTCCTGGCTCTATTGGGCGGCCCCGATCGTGGCCTTCACGACGACGTTGACGGTGCCGATCCTCATTCCGGTGCTGACGGACTTTCCACTGCCCCTTTCCGACATGGGCGACATTCTCGGCGGCGGGCTCATTCTGACGCTGGGCTCGTTCATGATCACGCTCGCCGGTCTCGACACCCGCAGCGCCTATGGCGGGATCGGATCAAGCCGCGCCGTTATGGTGACCATTCTGGCGGAGCCGACGCTGATCCTCGTCTTCGTTGGGATCACGCTTCTCGCCAAGGCGATGCTGCCCTTCATCGTCAATCACTTGTTGGTGGCGGAGCCCTCGATCTATTGGGGGCCGACGCATCTTTTCCTGGTCGCTGCCTTTTTCGTCCTGATCCTGGTCGAGACCGATCGCCTCCCAATCCATTCGAGCACGCACATCGAGGTCTACATGATCGATGAGGCGCGCATCCTCGAATATTCGGGGCCGATGCTCGCTATCCTTCGCTGGGCGTCGATGATGAAGCAGTTCATTCTCTACACGATCTTCTGCAACGTGCTGCTTTTCCCCTGGGCTCTTTCTCGCCGCGGGGAGGCGCTTGGCGTCCTTGGTTCGGTCGGCTCGCTTGCACTGAAGTTCCTCGCGGTGGCGTGTGTCGTCGTGCTTGTCGAGACGGTCCAGTCGCGCTTGCGTTTCTACCGTTACCAGGAGCCGCTAGCCGCGTCGTTCCTCCTCGCGGTCTTGGCGATCGTCGGCACGCAATTGAGCTGACGCTATGCTGGCCGCGCATCTCGATCCCCTTCCTTCTGCGCTCTTCAGCCTCCTCGCGATCGGCAGTCTCCTCCTGTCGTTCGTCATGCTGGGCTCTCGATGGCTGCGCCATTACCTATTCGCCTTCGCAGCCCAATCCTGGCTGATCGCGATCCTGTCTGCGACCGTCGGCTATTACGGCGGCTACGCCGAGCTCTACATCGTGGCGATTCTCACCGCCGCGTTCCGCGGACTGCTGCTGCCCTATCTCATTCTGCGGATCATCCGGCGCATGGAGGTTCATCGCGAAGTCCATGTCATCCTTCAGGCGAGCTCAAGCCTGGTTATTGGCGCTTTCGCCGTCGTCTTTGCCCTCGCCGTCTCCTATCACATCGGCATTGCGCTCGGTCTCGCCGGCACGATCGTCGTGCTCGCGCTGACCGTGATGCTGTCGATGAAGCTCATCGGCTTTCTCATGCTGTCGGTGAGGCACGAGGCGCTGAGCCAGATCCTCGGTCTCCTTGTTCTGGAGAACGGCGTCTTTCTCGGCGCGCAGATCCTGGTCCCGGGAATGCCGCTCCTGCTCGAGATCGTCATTCTTTTCGACCTTTTGATCGTCGTCGCCTGCTTTGGCGTTCTCGTTCAATATCTGCTGAGCCACGTCGGCAGCACGAGCTCGCTCAACCTCAGGCGTTTGGTCGGATGATGGCGGGCCTAGGGACGTTGACGCTTGCCGTAGCCCTCGCGCCCGCCGTCGCGATTGTCCTCATTTTGCTCATTCGCCGCCCGCGCGCCGCCGAGGCGCTCAATCTCGCTGCGAGCGCCGTCTCGCTCCTCGCCATCCTCATGATCCTGGCGTCGAGGAACGAAAGCGGCCAGACATTCTGGGGGTCCTATGTCATCATTGACGGCTTAGGAACGTGGACGATCCTCTGCGCCGCAATCGTCTACTTCCTCGCGTCGGTCTATGCCGTCGGCTACATGCGGCTGCTTGACGAAGAGGACCGCCTCTATCGGTTCTATGCGATGTTCGCCGGCTTCGCGCTCAGCACGCTCATCGGCCCGATGATGAACAACGCCGGCCTCTACTGGATCGCCATCGAACTGACCACGCTGATCAGCACCTTCCTGGTCGCGTTCGAGCGCGAGGCGGCGAGCATCGAAGCCGCATGGAAGTACATCATCGTCGTGTCGGCCGGCATCAGCCTCGCGCTGCTCGGTACGGTGCTCTTTTATTGGAGCGGCACGTTCGTTCTCGGACCAACCTATGACATGACCTGGAAGGCTCTGCAGGATGTTGCGCCTCGGCTCAATCCCGCGGTGGTGTCGCTGTCCTTTCTTCTCGTGCTCATCGGCTACGGCACGAAGGTCGGCCTCGCGCCAATGCATACCTGGCTGCCCGACGCCCATAGCGAAGGCCCGGCGCCGGTGTCGGCGCTGTTGTCCGGCGCTCTTCTGAACACGGCCATGGTTGGCATCGTGCGCTACCTGGCGGTGGCCGACGCCGCCGGCATCTCGACATTGGCGCGCGGCACGTTGCTCGCGCTCGGCGCGTTTTCGTTGTTCGTCGCGGCCCTCTTCATCGTCCGCCAGACGGGAGTCAAGCGCCTCATGGCCTATTCGAGCGTCGAGCACATGGGGGTTATCGCGCTCGGGTTCGGCTTCGGTGGACCGCTCGGCGTTGCGGGCGCGCTCTACCACATGCTCAATCACTCGCTGAACAAATCCGCGATGTTTTTTGGCGCGGGCGTCGTCATGCGAACCTGCGGCACAAAGCGCATCCGCAGCATCCGTCATCTGCTGAAGCAGCTGCCGACGCTCGGGGCTTTGTGGATTGCCGGGGCTGTCGCGATCACCGGGGCGCCCCGTTCGCTTTGTTCTTGAGCGAATTGACGATCATCCGCGCCGGCTTTTCGGCATCGAACTATTTCCTGATCGGGCTCATGGCCGTTCTGCTCGTCATCATCTTCGTCGGCTTCCTCAACCATTTCCGCACCATGTATTTCGAGAATGGCGAGGCCGCAAGTCCGGATCAAAGGCCGGCCCGTGTCAGCGCATGGTGTCTTCTGCCGATGTGGCTCGCTCTTGCGCCGCTCCTGATCATGGGGCTGTGGTGGCCTCCTGCTCTGTGGGATCATTTCCAGACCATCGCACAGGCTCTCCAGCCAGCACATTTGGCCGAGGCTGCGCGATGATCGGGACCCGAGCTTTCCGCGTAGCGCCTGAGGATCTTCGGCCGAGGGCGGAAGCGCTATTCGCGACTGGCGGGCGCCTGCAATTCGCCTATGCGTGGTTTCCCGTCGGGGGGGAACCTGAGGTCCGGTACCTCTCCGCAATTCCTGGCCAACATGATTTCGACATATGGGTGGTGACCGGCCAGCGTGAGTTGCCCAGTCTGGCCGAGGTCATCCCCCTGATCGGCTGGTATGAGCGCGAGATGATGGACCTCCAGGGGCTGAGGTTCTCCGGTCACCCAGAGCCCTATCCCCTTGTGCTGCGAGACGGCGGAACCCGCCTCAACGGCAATGGTTTCGTGAATGGGCGGCCGCATCTGCCGCACGTGGACGCCGGCGATGTCCAACAGCTGCCTTTTGGACCTATCCGCGCCGACGTCGTCGAGTCAGCAGAGTTCACGTTCCTCTATGCCGGGGAGCACATCATCCATTATCAGCCGCGGCTTTTCTTCAAGCACCGCGGCATGGAGACATGCTTCGAGGGGGCCGACGTTGAACGCGCCGTGGTGATCGCCGAGCGTGTCTCCGCCGTTGGGTCAGTGGCGCATGCTCTTGCCTATTGCGAGGCGGTCGAACGCGCGGCCAATTGCGAGCCGCCGGTCCGGGCCAAGGCGCTCCGGGTGCTCATCGCCGAGTTAGAGCGCCTGTACAATCACCTGCACTACCTTGGCCACCTCTGCCATACGACGACGCTCAAGGTGGGCGAGGCGCAGGGCAAGCTGCTCGAAGAGACGGCAAAGCAGCTCAATGCGCGGCTGACCGGCAGCCGCTTCCTTCGCAACGTGCTGATCCCCGGAGGGCTGCGGCGCGACCTTGATCCAGGGAAATGGCTCGGCGACGCGCTCGAAAGCCTGAGGGAAGAGTTCGTCGCCTATGTGGGCCGGCTCGAGACTTCCGAGAGCCATCTCGATCGCCTCATCACGACGGGCCTCCTTCCGGAGAGGATCGCGTTCGATCAGGGCGCCACAGGCCCGATCGAGCGCGCATCAGGGCTTAATCGGGATCTGCGTCGAGACCACCCCTACGCACATTACGCCGAGTTGCCGCTGACCGTGACGACGCTCAAAGAAGGCGACGCCTATGCGCGCGAGCGGGTTCGCATCGCCGAGGTCGAAGCTTCGTTCGTTCTCTGCCAGCGGGTTTTGCTGCTGCTCGAGCCTGGGCCGATCCGCGCGGCCTGCGAGCCTGCGCCCTTATCAGAAGGCCTCGGTTGGACGGAAGGGCCGCGCGGGTCGCTGTTCTATGCAATCCATGTCGGCGCTGGCGGCAAACTCGCGCGCGTCAAGATCAAGTCTCCCTCCTTCTCCAATTGGCGGGCTTTTCCTTTCACCGTGCATGACACCAACATGATGGATTACGCGATCAATGAAGCCAGCTTCGGTCTGACCATCGCCGGCTGCGACCGATAGGGACCAACCATGGCGCTCTGGACTCTATTTGGCCTCGCCAGCGGAAAGGCGACGACCGACTGGCCGAAGCAAGGCCGTAACGATGGGCAAGAGGGCGTGTTCGGCATGCCCCGCTATCACGCCGACGCCTGCAGCGAGGGCTGCGAGGAATGCGCAAACGTGTGCCCGACGCGCGCGATCGAAGCGCGCGAGCGAGCGCTCGCGGTCGATTATGGACGCTGCATCGTCTGCAACCTGTGCACCGAAGCGTGCCCGACTGGCGCCATGCGACCCTCCAACGATTGGGCGTTCGGCGTCCGCGAGCGCGGCGATCTTGTCTGGTCGGAGACGGCGAAGGAGTCGCCCGTCCCTGCGACGTTGGAGCGCAAGGCCTTCCGGCGCAGCCTGCACATCCGCCATGTCGACGCCGGCTCCTGCAACGGATGCGAATCCGAGCTTCAGGCGCTCAACAATCCCTTCTACAATCTCCACCGGCTCGGCGTCTTCTTCACGCCCTCGCCTCGTTTCGCCGACTTGCTCCTCGTCACCGGGCCGGTCACCAACGCCATGCATGACCCGCTCAAAGCGGCTTACGACGCCATGCCCGAGCCGAGGTGGGTGATGGCGGTCGGGACCTGCGCCGTATCGGGTGGAATTGCCGGCGGCAACTATGCCTGCGGGACCGGCCTCGACGGCGTCCTTCCGGTCGACGTCTATCTGCCCGGCTGCCCGCCGAACCCCGCCGCCATCATGGAGGGGCTGCTCATGTTTCTCGAGCGCGCCCCTCAGCGCGTCAGAGGAGGGCGGCTCGGTGGTCAGTGAGCTTCTCACGCTCGCCGCTCTGCTCTGGGCCGCTGGCGCTATTCTGGCCGTTGCGGGCGCGTCAACGCTGAGCCGCATTCTCCTCGTTGTCGGAGTCGCAGCGGGAATTTTGGCGGCAATCGCCAGCCTGCCGGCTGGAAGTCCGACGATCGTCCTGCCGACCGCGCTGATCGGCGAACCGATCTCCTTCCGCATCGATCCGGAAGGTCTGTGGCTGATGGGCTTCGGCCTTGCGCCTACCGGCTTCGCTTGCGCGCTCGCTTCACCCTCGGCGAGCGGGGCGCGCGGATGGCTGTTCGGCGCGGCAATGAGCCTTCTCGGCGCCCTCGGCGTGTTCGGAACTCCAGAATGGCGCCGCGCTCTTGATCGCCTGGGAAATGATGAGCCTGGGCGGCGCGGTGATGATTCTTTCCGAAAACCTCGAGCCGTCGCGCGGCCGAACCGTCCTGTTCATGTTGGCGCTGCTCGAAGTCGGCGCAGTCGCGCTCGTCCTTGCGATCGCGATTTTGGGCGCGCGCATCTCGTCTCTTCAACTGTCCGATTTCAATGTCGCCGCGGTCGGTCTTTCCGAGCCCGCGCAGGTCGGCATTGGCCTCCTCTTCCTCATCGGATTCGGAGCCAAGCTCGGTCTCCTGCCGTTCTACGAATGGTTTCCCGGAGCCTATGGCTCCGGGGGTGGCGCGTCGGGCGCGATCATGTCGGGCGTCGTCCTCAACGCCGCCTTCTTTGCCCTGTCGCGCGCCCTGTCCAATTGGCTCCCGCCCGCGCCGGACGGCGCCTTCCCCGCGCTCGCGGTGATCGTGATCGTCGTGGCGACGCTGAGCGCAATCCTCACTATCCTTTATGCGTTCCAGCAGGACGACTGGCGATCTCTGCTGAGCTTCTCATCCGCCGAGAACGCCTCGATCGCTGTCGTCGCTCTCGGCGCCGCGCTGATCTTCCGGACCTATCATCTCAACGATCTGGCCGGTCTCGCCTGGATCGTAGCGCTCCTCCACCTCGCAGGCCACGCCCTCGCCAAAGGGACGCTCTTCCTCACTGCGGACGCGATGAAGAAGGCGGGCGGCGGCTATCACATCGCCTATAGCGGCGCCGGCAGCCATTGGTTGCTCGGGATTGGCGCTCTGCTTGCGGCTATGAGCCTTGCGGCGATGCCGCCAACGGCGGGTTTCGTCAGCGAGTGGTTCGTGTTCCAGACGGTTTTCCAGGGCTTTCACCTTCCCACCCTCGGCGGCCGTCTTGTGCTTGCCCTGACCGGCGCCGGGCTTGCGCTAACCGCGGCTGTCGCTTTCGCGACTTTCGTCAAGCTCGTGGGCCTTGGCGTGCTATCGCGCAACCCCAAGGAGCGGCCGCCGATCCAACTCGCCTATTCCGGCTCGGTAGGCGTATTGGGACTTTTCGTTCTGGCGCTCGGCGTCGGCATGCCGTGGTGGCTTCAAGCCCTCGATCGCGCCGCGGCGGCGCCGTTTGGGGTCGCGACGGCGTCTCAGATGCGCGACGGACTGTTGCTGGTTCCGCTCACGGCAAAGTTCGCCTTCACCTCGCCGACCTTGCTCATCGTCGTCATGCCGCTCTTGGCGCTGCTGCCGATCATTCTGGTCGCCGCTAGCTCTCGCCGCGCAATCCGTCGGACAGCCGTATGGTATGGCGGCCTCTCTCCGGATCCGGCGCTTGCCTCTACGACTGCGCTAACGTTCTCGAACGCGATGCGAACCTTCTACAGTTTCGTCTATCGCCCGACAGCCGACACCGAGCGCGACGCCGGCGCTGGCGGATATTTCGTGAAGAAGCTGGTGTTCGAGCACGACGTCGCGCCGATCTTCGGGCCTTGGCTGTTTCAGCCCGCAGTCAGAGCCGTGAACGACCTCGCCGGCAAGCTGAGGCTGTTGCAGTCCGGCCACCTGAATTTCTACCTTAGTCTGATCGGCCTTCTGCTGGTGCTTATCCTTGGGCTAACACTCTTCTGATCGGATGAGATGAGACGAGACGAAAAAATGTGGACCTACGCCGCAATCGCCCTTTTCGGCGTTCTTGGCTGCTGGGCAAGGTTCGGGCAGACGAACCTCGTGCAGGCCGTCTACGGGCGCGACTTTCCCTACGCTACGATGAGCGTCAACATCATGGGAAGCTTCCTCATGGGCTTCCTCTTCGTCGAGACGCTTGAGCGCCTCACGCTCGCGCCAGCGTTGCGGACTGGCATTCTGACCGGCTTCATGGGTGGATATACGACATTTTCGACATTCGAGATGGAAACACTTTTGCTCGCCGAAGGGGGCGAAGTCTTCAAAGCGGCGCTCTATGTGGTCCTCTCGGTGGGTCTCGGCTTTATCGCAGCGTTTGGGGGAGCCTACATAGCAAGAAACCTATGACGGGAGGATCAGGTGAGCAACGACATGCTGATGGTGCGCATCTATCTCAGCGAGGCGGATCACGGAAAGCGCAAGACGCTGATGCAGGAGATTCTCACCCTTCTGCAGGATCGGCACGCCGTGCAGGGGGTCACCGTTTTTCGCGGCATAGCCGGCTTCGGCGCAGGCGGCGAGGTCCGCGCCGACGACATTTTGCGGCTCAACGTCGATCTCCCTTTGGTCATCGAGTTCTTCGACGAACCCAAGGTCGCGGAAGCGGCCATCGACCTGCTCGACGATCTCGTTCCCAAAGCGCATATCGTCTCTTGGCTGGCCACGCGATCGGGGGCGCCGACGCCAAGATCGAGGGGAAGCTAGCGCATCGTTGGTGCTGGCAATGCCGAGACCTCATCGCCCAATTCGAAGAGCGAACGAGGAACACCAGGTTCCGCAGCTCGCGCTTACCCATGGTCAAGCGATTTGGCTGCTGACCGAACTCGGGCTTCGCGGAGGGGTGAGCAAATCGACGTTCAATCACTACGTCAAATCATTGCGGCGGCTGGGAATTCCCTTCGACAAACGGACAGTCAGGCTCGAAGGGCGTGGGCCGGCGGTCACCTATGATTTCGAAGATTTGATGGAGCTGGCGCTCGCGCTTCTCTTACGTGTTTACGGTGCTTTGCCGGACGTCGTGACCAATGGGTTGCGGACCTTCCGCAGCGACCTCCGGCCGATCTATCGCCAGGCGTATCGGGACTCGCAGAAAAGCGCCTATCCGGCGGCTCGCGTCTCGACGCCAGATGGGAAGCGCCTCACGGTGCAAGGCTTGTTCCTCGACTTGAACATCCGCTACTCGGCTAAACAATCAATTCAGTTTGGACCTCCAAAGGTGTTATCGCCCTTCGAGGCAATGACCGTTTTTGCCCACTCAGAAATCGCCGGCCGATCGCATCTGCCGTTGAACATCACCGCGGTGGCTGAGATGATTGCCGAACGAACACGGCAAACGCCCACAATTCCCCGCGGTCTTTATGCTCGTCGTCGGGCAGCCCCGGCGTAAAGCGACCCGCTTGATAAAAGAACGTCCGCCGCCCCCATCCATTGGGCGGACACAAAGGTTTGCGAAGGTCGGGCAGTTCGGCTTAAGTCATTGATTTAAATGGCGCCCCGGAGAGGACTTGAGCCTCTGACCCCAGGTTTATGAACCACGAATTAGCGATGTCAAAGCATTGCGCTGGCGTTAATAACGCTCTTCGAGAATCATCAATAGGGCGATTATGCACTTGACATAATATCGATGTTCTGTCATTGTTCGGTCATAGGAGCTTTTCCATGGCCTTCGATCTGACCGACCCGGTCTTCAGCAATGAGGACGCCGCCCGCGCCTATTTCGAGTCAATCCGTTGGTCCGATGGCAAGCCGATATGCCCGCATTGCGGTGTGATCGATCAGGCAACGCTCATTAAGGGCAAGTCGCACCGCCCCGGCATGTACCAGTGCAACGCTTGCCTTAAACCGTTCACGGTTACAGTCGGGTCCGTAATGGAGTCCAGCCATATCCCGCTTCACAAGTGGGCGCTGGCGTTCCGCTTGATGGCCGCCAGCAAAAAGGGCGTATCAGCGCACCAGTTAATGCGGATGCTTGGCCTTGGCTCCTATCGCACGGCGTGGTTTATGGCGCACCGTGTGCGCGAGGCTATGGCAGACCGGGACCCGGAACCCCTAGGCGGGAAGGGTAAGACGGTCGAGGTTGACGAGACGTTCATTGGCAAGCCCGACGACGTATTCGTCAATGGTAAAGGCTGGCAGTCCAGGCGAGGCACAGCGACGAAGCGCAAGGTGTTGACGATGGTAGAGCGTGGAGGACGCGCGGTGTCCGTTGGAGGACCTAACTATCGACACGCTAAAGACGGTAATTGGCAAGACGGTGGTTTTGGACAGTGACTTGAACACGGACGAGGCGCAGCATTACAAGGTCCTCGGCAAGAATTCCGCCGCGCATGACGCCGTTAGTCCTGGAGCGCTTCAATCGGAACCGAGCCAAAACTAGGGTGCCTTTGGCTTTTTTTGACGCGCTCTAACTGTCTTAGTCTCGCGTTGGCTTTGCGCGCGCTCGGTTTTGCCGATCAGTTCCTTGGTTGGCAAACGGGGAGTGTTCAACGCTCGTTTCACGGCCTTATCCATCCTCAGAACTACTTCGTCGGGCCGAAGTTCGTCGTTGCTCACATGACAACCTTATCGTAGCGCTTGATCAAATGTGCGTGAAACTCTGGCCAACGGTCGCTCTTCGCGGTGGTAACAGCAAATAAAGGCAGTTCTGCCATCTCCACTATTATCTCAATCGAGATTTTGCCTTCGGTCAATGCGGGGCGCAGCAGGTTTACGGAAGAACTCAATGGTATAATTAGTGTGTGGGCCATTTTTCATAATTTGTGGGAAATCACCGGGTAACAATAATTCAGCAATAAGTTGATCAACACCTTTTAATGTATTAGATTGAAAATGATTTGGGTAAAGTATATGAAACATCTCCTTGCAACAGTCGAGACGCTCCATCTCTTCTCCCATTTTAGCATACGTTATTGTATGCATAATTTTTACTTCCTCACCCCAAGGTATTTCTTCTGAGTGAATAAGTCCCACAAATATATTCTGGTCTAACTCAACGTCATAAAAATAATAAATTTCGTCTTCTACCCCCCCCGCGCCCTGATTGCATCCTGCACATCTTTCAAATCGATAGGAAAAGATTTTCTCTTTGAAAACTCAGCAATTAAGTCTTTGACTTCCATGAGGAATTTTCACTCAACAAAAAAACCCGGGACTTCCCGAGCTTTCCGTTCATGCCTAAAGGGCAATCTCCTTTAATCCGTTAACTCGGCGAGGCCGTCAACGGGTCGTGGTCGATTTTCCGCAATAAGATCGATAATATAGTCGACTGGATACAAATGCAACACCTAAGCGCCGGCCTGTCACGCGCCGTTTACCGTTTTTGTCCTCGTTATGTCAAGTGCATAATCGGGACAAAAAAAGAACTTGCGTCCGAGAACAAACCGTGCACATACTGCCCTCATCGGGGGGAGGCGCAAAACCGCGATTGCGGATCAGACGCTGCCCGTGACAGAAGGACGATGGTTATGACACAACCTAATCTTCGCCTCGTGGAAGGGACCAGCGTGGACAAGACCAAGGCGCTCGACGCCGCCCTGTCGCAGATCGAACGGGCGTTCGGCAAGGGCTCGATCATGCGCCTGGGCAAGCAGAAGGCGCTCGAGGTCGAGACGGTGCCCACGGGATCGCTCGGGCTCGACATCGCGCTTGGCGTCGGCGGCCTGCCGCGCGGCCGGGTGATCGAGATTTATGGACCCGAATCGTCGGGCAAGACCACGCTGACGCTGCATGTGATCGCGGAAGCGCAGAAAAAGGGCGGCGTTTGCGCCTTCGTCGACGCCGAACATGCGCTCGATCCCGTCTATGCGCGCAAGCTTGGCGTCAACCTCAACGATCTCCTGATTTCCCAGCCCGACACCGGGGAGCAGGCGCTCGAAATCACCGACACGCTGGTGCGTTCGGGCGCGGTTGACGTGCTGGTCATCGACTCGGTCGCGGCGCTGACGCCGCGGGCAGAGATCGAGGGCGAAATGGGCGATTCGCAGCCGGGATTGCAGGCGCGCCTCATGAGCCAGGCGTTGCGCAAGCTCACCGCCTCCATCTCGCGCTCCAACACCATGGTCATCTTCATCAATCAGATCCGGATGAAGATCGGGGTCATGTATGGTTCGCCCGAGACGACGACGGGCGGCAATGCGCTCAAGTTCTACGCTTCCGTCCGCCTCGACATTCGTCGCATCGGCGCGATCAAGGAGCGCGAGCAGGTGGTCGGCAACCAGACGCGGGTCAAGGTGGTCAAGAATAAGGTCGCCCCGCCGTTCAAGCAGGTCGAATTCGACATCATGTATGGCGAAGGCGTGTCGAAGGCTGGCGAACTGATCGACCTCGGCGTCAAGGCGGGCGTGGTGGAGAAGTCGGGCGCCTGGTTTTCCTTCGACAGCGTCCGGCTCGGCCAGGGCCGGGAAAACGCCAAAGCCTTTCTGAAGACGAATTCGGAGATGGCCGACAGAATCGAGCGCGCCATTCGAGAGAATTCGGGACTGATCGCCGAGCGCATCCTCGAAGAGGACCGGCAGTCCGAAGACGACAACGCCGAAGAAGCCTGATCGGCCTCCTTTTGGCGCGTCTCGCGACCCCCACCCGCGAACAAACGCGTCTATCCGCTAAGGAAGCCATCTTGCGTCTTCGGACGTTCGGGGCAGGCGCGAGAGCGGTTCACCTCCCGCCGTTCTCGCGCCCCCCGTTTTGAAGCCATAGGCCTTGATCCGCCGCAGGCCTGGAATGAACCGGGTCAAGCGTCTTCCATCGGCCAATTCAGCCAAGCTCTGACCTCTCTCGGCCTGAGCTCATGATTTCAGATTCGAGAAATCATGCTCGAGCAAATCGCCAATTGCCTCGATTGTCTCGTCGACCCGCACGCCGTCGCGCGGCGGCTCTTGAATCGCGAAGTGGCCCTGCTTCGGAAAGATAGTGGTGACTCGATCGCCCCAGGCCGCCTTCACCGCGGCGAGGATCCGGGTCTTGTCGTCAATGAGCACGTAATGAGCAGCCGGATAGCGACGCTCCACGTCCTCCAAACTTTTCTCCTTGTGGACGTAGATGAGAACTTCGCCCGCGAACGCCTTCCATAGGCCTGAGCGCGCAATCTTTCGCGGTTGAAGGACGGCGTCGCCGTCGGACAGAATGACTGCGGACCCCCACGGCCGCACATGCTCCACCGCATCAAGGGCGCTCGGGTAGAGCCGATCGGCGAACGGATAGTCCAAGAGCCAGTTCGCGGTGACGGGAAGCTCCCGATCGTACGGATCTTCGAGTCTCAGCCGCGCGAGGGCCCCGAAATAGTCGGCGTAGGCCATAACGCCCCATTGCTCCTGGAATATTTCCCAATATCGCGCGCAAGTGCGGTCGCCATGCGCCGCCTTGAGACGTTCGCGGAGGTCCGCTTGAATCCGGTCGTTGTCGATGAGCGTATTGTCGACGTCGAACAGAAAGACGACGCCATCGGCGGCGGTCATCGCGATGTTCCCCCGTTGGCGACCGCAACAGCCCGACACGGTCGATGGCGAGCGGCCGCCCGACGCGCGCCAGAAACGCGCCTTAGCCGGGTTGAGTCAAGCGAGAACCGCCCATTGCCAATGAGCCGGCCGGGTCGGCTCAAGGACGGGAAGCCCCGGCCTGCCTTCGATCCGGCCGACGAGACCCCCGGTCCTTGGCGACATCCGCCCTCCGGCTGGCAAGCCTCGGGAAGAGCGCCAGCAACGGAAAAGACCGTCAAGTCAACCACCTCGAATTCGCCCATCAGAGACATGGCCGGTCGCGGCGCCTCGAGTGCGGCGGGCGGCCGCTCAGACCTTGATCGTCGAGGCCTGATAAATCTCATCGATGGCTTTGCCGAGCTCCTTGTCGAACTCGGCGTCCGACATCGAACGCTTGAGGCCCTCGGCGAGCGCGCGCGAGAAGCTTGCGATCATGCCGTGATTTTTGGCGAGACGCTCGCAGGCGTCGTCCCGCGTATAGCCGCCGGACAGCGCGACGACGCGCACGACCCGCTTGTCCTTGATCAACGGCGCGTAGAAGTCGGGTGTCTCCGGTATGGTCACTTTGAACATGACCTTCTGCCCAGCCGGCAAGGAGTCGAGCCCCTTGGTCAATTCGTCGAGCAGGATGCGCTCGGCGCCAGCCTTGTCGGGGCTCTTGATCGACACTTCGGGCTCGAGGATGGGCGTGAACCCGTGGCTTAGGATCTGCTCGCCAAATTCGAACTGCTGCTTGGCGATCGCGGCGATGCCGGTTTTCGACGCGAGGTTGATGACCGAGCGCATCTTGGTGCCGAACACGCCAAGCTTGCTCGCCCGGCCTAAGAGCTTGTCGAGGTCCGGAATCGGCTTCATGAGGCTCACGCCATCCTTTTCCTCCGCAAGCCCCTTATCGACCTTGACGATCGGAACGACGCCGCGCTCCTCCCACAGGTAGGTCGGGACCGGCTTGCCTTTGGCCTCGCCGTCCATCGTCCGCTCGAACAGGATCGCGGCGATGACCTTGTCGCCGGTAAAGGAAGGCGCGGTGATGATCCGCACGCGCATCTCGTGCACGAGCTCGAACATCTTGGCGTCGTCGCCCTTGTACTCGCTCTCCGGAATCCCATAGAGCCGCAGGGCGCCAGGGGTCGATCCGCCGCTCTGGTCGAGCGCGGCGATGAAGCCGGGCTTGCTCGACATCTGCGTCATCATCTTCTCGTTGGCCATGGCCGTCATCCTCGCGTTCGATGTTGTCGCGCGCTTTAATTGCGCGGGTTCCGCAATGGGCGAGCAGGGCGCGAGCGCTGGAAGCGCGAAAGCCGCGCTTGGCCGCTTCGCCTCAACCAAAGTCGCCTTCGCCCCACTCTATCACCGAACGGGTGACTGTCACGCGACGCCGATCTTTCGTCCGGAAGACGCGGGGACGAATTTCGAACGCGTTCGCGAACGGCCGGCGGGAGGCCCGTTCATGTCACTTGTACATACCGTGCAACAGTCGTTATCCGCCCCTGATGAGCACGCCTTCCGGGAGTCGCCCCGCTAGTTCGCGCCCGGCCTCGCGCCCCAGACTCTCGGCGTCGGCAGGGGGGCCCTCGGCGGCGATGTCGAAGCGCTCGGAGCCATCGGTGCGCAGCACTTCTCCCCTGAGTTCTCAGCCTTCCGTCCTCGAGGCGGGCGAGGCCCGCGATCGGCGTGCGGCACGAGCCCTCGAGCTCGGCCAGGAAGGCGCGCTCGGCCGTCAGCGCCGCCGCAGTCTCGCCGTCCGAGATGGCTTTCAGCGCCTCGAGCGCGCGCGGGTCGGCGCGCCGCGCGGTAAGGGCGATCGCGCCTTGGCCGGGGGCGGGCAGGAACTTGTCGACGTCGAGCACGGCGCGCGCGCGGTCGCCGAGGCCGAGCCGATTCAAGCCGGCGAGCGCGAGCAGCGTCGCGCCGACCTCGCCCGACTCGGCCTTGCGCAACCTCGTTTCGACATTGCCGCGCAGGAGCACCGGCTTGAGGTCCGGGCGAAGCCTGAGCGCCTGGGCCTGACGGCGGAGCGACGCGGCGCCGAACGTCGCCTCGCGCGGCAGCTCCTCGACCCGATCGGCCAAAACCGAGATCAGCGCGTCGCGCACGTCCTCGCGCGGCAGATAGGCGGCGATGACGACGCCGTCGGGCATGAGCGAGGGCAAGTCCTTGGCCGAGTGCACGGCGGCGTCGATCGCGCCCGCGAGGAGCGCGGCGTCGATTTCCCTGGTGAACAGGCCCCTGCCGCCGGCCTCGGCGAGCGGCCGGTCCTGGATCGCGTCGCCGCTCGTGCGGATGACCTTGAGCGCGATGCTCTCAATCTCCCAGCCTCGCGCTTGAGCCAGGCGGCGGCGGGCCTCGTTCGCCTGGATGAGCGCCAGGGGCGAACCGCGCGTGCCAAGCGTGAACAGGGCGGGCAGGGTCATCCGAGCGGACTGACCTTCGAGACCAATCCTGTCAAGCGCGGCCCTTTTCGAAAATCACCATGGGTTGCCGTCCGCGCAACGCAATGCCATCTTTTCTCGTTATGAAGAGCTTCGCCATGAAGAGCTTGCTTCTCGCATTCGTCGCCGCATTGGCGGCGAGCCCCGCGCTCGCAGCGGACAACGGCTATCCGCCGGGCCTGTTCGAGCATTCGCCTGTCGTTCCGGGACCCAACGATCCTCCCGATTCTCAGGGGCCGCCGCCGGACGCGGGCGGTCCATCGGCGGACGGTTCGCTGGACGACTATTGCGCCAGCATCGCCTCCCGAACCTTCCACAGTCTCGCGGAAGTCAAGCGCGCGCACGCCAAATGCGATCCACCTCAGGACAATCCGCCGCCCGCTCAGTGATCAAGGCGTCCGCTCGCCGCGCCGTCTGAGGAGGTCGCGCCACTTCAGGTCGCGCGACCCGCCTGCCGTCGGCTCAGAGGCTCGGCGGCTTGTTCGGCGCGGCTTTGATGTCGCGCGCAATCATGTTCGGGGCCGGGTTGGCGACATTCACCTTGTCGCCAGTCTGGATGAACTCAAGCGGGTTGTCGATCAGCCGGTCGGACGGCAAGAGGCCGGACTCGACCTGCACCTTATTCCCAAGATTGCGCCCGACGGCGACCGGCTTCAACGCGACCTTGTCATCGGGGTCGAGCGCGGCGACCCGCATGCCGTGAGAGCCGAAGACCAGCGCCGTCAGCGGAACCGTCAGCGTGTTTGGGTCGGCCGGAAGGTGGAAATGAACCTCGGCGAAGGCGCCAGGCCAGAGCTTGCCCTCAGAATTGTCCGCCTGCAGCTCGATGAGCGCCGTGCGGGAGTTCTCCGCCAGCGCGTTCGAGGTCGACACGAGCTCAGCTTCAAAGGTCTCCTTCTGGCCGGGCAGGTGCAGCGTCGCCTTGATGCCCGGCGCAAGCTCGCCAAGGAAGGCTTGGGGCACGTTCACGTAAATGCGCATGCGGTGGATGTCAGCGACTTGAAATAAGGCGCGTCCCGTGTTGCCGCCTGCGTTGACGAGATCGCCGATATCGACGTTGCGCGCTGTCACGACGCCGTCGAACGGCGCCCTGATCTGTTCAAAGGCGGTCAGTTCCTTAAGTCGGCTTACCGCCGCCTGCTGCGCCACGACATTGGCCTTGGCGACCGAGAGCGCCGCGAGCTGGGACGCCGCGTTCAAGCGGTCGGTGTCGCCTTGTTGCTTGCTCTGCCAGCCTTGAACGACAAGCTGCGCGGTCCGCTGGTCGGTTACGTGGCCGAGGTCCGCATTGGCCTGCGCCTGTTGAACCGCCGCCTGCAACTGAACGAGCTGCCCCTTGGCCTGTTCGAGCTGTTGGTCGAGATCGGGCGCCGAGATCGTCGCCAGGATCTCGCCCTTCGTCACATGCGCGCCGATATCCTTGTTCCAGGCGGAGATGTAGCCGCTGGCGCGGGCGAAGAGCGAGCCCGTGTTGAAGGCGGCGACGTTGCCGGGCAGGACCAGCTCCTGTTCTTGAGATCCATGCTCGGGCCGCACGACGCGCACCGTCGGAACAGTCTGGGCGTCGGTCCAGGCGGCGACTTCCTGTCTGCTCCTGGCGCGATCCATGATGCCGGAGAAGGCGAGGCCAGCCGCGCCGATCGCGAAAACGCAGATCACAAGCAGGACGCGCCGCGTCTTGGATTTGAGCGGAGTGGCGGGGGATTCAGAGGACATGGGAAGAGCTCCGGATCAGGCGTGAGCGGGCAGCCCGACGAGGGGCTCCGCGGGTCTGGCTTTATCTTGGGCTTTGGCTTTGTTCGGATTGGCTCGGTGCGCGATCGAGAACACGGTCGGCACGAACAGGAGCGTCGCGAAAGTCGCGAACGTGAGGCCGCCGATAACGGCGCGTCCCAAGGGCGAATTTTCCCCGGCCTCGATGGCCATCGGCGCCATGCCGATGATCATGGCGAGCGCGGTCATCAGCACCGGCCTGAAACGCGTGGCGCCAGCCTCGAGCGCGGCCTCGACAGCGTTCTTTCCTTCAGCAAGCTGTTCGCGCGCGAAGCTGACGACAAGAATGCTGTTCGCCGTCGCCACGCCCATGCACATGATCGCTCCGGTCAAGGCGGGGACCGACAGGCTCGTCTGCGTCAGGAACAGCATCCATACGATTCCGGCCAATGCCGCCGGAAGCGCGGTGATGATCACGAAAGGGTCGAGCCAGGATTGGAAATTTACGACGATTAGCAGGTAGATTAGCACGGCGGAGAACGCCAAGCCGATGAACAACTGATAGTAGGCGCTCTGCATCGTCGCCACTTGCCCCCGTATCGTGACGGTCGACCCCTTGGGCAGTTGGCCGCGCGCGTCATCGACAATCTTTTGGACATCGGCGGCGACGCCGCCCAGATCCCGATCCTGGGTCGTCGCGTAGATATTCACAATGCTGCGGATGTTATAATGCGAAGCAATGGCATCGAGCGGTTCGGGCGAAAACGTCGCCAGACCGCCAAGCAGCTGAGTGGAATCGGAAGTCCTCAGCGGCACATATTTCAGGTCTCCCAGCGTATCGATTCCGTACTGGGGTGTTTGGACCGAAATAGGGTAGGAGACGCCGTTGGTCGGGCTCAGCCAATACGTCGGGGCCGTCTGCGTGCTGCCCGAGAGGGTCGTCTGAAGGCTGGTCGAGGCGTCATTCTCGGTGAGCCCGACGACGCCGGCGAATTCGCGGTTGAAGTCGACCTTCAGAGCGGGGTCCTGGAAAGCTTCCTGGACGCGTGGATCGGCAATTCCGGGAACATGGCAAATCTTCGCCAAGAGTTTGTTGGCGAAGGCGCGGCTCGCTTTGACGTCATTGCCGGCGATCTGGACGTCGATCGGCGCCGGCGAGCCGAAGTCAAGAATTTGGCTAACGATGTCGGCAGGAAGGAACGAGAACGTCGCGCCTGGGAAGGCCTTCGGGAGCTGCTCCCGCAGGGTCTTGATGTAAGCGTCAGTCGGAGTGGGCCCCTCGCGCAAGCTCACAAGCATGTCGGCGTCGAAGACGCCAATTGTCCCCGTGTTTTGGTACGACAGATTGATGCCACTGCTCGGAAGACCGATGTTGTTGACGACGCTCGCCAGCCGATCGGGCGGAATGATCGAACGAATCTTCTGTTCCACCTCGTCCGTCAGCCGCGTCGTCTCCTCAATTCGCGTTCCCGTCGGCGCCCTCAAGTGGATTTTGATCGCGCCCGAATCGATCGAAGGGAAGAAGTCCTGCCCGAGAAAGGGCGCGAGGCCGAAAGACAGCAAGGCAAAACAGACGAAGCCTCCGGCGAAGACAAAACGATGCGCGAGCGCCAGTCGCAAGAGGCCGAGGTAGCCCTGCCGAAACCCTTCGAAATAATGCTCGAACCCTTGCTGGAAGCGGCCAAAGAGCCCGAGGCGCCGCGGCTCGCCCGGATCGCCCCCCGCCCCATGATGATGCTGATTTCTGAGCAGAAAATGCGCCATGGTCGGCACGAGCGTGTAGGTGAGAATGTAGGAGGCGATCATCGCGAAGACGACAGCCATTGCGAGTGGACGAAACAGGAAGCCGGCCACGCCGCCAAGCGCGAGCAGCGGCACGAAGGCGATGCAAATGCAAAACAAAGCCACCGTCGCCGGGGGCATGATTTCCTGCGCGCCAATCGTGATGGCGGTCAAAATGTCCTCGCCATGCTCCATGTGGCGGTTAATGTTCTCGATCGTGACGGTCGCGTCGTCGACCAGGATCCCGACCGCAAGAGCAAGGCCGCCAAGCGTCATGACATTGATGGTCTGACCGAGCAGCGAAAGCGCAGTCAACGAACTCAGAACAGCGAGCGGTATCGAAACCGTGATGATGAGAGTCGATCGCCAGCTGCCGAGAAAGACGAGGATCATGAACCCCGTGAGTGTCGCCGCAATCAACCCCTCCCGCACGACCGCGGCGACGGAAGACCTGACGAAATCTGACTGGTCTGCGACGAACTTGAGGTTGACGCCCGGAGGAAGCGTGGCTTCGATTGCGGGGAGACGCGCCTTGATGCCGGAAATAATGTCGAGCGTGGACGCCGAGCCGATCTTGAGGATCGACATAAGAACGCCCTTGCGCCCATCGAGTTGAACGACGTTGGTCTGCGGCGGCGAGCCATCGTGGACATAGGCGATGTCGCGCATGAACACGACCGTGCCGTTGACCACCTTGACCGGAAGATTGTTGAAATCTGCTATGGCTTTCGGCGAATCATTGAGATCGACGGTGAACTCGTAGGGGCCGATCTTCTCCGTGCCGACCGGATTGATCTGGTTCTGTAAGGCTAGCGCGGCGCCGACGTCGATCGCCGAAAGGTTGTGGGCGCGCAGCGCATTCTGGTCGAGATCGATCTGCACCTGGCGCATCGCCCCGCCATAGGGAAACGGAAGCTGAGCGCCCGCGACTGTCGTGAGCTGCGGCCGAATGAAGTTCATGGCGAGGTCGAAGAGCTCCACCTGGGAAAGAGAGTCGCTTGACAGCGCGAGCTGAATGATCGGGACGCTCGAGGCGTTGTAGGCGAGAATGATCGGCGGGGTGGCTCCCGCGGGAAGCTGCTTCAGGATGGTTTGCGAAATCGACGTGACCTGCGCCTGAGCGGCGTTGATGTTGACGTTTGGCTGGAAGAAGATTTTGACAACGCCCATCCCAGGGAACGATTGCGAACTCAATGTGTTCGATATCGTTGACGGTGGTGGAGAGGACGCGCTCGTAAGGCGAGACGATTCGGCCAGCCATCTCATCGGGTGGCAGGCCGGTGTAGCTCCAGACGACCGAGATGACCGGAATGCCGATATTGGGAAAGATGTCGGTCGGGGTCCGGATCGCCGACAGCACGCCAAATATCGTCACCAGAATCGCCATTACGACGAAGGTGTAGGGACGCGCGAGAGCTAACCGAACGACGGCTGTCATAGACCCAAACCTGCGATTGAACTGCCGCGCCCCTTGTTTTGCTCAACCCGATGGCCAATCGCCATCGCCCTGGGGGGCTGTCAGCGCAGTCAGAAATATAGTCGCTGATTGCTGCAGTGCACATCAATTTGTGTTGACCTCTCCGCGAGTTGACCGGGCGCCTGCCAGCCTGCGCATAAATATTTCAAAGACGAGCGCATTCCCTGCCTGGGTCGCGTGTCGTCGGCGCCGCTCACTTCCCAAGAGGTTGATGACCGAGAAGGTGGCCCAGATAGCGCCCGACCCTGCGCGGGACGCCGTTGGTCCGGCGATTTACACTCCAATCGCCCTCATCAGGCGACCGTAGGCCAGTCTCGCCGTCACGCCGATTGGCCAGAAGCGGTGCAACCGGATTGGCTCCAGAGCCGACTTGACTGGCATATCCAGTTCCGCCGCGGGCGTTCCGGTGATGCGGCGGGCTATTTCAGCCCCCATTGCGGTCGCCATCGCGATCCCACGGCCGTTGTACCCGAGACAGGCGATGACCTTGTCGGCCGGCTCAGTGAGATGAGGATAGTGATCCAAAGTGAGCGCCAACTGGCCGTTCCAGCCATGCGTCCATCGAGGATTCCCGATAAAGGGCCAAAGCCGCTTCGTGTAGGCGATCAGATCCCGGAAATCGTTCGGGCTTTCGAGCGTCCGCAGCCGGCTGCGCCCACCCATCAAGAGCCTGTTGGAGACGTCAAGCCGATAGTAGACCGTGATGTCCTCGTGCTCATAGAGAACGGTACGCATCGGCAAGATCCGCTTGGCGACGTCCTCCGGGAGAGGCTCGGTCGCCACGATGCCGCTATAGACCGGGATGATCGTTTGCTTAAGGCTTGGCCAGAGTCCGTCGGTGTATCCATTCGTCGCAAGCACGAGCCAGTCTGTGGCAACGGTCCCTTCCGGGGTCACAACGGCCCATGAAGCGCCTCGCCTTTCGACCCTGATCGCTTTGGCGCCGCCGTGGATGGCGGCGCCGGCGCGAATCGCCGCATCGGCCAGCCCGCGGGCATAGCCAAGCGGATTGACCGAACCGCCCCTTCGATCGAGCGCTCCGCAAAGGTAACGGTCCGCGCCGGTTGTCCGGGCGATCGCTTCGCGCTCCAGCAATTCGACAGGGGCGCCGCGGTCCTTCCAGCCTGCCGTGGCGCGGCGGAGAAACGTCTCCGAGCGCTTCGAGAAGGCGGCGCGGATCGTGCCGCCTTGGTTTGCCTCACATCTGATCTGAAGCTCTCGAATGAGCGAAAAGACCCGGTCCGGCGCGCCGCCCGCCAGCGCTGCCATTCGCCGTCCCAAATCGCGGCCGAAACGACGCTCCATTTCATCAGGTTCATGCTTGAGCCCCGGGTTAACCTGGCCGCCATTGCGGCCGGACGCGCCCCACCCCGGCTCGCGAGCTTCCAAAACCGTCACATCGGCGCCGCGCTGCGCAAGGTGCAGGGCCGTCGACAGCCCCGTGAACCCGCCGCCGACCACGACGACGCCGACCCGCTTGTCGCCGCGAAGCGGAGGGGCCGCGACCGCGTCCCGCGCAGTTTCGGCGTAAAGACTACGGGGCAGCCTGTTTCTTTGAAGTTCGATGTCGTCGGCCATGGCTCTCGCAGGTTCAGGCGACCGGCCTCGATGCTCGCGCCTCGATATCCTTCACCCGCAGGTTTTCGGGATCGTACAGAGGCTTGAGCGAAGCCTTGGCGCGAAACCGCTCGCCCGCCACCTCGATCTCGAACTGGCTGCTTTGGATGAATTCCGGCGTCACAGCCTCACCGCCATTTTCGACATAGCCGAGACCGATGGCGCGGCCGATCGTGTGGCCGAACATGCCTGACGTAATGCGTCCAACAATCTCGCCGTCGCGAAGGATCGGCTCGTTGTGATAAAGCAGCGGCTCGACGTCCTGCATGACGAATTGGACGAGTCGGCGGGTCAGCCCTCGCTCTTTCCGGCGGAGCAAAGCCTCGCGCCCAATGAAGCCTCCTGGCTTGCCCATCGCGATCGCAAAAGAGAGGCCAGCTTCGAGCGGAGAGTCCTCATCCGTAATGTCGTGGCCCCAATGGCGATAGCCCTTCTCGATGCGTAGCGAGTTCATGGCGTGGTAGCCGGCGAGCTTGAGACCGAATGGACTCCCGGCTTCGCTGATCACGTCATAGACGCCCTGAGCGAATTCGGTCGGGATATAAAGCTCCCAACCGAGTTCGCCTACGTAGGTGATGCGGCTCGCTCTCACGCGAGCGTAGCCGAGGTCGATGACCTGAGACGCAGCAAACGGGAAAGCCTCGTTCGAGAGGTCGGCGTCGGTGAGGGGCTGAAGCAGGTCGCGAGCGCGCGGCCCCATGACGCCCAAGACCGCCTGGCCAGAGGTCACATCATGAACGCCGACTCGCGCATTCTCCGGGACGTTGCGCTTGAGCCAAGCCAGATCGCGTGTCTCAGAGGTCGCCGCCGTCACAACGAGATAGCGATCGTCGGCCTCTCTTGTGACGGTCACATCAGCTTCTATGCCGGCGCGTTCATTGAGCCATTGGGTGTACACGATCTTGCCGACAGGAACGGCGACATCGTTTGCCGAGATCCAGTTCAGGACTGTCTCCGCGTCCCGCCCCTCGACGACAAATTTGGCGAACGACGATTGGTCGAACAGGCCGACCGCCTCGCGAACCGCGCGATGTTCTTCCGCCGAAAACGGAAACCAGTTCTGCCGCCCATAAGCGTATTGGTATTGCGGCGCCTCTCCGTCGGGCGCGTACCAGTTCGGGCGTTCCCAGCCTGCGGCCTCGCCAAAGCAGGCGCCCGCCGCCTTGAGCCGATCATGCAGCGCAGAACGGCGCGCGCCACGCGCCAATTCAGGCTGACGAAAAGGCCAGTGCACGGCATAGAGCAGCCCCAGGGTCTCCGTCGTGCGATCGCGCAGATAGGCGCGGTTTCGCTGGAACGGCGCCATGCGGCGGATGTCGACGTCCCACAGATCCATGGGCGGATGCCCGTCGACGATCCAAT
The DNA here is from genome assembly GCA_963696665.1 of uncultured Alphaproteobacteria bacterium. Taxonomy (GTDB): domain Bacteria; phylum Pseudomonadota; class Alphaproteobacteria; order Rhizobiales; family Beijerinckiaceae; genus Roseiarcus. The sequence continues at coordinate 95,740 of CAVOLE010000024.1, forward strand.
CGGACAGGACCTTCCCCGCGCCGCCGGCTGACTGAATGCCGATCGAGTTGAATCCCGCCGCCACGAACAGGTTGCGAACCTCCGGTGTCTCGCCAAGCAGGTAGCGGTCGTCGGGCGTGAAGCTTTCGGGTCCGTTGAAGAAAAGTTGGACGCCGGTCTTGCCGAGCGCCGGAACACGATGGATCGCGGCCTCGAGCAGAGGCTCGATGTGTTCGAGATCTTCCGGCAGCTGGTCGAACGCAAAGCTCTCGGGAATGCCGTTCATTCCCCAGGGCTTGGCGACAGGCTCGAACCATCCGACAAGAAGCTTGCCCGCGTCCTCTTTGAAATAGGCGCATCTGTCTGCGTCGCGCAGCACGGGAAGGCGCCGCGGGAGGTCCGGGATCGGCTCCGTGACGATGTAGAAGTGCTCCGCCGCGTGCAAAGGCACGGCGGCGCCAGCTTTCGCGCCGAGTTCATGCGCCCACATGCCAGCGCAGTTCACGACGACGTCGACCTGAATGTCGCCGAAGCTCCCCCGCACGCCGACCGCCTTGCCGTTTTCGACCACGATCTCATCAACCTTGGCGTCTTCGACGATTCGCGCGCCGCGGCTCCGCGCGCCCTTCGCCAGCGCCTGCGCCGTATCGATCGGATTGGTCTGGCCGTCCTTGGGCAGATGCACCGCGCCCAGGAGATCATCGGCGTTGAGGAAGGGCCAGAGCTGAAGAGCCCGTTCCGCGCTGACAATATCGACCTGCAGGCCAAACGAGCGCGCCATGGACGCGCCCCGCTTCAATTCCTCCATGCGGCCGTCGCTTGTGGCGACGGCGAGCGAACCGATCTGACGGAAGCCCGTCGACTGGCCTGTCTCCTCTTCAAGCGTCGCGTAAAGCTCGGTCGTATATTGCGCGAGCCTCGTCAGATTTCGCGTGGCGCGAAGCTGTCCCACCAGCCCCGCGGCGTGCCAGGTCGTTCCGCAGGTGAGTTGCTTTCGTTCCAGAAGCAGAACGTCCGTGCAGCCGCGGAGCGTCAGGTGATAGGCGACGCTGCAGCCGACGATCCCTCCGCCGACGATGACAACTTGCGCTTGGCTGGGCAGATCGGTCAGGCGGCCCTCCGACGCTCCAAAGACCTCAGACCTTGTCCCGCCTGAGCGGCGTTGTCGAGCAATGGACGCCGCCGCCATTCTTGTGCATCGCGGCGTAGGGAATCGCCGTCCAAGTCACGCCATGCCGGGCAAGCGCGTCGAGCGTACGGTTGCTCGCGCCCTCCGGCATCAACAGCCGACCAGGGGCGATTGCGAGCGAGTTGTTGATCCAGGGATCGTCGGCTGGATCGATCTCGACGAGATGGACGCCGCGCGCCTTTAATTCCTCCATGAAGGAAAAGGGTAGACCGAACGGGTTCACCAAAGCCAGATCCTCGTCGACCATCAGAAACGATACGTCGAGATGGATGTCGTAGCCCGTGAGATCGACGATCAGGAGCTCAACTCCCTGCCGCTTCAGGACCTCCGCGACCTGGAGCGCGCCGTCGCGGTTGACGCGCACGCCGAGGCCGATCGCAGCGGTCGCGCTGTTGATCCAGGCGAAGCTTCCCCCCTCCATGACGCCCGTGCCCGAAATGGTGCGCAGGATGGGCACGCCAATTTTGGCGAGGGTCCGAGTGGTCGCCAGCTCCTCGCCCCGACGGATGCGCGCGCCCATGCGGCAAACGATCGCGCCGCCCTTGACCATGATCAGCGGGTCGCGGGTGTAGCAGGATTTCAGCCGCCCGCCCTCGACGCCTTCGGCGTGAAAGACCTCGACGCCGGCAGCCTTGAGCGCCCCGACCATCGCGTCGTGCTCCGCCTGCATCGCCGGCAGGTCAGGCGGCGTCTCGCTCTGGAAGTACCACCCCTCATCGACGTCGCCGAACGAGCCGATCTCAGGGATACGCTTCGCTGGATCGACCACCGCCATCTCGGGCCCGGGCCGGTGCACGAGAATGCTGCGGATTTGCCCGACATCGTTGTCGATGCCCCAGACCCGGCCCCAATCCCGCTCGAGCGCGTCCTCGTCCTCGAACGGCGGGGAAGCGGGCGCGGCAAACATCTTGATCGTCTGGGTATAGACCCAACGGGGATTGCGATCGTTCTGCATGGCTCCCTCTAACACGCTTTTGGTTCGCGAGGCGGCGCCCTGGCTTGGGTCGGCGGGCAAGCCCCTCATCATGAGCCGACGATAGCGAGATGCACCTTTGCCTTTTTCCTTGGGCTTTGGAAAGCGCGGCTCAGATGCTAGGGCGGCCTTGCGACGCCGCGCGCGTTCCCGTAACTGGCGCATCGAGCCGAGCGTCGCGCTCCGCGCGCGACAGCGCATGTATCTCGTCACGCGAAAGCCGAATGACCTCAGCACTTCAACGCCGACGCCTGACCACCCCCGACGATCTCGTCGAAGCGGGACTTGCCGAGCGGGAACGACTTCCGGAGCTCGAGGCCGTCGCCAAGCGTTATGCGATCGGGCTCACGCCGGAGCTGGCCGACCTCATCGAGCCCAGCGATCCCGCCGACCCCATCGCGCGTCAGTTCGTGCCGGACCCGCGTGAGCTCATCCGCGATCCAGCCGAGCGCGACGATCCGATCGGCGACGATCCCAGGAGCCCGGTCAAGGGGCTTGTGCATCGCTACCCCGATCGGGTTTTGATCAAGCTGGTCGCGGTTTGCGCGGTCTATTGCCGCTTCTGCTTCCGCCGCGAGCGTGTTGGGCCCGGGTCGGGGGCACTCAGCGCCGCCGACTTCGCCGCTGCGCTCGAATACCTCAAGGCGCACTCGGAGATTTGGGAGGTCATCCTAACCGGCGGCGATCCCTTGACCCTTTCGCCCCGCCGGATCGCCGAGACTGCCCAGGCGCTTGCGGCAGTCGACCACGTGAAGGTGCTGCGCTGGCATACACGCCTGCCCGTCGCCGCGCCGGAGCGGATGACAAAGTCAATGGCGCGCGCGCTAATGACCGAAGGCAAGACGACGGTGGTGGCGGTGCACGCCAATCATCCGCGCGAACTGACGGAAGGCGCCCGCGCGGCCTGTCGCCGCCTTGCGGCCGCAGGAGCGATGCTGGTCAGTCAAAGTGTTCTCTTAAAGGGGGTCAACGACAACGCGGAAACGCTCATCGACCTCATGCGCGCCTTCGTGGAGGCGGGAGTGAAGCCCTATTATCTGCATCATGGCGATCTCGCGCCTGGCACGGCGCATTGGCGAGTCCCGATCGCCAAGGGGCAGGACTTGATGCGGGTCTTACGCGCGCGCCTCTCGGGGCTGGCGACGCCGGCCTACATGCTGGATATCCCCGGCGGCTGGGGCAAGGCGCCGATTGGGCCACAATGGATTCATTGCGGTCAAGACGGCGAGCACGTGGTGACGGACCCTCAGGGCGTTCAACACGCTTACGCCGATCGGCTGGGCGTAGATCGCTAGCGATGTTCGGCCCAACCGTCGCCGCGGGCCGCGGCGAGCCGAACAGTCAAGGGCCGACGAGCTGCAATAGCGCCGGGTCGTTGCCTTCGGAGACGCTTTTCGTCACGCTGCTTGCGACGATCGGATAGAGGATTGCGAACCCCGCGGCATAGGCCAGCAGGGCGACCAACAGCAGGAGCGTGTTGAGTGTGCTCCGGCTGGGCGCCACATTTGGATACGCATTGTCGAACTGGACCGGATTCTCGAAGCGACTCACGGCAATCTCCTTTCGAGCTGCTCCTCTCGAACTGGCGAGTGTCCAAGGCCGAATGTGCAACGCCTATGGAGCGCCTAGCGCTCCGAGGAGCGACTTCTCCGGTTTTTGCTAAACATTGAAGCCAGGCGGCGCCGTGACGCCGATCACAGGTCAGATTTGCAAGCGGCGCGAAGCGTCAGCCAGAAATGATTTTGAGCGAGCGGCGCCAATACAGATGAACCGCGGCCTCGCCCGGCTGACGACGCCGACGAGCGCGCGACCCAAGATCGTCACATCGTCACAATAGCGCCCACCAATCGAAGCCGCGGCTGGGCGTCTCAGCGCGCCTCAGGCGTTCCCGGCTTGGCGGTGTCGAGTTATTCAAAACGTCCCGCAAACGGGATCAGAGGCCGCTGCCCTCGTGGTTGATTTTCGCGGTCGCCACGTCGTCCATCATGCTGATGAGCTTGTCAGGGACAGGCATTGGCGTGCAGGCCTTGTCGCCATCGATGAAGAAAACGAGCCCGCCGGAATCGCCGTCAACCTTGGCCAGCGCCGCCTTGTCGCCATACGGCAGGCCAGGAGGAGTGAGCGGGTCCATCGCGTAGATGCCGCGCAGGAACTGCCATTGATCCGACGTCAACTGGATCCATTTGCCGTTATGCGCTTCGATCGCCTTCTTCGGGACGGAAATATCGACGCAAAGGCCGGCTTCATCTGCAAGCGCGAATTGGGGCGCGATCGCCAGAGCTGCGGCAAAGACCAGAGAACGGCTCTTCAACATGAGGACCTCCTTATTCGGACGCCCCCGCGGGTTGCTTTCCTCTCCTGACGAACCTTCCGGCCGTCCTTTCGCCGATTGACGCGTCACCGAAGCCGAAACGCTAGCACAATGGCATTAATCAAGAATTATGCCAACGAGCCATCGGCGGCGATATGAGCAATGTAGGCGACGTCTTCGCCAATGCGATAGCGCTCTCGAAATTGTGAGTTCGGCCCCTGCGTGCAGCATTTCCTATCGTTCGACAGCTTACGCCTAACCCGGCCCCCTTGGGCACATTTGAGCAAAACACCGTCGGTCGCGATAATATTCAGCCTCTTTCTTCACAATATTGTGAGCGTAACTAAATCTACGAATAACCCGTACTATTGATTAGCTGGGTGTTCGCCTCGAATAAATCGAAGACCATCGCTGTTCTGGTTGAACGCTAGGTCGCGGCCACAATCGGAGTGTCTATGAGACCATCCGCCAAGCTTGTTTCGCTTGCTACCGCAGTCCCGCCGAACGTCTTGAGCCAGTCCGATGTCGCCGCAGCCGCGAGTTGCGGTTTCGCGGGGCGCTATGACGATTTCGACCGCATGGCGCGAGTTTTCAAGAGCTCCGGAATCCGCCGGCGCCATGCGGTGCGGCCAATCGACTGGTATCTCGCGCCGCTCGGCTGGCCGGAGCGCGCAACCGCCTATCTCGAGGGCGCATGCGAGCTTTTCGTCGACGCCGCGAAGCGCGCGCTCGACGCGGCCGAGCTCGACGCGGCGCAAGTCGACACCATCGTCACGATTTCATCGACTGGGATCGCGACGCCCAGTCTCGAAGCAAGGGCAGCCGGACGCTTGGGGTTTCGCCCCGATGTCGAGCGGGTTCCCGTCTTTGGCCTCGGCTGCGCCGGCGGCGTCTCCGGGCTCTCCATAGCCTCCCGCCTCGCCTCCTCACGTCCAGGCAGCATTGTTTTGCTCGTCGCGGTCGAGGTTTGCACTCTCGCCTTCCGGCTCGATGAGTTGACCAAGGCGAATATCGTCGCGACCGCGCTCTTCGGCGATGGCGCGGCGGCATGTGTGCTCAGGGCCGACGAAGGCGGCGTGGCCGCGGTTGAGATGAGCGGCCAGCACACCTGGCCTGAAACGCTCGACATCATGGGCTGGAAAATCGATCCGCAAGGCTTCGGCGTCATATTTGACCGGGCGATCCCTCCATTCGCGCAACAGCATATCGCGCCGGCGATTGCCGGCATCTTGGGCCGCGCAGGATTGGCTCTCGACGATGTCGACCGCTTCGCCTGTCATCCCGGTGGCTCGAAGGTCATTACGGCGCTCGAACTCGCGCTGTCGCTCGAGCAGGGTTCTCTCGACCATGAACGCGCCGTCCTGGCGGAGTACGGCAACATGTCGGCCCCGACCGTGCTCTTCGTGCTGGAGCGCGTCATGCGTGAAGGCCTGCCGTCGCGGACATTGCTGACCGCGATGGGGCCCGGTTTTACTTCGAGCTGCGTTTCGCTCAAGAGAGCCGCGTGACGCCAGCCGCTCTCCTGCTCGGCGCGGTGACTGCAGAGCGAATTGCGGAACTCTTTCTCGCGCGCCGCAATACAGCGGCCCTTCTTGCGAAGGGCGCCTTCGAATTTGCGCCTAAGCACTATCCGGCAATTGTGCTGATGCATACCCTCTGGCTAGCCAGCCTGTGGATTTTCGGCGCGACGCGCTCGATCAATCCAATCTGGCTCGCAGTCTTTCTGGCGCTCCAGGTTCTGCGCGCCTGGACTCTGAAGACGCTTGGACCTCGCTGGACCACGCGCATCATCATTCTTCCGGGCGCTCCGCTAGTGACGAATGGCCCCTACCGCTTTCTCTCGCACCCAAACTACCTCGTCGTCGTTGGAGAGATTGCTGTCCTGCCCGTTTGCCTTGGCCTACCTTGGATTGCTGTGCTCTTCTCCGCAGCAAACGCGATTCTCCTATCGATCCGGATCCGTGCGGAGACGATCGCGCTGACCGGGTCGGCCTATGTCAAACGCGCCTGAACAGAACACTTCGGTCGCCTCGTCCGTATCGACGTCGATCGGCTTTGCCATGATGTGCGTCGGCATGTTCATGGCGATCCTCGACGTGCAAGTCGTGGCCACGTCATTGCCGACGATTTAGAGCGCGCTGGACATTCCGCCGGACCAGATGAGTTGGGTGCAGACCGCCTATCTTATCGCGGAAGTCGTCGCGATCCCGTTGACCGGCTTGCTCACGCGCTTGCTTAGCATGTGCTGGTTGTTCGTCCTGTCCATTTCTATCTTCACGCTGGCTTCGGTGGGGTGCGCCGCGAGCGACAATTTCCCCATCCTGATCGCTTGGCGAGTTTTGCAGGGCTTTTCCGGGGGCACGTTGATCCCGAGCGTCTTTTCGGCGGTGTTCCTCCTCTTCCCTTTAGCGCGACAGGGCGTTGCAACCACGTTCGCCGGCGTGCTGGCGGTGCTGGCGCCGACCGTTGGGCCAATCGTCGGCGGTTGGATTACTGAGACCTATTCCTGGCACTGGCTGTTCTTGATCAATGTTGCGCCTGGGATTGTTTCGGCGACGCTCGCGGGCGTCCTGTTGCCAAAGGAGCCGATGCGGTTCAGCGAGGCCCGCAAACTCGATGTGCTGTCGTTGCTCCTGTTGGCGATTGGGCTTGCAGCGCTGGAAGTGGCGCTTAAGGAAGCGCCGACGCGAGGCTGGATCTCCGCCCTCGTAGCGAGCCTGTTGGGGATTAGCCTCGCAAGCTCGGTCGGCTTTGTCACGCGCACGCTGAAAGCGCGCCGCCCGATCGTTACGCTCGGCACTTTCGCCGACAGAAATTTTACGATCGGTTGCGTTCTCAGCTTCGTACTGGGGATCGGCCTCTTCGGCTCCGTCTATCTCATGCCGGTTTTTCTGGCGTTCGTCAGAGGCCACAACGCCTTGGAGATCGGCGTGACCATGCTGGTTACCGGGGTGACGCAGCTCTTGACCGCGCCGATCGCCGTTGCACTCGAACAGCGGGTCAATGCGCGGCTCCTGACTTCCGTTGGATTTGGGCTTTTTGGATTGGGCTTGGGGCTCAGCGGACTGCAGACGCCGGAAACCGATTTCAACGGCATGTTTTGGCCGCAGGCCATTCGCGGGCTCGCAATCATGTTCTGTCTGCTTCCCCCGACACGGCTCGCGCTTGGCCACTTGGCGGCGAGCCGCGTGCCTGACGCGAGCGGCCTTTTCAATCTGATGCGAAATCTCGGCGGCGCCATAGGGCTCGCCATGATCGACACTGTGATCTACACCCGCTCGCCTGCGCTCGGGGCTGCATTTACGGAGAGGTTAGAGGCCGGGGATGTCGACACGGCCAAGTTTGTCGGCATACCCCTCGACATGTTCATGAACCGCCCTGCTGGTTCGCTCGAGGGTCCGGCGCTCGCAATGGTGCAAGCGCTCGTCGAAAAGGCCGCGTTGGTTCAGGCCATCAACGAAGCCTGGATCATGATCGCCGTTTTGACCTTTGGCGCTTTGCTCTGTGTGCCTTTCGCCAAGGCGTCGTCGCGTCCGGTATAGGAGCGCCGTTCGCCTGCTGCCGAAAGCATGAGGCCCGCGGCTTGCGCGGCTTCGGGCATTCAAACACAATGAGCGCGCCGAGGCGGCGTGCGGCTTCGCTCGACGCAGACTTGAGGAATTTATGATCAGGGACGCGTTCGAGCGAATTCTGTTCGTCAGCCGGTTTCTCCTCGCGCCCCTCTATCTGGCGCTCGCCATCAGTCTCGTCGCGATTCTGTTCAAAGCCGGCCTGCACCTCTATGAGCTGCTTTCGCAGCTCCCGAATCTCGCCGACGAGGACGTCCTGTTGTCCGAACTGGCGATCGTCGATCTGACGCTGACCGCCTCGCTGGTGGTGATCGTGTTTCTTTCCGGCTACACCAATTTCGTGGCCCCGGTCGTCATGCGGAAAGACGACGGGCGGCCGCATTGGATCGCCGAGATCGACTTCACCGAGCTCAAGCTCAAACTGATGGCGTCCATCGTCGCCATTTCGGCGATCAAGCTGCTCGAGGGTTTTATGAATGTCGAGAAAGAATCGGATCGCGAACTCTATTGGTTGGCGGGGCTTCACCTGACCTTTGTCGTTTCGACGCTGATTCTGGCGATCTCCGATCGGGTCAGCCCCCACACGCACCCGTCCAACGGCGCCGCCGAGGACCGCTGACCGCTATTTCTCCAGAACGACCTTCCGGCGCTCGGGCGGCAGCGCCCGCCATGGACAGCGGCGGCTTCGGCGCCCCTGGGCGCGGGTGGAGCGCCTCTAGTCGCCGACATTGTTCACGATTTTGTAAGTGGACTTTGAAAAGGTCTTTTGACGCCGCCAATGGATTGTTAAGGATCAGGCCATGCGGGGTCGTTTTTTTGGGCGGAGGCAGGGCGCGGGCCTGGCGCTGGGAGCGGTTCTCCTCATGGCCGGTTGCGCGGGTCCGGCGGTTCAGCCAGGCCAGCCTACAAAGGCTGGCCTGACTTCAATCGACGGCGCGACCGTTTCGCTTGCCTCGTTCGAGAATTCGGCGTTCCCCTATCATGGGCTCATCCCGAACTATCAGGAGACGGGCAAGTCGCGACCCTTCCTCGATGTCGACGACAACGGCCGGCTGGGCCATTCCTCCCCGCGTGGGGGAATCCACTGGGAGGACCAGACCTACAGCGACCGCAGCGTGCTGCTCGCCGCGCCGCACTCCTTCGATCCGAACAAGCCTGGGGCCATCATCGTCTTCTTCCATGGCAATAACGCAACGCTGTCGCGCGATGTCATCGCCCGGCAGCAGATCGTGCGCCAGCTCGCCGATTTCAGGCCTCAACGCTGTTCTGGTCGCGCCGCAGCTCGCCGTAGATGCGCAGGAACTCGAGCGCCGGACGATTCTGGTCGCCGGGCGGCTTCGCCGCCTTTCTCGGCGAGGCGCAGACGAAACTTGGGGACCTTTATCCCAATGGTCGCGGCGCCTTCCGGCGGATGCCGGTCGTCATTGTCGCCTATAGCGGCGGCTACCTGCCGGCCGCCTATTCGCTCGCAGTGGGGGGCGATCAGGGTCGGGTGCGGGGACTGGTTCTGCTCGACGCGCTCTACGGCGAGCGCGACAAGTTCGTGAACTGGGCGGAGGGCCCGGGGCGCAACGCCTTCTTCGTCAGCGCTTACTCGACCTCGTCGCGCGAGGGGAACGAAGCTGTTCGGGCGCAGCTCGAGGCCGCCGGCGTGCCGACTGTGAGCGGCTTGCCGGCCGAGCTGACCCCCGGCGTCGCGGCCTTCGTCGACGCCGGCTCGGTCGATCACAACGATTTCGTCACGTCGGCTTGGGGCGGCGCCCCTTACGCGACATCTTCTCGCGGATTGGCGGGTAGCTTAGTCCTCCCCGCCGAGATGGTTCCTGAATTTGGTAAGGTCGTCGCCCTTGAGCGTGCTTTCGGCGATGCTGTTCCAAGCCGCCTCGGCCTCCTTCTTCGATACCTCTTCATCGGTCGATCGGAGGTGAAAAACCAGATCATACGGATTGGTGATGTTGCGGGTCGTTGATGTCCAGGCGTAGACCGTAAACGTATTCGAGTTGGGATCGAGAGGGGCGTCAGTCAGATTGGCGGTGTTGCCTGTCGACGATTTCTTGTTTCCGGCGCGGATCACGTCGAGGACCTTGTCGATCCGATGCTTGTCGCCTTGAAGGCTTAACTTCACTGTTCCGTCCGGATTGTTGCGAGCGGCTCCGGCGAGGTTCAGCATGATCGCCTGCTTCTGGATCATGGCCCGGAAGCCGACTTTCTGGATTTTTTCGCCGCTGATCGTGCCGGAAACCGCTTCCTGATTGGCTTTGCCCTCGCGTGCGTTTGTCGGAAGAGTCGCGCATGCAAGGCCTGCGACGATCAGGATTGCGATGCGCCAACTCGCGATCTTCATGAATCCTCCGAAGCTCGACCGAGCATAACCAGCCGTTTCTGGACCGGTCGCTTATAAAGCAGTTTTCGCCCCCGTGGCCCTCAACCATTACGGGGGAGGCTGGTCGCCTCAACGCGGATGCAGGAGAGAGACGCGAAGAGGCGAACCGGCTCTCGGAAGCGACGTCCAACGAGCGCCGGGCTGAGCCCCAGCAGAAACTAAGTCTGTGCGATTTTGGAAACAAAACATCGCCCGCAGGCTTGCGTCGCGTCCGGAACTCCGACGAAACGCAAGCCCACGGTTGATGACGACCGAATCAATCGGCCGTCTTTAGTCGACGGTTTCAGGCGCCCTGGCCAGGCCCATCAATCCGTCACGCTCCAACAGCGCCGGCACATAGGCGTGAATGCCAGGCTGCAGATCCTGCAGCGAGACAAAACGCCCGTCCGTCAACCGCAGACCGTCGCGATAGAGGCCGGCCTCGCGCTGGGCGAAGACAGTCTCAACTTCCGCGCCAACGCGAAGCGCGGTCTGTAACGCCGGCGGAATGTCCGTCAGCATCACTTTGGTGTCGCATTGCATGCAAACTGCGGTGCGTGGATCGCCCGCCGAGGCGAAACCGATCGAACCGCTCGGAAACCGCGTCGTCACATAGATCTCGCCCTCACGGGCGGGACGCGATCCATACATCTCCAACGAGTAGTCGCACATGACAGGCTCCTGCGCTTTGCGAGCCCCCCAGTTTCTATCGCGGAATCAAACGTTCTTATTGTTCTATGGTTCCTCAACGTAGCTTGGCATTGGGGCATTATTGAGGGCAAGGCCTTTTGAGACCACGGATGTTCGTCCGCACACATTTTTTTGACCGAGTCCTTTTCGCAGGCAACAAGGACGCAGCGTTAGGCGAGGAACGCCTAAAAGCGTTGCTTGATGCCTTAATGTTGGGTCGCGGCGCTTGGCTCGATGTCCTTCGAATCCGTCCGGCGCCAGGGCGCGCCGAACGATTCGACCCGAAAGCGCTTCGCCTCCAGCCCTTCGGGCCAGCGATTCGAATCAAAGCCAGCCTTCGCCGTTAAATGCCGTACGAAGGCGCGCGCGTCGGGAACGGAGCGCCAAACGCTTGGCAAGAACAGCGCCCGGCGCTTGCCGGCTGTCAGAATCAAGCCGTCGCGATCGGGCTCGAGCGCGTCCGCGAGTTCGGATTCGTTTGTCGCGGGGATCGGCCGCGGGTGAGAGAGAATCGAGACGTCGAGCCGAAGCCCCTTGAGTTCGGACTCCTTGAGCGGCGGAAAGCGCGGGTCGGCAAAGCCCGCCTGCGCCGTGTTGCCGAGCGCATCCTCGATGAGCGGCCGACGCGGCTCAGGCGAACCGATGCAGCCGCGAAGGCGTCCGTTTTCGGTAAGCGTGACGAAGGTCGCGCGCCAGGGCGAGAACGAGGGCGGCCCGCCTTCGAGGCTCGAAGGCGACGCCTTGCCCCGGGCCTGCGCCGCGTGGCTAAGCGCGGTCATGCAGGCCGATAGCAGGCGCTCGCGATCGGCCTCGGCAAGCCGCGCAGAGGCGGCGTACTCGAACGCAAAGGCGCCGTAGCCGACGACGCGCGAGGCGTCGGCGCCCGCATCCGCCGATGTCCCGAGATGCAGGCCGCTTGCGCGCATGTCGCGCTCGGCGGCGATCTCGAGCGCGCCCTTGATCGCGAGGGCGCCGCAAGCGCGGCGCCCGTCGAGCGCCGCCGCGTCAAGCGTCTCGATGCGCCGCATCGTGTCGGTGTCAATCGACTTGGCGCTTCTCTGATCGAGAAAATGCGACAAATCGGAAGAGACCGCGACGACCGTTTCCGGTCCGCCCCAGACGCGGCGCAGGGCCTCGGCGACGCGTCGGGGATCCGCGTCGCCAACCAGAATAGGCACGATCTCGAACGGCGCCGGCAGCATCGCCTGCAGCATCACGAGGTGCATTTCGAGCGAATGCTCGCCCACGAACGGCCGCGGGTCGACGACAACCCCTTGCGCTTGAGCGAGCTTGGCATGAGCGCCAGGCGTCACAGGCGCCTCGCCCAGCGGCGTGCGCCACTTGGACGCTGGATGAACCGCTAGGCCCGAAAACGCAACGCGATGGGCCGGGCCAATGATCACGATGCGGCGCGGCGGGTCGGGGCGCCGCGCCCATGGGGCGAAGGCGGTTGCGGCGACCGACCCCGAGTAAACGAGGCCGGCGTGCGGCGCGACGACAACCTTTGGCGCGACGCCTCCATCGGGGCGCGCTTGGCTGCGCGCGGCGGCTATCAAGGCCTTCAGCGCATCCGGCTCCGCCGGATAGAACATGCCCGCGACCTGCGCGGGGTGAACCTCGCTGCCTCTCACGGCGACGCCCCTATCGCTCATGCGACGAAATCTAAGCGCGCGGAGGGCGCGGCGCCAGGGCGGCGCATTGCAATTGCGCGCCGCGGTCACGACATATTGGAAAGCTAAAAGGCCTGCCGGAGGAAAGCCAAGGGATGATGGACGCAGAATCCAAAACTTGCGTCAATGTGGACTACTGGACGAGGCTCGACGATGGGCGGATCGAGTGCGGCTTATGCCCGCGATTCTGTAAAGTTCGCCCAGGGCAGCGGGGCTTGTGCTTCGTGCGCCGCGCGCGCGAGGACGGCGCCGGCATGGAACTCACGGGCTACGGCCGATCGACCGGATTCTGCGTCGATCCGATCGAGAAGAAGCCGCTCAACCACTTCCTGCCCGGCTCGTCGGTCCTCTCGTTCGGCACCGCGGGCTGCAACCTCGCCTGCTCTTTCTGTCAGAACCACGACATTTCCAAGAGCCGGGAAGTCGCCCGCTTAAGCTCAGAGGCGGCGCCGGAAACGATCGCGCGCGCCGCCGAGCGGCTTCAATGCGCGAGCGTCGCCTACACCTACAACGATCCGGTCATCTTCATGGAATACGCGCTCGACACTGCGGACGCCTGTCGCGCGCGAGGGATCAAGAACGTCGCGGTCACCGCCGGTTTCATTTGCGCCGAGCCGCGCAAGCGCTTCTTCGGGGCCATGGACGCGGCGAATGTCGATCTCAAAGGCTTCACCGAGCGCTTCTATGCCAAGCGCTGCGCGGGCTCGCTCGAACCCGTCCTCGATACGCTCAAATATCTCGTGCACGAAACGGAGGTCTGGACCGAGATCACGACGCTGCTCATTCCGGGCGAGAACGATTTCGACGAGGAGCTCGACGCGCTGACGCAATGGGTCGCGCGCGAACTCAAGCCCGATGTTCCCTTGCACTTCACCGCCTTCCACCCTGACTATCGGATGCTCGAGACGCTGCCCACCCCTCCGCCTACGCTGCAAAAGGCGCGCGCCATCGCCATCCGCAACGGGCTCCAGCACGTCTATGTCGGCAACGTCCACGATCCGGCGCGGCAGGCGACGCTCTGTCCGACCTGCGGCGCGCGCGCGATCGGCCGCGACGGCTATGCGATCAAAGCTTACGCGCTCGACGCTTCCGGCGCGTGCTTAAGCTGCGGGACCAGGATGGCGGGCGTGTTCGCCGCCAAGCCCGGCGCGTGGGGCTCGCGCCGCCTCGCGGTCGATATCGAACTCTATGCGGCTTAAGCACGCGCCTCATCCCAAGGACTGCAGCATCTGATCGTAGGCGCCGGAGGGGATGCGGAACACGCCGGTGAACGGCTGGCTGAGCTCGAGAATGAGGAAGAGCGCGCTGCCCACCGCAAAGGCGCCGAAGCCGAGCGCGGTCAGGGTGGTGGCGTTGAGGCGCGACAGCACGCCATAGCCGCAAAACAGAATCAGCGCCCAGGATACGACGATCACCACCAGCGGCCAGGAGACCGAGCTCGCCAGTTGCAGCGAGATGAGAAGCCGGGTCTGCTCGAGCGCGGCAATGTCGGCGGCGGCGGCTGCGGCGAATTGCCGTTGGGCCGGCGTCTTCGGATCGAGCGAGGCGACATATTCGTCCAGTTCCTTGATGTGCGGGATCGGCTCCGCGACCAAGAGGGCGCTCGCGGCCTCGTTGCCGTTCCCGCCCCACACCATGTCGTGGAGATCTTGCAACTGCTGTTTCATCCTCGCACGCGCCGGCGCAGTTTCTGGGCCGAATTCGGCGAGCGCCAGATCGAGATGAATTGAGCGGGCGGCGAATGTCTCAATCTCCGATTTCTGCGTCGTAAAGAAGCTGTACGCCGAGCCGACCAGGGTCCCGAGGACGAGCGCGAGCAGGAGCGAAATAAGGCCGACGATCGCGGCGATCATGTCCCGCGAGCGATCCGACGTGTGCGGCTCCGGCAGAAGCCGCTGCAGATAAAGTCCGGCGACGCCAAAGGCGAAAGCCAGCAGCGCGACGCCAAGACTTATCCAAACCGTCATCATCCGCGCCTGTCCGCGCCGAACCACCCGAACCGAACGCGGCGTCGGGAATTCGGCCTCATCGTCAGATTGCCCCGCCCGTACAATGGGATATCGAGACGCGCAACCCACGGAAGCGCACGGGCAAGGCGCGCCCTAGGCGGGGCGCATGAGGCCGTCGTATTTAGGACTCGATATGCGGAGGCGGGGCGGAGGCGCTGAACTCGTCTCGCCGTCCTGACGGAGTCCGGCAATGCGCACCATCGCCCTTGAGGAACATTTCGCCACGCCCGCCTACCTCGACGGCCCTGGCCGCCGGCTGAAGGAACAGGCGGAACGGGTCGGCGGGAGGTTCGCTGCGCTCATCGATCAGCTCGTCGATATGGGCGACGGCCGGGTCGCGGCGATGGACGCCGCCGGCGTGACCATGCAGGCGCTGTCGCTGACGGCGCCGGGCGTCGAGCAGCTCGCTGTCGAGGAGGCGACAACCTTCGCCCGAAGCACGAACGCCGCGCTCGCGGACGCCATCCGGCGCCACCCGACGCGGTTCTTCGGCCTGGCGGCGCTGCCGATCGCCGATCCGCCGGCCGCGCTCGCCGAGCTCGAGCGTGCGGTCGGCGAGGGTGGGTTCAAAGGCGTCGTCATCAATGGCCATCATCGCGGACGCTATCTCGACGACCGGTTCTTCTGGCCGGTCCTGGCGCGGGCGGAGGGGCTCAAGCTTCCGATCTATCTCCATCCGACGCAATCGCCTCGGCCGGTGATCGACGCCTGGTTCGGCGGCCTCGAGCCGATGGTCAGCGAGATGATGGCGGGCGCCGGCTGGGGCTGGCACATCGAGACGGCGCTGCACGTGCTCAGAATGATTCTCGGCGGCGTATTCGACGCGCATCCCGAATTGCAGATCGTTGTCGGGCACATGGGCGAGACGCTGCCGTTCATGCTTCAGCGAGTCGACGTCATGGCGCCGGCGATGACCAAGCTCAAGAAGCCGATCAGCGTCTATCTGCGCGAGAACGTCCATTACACGTTCTCCGGCTTCAACTTCCTGCCGACGTTCCTCGAACTCCTGCTTCAGGTCGGCGTCGACCGGATCATGTTTTCGACCGACCATCCCTATCAGTCGATGGCCGAGGGCCGCGCTTTTCTCGACCGGGCTGCCAGTCAGCGACGGCGATCGGGAGCGAATTGCGCATGGCAATGCGGAACGGCTGTTTGGGGTTTAGCCGTCGTTCGTCCTCGTCAGCGTTTCAGCCTATCGACGATGGCGTCGATCGCTTCGACATTGGGCTTCGCGTTGCAGGCGGGCTCCGTCGCGATGACCGAATTCTCGATATAGCGCTTGGCTTCGCCGGACAGCGTCCAGTCCATGGGCGGGTCGTAGGAGATGGTCCGGCCGCTACTTAGCTTGACATCTCCTGGGCAGAGGACGAGCGCGGCGTAGGGGTTGTCGCCAGTCAGCCGGGAGACGTAGGGGTTGGTGTTGGCGACAATTGTTTGGCCGGCGAGCTTCATCTCCCGCGCCAGATGCGCTTCGTGCGCGCCCATCCCGTTGTAGAGGCCGAGCACCGGCGCGAAGACGTCGTTGGGAATGAGTGCGGCGATGCGGTCGGAGGCCCAGGCCATGACCCCCGCCGGCGGCGGCGCGGGCTTCGCCGGGTCGTGGCTGGCGTAGCCGATCAGGATGAAGACGATGTCGAGGTCCTTGTCTCCGCCCCCAGGAAGATTGCGGATGGCGCGCGTCATTTCGCGCAAGGTCTCGGCCCCGGCGTTGTCGAAATAACCGCCGTCGAGAACGTGGTCATTCGACTTGGGATCGCCCTTTTTGGCGTAGCACGGCTGATGGGTGAAAGTGCCGCCCGGGCTCACCCATGGAAAGCGCGCGCCGTTAAGGATGGCGGTCGAGGCCGCGACATCGTGGCCGATTCCATCGAGCAGGTCGTCGGCGTCGACCTCGTCGCAGGTGAACCTGACAGCGCTCGTCAGCATGCGCCGCCCGCCGCCTTCGCTCGCGCCCTGCACGATAAGCAGCGGTCGCCAGGGCTCGCCCTCCTTTGGCGCAAGCGCGAGGAAGGGTCCGCTGATCATTCCAGCGGGATGGGAAGCGCCCTTGGCGTCCGGGGCGTCCCACGCCTCCTCCCAGGCGCGCTCGAGCGTCTCCGCCCGGTCGGGAAGCAACGGCAACGGCAGAAAACGGTAGAGCAAGTCGGAATAGAGCATGCCCGTCAGCGCTGGGCCTAGCGCGTCGCGGCCGGCGAAGCCGAGAAGACTGTCGGTGAACATCGCGGCGTTCGCATCGGTCGTCGGGATTCTTACATCCGCCGGCGCGGTCTTCAGCATCGCGGCATAGCCGACCGCGCCGACGCTGCCGCCCGACACCGAGCTGATGGCGAACACATGGGCGCCGAAATCAATTCGTTTGCCGTCCGTGCCGGTCGCCTTCGCCGCCGCCTTCTGAAGCTCAGCGAGCACGACCGCCGTCCAGTAGCCCGCGCGCGCCGCGCCGCCCTGCACGGCGATCAGCACCATCGTCTTCTTGCCGTTCGGGCCGACGGGCTGCTGAGCGGCCCATTGTTTGAACGCGCCCGCCAAAGTCGGACGGTCGATCGGACCGCCCGTTTCGGCCATGAGCGCGCGGCGCCCGACCCCATGATTGTCGAAGAAGACGCCGAGCAGGACCGCCCACAGGAGGAGCGCGCCTGTGACCGGGATCCTGAGGCTCGTGCCGAGCTGGCAGGCGATGGTGATTATGGGAATGATGAAGCCGAGCCCGAAAAACACGATCGCCGGCGCGCCGAGCTTGACCCCGATTGCGGCGGGCCAGAGCACGGCGACCACCATCGCGCCAAGCGCCATGGCGAGGCCGGCGATGACCCAGGCGCCCTGGACCCATGGCGCCGCCCGCCTAGGTCCCATGACGCGCTGCGTCATGGGCTCTCGGAAGACAAGCAACCCGAGGACGATCACGCCGATCGCCATGAGCGCCAAGCCGACGGACGCGTTCCACTTGAAACTGATCAGGAGCGCGAGACCGGCCGCGGCGAAAGGCAGAAAGGCCAGCACCCTCGGGCCCCATTCGAGCAGCCAGCGCGGCCGCCAGAGCGTGCGGTCGGCTCCGTAGTTCGAAGCGATGACGATGCGCGACCAGCTCCAGGCCTGGATCGCGAAGAACAAGAGCCCGATCGCAAAGGCGATCGCCAGGCCGCCCAATCCATCCTCGCCAACGCCGCGGACGAGATCGCGCCCCTGCGGCATGAACAGAAGGATGCCTGAGACGCCGAGGGCGAAGGCGGCGATGACCGACACGCCGGCCGTGCGATTGTAGATGTCGACGACATCGCGCCATCGGGCGGAGAAGCCGCCGAGCGTGCCGTGCGGCCCTGCTGCTACTCCGCCGGGCGCGGCGGTGAGGGTGACCGAGCCGCGATTGTCGGCGTAACCCTCCGGCCGATCGTTGGCGAAGACGACGAGTTCGCCCGGTCGGTCGAAGGTCTTGGCGCCTCCGGCGCCGATCGGAAACGCCTCCGAGTCGGGATCGCCGCGGAACTTGCACATGAGCTTGAGCCGGGGCTCGCCGGCGACGCGCGGCTGAAGGTTGAGGGCGTCGTAGAGGAAGTTGCGGTAGCCGTCGGGGCCGCACGATACGAAGCCGGTCTTCCACTGGCCCTTTGCCGAGAAGGACCACGTATCTCCGGCCAAGACGGGCCCAAGCGCGACTTCCCGCTCTCCTGCCGGGACCCGAATCTCGACTCCGCCTTCTGGAGGCTCGCCTCCCATTGGTTTCTCCCCGCCCGTGACAGTCAACAATACTGAAGAATTGAGGGGTCGCTCGGTGGCCATGGCGCTTCTCCCCAGATTCTCTTGGACGCCCATGAGTTGCATATAGCGAGATCAGATTGTCCGTCGGATCGCTGTGACGCCTGTCACAGCGAGGCAGTCTGAGCGGGGTCATGCACAAGGCGGTTGGTTGGCGCGCACCTCGGAAGACCGGGTTTGGCCCCGTAGGCAGGATTGCGGAGGGAGGCGCTTCGCAGCCAAACTCTGCGCCGCACGCGCCAAATCGTCGCCACATAGCGCGGGCAGACTTCGGGGCATTATGGATTTGCGCGCACGCCTTTAGGCGCGCATGGACGGGGGACGCTTGAGGCATGATCGAGAACGGGACGCACAATGTCGACTTTGGCGCGGAAAGGTTCGGATTCCGCGACCTTCAAGCGATCCACTGGAACCTCGGCGCGCCGCAGCTCTATGAGCACGCGTTGCAACGCAACGAAGCGCAAATCGCCGCGCATGGGCCCCTCGTCGCCGACACGGGCGCCCATACGGGACGCAGCCCCAAGGACAAGTTCGTGGTCCGGGACGCCGAGACCGAAGCCACGGTCTGGTGGGACAACAACAATGCGATGGCGCGAGAGCATTTCGACGTCCTCCTCGCCGACTTCATCGATCACGCTCAGGCTAAGACGCTGTTCGCTCAGGATCTCTGCGCCGGCGCGGATCCCGCTTTGCGCCTGCGCACGCGCGTCTTCACCGAATACGCATGGCACTCGCTGTTCATCCGCAATCTCCTGATCCGTCCGCCGGTTGAAGATTTGGCGAGCTTTGCTCCAGAGCTGACGATCGTCGACCTCCCCTCGTTCCGCGCCGATCCCAGGCGGCACGGCGCGCGAAGCGAGACGATCATCGCCTGCGACTTCACCCGGAAGATCGTGCTCATCGGCGGCACGAGCTATGCGGGCGAGATGAAGAAATCCGTGTTCACCGTCCTCAATTACTTGCTTCCGGCGAAACAGGTCATGCCGATGCATTGCTCGGCCAACGTGGGCTCGGACGGCGACGCGGCGATCTTCTTCGGCCTCTCCGGCACCGGCAAGACCACGCTCTCCGCCGACCCGCACCGCACGCTCGATCGGCGACGACGAGCACGGATGGGGGCGGGGCGGAATCTTCAATTTCGAGGGCGGCTGCTACGCCAAGGCGATCAAGCTGTCGCGCGAGGCGGAGCCGGAGATCTATGCGACGACCGAACGTTTCGGCACGGTGATGGAAAATGTGATGCTCGATCCCGTGTCGAGAATTCCCGACTTCGACGACGAATTGAAGACCGAGAATACGCGCATCGCCTATCCGCTCAATTTCATCGCCAACGCGTCGGCGACAGGCCGCGCCGGCCACCCCAAGGCCATCATCATGCTGACCTGCGACGCATTCGGGGTGCTGCCGCCGATCGCGAAACTCGACGCGGCGCAGGCGATGTATCATTTCCTGTCCGGCTACACCGCCAAGGTGGCGGGCACCGAGAAAGGCGTCACCGAGCCGCAAGCGACGTTTTCAACCTGCTTCGGCGCGCCGTTCCTGCCCCTCCATCCGACCGTCTACGGCAATCTTCTGCGCGACATGGTCGGGCGCCACGACGTCGATTGCTGGCTCGTCAACACCGGATGGACCGGGGGCAAGTTCGGCGCCGGAAGGCGCATGCCGATCCGGGTGACGCGGCGCCTCGTGTCGGCTGCGCTCGACGGCTCTCTCAATCGCGCCGATTTCCACACCGATCCCTATTTCGGCCTCGCCGCGCCGAGCCATGTTCCAGGCGTCGAGCCCCACATTCTCGAGCCGATCAAGACCTGGCGCAACAAGGCCGAATTCGCCGAAGTCGCCGGCCGTGCTCGTGAAAATGTTCCGCGACAATTTCAAGCGCTTCGAGACCCACGCCGACGAGCGCGTCCGCGCCGCCGGCCCAACGCCGCGCATCAAGCTCGCGTGAGGGAACGGCCGGGTCGCATCCGAGCGCGCGATCCAACACCCGTGATGGCGAGCCGAAGGAGAAGCCATTCATGCGGAACGGCCGGAGAAGCCCGATTGGGACGGGGGGCGCGCTGTTCACCACCCCAGAGGCCTGGCTTCGGCGAACGCTTAGGGATCTGATCGTAAGGCCCCCCCTGCGTGCTTGCAACGCCAGGTTGAATGACGTCCACGGTGATCTGCGGTTGCAAAGGCTATAAATGGCGGTTCGGCCCCGAGGCCGACGCGAGATCGCCCCCTCGATTCAGCCAAAAGAAGGGTCAAATCGCCGAATATCGACCCGAGAAGCGATCCTTTTCGCTAGTCTGGGGCGCCTTACGCCGTTACACGGCCGGTAAGGAGGCCGCGAAAGGACGGCGCTCGGCGGTCGAACCCCCCTGATCGCGTTTCAGCCGAACTCCGGAGACGGACAAAGCGGGTGATGCCAGCGAAGGGCGCAATTCGGGGTGGGAGGTTTAGGGATTTCAATTGGGGATTGAGTATTGGTATCGGTAACACTGTTGCTCTATCGCCCGAATTGATCGACGTGGCCATGGGTTGACCTCGGCCATCCTGATCGCTCAGCGGGCGCGGGCGTGTCGAGGATTTGCTGGCAATCGTTGATTTGGCAATTGAGTAAAGTGTCACCGTAAACCCGTAAAAACCGGGGAAGGGATCGGATTTTCGTTCGCCGTCGAGAACGGCGAGCCTTACGCATGCGGCATTACGTACTTTATGGCGTCAAAAAGGCACGGAGCACCTAGACGATTCCTAAGGATCTCCAATATTATAAACGGTGGACCGGGCGATGATCGGACTTTCTTGCGCGCGGCGTGGAAATCCGGCTCTAGGGCACAAGCCCGGCCCCAAGACTGAGATTGGAAACCGCGTCGGAGGCGATGACCTATCTCAGCGGGAAATGGCAGCTCTATGTGGTCATGTACCACCTACAACCTTCTACCCCGGAAGGGGTCTGTCTGCGGTTGATCCTCCCGGCGTTCGTAGCGCCGGGGTTTCCGTTTTCAGCACGAGGCCGTAGACGGAAACTTGGTTGCCATCGCTTAATGGCTTTAATGTCCAGCCAGAGCGGCCATGAGCCACAAACTTGCCGGACGTCGACAGCAGAGCGCTCAAGCTGTTCACGGGAACGGGGCCGCCAATAGTAATCTCGTAGCCATCAAGAAGGCGAAGTAGAATCGGCGGTCTTGATTGGAGCGGTTTGGCCATGCAAGTGACTGGTGATGCACTCAAGGGCCTGTTGGCGCGCGGGAGCGATTTTCCTCCCCGCGCCAGATGCGACCGAAATCCCTTCTGAGCGCGCCGCGCTCGCCGCTATGATACGCGCAGAGCCATACAACGCGCGCACACGTTGCAACTCCCGGAGCTTCACAACCTCGGGAATGGCTTTGACAATCTTCTCAAGATGCTGGATTTCCAGGTCCAGCGCCGTCGTGAAATTTGACATGTGCGAGACTTATACCGTGAACGCCACATGAAGCGCAAGTCAATTCTTTGGCTACAGATAATCATATGTGATATATTGGCGTCACGAAATGGTCACGCTTGACAATCCGTCACATACTGATGATTTTATAGCGTGGCTAGGTGAGTTTGCCACCTAATGCGAATTATTATTGACAAAATCAGAAATATGCGCTAAGTGTTCTCGCTGTCGGAATTCATTTTCCCGCTCGCCGGCAGACGGCGGGAAGACGAGAAGCCGTGGCTATTTGAAACGTTGCCCACAACCTGCGGCGCGAGCCGAGGGGCGCAACGATTTTTTTATTTTTTCGCTCGTAACCCATTGAAAAGTCCCGATTCGGCCAAAATAAAACGAAGTTAATACTAGCATTTTTGCTCTGGCTTTCCTTGGCTCTCCTTGCACTCAACTCCCCTCAGGTTGCATTGAGCGCGGCCCGGCGCACCGGTCAGGCCTTCAACTTCGTGCGCGGATACCGCCGGGGATCGCGCTACTTCGCCGCCAGGGCGGCCATCCGCGCCTTCGCGCCGGTCGCGCCGGCGGCGAGGGCGCGCGCGTAATAGTCGCGGGCTTTCGCCTCGTCGCCCTTGAGCCCGACGACGCCGAGATGGGCCAGAGTCGCCGGGTCGAACGTGTCGCCGAGCGCGACAAGCGCGCGGGCGTCGCCGGCGGCCGCGGCGTTGACGAAGAACGCGCGCGCGGTCGCGATATCGCCTTTGGCGAAGGCGGCGAGACCTTCGGCGCAGAGCCGGCGCGCTTCGTCGATCGGAATCGCCAATCTCGCGCCAGGGGCGTCGGACGCCTGCTGCGGGGCGGCGGGCTGCTCGCGCAGCGCGGTCGCGAGCTTGCTGATCACGGATCTGTCAATTCGCTGAGCCATCAGCGCGGGCGCTGTCTGCCTCTTTATGGCGGCTAACGGGGTGACGAAAATAGGCTGCTCGACCGCAGCCTTCACATGCATGGCCGAAGGTTCAAGCCGGGGCCAGGCGGCCAATACCAGCATGCCGGCGATCACGGCGGCGAGGACGCTCGAAAGCGCTTTCCAGGAAATTGCCAGCGTTCGCCTCCCTACTGCATCAGCCCGCGCCAGCGGGTCAGGCCTTCATAAAGTCGATCCGAATCCGCCGCGCTTGGCCAGCTCGTGGACGCCGCAGCCGCCTTCGCCGAAGCCCGGAATGTCTCGAGCGACGCGTCGGCGGAGGATTTCTTCCCGTCGAGCCAGCTTTGCGCTGCGCCAAGTCGAGGCCAGGGTTCGGTCGGCCACGAGGCGTCGGCGGCCAAATTGACGCCGCGCCAATGGGAATCACGCCCCTCGCTCAGGAAACCGTCATAGTTCTCAAAGAACAGTCGCGCAATTCGGCCGAGCCCATCCGTGCGCGGCGACCCCGGGGCGGCGTCAAGCGCCACGAGCGCCATCGGCTCGCCGACCGTCTCGACGGGAATGGCCGGGTTGACAAGGTTGGGCCGGTCCGCCGCGGTGACCTGAGCCGGAGCGTAGACGGGCTCCAACGTCGGCGACCACGGAATGGGCACGATGTGAAAGCGACCGTCGCCGCCGAAATTATTGAGCGGAGGCGATTTTTCCGCGCCGAGGACGACGACCGCGTCGACCTTGCCCGCCGACAGCCGGTCGAGCGCTTCCGGCAACGGCTCATTGGTCTGATTCGCCGTCACGCCCAACCGCGAAAACAGCATTCTTCCACTGGTCGATGTGGCGCTGTCCAGGTCGCCAAAGCTCACCGTTTTACCCTGCAGCTCATTGATCGACTTGACTTCGCGAGGCGCGATCACCGCCAGGGTCTCGGGCCCCAAACGGGTTACGTAAGGCGCGCGCTTCATCCATTCCGGATCGCCCTTCGCGCCGGACAGGAGGCTGTCGAGCGAGACGATGGCAAAGTCCGCCACGTCGCTCTTGAGGACCTTTCCGAGACCGTTCGGCGAGGTGGGGCCGACAATCGCGCGCCCTGGCGCGCCGGTCGTGCTCATGACCGCAGCGAAATCCTTGGCCATCCGGCTCGCCCTGGCGTCGCCTGGGTCCGCGAGGACGGTGAATTCTTTTGCAACCGCTGGTTGAATCGGCTCCGGCGCGAGCGCAAGGATGGGCTTAGCAGCTGCTCGCCCAACAGATTGGCGCGCGTATCGGCTGAGGCTGCCGCCCCGCCAGGCGCCATGCCACAGGATTCGTTTGCCGTTCTTGTAGACAGGACGGGCGTAAGGCACCATGCCATAGGGGATTTTCTGGGCCTCGGCCGCAAAGTCGCCGGTCGCCAGAAGCATCGCGAGGCTCAACCCGGCCGCCGCGCACACAGCTCCGCCCCGCGGCCTCCGCCCACGCTTCCCGAAACCAAAAGACAAATAAGTCGGGCGCCCGCCCTGACGCGTTCCCTTCGTCATCGTTCGCGACCTTGGCCAGCAAATGCGACCTCATCAAGGCAATCAAGACAAAACCCGCTTGCAGAATTGCGGCTAAAAGTTGGGGTCAATGGGGCCACTATGGCTAGGCTATGACGCAGCAGCGATGACGTCGAGGGCGGCGTCGAGTTCCTCGTCGCTGATTGAGGCGAGCGTTGGGCCGTCAAGGTAAACAAGCGCCGCGCGGATCGGCGCTTCACGATAGAGCGGCTGCAAAGCAGCGCGGTAGAGCGCAAGCTGTGCGACATGGGAGGAGGCGGGTCGACTTGGCTTCTCGCCGAGTTTGAAGTCGACGATGAATACACCCTGGTCGGTTGCGACAAGCCGATCAAGACGCCCGCTGTAAGCGATGTCAGGACGCCCGGGCTGCCGTAGCCGTCCCGCGAGCGGGACTTCGCCTCGCGAAGTCGGGTCCAAAGAGAAAACTCAATTCTGGCGCTCCGAGCGCCGCAAGCGCCTTGGAGGCGAGCGCTGCGCGCGCTGATTTCGGCGAGCGCGCCGCCCCAGGCGCCGAGATACGCCGTCGCCGCGCCCGGGCGGCGCTCAGGCGGAAGATTGGGCAGCATCTCAAGCAGGGCATGCGAAAGCCTCCCCTCGAGGGCTCGTTCCGGATCGCCTCCGCCGACGCCGCCGGCGCGTGAAGGGTTGAGCAGAGCAGGCGCCGCCTCGAGCGGCGCCTTGGCGACGAGCCAACCGGGAAGGGCCTCGAGGACGGGAGCGGACGCCGTTTCGGCCTTACCCTCGGCGCGGAGGCCTTCACCGAAGCGCAGGATCGTCTCGCCGCCGCCGAACGGGGCCGGAGCGTCGACAAACGCGTCGGCAAGCCCCGTATGGATGAGGTCGTACCAGCAATCATCGGGGCGGCGCCTGGACGTCTCATAGCCCGCGACAATGAGGCGCTGAGCGGCGCGAAGTCATGGCGACATAGAGAAGGCGCCGATGTTCGCCCGCCTGATCCGCGCGCGCCTCCGCTCGCGCTGCGGCGACCGCGCCGGCGTCCTCGGCTGACTTCCTCGCCCAGGCCAGGACCGGCGGATCGCCGGGCCTCGACAAGAGCCGCATCAGCTTAGGCTCATGCCGCGCGTCGGGACCGCCGCACGAGTTTGGCAGAAAGACGATCGGCGCTTCGAGCCCCTTGCCGGCGTGGACGGTGAGCACGCGCACGCCTTCCGTCTCGACCTCCATGTCGCGCTTGATTTCGACATCGGCGGATTCGACCTCAGCGAGAAAATTGTGAAGCGACGGCGCCTCGCGCTGCTCATGCGCCAGCGCCAGGGTCAGGAATTCGTCGATCGGGTCGGCGGCTTCGGGTCCGAGCCGGCCGATCAGCGCTCGCCGGCCGCCATCCTCTCCAAGCAGGCGGGCATAAAAGGCGAAGGGCGAGAGCGCCTTCGCCCGCTCGCGCCATGCAGCAAGCCGGCGCGCAGCTTCGATGGCGGGACCTTCATCCGCGCCCAGGAGCGCGCCGGCGAGCGAACCGCTCCGTCCCACTGCAATCTTCATGAGCGCGTCGTCGTCAAAGCCGATCAGCGGCGACTTGAGTGCTGAGGCCAGCGTCAGATCATCGTCCCGCAGCAGCGCGGCGCGGCCAACGGCGATGAGATCCATCACCGCGATATGGTCCTTGAGCTTGAGCCGGTCGGCGCCGGCAGCCTTCACATCCGCGGCCTTGAGCGCCCGGATCATCGCCTCGAAAAAGGCGTTGCGGGTGCGCACCAGGATCATGACGTCGCTTTCGCGAATGCGGCGGATTTCGCCAGTATCCGGGTCGATCACGCGCTCGCGCGAGGCGGCCTTGAGCCAGCCCTTGATCACCTCGGCGATCCGCTTGGCGAGGACCACGGGAGGATCGTCCTGTACTGGCTGCTCGAGCACGCCCCAGTCTTCCGGATCGGGCGCGGGGCTCGGGGCGATCGGCGGCCACAGTTCAACCACGCCCTTCAAGTGACTACGAATCGCGTCGTGTTTCGGGGGCGGCTCGCCGGCGGCGGCGACGCCGCGCCACGCCAGTTCGGTCCGAAAGGTCATGTCGACGGCGTCGAGAATTTTCTGCGCCGACCGGAACGAGAAGGCCAGTTGGACTTCGGCGAAGGTCCGCCCGCCGTCGTGATGGCGCTTTTCGAACGCGCGCTTCATTTCCGCAAACATCTGCGGCGCCGCGCCCTGGAAGGCGAAGATCGATTGCTTCTCGTCCCCGACCGCGAAGACCGTGCGGTCCTTGAGCCGCGCGCCGGCGCCTACAAAAAACTCGGCGCTAAGCGCGGCGAGAATCCCCCATTGCGGGTGAGACGCGTCTTGGGCTTCGTCGAGCAGCAGATGATCGAGCCCATAGTCTAGCTTGTGCAGCACCCACGCGGCGCTCGACCGCGTCACCAGCGTCAGCGCGCGCGCAATCTGATCGTTGAAATCGAGCGCTCCGCGCTCGGCTTTCATCCGCGCGAACGTGGCCAGGATTGATCGCACGACCACGAACAGGGCGGCGCTTCGCTCCAGCGTCAACGCCGCGCGCCGGCGCTCGCGCAAGACAGTGAGGCGATCCTGCTCGCGGCGCAAATCGTCCTCGAGCGCCGGGACAGCCCTGGCCATGTCTTTGCTTGCAACCGGGCCAATCTCGCCGCCGCGAGGCTCGCCGTCGTCTTTGAAAAACGCGTCGAGGAGGGCGCGGATGCGATCTTCCTGCGGGTCTTCCCGATTTGCCGCGCGAAGGTCCGCGGCAATTTTCTGGTCGTGCCTCCTGCCGGCATCGAGCGCCTGCGCCCACTTCTCGCGCCGCGCCCGCCCGACGTCGCCGCCCAGCATCTCCGCCTCGACGCTCGCGACCGTCACGCCGGGCTCAAGACCCAAGGGAGCGCTCAACGCGGCTCTGTAGGCGAGCGCGTCGTCATGCGCGCCGAACATCTCGGCGCGGCTGAGCGCCTCCGTCAGAAGCTCATCGAATTCGGGCCGCCCCTGACTTGCGCGCCACCAGCTCGAGCGCGCTTCTGGTTTCGCTCGAGGCGCTGAGGTCGGCGAGCGCCGCGTCGCGCGCCTCGCGCAAGAGCCGCTTCGATTCGCTTTCATCGAGAACGTTGAAGTGAGCGGGCACGTTCGCCTCGAACGGAAAGAGCCTGAGCAGCCTCTCGGCGAAGGCGTGCAGCGTCTGGATCTTGAGGCCGCCGGGCGTCTCGATGGTGCGCGCGAACAATTGCCGCGCGAAGACGAGGTCATGCGGATTCGGCGCGGAGGCCCCGCAGTCGACGATGGCTTGCGTCAAGGCCTTGTCGTCGAGGCTCGTCCACTGCGCGAGTTTCGTGAAAACGCGATCGGCCATGTTTGCCGCCGCCGCCTTGGTGTAGGCGAGGCAAAGGATCTGCGCCGGCGGCGTTCCGTCGAGCAGGAGCCGCAGCACGCGCTGGGTGAGGACATGAGTTTTGCCGCTGCCGGCGTTGGCGGATACCCATGCCGAGTTTCTCGGGTTTGAGGCCTGGGCTTGCCGGCGGCGCAGGGCCTCGGGAACGGCGAGCGAGCGGGTCATTGCGCGTCCCCGGCATCGCTCTCGCCTCCGGTCGCCGACCATTCCTTGACGCGCGCCAGATGGTCGTAGTCCGAGAAACGGGGAATGAATTTGGGAAACGGGCGCGAGAGGTAGGGCGTATCCGCGCAAGCGAACGCCTCGAGCAGAACTCTAAGCCCAGCAAAATGCTGCTCGGCGAGTTCAAGGATGTTCTCCCCCTTTCCGCCGGCATGTTTCTCTTCACCGCCCGCGGCGCCGCCAAGCTTGAGATAGAGCGCCTCCCGGGCGTCGAGCGGGGGCAGCCCCTCGAACCCCCCCTGCCGCAGCATCTCAGCTTCCAACGTCAATTGCGGCGAAAACCCCGCCCTGACGTCCTTCGCGATCGGCGGCGCTCCGCTCTTGTAGTCGATGAGCCTCGCGCCGCCCAATTGCAGAACGTCGATCCGGTCCGCCCGCGCGCTGAGCTTGAACGGCGTTCCGCCTGTGAGCGGCACGGCGATCGCGCCTCGCCGCTCGACCAAAATCTGCGCGACCGCGCTTCGGGTTTTGCGCTCGAAGGCGAGGAAGAAGTCGAGCCCCTTTTCAATATTGGGCCATTGGAGCGCGAAGGCCGGATCCTCAAGGAGCAACGCAAAGCATGCTCGCGCGATTGCCAAGAGACGTTCGCGCGCCTCAGACGGAAGGGCGCCGGACGGATAGGCCTCGACAAATTCCTGCAGCGCTGCGTGCCACGCTATCCCCGTCTCGCGCGGCCGAATGTCCCCTTCGACCGGTTCCAGCGCCTTCAGGCGCAGAACATATTCGGCGTAGATCGCATAAGGGTCGCGCCGCAAGGTCTCGATCCGGGTGACGCTGAGCGCTTTTGGCCGAAGCTCGACCGGAGGGCGCGGCGCCGGCCTACGCTGTGGCTGGAATTTGGTCGGCCGATCGAGCGCGCGCGCGTAGGCGAGATAGCGCTGACCGCGCTCCTCAGGCTCGGTCATGGCCTTATGCCCGGCTGCGGCCGCTATGCGCTGAAGAAACCGCGATGCGACGGTCGGCTGGCCGCCGCGTTTCTTCGCCCGACTCAGGATCGCCTCGCGCGCCCCGAGCGCCGAGACCAGATCGTGCGCAGTCTGGCCGATTCGCCGCTCCGGCGCCGACAAGCCAAGCGCCGCGCGCATCGGGCGGTTGAGAAAGGCGTCGGTCTCGACCGCAGGCGGCCAGACCGTTTCGTCGAGCCCCGCCAGAAGCACGCGATCGAAGCTCAAGAGACGCGCTTCAAGCAAACCCAGGATCATGAGGCGCGGATGGCCGCCGCTCGCCGGCGGAGCGCGCGCTGAGGCCAGCGCATCGTCGAACAAGGCGACGTATTCGCCGAGCGCAGCCGGGAAGTTCTCGACCGCCGCCTCGCTCCATTCGTCCATAAGCTCGGTCAATGGCTCGAACCCGTGCGCGTCCTCCGCGACGCCGCGTGTCCCGCAACCACGGCGGCGAGCGCAGCCCGGTGCTGGGCAAGGCAGTCGCGCAAGGACGCCTTGGAGCCAAGCGCGCGCAAGGGAGTGAGCGCGCTCGCGACGTCTCGCGCGAGCGCTTCCGCCGCCTGCCGGTCGCGCTCGCCTACACGCCGAATCGCGGGATGCGCGTGCTGTTCCTGGGCGGCCGCACGCGCCGCGGCGAACGCGCGTTCCAGATCATCGAGCGAAGCAAGCGGGACAGCGCGAAAGACGGCGAGCTCGAGCACGCGCGTCGCGGCTTCGACCTGCGCAAGGGAGCGACCGAAGCGGACCGCGGGATGCGCGAGGAGCGCAAGACAAGAGCGCGGCGTGAACTCGATTGCGGCTTCAAGCACGAGCCTGGCCAGCGCGCCCGCCGGGTTTTGCCCCAAGGTCCGCCCGGCCGAATCCTCGACCTCGACGCCCCACCGGGCGAGTTCGGCCGAGACCCGGCGCGCGATCGACGGGTCGGGCGTGATGAGGGCCGCTGTCTTGCCCGGCGTCTCCAGCGTTTCGCGCATCGCGAGCGCCAGCGCCAGCGCCTCTTCATTTTCGCTTTCGGCGACGACGAGCGTGACGCCTTGAAGCGCAGTCGCGAGGGAGAGCGGCGACAACGTCCAGCCCCGTTCGCGCCAAAGATCGGTCGACTCCGCCGGACGAAGCGCTTCGCTGAGGAAGGCGGAGCGCGCCGCAAGCTGAGGCGTGGGCGAGCCGAGGGGCGCGACGTCCTCGCGCTTGACGCCGATCGCGCGAGTGAGTTGATGCAGCAAGGCTTGCGGATGGCCCGCGAGCCCGAGAGAACCGTCCTCGCTCGCGCCAATCATCGCCCATGTGCGGGCGTCGAGATTGAGGTCGAGATCGGGCAGCACCACGGCGCCCTGTGGCGCGCGCGCGATCGCGGCGATAAGGCGGGCGGTCGCGCGATTGGCGCCGGTCGAGCCGGCGATAATGGTCGGACCGCGCCGCAGGCTGTCGAGCGCTTTGATTTCGTCATCGATCAGAAGCGCGATCCTTTTCGCCCGGTCGATAAGACCGCGCTCGCTGAGCCACTGCGGCCAATGGGCGAAGGCGATCTTGAGGAAATCGAGGGTGATGCGCCAATAGGGATCGTAGAGTTCGGGCGCGAGCGTTTCGAGCCTCGACCAATGCGCGCCCTCGATGATCATGTCGTCGATCAGCGCAGCGAGATCGCCGGCCAGCGCGTAAGCCTGCGCGGGCGTCGCCGCGACAAGCGCGGGCTCGGCAGGGTCGACGATAAGCCGCCCATCGGCGTCGGCCTGTCGAATCGCGCCCTTGAGCGCCTTTCCCCAGGCGCGGGTCAGGGTCGCGAGCGCGTGGCGGCGCGTCAACGCGCCGACCGCAGGCGGGACCGCCGCGCGCGCTTCCTCGCCCTCGGGGTCGAAGACTGCCGCTGTCTCGTCCGGCTCGAACGCGCCGAGAGGAGCAATGCGCGGCAACAGCAGGCTCGATGCGCCGCTTGCCTCAAGCAGCGCTTTGGCCAGCGCTTGAGCGGCGCGCTGGGTCGGCACGTAGATCGTAGCGTCGGCCAGCGCCATCGGCTCGCCTGCGCCCGGGAAGCCCTCGATAAGCACGCCATCCAGAAGCGCGCGGCTCAGTGTCGGCAGAAACGGCGCCCCGGAGGGAATCGTGAAGACTCGCGGCGCGCGATGGCCCATGCGCGCCTTTTATGCGGCGGGCGCGGGAAGGCAAGCGGATCAGCTTTGCAGTGCGGCGGCCAGTCTTTCCCAAGCGTTCTCGTCCCCAGGAATCCCGAACCGCAGCCATGTCCGCTCGTCCGCGAAAGGGCGGGCGAGGATTCCCGCGGCGAGCAGCCGCTCGAAGGCGCCGTGCGCGTCTTCATGCGCGGCGAGCCGAAACAAGCGCGTGCCGCCGACGATTCGGCACCCAGCCTCTCGGAGGAGGGCGTCGAGTTGCGCAGCCTCCTTGCCGAGGCGCGCGCCCATCGCCGCCAGCCAATCCGAATCGGCGAGCGCGCGAACCCCGATCGCGATCGCAGGCCCACTGACCGGCCACGAGCCAAGGGCGGCCCGCAAGGACGGGACGATGTCAGGCGAGGCGAGCGCGAAGCCGAGACGAAGTCCCGCCAGCCCATAGGCCTTGCCGAACGAGCGCAGCACCACTGCGCCGCTTGCGGGCAGCCTTGGCGCGAGGCTTTCCTCGGGGTCTTGAGCCTGCTGCATTTCGGCGGAATCGATGACGTTAGCGCCCCCGCCCCCTCTTGTGGGGGCGGGCATAGCCCGTCGAAAGACGGGCGTCCTTCCGGACGCCCTATGGGGTGGAGGGTCGCGCGGACCGAGGAGATTATCGGATGCGCTATCGCTCCCTTGTCGCG
Organism: uncultured Alphaproteobacteria bacterium; assembly: GCA_963696665.1. Classification (GTDB taxonomy): domain Bacteria; phylum Pseudomonadota; class Alphaproteobacteria; order Rhizobiales; family Beijerinckiaceae; genus Roseiarcus. The sequence continues at coordinate 127,423 of CAVOLE010000024.1, forward strand.
AAGGACGGCGCGACCCCCCTCCTTGATCCTCCCCCACAGAGGAGACGCGTTGGGACGGTCCCTGTGTAAGCTCGAGAGCAAGCAGCTCGAAATCGGCGAAGGCTTCGTCAACGATAAGCACGCCGCCGTGGGCGGCAAGCCGGTCGTGCAGCTGGAGAAGGTCGTCGCGCGAAACCATCCGCCCGTCGGGGTTGTTCGGATTGACCACAATGGCGACGTCGAGCCCGTCCATGTCCTCGAGCCGCTTCGCTTCGACGACGCGAGCGCCCGCTGCCGCGAACGCGGCCGCGAAACCGCCATAGGTCGGCCCCAGCGCGCCGACCGCGCTGCGCCGCAAGATATGAGCGAGCGTGTGGATGAGCGCCTGCGAGCCGGGGCCCGCAACCACGCTTGCGGCGGCCACGCCGTAATGGCGCGCGGCTGCCGCCTCGAGCTTCCCCAGCGCCCCGGTCTCGGGCAGCCGCGACCACGCCTCCAGCTCAAGATCGGGCAGCGGATAGGGGTGTGGATTGACGCCCGTGGAGAGGTCGATCCAGGGCTTGGGCGCCTGGGGCGCGAGCAGGCGGGCGACTTCGAGTGCGCCGCCGTGATAGGTGAACGCCCGGTCGTCTGCGGTCCAATCCAAACCCGCCATCATGTCGCTTTCGTTTTCGTTGCCGCTTGCGCTCGCCGCCGCTGTTATCGAGGCGCTGATCGGCTATCCGGCGCCTCTCTATCGCGCTTTTGGACATCCCGTCACTTGGATGGGGGCTTGGCTCGCATGGCTTGAGGCGCGGCTCAATCGCGCCGACACGGGGCCGGTCGCGCGCCGGGCGGCGGGCGTCCTTGCCCTTGGCCTTTATCTCGCGCCGGTCGCGCTTGTCGCCTGGGCGGCGACGCGCCTCAGCCTCTCGGCCGGAGCGCTCGGCTTCGTTGCGCTTGCCGTTCTCGCCGCGAGCCTGCCGGCGCAGCGCAGCCTCGCCGCCCATGTGAGCGCGGTCGCCGCCGGATTGGACGCAGGCCTAGACGAGGGGCGCCGCGCGGTCGCGAAGATCGTAGGGCGCAACCCAAACGTGCTGGACGAGTTCGGCGTGGCGCGCGCGGCGATCGAAAGCCTGGCGGAGAATTTCTCCGACGGGGTCGTTGCGCCGATCCTGTGGATCGCGCTTGGCGGCCTCGTCGGCGGCGCGCTCTACAAGGCGATCAACACCGCCGACAGCATGATTGGCCACAAGGATGATCGCCACGCGGCTTTCGGCTGGGCGGCGGCGCGGCTCGACGATCTCGTCAATCTACCCGCGGCGCGGCTTGCGGCGCTGTGGCTCATTCTCGCCGCCGCACTGACCCCTGGCGCTTCGGCGCGGGAGGCGGCGCGTGCTGTATGGCGCGATGCGCCGCGTCATCGCTCCCCCAACGCAGGCTGGTCCGAAGCAGCGATGGCCGGCGCGCTCGGCCTTAAGCTGGCGGGACCCCGCGTCTATGGCGAGACGCTGGTCGACGACGCATTTATGGGAGAGGGCCGGCGCGACACGGGCGCCGCCGACATAAGGCGAGCGCTGCGGCTCTACCACGCAGCTTGCATCATCGAGGCCGAGGCGCTCCTAGCGGTGGCGGTTATCCTCTTCGTGGCAAGCGCCCCGATTGGGAGAGGATAAAGATGGGTTCCACCGAACCGCCGCAGTCTCCATGGAATCCGAAGGTGTAGAAAAATCTTCACTTTTCAGGAAAAGTCGCTTATGATCGCGAGATCGCCGTTAACTCCGAGACCCTATGTCCAATCCTTCCGAAAGCGAAAAAGGCGCGCCGAAACCCAACGCCCGTCGCCGGGTCCCGGCGCTGGACGCCGTGGCGGCGGAGGGCCACGAAAAACACCCCGCCGAGATTTCCTCGTAACCCATTGAAAAGGCTCGATTCGGACGAGAGAATTCAAGGAAATCCAAGCTTTTCCAACCCTTCTTGAGGAGGCCTCCCGCCCCCAAAAGCGGCCGGTCCAAGACAATCCAAATCCGGCCGTGGGCGGGCGTGAGCCCTCGGCTGCTAGCGCGCTGCCGCCAGCAGCGCCTCGAGGTCGAGATGCACTTCGCAATGGTCGGCGAGCGCGTCGAGCGTGCGCTCGATCGTGGGCTCGTAGCTGATCTCGCTTGTCGTTCCGACCATGGCGAGCCACGCCGCGCGCTGGCGGTCGTCCGCGAACAGCCCATGCACATAGGCGCCGGCGATGCGGCCGTCCGCCGAGCCCGCGCCATCGAGTTGCCCGTCGGCGAAGCGCATGAGCGGCCGGGCGCAGTCGGGACCTGCCGTCTCGCCGACATGCATCTCATAGGCACGAAAGGGCGCGCCATTTGTGAGGCAGACGCCGTCGACTTGCCTCAGCGCCTTCTGAGCCGTCAGCTGAGTGGCGACGTCAAGCAGGCCCAGGCCCTCGACTTCGCCCGGCGGTCCCTCCATGCCGTGCGGGTCTGACACGTTTTTGCCCAGCATCTGATAGCCGCCGCAGATTCCGAGAATCCGCCCGCCGCGCCGCGCATGCGCGAGGAGGTCGATATCCCAGCCCTGCCCACGAAAGAACTCGAGATCGGCGATCGTCGCCTTGCTTCCGGGCAGGATGATGAGATCAGCGACCGGGAGCGCCTCGCCCGGACGCACGAAGACGAGCCGCACATCGGGCTCCATGCGTAGGGGATCGAAATCGTCGAAATTGGCGATGCGCGCCAGCATCGGGACGGCGATCGTCACCGCCCCCTCCGCCCGCGACTTTATGTCGCCGAGGCCAAAAGCGTCTTCCGCCGGCAGCCGCGCAGCCTCGGCAAAGAACGGCAGGAGACCGAAAGCCTGCCAACGCGTATGCGCTTCGAGCGCCATCATGCCGCTGAGGAACAGGTTCGCGTCGCCGCGGAACTTGTTGACGATGAAGCCAACGATCATCGCCGCGTCGTCAGGCGCGAGCGCCGCCTTGACGCCGAGAATCTGGGCGAAAACGCCGCCGCGATCGATGTCGCCGATCAGCGCGACCGGGCAGCCGGCGGCGCGAGCGAATCCCATATTGGCGATATCGCCCTCGCGCAGGTTGATCTCGGCAGCGCTGCCGGCGCCTTCGACGAGCACGAGATCGGCGTCTGCGCTTACGCGCGCGTAGCTGTCGAGCACGGCGCTCATGAGCTTGGGCTTAAGCGCCTGGTACTCGCGCGCCCGCGCATTGCCAATGACCTTGCCCTGCACGACGACCTGCGCGCCGATTTCGCTCTGCGGCTTGAGCAGCACCGGGTTCATATGCACGCTGGACGCCGCTCCGCATGCGCGCGCTTGCAGCGCCTGGGCGCGACCGATCTCGCCGCCGTCGTCCGTCACCGCCGCATTGTTCGACATGTTCTGCGGCTTGAACGGGCGGACGCGAAGCCCGCGCCGGGCAAAAGAGCGGCAGAGGCCCGCGACGACCAGCGACTTGCCGACGTCCGAGCCCGTCCCCTGAAACATGAGCGCCCGCGCGGTCAAAACTCAACACCTTCCTGCGCCCGCACCCCGGCAGCGAAGTGATGCTTGACGAGCGTAAACTCGGTGACGCAATCGGCCGCTTCGATCAACTCCGGCTTGGCGTTGCGGCCGGTCACGACGACATGCAGGCCGGGTCGCCGCTCAGCGAGCGCCGCGACGATTTCGGCAAGCGGGAGATAATCGTAGCGAAGCGCGATGTTGAGTTCATCCAGCACAAGGAGGCGGATCGAAGGGTCGGCCATCATGCGCCTGGCCTCCGCCCACGCGGCGCTCGCCGCCGCGACATCGCGGGCGCGGTCCTGCGTCTCCCAGGTGAAGCCCTCCCCCATCGTGCGCCACTCGGCCTGGGCGCCGAAGCGCTCGATGGCCATGCGTTCGCCTGTCGACCACGCGCCCTTGATGAACTGCACAACGCCAACGCGATGGCCGCGCCCGAGCGCGCGCAGCGCGAGGCCGAAGGCGGCTGTCGACTTGCCCTTGCCCGGGCCGGTGTGGACGATAAGCAGGCCTTTTTCGAGAATGGGCTTGGTGGCGACCTCCGCGTCCTGCGCGGCCTTGCGCTTGATCATTTTCGTTTTGTGGCGGTCCGCGTCGGTCATGTCGGTTCTCGCACGGGGAGAGGGCGCCGCCCCAGTTTTGACGCCTAGCGCTCCGGATCGAACCGCGCAAATCCGGGCAAAGGCGCCGCCAAAATAAAACCGCAGGTTGCGTGTAGTTCAGGACGGTAGTCCTAAGCTCCCCCGATTTGGGATGTCCCGAAGTCCGACAATGCTGCTAGAATTGGCAAATGGGGCGACATAAGAACAATAGAGATCCGCGCGCTCCTTCATCGGCGTCAGCGTTGGCGGAATGCAACCGCCGGCGCGTACTCATCAGCAAGCGCCCGTGGATTGCCAACGATGGGTTCTTTTGTTGTCCCTCGCCGTCGATTCCTGCGGAGCTTGGCCTCGCTCACGGTTTACGCGCCGGCTGTGGTGCGCGCTTCGAGCCTCATGCAGGTCAGCGCCCGATTTTGCGGTTCGTCCCCCCAGCCTCCGCCATGGGCGGCGACTCGGGATGCACTTGCCTTGTTGCAGCAGGAAATGGAGCGCCAATTCGCCGAAACGCTGTTCGGCGCAGAAACTCTCTCGGCGGAGGGCGAGAGCGCCATCGTGACCTGGCTCCCCGTCTTAGCGGAAACCAAAATCACAGCGTTGTGGGAACTTCGAACGTCGTTCGGGCCTCGAGGTTCGCCCCCCAAATCGTTCGCAGAATTGCCCGCCGAAGTCCGGGCCAATCTCTTTCGATGCTTGGAGCCTGCCCCGACGCAGGCTTTGAGCCGTGGGCGGCGCGGACGTTCAGCTCCGCAGCGGGGCGCAAGCGCTTCGCGCGCCATTTGACAACCCTTCTCGAAGCTGGAACATAAACCAAAGCACGGTTCCTCGATTTGACCGAGGATGAAAAGGGAACACGGTAGGCTTCCGCCGATCCGTGGCCGCCCCCGCGACTGTGAGCGGCGTGCCGACGCTTCTCGCCACTGGACTTTTCACAAGGTCCGGGAAGGCGGCGCCGGCGATACGCTGCAAGCCAGGAGACCTGCCGTGCCCAATGAATCCCGAACGACCGCCGGAGGGGCGGTCAAGGAGCGCTGATGACCGCCCGACAGACTTTCGATCTCCCGCCGACCTCATTATTGGCTGGCTGGGACTGACGGGCCATGAACGCCCAGAGCGGCCCTTCCGCCGCGACGACGCTGCTGGTCTGCGTCACCTGCAAGTCGGACGAAGGGCCGACGGGGTCGAGCCTGTTCGAAGCGCTCAGCGAGCGCCTCGCCGCCGAGCCCGGTATCGCGCTCAAGGCCGTCGAATGCCTGTCCGTATGCAAACGGCCGTGCACGGTTGCGCTCGCCGCGCAAGGCAAATGGACGTACGTCGTCGGGGACCTGAGTCGCGAAGTCGCACCTTGATGACATCGTCGCCGCCGCGCAGCGCTATGGGGCTTCGCCTGAAGGAATCGTTCCGTGGCGCGAGCGGCCCCTTTCTTTCCGCAAGGGGGTCGTTTCGCGCACCCCGCCGCTTGCGCCCGCCGAAACGGCGCCCGCTTAAGGATCGGCTCCGCATGCTTGCCAAGACGCCCGTCACCATCGTCACCGGCTTTCTCGGCGCCGGGAAGACGACGCTGATCCGCCATCTCATGGCCAACGCCGGCGGGCGGCGGGTTGCGCTTATCATCAACGAGTTCGGGGACGTCGGGGTCGACGGCGATCTTATCAAGAATTGTTCGGATGCGGCCTGCCCAGAAGACGCGATCATCGAGCTTGCCAATGGCTGCATCTGTTGCACGGTGGCCGATGATTTCGCGCCGGCGATCACAAAACTCCTGGCCCGCGAACCGAAGCCGGATCATATCGTGGTCGAAACCTCAGGCCTCGCCTTGCCTAAGCCGCTCATCAAGGCCTTTGACTGGCCGGACCTGCGCTCGAAGCTCACGGTCGACGGCGTGGTCGCGGTGGTCGACGCCGCCGCCGTCGCGGAAGGGCGTTTCGCGGACGATCCCGCACGCGATCGCCGAGCAGCGTTTGGCGGACCCTTCGCTCGACCACGACAATCCGCTCGAGGAGGTCTACGAAGATCAGCTGATGAGCGCCGATCTCGTCGTGCTCAACAAGGCCGATCTCGTTGACAAGGAGCAACTCGACGCGCTTAAGGCGCAAATCGCTGGGGCCTTGCCGCGCGCGGTCAAGATTGCGCCCGCGCGCGAGGGCGCAATCGACCCCGACGTGCTCATCGGCATGAACGCCGCCGCCGAGGACGATCTCCACGCGCGTCCCTCACACCATGACGCGGAAGGCGAGCACGACCACGACGACTTCGACACGTTCGTCGTTACAATCCCTACAGTCCGCGATCCGGACACACTCATCGATCGACTGGTTGCAACGACCCGCGCGCACGACATCTTGCGCGTCAAAGGCTTTATCGAAGTCGCCGGCAAGCCGCTTCGGATGTTGGTGCAAGGCGTAGGGCAGCGCTTTCGTCGCGACTTCGATCGGCCCTGGGGCGTGGATGAGCCGAGGCTCAGTCGCCTTGTCGTGATCGCTGAGCGGGGCGTCGACCGCGGCGCCGTCGCCGCAGCGCTCGGCGACTAAGTTCCGGCTATGCACGTCCCCCGGATCGAAACAAGAACGCTCGACGAAACCGTCGAAGCGCTCGATATGGGTCAGACGCCGGCGGACATCGTGTTCCTGTCTTTCTCTGACAGCGACCTCAACGCGCTGGCGCGCGCCTATGACGCCTTGCCCGAGCCGAAGCCGAGCTTAAGGATCGCTTCGCTTGCGGCGTTGCGTCATCCGTTCTCGGTCGACCTCTATCTCGAGAAGGTGTGCGCGCGAGCCAAGCTCGTGGTGGCGCGCGTGCTCGGCGGAGCGGATTATTGGCGATACGGCGTCGACGAACTGCAGAGCGCTGGCGCGCCGAAGCGACGTCAAGCTGGCGCTGCTGCCGGGAGATCGGCGCCGCGACGCGACGCCTCGATGAGGCCTCGACGCTCGACAGCGAGGCGGTCGAGCGGATCTGGCGCTATTTTGACGAGGGCGGCCCTGAGAACATGGCGGCGTGCCTCGCCTTTCTCGCGTCCCAGATTGGCGGCGCGGCTGCGGCTCCGCCGCCCGTTTCCGGTTAGCGCCTTCGGCCGCTTCGATGGCGCTTGCTTCGAGGCGGGCTCGGACGCGCCGCGCGCGCTCATCGTCTTCTATCGCTCCATCTATCTCGCCAACGATCTCGAGCCCATCGAAGCGTTGGCGCGCGCGCTTCGCGACAAGGGCTTTGCGGTCACGAGCGTCTTCGTGACCAGTCTCAAGGATGAGGCGGCGCTCGAGCCGTTGCGCGCCTTCCTCGCTCGAGCGGCGCTTCGACGTCGTACTCAACGCCACCGCCTTCTCCGCGCGGCTGGAAGCAGAGGAGGGAACGGCGCTCGACGCGCTCGATGCGCCGGTGCTGCAGGTCGTGCTGGCTGGAGTCGGCCTCGACGCCTGGCGCGCTTCTCAGCGCGGGCTGGGGCCCTCGGATCTTGCGATGCATGTCGCGCTGCCGGAGATCGACGGACGAATCCTCACCCGCGCCATTTCGTTCAAGGCGGCGAGCCCGCGTGACGCGCGGACCGAATTCGCCGCGGTCGCGCATCGGCCGCTCGCCGACCGCGTCGACTTCGCCGCCGAGCTCGCTTGCCGCTGGGCGAACCTCCGGCGCAAAGCGCCGTCGGAGAAGCGCCTCGCTTGCGTGCTGCCGGATTATCCGGCGCGCGGCGGACGCACCGGCTATGCGGTCGGCCTCGATACGCCGGCGAGCGCCATCGCGATCGCGCGAGACCCTGCGCGCCGCTGGCTATGATGTGGCTTGCGGTCTTGACGCGCCGTCTCTGATCGCCGCTCTTGAGAAGGGCCGCTCGAGGCGGCGCTGACGCTGGCCGAATACGAGGCCGCGCTTGCGTCGACCCCGCCGGAATTCCGGCAATCCTTATTCGCCGCGTGGGGTGACCCCGCCGACGATCGCGACTTGATCGATGGGGCGTTCCGGCTCCGCTTTGTGAGGCTGGGCAAGCTCATCGTCGCGATCCAACCCGACCGCGGCGACGCGCGCTCGCGCAAGGGCGACTATCACAATCTCAACCTGCCGCCGCGCCACGCCTATGTCGCATTCTATTTCTGGCTCACCCGCGAGGAGAAAGTCGACGCGATTATTCAGCTCGGCGCACATGGCACGCTCGAATGGCTGCCCGGCAAGGCGGTCGCGCTCAGCGAGAGTTGCGCGCCTGAAGTGTTGCTCGGGCCAACGCCGGTCATCTACCCGTTCATCGTCAACAATCCCGGCGAAGCCGCACAGGCCAAGCGCCGGATCAGCGCGGTTACAATCGGCCATCTGACCCCGCCATTGATCGCCGCCGGGTCGCATGGCGCAGCGCTCGAGCTCGAGGGATTGTTCGACGAATTCGCGGAAGCGCAGGCGCTTGATCCGCGCCGCGCGCGCGCCATCGCGGCGCTCATTCTGGACCGCGGGCGCGACAGCGGGCTCGCTCAAGGAATGCGCCGCCGACGGCAAGCCGCCCGACGAGGCGCTCGTCGCGCTCGACGCCTGGCTCTGCGACCTCAAGGACATGCGCATCGGCGACGGCCTGCATGTGTTCGGCCGGTCGCCCGAGAGCGCTGACGGCTTCGCTCCCCTTTTCCTGTGGGAGGGCGGGATCGGGCTTGGTCGAGGGTTTCGGCCGCGGAGAAGGACTGGGCGAGCGCGTGGCGGCCTGCGGCGCCGCCGAGTCGCTCGGGCTGTTGCGCGCGCTCGGCGGACGGTTCGTCCCGCCCGGGCCGGCTGGCGCGCCGGCGCGCGGGCGCCTCGACGTTTTGCCGACCGGCCGCAACCTCTACGCCATCGATCCGCGCTCCGCCCCGACCCGCAACGCCTGGGAGATCGGTCGCCGCGCGGCCGAAGAGATCTGCAAGCGTTACGCGCAGGACCATGGCGAATGGCCGAAGCGCATCGTGCTCGACCTTTGGGGCTCGGCGACCATGCGCACCGGCGGCGATGATCTCGCGCAGGCGTTTGCGCTGATCGGCTGCCGGCCGACCTGGGACGCCGCGTCGACTCGCGTCAACGGCTTCGAGGTGCTGCCGCTGGCGATGCTCAGCCGGCCGCGGGTCGATGTGACGTTGCGCATTTCCGGCCTGTTCCGCGACGTTTTCCCGACCCAGATCACGCTGTTCGCCGCCGCCGTTCGCGCTGTCGCCGCGCTCGAGGAAAGCAGCGAAGACAATCCGCTTGCCGGTCTTGAAGGCGCGTGGCGCGCATATTCGGCGCGGCGCCAGGCAGCTACGGCGTCGGGCTCGGCGCGCGCATCGCGCGGGGCGAGTGGGCGGATCGGTCCGAGCTGGCGGAGACTTATCTTGCGGCGACCAGCCACGCTTATGACGGCGAGGGCGAAGCGCGCGAAGCCGCGAGAGGAGTTTCGAACCAGGGTCGCGGGCGCCGAGGCCTTCGTTCATGTGCAGGACTTGGCCGGGCAGGATGCGCTCGACGCCGACGCTTTCGCCGAGCATGAGGGCGGCTTCGCCGCGGCCGCGGCGGAGACGGGGCGAATCCGGCGCTCTATCATTTCGAACTCGACCTTCCCCGGCGCGCCGAAGATCCGCACCTTGCGCAGGAGATCGCGCGCGTCGCTCCGTGGGCGCGCCGCCAATCCGCGCTGGATTTCCGGCCAGATGCGCCACGGCCATCGCGGCGCAGCGGAAATCGCCCAGTCGCTCGACAATCTCTATTGTTTCGCCGCTTTGACCGATGCAGTGGAAAGCGCCCAGTTCGATCTCATGTTCGACGCCACGCTCGGCGACGATTTCGTGCGCGCGTTCCTGCTCGGCGCCAATCGCCAAGCCGCATGCCACATGGCGAATCGTATTCGATGAGGCCGGCGCGGCGAGGCTTCTGGCTCTCGCGCCGCAATTCGAGCGCGCGAATTCTGGCTTCGGTGCTTAAGGAGGCGGCATGAGCGCGATTGCGTCACGCTCGGCCACCGCGCGCCTTATCGGAAAGGCTGGTGTCCAGGGGCTTTCGGCCGATGGAGACCGGCGACGGACTGCTTGCGCGTGTGCGCGCGCCGAGAGGGCGCTTGTCGCTCGATCAGGCAATGCGCTGGCGGACGCCGCGATTGCCTGCGGCAATGGCGCGATCGGGCTCTCGTCCCGCGCCAATCTCCATCTGCGAGGCTTGAGCGAGAGGACGCTTCCCGACCTGCATGCGCGGCTTGAAGACGCGGGACTCATCGACGCCGATCCCGAGATCGAGCGCCTGCGCAACATCGTCGCAAGTCCGCTCGATGACGTCGATCCGGAAGCGTTCGACCTCGGACCGAGCGTCGCAGCGCTCGAGGCAGGGCTCAGGGATGACGAGGACCTGCGCCGACTGCCGGCGAAGTTCGGCTTCGTCCTTGACGCGCAGGGGCGCTTGCCGCTTGGCGACGTTGACGCGGACGTGCACTTCGACGCTGCGCTAGACGGAATGTTCGCCGTCACTCTTGCGGGCGACGATGGGCTCGCTGCGCAATGCGCGCCCGACGCGGTCGGCGATGTCGCGGCGCGGCTTGGCCTCGCTTTTCTTGCGCTTGCGGGCGACGGCGAAGCGGCGCCGCGGCGGATGCGGGCGCTGGTCGGGCGCGAAGGCGCAGAGGCGATCTTCGCGAAGGCGGCTCTCCGGGCGAAGCCATGCAAGCGGTGGCAACGCCGCACCTTGTTGCATGAGGTCTTGGGCGCTCACGCGTACGGCGTAGGGTTCGTCGTTGGCGCAGCAGCGGCCTTTGGCGAAATCGAGGCGGCTCGCCTCAAGGCGCTGATCGAGCGCGCGCGCGCTCTGAACGCGCATAGCCTGAGGCTCACCCCTTGGCGCGCGTTTCTCATTGCCGGCCTCGACCGGCGCGGCGCTGAGGCGCTGGTCGATGTCATGGCCGATCTCGAATTCATCGTCGACGCGGGCGACCCGCTGCTGCGCATCGACGCTTGCCCTGGCGCTCCCGCCTGCATGCACGGCCACCGACGCGTGCGTGACGACGCGACGCGGTGGGCGGCGACGCTGCCCAAGGGAGACGGGGTCGTGCTCCACGTCAGCGGCTGCGCCAAGGGCTGCGCCAGGCCCACCGCGACAGCAGTGACCGTCACCGCGACAGCGGATGGCTACGATCTCATTCTCCGCGGCAGAGCGGGCGATCCGCCGGCGTGGCGCGGTCTTTCGAGCGCCGAGGTCGCGGAGTTCCTCGCCGGCGACGAGGCGAGCCGGTTTGCTGGCGCGGGGCCAATGTGAAGTCAAGCTACGCATACGAGAAGGACGCCGCGGCGATCTATCGCCGGTCGTTCGCCATCATTCGCGGCGAGGCCGATCTTGCGCGCTTCTCGCCCGTCGAAGAGCGGGTCGCCGTGCGGGTCATCCATGCCTGCGGCATGGTCGAGGCCGCCCGCGACCTCGTGTTCTCCCCTGGCGCCGCAGAGGCGGCGCGCGAGGCGCTTCGCGCCGGCGCGCCGATCTTCTGCGACGCGCGCATGGTGGCCGAAGGGGTCACGCGCGCCCGTCTGCCAAAGAACAACGACGTCATCTGCACGCTGAGCGATCCCTCCACGCCCGAACTCGCAGCCAAGCTTGGCACGACGCGCACGGCCGCGGCGATTGAGCTCTGGGCGCCGCGGCTCGGCGGCTCAGTGGTCGCCATCGGCAATGCGCCGACCGCTTTGTTTCGTCTGCTTGAGATCGTTGGCGCGGGCGCGCCGCAGCCGGCGGCGATCGTCGGCATGCCGGTCGGCTTTGTCGGCGCGGCCGAATCGAAAGAGGCGCTGATCGAGAGCGGCTTGCCCGCCATCGTCGTCCGCGGGCGCAAAGGCGGCAGCGCGATGGCGGCGGCCGCCGTCAATGCGCTGGCGAGCGACAACGAATGACCGCGTTTGGCCGTCTTTATGGGGTCGGGATCGGCCCCGGCGACCCGGATCTGCTCACCGTCAAGGCGACCAAAGTCATCGCAGCGTCGCCCGTCGTCGCCTATTTCGCCAAGGCGGGACGGCGCGGCAATGCGCGCTTGATCGTCGACTGTTGGCTGAAGCCGTCGCATGTCGAGTTGCCGCTCTACTACCCGATGACCAATGAGACGCATTTCGACGATCCGCCCTATCGCGATGCGCTGGCGCGTTTCTACAAGGAATGCACGGTCGCGATTGCGTCGCATCTTGAAGCCGGCCGCGATGTCGCGCTTTTGAGCGAGGGCGACCCGATGCTTTACGGCTCGTTCATGCATCTCTTCATTCGCCTGCGCGACAATTTCGATGTCAGCATTGTGCCCGGCGTCTCGAGCATTTGCGGGGCCTGGGGGGCCGCTGGCGCGCCGATGGCCTGGGGGGACGATGCGCTCGTCGTCTTGCCTGCGACGCTGCCGCTCAATGAGCTCGAGCGTCGGCTAGCTCTCGCCGACGCGGCGGTGATCATGAAAATTGGCCGCAACTTCGCCCGCGCCAGGGAGGCGCTGATCTCCGCGGGCATGGCGGATCGCGCCATTTATGTCGAGCGAGCGACGATGGCAGGCGAGGTCGTGACGCCGCTCAGTCAGAAGCAGGATGATTCCGCGCCCTATTTCTCGCTCATTCTCGCGCCGGGAAGAGGTCGGCGCCCGTGACTGGGCGCGTCATGATTGTGGGACTTGGTCCGGGCGCCGCCGAGTGGATGACGCCGGAAGCGAGCGGGGCGATTGAGGCGGCGAACGATATTGTCGGCTACGGCCCGTATGTTGAACGGCTCGTATTGCGGAGCGACCAACGCGCCCACGGGAGCGACAATCGGGTTGAAATGGACCGCGCCCGGCTTGCCTTGAAGCTCGCTGCGGACGGCCGCGCGGTCGCCGTCGTCTCCGGCGGCGATCCGGGCGTGTTCGCGATGGCGGCGGCCGTGTTCGAGGCCGTCGAGGAGGATCCGCAATGGCTGCAGCTCGATATTGCTGTCATGCCCGGAGTGACCGCAATGCAGGCGGCGGCGGCGCGGCTTGGCGCGCCCCTCGGTCATGACTTTTGCGCCATCTCGCTTTCCGACAATCTCAAGCCATGGGCCATCGTCGAGCGCCGACTTCGCGCGGCTTCAAACGGCGATTTCGTCATCGCGCTTTACAATCCGGCGTCACAAGCGCGGCCGGCCCGCATCGTTGAAGCCTTCGATCTGCTGCGCGCTCTCAAGGCGTCGACCACGCCGGTCGCCTTCGCTCGCGCGGTGGGACGAGCCGACGAGAAGCTCACTCTCACGACGCTCGGGGAAGCCGATGCAAGCCTCGCCGACATGGCGACGCTGGTCATTATCGGCTCGAGCCAGACACACTTCATCCCGCGCGATGGAGCGCGGCAATGGATGCTGACGCCGCGCGCTTATGGAGCCTACGCATGAGCAGCGATCCAGCTCATGACGGCGTCGAGATTATGCAGCGTCTCGGCCTCGGGCGCGGGCGGCCGGCGCATGATGACGACTTCAATTCCAAGCGTGCGCGCCGCTTCGATCTTGGCATAGGTCGCCCGGCCGCCGCTGTTCTTGGTGACCAGGGCCTGGACCCCCTCGTTGCGCATAAGCGTGACTTCGTCAGCGAGCGAGAAGGGCCCGCGCTCAAGGATGAGCCTGCAGCCGGGAAGGGCGTCGATTTCCGCGGGCCGGTCGATCGCCCGGACGATATAGCGATGCTGGGGCGCTCGCGCGAAGGCCGCGAGCTGCAGCCGGCCCTGCGTAAGGAAGACTGTCCTCGGACCGAGCCCGAGAGCGTCGACAGCCTCATCGATTGTCGCGACCTCGATCCAGCGATCGCCGGGCTGCGGCGTCCAAGCTGGTCGGGTGAAGACGACAAGCGGCGTATCGGCCGCCCGGCAAGCCGCGACCGCGTTCGCGGACATGCGGGAAGCGAACGGGTGCGTCGCGTCGATGACGGCGCCGATGCGCTCGCGGACAAGAAAAGTGGCCAAGCCTGCGACGCCGCCGAAGCCGCCAATGCGCTGGGGGATCGGCGCCTGAGCAGGATTGGCGGTCGCCCCCGCGAGCGACAGCATGGCCGCAATATATGGCTTGTCAGCAAGCCGGCGCGCGAGCGCGCTGGCCTCCGACGTGCCGCCGAGAATAAGCAGACGCAAACGCTTCAGTGGTCGGCTCCATGAGCAAGGAACGCTGGCTTGGCCTCGTCGGCATCGGCGAGGACGGGATCGACGGCCTTGTTCCTGCCGCGCGGCGCCTCATCGCGCAAGCGGACTTTGTCCTAGGCGGAAAGCGCCATCTCGCGCTTGCCGGATCGTTGAAGGCCGAGACGATGGCTTGGCCGTCGCCAATTGAGAAGGCACTCGACGCGATCGAGGAACGCTGTGGGCGCTCCGTATGCGTGCTCGCCAGCGGCGATCCATTCTTCTTCGGCGTCGGCGCGATGCTCATGCGCCGCTTCTCCGCCGACGAGATGATCTGCGTGCCGGCGCCCTCCGCCTTCGCGCTTGCCGCGTCGCGGCTGGGCTGGAGCCAACAGGATTGCGCGTTGCTCACGGTTCATGGACGCCCGCTCGAAGCAATCATCCCGCATTTGCAGCCCAAGGCGCGCATTTTGGCGCTCTCTTGGGACGACGCTACGCCGGCTAAGTTGGCGACCCTTCTCAAAGCGCGCGGTATGGGACGATCGAGGCTTACGATCTGTGAGGCGATGGGAGGCCCGCGCGAACGCGTTCGAACAGCGGAGGCGCAAGCCTTCGCGCTCGACAACGTCGCCGCGTTGAACACGATCGCGCTCGAGGTGGTCGCAGAGCCCGACGCCCGCGTCCTGCCGCGCGTGGCCGGACTGCCCGACGACTGGTTCGAGCACGACGGGCAGATCACCAAGCGCGAGATCCGCGCGATGACGCTGTCCGCCCTCGCGCCCCGACGGGGAGAGTTGCTGTGGGACGTGGGCTCGGGCTCCGGCTCGGTCGCCATCGAATGGATGCTGGCCGATCCCGCAAACGGCGCGGTCGCGATCGAGCTTCGCCACGACCGCGCTCAGCGCATCGCCCGCAACGCCCTGAGCTTCGGCGCGCCCTCACTTTCCGTCGTCACCGGCGAGGCGCCGCATGTCTTCGCCGACTTGGCGCGACCAGAAGCGATCTTCATCGGCGGCGGGGCTAGTGCGCCAGGCATAATGGACCGCGCTTACGAGGCCCTGCCCGCGAGCGGACGGCTGGTCGTCAACGCCGTGACTCTGGAGACGCAAGCTCAATGTGTCGGGTGGCGCGCGCGCTGGGGCGGAGAGCTTATGCAGATTGCCATCGCACATGCCGAGCCGCTCGGGCGCTATTCCGGCTGGCGCGCGGCGATGCCGATCGTGCAATGGCGGCTCATCAAGCCGTGAACCGGATCGTCGCCATCGGCGTTGGCTGCCGCGCGGGCGTAGCAGGGGAGGCGGTCGCGGCGCTGGCGCGCCGCGCACTCAATGAGGCCGGCGCGCCCGAGGGCGAGCGGCGCATGTTCACGCTTGCCGCCAAGGCCGATGAGCCGGGCCTCATCGAGGCGGCGCGCATCATCGGCGTCGCCCTCACGCCGTTGCCACTCGCCGCGCTCAACGCACAGGCGGGGCGCATCCTGACCCCGTCGGCGCCTGCGCAAGCGCGGTTCGGCGCACCCAACATTGCCGAGGCGGCGGCGCTCGCGGGCGCAGGCGTTGGCGGACGGTTGCTTGGGCCACGGCTCGCCGCCGATGGCGCGACCTGCGCGATCGCGTTGTCTCCGGAGGGGGCATGCGACGGCGCAACTTGCGCCGTCGCTCTAACCCCTGAACAACGATGACCATTCACTTCATCGGCGCCGGGCCGGGCGCTCCCGACCTCATCACCGTGCGCGGGCGCGATCTCATCGCGCGCTCACCCGTCTGCCTCTATGCCGGTTCGCTCATCCCGCGCGCGTTGCTCGATCATTGCCCCAAAGGCGCCCGGATCGTTGACACCGCGCCGCTGGATCTCGACGCCATCATTGCGCTCTGCGTCGAGGCGACCCAGCGAGGCGAAGACGTCGCGCGGCTCCATTCGGGCGACCTTTCGATCTTTAGCGCAATGGGCGAGCAACTGCGCCGCCTGAAAGCGGCGGGGGCGCCATACACTGTCACGCCCGGCGTGCCTGCTTTCGCCGCCGCCGCGGCGGCGCTCGAACGCGAACTGACTTTGCCCGGCCTTGCGCAATCCCTGGTGGTGACGCGCACGTCAGGCCGCGCGTCGCCCATGCCCGAGGGCGAAACGCTAGCCAATTTCGCTGCCACCGGCGCGACGCTCGCGATCCATCTCTCGATTCATGCGCTTGCGAAAGTGGTCGCAGAGCTCACGCCCTTCTATGGGCCCGATTGTCCGGCGGCAGTCGTCGCCCGCGCATCATGGGCGGACGAGCGGATCGTGCGGGCGCGGCTCGGCGAAATCGTGGGCGCGCTGCGCCAGGCGCCGATCGAGCGCACCGCGCTCATCCTTGTCGGCCCCGCGCTTGGGGCGCAAGACTTTCGCGACAGCGAACTCTACAACGCGGACTATGTGCGCCGGTTTCGCGGCGGCCGCTCGCCGGAGCGGGGTGAGTGATCGTGGTGGGCTGGCGACCGCCCTCACCCCGACCCTCTCCCAGAGGGAGAGGGGGCGCGATACCCCTTCTCCCTTGGGGAGAAGGTGGCGGGCGAAGCCCGCCGGATGAGGGTGCAGCGCTAAACCTTCCGAAACCCGCTGCTCGCGAGAATCCACCCGTCGCGGCCGACGACGACGGCCTCAAGCTCGCCCGACTGGCCGGCGATGACGTGCGCCGCGGTGGTCCATGCGCCGTCGGCGACGAGCGCCGGCAAGTCGAAGCCCGAGGCTTCAGCGAGTTCGAACGCATGCAACGCGCTGTTGGCGCCGGCGATCGCCGCGACGAGCGACGGCGCGCCGCCCGTGCTCGCCACGCGTGCCGACAGCGCCGCAAGGTCGACGGCGCCGCGCTTCGAATGCAGGTCCAGCTTGCCCTCGGTGAGCTTGGTCATCTTCGCTGGGCCGCCGGCGATGGTGAGGCGCGGGACAGGATGTTCACGAAGGTACTTCAGGAGCCCGCCGACGAAATCGCCCATCTCGATCAGTGCGTGATCGGGCAGGCCGTACAAAGCCCGGATCGCCGCCTCAGAGGTTTCGCCGGTCGCAGCGCCGATATGGGCGCAGCCGCTAGCGCGCGCGACATCCACGCCACGGTGGATCGAGTGAATCCAGGCCGAGCACGAATAGGGGATGACGATTCCGGTCGTGCCCAGGATCGACAGGCCGCCGAGGATGCCGAGGCGTCCGTTTGCGGTGCGCTGGGCGATCTTCTTGCCGCCGGGAACCGAGATTTCAACGATCGCGTCAACGCCAGCATCGAGCTTCGCGCCAACCTCTTCGAGATTGGCCCGGATCATCGCGCGCGGGGCCGGATTGATCGCGGGCTCGCCCACCGGCAGCGGCAGGCCGGGCCGGGTCACAGTCCCTACGCCTTCGCCAGCCTTGAAGCTCACGCCCGCGCCGAGGCTCGCGCGGCGGACGGTCGCGACGATCAGCGCGCCATGCGTGACGTCCGGGTCGTCGCCCGCGTCCTTGACGATTCCCGCGCGGGCGAAATCGGCGCCGAGCTCTTGCGTGGCGAGGACGAATTCCGGCCTCAAGCCCTTGGGCAGCATGACGGGAACCGGATCGGGAAACCGGCCGGTCAGCAGCGCTTCGAAGGCCGCGCGAGTCGCGCCTGCGGCGCAGGCGCCGGTGGTCCAGCCGCGCTTGAGCGGCGTCGCCCTTTCTGGGTCGCTCATGGCCCTTGGCCTAGCGCGCCTCCGTGACCTTGCCTAGGCTTGAGACATGACCCGCGGGCTCATGATCGCCGCCCCTCGCTCGGGCAGCGGCAAGACGACGGCGACGCTCGGTCTCCTGCGCGCGTTCAAGCGCACAGGCGTCGACGTCGTCGGCCTCAAGTCCGGCCCCGATTATATCGACCCTGCCTTCCATACCGCAGCATCGGGGCGGGAGGGCGTCAATCTCAATTCGTGGGCCATGGCGCCCAACCTTCTGGCCGCGCTCGCGACACAAACGGCAAACGAAAGTGCGCTCGCTTTATGCGAAGCCTCGATGGGGCTGTTCGACGGCGTGTTTGCCGAGGCCGGGCGCACCGGCGCCTCGGCCGATGTGGCGGCTGCGCTCGGCATGCCGGTCCTGCTGGTCATCGACGTCACGGGTCAGGCGCAGTCTGCGGCTGCGATCGTCAAGGGCTGCGGATCTTATGACGAGCGGCTCAAGGTCGCGGGCGTGATCGTCAATCGCATCGGAAGCGAGCGCCATCGCCGGCTCGTCGTCGAAGCGATCGAGGCGATCGGCATTCCAGTCATCGGCTCGCTGCCGCGCAGCGACACAATTGCGCTGCCGGCGCGCCATCTGGGCCTCGTGCAGGCGGGTGAGACGGAGGCGCTCGACGCGCGGCTCGAGGCGATCGCGGATTTCATCGAGGCGCATGTCGATTGCGGTCGGGTCCTGGCGCTGGCCGCCGATCTCAACCTTGCTTCGTCTGCAGCGAGGCCGACCGCAGTCCGGCCGCCGGGACAGCGCATCGCGCTCGCACGTGACGCCGCGTTCTCGTTCGTCTACCCCCATCTCGTCCAAGGCTGGCGGGCGGCAGGCGCCGAGATCGTCCCATTCTCGCCCCTCGCCGACGAGCCTCCGCCTTCCGATTGCGACGTCTGCTGGCTTCCTGGCGGCTATCCGGAATTGCACGCTGGGCAGTTGGCGGCGGCGGCGCGATTTCGCCAAGGTCTCAGGCGGTTCGCCGAGACGCGGCCGGCGCATGGCGAATGCGGGGGCTATATGGCGCTGGGCCGAAGCCTGACCGATGCATCAAACGTCGCCCATCCGATGGCGGGCCTGCTCGGCGTCGAAACCAGTTTTGCAAAGCGCCGCATGACGCTCGGCTACCGCGAGGCGCGCCTCGCCGCGGATTGCGCGCTCGGGAGCGCCGGCTCGGTCCTGCGCGGCCACGAGTTCCACTATGCGACCATTGTCGCGTCGGGCGCCGACGATCCTTTCGCCTTTGTTCGGGACGCATATGGCGCGCCGGAAGCGCCCGCCGGCTCGCGACGGGGCCGGGTCACAGGGTCGTTTTTCCACGTCATCGCGGAGGCGTGACGCTTAAGCGGCTAGGCAGCGCCTGCGCAATCTCGGGCATTTCAGGGATCGGTACGACGCCTTCGAAGGCGGGCGCGAGGATGGCTTGCGCATCGTCCAAGCGGCCAGTCGCCTTGTAAAGAAGAACGATGGCATCACGAGGGGTTTTGTAACCTCCGGCCCGACGCCGCGACGCTGCCGATCATGATCGGCAACGCCATCATCATCGGCGGCGGGCTTTATGCGGCAGCGAGGGCAAGGGGGTCGAGGAGGCGGCGAAGGCAGAAAAGTGACTGGCCAGATCCGTTAGTTTTTCGTCAAGCATTCACTGCCAATGAGGATGCCGTTGCGTCAGGGGCGGCACATGGCCACGCAGGGGAGCATTCCGACCGTAGGGACCATTCTCCTCGCCCTGTTGCTGTGCGGGCTTCTCGGAGTCCTCGGGCAGGGCGTGCGCGCAATTGTCGGCCTGAAGAACGCCGGCGCGCTCAACTCGACAACGCCGTCCGAGCAGGCTGAGTTCAGCCTCGCTTATCTCGTCCTGAGCCTGATGATCGGGTTCATCGCCGGAATTCTTGCCGGGATCGCGCTCAATCTCGAAAACATCATCACCGTCGACCCCAGCAACTGGAAGCTCATGCTGGGAATTGCCGGATCCGGATATATCGGCGCGGACTTCATTGAAAATACGATGTCGCTCGTCATTCCGGGAACGAAGACCGCCTCGGCGAAGGCCCCGCCCGCTGTTGCCGTCCCGCGACGTCCTGCAACCGTTTCGCCCAGTCCGCGGCCCGACGAAGGCGCGGCTGCTCTCGCCGCCGCGATGAGAAGCGTCTGCCCGGAGGCGAATGCGGCCTTATGGGTTCCGGCTCTCATATCGGCCTTCGAAGCGTTCGACTTTTCGAACGACCGCCGCCGCGCGGCGGCGATGGGGCAGTTTCTGGTCGAGGCAGGCCCGGCGTTGAGAGAGATTGTCGAAGACCTCTATTACAGCCCGGATCGGGCATGCCAAGTCTGGCCGGCGCTGTTTCCGACGCCGGGGGCGGCGGAGCCCTATTGCGCCGATCAGCGACAATTTGCGGATTTCGTCTACGCCAATGTCAACGGCAACGGCGACGCCGCAAGCGGCGACGGCTACCGCTTTCGCGGACGGGGTCTCATTCAGCTCACGGGGCGCAATGAATATGCCGCCTTCGCACGCGCGATCGGCAAGACCGCCGAGCAGGCGGCGGAGTTTTGCGATACGACCGACGGCGCGGCGTTGTCCGGCTGCTGGTATCTGGCCAGCAACGGCTGCCTGCCCTTGGCCGACCAATGGGACATCGACGCGATCACGCGCCGGGTCAACGGCGACGCCATGGAGGCCGCCGGCCTCAGACGGCAATATTCGGACGAGATGGTGAGCCGCCTGCGTCAATACGCGGCGCCGGTCGCCTAGCGTCTCCCATAGCTCCGCACCTCGCAATGATGATCGCGCCCTGATGCGACAGGCTCTGGTCCGGCGCCGGGCGCCGGGCGGCCTGGCAAGGCAAAAAAGAGGCGCTGCGGCCTCTTTGTCCGGGAACCGCCATCGTTTGCCCCGAGAATGCTATTCGACGGCTGAAAAACCGACGTAAACAACCAACACAGTATTTTCTCCCAGCAATGGTGCTTTTGCTGGCGAATCTCGACCTCGAGCCCGTGCTCGGGGAGCCCTAACCTACGCGATTATTTTCGAAACAGAGCAACCACACACCTTGATGTGCGGGCGTCGCGGACTTTCGCTGTCAAGGCCAATCTTGGGAGTTCACGATGAAGAAGCTTGTTCTGGCCGCCTCCGCTGCGTTCACGATGGTCGCCGCAGCGCCGGCGGCTCACGCCATTGTTCTTGACCCAGGCACGTCCGGTTCGCCGGATCTCCTGAGCTTGGGCCTCGGCTCGACGCTGGTCGCCGACACCGGCTCGCTCTCGTTCAGCAACAGCGCCTTCTCCGGCACGATCGACGAATGGGTCTACCAGGATACGGCCAATCCCTTCGGCTCCGGCGACCTCACCTGGGTCATCCAGGTCGCCAACAGCGCGAGCTCAAGTGACGCGATAGGGCGAGTGACCGCCGGCAATTTCGCGACCTTCATGACGGACGTCGGAGACAACGGCGGCGCCAACGCGCCGAGCCTGGTCGACCGCGACACGCCCGGCCACACAATAGGGTTCAGCTGGGCCCTGACGGGCGGCTTGCTTGACGGCGAGACCTCGGATCTTCTTCTTATCGACACCAACGCCAGTCGTTTCACCACCGGCACGCTCGCGGTCATTGACTCGGAGACTTCGGACCTGAGCGGCTACGAGCCATCCGCAGTTCCAGAGCCGACGACCTGGGCGATGATGCTGATCGGCTTCGCCGGCCTTGGCGTCGTGGGTTATCGCGGATCGCGCAAGAGCGCTGCGTCCTGAAGCGTAGCGCTTCGCCTCTGCAAACAAACTTCAGCCGAACGCCGCTCTCCCCATGAGCGGCGTTTTTCTCATCCCCTGTCCAGGAAGGCGATGGAGAGCCAGCCTTCGCTCACGCCCCGTCGCGGGTCGCGGGCCACGCGCCGGAGAACGCCTTGCCGGCCGTATCCTCGGCCTCGACGCGAAACATCTTGGCGCCATTGGGCTTGAAGGTGAAGCGGAAGTTCGGGTCTTCCGAGATCGATATGCCGGCCGCCATCGAGAAAACGAGATCCGGCCCCTGGTAGACCGAAAGCTTGTCGATATAGCGCGCCGGCGTATAGAGCCGCGTCACCTGATCCATCTGCAAACCGGAATTGTTCGGGTGGCGGATCATGAGCAGCGCCTCGTTCGGCGCCTCCGGCGTCGGCGGCAGGATGCGGAACTTCATCTGGCCGAGCGTCGCCATGGCTTCGTCCATGCTCTTGACCATGGGCGCCGAGCATCCGCCCGACGCCTTGATGTAGCGCGTCGCCATATGCAGCGAGCCGTCGCTGAGTTCGGCGACGACGCGGGCGTTGGTGTAGGAATTGACCCTGACCCGGGTCGAGATGCGCGTGTCGCTCGCCGTCTTCCCGAGCGTGAAGGCGGCGGCCAGCGGCACCGGATTCTGATCGATGACGAGGGTCAGCTTGACGACGCGCCGCTTGTCGCCTTCCGGCAATCGGGCCGAAAACGACACGGGCACCAGCGCCGCATCCTCGGCGCGCGGGGCGCCTCGAAGGCGACGAGGCCTTGGTCCTCGACGATCGTCGCATCGTTGAAGAACAGGTGCACGAGGTCTGGCCAGGAGTCAGGATCCTGGTCGGCTTGAGCGAAAGCGCGTCCGCCGGTCGCGCAAAGGAGCGCAAGGCTCGCGAGGGTCTGTCGTCTGCTGAGATTCTGGGCCATCGAAACGCCTCCATCCCGAGCGTCGGCCTTTACTGGTCCCACTCGTATTCCGAATAGGCCGCCGTCACGTTGCGGCGATTATAGTCCTCGAACAGCTTCCAGTCATCCCGCTCTGACTGCCCCGCCCATTTCGTCGCGCCCTCGACCGGCTCGCCCTTGGCGATCGACGCCTTCACGTCCTTCGCGAGGCCCTCAAAATAGGCCCGCTCGCTGTCGAGCGCCTGCGGCCACGGCAGCCCGACGGGCCCATGGCCGGGAATGACGCGCACGGCCGGAACGCGCGCGAGCGCGGGAAGATCGACAAGCCAGCCCTTCAGCGACCCGTCGATGATCGGCAGGTGCTTGACGAACACGAGGTCGCCGGCGAACAGCGTTCGCGTGACGTCGTCCAGGACGGTGAGGTCGCAATCCGTATGCGCCGGCGGCCAGGCCTGCAATTCGAGCGTCCGCCCGCCGAGATCGAGCGTCATGCGATCGGCGACGGTCAAGGTCGGCGGAATGATCTTCACCTGATCGACGAGCTTGTCGCCGATGATTTTGCGAAACGCCTTGAGATAGAATGCCCCGCGCATGGCCAGGGCTCGCGGCAAATTGTGGTGGCCGACGAAGATCGCGCCGCTCCCTTCGAAAGCTGCATTGCCGAAGACGTGATCGGGATGCTCGTGCGTATTGATGACATAGAGGATGGGCTTGTCCGTGCGCGCGCGGATGGCGGCCAGCAACCGCTCGCCGATCGGGACGCTGCCGCCGGTGTCGATCACCGCCACGCCCTTGTCGCCGATGATGAAGCCGATATTGGCGATGTCGCCCAAATTCTCTTCGCTCATAAGTGCGATTTCGCCGGTATGGACGAACACGCCCGGCGCGACTTCCTGGACTGTGAGCGGGGAGAGAACCTCGCCACAGAACGCGCTTTGCATCGAGAAGGCGAGGGCGATGAGGGCGCCGATGAGCCAGCGCATGTTCCAGACTGACATTTCCGGCCGAGCATAGCAGTCCGCCGGCGCCGGGCAATGACCGATCGGATGCCATTTGTAGCCGCGCTCGCTGAGCGCGGAGGCGCGATCAACGATCGCCCCTACAAAGCGACAGCGCGGCCGCGTCTACAGCGTCCGATTCAACGGAATTGCAATCGGGGCCAAGGCGAGCTTCGATGGCCTCGAAGTCGTAGCGCTCTCCTCGACGATCGTCGGTGCGTTGGAGAAGCAAAGCTGAGGTGCAGGGAGTTGGTGTGAGAATAAGCAGTTGGAAGGTACGACGGGCTATGGTCGGAGCCCTGGTCGCATTGATCGCAACGTTTTCTGCGCGGGCCGGCGACGCCCCGCCGGAGCCGGATTCCTATCGTGAGAGCGATTATCGGGCCCCGACTCCCACGACGCTCAAGGGCGGGCGCGTGCTCACGACCGAGGAGGCGGCGGCGATGTGGCGCGCCGGCGCCGCCGCTTTCATCGATGTCTTGCCGCAGGCCCCGCGCCCGAAAAACCTGCCCGCCGATGTCGTCTGGCGAGACAAGCCGCGCTCCGACATCCCCGGCAGCCTGTGGCTCCCCGATACCGGCTATGGCGAGCTCGCTCCCGTCATGCTCGACTATTTTCGGCGCGGGCTCGACAAAGCCCTGGGCGGCCGCCCGCGTCCTCTCGTCTTCTACTGCCTCAAGGATTGCTGGATGTCCTGGAACGCCGCCAAGCGCGCGCTCGCGCTCGGCTACAAGAATGTCGACTGGTATCCGGAAGGCTCGGACGGCTGGGCCGCGGCCGGCCTGCCGTTGGAAAAGCGGGAGCCGGAGCCCAGGCCGTAATTAGTCTAGGTCGGCAGAGAATGACGAGCGGTCCTTGGATACCCGCGTGGGCCATGCCCAATCTCCACATCGACTTGCCGATTGAGGCTTCTCACGCCGCTCTCGTTTCATGCAACGATGAGCGACTGCTGTTAGCAGCGCACAACAAACCAGCGTTGACGACCTTTCTCCACGCATTTCGAAACGAGTTTGGGAATCAGATGTTACCCACAATCGGGATGGTTCGTGAGGATGCCAACAGCGGCGTGAAGACCGTGGCAGCTTTCGGAGGTTTTCGAGACGCGGTTTGCGCCAGCGCAGTTGTCAAAGGCCATGCCCTAACCATGACGAGTAAGCGGGCGCGCGGTTTTCTCTATTCAGAGGTTTTCGATATCTACCCATGGTTCCTGACACCAGATATGGATGGTCGCATCATCGCATACACACCCGGACTGACTGGCTATCACCACATCCAGGAGTTTCGGCCGCAGGTAACGCCTGCCATACCCAACCGTTTTTTGAACTCGGGGCATCTCGACGTCCCCTTGTTGGAAGCCCTCACCGCTCGGTGGGAACGATACTTCGCAAATGGCGAGGAATGTGCCGACGATCGACGGCTATTTCGTGCACTGGATATGGCACGCGCCGCGTCCAAGATGCCCGGCGGCCGAGACGCAAGTGAGCATGATATGGGTCGCGCTGTTGCGCTGTGGGTAAGCGCCTTCGAAATTTTGGCTCATGACGGCGTTCGGTCCAGCTCCAAACAAGTGCTCTCGCTATTGGGCCGTGTCGAATGGCTGCGGCCGGCCATGAGGATACGAGACCGGAAAGCGACAGTCGGAAAGAAGTCATTTGAGACAAACGTTGCTGGTGAAATTTACGGACATCTATATCGGGTCCCCAATGACTTTCTTCACGGAAATCGAGTTGATCGAGACACTGCGAAATTGGAAAAATGCCAAACATCCGTGTTGTTTTTTGCTGCACCCCTCTTTCGGCTCGCCCTCACAGCATATCTCAATCTTTACGGTTCTGAACCGGTCGCGGAAACGACCGACCATGAACAGTTTGGGGCTCAAGTTGTTGATCGCCTATTTTTTCGCCAACCGCAGCGACTAATGGAAGACGCTATTTTGAGGGCAGACGAGAGTCCGTCCCCCCAGTGAGTGCATGGTAAAGAGCGGCGGGCGCCGATTTGCGCGGGCGGCGGTCGGAAAACACCTAACCCTCAAACGCCTCGTCATAGGTTAGCTACGGGCGGCACCGATTGAAACGAGGACGAAAACGCGGCCTGGCGAGCCTCCGCTCAGGGCCCTGTTCGGGCGCCTTTTCGTGCAAAATCGTCGGTTTTCGACTGAAAGGGCGATAATCGGCTGACTTTTATAGCGAGATCTGATGGCCGTCTTTGTCTGCGGTCCGCTCCCGGTTGTCGGGGCCGAGCTTGGCGCGCTCTTCCACCGGTCCGGTTATGAGAATGCCTGGGGCGTGTGCCGCGAAAGCACCGGGTCGAGCGCCTCGAGGCGGGTGGAAACCAACAATTTCTTGCCAGGAGAGGTCAGCCGGTATATGGTTTTTCAGAAGGGCCGATGAACGGCGAGGCCCCTCGCTGCCTATGCGCCCAAACAGAAGGACGATACGGCGCGGCCGGGCTCGCTCTCGGGCCGCCCGACCTGAGCGGGAAATCGGAACGACTCGTTAACCGCGCCGCAAGTCTTTGAAATCGCTAAAAACGGACTCGTTAAGGCGCCCGCCCTCGGGGCAGGCGCGCTCCTTTCGCTGAAGCCGGCCGCCATTTGCGCTAGAGTGGGCGCCTCCCATCAGAGAGCAGCGCATGGCCGATCTCGAACCGATACCCTATTCCGACGCGAAGATCCGCGCGATCCTCGAGCGGGTGAGGACGATCGCGCTTGTCGGCGCGTCGGCGAATTGGAACCGCCCCAGCTACTTCGTGATGAAGTACCTGCAGGGCAAAGGCTATCGCGTGATCCCGGTCAATCCGGGGATAGCGGGCAAGCCTCTGCTGGGCGAGATGGCCTATGCGTCGCTGCGCGACATTCCTGACAAGGTCGACATGGTCGACGTGTTCCGCAACTCCGACGAGGCGCCTGGAATCGTCGCGGATGCGGTCGCCATCGGCGCCAAGGTGGTCTGGATGCAACTGGGCGTCCGCAACGATGCAGCGGCGAAAGCGGCGGAGGCGGCCGGGCTCGAAGTGATCATGAACCGCTGCCCGAAGATCGAGTTCGGGCGGCTCGGCGGGGAATTGTCGTGGAGCGGCGTCAACAGCGGCATCATCCAGAACCGGCCGCCTGCCGCGCCGTTGCAGCGCCGGGTCAAGGGCCGCCCGGCGCCTCCGCGCAATCTGGATTACGGCTTCGAAACCCGCGCGATCCATGCCGGCGCGGCCCCAGATCCGACCACCGGCGCGCGTTCGACCCCGATCTATCAGACGACGGCCTATGTCTTCGACGACGTCGACCACGCCGCCTCGCTCTTCAACCTGCACAATTTCGGCTACATCTATTCGCGCCTCACCAACCCGACCGTCTCGGTGCTGGAAGAGCGCATCGCCGCGCTCGAGGGCGGGCGCGCCGCGGTCGCCGCCTCTTCAGGGCACGCCGCGCAGTTCCTGACCTTCTTCACGCTGATGGAGCCGGGCGACGAATTCGTCGCCTCACGCAACCTTTATGGCGGCTCGCTCACCCAATTCGGCCTGTCGTTCAAGAAGCTCGGCTGGACCTGCCATTTCGTCGATCCGACCGAGCCCGAGAACTTTCGCCGCGCGCTGACGCCGAAGTGCAAGGCGATCTTCATCGAGAACCTCGCCAATCCCGGCGGCGTCGTCGTCGACATCAAGCAAGTCGCAGACATCGCGCATGAGGCGGGCCTGCCGCTGATCGTCGACAATACGCTGGCGACGCCTTACCTCTGCCGGCCGATCGAGCACGGCGCCGACATCGTCGTGCATTCGACGACCAAGTTTCTCGCGGGCCACGGCAATGCGCTCGGCGGCGTGGTGGTCGAGTCGGGCAAGTTCGACTGGTCGCAAGGGAACCGCTTTCCCTCGCTCACTGATCCGGAGCCAGCGTATCACGGCCTCAGGTTTTTCGAGAATTTTGGCGATTTCGCCTTCACCATGAAGGCGCGGGCGGTGGCTTTACGCGATTTCGGCCCTGCGCTTGCGCCGATGAACGCGTTCCTCACCATCACCGGCGTCGAAACGTTGCATGTGCGGATGGAGCGGCATGTCGAGAACGCGCTGAAAGTCGCCCAATTCCTGAGCCAGCACCCGAAAGTCGCCTGGGTTTCCTACGCCAGCCTGAAGGACAGCGCTTATTACAAGCTGGCGCAGAAATACCTGCCGAAAGGCGCGGGGGCCGTGTTCACCTTCGGCGTCAAGGGCGGCTTCGAGGCCGGCGTCAAGCTGGTCGAGGGCGTGCGCCTCTTCTCGCATCTGGCGAACATCGGCGACACGCGAAGCCTCATCCTGCATCCGGCGTCGACCACGCATCGGCAACTGACCGACGAGCAGCGCGTCGCGGCGGGGGCCGGCGATGATGTCGTGCGCCTATCGATCGGCCTCGAGACGGCGGACGATTTGATCCGGGATCTGGATCAGGCGCTGGGGGAGTGAACGCTTTGAAGTTCCGCTGCAACCTGGCAATTGACATTTCATTAAAATTACGTAATGTGGTCGTGTTCACGTAAATGTGTTCTCGGCGGGCGCTTCGGATTACTGAATGGAGTTCGCCATAACGACGATGGGGATTCGATGATGAAAAGCCATCTCACAATTTTAAGCGTCGTAACTGCATCCGCACTTGCCACCCTTTCTCAAGCTTATGCAGGCCCGGTCAATACGATCTGGGGGGACAGCGCAACGAGCGGAGCTCCCATCCTGCAGGAATGGGATCTGAGCGGCAACCTTCTCGATACGATCACGGCTCCTCAGGGCGAGAACGGCCGAGGCGTCGTGCAGGTCGGGGACATTTTATACTACACCAGCGCAACTACCAACAGTATCTTCGCTTACAATTTTGCCACTAATACCGATCTTGGAGCAGTGTTTTCCATTCCTGGTGCGACCGCACTTTCCACGATCGCCTATGACGGCACAAACTTCTGGATCGGAGATTATTCCGGAAGCAATAATGTCTACCATTATAGCCCGACGGGGACGCTGCTAGGCACGGTCGCACTTTCGAATTGTACAGGTTATTGCGATGGACTGGAATATGCTAACGGCGACCTGATCGAGAACGAAGGAGACGCCGTTGGTCCGTACGACGTCTACACTACGAGCGGCACACTCTTGAAGTCCGCCTTCATTACCGGTGTGGATACGAACGCCACGACCGGCATCGCTTTCGATGGGACTGATTACTATATATCGAACATTTACAATCAGACCCTTAGTGTCTATGACAGCTCCGGCAATTTCGTCCGCGACATTACGCTCCAGACCGGCGGCTATCCGACTTTGGTCGAAGACCTGTCTGTGAATTACAGTCAGGTCATACCTCCTATGGGAACTCCGGAACCCGCTACGTGGGTGATGATGCTCGCCGGCTTTGCCGGAATGGGATTCGTCGCCTATCGTACGCGCAAGGCAAAAGCCGTTTCTGCGGTCGCCTGACCAAAGGATCGTCATCGCTAGCATTGTGGAGAGATCGCCGTGAGGCGGTCTCTCTTTTTTGCAGTCATGGTGTCCCGGGATAGGTGGCCGCCTCCTTGGGCCTTACGCCTGCGCCGCGGCCTCGGTCTCCGAATTCAGTTCCTCGAGGCTCTTCCCCTTGGTCTCCGGCAGCATGGTCAGCGTGACGATTGCGCCAAGAACGCTGACCGTTGCGGCGGCCGCTTCCGCTGCTGTCAGCCCGCCCCACGCCATGAAGATCGGGAACAGGAACACGCCGAAGAAACCGCCGAGCTTGCCTGCGGCGGCGGCGATCCCATGGCCGGTGGTCCGCGACATCACCGGGAAAATCTCGGCCGGGTAGACGAAGGTGGTCGAGTTCGGGCCGAATTCGGTGAAGAAGTAGCTCACCCCATAGATGATGATGAACGGCACGACGAATTTGGTCACGTCGGGCATGAGGGCGATAGCGGCGAAGGCTACCGCCATCATGATGAAACCGATCATCTGGATCGACTTGCGCCCAATGCGGTCGATGGTGACGGCCGCCAGCCAGTAGCCGGGCGCTGCGGCGATGGCGAAGATCACGAGCTGCATCAGCGTATGGTTCAAGAGGCTCTTGTTGGGGCTGATCGCGGCGAGGACCATCGGACTCGACACCCGTGTTGCCGTAATAGGCGAAGTCCATGAAGGCCCAGGCGAGGCTCGCCCGACGAGCCGCATGAGAAAGACCGGGCTGCTCGAAAGCCTGCGGAAGCCGCGCCAGAAGGAATCGCGCTTCGGCGCCCGCTCGACGGCGCGGCCTCTTCCCGCACTTGCGTTGTCGCCTCGCCGAATTCCTTGTGCTGGCCTGTCGCCAGCGGGTAGCGGGGAGTTTCGGTTAGATGCCGCCGCATCTGGAACACCGCCATGGCGGGAACCGCGCCGAAGGCGAGGAGGATGCGCCAGATGTGGTCATGCGAGAGCGGCGTCATCAGGAGCCCGGCGGCGAGCAGCAGGCCGAAGACCAGCCCCGCGGCCTGCATCGTGAAAACGAGCGTCACCATCATGCCGCGCCTTTTCTTGCTCGCTTATTCGCTCGTGATGGTGGAGCTGACCGGATAATCGCCGCCGATCGCGACGCCCAGAATGGCCCGGAAGAAGATGAGCAACCAGATGTTCGGCGACAACGCGGAAGCGACCGCGCCGAAAGCGAGGCACGAGCACCTCGTAGCCGTAGATTCGTTTGCGGCCCAACATGTCGGCGATCCTGCCAACAAAATCGCGCCGAAGGCCGAGCGAGCAGCGCGGTCGACGCGACGAGGCCCTTTTCGGTCGACGAAATCGACCCTTCGCTCTTCAAGAGCGCCATTACGACGCCGATGATAAACAGGTCGTAGGCGTCGGTGAAGAAGCCCCGTGATGAACAAAATCCCCCAGTGGAAGCTGGTGGGCTTCGCTTCGTCCATTTGGGCAAGGACATCCGCTGCGGCGGGTTGAGCAAAGGCCATGGGGCGCCTCGCTGAGCTATGAGAAGGCGCCGACCGAACGATCGAGCGTCCGTCATGGTTCCCGGCCGTTTTCACGACCTTCTCTCGCCACGAGCCCGTAACCTCTCGTCGTCTTCAGAAGCTGAAGGATTGCTGCGCTTCTTCTGGCGGCCCGACGCGAACGCCCTCCAATTCGAGCATGCGAGCCTTCGTTTTCGAGCCGCCGGGAGCGGAGAAACCGCCGATTTTTCCGCCGGCCGCCAGCACCCGATGACAGGGAACGATCAATGGCGCTGGGTTTCTCGCCATCGCCTCGCCGACGTCGCGTGCCGCCTCGCGACCCGCGCCGACCTCTTTTGCCAGCGCGCCATAGGTGGTGGTGCGCCCCCAGCCGACCCGGCGCAGAGCGCCATAGATCTGAGCAAAGAATGGGCCCTGGCCAGCGAGGTCGAGCCGAACTTGCGAAAAGTCCATTTCCTCGCCAGCAAAGTACCGTTTCGCCGCCTCGATGACAGCTGCAACCTCTTTTGGCGGCGCGCCCAGCTCTGCGCCAAAGGCGCGGCGGCGCATCAACCGGTCGGCGGTATCGGCGCCTTTCGTCGGCAGTTGAAAACGCGCGACCCCCTCATCGCTCCAGGCGATCGCGCAGAAGCCCATAGCCAACTCAAAGACCTGATAATGCTGGGCGCCCTCGCTCATTGGGTCGCTTCCCGTTTGCTCATTTGCCCAAGATGCGTCGGCAAGCCCCAAATGCAACCCGATTCCTATCGCCGGATTCGACCCAATGCCGCGCATGGTCCAGCGCCTCACCCGCCGGGGCGCATCATATCGGCAAGCGCGTTGCGCATCGCGGTGCTGGGCGCCGCGAAGAGTCCGCCGTAGGGTTCATCCATATCGAGAATGACAAAGACCGCGATCGCGATCGATAGCGCGCACAAAACGGTCATCGTCATCGCGTTCGGCCGCGCCGTCAGGCCAAACGACCCAAACAGAATCGAAAGCCAGATCACGAGGACCCAGTAAAATGGCGGCGATGGATGGGCGCGCCCCCTCGATCACCTTCCATCTTGCGTTCAAGAAGTCGGCATATTGGTCGAGGAACGCAGCCATCTCAGTCCGGTGGAAGGCGTCTGTCGGCTGAAGCCTGCGGACGCCGCGTCCGACCTCGCTCAAGACATCGGACAGGAGCAGCGATTCTCCCATCCTTGGCATCTTGGCCGGGTCCGGAAACTTGAGGCCGACCGGACGCGGCTCGTCGGGCAACGTACTGGCGATGATCGCGGCGACATATCCTCGCAATTGTTCGCGAATCGGCGCTGTCTCGGGACCGTAGTCGCGGCGGCGGTCCCCGCCTCGTTGTTTGAGTTCGTTTGGGGTATTGGGGCGGCCATGCTCGAAGGCCTGCCGCCCAACAACGCCGCCCACATGCTGCGGCTCGTCAGCGACGAGCGCCGCGCCCGCGCCGTCGCCGACCTCATCTTCGAGAGCTTCGAGCCGGCCGAGGCCGCCTCGACCGCGTTCGAGACCGATGTTTCCTGGCCGGGCGGCGGCAGGGCCTGGCTCATGGAGGCCTATTTCGCTGAAGCCCCGGACGAGGCGGCGGTCCGGGCGCTGATCGCTGCCGCTTCGGACGATGCGACTGCCCATGCGGCGACCTTTGGCTTGACCGAAAAGCGCGACTGGGTCGCCAATTCCCTCGCCGGCCTCAAGCCCGTTCGGGCCGGGCGCTTTCTCGTTCATGGGAGCCACGATCGGGCGCGGGTCAAACCGAACAACGTCGCGATCGAGATTGAGGCCGGGCTCGCCTTCGGCACCGGCCATCACGGCACGACCCGCGGGTGCCTCATGCATTTCGACCGCCTGCTCAAGCGCCGCAGGGCCGCCCATGTGCTCGACGTCGGCTGCGGCGCGGGCGTGCTGGCCATCGCCGCCGCCAAGGTCCTGCGCCGCAAGGTCTGGCTGGGCGATATCGATCCGGTGGCGGTCGCCGTCGCCAACGCCAATGCGCGCCTGAACGGGGTCGGCGCTTTCTGCCGGGCGGTGGTCTCGCGCGGGGTCGAAAACGAGAGCCTGCGCGAGGGGGCGCCTTACGACCTCGTGTTCGCCAATATCCTGGCGAAGCCCTTGCGGCTGCTCGCGCCGTCGCTCGCGGCGGTCATGAGCGCGGACGGCGAGGCCATCGTCTCCGGCCTGCTTCTTGCTGATGTCGCGGGCGTGCTAGCGTCCTGGCGGGCGCAGGGGTTTCACCTCGTCGAGCGAATCGAGCTCGAAGGTTGGGCGAGCCTCAGATTGCGGCGGTGAAATCGAGGCCCGCCGGCATCATTGGCCTGTCGCGTTTCTGTCAAGCGGACGCGACAGAGTGGCGGCGAACGCGCGGCTTCAGGGGCGAGGGCGGGAGAGCGGAATGGCGAAAGTACCGGTCGGGGTCGGCCCCAAAATGCCTCAGATCGTCGTCTTGTTCGGCGCGACCGGCGATCTCGCTCACAAGAAGCTGTTGCCTGGCCTCTTTCATCTCGCCTCAGCCGGCTTCATTTCGAAATGCCGGATCATTGGCGTGTCGCTCGACGCCATCGACGCGGAGGGCTTCCGCGCCCGCGCCCGCGACGCCGTGTTCGAGCAACACCAGCACAGACCCAAGAAGGATGCCTGGCCGGCGTTCGAGGCGACGCTCGACTACGTCCCCATCGCGGCTGGCGCCGGAGCTCTCAGGGAAGCGGTGGAGAAGGCGAAGACGTCCTTCGACGAGGAGGTCCAGCTTGTCAATTACCTGAGCGTGCCGCCGAACGCCGCGCTCTCGGCGATCAAAATGCTGGCCGAAGCCGATCTCGCCCGCGGATCGCGGGTCATCATGGAAAAACCATTCGGCACCGATCTCGAGAGCGCGATCGCGCTCAACGATGCGCTGCACAAGGTGTTCGCCGAAGACCAGATTTTCCGCATCGACCATTTCCTCGGCAAGGAGCCGGCGCAGAACATCCTCGCGTTCCGTTTCGGCAACGGCCTGTTCGAACCGATCTGGAACCGCAATTTCATCGATCATGTGCAGATCGACGTGCCAGAGACCCTCGACATCGGCAATCGGATCGCCTTCTACGAGCAGACCGGCGCCTTTCGGGACATGATCGTCACCCATCTCTTTCAGATTCTCGAATTCATGGCCATGGAGGCGCCGACCGCCCTCGCGCCCGGGCCGATCAGCGAAGAGAAGAACAAGGTGTTTCGGTCGCTGACCCCGATCGATCCGGCCAATGTCGTGCGCGGCCAGTTCATAGGCTACCGCAAGGAGCCGGGCGTCGATCCGGAATCGGACACCGAGACCTTCATCGCGCTCAAATGCTTCATCGACAATTGGCGCTGGGCCGGCGTGCCATTCTTCCTGCGCACCGGGAAGCGCATGGCCGAGGGTCAGCGGATCATTTCGATCGCCTTCCGAGAACCGCCGAAGAGCATGTTCCCAAGCAATTCCGGGATCGGCGCCCAAGGGCCCGATCACCTGACCTTCGACCTCGCCGATGAGTCGAGGGTGTCGCTGTCGTTTTATGGCAAACGGCCCGGACCCGGAATGCGGCTCAACAAACAGAGCCTGCAGTTCGCAATGCACGAAACCGGCATGGGTGGCGACGTGCTCGAGGCCTACGAGCGCCTGATCCTTGACGCGATGCGCGGCGATCATACGCTCTTCTGTTCGGCCGAGGGTATCGAGCGGCTGTGGGAAGTCTCCGAGCCGCTTCTCGAATCGCCGCCGCCGGTCAAGGTCTATGCGCCGGGCTCCTGGGGACCGCAGGCGATCTATCAATTGATCGCGCCCCACGCGTGGCGTTTGCCCTTCGAGCGCGCCTGGCGCGACCCCAATGTCGTCGGAGCCTGACCGGCTGCGCGCGCCGCGGTTCTCGCGCCTCACGTCAGCATGCTAAAGCCGTGCAATGCACGATCTCCCTTTCGTCCTCGAGTTGGCGACGGATGACGACGCCGAGCCGATCGAACGCCTCAACGAGCGCGTGTTCGGCCCCGGCCAATTCGCGCGCACTGCCTATCGGATTCGCGAGACGACGCCCGCCGATCCGACGCTGAGCTTCGTCGCCAGGGTCGGGACGCTTCTGGTCGGCGCCTCGGCGATGACGCCGATCGCGATTGGCGACGCCCGGGCCCTGCTGCTCGGGCCGTTGATCGTCGAGCCCGTCTTCCGCAGCCAGGGGATCGGCGAAGCGCTCGTGACGAGTTCGCTCGAAGCCGCGAAAGCCTCGGGTTGGAAGCTGGTGATCCTGGTCGGCGATGAGCCATACTATGCGCGCATGGGGTTTCAGCGCGCGCCCAAGGGGCAGGTCTCTCTGCCTGGGCCTGTGGATCCCGAGCAACTCCTTTACTGCGAGCTCGAGCCGGGCGCGCTGGCCGTTGCGAAGGGCGCCGCGCGGGGGGCCTAACGTCCCGCGCCCGGGCGGCCTCGAAGCGCGCGCGGCGCCGTCCCGTTTGCCGGATCGCTCAACAAAAGCGTGACTTGGCCGGTCCAAAGGGCGTCGGGAAGGACGCCCGTCTAACGACGGCTATCGACCGCGGCTGCAAATGCGCCAAGCCTTACGTTTCCGCGATGCCGCCGAGATCGCCCGCTTGCGCTCCGCTTTCGCGCCCATGCGGCAGCGCGAGATACTCAGCCGACCGCATTTCGTGGAGACGCGACGCGGTGCGCGCGAACTCGAACGCCTCGGCGCCCGAATAGAGCGCCTCCGGTTCGCCGGCCGCCGAAGCGATCAGTTTGACCCGCATGTCGTAGAGGGCGTCGATCAGGATGATGAAGCGCTTGGCCTCATTACGCTCGCTGGCGTCGATCACGGGGATGCGGTCGACGATGATTGTGTGAAAACGCTGAGCGAGCTTGAGATAATCGGCCGCGCCGAGGGGGCGGCGACAGAGCGCGTCGAAATCGAAACGCGCGACGCCATCGATCGCCTGCGGCACGTCGAGATAGCGCCCGAGAAGTTCGATGCGCGCCGCCGCGCCGTGCTCATGCCCGGTTAGCGTCAGGAACGCCGCGTCGAGCGCGGCGTCCGCCTTCGGGCTGAGCGGCGTGTAGTAGACCGGCGCGCGCTTGAGCTTCTCGAGTCTGTAGTCGGTCCGGGCGTCGAGTTCGACCGTTTCGAGCCGCTCATGCAAGAGCGCGATGAAGGGGAGGAACAAAGCTCGATTGAGCCCGTCCTTGTAGAGATCGTCGGGCGCGACATTCGACGTCGCCACCACCACCACGCCCGCCGCGAAAAGGACCGTGAACAGCCGGCTCAAGATCATCGCATCCGCGATGTCGCGCACCGAAAATTCGTCGAAGCAAAGAAGCGAAGCCTCGCGCGCCAGATCAATGGCAACCGGCCCGATCGGATCCTCGCCCTCGACTTCGCCGCGCTTTCGCGCCTGACGCCATTGATTCAGGCGAGCGTGCACGTCGGCCATGAAGGCGTGAAAATGCGCGCGGCGTTTGCGCGGCGTCTCGACCGCGTCGAAGAACATGTCCATCAGCATCGTCTTGCCGCGGCCCACAGGCCCATGGATATAAAGGCCGCGCGGAGGGTCAGCTGGCTTCATGCCGAACAGTCGCGAGAAGCCGTTCGGCTTTCCCTCGGCCTTATAGCCCCTCAATTTGGCGGCGAGCGCGTCGAGCTTGCGGACAAGCTCCGCTTGCGCCGGGTCGGACTCGAACCCGCGCTCCGAAACGAGCGCGCGGTAGCGGTCGGCGATGGGGGTCATGGCCCCCTCTCTCCGCCCGCGGGGAGAGGGATGGGGTGAGGGCTTGGCGATGCGTCGCCCGAGCCTGAGCTCGGAGGGCTAATGCGCCTCCTCCCAGTTTTGCGCCGCGTGCGCGTCGACCCTGAGCGGCGCGTGCAGTTTGACCGCGGGCTCCGGCGCCTCGACCATCACCTTGGCTACCACCGGCAGCGTCGCCTCGACTTCATCGTCGGGCGCCTCGAACACCAATTCGTCGTGGACGGTGAGCAGCATCTGCGCGCTCAAGCCCGCTTTGGCTAGCGCTTCGTCCATGCGCACCATCGCGCGGCGGATGATGTCGGCGGCCGAGCCCTGCAGCGGCGCGTTGATCGCGGCGCGCTCGTTGAACGCCCGCTCCGAAGGGTTCGACGCATTGATGCGCGGGTAATGGCACTTGCGGCCGAACAGAGTGGTGACATAGCCGTTGGCGCGCGCCGTCTTCTTCGTCGCCTCCATGTAGTCGCGGATGCCCGGGAAGCGCTCGAAATATTTCCTGATGTAGGCGCCCGCCTCGTCGCGCGGGATGCCGAGCTGATTGGCGAGGCCGAAGGCCGAAATGCCATAGATGATGCCGAAATTGATGGCCTTGGCTCGCCGCCGGACTTCGGCGGCCATGCCCTGGATCGGCACGCCGAACATTTCGGAGGCTGTCATGGCGTGAATGTCGAGTTCGTCCGCGAACGCCTTTTTCAGCGCCGGAATGTCGGCCAGATGGGCGAGAAGCCTGAGTTCGATCTGGCTGTAGTCGGCTGAGATGAGCTTGCGTCCCTCCGGCGCCACGAAGGCGCGCCGGATCTTGCGCCCTTCCTCGGTGCGGATCGGAATGTTCTGCAGGTTGGGCTCCGACGACGACAGGCGCCCGGTCGTGGTCGAGGCGAGCGCGTAGGCTGTGTGAACGCGGCCGGTTCGCGAATTGACAAAGCCCGGCAACGCATCGGTGTAGGTCGACTTGAGCTTGGAGATCTGCCGCCATTCGAGCACGCGCGCCGGCAATTGATGGCCCTCGGCGGCGAGGTCCTCGAGCACGCTGGCGGTCGTCGACCAGGCGCCGGTCGCGGTCTTCTTGCCGCCTGGCAGGCCCATCTTCCCGAAGAGGATGTCTCCGAGCTGTTTCGGCGAGCCGGGATTGAAGGGCGCGCCGACAATTTCGTTGATCTCTGCCTCGAGCCCGGCCATCCGCTGGGAGAACTCGCCCGTCATGCGCGACAGGATGTTGCGGTCGATCGCGATCCCGCGCCGCTCCATGCGGGCGAGAACCTCGACGAGCGGGCGCTCGAGCCGCTCGTAGACCGTCGCCATCTTCTCGGCGACGAGACGCGGTTGCAAAACCCGCCTGAGACGCAGGGCAAGGTCCGCCTTCTCCGCCCCGTATTCGCACGCCTTTTCGATCGTCGCGCGCGCGAACCCCTGAAAATTGCGCCCCGAGCCCGCGACTTCGCTGAGGGGAATGGGTTTGTGACCGAGAAAGCGCTCGGAAAGCGTGTCAAGACTGTGGTCGTCGCCGGTCGCGCCCGCGTCGAGCGTGTAAGACAGCAGCATCGCGTCGTCGATCGGCGCAACGCTGACGCCGCGCAGGGCGAACACATGCATATCGAACTTGATGTCGTGGCCGATCTTGAGGACGCCCGGCGATTCAAGCAGCGGCTTCAGAAGCGCGACCGCCTCTGCCTCCGCCATTTGATTTGGCGCAAGTCCGCCGCCCTCGAAAAGATCGTCGGCGCCGGTCCGATGGCAGAGCGGGATGTAGCAGGCTTCTCCGGGCTTCACGGCCAAGGATAGGCCGATGAAATCCCCTTGCAGGGGGTCGGGCGACGAGGTCTCGGCGTCGATGGCGACGACGCCCTCATCTAGGGCGCGGGCGATCCATGCGCTGAGCTCGGCCCCGGTCCGTACAGTTTTATAGGCCGCGCGGTCGATTGGAGCGCGCGCCTCCTTTGCTCGCGCGGCCGCCAGATCAGCGGGCGCAGCGCCCTGCGGAATGGCCTTGGGCAGCGTGGGCGGAGGAGTGGGAACTGGAGTCGCCGGAGCGGCGGCCCCGCCTTCCGCCGGCGCTTCTCCTTCTCGTTCCAAAAGGGCGACGCCTTGGCCGCCCGGCCAAGCCGCCTGGCCGACGAAGCGCGGGTCAGGCTCGACCGCGGATGCCTCGATGCCGCAAATCTCGGCGGCGCGGCGCGTGAGGGTGGTGAGCTCCATCGCCTTGAAGAAGCCGATGAGCCGCTTGCCGTCGAGCTTCGGCGTCGCAAGGACCTCGAGCGGCGTCTCGACCGGCACGTTGCGATCCAACGTTACGAGCTGCTTCGAGATCAAGATGCGCTTGACGTTCTCGGGATCGGTCAGCGCTTCGCGCCGCTTGGGCTGCTTGATCTCGCCCGCTCGAGAGAGCAGCGTCTCGAGGTCGCCATATTCGAGAATGAGCTGCGCCGCGGTCTTGAGCCCGATGCCGGGCGCGCCTGGCACGTTGTCGGTCGAATCGCCGGCGAGCGCCTGGACGTCGATGACCTTGTCGGGCCCGACTCCCTCGAAATATTTGACCACTTCCTCGACGCCGAAGCGCCGCTCCTCGCGAGAGCCTGCGACACCGGCCTGGCCCGAAGCCGGGTCGTACATCGACACACAGGGCTCGACGAGCTGCATGAGGTCCTTGTCCGCGGAGACGATGAGAACGTCGGCGCCGGCCTCGCGCGCCTGGCGGGCGTATGTGGCGATGATGTCGTCGGCCTCGTAGCGGCCCTGCTCGATCGGGACCATGCCGAACGCCGAGACTGTCGCGCGCATCAGCGGGAACTGCGGAACCAGCTCGTCGGGGGGGTCCTTCCGGTGCGCCTTGTAGGCCGGGTAGATGTCGCGCCGGAACGAGTTCTCCGTCTTGTCGAAGATGATGGCGAGATGGGTCGGCTTGAAGCCCGCGGCCCCCTCGCGAATGAACTGCAGCACCTTGGTGGCGAACAGCCTGACCGCGCCGGTCGGCAGCCGGTCGGTCCGATAGTTGTACTTCTGGTCCTGGCGGATCGACTGATAATAGGCGCGGAAGACGAAGGACGAGCCGTCGATGAGAAAAACGTGGTCGCCGGGGCCGACCGGGCGATGGGGCTGGGTCATGGCCATCACATAATCGATGCGCCCGCCGGGCGCCATCGCGATGCGGCCGCCGACCTGTAGACGTGGTCGTTGACCGCGTCCCCGCGCTCAGCGAGCGCGGCTACAAGCGCCGTTCATCGAACAGTCATCGGCGCAGTTGCAATTTTCGCTTCCCCCGTTGTGCCGAATCGCCTTTCGCTCGGCGGGTCATGCAAAAGGGCAGGGAATGGCTTCTCGCACCGGCTTGGCCGCCGCCGCGGCGATCGCGATCGCAATCGGCGCCGGTTTCGAACTGCGCAGCGCGCAGTCGCTCACCGTTCCGGACGCTTGCGTGCTCGGGGCGGCGAGTTGCGCCGAGGTTTGTCGAAGCCTCGACGATCAGCGCCGCGCGCCGGCCGACTTCATCGCGCTTGCCGCCTACCAGCTTGGACCCGAGCGCCCGATTCTCCTGCCGCCCGCCAACCTTTCGATGCCGGCGCCCGTCGATCCGCACAATGTCTATGCCGGCGCCGCGGCCGGCATGTTCAGTC
This sequence comes from uncultured Alphaproteobacteria bacterium, assembly GCA_963696665.1. Lineage (GTDB taxonomy): Bacteria > Pseudomonadota > Alphaproteobacteria > Rhizobiales > Beijerinckiaceae > Roseiarcus. The sequence goes on from CAVOLE010000024.1 coordinate 167,144, forward strand.
CTGCAGTCGCCGGGCAACCGTCGCGGGTCTATTCGCCGAACCTTGTGACCGGCAAGGTCGATGTGATCGATCCGGACACGTTCAAGGTCATCGACAGCCTGACCGCGATGCCGAGCCCGGAGCATATCGTTCCGTCCTGGGATCTGCAGACCCTATGGGTTTCGGCGGATGTGAGCGCTCGTGGCGGCCACGGCGGCGTCGCGCCGATCGATCCAAAGACAGGCAAGGTCGGCAAGGTGATCGACGTGCCGAACTCCTACAACATCTATTTCACCCCCGACGGCAAATCGGCGATCGTCGTCGCCGAGGCCCTGCGCCGGCTCGAGTTCCGTGACCCGCACACCATGGCGCTGCAGGGCTATATCGCGACGCCTCAATGCGCGGGCATCAATCACGCCGACTTTGCGCCCGACGGCTCCTACGCCATCTTCACCTGCGAGTTCAACAACTCGCTCGCCAAGATCGATCTCGTCCATCACACGCTGGTGGAGACGCTGCCGCTGACGCCGGGCCACATGCCGCAGGACATCCGGGTGGCGCCGGACGGCAAGATCTTCTTCATCGCCGACCTCATCGGCGACGGCGTCATGGTGATCGACGGCGATTCCTTTGGGCAGCTCGATTTCATCAAGACCGGCGTCGGCGCGCATGGTCTCTATCCCAGCCGCGACGGAACGAAGCTTTACGTGTCCAATCGAGGCACACACAGTCTCGGGGGCGCGCGAAAGGGTCCCGGCAGCGTCTCGGTGATCGATTTTAAGACGCGCAAAGTCGTCGCCAACTGGCCGATTCCGGGGGGCGGCAGTCCGGACATGGGGAACCTTTCCGCCGACGGCAAATGGCTTTGGCTATCGGGCCGCTACGACGGCGCGATCTACGCCTTCAACACCGACGACGGCTCGGTGAAGACGATTCCCGTCGGCGGCATGCCGCACGGGCTCACCGTCTGGCCCCAGCCCGGGCGCTATTCCCTCGGCCATACTGGGAATATGCGGTAGAAATTCCCCCGGTCAGTTTCACTACAGCACCGCGCATTGAGTCCGAATCGTCATCGCGAGGACAGTCGCATCTGGCCCAGGGCGAGGCATTCTCTGCGAATTTTCTTGACAAAATCAGAAATATGCGCTATGCATTTCCGTTAACAGAGATCTCGTTCCGTTCGCCGAAAAACGGGCGAAAAGACGAGAAGCCGTGGCTGTTCGAAAACATTGGCCCACAACCTGCCGGGTCGAGCCGGAAATCGGGCGAGTTTTTTTATTTGCATCAGTCGTAACCCATTGAAATGTCCCGATTCGAAAAAATAAACGCTAGTAAACGCTAGCTAATTTACTAACGTTTATTAGCGTTTATTAGCGTTTACTAGCACTTACTAGCGTTTAAGCGCGTTTATTCGCGGGTCGAATTCCCGCTTTGGTTGCATCCGCCGCTTGGAACAGGCAGCGTGTTGATGAAATCGTCATCGCGAGGACCCCCGGGTTTTGGCCGGGGTGGTCAAGGACGCTTCCTTCCGGCAAACTATGGGCGGCCCGCCGCGCTCCCAAGCCGCGCGCCCAACGCGGCGTAAATCGCCAAGACCGCGCTGGCGACTACATTCCAGCCCGCGAGCGACAGGCCGGCGATGCGCAACTGGACCTCGTCGCAGCGCACGACCTTGACCGAATCCAGCGATTTCACCAGGTCGTTGACGTTAAGCGACCCCGGTCCGCCGGTGCATGCGGTCGGTCCCTGCCACCAATGGTATTCGACCCCGACATGATAAGCGGCGAGGACGGCGTTGGCGGCGAAGATCAAAGCAAGAAGCGCGAAGCCGGCTCGCGCCAAGCCATGCGCTGAGCGGCTCGCCAGCGCGGTCAACAGCGCGAGCGGAACGGCGGCGTAGAAGGCGTAGCGCTCCGTGAGGCAGAGCTCGCAGGGAGCATAGCCGAAGACCTGAAAGATCCACACCGCCGCGAGGATGGCGACCGAGGCGGCGGCGATCCAAAGCGCCCTCACGCCTTGCGAAGGCGCCAGCACGATCTCGGCAGGCGTCATCAGAACACTCTGATCGCGATCACGAAACCCACGATGACCAGAGCGACGAATGCGCCCAGAACTGCGGCGAAATTACGCTCCATCGCCGTTCGCAGCGGTTCGCCGAACCAGTGGAGCGCGCCGGCGACGAGAAAGAAGCGCGCCCCGCGCGTCACCACCGACAGGGCGACGAACAGCGGAAAACTATAGCCGAGCAGGCCGCTCGTGATCGTCACGAGCTTATAGGGGATCGGGGTTACGCCCTTAACGAGGATCACCAGCCAGCCCCATTGGGCGTAGGTCTCTTTCAGCGCGTCCATCTTCGCGCCATAGCCGTAGAGATTGATGAGCCATTGTCCGAGGGTCCCGTAGAGCAGGGCGCCGATGGCGTAGCCGAGCATGCCGCCGGTCACCGAGGCGACGGTCGCGATGAGCGCGTAGCGCCAGGCGCGCTTTGGATTGGCGAGCGCCATCGGGGCGAGCACAATGTCGGGCGGGATTGGGAAGAAAGAGCTTTCCGCGAATGCGACGGCGGCCAGCGCGCGCTCGGCGTGCGGCCCCTCAGCAAGCGCTCGGACTTTGGGGTAGAGCGAATTGAACATGGAAGCCCTTCGCAGTGCAGCGGCCTTTTACGCGCGTGCGGCGCCGCCGTCCACGCATAAGGCTTTCGCGAGGGTTGAGCGCATTGACCCTGCCGCTTCACACGTTCTATATCGGCGCCGTCCGTCTCGTCGCGGGCCCCTATGGCGGAACTGGTAGACGCGTCCGACTCAAAATCGGATTCCGCAAGGAGTGCTGGTTCGATTCCGGCTAGGGGCACCATCACTATGAGATAACGATCTGATCTTGTTTAGGATTTTTCGAACCATGACCGCCTGGGTGACCATTTAGCTGACCACCGGGTCGAGTGTGAGCCGTTCCAGCCTCCTGATCGCGCTTTCGTCAAGCGCGTCCACCGGGTCGAGCCGAAGCCTGTACCGAGATCACCTGTCTGCCCTAGACGGCCGACGGGTTGCTGCGCCTTACCTGATACTCTACATCGAGCGTTGCGGCGGTTGTCCCGCTGGACGCAATCGCGCGAAAATTTGCAAGTACTTGTGGTCCGGAAAGCGCGATGCACTTTCCAAGGGCGAGTGGCTGGCCAATGCTTCCCGTTGGTGTTGTGACGCCATCGGTAGTGTACAGAACATCTCCTGCAGAGGCGCAGACGTTCGCGACGCGAGCCCCACCTGGCGGGATAGTGAGCGCCGTCGGTGACGTCAGCGGCACATTGTGCTGACCTGGGGGAGCCGGAATGTTTGGATAGGGTATCGAGACCGTGCCATCAACTGGCTTGCCTGCGTAGTCATAGTAAGTTTGCGCAAACGCGGGCGATGCCGTGAGGATGGCGATTGCAGCAAGAATTGCACTTTTCATGAACTTATTAGGCTCTTATAGCGCTAGCTGTTGGCAACAGAAATTCCGCATGTTGTGGCGGCGAGAGACAGGCCCCAAGGCGTCCTGGCCGGGCTTGTCCCGGCCATCCACGCGTTTCGGCATAGAGAAAGGAGGCGGCGAGGTCGCAAAAAGTTGTTTCTGGGGCCCTTGCGACTATCCGGTGCTGGCGGGGGGGGGCCGTCTCTGAGGCGGCGCGGCGTGGATGGCCGGGTAAAGCCCGGCCAGGACGGCAGAGGCTCCGAGGCGAGTTCGGAAGCGGCCGACTAACAGCTAGCGCTATAAGAGCCACTTATTACTTTCTGAATCTAAGGACAACAACGTAGATCTCAGTTAGGATTTGCTGAAATTCAACATGATACCGCCCGAGTTAGGGGTCAAGAAAATGTTCTTGTTCCGTTCTAACGACTTCAGGAAGGAGTTAGAAAATCAAGGGATCCGATGAACAATGTCGGTTCGACGCGGCGCTTAAAAAGTCGGATCAGCAACGTCGACGCCTTTCCAAGTCGCAATCGCGGTCGTTGACAATCTGTAATAATTCTGGACCGAGCGGGGCCTATTTCCGCCATTGTCATATGCAGTCCGAGCAATTGTCTATCTGCTGTCGGCAGGGTCCATCAACAGGCCCCTGCGTGTGATCCGGCGTGGAGAGATGACCCCCTGAGGCGGGGGATCGGCGTCCAAGATTGACCCCCCGATTTTCGATTTGTTCGGTTGCCTGCTTTGGCATGAAGCGGGCGGTGGGGGGATGCTGGTTGTGGAGACGATCGGTCGAATACGGCGTGAGCACTTCATACACGGCAAGTCGATCAAGGAGATCGCACGCGAGCTGAGGCTGTCCCGCAACACGGTTCGCAAAGTCCTGCGCTCTGATGAGCTTTGATGAGCCGTCGTTGTCGATTTCCGGCGAGAACTGACCCAGGATTTCCATTGAGAACTGACCCGGCTTGATGATGGTTTAGTGGTCAGGCGCTCGTCAAGTTTCGGGATTTTTCCTTGGTGGGTTTGGCAGGTTTCGCCGAGCTGTTTTTGAAGCGGAAGCTGTCGTTTCCGGTTTCGAGAATGTGGCAGCGGTGGGTGAGGCGGTCGAGCAGCGCCGTCGTCATCTTGGGGTCGCCGAACACGGTAGCCCATTCGCCGAAGCTCAGGTTGGTCGTTATGATGACGCTGGTTCGCTCGTAGAGCTTGCTGAGCAGATGGAAGAGTAGCGCTCCGCCGGAGGCGCTGAACGGCAGGTAGCCGAGCTCGTCAAGGATGACGAGGTCGGAATAGGCGAGCCGCCCGGCGATCTGCCCGGGCTTTCCCTGAAGCTTCTCTTGTTCGAGGACGTTGACGAGCTCGACGGTCGAGAAGAACCGGACGCGCTTGCGGTGATGCTCGATGGCCTGGACGCCGATGGCCGTGGCGAGATGCGTCTTGCCCGTGCCGGGACCGCCGACCAGGACCACGTTGTGCGCGTCCTCCAGGAACTCGCAACGGTGAAGCTGGCGGACGAGCGCCTCGTTCACCTCGCTGCTGGCGAAGTCGAAGCCGGCGAGATCGCGGTAGTTCGGGAAGCGGGCCGCCTTGAGCTGGTAGGCAGTGGACCGCACCTCCCTGTCGGCGGTCTCCGCCTTCAGGAGCTGCGAGAGGGTCGGCAGCGCGGCCTCGAAGGCCGGAGAGCCTTGTTCGGTCAACTCGCCGACCGCTTGAGCCATGCCGTGCATCTTGAGGGCCCGTGAGCCATGATGACGACGGCGCCGGCGGCGGGATTATGACACATGGCGCGCCTCCCTGACCTTGCGCAGGGCGTCGTAGCGCCCAACGTTGGCTTGCGGCTCGGTGGTCAGCGTCAGGGCGTTGGGCGGCTTCACAGGCGGCGTGTCGGCGGGTTTGCCGTCGACCAGGCGGTGCAGCAGGTTCAGGATGTGCGTCTTGGTCGGCGCGCCAGCCTCCAGCGCCAGTTCAACGGCGGTGATCACGGCCTGCTCGTCATGCTGGAGGACGAGCGCCAAAATCTCGACCATCTCGCGGTCGCCGCCCGGCGTCTTGAGCATGCGCTGCTGCAAGGCTCTGAAGGCAGGCGGCAACTCGGCGAAGGGCGCGCCATTGCGGAGCGCTCCTGGCTTGCGCTGAATGACCGCGAGATAGTGCCGCCAATCGAAGACGGTTGTCGTGCCGGTGCGCTCGTGGGAGCGAGCGAAGACGCGGATGTGCTCGCAGACGATCTGTCCCTCGGCGGCGACGACGATACGCTCGGGATAAACCCGCACGCTGACCGGTCGATTGGCGAAAGACGCCGGCACGCTGTAACGGTTGCGGTCGAAATGGATCAGGCATGTCGGCGAGACGCGCTTGGGGTACTCTACGAAGCCGTCGAACGGCCTGGGAAGCGGCATGAGATGGCGCCCCTCCTCGGCCCAGGCGTCAGCTACTGAGCCGGGCTGCGAGCCATGCGCCGTTTGAGCCCATAGCTCCCGGCAACGCGTCTCCAGCCAACCGTTCAGCGCCGTCAGAGACGGGAAGCTGGGCGTCGGCTGCCAAAGCCGATGGCGAGCGTCTTGCACGTTCTTCTCGATCTGCCCCTTCTCCCAGCCGGACGCCGGATTGCAGAACTCGGCCTCGAACAGGAAGTGACTGACCATCGCCGAGAAGCGCGCGTTGACCTTCCGCTCCTTGCCGCGACCGATCCTGTCGACGGCAGTGCGCATGTTGCCGTAAATGCCGCGCCGGGGAACGCCGCCCAGCACGCGAAAGGCGTGATTGTGGGCGTCGAACAGCATCTCGTGGGTCTGCTGCAGATAGGCGCGGAGAAAGAAAGCGCGGCTGTAACTGAGCTTGAAGTGGGCGACCTGCAGTTTGGTCCGCTCGCCCGCGATAATCGCCCAATCCTCCGACCAATCGAACTGGAAAGCCTCGCCGGTCGAGAACGCCAGCGGCACGAAAACGCCTCGGCCGGTGGTCTTCTGCTCGAGCTGCCGGGCGGCCTTCCAGTCGCGTGCGAAAGCCGCCACGCGATTGTAGGAGCCGTCATAGCCAAGGGCGACCAGATCGGCGTGCAACTGCAGAATCGTGCGCTTCTGCTTGCGTGACTTCCCCGCCTCCTGCCGCAGCATATGCGATAGCTTATCGGCATACGGATCAAGCTTGTTCGGTCGGTCAGGGAGGTTGAACTTCGGCTCCTCGCTGTCGGAACGCAGGTATCTGCGCACCGTGTTCCGCGACAGCCCTGTGCGCCGCGCTATCTCTCGGATCGAGAAATGGTCTCGATAATGCCAGCGCCGAATGACGCTCAATAACTCCATGTCGATCACTCCGTCGCCCCCAGGCCACGCCAAAGGGGTAAGGTTCGAACATGGGTCAGTTCTCGGTGGAAAAACCCGGGGTGCCTGGGTCAGTTCTCAGTGGAAATCAACAGCCTCGCATCGCGCACTAGATTGGACGACTGTGGCTGACCCGGCGATCATCGGCCATTTGTTGTCGCTGCGCGAGAAGGCCGTCGGCCTTCTCGGCAGGATGGATGGAACGCGCCAGGGGACAGCCTTCGTCGAAGACACCGCCGTACCACCCGAACGCTTGGCCGACTTCGTGGCAGAGTTCCGGGCAATCCTCGATCGACACGGCCTTAGCTATGGCATGTACGGACATGCCGATGTGGGCTGTCTTCACGTCCGGCCAGCACTGGACATGAGGAATTCTGCCGACGCCCTCAAGATCCGCCCGGTGTCGGACGAGGTCGCTGCCCTCGCCAAGCGGTACGGCGGCCTTTTCTGGGGAGAGCACGGTCGCGGCTATCGCGGCGAGTTCTCGCCGCTCTTCTTCGGGCCGGTGCTATATGCCGAGCTTGGCCGCATCAAGCGTGTCTTCGATCCCGCCAATGTTCTCAATCCGGGCAAACTCGCCACGCCAGACCCCGCGGATCGCATCGACCGGATCGATTCCGTTGCGCTACGCGGCGAGGCCGACCGGCACATAGCCGCCAATCTTGCCTCGGAGGTCGACCGGGCGATCGCTTGCAACGGCAATGCTGCTTGCCACAACTGGAATGCCTTCGACCCAATGTGCCCATCCTACAAGGCGACACGCGATCGCGTGCAGTCCCCGAAGGGGCGCGCGACTCTGTTGCGGAGTTGGGCTGCCATGGCATCTCGGCGCGATCGAGGTGAGTTGGTGCATCGGGAGCTCGGCGATCTGGAAGCCTCGTTGACAGCCTCGCTCGATACCTGCTTATCCTGCAAGGCATGCTCCACCCTGTACCCGGTCAAGGTCGACGTTCCGACCATGAAGGCACGCTTCCTGTCTCGTTATTACGCGAACCGGCGCCGGCCGCTGCGCCATTACCTGTCAATGATCGCGGAAACGGGACCCCAGATTTTCACGGAAAAGGGACCCCGCTCTGAGACACGCACGGACGGTAGCGCTCGCCCCGGCGGAGCTGGACGGGGTTGCGCAGCCGGGGCGAGCGCGGGTCGGTGAGGCTCGGATTTTTGTAGAGTTCAGGCGCGGTTTTTGAAGCGCCAGCTTTCGTTGCCAGTCTCGACGATGTCGCAGTGGTGAGTGAGACGGTCGAGCAATGCGGTGGTCATTTTAGGGTCGCCGAAAACGCTCGGCCATTCGCCGAAGGCGAGATTGGTGGTGACGAGGATCGAGGTGCGCTCATAGAGCCGGCTGATGAGATGGAAGAGAAGCTGGCCACCGGCCTGAGCGAACGGCAGGTAGCCGAGCTCGTCGAGGACGACGAAGTCCATGCGGCTGAGATAATCGGCGATGCGGCCCTGGCGCCCGGCGCGCGTCTCGGCCTCGAGCTGGTTGACGAGATCGACGGTGGTGAAGAAGCGCCCCCGCCGTCCGGCGCGGATGCAGCTTCGCGCAATGGCGATCACCGCGTGCGTCTTGCCGGCGCCGGTTCCGCCGACGAACACGGCGTTGCGCTGCTGGGCGATGAAGCCGCCGCCGGCGAGATCGCGGACGAGCGTCGTTGAAGGGTCTTGAACCCGAATCATCGAGGCCTGGCGAGCGGCAGCTTGGAGGCTGTGATCTGATACTTGATCGAGCGCGCCTGCTTCTCCGAGATCTCGGCGCGCAAAAGGTCGCCGACGAAGCGCTGCGGCTCGTGGCTTCGCTTGAGAGCGACGGACAGCGTCTCGTCGTAGGCGGCCTTCATGCCGTAGAGCTTCAGCTCGCTCATCATGTCGAGGACTTCGGTCCGCTCCATCGTCAGGCGCTCCTCAAGGCGTCGTAGCGGGTGCAATCGGCGACCGGGGCATGGCGCAGCCGTAGCGCCGCAGGCGTGTGGATCGGTTCGGCCGGTTCGGGATCGCGGCGGCGCGCCAGAATGTTGAGGACGACGTCGGCGGAATGGACGCCCTCGCTCAGCGCCTGGGCGCAGGCCGCCTCGACCTCGGACATGCCGTCGGTCAGGACGGCGGCGAGAATCTTGACCATCTGCCGGTCGCCGTCGTCAGAGCCGGCCGGCCTACGCCGGATCCTCTCCAGGGCGCCGGGCAAAACCCAATCCCGGAACGGCGCGCCGTTGCGCAGCGCGCCTGGCTTGCGGGCTAGCACAGGCACGTAATGCCAGGGATCGTAGACCGTCCTGCCGCGGCCGAAGGACCGCTCGTGTTCGGCGACGATCCGGCCGTCCTGGCGAATGATGATCCGGTCGGCGTAGGCATGAATCTCGACCGGGCGCCCGACCGCGCCAGCGTTCACCGAGTATTTGTTGTTGTCGAACCGGACCAGGCAGGTCTTCGACACCGAGGCCGGCAGGGCGTGGAAACCGTCGAACCGGCCGCGATAGGGAACGAGCCTCGGCCGCTCCTCCTCGAAAACTTCCCAGATCGTCCGATCCGGCCATTCGGTATGGGGATGGGCTTTCGCAAAGACCAGACATCGGTCGAGCAGCCAGGCGTTGAGCTCGCCATAGCTCTTGAAGCGGGGCTTTGGGGTGAAGAACCGCTCGCGGACAAGCCCGACCTGGTTCTCGACCTGACCCTTCTCCCAGCCGGACGCCGGCGTGCAGGCGACTGGCTCGACCAGATGGTGCGAGCACATCTGCAGGAAGCGGCGATTGTATTGCCGGTCCTTGCCGACGAAGACCGCGTCGACCGCCGTTTTCATGTTGTCGTAGATTCCCCGCGCGCAAGCGCCCCTGAAGAACGCGAAGGCGCGCTCGTGCGCGTCGAACACCATCTCCTGGCTCTCGCGAGGATAAGCGCGCACGAACATCATCCGGCTGTGGCAGAGCCGGACGTGCGCGACCTTCAGGGTGGTCGTCACACCGCCAATCAGCGCGATCTCGTGGCTCCAATCAAACTGGTAGGCTTCGCCCGGCGCAAAGCTCAGCGGAACATAGGCGTCAGCCGTTGTGCTCGCGCGCTTCTCCCGCCAGGCGATCGCATAGCGCCTGACCGCCGCGTAGCTGCCTCCATAGCCAAGAGCGCGCAGGTCCTCGAAAATCCGGATCAGCGTCAGACGCTCGCGAGCGGGCCGACCGTCGTTCTCATCAAGCAGGGCCTCGAGTTGCTCCCGCCAGGGGCCAATCCGCGGCAACGGTTGCTGCGACCGCTCGTAGCGAAACTCGGTCGCGTTCGACCGGATGACCTTCCGAACCACCTTCCGCGAAACATGCAGGTCACGGCAGATCTCCTTGATCGCCTTCCCCTGTGAAAAATAGGCCCGCCGTATCTTCGCGATCGTTTCCACAACAAGCATTCCAACCCAGGCCTCCCAGCTGTCGGAAGGCCAATGTGAACCCGGCGCCGCCAGGGTTCCGATTGGATGCAAATCAGCCCCGCAGCGGGGTCCCTATTCCATGAAAAATCACACATTACCTCTTGGCTCGGTTGGAGAATGTGCTCCCACTCGCCCGCCTGCTTCCCAGTTTCGCCAACACGTAGCCGGCTCAGCAATGGCCAGGCGCTTTATGCGGATCGTGTTCGGCCTCGTCGACCTGCCGCCCATCGATCCGGTCAAGCTTTCGGCAAGGACGCCAGGAGCTCAACGCGAGAACGAAGTAGTGCTGCTCCGCGATTGTTTCTTGGGAACGTTCGACGGCCGCGTCATCAAAGCTGCCAAAAAGCTTCTCGAGCGACTGGGCTATGCGGTCGAAGTTTCGCACGTATGGCCGAACGGCAAGGCGCTGCACGTCGCTTCAAGGTTGCGGCGCAACGCGCACAGGCCGAACGGACGCGACTGACGGAATCCGGCCGGCCTCTCATCAGCCTCGATGCCGCGACGGGGCTGCTCTTCGAACAAGAATACCAGGAATTCGCCCCTGTCGCCGACCAACATCCTGTCTTAGCTTTGGAGGAATTTCTTACCGACGAGATCGCCGCGAGACGGATTCCTCCTCTTCCCGCGGTGCATAACGTTCGAACGACGCTGCTCTTGTACTGTACGGAACGGACAGCGCGGCCCGGAGTTGCGGACGCCTGGCGGAGTGTGTTCAGTCATTTCGGGATCGATATCGTTGTCCCGTCCACCGGGTGCTGCGGTATGGCAGGCCTCTTCGGCCACGAGGCAGAACATGCCGATCTATCCCGCCGCATCTTCGACGTTGGCTGGGCGCCACGGCTGGCAGCGGCGGGAGCAGACCAAATTTTCGCGACCGGCTTCTCATGCCGCTGCCAAACGAAGCGATTTGCAGGGTTCCGCCCCCCTCATCCTGCGGAAGCGCTTCTAGCCCGTGTCGAATCGCATCCCACGGAAAAGCAATAACACTGAGCGCAGAGGACATCGACAGGGGCAGAGGAGTTCTGGTTGCGTCGAAATTTCGCAACGCCGGACAGGTGTGCGTCGCGCCGGCTCGGTTCATCGTACACGAGAGCGTATATCCCAAATTCGTCGATGATTTCGTCACAGCCGCGAAGTCGATCGAGGTCGGCGATGGGCTCGCCGACGGGGTAACAATGGGGCTTGTAGCCCACGCGCGCCGCCTGGAGGCTATGGAGGCGCTGACAACGGATGCGGTTTCTCGCGGCGCCAAGGTTGCGTGCGGCCTGGAGCGCGTCGGCAATCGCGGCTATTTCTTTGCGCCGACCGTGCTGACCGACGTTCCAATAGGCACCCGCGTGATGAACGAGGAGCCATTCGACCCCATCGCCGTCATGAGCGCCTTTAGCAAATATGACGACGCGATCGGCGAGGCGAACCGGCTGCCTGACGGGCTTGCCGCCTACGCCTATACGAAGTCAGCAAAGACGATGGCGGAGGTCGGCCGGGACGTGCAAAGCGGTATGGTCTCGATCAGCCGTCGTGGACTCGCGCTGCCGGAATTGCCGTTCGGGGGGGTCAAGGATTTCCGGCTACGATTCGGAAGGCGGCGCTGAGGCGCTCGAAGCCTACCTCAACCCGAAGCTCGTCACCCAGACGACGTGACCCCGCAATTCGTTCTCTACCGGCGCGAGGTATTGCCGACCTCAAGCGTCCACCTGCAAAACTCAGCATGTGATCCACGAGATCGACACCCCTGTCCTGATCTTGGATACCTTCGAGGGGCATCGTCAACTTGAGCGAACGCTGGGCCGAAGAAGGGCGATCTTTCTGAGGAATGAGGTCAGGCAGTAGTGCCGATCTCGGAGATCTCACGCCAAACGGCAAAGGCTCGCTCGCGCGAGGCGCGGCTGCAATCAGCAGTCGCGGTTTCTGGGTAGGGGATGTGGAAGAGGTTCGCGACCTGATCGTGAACCGACAAGAACCGTTGCGCTTGCCGAGCAGATTTGAAACGCTTCATGATGCGTTCGCGTCGCCGGGTCGGTTGATGAGAATTCTCAGCCCGATTGTTCAAGCCTTTATGCTGGCGATGATCGATGTGAAGGCCCATCTTCGCCCTCGCAGCGCCGTAGGATCTGAGCTTGTCCGTGATCATGACGCGGGGCGGCGTGGCCGCCGATTTCAGGAGTTTCGTCATGAGCTTTTGCGCCGCGCGGGTGTCTCTGCGGCGCTGGACCAGGACGTCGAGAATGAAACCGTTTTGATCAACGGCGCGCCAGAGCCAGTGTTGTTCGCCGCCGATCGAGACGACGACCTCATCCATGGGCCATTTGTCCCCGCGAGCAGGCGCGCGCTGGCGGATCCGATCGGAGAACGCCTTGCCGAATTTCTTTCCCCACTGGCGCACGGTCTCGTGGGTCACGCAAATCCCCCGCGCCGCCAGCATCTCCTCAACCATGCGAAGGCTCAAGGGAAACCGGAAATACAGCCAAACGCCATAGCTGATCACCTCTGGAGGAAAGCGATGGCGGCGATAGAGAGGATCACGGGCTGTCGACATGACCCGCGCTTACTCGACCCTCCATTCCCGATTCGTTAAGCTGACGGTGCCGTCACGAGACAACGGGCAGCCTGGTAGTGGCCTGATGCTCCCAGGCTTCACGGAGGCTCCTAAGGGCACGAGATTGCTCCTCCTGGGTCAACCTATCGGCACTGGAAGAGATGGCTTCGCCGCACCTCGTGAGGCGATCGTATTGTACCAACGCTCCAAAAGGGGGCGACGCGCTCGATCTACTGGCATGTGAAACCAACGGTGCACGTTCGGGCCAAGGACGATCTCGGCAGTCCCAAATTGTTCACCGCTGAAATATTGACGGCCCTTCGATAGATGTTCCTCCAACATATCCATCAGCGTCTCGGTATGACTTACCGACTGGGCGATTGCTGACGGATCCGCCGTATCCGGCTCTCTCAACAAACCCCAGAAAGCCGGCCTCATCGCAATCTGCAGCTCGCCCAGCGCCCAATCCATCCAACGGTCGGACTCACTGCGTAGCACGGGATCGCTCTCCCACAGGACATCTTGCCCATATCGCGCTGCAATGTAGCGGACGATTGTGTTCGACTCCCAGATACAGACTTCGCCATCCTCGACCACCGGGACCTTACCGTTCGGGTTTTTAGCAAGATAGGGGGCTTCACGATTTCCGCCGAACGCACCACCAATATCGATGCGTTCAAACGCAAGTCCGACTTCTCCCGCGGCCCAAACAACTTTTTGAACATTGACGGAACTCAGACGTCCCAGAATTCTGAACATCGTCGAAATGCCTCCGGCTTTCGGTCCAGCGCGATTGAGCGATGAACCCCAAAGCCCTCTGAACCGGCGTTCACGCCGACAAGAGTGTTGTCATCCATTTCCAGCCGACGTGCCGCGACAGCGCAACGCTGACCAGGATATCGTTTTTAGGAACAGTTGATTCAAAAACAAACCGTTGGCTCAGCCTCATGCCCACCCTCGCCGGCAGAAGGGTCGCCATGCGCACGACGATCGAAGGCGGCCTTCGGCCGCTTACAGATCCTTGCGCTCGGTGAATCCGATACGGGCGCTTCACGTTAACAGCTCACATCCCGACCCCGCCTATGTGCCGTAGCGCATGTCCGTTTTCCAGATAGCCGTTGCGAGCAACCTAGAGCATTTTTCTGTCTGATTGAATTGTATGGGATTCCCGAATCGGCTTGGTTCTGATTCATGCTTCTGGCCGGCGAAGGAGGCTGGCGTGCATGGCCAGATCCTTGTCTGTTGACCTTCGTCAGCGTGTCGTTGGCGCGATTGAGGGGGGATTGTCGTGTCGAGCGGCGGCGCAGCGGTTTGGCGTCAGTGCGTCGAGCGCGATCCGGTGGCGGGCCTTGGAGCGGCGCGAGGGTGATGTCAGGCCCAAGCGCCAGGGCGGCGACCGCCATTCGCAACGGATCGAGGCGCATGCTGAGCTGATCCTTTCGGCCGTGGCCGCCAAGAGCGACATTACGCTTTCAGAACTGCGGGAGCGGCTGAAGGAGCGCGGCGTCGCCGTCGCCATCGGCACGCTCTGGCGGTTCTTCAAACGCCGCAAGATCACGCGCAAAAAAGACGGCGCACGCCGCCGAACAGCGCCGCAGCGCGGTGAACGCGGCGCGGGAGGCATGGTTTGAGGGACAACTCGACCTCGATCCGACGCGGATCGTCTTCATCGACGAGACCGCCGCGAACACCAAGATGGCGCGCCTTTACGGGCGTTCGCCCAGGGGCGAGCGATGCCGCGCTCCCGTGCCCCATGGCCATTGGAAAACCACCACCTTCACCGCCGGGCTGCGTTATGACGGCATCGCTGCGCCGATGGTCCTCGACGGCCCGATGAACGGCGAGGCCTTTCTCGCCTATGTCGAACAGGCGCTCGTTCCGGAGTTGCGGCTAGGCGACATCGTCATCATGGACAATCTGCCGGCTCACAAGGTTCATGGCGTCAGACAGGCGATCGAGGCCGCCGGCGCGAGCCTGCGCTACCTGCCGCCTTACAGCCCCGACTTCAATCCCATCGAAATGGCCTTCGCAAAGCTCAAGGCCCTGTTGCGCGCCGCCGCCGCCCGAACAATCTCAGACCTCTGGCAAGCCATCGCCGACGCCCTTCGCCGCTTCACCCCGCAAGAATGCGCAAACTATCTCGCCGCCGCAGGATACGATGCAACATGATCGGAAAATGCTCTAGGTTGAATCAAGCGCGGGGCCGTTATGAGGGAGGGGTGCACTACTGCAGCCGACGTCCACGAATGGCGTGAAGCCATCCCGACGATGGTTCTCGTCCATCCCGAAGGGGCGCCGGGTCGCGGCGGCGGGGACTTCGCCCCTCGACCACCGACATGGCCGGTGGTGTCAGGGCGAAGCAGCCGGCCAGTGTTGCGCTCGTGATCGAAATGCTCAATGAGAGGACGGTCTCACCGCGCATTATCCAGACATCGAGGTCGTGCGGCCTTGGGCGTTTTGCCGATTTCATGAATTCGATCAGGCCCCTCGTTGATTTAAAACCGCTATTCCGCCGCTTGAGTGGCGAGCCGAGACTTCACGTAGCTCACAAACCCGATGAGGTCCTTTGCGACTAGGCGTCCGATCGCGCTGGTGGAGTAGACTGCGGCGAGAACCTTTCCGTCTGGTGTGAGTGTAAATGCGGTTGGCAGCAGGTGTCGCGGGCTATCGTTGGTGAAGGCGCCGGTGGTCGCGGACACAGCATTCACGTCGACCCCATAACCCACGGGGAACGGAACCGAGTGCTTCGTCGCAAAAGCGGCGCTCGTGGCCTCGTCATCCACTGAGAGCGCGACGACTTTTACACCAAGGGACGCTAGCTCCGCCTTGTGGGCCGCAAAATCGGCAAGCTGCGCCCCGCAGAACGGACACCAGGCCCCCCGATAGATCAGTACGACAACAAAAGACCCCGCAAAAGCGTCAGGAAGCGTAAGCGAACCGCCTCCCACCGTATTGATAACGAGCTTCGGGAAAGGGTCCCCGTTCTTCAGTTGCGCCATCCGTCGATTCCTTTCTATGACTGAACCAGTCGGTCCACTTTCCAAATAGGATCGCGTCGACACTGGACTGTCAAGTCCAACTGTGCTGGAATTCTTTTCATGAGCGCGAAACGAATCGATCCACTTCAAAGATCCTTGACTGCGCGGGGCGTTGTGACGCGGGCACGGATCGTCGAGGCGGCGGCGGAGTTAGTGGGCGCCCATGGAGTCGCGGGGACCAGCCTCGACGAGATCATGGCGGCGAGCGAGACCAGTAAGTCTCAGCTCTACCACTACTTCGCCAATAAGAACGAACTTATGTGCGCGGTCGTGGAGTGGCGGGCTGGAAAGGTCATCGAGTTTCAGGAATCATGCCTTAAAAACGTTCAGTCGCTAGCGGATTTACGAGAGTGGCGCGATACAGTTGTGAGGTTAAATCGCGCCCATCGTGGTGTCGGCGGGTGTCCCATCGGTTCGTTAGCCAGTGAGCTCGCGGACCGGTCGGAGGAGGCGCGGTCGTTGCTCGCTAAGAGCTTCAGAGCTTGGCAAGCCCATTTGAACGAAGCTTTCGAGGCGATGGTCCGAGCGGGAGAACTGGACAAGGCGGTAAATCGCGAAGCTCTCGCCACTGCGGTGATGGGCGCATTGCAGGGCGGCCTCCTGCTCGCGCAAACCACGCGATCGACGAAACCACTCGAACTGTCCCTCGACATGGCCCTCTCTCATGTCGAGAGACACGCGACGACCGTGCGGCACGGTTACAGATCGTCGCGCAAGCTTGGGTCTGCGGGTCGGGCGCGAAGGCGCCCAGCTCCCGAACGAGGTTTGTGAGGACCAAAGAGTACTAAATAAGAGTTGGCCGGAGCTTTTTGCCTGGTCTGGTCTCGCTTCACCGCAGCTTAGTTGAGGGTTACGTGCTCACTGCTCAACGTCGATCATGAGCACCGCGCCGCTCCCGCCGATGCGGAACGCGATCTCGCTGAACCCTATGCTCCAGACACGGAGTTCTTCTTAGGCATGAGCAAATTGGCGATTAGCGCCGTCCATCCGGTTTGATGCGAGGCGCCAAGTCCACGACCGTTGTCCCCGTTAAAATACTCGTGAAATAGTAGGAAATCACCTATTGTCGAACTTGGGTCACTCCCGGCCAGTGCCGGTCGCCCGCCATCCGGGCTACGAAG
Source organism: uncultured Alphaproteobacteria bacterium (assembly GCA_963696665.1). GTDB lineage: Bacteria > Pseudomonadota > Alphaproteobacteria > Rhizobiales > Beijerinckiaceae > Roseiarcus. The sequence continues at coordinate 184,000 of CAVOLE010000024.1, forward strand.
GAACAGCCGAGCCAACCGGCTGCTCAGTTCATCGGCGACCTCGTTCAAATTCAACTTCATTTGTGAACCGCTCGGACATTCGACCTTAAAGTCAGGCCCAAAATAAGCGTGGAACTTTCTGAGCGCATCGATGAGAAGCATATTCAGAGGCATCCAAACGGGGCCGCGCCAATTGGAGTTGCCCCCAAAGAGACCGCTCGTTGCTTCGCGAGGGGAATAGGGAACGTCAAGCCGCAACCCACCGTAGTCCAAGCTATAAGGCTCCGCCTGATAGACCTTCGACAAAGAACGGATTCCGAACTCGGAGAGAAACTCCGTCTCGTCGAGCGTTCTGCGCAATAGTCTTTTCAATCTATGGCCGCGCAGCAGCGACAACAGGTGCCGCTCGCTGTGACCCGGTTCTATCCACCGTGAAACCAGTTCGGCGAGCCGAGGGCGATGTTTGAGGAACCAATTGAGACGCCGCGTGAAACTGGGCAGTTTGTCGAAGACGCCCCGATCCAACACCTCGACCGCGAAAATCGGGATGAGACCGACCATTGATCGTAACTGCAACGGCATCACCTTGCCATCCGCCGCTCGCAGCGTGTCATAGAAAAAGCCGTCTCTCTCGTGCCATAGGCCTTGGCCTGTCCCGCCGACATCAGCCATTGCTCCTGCAATCGACAGAAAATGCTCAAAGAACTTCGTGGCGAGATCCTCGTAGACCGGGTTGAAGATGGCGAGCTCGATCGCGATGCGCATGAGATTGAGCGCATACATTCCCATCCATGCCGTACCGTCAGCTTGATCGATCGTGGCGCCGTTAGGAAGAGGATCAGAGCGGTTGAACGGACTGATGTTATCCAAACCTAAAAAGCCACCCTGGAAAAGGTTTCGACCTCCCGCATCCTTGCGATTCACCCACCAGGTAAAATTCAACAACAGCTTATGCAATACGCGTTCCAAGAAGGCGCTGTCGGCGACTCCGGTGAGCTCGCGATCGATCTCATAGACGCGCAACGCCGCCCAGGCATGAACCGGTGGATTTACATCACCGAACATCCACTCATACGAAGGCATTTGGCCGTTTGGATGCATGAACCGCTCGCGCGTGAGTAGCACAAGTTGCTCTTTTGCGAATTGTGGGTCGACCAGAGCCAAAGACACGGCATGAAAGGCAAGATCCCAAGCCGCATACCATGGGTACTCCCAGGTATCAGGCATCGAGATGACATCCGCATTGTTCAGATGTAGCCAGTCAGCGTTACGGCCGCGCAATCGAGCTGGCGGGCGCCGGCTGCGCCGGATCTCCAGCAAGCCAGATCGGGATATCGAGGAAATAGGCCTGTTTTGACCAGAGCAGCCCGGCGAACGCCTGCCGCTGAATCGCTTTTTCGTCTTCATCCGCCATCCCGGACTGGACCGCAGCGTAGAACTCGTTTGCATCGCGTCGCCGGGCGGCAAGGATTGCATCAAAGTCGAGGAACGGTTCTGCGGCAAGCCCATCAAATCTCCAACGCAAGCGAATCGATGCCTTCCCGCCGGCGGACAGCTTGAAGCGTACATGAGCGGCGACTTTGCTGCCTTCGTCGGTTGCGCTGATCGCGTGGCGCCTACCAGCAACCACGAAATCGTTAATTCCATCCTTGAATGGCCCCGCCGCCGCGACGCCGAACAGGAGCGGCAGATTGGTCTCGTTCTCACAAAAGAGCAGTTCGCCAGAGCAATCGATGCTCCAACGCCGGCTTTTCTTGCCGGGCGAAAATGCGAGCACCTCGTCAAGGCCAACTCTTCGGAGTCGCGGGCGATCAACGGAGCCGTTCCAGGACCAGGTGTTGCGCGCCCAAAGCTGGGGCAGAACGTGTAGGATAGCCGGTTCTCGAGCAGCATTTTTGATCGAGATTAAGATCAATACGTCGTCAGGGTCCGCCTTCGCATATTCAACGGTCACGTCGAAAAACCGAGTGCCGCTGAAGATCCCTGTATCGGCAAGTTCGAACTCCGGCTCCTGATGAGAACGCAGCCTGTTTACGGTTGCAAGCTCGGCGTAAGGGAACGGATCCTGTGGATAGCGGTAGACCATCTTCTGGTATGAGTGCGTCGGAGTAGCGTCCACAAAGTGGTAGACTTCTTTGACGTCTTCACCGTGGTTTCCTTCCCCGCCGCCCAAACCAAAAAGGCGTTCTTTGAGAGTAGGGTCTTTGCCATTCCAAAGCGCCAAACCGAGGCACCAACGCATCTCCTCGTCGCAGAATCCCGCCAGCCCATCCTCTCCCCAACGATAGGCGCGACTATGCGCTTGCTTGAACGGAAAGAATGTCCAAGCGTCCCCGTTGGGGCTGTAGTCTTCGCGAACTGTCCCCCATTGTCTCTCTGCCAAGTAAGGTCCCCATCTGCGCCACGGCGTGCCGGTAGCGATCTCTCTGAGCCTTCGGCCTTCAGCGGTGTCAAACAGAGCGTGAGATCCGTTGGGTCGCACCACTTCTCCTGTTCGCAGTGAATTGGAATTCAGGCCATTCTCGTTGGCACGGCGATTTGACTGAGGATCGCTGGCGCCTTACTTCCGAGAGCGTTGCGGCTTATTAGTCGTAGAATCAGTTGAAGAACCCAGCCTATCGGCTCGCTTAGCTTCTTCTCGGATCTCCGCAACGGCCTGATGCCAGTGATCCTCTGCGCGGCCGTCGGGCCGCCCTTCATCCAGCCAGATCATGTACGCGCGGCGTCGAATTTCGTTTTCTGCGTCGTCGGATGATTTTGTCATCTGCCTCTCCGTCAAGCTTTGCGTCCGATCGGCGTCCGCTAAACGCGCAAGCCGAGCGCTGCTCACACATCGGATCAGGCGGACTTGGAGCAGTTCGATGCGACGAACCTCGGCGTTACGTGATCGACCGCAATTCTCTCGGCACGGTCGCCCTCTTTGGAAGAGAATGATTAAGACCTGACGCAGAGTGGAGGTAACCAGCGGCCTTTCGAGCTATATGGCCATGTCGATCATCCGCGAATTTTTACGGGCGCGGTGATAACCGAAGCGAGCGCGCAAGACGCAGTACGCGAAACTTTTTAAGGCAGCCCGCTGTAACGTCTCCGACGCAGCGTCGAATATCTCGGTGCGCGCCCTCAAGGGTGGCGAGAAGTTCACTTGGAGAAAATCGATGTCTGCAAGAACCACAATTACGTCGCTTGTCCTCGCGAGCGCGATTTCAAGCGCTCTGGCCACGATCGCTTCTGCGGCGCCGTTGACAAAGGCCGAGGGCGAGGCCGCTGTGGCTGCGCACAAAGAGAAATGTTTTGGCGTCGCGTTGAAGGGTCAGAATGACTGCGCGGCCGGCCCAGGCACGACCTGCCAGGGCACTTCGACCGTCGACTTTCAGGGTAACTCGTGGAAGTTCGTCCGCGGCGGCACTTGCACGTCGATTGAACTGCCGAACGGCAAGCACGGTTCACTGACGCCGACCTGACGCGCTAGCGTCCTCGCATTTTTTTGAGAAGCACCGGGAAGCGGAGAAACGGACATGAACCGACGTCTCTCAACGCTCGTTTCAAGTCCCGTCACTCTTCGCTTTCCGGCGCATCCCATCGAAGGCCTTACAGGAACAAGCCTCAAACCCGAGCATCTCCCATCCATTCTCGGGGCGGCCAAGACGCGAGGCTTCTTCGAGGTCCACGCGGAGAACTATATGGGCGCTGGCGGTCCTCCGCATCGGGCGCTAACCGCGATCCGTAGAGACTATCCCGTGTCCCTGCATGGTGTGTGTATGTCGATCGGCGGCCCGCGTCCGTTGGACAAGGCGCATCTCGAACGCTTTCGGGGGCTCGTCGAATGGTACGAGCCAGCACTTGTCTCCGAGCACCTCGCCTGGTCGACCCACGAGACGACCCATTTCAACGATCTGTTGCCTCTTCCCTATACGGCCACCACGCTTGCGACCGTGTGCGATCACATCGACGAGGTGCAGCAAGCTATCGATCAACGTATGTTGCTCGAAAATCCGTCGACCTACGTCACCTTCCGTGAATTGACGATGAGCGAGACCGAATTCATTCGCTTGGTCGCTCGCAAAACGGGATGCGGTCTGCTCTTGGACGTCAACAACGTCTTCGTCTCCGCCGCCAATCAGGGGTTTTCGGCACGCCAATATCTCGCCGATTTTCCTTTGTGTGAGGTGGGAGAAATCCATCTCGCCGGGCACTCGGAACAGACTGACGACGAGGGCGATCGTCTTGTCATCGATAGCCACGATGGGCCGGTCGCCGACGCCGTGTGGAAGTTGTACGAGATCGTCATCGAGAGAGCCGGGCCGCTACCGACGCTGATTGAATGGGACAGCAATATTCCGGAATGGCCGGTGCTCGAGGCCGAAGCGGCCGCCGCCCAATCAATCCTCGATCGATACGTCGCTCCGATCGTTGGGGAGAGCAGCAATGCCGCTTGAGCCAATCCTGCTTGAACCTAAGAAACTTCAGGACTTTATGCGGGCAAGTTTTCCGGGGCGCTGCTGCGACCAGAACGGGAGACCCCGTCGCTGATCGCGGGTCCGAACGGCAAAGGCGCGGTCAGTCGCTACAACGTCTATCGCAACAACGTGACGGTGAGCCTGATCGAGGCGCTGGCGGCAACCTTTCCGGCGGCGCGCCGCATCACGGGCGAAGAGTTCTTTCGGGCGATGGCGCGCTTTCACATTCGCGAGACGCCACCGAACTCGCCGCTGCTGTTTGAATATGGACGGGACTTTCCAGCATTCATCGCCGCCTACAAATACGCGCAGGACATGCCCTGGCTTGCCGACGTGGCGCGCATCGAGCGCGCTTGGCTCGACGCGTACCACGCCGCAGACGCGGAGCCGCTATCGCCCGCCGCGCTCGCCGCCGTTCCAGTTGAGCGGCTCGACGATGTCGCTCTCAGGCCGCATCCGTCGGCGCGAATCGTTCGGTCGCGCTTCGCGGCTGTCACAATATTCGCCGCCAATCGCGTGAGCGATCCGTTCGACACGATCAACGGCGGCGAGCCCGAGGACGCGCTGATCGCCCGGCCGGGATTCGAGGTCGAGGTGCGGCGTTTGCCGGTTGGCGGAGCGGACTTTCTTTCCTCGCTGATGGAAGGAGAGACGCTTGGCCGTGCGGTCGACGCGGCTCTGCAAGCTTGCCCTTCGTTCGATATCGGGACGGCGGTCGCCGGCATGCTTGAGGCCGGCGCATTCACGACCCTAGAGATTGGAGACCGCTCATGACCGCAATAGAGCAGCACGACGGCGCTGGGGACAGGCTCCGGCCCGCGGCGGTTCTCGTCGACCGTGCCAGTCACTGGGTGAGGCTGATCGCCCAGCCGTCGCTTGTCCAGCTCGTGCTGCGGCTTGCGCTCGCCGTGCCCTTCTGGCGATCCGGCATCCTCAAGTGGGACGGGTTCCTGCAGCTCAATGACACGGCGGTGACCTTGTTCACCGACGAGTTCAAGCTCCATCTTCCGGGTGGACCTTACCCATTTCCCGCGCCGACAGCGATGGCGTTTCTGTCCGGTTGCGGTGAAGTCACTTTCCCCGTGCTGCTCCTTCTCGGCCTTGGCGCTCGTTTCGCGGCGCTCGGCCTTCTGTTCATGACGCTCATTGTCGAACTGACCGTTCCGGACGGGTGGCCTATCCATATCACCTGGGCGGCGATGGCTCTCGCGATCATGGCCTATGGGGCAGGAAGACTTTCGCTCGATCACCTCCTTGAGCGCGTCTTCGGATCTTCGCGCTCACGCTAATGGCGCGGACATTCGCCTTTCTCAATCGTGGTTACGAGCAGATCCGATCGCGAAAACCTCTGTGAAAGACGAGCGATGAAGGAATTGAGCCAATCGGTCGAGCTCGAACACCATGACCACAGGGCAGCTCATCGATCTCCTCGCCAAGGATTTGAAGCCCGAATGGTCCTTCTATCGCATCGTCCTGCTCGCTGCGGGAATGGGGGTGCTGATCTCAGCGATGGCGTTTCTTGTCGGGGTTGGCTTCCGCGCCGACGTTGCCGAAGCGCTGCATTCCTGGCGGGTTCTCTTGAAATTCGTGCTGACCGGCGCGCTCGCGGCGAGCACGACAGGCATGCTTTCAGATCTGGGGCGGCCGAATGGGACCCCCGAGGGATGGGGCTGGGCGGCGGCGGTCGCTCTGTTGATGCTCTCATGCGCGATCGCCATCGAACTGGCGACGGAGCCCGAGGCCAGATGGCTGGCGCGGCTGGTCGGCCAAAATTCCCGCACGTGCCTGAGTGTGATTCCGCTCCTTTCTGTGGGACCCTTACTCTGCTTCTTCGTTGCTTTGCGCACGGGCGCGCCGAGAGTGCCGGGCTTCGCGGGCGCCGTCGCGGGCGCAGCGGCAAGCGGGATCGGCGCAACGTTCTACGCGGCGAACTGCACCGACGATAGCCCGCTCTTCGTCGCGACCTGGTATCCGCTCGCGATCCTCTTCGTCTCAGCCACGGGCTATTTCGGAGGGCGGCTCTTGTTGCGCTGGTAGCATACGGTCGGAAGCTTCCGCTGGCGGCCTCGGCCGCTGGGGAACAACGGCTCGACCTGTCGCCGAAAAGAACAGGCTTTCAAGGAGTACGTCTGTGAAGAAAGTCGGTCTATCCGTGACACTGAAGGCAAAGCCGGGGAAGGAGGAGGTAGCCGCATTTCTTGCGAGCGCTCAGAAGTCTCGTCTCTCAAGAGCCCGGGACGATTACCTAGTACGCCATCCAAGTCGATCAGCGAACGTTCGGAAATCTTTGACAGCTTCGGCAGCGATGCGGCCCGACAGGCGCATCTGCAAGGCGCGGTCGCCGCCGCTCTTCTGGGCCGAGCGGAGGAATTGCTCGATGGACGCCCTGAGATCCACCCTGCCGATATTCTCGCGGAAAAGCTGCCGGCCTGAGCCTCCATCGCGGACAACTCGACCTCGCCGATGAAGCTGGAGAAAGTGAGGCGGACGCCGCAGGCCGGACTCCGCCTCGCATGTTTTCCAAAGGCGGCGAGAGCTTGGAGTTTTCAAGCTTGTCTCCTGCGCGCAAACGGAAAGCGCGCGAGGAGGCCGAAGAGCACGACGAAGCTCTTGGCGTTCATGAAGCATCTTCCCTTCGAGCTTTGATAGCGGCTCTGCGTCCGGCAGTCTGTAACGAACTTCCGGGCGTCCGCGAATACAGGGTCACAATTCCGCGCCGCTGTTCGGAGTTCGACCCATGAATCGAGGTGGCTTCGATCGCAAGCTCAGTGTCGCGCCTTTGCTCCCCGCGATCGAGTCGACATGGACGTCGCTCCAAGCCTTGGGCGGGGCTACGGGCGCCTGGCTCGATCTCGCCATCCGTTTCTGGCTCGCCAAGGCCTTCCTTGCCCAGGCCGTTGTCAGCATGGCGATGCATGCGCCAATGACCACGTCCATTGGCGGCGCGATGGCGCCGACGGTCGATCGCGTCATCGCGTCTCCGCTGGGTGCGGCGATCGCGACGCTATGTCCGACGCTGCTCATGATCGGCCTGTGTTCCCGCGTTGTGGCGCTGCCGCTTTTGTTCGAAGCCTGCGCGCTGCAAGGTGCGGCCGGGCCCTCGCCGCTGCACCTCTATTGGGCGGTTCTGCTTGGCTGGATCATCGTCCGCGGCCCCGGCGCGATTTCAATCGACGCGCTGCTGTCGCGTGGCCTCGTTTCAACGGCCATTCCCGGAACCGCGGCGCTCGGACGCGTCATAAGCGCGGCCACACGCGTCCTCGAGCCTTGGTATCGGCTGGCTCTGAGATTGTGGATCGCAACAGCGCCTCTCGCTGTGGGAGCGACCGTCCTGAGCTCGAGCGGCCACGGCATGCTCGATCAGGTCGGCTCCTGGCTTGCGAGCTCTCCGCGGAGCATGATGGCTGCCCCTCTCCTCTCGCTGATCGCCGCCGGCCTCCTGATTTTAGGTCTAGGAACGCGAGTCGTCGCCATCCTTCTCATGCTCGCCGTTCCGCTCGCCGGGGCCGCGATGCAGCTCGACGAACGTCTCTATTGGGCGCTGGCGCTGGGCATTATCATCCTTCGGGGTCCCGGGCCCATTGCGCTCGACGCGCTCATCGAGACGGTGCTTCGCCGGGCTGCGCGCCGCGACGAGCCCGACGAAGATCGGCTGCCGCATGTCGTCGTGGTCGGGGGCGGTTTCGGCGGCCTCGCCGCGGCAAAGGGACTCGCCGGCGCGGCGTGCCGCGTTACGCTCGTCGACCGCCGAAACTATCACTTGTTCCAACCTTTGCTCTATCAGGTCGCGACCGCCGGACTGTCGCCTGCCGAGATCGCGACGCCGATCCGCAGCTTGTTTCGACTGCAGAGGAATGTCCACGTCTTGCTGGGCGAAGTCGTCAACGTCCGACCTACGACCCGCGAGGTCATGATCGGTCAAAACAGCTTGTCATATGACTACCTGGTGGTCGCGACGGGCGCGCAACACAGCTACTTCGGCAACGACGACTGGGCGGCCTACGCGCCGGGGCTCAAAACGATCGAGGACGCGACGGAAATCCGCCGTCGCCTCCTCACCGCCTTCGAGCGTGCGGAAAGCGCCGAAAACCCGGCGGAGCGCGCGGCCTGGATGACCTTCGTGATTGTCGGCGGCGGCCCGACGGGCGTGGAATTGGCAGGGGCTATTGCCGAACTCGCTCGCCACGGGCTCTCCAAGGAGTTTCGCGTCATCGATCCCGCCGCCGCGACCGTCGTGCTCGTGCAGTCGGCGCCACGACTGCTGCCGACATTCCCGCCGGCCCTCTCGCTCGACGCCGCAAGGACTCTCGAGGAGCTTGGCGTGGCAGTGCGTCTCGACACCAAGGTCGAGAAGGTCGACGAGAGCGGCGTGGTGCTCGCAGGCGACGCTCTCGCGGCGCGGACAGTGCTGTGGGCCGCAGGCGTGGAGGCCTCGGCGGCCGCCGCCTGGCTTGGCGCACATCCGGACAAGGCTGGCCGCATAGGGGTAGGGTCGGACCTCTCCGTCAACGCGAGCTCGTCCGTCTTTGCAATCGGCGACGTCGCGGCAAGCCTTGCCTGGGACGGAAAGCCTGTCCCCGGGCTCGCGCCGGCCGCGAAACAAAGCGGCGCCTACGTCGCGCGCGTCATCCGCCGCCGTATCGAGGGCCGCCCCGCGCCGAAACCGTTTCGGTACCATCATGCGGGCAGCCTCGCGACCATTGGGCGCCAGGCGGCCGTCGCCGACTTCCACGGCCTTCAGCTTCGAGGCGCGGTCGCCTGGTGGCTGTGGGGCGGGGCGCATATCTTGTTTTTGATCGGAGGACGAAATCGGTTGGCTGTTCTCCTCGATTGGATCTGGGCGTACCTGACCTACCGGCGAGGATCGCGCCTCATCACGAATCGGCCGACCGGCTGATATCCTGCTCGTGCGGTCCGGGCGTCCTCGCTAGGCGCGCTATCGTCAACTCCGTCGCCGCTATAATCCGAAGCTTACCATCGCAGCACATGCGGGCCGAGAACGGCGCCGATGAGCGTCGTCGCCGCGACCGCCGCCCCATACCAGATGAGCACGAACGGCATTGTGCTTTCATCACAGGCTACAGAATAGACCAAGGCTGACAATCCACCGGCCGCAAGGCCTGCTGCAGCTCCGGCCGCGGCAAGACGCGTCGGCGCCATGCTCCGCATCATCGCCGTAGCGCCAGCAAAAATCGGAAGGGCAAGCAAGATGATCAGCCAAGGGCAAACGGCGGCGGTCCGTCCCATGACCAGATGGCGCAAGAGCCGCGGGGGCGACGCCCCCAGTTGCAGGACCGCCAGCACAAGCATCACTGCAACTGCGCTCAACGCGACGTAAAGAGGACCTGTCGCTCTGCCGGCCGGTCGGGCAAGCCGCAGCATGGCGGCGGAACCAGCGAGCGCGAGTGTGACGGCGAATGCTTCCTTCGCCCAAAGCGCGGCCGTCTGCATAGCAGCCGCGATGTCAGGTCTTACGCCCCACAACCAGAGCACGACTGCGAGGGAGAGCAAGGCGCAGACGCCAACGGCCCCGAACAGCCGCCACGGCACGATCCCGGGGCGAACAGGCTTCAAGTCGGAAGCAAGGCGGTCGATAAGGGCGGAAGACGGACCGAGATCACTCATTGTCCGCTTCTCGCGTGCATATTGCGACGGAGCGCCTTGATAGCGCGGTGAACCTTCACTTTCGCGGCGGACGGGCCTAGCCCCGTAGCGGCGGATACATCCGCAATAGAGCGTCCTTCGAGCTTCACGGCGCGGACGAGGGCGCGCTGCTCTTCCGGAACGCTCGCGAGCAATCGCTCAGCGTCGCCCTGTTCGTCTTTTGCGACCGCTTCATCGACAGCTAAGAAGGCCTCCGGCGTTTCGTCGAGCGAGAAAGCTCGATGCCGGCGGTTGCTGCGCACATGATCAACAAGTTTATATTGCGCAATGGCGTGCAGCCAAGGGGTGAAGGGGCGGCTTGGTTGGTAGGTTATGCGGCGGCTATGTAAGGCTAACAATGTCTCTTGAGTCAGATCGTCAACAGACGCGCTGTCGACGAGTCGGCGCCGATAGTATGCACGCAACAACACAGCGACCTCTTGAAGGAGGTTTCGGTAAGCGCGCTCGTCGCCATCTATGCTTCGAAGCATCAGCGATTTGAGCCTCTCTTCGACTTTGCTCACTTCATCCCAGCCATCTTATTCGGCTCACAGAGTGCAAAGTTACAGGCTGTGTCGGCGCCTGTCATCGCACGACGGCTGTTCACGCGTACGCGATCGTGTAACCGCCCGATGAGTCACTCCGAACTCTTCCTACACGAGGCTAGGAGGAGAAGGTGGCTCAATTTCAGAACTTCATTCCCAAAAGCTCGTTTGTCATCGCGCTCAGCGTCGTCACGCTTGTTAGCGCCAACCGTCCTCTGCTGGCCGCAGGACGTCCTGTGACTGTCGTAGAACTGTTCACCAGCCGGGGGTGCTCGTCTTGCCCGCCGGCCAATGCCAATCTTATCCGTATTCGGGAGCAGCCTGGCGTGTTCGCACTGAGTTTCCGCGTCACCTACTGGGATCGTCTTGGCTGGAAAGATATCTTCGGCCGGCAAGCTTACACCGTTCGTCAGGAGACCTACGAGAAGCCTCTCGGTGAAAGCGGCGCCTTCACGCCGCAGATGGTGATCGATGGCCGCAAATCCCTGGTCGGACAGGATCTCGGCGAGGTCCAAGCTGCGATCGACAAAGCCGAAGCCCGCCCGCGCAATGGCGCCCCAACGATTTCCGTTGGCGAAGGCCGGGTCAGCGTCTCCGCCGGCGCGACGCCGCCGCGCCCCGCTGAGGTCTGGGCCGTTCGCTACGATCCCCGTGTCGTAGACGTGCCAGTCCAGCGCGGCGAGAACGCCGGGCGGACGCTGCCTCACGGCAACGTGGTGCACGACCTCATCTCTCTCGGCAATTGGAGCGGAGCACGGCGACCTTCCGGCTGACACCAGCGCCGGCTGGCCAGAACACAGCCATTCTCGTCCAGTCCCCGCAGGGCGGTCCGATCCTTGCGGCGGCGACCAACTGACGTTCCCGCTTGGGCGCGCCTTGAGGCGGCCCTAGACGTCATGTTCGCGGGGTGAGCCGGTGGGCCGCCCTTTCGTGCAGGTAGAACGAGGGTTGCTCGGGCGGACCGAGCCGAGCCTCATGCACGGAGGGCGGACCATGGGAAAGCATAGCGAAGTTTTTGTTGGCTTTCGACGTCGCCAAGAAGAAGCACGCCGTGGCGATCGCGGAAGGAGGGCGGCAGGGAGAAGTGCGGTTTCTCGGCGATGTCGAGAACAGCCCATTGCCGATCGAGAAGACGATCAAGAGACTGGCGAGCCGGTACGATCGGTTGCATGTTTGTTTTGAAGCTGGGCCGACGGGATACGGGCTTTATCGGCAGATTCAGGCTCTCGGCCACGATTGCATGGTGGTCGCTCCGGCGCTGATCCCGAAACGAGCGGGCGAGCGGATCAAGACGAACCGGCGCGACGCTGTCACGTTAGCGCGGCTGCACCGCGCCGGCGAACTGACCGGAGTGTGGACGCCCGATCCGGCGCATGAGGCGGTGCGCGACCTTGTGCGGGCCCGCGAGGCGGCGGCGGACGACGTTCGCCGCAAACGCCAGCAGCTTCTCTCCTTCCTGCTGCGGCACAGCCGGATTTACAGCGGCGGCGGCCATTGGACGCTGGCGCATCGGCGCTGGCTGGCCGATCAAAAGTTCGAGCATGCTGCGCAGCAGATCGTCTTCAGGAGGGCATTGACGCGATCGAAGATGCGCTCCAGCGCCTGCGCCGCCTCGAGAAACAGCTTGCTCTCATCGTGCCGGATTGGTCCATGGCGCCCATGGTGGAAGCCTATCAAGCGATGCGCGGCGCGTCGTTTCTGGTCGCCGTGACCTTTGCCGCTGAGATCGGCGACGTGCGCCGGTTCGATACGCCAAGACAGCTGATGTCTTTCCTCGGTCTCGTCCCAGCGGAAAGCTCGACCGGCGATACCATCCGACGGAAGGGCCTCACTCTGGCGGGCAACCGGCGCGCGCGGCGGGCGCTGGTCGAGGCGGCCTGGTCCTATCGTTATCCGGCGCGGGTCAGCGATGCCTTGAGGACGCGCCTCGAAGGGCTGCCCAAGCCCGTGCGCGACATTGCCTGGAAGGCGCAGATCCGTCTGTGCGCCCGCTATCGCCGCCTCAGCGCCACGGGCAAGAAGCCGCCTGTCGTCGTGGCTGCGATCGCCCGCGAGATGGCCGCTTTCCTGTGGGCCATCGGACGGGAGGTCGCGCCCGCGTAAAACACGATGCTCTCCCGCTGCGCAGACCCGGGAGCGGAGCACGAAAGGTGGGGAACTCCCGTCGCTAGTTATGTGGCCGAGCCTTGCGCCCGACGCCCGTCCTCTAGAGCATTTTCCGATCATGTTGCATCGTATCCTGCGGCGGCGAGATAGTTTGCGCATTCTTGCGGGGTGAAGCGGCGAAGGGCGTCGGCGATGGCTTGCCAGAGGTCTGAGATTGTTCGGGCGGCGGCGGCGCGCAACAGGGCCTTGAGCTTTGCGAAGGCCATTTCGATGGGATTGAAGTCGGGGCTGTAAGGCGGCAGGTAGCGCAGGCTCGCGCCGGCGGCCTCGATCGCCTGTCTGACGCCATGAACCTTGTGAGCCGGCAGATTGTCCATGATGACGATGTCGCCTAGCCGCAACTCCGGAACGAGCGCCTGTTCGACATAGGCGAGAAAGGCCTCGCCGTTCATCGGGCCGTCGAGGACCATCGGCGCAGCGATGCCGTCATAACGCAGCCCGGCGGTGAAGGTGGTGGTTTTCCAATGGCCATGGGGCACGGGAGCGCGGCATCGCTCGCCCCTGGGCGAACGCCCGTAAAGGCGCGCCATCTTGGTGTTCGCGGCGGTCTCGTCGATGAAGACGATCCGCGTCGGATCGAGGTCGAGTTGTCCCTCAAACCATGCCTCCCGCGCCGCGTTCACCGCGCTGCGGCGCTGTTCGGCGGCGTGCGCCGTCTTTTTTTGCGCGTGATCTTGCGGCGTTTGAAGAACCGCCAGAGCGTGCCGATGGCGACGGCGACGCCGCGCTCCTTCAGCCGCTCCCGCAGTTCTGAAAGCGTAATGTCGCTCTTGGCGGCCACGGCCGAAAGGATCAGCTCAGCATGCGCCTCGATCCGTTGCGAATGGCGGTCGCCGCCCTGGCGCTTGGGCCTGACATCACCCTCGCGCCGCTCCAAGGCCCGCCACCGGATCGCGCTCGACGCACTGACGCCAAACCGCTGCGCCGCCGCTCGACACGACAATCCCCCCTCAATCGCGCCAACGACACGCTGACGAAGGTCAACAGACAAGGATCTGGCCATGCACGCCAGCCTCCTTCGCCGGCCAGAAGCATGAATCAGAACGAAGCCGATTTTGGGAATCCCATACGATTTAATCAGACAGAAAAATGCTCTAGACCGAGGAAAGCCCCGAGACGTAGACACGGAAGGCGGTAACCAACCCGCGGATAAGAGTTTGATCGACCGTCGTCTCTCGCTCCGCTCCCAGCTCTACGCAGCCCCCGCTCATCCTTGCCGACGGCATCCCGCCGCACGGTCGATCGACCACGTCCGCGCCCTTGACTGCGAACATAAGAGACTAGTGCGCGTCCATAAACGGTTGTTTTTGTTGGCTGAAGTCGGTCGTGTTGGGCGCGGAAGGATGTGGGGTGGAGCCGTTCGCCCGTATTTGCCGTTGGCGATGGCTTAAACAGCCTCGATGAGCGCAAGGATCCAATGGGTGATCGATCGAGCGGCCAGCCAGACCGCGAACGATTCGGTGGACGGAAAGAGTCAGGCCGGCCTGAGCCGCGCAAAGATCGAAAGGTTGTATGCGACGACTGATGACCAAACGTAGGCGGCAAAGTGATCGAGCCCACGCCAGAGACAGCGCGCCAGGCCATAGGCGCGTTTCAGGCACGAGATGTCGGACTCTATGCCGGCTCGGAAGTTGCGCAGCTTGCGATAGACCCAGTTGCTCTTGACCATGTCCATGACGCGTAGGCCGGCCTTCTTGTGGAAGGCCACGTCGCGGACGCCGAGGGTCTTGGCCTGGGCGAGATTGCGCGGCTGGCGAAACCGCCGTCGGCGGCGGTCTGTCGAGGCGCCTCGCCGTAGAAGGCGATGTGGCGCTCGAGCATGGGCAAGAACCGTTCGCTGTCGGCCGGATTGCCAGCCTCGATGACAAGATCGAGGATCAAGCCGCTTCGGCCGGTGGTCAGATTGAGCTTGTGACCATATTGAATGTCGCGGCCGCCTTTGACGATGATGTCGGCGTGCGGCTCGAACAAGCTGACGATCTTGTCGTTGGCGGCGACCGCCTCGCCATGAAGAACGCGGCGTTCGGTCTGCGCGATGATCCGCTCGATCAGGGGACGGTAGTGACGGAACTCGGCTTGCCACAGCGCGGCGGCAATCGGGTCCGCCGCTCGCCATAACTGCGCCGCGGCCTGATCGGCATAGGCCAAGGTCGCTCGGGTCAGCTTGATCAACTCCCGATAGTGCGGGACCCGTTTGCCTCGATCGCGGGCATATTCGATCGCGCGCGCTCGCTTCTTCGCCGCGCGCCGATGATTGCGCCACATGAGATCGCCGACCAAGGCGTCAGCCGCCTTCAACAGCCGCACCAACACGCGGACCCCATCCCAGAGAAGAGAGCTGTCGCTTGGCTCGTGGATGAGCGCGGCGGCGACCGTGCTGTCGAGCCGCACCACCTTGCCCGTCTCGACTTTCTCCCGCCGCGCGCTGGCCAGCAGCGTACGATTGATCGCCTCCCAGGTCTCGGCCCGGATGGCGCTGATTGTCCTGTGCAGCGCCGACTTCTTCGGCGTCCACGACAGCGGCAGCCGGGCGAAGGCTCGAAACGAAGCCGAGTCCTCAAGGTGAAACGCGAGCTCCTCGTGAGCTCAGCTGGCGATGCTGTTTGAGAAGCGCGCAGCACAAGACCGACTCGGCCGGCAGGCCTTCCCGTCCAGTCTCCTTGACGCCGCGCCGGCGCAGATCCTCCGCGGTCAGCCCAATTAGCTCGCGATGTTCGTCCAGCCACTGCGACATCGCCTTGAGCTCGCGGCCAATCTCGTGCTCAGCGAAGAGATCGAATAGGCTGGCCTGGACGGTGCGTTCCTGACGCATTGTCAGCTTAACGAATCGGGAATGGAGGGTCGAGTAAGCGCGGGTCATGTCGACAGCCCGTGATCCTCTCTATCGCCGCCATCGCTTTCCTCCAGAGGTGATCAGCTATGGCGTTTGGCTGTATTTCCGGTTTCCCTTGAGCCTTCGCATGGTTGAGGAGATGCTGGCGGCGCGGGGGATTTGCGTGACCCACGAGACCGTGCGCCAGTGGGGAAAGAAATTCGGCGAGGCGTTCTCCGATCGGATCCGCCAGCGCGCGTCTGCTCGCGGGGACAAATGGCCCATGGATGAGGTCGTCGTCTCGATCGGCGGCGAACAACACTGGCTCTGGCGCGCCGTTGATCAAAACGGTTTCGTTCTCGACGTCCTGGTCCAGCGCCGCAGAGACACCCGCGCGGCGCAAAAGCTCATGACGAAACTCCTGAAATCGGCGGCCACGCCGCCCCGCGTCATGATCACGGACAAGCTCAGATCCTACGGCGCTGCGAGGGCGAAGATGGGCCTTCACATCGATCATCGCCAGCATAAAGGCTTGAACAATCGGGCTGAGAATTCTCATCAACCGACCCGGCGACGCGAACGCATCATGAAGCGTTTCAAATCTGCTCGGCAAGCGCAACGGTTCTTGTCGGTTCACGATCAGGTCGCGAACCTCTTCCACATCCCCTACCCAGAAACCGCGACTGCTGATTGCCGCCGCGCCTCGCGCGAGCGAGCCTTTGCCGTTTGGCGTGAGATCTCCGAGATCGGCACTACTGCCTGACCTCATTCCTCAGAAAGATCGCCCTTCTTCGGCCCAGCGTTCGCTCAAGTTGACGATGCCGTTCGGTCCCGTCAGCCGACCGGCGAAGCAGCCTCATCATCGCCCGTAGCCGGTGCGGCTGAAGCGGTCCGGCCTCACGTTCACCTGGGAGCCGGAGCGCGGTTCTCTTCTCGATGCGATCGAGCGGGCTGAAGTCAGAGCCGTGAGCGGATGCCGGACGGGACAGTGTGAGAGTTGCGCGGTAAGGGTGCTCGATGGAGCGGTGGCCCATCCCCAGGGGGTTGCGCCCGTCCCCGAAGGCCATTGCCTCCCGTGCGTCGGCGTCCCGCTATCGTCGATTGCACTCGATCTATAAGTCAAACTCGCGCTATTGCCTGCTCTCAGGTTCCGGGCGGCGAAGGAGTTCTCGTCTTTGAAACGTCGGAAGGCGTCAGCCGAAGCGATGCCCCCTGGTAAGACGCGAACCGAGCGTCTGAAGCTGAAGCTCGAAGAAGAAATATTGAGCGGATGGGCTCGCCCCGGGCGATAGCTTGACGAAGAGGAAATCGCTGCGCGGTTTGCCGTTTCGCGCACACCGGTCCGGGAGGCGCTTAAGGCGTTGTCCTCGAGTGGCCTCGTCGAAGTGAGGCCGCATCAGGGGACGTACGTCGCTACGTTGACCCCACACCTGATCGTTGAGATGATCGAAGTCATGGCCATCCTGGAAGCGTCGTGCGCCGCCGCAGCGGCAAAGCGGCACACGCTTGCAGATGGGTTAGCGATCGGCGCGGCTCTCAAGGCCTGCGAGACCGCCGCGAACGACGATCAGCCCCAGGCCTTCTACAAGGCAAGCGTCAAATTGCACGAGGCTATCTACACAGCCAGTCACAACGCCTTCCTTGCGGCGCAGACCGTGGCGCTAAGGCAGCGTCTAGAACCCTATCGTCGCCATGTCTCCTATCACGCGGGCCTCATGGAAAGGTCGAACCGCGAGCACCACCAGATCGTACAGGCCATTTATTCCATGCACGACGCTGAGGCGCATGGCGCGATGCTCAAGCATCTCGATGCGCTGAAAAACTCGATCTCGACGATGGTCAACTCGATCGTTACTCCGCCGTGGCGCAAACGGGCTTCTGGTTGAGGCGCGCTTTACGGCGCGCTTCCAACAAGGACCGCGTCTTCCATAAGGAGACAAAACTTCGCAAGAATCTGTTTGTCCGTGGCGGAAAGGCGGCTGCTCAACTCTTGACCAATTGGTCAGAAAGTCGGCGGATGGAGACCATATTGCCGTCACACCGCCGATAGGACACGGCCTTTCAATGGCATGGGCTTTGCTCTTCTGAGGGAGTTTTCTCCGAATCCTTTCGCGCGTAGGGGATCAAGTTGCTGACATGACAGCCGTAACAGCGTTCTCTGCCGAGCCCGTGTCTCGCCTGTCCGGAAGCTCGGATATGCGCTTGTAGACGGGACTGCGTTTTGACTGCCGCTGCATGTGCGCGGGACTCGAAGCGGTTTTCATCCGACGGGCGACCGTTCAGAAACGTCGTTTGACGCTGTCGCCGGCCTTCCGGGAACGGTCATGCAACTCTCATATGTCAATATCTTCGCACGAGACATCGTGGCTCTCTCGGCCTTTTACAGAGAGCTTTTCGGCTTTGAGGAGATCCCAGAGATCCGCTCTCCGATCTTTGTGGGACTTAGGACGGGGCTGAGCTGCCTGGGCTTCAACGCGCAGGACGCCTACGGCCTTCTCGAATTGTCGGACTACGCCAATCCAACGGGCGCGAAGTTTCTGCTCAACATCGACGTCGACCGTGCGGAGGACGTCGACCGCCTGACGCCGATCGCTGTTTCCAGAGGCGCGAAGCTGATCAAGGAGCCCTACAAGACCTATTACAACTGGTATCAGTCGGTTCTGCTCGATCCCGAGGAAAATGTCTTCCGCATCAACAAGATGCTTTGAAGCCGTTCGGCTGCGTCCGTTCCCTGAACATCACCTGGAGCTCGTCTAATGTCTGCTTTCAAAAAGGTCGTCGCGCTTGCCGCCTCGACTGCTGTCGCATCGTCTTCCATCGCCTGGACTACCGTGGCTTCAGCCGACGTCTTCAAGCTCGATGGCCCGCCAAAGGTAGCGATCATTCTCTTTGGCCCAAAAAATGACGGAGGCTGGAGTCAGTCTTTTGAGGAGGCGCGTCCTGAACTCGAAAAGGTCATCGGCGCGAAGATTCCGGTGGTCGACAAAGTCCCGGAAGACGCCTCGGCCATTACCCCGCCAGCGGAACGTTTCATCCAGCGCGGCTACAACGTCATCATCGGAACCGCGTTCGGGTACTCGGACACGTTCAAGAAGCTAGCCGAGGAGCACCCGAAGGTCGCGTTCCTCAATGCGACGGGCATCACGAATGGGCCTAATCTGGAGTCCTTCTACGGCCGCACCTATGAGAGCCAGTTTCTCTGCGGTATGGCGGCGGCGGCGGCTTCGAAAACCGGCAAGCTCGGCTTCGTGGCGGCGAATCCCTTGCCTGTCGTGAACTGGACCATCAACGCATACGAGCTGGGCGCGAAGAAGATAAACCCGAACGCCACTCTGACGGTTGTCTTCACTGGCTCATGGAACGATCCGGTGAAGGAGCGTGCGGCAACCACCGCCCTGATCGATCAGGGCGCAGACGTCATAGGCCAACATGTCGATACGCCGACGCCCCAGATCGTCGCACAGGAGCGAGGCGTCTACGGCACTGGTCATCACCGCGATCTCCGAGAGTTCGCGCCAAAAGCGACACAGTGCTCCTCGGTTTGGACCTGGGCGAAGTTTCTTGGTCCAGCGTTGGAGCGGATCAAGGCCGGAACCTGGGATCCCTCGCCCTACGGCGCTTTCCCTGGCATCAAGGAAGGCGGCACCGACATCGCCTGTTGCGGCTCGGCCGTCTCTGACGAAAACAAGAAGAAGATCTTCGCCGCGCGGCAGGACATCATCGACGGCAAGGACCCAATCTTTGTCGGTCCGATGGTGGATCGCGAGGGCAAGGAAAGGCTTCCTGCTGGCAAAGCCATTACCGACGCCGAGCTCTGGAAGATGGACTGGTTCGTGCCCGGCGTTATCTCTCAGAAGTAAGCTGCGGCAGGAAGGAGCGCGCGCTCCTTCTTGACTGATTCCGCTACGCCCGCCTTCCGGCGCGGTGGAAAAGGACAAGGCATGCGCATGACGCACGAATGACCACTTCGCTCCTGCTAGACTCGATCAGCAAGAGTTTCGATGGATTTCGCGCAGTCGATCGCGCGAACTTTTCGGCGCGCGCCGGCGAGATTCATGCGCTGCTCGGGGAAAACGGCGCCGGGAAATCGACGCTGATGAACGTCGCCTGCGGTCTCTACACGCCTGATTCCGGAACGATGCGGCTGTTTGGGACAGACACGCAGCTCACCGGTCCCCGCGAAGCTGCGACGCTCGGGATTGGCATGGTGCACCAGCATTTCAAGTTGGTTCGCCCCTTCTCCGTCCTGGAGAATGTTTTGCTGTCACGTCCGGCCGCGCAGGGCGAACGCAATTCCTATGCGCGCCAGACCCGCGCGGTCGAGCAAGCGATCGCCGCCAAAGCGGAGCTGCTTGGCGCCAAGGTCGATCCGCACGCGCGGGTCGATTCCCTTTCGGTCGCGGAACAACAGCGCGTCGAGGTGATCAAAGCGTTGGTCGGAGGCGCCCGAATCCTCATCCTCGACGAGCCGACAGCCGTCCTGACCGATCAGGAAGCAGAACGGCTCCTGTATACGCTGCGCGATCTCGCCGACAACGGCGCGACGATCGTGCTCGTCACCCACAAGCTTGCCGACGTCAAACGCTTCGCCGACAAAGCCACGATCATGCGCGGCGGCAAAACGGTTGCCGAACTGGATCCGTCGAAGGCGTCGATCGAGGAACTGACGCGGCTCACGGTGGGCGAGGCGCTTCCAACCCTGCCGCAAGAACAACCGCATTTCGGCAGGCGACGCCTCGAAACCCTCAGACTCACGGCGCGCCGCGCGGACGGAACGCTGGCGGTCGACAGCGTCTCTTTCCATGTGCGCGCTGGCGAGGTCTACGGGTTGGCCGGCGTTTCCGGCAACGGGCAGAGCGAACTTGCCGAACTCTTGATGGGCGTGCGAGAGCCTGACTCCGGCTACGTCCAGCTCGAAGATAGCGGGGACACGCTTTCCGCCGCTAGCCCCGCAAAGCTGCGTGGCGACGGCGCGGCGTTCATTCCCGCCGACCGTTACCGCTTCGCGCTGGCGGGCAGCCTCTCGGTAACCGACAATTTCGCGATCGGGAGGCTGATCGGGGGACACTACGGCACATGGGCCTGGACGAACGTCAGCCGCATGAAGGGTGACTCGGAAGAGGCCATCCGCGAGTTCGACGTTCAGGGCGTGCGCAGCCTCAGCCAGAAGGCCGCGCTACTTTCTGGCGGCAATGCCCAGAAGCTCATAATCGCTCGCGAGTTCTCGAACGCGCCAAAAGTCATCATCGCTCAAAGCCCCAGTCGTGGCCTGGACGCCCGCGCGACGGCGGCCGTTCACGCGCGGCTCAAATCCGCGGCGGAAGGGGGCGCCGCCGTGCTTCTCGTCAGCGATGATCTCGACGAGATCCTGAAATTGTCGAACCGCGTCGGCGTCATGGCGTCCGGCAGGCTCGTCGCCGAATTCGATCCGCCCTTCGACCGACAGGGCGTGGGGCGTGCGATGGTGGCCCATGGTTGACGCGGCCTCGCCGGGAGCGCCCATCGGAAGGTCGCGTGGCCTTGGCCGCGTCACGATCGAGGTGCGAAGGTCGGTCAGCCCCGCGCGCAGGATTGGCGCTCTGGTGGGCGCCGTCGCGCTCGGCCTCCTCATTTCCTCGCTTGTGCTCGTCCTCTCCGGCGTGCCGCCAGGCGATCTCGCCGAGGAATTCATCGTCACGACAATCTTCGACCCGACGAGCCTGAAGGCCGTGTTCATTCAGGCGCCGCCGCTCATCCTCGTGGGTCTTTGCGCGGCGATGGCGTTCCGGGTGCGGTTCTGGAACCTCGGCATCGAGGGGCAGATGGTGTTTGGCGGCATCGGCGCGACGGCAATTTCCATTGCCCACATCGGCCCGGACTCGACGCGGCTATTGCTGATGTTCGTCGCCGCGAGCCTCGGCGGCGCCTTCTGGGCGGCCATACCCGGCGCTCTGAAATTGCGGCTGGACGTGAATGAGATCATCTCGACGCTGCTTCTGAACTACGTCGCCTCCAATATTCTTCTGCACCTGCTCTATGGGCCCTGGAAGGACAAGGACGGTTTCCCCCACTCGCCGAAATACGCGCCTTCGGAACTGATTCCCGACCTTTTGGCGGGTGTCAGTGGGGCGTTGCTGATCGCGCTCATCGCCGTTGTCTTCCTCGCCTATGTGACCGAACGCAGCCGCGCCGGCATATACATGCGTTTCGTCAGCGCAAGTCCCAGCGCCGCCCATGCGCTCGGCGCGCCCGTGCGTGCGCTCGTCTTCGGCACGGTTCTTCTGTCCGGCGCGCTGGCGGCGATTGCCGGTCTCGTCGTTGCGAGCAGCCAGGAGGGGCGGCTCACGCAATCCTTTTTTCAGGGCTACGGCGTCTCCGGCGTTCTGATCGGCTTTCTTGCGCGCAACAATCCGATCGCCGCAGCCGTGGTCGGGGTGCTCATGTCCGTGCTGGTTGTCGCGGGCCAGAACTTGCAGGTCTTTTATGGCATCCCGCAATCCATGGTTCAGTTGATTCAGGCGGTCATCGTCATGTGCGTTGCGGCGTCGGACTTCCTGACGCTCCATCGCGTGCACTGGACGCGGTGAGCGCGGATGCTGCAATTCCTAGTCACCTGGCTCGCGACGACGCCCTCCTTGGCGGTTCCCTACGCGCTCGCCGCGGTCGGCCTTATCATTTCGGAGCGCGCTGGCGTTTTGAACCTCACGGCGGAAGGGCTCATGCTGGTCGGCGCAGTGTCCGCCGCCGGCGCCATTTTGTCCTTTCATCTGGCCCCACTCGCAGCGATCGGCGCCGGGATGGTAGTTACCGCGTTCATTTCCCTGGTTTTCGCATTGCTCGTGATCACGCTGCGAGCCAATCAGGTCATCGCCGGCCTCGTCACCGTCTTCTTCTGCCAGGGACTGACAAGTCTGGTCGGAAACGAGTTCGGCTGGACGAGCAAGGCCTTCCAGGGTCTCGCGGCCGTTCCCTTCGGGCCGCTCGCGAGAATCCCTGTCCTCGGCCCTATCGTCTTTGGTCAGGACATCATCGCCTATCTGGTTGTCCCGATCATCGTCATCATCTCCTATGTTCTCGGCCGCACGCGAGCCGGTCTCAACCTGCGCGCGGTCGGCGAAGATCCGGAAGCGGCCGATGCGGCAGGCGTGAGCGTTCCTGTCACCCGTTTCCTCGCCGTCATGGTCGGCAGCGCGCTCATAGGACAGGCGGGCGCCTACATCTCCGTCGCCAGCGTCAAGATCTGGATCGACGACATGACGGCGGGACGCGGATGGATTTCGATTGCGCTCGTCATATTCGCCCGCTGGAATCCGTGGCGCGCCCTGTTCGGCGCTTTGCTCTTCGGCTGTATTCAGGCGATCATTCCGAAGCTGGCGGCGACCGGCGTCATGCTGCCGCAGTATCTCGTGTTGACGACGCCCTATCTCGCGACGCTCGCGGTCATGATTTGGGTTTCAATCCATCAGCGGAATGCGCCGACCGACGAGCCCGGCGCGCTTGGACGTCCTTATGTTCGCGAAGAGCGCAGCTGACGTCGATGAAAGGATGAGGATCGATGGAAGGCTATGTCTATGGCGTCAAGCGCGAGCTGCCCGCTCGCTTCGTTGAATTCACGGATCTTGCCGACGCCGTCGCAATCTCGATCGACCTGCATCTGGGCCATCTGTCCGAAGCCCAGGACTGCCCGTGCCCCGCGCCACGCGCGCGCGAGGTCGTGGACGGCGTGAACCGCTTTCACGTCGCAGCGCGCCGCCTTGGAGTCCCTGTAATTCATGTGCGCAGCACGCTTCGGCCGGGTGGGATCGACGACGTGAAGGGCGTGCCGTCCGCCTGGCGCATGACCTTTCCGCTCTATGTCGGCGAGATCCTGAACGCCGACGAACACGCGCTTGCAGGCAGCCGTTGGACGGAATTCGTCACCGAGGTTACGCCGGGGGATCTGATCGTCGACAGCAAGAAGCGACTCTCGGCTTTCTACCCGACCGACCTCGACTTCCTGCTGCGCAACATGGGCGCAAGACGCGTCGTGCTGACCGGATGCATGGCCGATTGCTGCGTATTAAACACGGCCTTCGATGCTTCCAATCTCGGTTATCGCGTTACGGTGCTTGCGGACCTCGTGCGAGGAACCGACGAAAGGCTGGAAGCGGCGGCGCTCGCCATGATCTCATTGCACGTCGGAGTCGTGGCGGATAGCGACGATCTCATCAGCGAGTGGCGGCGGGAAGCGGGGGCGCTCGCTTTGCCGAGCGCGGGGTTTGCGGCCAGTAAGATCGAGGTCGCGTAAGAAAGCGCGACGTGGAGCAGGCAAGAGACCCTCGTCAACTGCTATAGCTGATGGCCCGGCCGGCCCCTGCTGGCCGGGGCCAGCCGCGACCGCTATGCCGCCTTTCCCTCTCCGAGCGTCGTCTGCTTGACGAACTTGCTGAGCAGATGATCGCCGGAGGAAACCGGCGCGTATTTTGGTTTTTCTCCGGGGGCGAGGCAGGTGGGAAGGCACTCGACCTGCGCGTCGTAGTTCGGCTGATGAAAGAAGATGATCGAAATCCGGTCGCGATTATCCTCGGAGCTGAGCTTCGGGTTTACGACCCTGTGCATGGTGGACGTCCACATGTCGTTCGTCCACTGCTGCATGAGGTCGCCGATATTGACGATGAACGTACCTTCGATGACCGGGACCGGAATCCATTGGCCAGCCTGGTTCTTCACCTCAAGGCCGGTATCTCCCGCTTCCTTGCGAAGGATGGTCATGCTCCCGTAGTCGGAGTGCGCGCCTGCGCGCAACTGGCCTGGAAGCGGCTCGCTCATTTGCCGCGGGTACTGCATCAGGCGCAGCATCGAAATGTTCTTGTCGATCGTGTTGTCGAAATAGTGCTCGTCGAGACCAAGCGACAACGCGAACAATCGCATGAGATCGGTGGCCAAACCGTCCACCGCCGCGAAATAGTCCGTCAGCACGCCCTTCAGCTCCGCCGGTTTATCCGGCCAGACGTTTGCCGCAAAATGCGGACCCGCCTCCGCGCAGGTGTAGTAAGGATCGTTCTCCGGGATGTTCGTCGGTCCGATGGAGAGGCTTTCCTTCAGGTCTGGCGGCGCGGGTTCGTCCAGGCTATAGGAGAGGCCTTCGCCGCCAACGGCGCTGTACCCGCGCACCTGGTCTACGGCCGGTCGGTCGCTCTTGGCCTTTTCGGCCAGCGGCAACTCGAAGAACGCTTTCGCCGTGTCGTAGGTGGCGCGGACCAGATCCTCCGATATCCCGTGGCCTGAAACGACGAGGAAGCCGATGTCTCGGCAAGCCTGCCCAACCTCAGCCGCGACCTTCGCTTTTCCTTCAGGGGTTCCTTCTCTGTATGACGTCAGATCGATTACAGGCACATTCATTAGCGTCATATCGGGCCTTTCCTCTGCCGATCTTAGCGCACTGCGCGCAAGGTGAACGGTCCCCGGCGCTCAACAGTCGTTTTGGCTGAGCAAAACGTATGCCATAGTTTCTAACGGGCCAATCAGCAGACTCGGTCTAACCGGGAACACCTTGTTGAGGCTCCGCAGCGAGCCGGTGAATCATGGTGATTCCCTGAGACCCGCGGTCTTGTCCGCATCCAGTGCGCCATTGTCGTCGATTGCGACGCGATAGACGGCTTCCGCGCGCGCGCGCGAAACCCATCCTTCCGAAATGTCGCGCACGACTTCATTCGGATCGCGCTCCATCGGCGGCCCGTAGCCGCCCCCGCCGCAGGAATAAGACCGGACGCGCTCACCGTCCGAGACGGTAACCATGGCGCAGCCCGGCAGCTCGTCGATGTTTCCGTTGCGGGATACCTTGTACTGGCGCGCCGGCGCCCCATTCAGGCCGCCGCGCACGCCTTTCGCGGCGTTGATCGCTCCATCGCTGCCGTATCCGATCATGACATCGCAGCCGATCGGACCGAATTCGACGAAGACGCTGTGGGCGCCGCGCTTGCGGCCCGCGCCTTCGGTGTCCGCAACGAAGCGGCGCTCGTTGACAAGGATCGGCTGGCGCAATTCGTCGAGTTCGACACTGTCCTGGAAGCACAGGCCGGCGTTGCCGACGTGACAGATCGTCTGCCATGCGTCGGCGGTCGGCGATCCGGCGCCGCCTGAGCAGCCAAGGAACACCTGATTGACGAATGGCGCTCCGGTGTTCGGAATCGTACCGGAGATCACCCCGACCGACGGCGGCAGCACGGCCCCGCATTCCGCGAGGCCAAGTCCGTCCGCGAGACCGGCAAGCGCCGCCTGAACCGAATTCGCGACCCGATCCGCAACATTGGTCGTTGCGACAGAACAAGAAGTGGGATGACGCGGAATTCCCACGACGCAACCCTCCCGCAGGTGGATGCTCAGGCGGCGAAACGCGCCCGCGTTCTTGGGGACGTCGGGATCAAGGCTGTTGAACACCCCGATCATCGCCGAGGTGCGTGCGCACGCTTCTGACAGATTGAGCCCGCAGGGCAGACAATTGGGATTATCGCGCAAGTCGATCTCGATGATCGCGTCGTCCGGCCTAACCTCGACCTTGGCGGTGATCAGAATTCCTTCGGCCGGCGTACCGGGAAACGGATCGTGACTGCTCGAATGACGAGAGCGGCCAGCTGGAATTTTGCGGATGGCGGCGATCATCCGCTTCTCAGTGTAGTCGAAAAACTCGCGCGTATGCGCGTGCAACGCGTCCCAGCCCAGCTCCTCACCGAGTGCGAGCAGTTCGCGCTCCCCGATTCGCGCGGCGCCCGACATCGCCAGATAGTCGCCCCACCATTGATCGGGCACGCGGATCCTCATGCGGCACATGCGGATCACGTCGTCGACGTTCTTATAGTCGGATTGGATCTTGACGGCGGGAAAGATGAGCGCGCCCTCTTCGTAAACGTCGCGCGCCGCCCCCATGTAAGTTGTGGGCTGCGAATTGCCGCAATCGGCCTGATGCGCCTTTGCGATCAACGTGAAATGGTGGATGCCCTTCTCGTCGATCACCGGCACGAGCAGTGTATGGTCCGCCGGATGCGAGCAGCCATGATAGGGAGAATTGTGCAGGAAGGCGTCGCCGCGCTTCAGGTCGGGGTGAAAAGCTTTCATGGCCTTGGCCATGAGGTCCGGGCCGGAGAGAACGTGAATCGGAAGACTCTCCGCTGCCGCGAGCAGCTCGCAATCCGCGGTCACAATGGCGCAAGAAAAGTCGCGGGCGATGTTGAGCACGCCCGAGCGGCCGGTGCGCAGCAAGGTATTCGCCATCTTGCGCGCGACTCCCTGTAGCCGATTGTTCAACAGCGCAAGCCGCACGCCGTCGGCGGCAAGCTTCTTGTCCGTGACGCTCATGCCGCTCTCCACTTGCTTCGCTCACGCGCCGGGCGTGATCGCCAAGCTGCCGGACTGACGGCGCACCGCCACTGAACCGGGAGGCAGCACGACAGCCGTCACCGAGGACTTCGACGATCGCCGGCCCCGCCAAGCTTTGCCCGGTCTCCATCGCCTCGAACCGGCATACGCGCGCTTCGACACGCCCGTGGCCCGGAAAATAGGCTCCGCGCACGCTGTTGCAAGGACCGGAGAGCGGGCGCGTCGCGAGTGTCCCCGTCGTCTTCGTCTGCAGCCGGCAGATTGCGGTGGCCATCCAACTCACGATCTCGACAGGCGAGGTGGGATCGCTAATTGCGAAGATATCTTCATGGGCCTTATGAAAGGCCTGTTCCAGCGCGGTTACGTCATCGGTCCCCGCGAAGTGATCAAATGCGAGCGGAACGTTGATCTCCCAGACCTGTTCGGGGTAGCGCGCCTCGATTGCGATCTGGATGCTGGACGACCCCATGCTCGCGCCCTGATCCCCGATGTATGCCAGGCATTGGGCCTTGAGGCCGCCAAGCACGGCGTTGGCGACGGGGTAGTCGAAGCGGCGCGTTTCGCAGAAACGCGTGGCGTGAAACGATTGCCTAAGATCGGACATCAAAGCGCCCGCCGCGCTTAGCGCCGCGCCGACTTCGGGGATGACCAGGCTCGGAGAATTCAACCGACGCGCGATCAGCACGGAATTGATCCCCGCCGCACCGCCCCCGCCGACGAGCACCGCGTGGCTCGGGTCGATGCCCTGATTGACCGTGATATCCATGATCGCCTGGACCATGTTTTCCGTGACGACCTCGACGATGGCGAGGGCCGCATCATCGACCGAGCGCCGGAGGGGCTGGGCCACATACGCTTCGATCGCCGCCCGCGCTTTCGCTGGATCGAGTGTAATGGCGCCCCCGAGAAAGAAGTCGGGATCGATGTAGCCAAGCGCCACGGCTGCGTCGGTTACAGTCGGCTGCGTTCCACCCTTGCCGTAACACACCGGCCCCGGAACCGCCCCCGCGCTCTTCGGCCCGACATGCAGCATGCCGCCGTCGTCCACCCACGCGATCGAGCCGCCGCCCGCGCCGACGCTTTTCACATCGACCGAGGCGAACCCTGTCATGTGGCCCCGATAGGGATGGCCGATCCAGGTCTCGCGCGTCCACGGGATGCGCGATCGACTGACGAGGCTGATGTCGTAGGTCGTGCCGCCAGTGTCGGCGATGATGGCGGTGTCCGAACCCTCGTCGGCCTGAGCGAAGTAGCGGCCGGAAATCGGCGCCATCGACGGGCCGGAATTGATGAGATGAATCGGCTTGTTCGCGACTTCCGCGGCGTCGATAACGCCGCCCTGCGAAGTTACGACCAGCGCCCGGCCAGAAAGTCCATTGTCCCTCAGGTCGCGGGTCAAACGCTCCATGTAAGCGGCCATCATTGGCTTGAGCGAAGCATCGATGCAGGCGGAGGAGGCGCGGCGATATTCGCGCAAGGTCGGGTTGAGCTTGTGCGAAAGCGTATAGGGAATGCCCAGCATATGCTTTTCAATCAGCTCGCCGACGCGCAATTCGTGCTCTGGATTGACGATCGACCACAAGAGACAGACCGCGACGGCCTCGACGTCTTTCCGCTTCATGGCCTCGATGGCCGCGATCATTACCGAGTTCGTCGAAGGGCGTCGCCACCGATCCGTCCGCCAGAACCCTGCCCGGCGCCTCGAAGGTGAGCGAACGGGGAACGTAGGGCTCGGGATATGGCACGGTAAAGTTGAAGGGATCCGAACGCCCGCCTTCCCTCAGGGTAAGAACGTCCGGATGTCCAACTGTCGTGACGAAGGCCGTTCGTGCGACATTGCCGGTGATGATCGCGTTGATCGCGTGCGTTGTGCCATAGATGAAGTTTTCGCTTCGGCCGAGCAGTTCGGGCAGCGTCGTCTTGAACGCGCCAGCGGCGACTTTAAGCGCGTCGATCACGCCGCGGATCGGATCCTGCGGTGTCGTGGGCGCCTTGAACATATGCAGATCGCCCCGATCGTCCTCGATGATCAGATCGGTGAAAGTGCCCCCGGTGTCGACGCCGAACCGCATATGACCATGGCCCTCAACGCTTTCCGGGAATTTAGCCGATCCCTCTGTGATCACAAAGCTTCAATTTATAGCATCTGATGACCAGTAATGGCGCATATTTAGGCTAGTAATGAATAGAGTTTTGGTTGAAGTGAGATCACAGATCGAATAGCCTCGGCGTATGCATGACAAGCCCACACCAAGCCTCCGAGCGCCCCGGACGACTAACGCCGAGGGCAAGGCCGCTCAAAACCGGGTCGCTCCGCTGGTGGGCGAGGCTTCTCATGGATGATAGCCCTTCAACCGCTCATGACAGGGTGGTGCCATGAGACTCGAGGGAAGAATAGCGCTCGTGACGGGAGGCTCGCAGGGGATTGGCGAAGCCATCGCCAAACGCTTCGCCGTCGAAGGCGCAAGCGTGGCCGTAGTCGCCTCGTCCAGCCGCGACAAAGCGGAGGCTGTCGTCGCGGCGCTCCCCGGCGGCGCCGGCCGGCACATGGCGGCATCCTGCGACGTGCGCGACGCTGAGGCGGTCGAGGCGCTCGTCGGCGCCGTGGAAATGCGCTTCGGCGGAATCGATACGCTGGTGAACTCGGCGGGCGTCTTTTATCCGACGCCGACCGGCTCTACTCCGAAAGCGGACGCCGAGCGCATGGTCGGAATCAATCTCATGGGCGTCTGGAACGCCATTGGCGCGGTCTCGCCTGGCATGAAGGAGCGGAAGGCCGGACAGATCATCACCATCGCCTCGGTCGCGGGCGTTATGGGAATTGGCGGCTATTCGCTCTACTGCGGAACCAAGGCTGCAATCATCATGATGACGCGTGCTCTTGCGCTCGAGCTGGCGCCGAGCCGGATTAGGGTGAACTGCATCGCTCCCGGAAACACGGCGACGCCAATGAACGAGGACATCCGCACGAAACCGGAGCTCAAACCCTTTCTCGACGCGATGGCGGCGCGCACGCCGAGTGGACGCACCTATTCTGAGCCGGAGGACATGGCGGCCCTCGCCGCGTTCCTTGCGTCTGACGAATTGCGGGCGATGCACGGCGCGGTCCTGCTCGCCGATGAGGGGATCTCGGCGGGCATCTGAGCAACCGGTCAGTCAAATCGGAGACAGATCCCGTGACAGAAGCCGTCCTCGTGACCGGCGGCGCAGACAGCGTCGGAAGAGCGATTGCCGAGCGTTGTCTGGCTCGCGGCGACAGGGTCCATATCTGCGACGTCCGGAAGGCCCCGCTCGACGAGACGCTCGCCGCCAATCCCAGAATGACGGGCACGCTCGGCGACGTGGGCGACCACGAAGCGGTCGGTGAGATTTTCAAGGAGGCCGCCGCCGCGATTGGCGACCTCACCGTTCTTGTGAACAATGTCGGGGTTGCCGGGCCGCGAGCCGCGATCGAGGACATCGCGCCAAAGGACTGGGAGGATTGTCTGCGCATCAATCTGAGCGGCATGTTCTTTTGCATCCAGCGCGCAATTCCGATGATGAAGCGGCGGGGCGGCGGGTCAATCGTCAATTTCTCCACCGGGTCAACCCGCACGCGCCTTCCCAATCGGCTGCCCTATGTGGTGTCGAAATTTGGAGTTCGAGGGCCTGACGCTGAACGTCGCGCGCGAGCTTGGGCCTTTCGGCATCCGATGCAACGCGATCCTGCCCGGTATGATCAACAATGCCCGGATGCAGGGAATTGTCGCCGCGCAGGCGCGGGAGAGCGGCCGCACGGTCGCCGAAGTCGAGGCCGGCTATCTCAAGCATATTTCAATGCATGTGCAGATCGAACTGTCCGAACTCGCCGACACGGTGCTTTTTCTCTGCTCGCCAGCTGCGCGAAAGATCACGGGCGAGTTGATCGCCGTCAGCGGAAATCTGGAATGGGAGGCGTGATGAGTCGCAAAGTCATTCTTACGTGCGCGGTGACGGGGAATGCGCCCTTCAACCGCAAGCATGCCGCTATGCCGGTCACTCCGCCGCAGATCGCAGCGTCCTGTGTCGAGGCGGCGAAGGCGGGAGCAAGCATCGTACATATTCACGTGCGTAACCCAGAGACGGGCGAAGGCAGCCGCGACCCTAATCTTTTCAAGGAGGTTGTCGACCGTTTGCGTTCGACCGGCATCGACATTGTCATCAATCTAACCTGCGGGCTCGGCGCGTTCCTGATGCCGGACCCTGACGACGAGTCGCGCTCCCTCCCCAAAAGCGACGTCCTGCCGGTCGCCGAGCGCATGGCCCATCTCGAGGAATGTTTGCCAGAAATCGCCTCTCTGGACATCACCACGGGCAATCAGGTCGAAGGCTCGTTGGAGTTCGTTTATCTCAATACGACGCGCACGCTGCGGGCGATGGCGAAGCGCTTCAAGGAGCTGTCGATCAAGCCCGAGCTCGAGGTGTTCAGCGCGGGAGACATCCTGTTCGGCAATCAGCTCGTGAAGGAGGGCCTCATCGAGGGGACGCCATTCTTCCAGATGGTTCTCGGCGTGCTCTGGGGCGCGCCCGCCTCCGCCCAGACAATGATTTACCAAAGCTCATTGATCGCGTCTGGCGCCGCCTGGGCCGCCTTCGGCATCGGCCGGGAGCAGATGCCCATGGTTGCGCAATCGGCGCTGCTTGGCGGCAATTGTCGGGTTGGACTCGAGGACAATCTGTATCTGTCCCGCGGCGTCTTCGCCACCAACGGGCAGCTTGTTGATCGCGCTCGATCGATCCTGTCGAACATTGGCATGGAAGTGGCGACGCCAGCGGAGGCGCGGGCGATTTTGGGGCTTAAGCCGCGGTGACGCAAAGTTTCGCGGGCAGCGCGGTCGCCAATTCTCGCCACTTGCAAACCGCGGGCGGCATCCGCTTTGTGATCACACGTCTACAGATGAGACGTGCCTGAACTTTGGTCACAAGCGCCCGATATTTCTATCGTATGCTAACAACTTGGCCTTTGTGATCACATGTAAAGCGGTTAGCATTACAGCCGGGAGAAACGTGACGTGGGTTTTCGCCGTGAAGTTCCTCAAAACTTCGCTCATCGGGCGCTTCGATTTCCTTTGCCGGGCGATCGCGCTCAGGCTTCGCTTGCATCCGCGACCTTCTGCTCCACTGGCTTCATGATGGAGGGCGTTTGCTCGACCAACTGACGCCGGTCTCCGCAGCCACGCCGCAGTCGGATGCGGGCAGTCTAAGCGCTGCTGGCGTCTGCGTCCGGTTTCAAGGGTTGAGCGCGCTCACAGATGTCACTCTGTCTCTCGGGCGCACAGAAATTCTCGGGCTGATCGGTCCGAACGGCGCCGGCAAGACGACCCTGGTGAATTGCCTCACGGGCTTTCAGCAACCCACCGAAGGCAAGGTCTCGCTTGGCGACATCGACACCGGGGGATGGCCCCCGGCGCGATTTCGCAAATCGGGAATAGCCCGCACGTTTCAGGCGGGGCGTTTATTCAAGGAAATGACGGTCCTGGAGAATGTTGAGGCGGCTGCGGTCGCGCTGGGCCTCAAACGCGCTCGGGCGACCGAGCACGCCATGGCGGTGCTTGAATGGATGGGCGTCGCCGAACGGGCGCAGTTGCGCGCCGGCGCCCTGGCTTACACGGACGAGCGGCGCGTCGGCATCGCCCGCGCTCTCGTTCTATCTCCGGCCTTCATCCTTCTCGACGAGCCTGCAGCTGGCATGTCGGACGTCGAATGCGACGAGTTGATGGAGGCCGTCGCCAAGATCCCGAAAACGTTCGTGTGCGGCACGCTGCTGATCGAGCACAACATGCGCATCATAATGGGCGTCTGCGATCGCCTGCATGTCCTGGACGGCGGCAAGACCATCGCCGAGGGCAGCCCCGAGGCCGTCCAGCGCGACACGGTGGTAATCGCCGCGTATCTCGGAGAGGGCTGATGACAGCGATGCTCGCCGTTGAGGGCTTGTCGGTGAACTACGGCCGCCTAGCGGCGCTGCGCGAGGTGTCGATCCACGTCGATTTCGGGCGAATTGGTCTGTATCGTCGGACCGAACGGGGCCGGCAAGTCGAGCTTGATGAACGCGATCGCCGGTGGTGTCATCCCGCGTGCAGGCTCCGCGAAGTTCGAGAACAAAGAGCTGGTTGGGATGCGGCCGGAGTACATCGCGCGGCTCGGGATGTCGCTCATCCCCGAGGGGCGGCAAGTGTTCTCAACGCTCACAGTCGAAGAAAACCT
Source organism: uncultured Alphaproteobacteria bacterium (assembly GCA_963696665.1). Taxonomy (GTDB): domain Bacteria; phylum Pseudomonadota; class Alphaproteobacteria; order Rhizobiales; family Beijerinckiaceae; genus Roseiarcus. The sequence goes on from CAVOLE010000024.1 coordinate 217,161, forward strand.
TCGCCTCGGCACGCTCATCCGCCGCAGGGCGCCGGACGACGAACGCCGCCTCGCCCGTATCATGCAGCATTTTCCGCGGCTCAACGAACGCCGCAACGCGCCTGCCGGCACGCTTTCGGGAGGAGAACAACAGATGCTGGTGATCGGCCGGGCGCTGATGACCCAGCCACGCCTCGTGATGGTGGACGAGCCGTCGCTCGGACTCGCGCCGATGATCGTGGATCAGGTTTACGAAATCCTTCGTGATCTTCAACGGGCCGAAGGCCTGACCCTGTTGATCAACGAGCAGAGTTCGAAGCGGGTCCTCAAATACGCGGATCGCATCTACGTGCTCCGGGGAGGTTCGATTCGCCTGGAGGATTCGGCCGACAACCTGCAGGACGGGGCCGCAATCCTGCAGGCCTATTTCGGCTTCGCGCGTTCTGCGGACAGCCCAAGCGTTCCCGCATGATCGGGTTTCTTCAAAACCTTCTCGACGCGCTTAGCCTCGGTAGCCTCTATGCTCTCGCAGCCCTCGGCATCGGGCTCCTCTTCGGCATCCTGCGGTTGGTCAATTTCGCGCACGGAGACTTCATAACCCTTGGCGCCTACGCGCTGATCGTTCCCTCATCCGCGGATATTGCAACGCTTCTGATTGGCGGATGGACGTGGGCGGCGCTCGTGCCCGCAGTCGTCGTGATCGTTGTCGTTATCGCGCTCCTGTCGGACGTCCTCATCTTCCGGCCTTTGAGAACCAGCAGCGCGCCCACGCTGATGACCGCGTCCTTCGCGCTGAGCTTCATCATCCAGAATGGGATCCTGATGATCTATGGCGCCCGACCGAAGGCGATCAATTTATGGTCTGGCCTTAGCGAACAGGTCCAGATCGGCCCGCTAACGACGCCAAGGCTCGATCTCGTCGTAATCGGCGTGACCATTCTGATGATGCTGCTGCTCACATTTTTCCTCAAGCGAACACGCTACGGCATCCAGATGCGCGCGGCCGCCGAGAATTTCCGGATGGCGCGCCATCTCGGCGTCGACGCCAATTTCGTGATCGGCCTCGCCTTCGCAATCAGCGGGGTTCTTGCAGCGGCGGTGTCGCTCCTTTTCGTCTCGCAAACCGGCACGCTGACGCAAACCATGGGCCAGCCCATCGCGCTCTTCGCCTTCATCGCCACGGTGGTCGGCGGAATGGGCAGCCTTGTCGGTGCGGTGGTCGGAGGCTTCGCCGTCGGCGTGATCGTCGTGATGCTGCAGGCGTACCTGCCGCCCGACCTCCGCTCTTTCCGCGACGCCTTCGCGTTCGGATTGATCATCCTCGTGCTCGTCGCTCGCCCTTCCGGCCTCATCCCCACGCGAGGGCTTATCGAGCGTGTTTGATAATCCATCCAATGTCCTGCGTCGCTTGTATCTGCCATGCGTGCTGGTTGTTGGGCTCGGCGTCATCGTTCTTCTTTGCACCCTTCTTGGCGGCGATCAGATCGCGGTTTCCCTGACCGAGATGCTCATCCGCATGATCGTGGTCGTCGGCCTTTACATGTTCGTTGGCAACTCGGGAATCCTCTCGTTTGGTCATATCGCGTTCATGTGCATCGGCGCCTATGCGGCAGCCTGGGCGACGTGCGATCCTGACTGGAAAAGCATGATGCTCACCGGCCTGCCGGCGGTGTTGCAGGACCATCAATATCCGTTTCTGGTCGCGGTCGTGTTCGCGTCCCTCCTCGCCGCCGCCGTCGCGCTCGTCTTCGGCCTCATCATTCTCCGCTTGTCGGGAATTGCGGCCTCCATCTCGACTTTCGCCTTCCTCGTCGTGATCAACTCCATTACCGCCAATTGGGACACCGTCACGGGCGGGACAAGCTCGGTGGTCAATATTCCGACCGTGGTCGGCCCATGGACCGCCTTCGTCTTCGCCGCTCTCGCGATCCTCGCGGCGGCGCTGCTCCAAACATCAAGCGTGGGTCTGATGCTGCGGGCTTCGCGCGACGACGAGGTGGCGGCGAAAGCGTCGGGCATCGGCATAGTGCGGCTCCGCCTGATCGCCTTTGTGCTCAGCGGCTCCCTTGTGGGGCTTGCGGGAGCGCTTTACGCGCAATTCCTCGGCATCCTGACGGCTGACATCTTCTACATCAGCCTGACTTTCGTGGCCGTCACCATGCTCGTCGTGGGCGGCGTCGGCAGCCTGACCGGCGCGGTCGTGGGAGTCGTGGTGATCACGGCGGTGACGGAAGCGCTGCGCGCCGGCGAAGCCGGCCTCCATGTGGGTTCGCTCGCCTTCGCCCTGCCGCGCGGCACGCAGGAGATCGGCCTCGGCGTGATCATGGCGCTTGTGCTCATCTTCCGTCCGTCGGGACTGACAGGAGGCCGCGAAATCCCGCTGCCTCCCGGCTCAAGAGGCGCTGGCGCTACCTTGCTCGCAAACGCCGACGAACTTCGTGGAGCCGGCCCGCGATGAACGGCTTCCCGCTATTCCAGCCCAAGGCGCCGATAGATGAATCGCTGGTAGGTGTAGAGGTCTGCTCCGCGCAGTTCGGCGGCGTTCACGGCGTTGCGTTGTTTCAATGCTTCGATCAGCTCTTCCTGAATGCGGAGGCTGAAGAGGATAAAATCCTCTTCTCCGGACATGTCCGCCCGAAGCGCGGCTGCATAATGGGGCGCGCCGCGGAGACGGAGCGTCTCGATCTGCTCGGCCAGGAGGCGCGAACCCGACCATTTCCCCAACTGCACCGCGAGGCGCTGAATCGGGAGCACCCGACCCGATTGTGCGCCTCGGGCGGTGAGTTGCGTCCGGATGGCGGTCATCTCATGGTCGAGTTCTGCAAATTGCGCCTCGGTCAACCGCACCGCGCAAAGCCGCGCCGCCTCGCGCTCCAGCAGCAGCCTGAGCGCCCAAATCTCGTCGAGTTCCTCTTTGTCGATCGGCGGAAGCATGAGGCTGCTGTTGGGCTTGACCAGCAGCACCCTCTCCGCGCTCAGACGACTAACCGCCTCGCGTACGGGCTGGACGCTGGTGCCAAGCTCCTCCGCCAGCCCACGCAAGGTCAGCTTGGTTCCTGGGAGCCACTCCCCCGCCAACAATCGGCCGCGCAGCGTCAGGTAGACCTGCTGCCCGAGGGTTCCGACTGTATGATTAGAAAGCACAGCTGACACCTGATTTATCGTCTCCACCCAAAATATGCGCGCCATTGCAAATAAAATGTACAGATTTCCCATCCCGCGTTCAATAACAGATAAATAAGAAGAGTACATCTGATTTTCCCTTGCAAAGCGATACCGAACGTGATCACATTTATGATGACAATTATCGACCTCGACTACGACGATGAGGTGGAATTGTTCGAGATCGCATTTCGTTGGGATTTCATCTAGTCGCCTGTGATCATATGCAGGGCATTCAACCTTGGCCCGTTTGGAAAAGGATAGCGACCATGACGCGTGGTTCTGTGCTGTTACCCGCTCTGATCGCCGCAGCAGCGGCTGGTTTGGCAAGCGCGCCCGCTATGAGCGCCGACGCTGGCGTGACAATCGGATTGGCGGTGGCGGAGTCGGGTTTTATGACCGCCTATGACGGAGACGCGACGAAGTCCGTCAAGCTTTGGGTCGATCAGCAAAACGCCGCAGGCGGCTTGCTCGGCAAACCCATCAAGCTGGTCGAAGCCGACACAAAGTCCGACCGAGCGCAAGGAGCGAAGGCCGGGCAGGAAGTGCTTTCCGAAGGCGCTAACCTCGTCGTTGTTTCCTGCGATTATGACTACGGCGCGCCCGCTGCGAGCGCGGCTCAGCGGGCTAAGACCGTGTCCATGTTCCTGTGCGCTGAAGACCCCAAGGCGGGCGTTCAGGGCGTAGGGCCATATTCTTTCACCGCCTCCGCCGCCGCCCAGGTACAGGGCGCGACGCTCGCCGGATGGGCGCAGAAAGCGCTCAAAGCGAAGACCGGCTATGTCCTTCTCGACAACAGCATCGAATATTCCAAATCCGTCTGCGCCGGCTACGACTGGGAAGCTGAGCGCATCGGGCTGAAGACGCTCGGCAGCGATACTTTCAAAAACGACGATCCGTCTGTGCAGTCGCAGATTACGCGTATCAAAGCCCTGCCCGAGAAGCCTGATGTCCTGATGCTATGCAGCTATAATCCGGGCGCCGCGAGCGCGATCCGCCAGATTCGCGCGGCAGGCCTGACGATGCCCATTCTCGCCGGCTCGTCGTCGGACGGCTCCTATTGGACAAACGCCGTTCCGAACCTGAACGATTTCTATGTAGCGGTGCAGGCGTCGGTCTATGGCGACGATCCGCATAAGGCGGTCAACGACTACGTCGAGAGCTTCAAAGCTAAGTTTGGCGCACCACCCGCTTCACAATACGCGTTGCCTGCCTACGCCTTCATGCAGCTTTGGGGACGGGCCGTTGAAAAGGCCGGGACCGCGGACGCCGCCAAGGTCGTGCCCCTGATGGAGCAATACAAGGACGAGGCGAGCTTCATGGGACCGCGAACCTTCACCTCGAAGTTCCACATCCAGACCAACGTTCCCATGCAGATCGTCAAATATAGCGACGGCAAGCCGAAGGATGTGGACCAGTTCCGCATCTCAGAGGAGCTGCCGGTCAAGGTCCTGTTCCGCACAAAGTAAGCATGCGCGAGCGGTCGCTATGTAGATCAAATTAAGAGGAGAGCATGTCCTATACGATCTCAGTCGATACCGGGGGGACGTTCACCGACGTTGTCATCGCAGATCCCACCGGCAAACTGACGATTGGCAAAGCGCTTACGACCCGCGACCGGATCTTTCTCGGCATGCGGGAGGCAATTCAGGCGGCGGCGGGCGACGTTGGGGTGACGCTTTCGGCGCTCCTCTCGCAGACGAAGCTCCTCATTTACGGAACCACGCGAGCCACGAACGCCATCGTGACGAAGACCGTCGCCAAAACCGCTTTCGTCACAACCGAGGGATTCGCCGATATTCTTCTCCTGAAGGAAGGCGGCAAGTTCAATCCTCACGATTTTTCCAAGGACTACAACGACCCTTATGTCCCTCGCCGCCATACATTCGAGATCCCAGAACGCGTCGGCGCGGAGGGGACAGTTTCCGTCCCCTTCAACGAGACCCGGGCGCGTGAGGTCGCGCAGACGCTGAAGGCCAAGAGCTTCGAAGCGGTCGCTGTGTGCTTTCTGTGGTCGATCGCCAATCCCGAGCATGAACTCCGCATGGCGCGGCTACTCGACGAGATCCTCCCAGGCACACCCTACACGCTCTCGCACCAGTTGATCCCTATTGTTCGCGAATACCGCCGAGCCTCGGCGACCGCGATTGACGCCTCGCTGAAACCCCTGATGCAACAGCATCTGCGCGAGCTCGAGACCGACCTGCGCCAAGCGGGGTTCTCGGGCGAAGTGCTGGTCAGCACGACCGCCGGGGGCTGCGCCGCGATCGAGACTTCTGTGCAGAAACCGATTTACACGGTCGGCTCGGGCCCAGCGATGGCGCCGATCGCTGGCGTCACCTTTTCCCGGCTCGAGGACCTCGGCGACAACATCATCGTCTGCGATACCGGCGGCACGACATTCGACGTCGGTCTTGTCCGCGACGGACATCTCACCTATACTCGCGAAACCTGGCTCGGCCAGCAATACACCGGCAACCTTCTGGGCATCTCAGCCGTCGACATGCGCTCGATCGGCGCCGGCGGCGGATTGATCGCCTGGATCGACGATGGCGGCCTTATGCGCGTTGGTCCGCAGTCAGCCGGCGCCGATCCCGGACCGGCGTGCTACGGCCGCGGCGGCAAGCTCCCGACCGTCTCCGACGCGGCTTGCGTGCTTGGCTATTTCGATCCTGACTTTTTTCTCGGCGGCCGCATGAAGCTCGACGCCGACGCCGCCCGCCGGGCAATCAGCGAGATCGCCGCCATGGTCGCGCTCTCGCCAGAAGAGACCGCGTATCGGATCATTGGCCTGGCCAGCGATTTCATGATGCGCGCGATCGGCGACATCACGATCAACGAGGGTGTGAACCCCCGCGAGAGCACGATCGTTGCGGGTGGTGGCGCCGCTGGCCTCAACATCATGATGATCGCCAAAGAACTTGGCTGCGATCGCGTTGTCCTGCCGAAGGTCGCCGCTGCGCTTTCCGCTTCGGGGATGCAGTTCGCCAATATCGTCTCCGAAGAGTCGGCCAGCATGGTCACGCTCTCCAGCCGTTTTGACGCTGATCGGGTTAACGTTCTTCTCGACGACCTAACGGGTAAGCTTGAGGCCGTACGCCGCGGGCTTGGCGAACGGGCAGCCCAATACCGGATCGACTACTTCGCCGAGGCCCGATACCTCTCGCAGGTGTGGGAACTCGACACGCCGCTGCCGGGACCCCGATTCGAGGGGACTGCGGATCTCGCGGCCTTCGTCGAGACTTTCCATCAAGTGCACGAGCGAGTGTTCGACGTTCGAGACGAGGGCAGCCCTATTGAGATCGTCAACTGGAAGGCCCGCCTTATTGTGCCGCTGGCCTCGCCCCCAGCGGCCATGGAAGGCCCCAAAGGGGGAGCGGTCGTCACAGCGAAGGTCTACAGGCCCTGTTTCTTCGGATCGAGCCGGCCTATCGCCACCGGCGTGTTCAGGCCCGGCGACATTCCAGTCGGCGGCACGGTCGCGGGCCCGTCGATCATCGAGGAGCCGACCACAACGATCGTAGTCTATCCGGGGATGTCGGCCGCCCTCACGCCTGCGGGCAATTATCTCCTGAACGTTGCGTAAGGAGAAAGGTCGTGGAAGCAGCGCCGAAGACCGATTTTGATCCCTACATGACGGCGATCATCGCCAATCGAGTGGACGGCATTGTCCGCGAGATGACGAATACGCTGCTTCGCGCCGCGCGCTCAGCCGTGATCAACAGCGCGCGGGACTTCAGTTGCGCGATCTGCACCGCCGACAACCAGCTGCTCGCATCCGCTGAGGGATTACCGATCCATATCTTCGGCAGCCATATGCTTACCGCGGCTATGACGAGGATCCATAAGGACGACATCCGCGAGGGCGACTGCTACCTCCACAACGATCCCTATTCGGGCAACAGCCACGCGGCCGATCACGCCTTCCTGGTACCCGTTTTCTTCGAGGGCGAACATCTTTTTACTACGGTCGCCAAGGCCCATCAGGCGGACATCGGAAACTCGCTGCCGACCACCTATATGGCCGTTGCGCGCGATCAGTATCAGGAAGGCGCGCTCATTTTTCCCGCAGTGCGCATCTTGCGGGACGGCAAACTCAATGACGAAATTGTCCGGATGTGCCGGTCGCGCATTCGGGTGCCTGACCAATGGTACGGCGATTTCCTGGCCGGCATCGGCGCAGCACGCACGGCCGAACGCCGTCTCAAGGAACTCTGCACCAAATATGGGAAGGAGACCATCAAGGCCTTCGTGCACGACTGGCTCGACTACACCGAACAGCGCATGATCAGCGCGATCAAGGCGCTTCCGAAGTCCGAAATGACCGAACACGGGCGGCATGATCCGCTGGAAGGAATTCTGCCGGACGGCATTCCGCTTAACGTCACGGTTCGCATCGACCCGGCCAAGGCGATTATCGAACTCGATCTCATGGACAATGTCGACAACGTCGATTGCGGCTTCAACGAGAGCGAGGCCTGCGCTACCGCCGCAGTCTTCTCCGGCGTCTTCAATTCAATCGACCCGTCAATCCCGCGCAACGCCGGCTCGTTTCGGCGCCTTCGCATCCTGCTCAAGGACGGCGCGGTCTGCGGCCGACCGAAGTTTCCCCATAGCTGTTCAGTCGCAACCACCAATGTCGCGGACCGGCTCATCAACCTCACTCAAGCCGCATTCGCACAGATAGGCGACGGCTACGGCTTGGCGGAGGGTGGTGTCGGACTTGGAGCCGGCGCCGCCGTGGTCTCAGGCAAGGATCACAGGGCCGCCGACGCGCCTTACGTGAATCAGCTGATCATCTCGATCGCAGGTGGGCCAGGCGCCCCTGCCGCTGACGGCTGGCCAACCTACGCTCAGCCTGTGGTCGGGGGACTGATGTACCGCGACTCGATCGAGGTCGATGAGATCAAGCATCCGGTGCAGTTTCAATGTTTGCGCCTCGTCCCCGGGACGGGAGGCGCCGGTCGCTTTCGCGGATCACCCGCCACCGAAGTTGGCTACGGGCCAACTGGCGATGCGCCCATGGAGGTGCTCTGGCCCTGCGATGGCACGCATTTTCCGCCAAGGGGCGTGCGGGGCGGATTGGACGGAGTCCGGGCTCGGCATTTCCGGATTGGCGCGAATGGGCTCCGGGAAGAACTGCCGAATGTGACGGCGATCAAGCTCGGCAGGGGTGAAAGCGTACGCGGCCATAGCACGAGCGGCGGAGGCTACGGCGATCCACTCGAACGCGATCCCCGGCGCGTGCTCGAGGATGTGCTCGAGAACTACGAGACAGTTGAGCGGGCCCGGACCGTCTATGGCGTTGTCTTCAGCGGCGCTGTCGAAGACGAGACCTTGGCGATCGACGAGCCTGGGACCGGCGCACAGCGCCAGAAACTGGTGAGCGCGTCCAGAACCATTTCGGAGCAAAGCAATCATGCCGGCATGGCCGCATTCCGAGAGCAGGTCGAAGGCGCTCTATGAGCGCGCCGCGGAGGTTATGCCGGGAGGCATCACACGCATTCAGCCTTGGCAAGACCCGTTCCCTGTCTATGCCAGACGCGGGGAAGGCGCCTATGTCGTGGACATGGACGGGACGAGGCGGCTCGACCTCCTCAACAATTTTGCCTCGCTGATCCACGGTCACGCGCACCCAGCCATTGTCGAGGCGACGACGAAGCGCATTGCGCTCGGCACGGCGTTCACCTTGCCGACCGAGCCAGAAGTGGAGCTTGCCGAGACGATATGCGGGCGTGTGGACGGATTTGAATGGATCCGGTTCAGCAACTCCGGCTCGGAAGCGGTGATGTGCGCGATCAAGGCCGCGCGCGCCCTCACAGGCCGATCGAAGATCGTCAAGGTCGAAGGCGCCTACCACGGCGCCTACGATTACGCAGAGGTCAGTCTCGAACTCCGACCCGCAGAACTGGGGCAACGAACCGCGATCTGTGGGCTTCTCCGCAGGCGTGCCGAAAGGGGTCACGGAAGACGTCATCGTGATCCCCTATAACGACGTCGAGGCCTCCGAGCGCATTGTCATGCGCGGGCGTGACGACGTCGCCGCAATCCTTCTCGACCCGGCGCCGAGTTATCTCGGCTTCACGCCCATTTCCCCTGAATTTGCCCGCGGGATGGAGGCTCTCGCGCGCCGCATCGGCGCGCTCCTGATCCTGGACGAAGTGATCTCGTTCCGAATGCACGTAGGGGGCGCGCAAACATTATATGGCATCACGCCCGACCTGACGACGATGGCGAAGATCATTGGCGGTGGCTTTCCCGTAGGCGCGGTGGCTGGACCGCGAAGTGCGATGCGGGCGTTCGATCATCGACACGGCAAACCGCTCCTGCCGTGGAGCGGAACCTTCACCGCTAACCCTGTTTCCATGGTCGCGGGGACGGTTTCCTTCGACCTGCTTTCCCAGTCCGAGATCGACCGCATCGACGCGCTGGGCGCGCGCTTACGGGCAGGCGTCGCGGCTGCTTATTCGAGCCTAGGCGGCTCCGGCCAAGTGACGGGCGTCTCGTCGATGTTCCGGCTGCATGGCCATGCCCGTCCGATCTCGGACTACAGATCTTGCTATCACACACCCGCTGAGAGCCGGAGCGTCGAAGCGCTTCAGCGGGCGCTTCTCGATGAGGGTTATCATATCTCCGGCAAGGGCATGGGCTTCGTGTCCACCGTAATGACGGAGGACGACATCGACGGCTTCGTCTCCGCCGTAGGGCGCGGGCTCGATCGCGTCTCAGCCGACGGAAATACCCTCGCAACCGCCTGATCGAACTCGCAATCAGAAGAAAGCTTGACTCCATGCTCGCCAATTCGGCTTCCGCCCGCGACGCCGCCCATGTTCTCCATGGTTATGTCGAACTCGGCGAACTCCAACGGCGGGGCACGACTGTAATCACCGGAGGCAAAGGGATCTACGTCTACGATGAAAACGGAACGCCTTACATCGAGGGTGCCGCTGGCATGTGGTGCACCGCCTTCGGCTTCGGCGAGCAAGCGCTGATCGACGCTGCGATAGAGCAGTTCCACAAGCTGCCCTACTACCACACGGTCGCCTACAAGTCCGTCAATCCGGCGATCGATCTCGCCGAGCGTCTCGCCGCGCTCGTGCCCATGAAGGACGCAAAGCTTTATTTCTGCCTGTCCGGTTCGGAGGCGAACGACTTTCTCGTCAAGATGATTCGCTATTACAACAACGCTATCGGACAACCGCGGAAAAAAAAGATCATCGCTCGCCATGGCGGCTACCACGGCGCGACCATCATGGCCGCGAGCCTCACCGGCCTTCCCGCCAATCATGCGCTGTTCGACCTGCCCGTGCCCGGTGTGCTGCATACCGCCGATCCCAACTACTTCCGCTACGCTCTGCCAGAGGAGACGCGGGAGGCCTTCGCCGATCGTCTCGCGACCGAACTCGAGCGGCTGATCCTCGACGAAGGGCCTGAAACGATCGCAGGTTTTATCGCGGAGCCGGTATCTGGCGCGGGCGGCGTCATTATTCCGCCGGAGGGCTACTACGCCAAGGTTCAGGCCATTCTATCGAAATACGACATTCTGTTCCTTGACGACGAAGTCATCAATGGCTTCCACCGCACCGGCGCGCTCTGGGGTTGCCAGACGACGGACATCCTCCCCGACACCATGAGCATCGCCAAAGGTTTGACTTCCGCTTATCAGCCGCTGGCGGCCATCGCATTCTCTGGCGAGATTTATGAGGGGCTCGAGGCGGGCAGCAGAAACCTTGGCTTCTTCGGGCACGGCACGACCTATTCCGGCCATCCAGTCGGCTGTGCGGTTGCTCTCAAGGTGCTCGACCTCTTGAAGGAGCGTGACATTGCGGGCCATGTCGCTCGAGTGTCGAAAGTCTTTGCAAAACGTCTCGAGGATTTTCGAGATCATCCGCTCGTTGGCGACGTGCGCTACACAGGGCTGGTCGCTGCTGTAGAGTTCGTGAGCAACAAGGCGCCGCTTACCTTCTTCGACCCACCTGGCGAATTCGGTCGCCTCGTGCGCGAACGGGCAGAGGAAGGATATCAACTGATCTGCCGACTTCTTCCCGGCAGCGACGCCTGCGCCTTCTCGCCGCCGCTGATTATCACCGAATCCGAAGTGAACGAGATGTTCGACCGTTTCGGAAAAGCGCTGGAGGACGTGACGGCCGCGTGGTGCAAGGCTGCGTAAGGTCGCCCCGAAGGGCGTCGCGTGCCTCGGCGCCTCGATCCGTTACATAGCTTTCGCGAGATCGCTGTATCGACGAGGGCGTACTCTGTTCTGCGCAGGCTCGGTTGCGCGTGCGGCTGGCCGATTTGATCGACTTCGGCGACACTCAGCCGGCCGGATTTCAGCAGTTCCTCTGTGCCGGACGGGGCACCGTCAGCTTAACGAATCGGGAATGGAGGGTCGAGTAAGCGCGGGTCATGTCGACAGCCCGTGATCCTCTCTATCGCCGCCATCGCTTTCCTCCAGAGGTGATCAGCTATGGCGTTTGGCTGTATTTCCGGTTTCCCTTGAGCCTTCGCATGGTTGAGGAGATGCTGGCGGCGCGGGGGATTTGCGTGACCCACGAGACCGTGCGCCAGTGGGGAAAGAAATTCGGCAAGGCGTTCTCCGATCGGATCCGCCAGCGCGCGCCTGCTCGCGGGGACAAATGGCCCATGGATGAGGTCGTCGTCTCGATCGGCGGCGAACAACACTGGCTCTGGCGCGCCGTTGATCAAAACGGTTTCGTTCTCGACGTCCTGGTCCAGCGCCGCAGAGACACCCGCGCGGCGCAAAAGCTCATGACGAAACTCCTGAAATCGGCGGCCACGCCGCCCCGCGTCATGATCACGGACAAGCTCAGATCCTACGGCGCTGCGAGGGCGAAGATGGGCCTTCACATCGATCATCGCCAGCATAAAGGCTTGAACAATCGGGCTGAGAATTCTCATCAACCGACCCGGCGACGCGAACGCATCATGAAGCGTTTCAAATCTGCTCGGCAAGCGCAACGGTTCTTGTCGGTTCACGATCAGGTCGCGAACCTCTTCCACATCCCCTACCCAGAAACCGCGACTGCTGATTGCCGCCGCGCCTCGCGCGAGCGAGCCTTTGCCGTTTGGCGTGAGATCTCCGAGATCGGCACTACTGCCTGACCTCATTCCTCAGAAAGATCGCCCTTCTTCGGCCCAGCGTTCGCTCAAGTTGACGATGCCCCTCAGCCGATTTCATCTCGGAATCTTCCAGGGAATGGCGGTCCAGGCGCGGGACGGCGCCGCTCTTGCCGAGCTGAAGGCCATTGCGCGAGCGGCAATGGCCGCTTGGCCAGGCGACATGTCGGCTGGCGCTCAATTGGGGTCTGATTGACTCTCGGTGCACGGTGAAGGCGAGGACCTGCCGTAACCGGCAGAGAACGCGAGACAATCCGCTCTGGCTTAGCGGCACAGCTCAACATCGCCACCGACGCGAATAGAAAAATCGGAATCTCCCGCTATTTCATGCAGTTAGCGTCTCCATCACGCCGCAGCCTGCACCGAGAGTCAATCAGAGCCTTCCAAAATGGCGCCTGACAGCGGCTTCATTCCGTTCGAGGGGCGGCATCATCCAGGAATTGGGGGGCGGCTTCCTCAGGAATCAGCACACAGCGCCGGCGCGAACGGATCGATGAGAACCTTGCACTGCGTTGTGCGCCGCCGCAGCGCCTCGAACATCGTCGGCGTCGCCTCCAGTCCAACCGTCTCCGAGATCAGGCTTTGCGGGGAGTATTGCCCCTTTTCGAGCGCGTCGATCGAACGGACAAATTCGCGCATGTCGAAGAAGACGGACATCAGGATATTCACCTCCTTCGAGATTGCGCGGAAGGAATCCATGTGGTCGGGCGATGTGCAGAGGCCGAGAACGGCAACCGTTCCGCGCGGCCGGACGAGCGATACGCAAAAGTCGATCAGTCCCGGTTTGCCGACGCACTCGAAGACGATGTCCGGGCCGCCCGGGCAACGTTCCTGGAGGCGCCGGTCGAGACCGTCGTCGGACAGAAAGAACGCGGTCGCGCCGAGCGTCATGGCGCGCTCCTCCTGAAGCTGGTGGAGATCGGCCATGATGACTTCGCCAGCGCCGAGACGTCGGGCCCAGAACGCAATGGCGAGGCCGATCGCGCCCGCGCCGACAACCAGCACCCTGTCCCCCGGCTTCATGCCCGATCGCTGTATGCCGTGCAGGGCGACGGCGAGCGGCTCGGCAAGGGCGCCGTCGGCAGCACTGACGCCAATCGGCAGCTTGCGGCATTGACGTCCCGCGATGGCCGCGTATTGCGCATAGCCTCCACCGATAAGCTGCATGGAGACGCACCGGGCGGGCTCTCCCCCGCGGCACGCGGCACAATGGCCGCAGCCGCGCAACGGAGCCACGCTGACCTGATCACCGAGTTTGAAACCGGCCTCAGAGCCCGCCTCGATCACCTCGCCGGAAATTTCATGGCCGAGGACGTCGCCGGCCGCGGCGCCAAAGACGGGTTCGACCGTCATATGCAGATCGCTTCCGCAAATCCCGCAACGGCAGATCTTGAGCACGACTTCGTCGCGCTTCGGCCGGGGGTCCGAGACGTCCGCGACAATGAGAGGTTCCCCAAGGGCCTGGAAGACGGCGGCTTTCATGATAGCCTCGTTTTGCGGATCAATGTGGCGGACGCGCAAGCTTGCGGCCGACAGGAAACCAGGGCGCATCGACAACGCGGCAGAGAAGTCCCCACACGCCGGCCCGGGCGTAAAGTGCGATCAGCACGGTGACAATTCCGAGGACCACCATATAGGCCGCGCCATACTGCGAGAAGAAACGATCCGCGAGGAAATAGATGAGCGCCCCGATGATCGGCCCTTCGATCGATCCGATGCCGCCCACCATCACGATGAAGACGCAGATCGAAGCCCATTGTGGATTGAACCCCGAGGCGGGCGTGATGCGAAGCTGCGCCATGTAATAGATCGCGCCAGCGAGGCCCGACCCGGCGGCGGCGAGGATGAAGACGACGAAGCGCAAACGGCGCACGTTCACGCCCTGACTTTCGGCCGCGACCGGATTGTCGCGCATCGCGGTCAGCGCTAGCCCGTAGCGGGAACGGAGGAGCCAGAACAAGCCACCGACCGTAATCAGCAGCAAGGCGGCGCTGAGCCATATCAGGCCGATGTCTCGCTGATGCGCACTGAATTGCGACATGACCCGCAGCGTCAGTCCGGCGCCGGCGTTGACGTAGTCGAGATTGGTGGTGACCAGACGCACGGCTTCCGCCACGACCCAGGTGCCGATTGCGAAATACGGCCCGTCGAGACGATGCAGCAGCGCGTAAGCCGGGACCGCGAGTAGCGCCGGCAACGCCACACTCAGTCCTACCGCAAGAAACGGATTGACGCCGAACTTGAGCGACAGAACGTAGAGTGCATATCCGCCAGCTCCGATGAAGGCTTGCGGGCCGACCGAGACAAGGCCGGAATACCCCGCGAGCAGGTTCCACATCTGAGCAATCGCGAGATAGCAGGTCAATTCGACCACGCGTCGCATCGTGCCCGCGTTGGACCACCACGGCATCGTCACGATGACGACGATCGCCAGCATGCCGACCGCAAGCGCGATCCGGCTCGATAACGTTTGACGTTCGACCCGCACCGGCGCGAGCGGAGCGATTCGAACGCCGGCGTTGAACACAGCCTCCGACATGCTTCAGGCTCCGCTCAACAGGCCGCGGGGCCTCAAGGCGAGCACCGCGAGAAAGACGACGTGGCCGGCAAGAACGCCCCAGCCGGGGTCCATGCGAAAACCGACCGCTTGTGCGACGCCGAGCACCGTCGCGCCGAGGAAGGCGCCCCAGATTGAGCCCAGTCCGCCGATGATCACCGCCTCAAAGGCATAGAGCAGTTGTGCGGGCCCGTCGGCCGGCGACACGGTCGATCGCAGGGACTGAAACACCGCCGCGACACCGAGGATGCCGACTGCAACCGCGGTGGCCGCCGCATAGACCGCCTTGGGATTGACGCCGGTGATCGTCGCCGCCTCGACATCCGCCGCGGCGGCTCGAAGCGAGCGGCCGAAGGAGGTGAAGCGTAGAAGCGCGTCGAGGCCTCCGGTCAGAAGGATCGCCGCACCCAGCGCCATGACGGGTAGCACGCCGAGATAGAGTCCGCCAAGCCGGATCGACGCGGCCTCGATCCCGCCGCCCGGCATCGAGCGCGTGTCTGCCGACCAGACTTCCAGCATGAAATTCTGCAGCGCGATCGACAGCCCGAAGGTCGCTATCAGAGAAGGGAGTGGGTCGTCGCCGAGCACGCCATTGAGGATGGTCCGCTGCAAAATCCAGCCCATCGCGGCCGCGATTGGAACCAGCAGGAACATCACCGTGAACGGCCCCAAGCCGAACTTAGCGGCAAGCGAAATGCCGATCAGAGCAAGCAGAATGATGATGTCGCCATGGGCGATATTGACGATCCGCATCACCCCGAACATCAGCGCCATGCCGAGCGCATATTGAGCGTAGGCGCCGCCGAGCAGCACCCCCTGAATGACCGCGTCAAGCCACTGCATGGCGCACCCCGAAATAGGCTTCGGCGACCTCGTCGTGCTTTATGGCGTCGGATCGGCCGGTGAGCGTGATCCGTCCTTCCAGCATGCAATAGAGTTGGTTGGACGCCCTCCGCGCCAGAGCGACGTCCTGTTCGACCAACACCAGCGCCGCGCCCGCTGCTGCGATCGAGGGAATCGAATCGTAGATGTCCTTGATGACCTTGGGCGCGAGGCCCAGAGAGATCTCGTCGCAGAGCAAAATGCGAGGCTGTGTCAGGAGCGCGCGGCCAATCGCCACCATCTGTTGCTGGCCGCCGGACAGAGATTCGACCGCCGCGCGGCGTCGTTCGCGGAGCACCGGAAAAAGCTCATAAACGGAATCGAGTGTCCAGACCCGATCGCTCTTGCGCTCTCGCGCGCCGACATGATCGACGGCGACCTTGAGATTGTCCTCGACGCTCATGCCCGCGAAAAGCCGTCTGCCCTCGGGCACCATCGCGATCCCGCGACGAACGAGCTCGAAGGCGGGGTCACCGCCGATCGCCTCGCCGTCGAAGCGGACCATCTCGCCGCCGACAGGAAGCAGGCCGATGATCGCCTTGAGCAGCGTTGACTTGCCGGCCCCGTTGGCGCCGATCAGCGCCACGATCTCGCCCGCGTGAATCTCGAAATCCACCGAATGAAGCGCCTGGAAGTCGCCGTATCCGGCGGCGAGTTCGTGCGTCGACAGGAGCGGACGCGTTTCGTCCGTCATGCCTCGACTTCCATATAGACGCGCCGGACTTCAGGGTCGGCGAGGACCGCCTGCGGAAGGCCCTCGGCGATCTTCTCGCCGAAGTTCAGGACGAGGATGCGGTCGGCGACGGCCAGAATGGCGTTGAGGACATGTTCGATCCAGACGATTGTCACGCCGCGCTCGCGAATCCGCCGCACCAAATTGACGAGGAGCCGGGATTTTTCCTCCGTGAGACCGCCGGCGATCTCGTCCAGCAACAACACCTTCGGGTTGCTCGCCAGTGCGCGAGCGAGCTCAAGCCGCTTGCGGTCGAGCAACGTCAGTTTGCCGGCAGGCCGGTTCGCTTCGTCGGCCAGACCGCAATCCTCAAGAATTGCGTTGCACTGCCCGTAGGCTTCCCGGGTCGAGCGACGCGCGCCGAACATCGCCGAGACGAGCAGGTTCTCGAACGTGCTCATCGCGCCGTAAGGCTTCGGGATTTGATAGGTTCGCCCGATTCCCCTCCGGCACCGCTTGTGCGGCGGCTCGCTTTGCAAGGCTTCGCCTGCGAAACTGAGCACGCCTGCATCAAGCGTCGCATCGCCGCTGATCATGTTGAACAACGTCGTCTTTCCCGCCCCGTTGGGCCCGAGGACACCGAACACCTCTCCGGGAAAGACGGCGAAGTCGACTTCGCGGAGAACACGCAGCGCGCCGTAGGATTTCGACACGCCGCGACCGCTCAAGATCGGATCCGCGGCCATGGCGACCGATTCCGTCCATCAGCCCCAGGCCAGAGGCTTCAACTTCGCCTCAGGCCGGATGAGTTTGCTCGCACTGTTGTCGACGATCTTGAGGTCGAACGGCCATTTCTCCCCCTTGACCCACTGGCCGCCCAGCACCGGCGTCTTGCAGACGTTCGGATGGGGAACGCCGGTGAACTTGATCGGGCCAACGAGCGTGCCCAGATCGATCGCTTTCAGCGAATTGCGGAGCGATGCGCGGTCGACCGGGTTCTTGGCGCGCTTGAGCGTGTCGATGACGACTTCCCAGAGGGCGTGTGAATAGCCGAGCGGCTGGGTCCACTGCTTCTTCTGCGAGCCTTCCCACGCGTCTGCGATCTCGCGGCTCGTCTCTCCGGTGAGGGACGACTTGAAGGGGAAGGCGGGTGTCCACCAGACTTCCGAGCTCATGCCCTCGCCAAGCTTGCCCATCGCCTCGATGCCGGAGGGGAAGAGCAGCGCCGCCGCGACCGTGACGACTTTCGGGTGAAAACCCTGCTGGCTCGCCTGGGTGACGAAGGTCTTGAGGTCGGAGACGTAGCTGATGCCGCCAATGATGTCGCAATTCTCGGCCTTGTACATCGAGATCTGGGCGGAGAAATCGTTGGTGCGCGGCTGGAACATGCTCGGGACGACCGTCGTAAACCCCGCCTTTCTGACCGCGGGCGGCAGCCCATAGCTGTCGTTGCCCCAGGTCTCGCCGTCCGCGTTGCGCGGAAACAGCATGCCGACCTTCTTGTTGGTTTCGATCGTCTCCCACAGGCCGACATAGGTCGCGAGCACGTCCTCGAGGCCCCAGAAGAAGTGATAGGTCCATTCGAACGGCTTCTTGTCACCTCCGCGCGGCATGACGACAGCCTGCCAGGGGGCGCCGGACGAGACGGCGGGGACGCCGTTGAGCTCACATTGGTCCGAAGCCGAATTGATGATGTCGGTCGTCGAAGCCGGAATCATGAAGTGGACGTTCTCGTTTAGGATAAGGTCGCCCGCGAGTTCAGACGCCTTATTGGGATCCGATTGCGCGTCGCGGTCGAACACTTTTACCTGATAGGTCTTGCCGCCGATCTCGAGACCGTCGGCGAACCGCTTGCGCATTTGCGCAAGAGTGTAGGAATCCGTCTCTCCGAACAGGCCAAGCGGCCCGGTGAGCGGGCTGATGAAGCCGATCTTGATCGTTTCGTCGCCGGCGGCGCGGATGATCCCCGGCATAGCGAGAGCGCCGCCAATGGCCGCCGCGCCGCGAAGCGCCGCGCGACGGGTCAATCCGGATGTGTGAGTGCTTTTCTTTCTCATCATCGCCTCCCTTTGCGATCTGCTGCCTCGGCAGATCTCTCGTTGCCCCCGGCGTTATGGCCGTTGGCTGGTCTTGCCTGTTCGATCAGTCCAGCGGCCGGAGATGCAGTCCGCCGTCGATCACCATTTGCGCGCCGGTCACATAGGCCGACGCGGGTGACGCGAGAAACAGCGCCAGCCCCTTGATCTCGGACGTGTCCGCGACACGGTGAAGGACCGACATGTCTTCGAACGCTTTACGATCTTCCTTGTTGGCCATGCGCCCGCCCGCGATGTTGGTGATGAACGGGCCGGGCGCGATGGCGTTGACGAGAATGTTGTAACGTCCGAGTTCCATCGCGGCCTGACGGACGAGATGCGTGACGCCCGCCTTGGCCGGCATGTAAGGAGTGCCGACAGTCGGTTCGTTGTAGAGCGACGCAATCGACGAGGTCGCAATGATCCGCCCGCCGCCGTTGCGTTTCATATGCTTGGCGGCGAGCTTGATCGTATTGAACACGCTGGTCAGATTGGTGGCGATCACCAAATCCCAGTGATGGTCGTCGAGATTGTCGATCGAGCCGGCGGGATTGCGCTCCCGCTCCGGCGTCAGAAAACCCGGGCCTGCGTCGATGCCGGCGTTCGCGAAGACGATATCGATCTGCCCGTTGCGCTCAGCCACCAGATCGAAAGCCTTCGCCATGCCCGCCCGATCAGTGACGTCGACGATCTGCCCCCAAACATCGGCGCCGGCGGCCGTCAAGGCTTGAACCGTGTCGTCGATCTTTTTCTGATCGAGATCGAAGATGCAGACCTTCGCGCCGTTCTCGGCCAGCACTTCGACATAGGCGCGGCCGAGACCGCTGGCGCCGCCGGTCACAATGGCGGACTTGCCAGCGACATCGAACATTTCCTGCAGGGACAATTTCAGCTCCGCATCAATCGCTGCGCGCAGCGCGCTTCAGATGAACATCTCCTGATTGATCTTGAGGCCGTTGGCCTCACAGTATTTCGTGTAATGGTCGATGAACCAGAACACGTCGGCGGTGAAATCGTATTTGCCGGAATCGTTGTAAAATTCGATCGGTCCATTAATCCAGAACAGCGCCTTCATTCCGTTCGGGTCGTCGGAGTAGAGCGTATGGGCGGAGCCGGGAAGTTCATAAACAAAATCGCCCGGACGAGCCGTCCACGGATATTCGTAATAGGCCCATGAGCCTTCCAGGGTGATCGCAGAGACGACGCCGCGATGTTTGTGCGTGCCGATCCGCCCGCCGCCTTTGACCCAGAGGATATTGGCGACCGAATTCGTCCGGACGTCGAAGCAGAAATGCTTGATCGCCGCCGCATCGCCGAAAGGAACCCACGGGCTCGATTGGTCGTCGCCAGCGATATAACCGCCCTCGCGCGAATATTTGCGGATCGCGGCCTCGTAGGCCTCTTCCGGAAGCTTGACGATTTTCGGCTGTTCGTTCATCGGCGCACTCCTCCCAGGTCGCTCGCTTCCGAGCTCCTTGTTAATGCCGATTACGCTACGAGCCGCGAAAAAAGAGTGTCAAATGTTTTCTTTAAATCCGCCTCAAAACGAAGGCGAAATGAGACATCCTATTCAAATTACGTGGGTTTATGGAATGGATCCCTGTTGGGCGAATCGGTTCTTACGGAACAGCCCGCTGTTGATTTGACGATTTGATCAAACTCTGTTGATGTTTTGATCAAACGACAAGCCTTGGCGCGGGACGGATGCGGATCAACGACGGTCAGGAGGCTTTGCTCGACCGCGGCGGCCATCCGACGCTGCGCGAATTGTTCCGCCAGCTTGTGTTCAGTCCCGGAAGCGGAACCATCCACCTCAACAAGGAACGGTTGATCCTGCAGCGCGCCAATCACGCGAGCAGGCTACGGGAGCAATTGGTCGAGCGCTACGGCCGTGACGAGGCGTTCATGATCTTGACCCGCCTCGGCTTCGTCGCCGGTCTGGAGGACGCCGATTTTGTCCGCCATTCTTGGCCGGCGCTCGATCCCGGCGATGTCTTCACGGCCGGGACGCGCCTTCACATGCTTTGTGGATGTGTCCGCCTGAGGACAGTGCATAACGATTTCGACCTTCGAAAGGGGCGGTTTTCGGGCGAATTCATCTGGCAGGGCAGCGTCGAAGCCGTCGAATATCGCCGTGGTCACGGCCCGTCCGACGAGGCCGTATGTTGGTCTCAGGTCGGCTACGCCTCTGGCTACGCCACCCGCTGCTTCGGTAAGCTGATCGTCTACAAGGAGGTCGAATGTCTCGGCTGCGGACGCGATGCGTGCCGGGTCGTCGGCAAGCCGGCGGAATCGTGGGGAGAGGACGACGCGTTGATTCGGCTCTACCGTCAGGACGTTGTTCCTGGCGAAGCGGACGGCGCACGGAGCGGCGACCGCCCTTCGCCGCCCGACGAAGCCGACGCTCTCTCGCGGCTCCTGCTCGCCCCGGTGCGTTCGAGGCTCGAGCAGATTGCGCGCTTCGACGCGCCGCTTTTCATTTTGGGCGAACCCGGAACCGGAAAACGTGCCGCAGCCCGCGCCTGGAGCGATGCCCGCTTCGGGACTGACGGAGTGCTGGATATCTTGTCGTGTGACGCGATTGGACCCGAAGCGCTTGACGCGGCGTTCGACAGGCCGATAGCCCGAACGCGCGGCCGGGCGCCCAAGCGGTCGCAAAGACGGATCGTCCTGACCGACATCGATCTCCTGGCAGCGCCCCTTCAGCGACGGCTCGCGCGCCGGCTCGACGACGGCGACACCCGAATCGCCGTGACGACTCGGCTGGGGCTATTCGAGATCTCGAATTCCGCGGATTTTGATAAGACCTTGCTTCATCGGCTTCTCGTCGCGCCGGTCGTCACGCCGCCCCTCCGGTCGCGGCGGCAGGACATTCCTGCATTCGCGGACGCGCTGATGGCGGTCACCGCTCGCCGCCATGGCGTGAAGAAGCCAGCGTTCACCGCCGCAGCGCTTCAGGCGATCTCGGCGCTCGAGCTGCGCGGCAACCTTACGGAACTTAGCGCGCTCGTCTTTGCCGCGCTGATAGCCGCCTCACCTGGTGGCGAGATCGGAGATGATCTCGTTCACCATGTTTGGGCTCCGTTCGCCGACCGGCATTCCCAGCAAACGCCGGCCACAAGCCGTGCGGCAGGCGCACTGGAAAGCATCGCGTCCGGCGCACTTTCCCTGGAGCGCCTGAATGACGAGGTCTGCCGCAAGGCGGTCGAGCGCTGCGGCGGAAATGTCTCTGCCGCGGCTCGCATGCTGAACGTGACCCGCCCGCAATTGGCTTATCGCTTGAAGCGACGGCGGCTTGATCGATTTGAAGTTGCGCCTCTTCCCGGTCGCAGATCGGGCTAAGTTCACGATAGCCCACTTTCGCGCTCGGGTCGTTAATTGCTCCCGCTCGGAGGCCTGAGGGTCAACCCTCTAGCAGGCTGTTGAAGAAGTCGCTGGTCAGTGAGGTTGGGCTGTGATTCCCTCGTCTTGGGCTTTGGCGGAGGGAATCGATGCGGGGTGTGGACGAACGGTCGGGGGCGCTGTTCAGCTACGTCGATTTGGAGGCGCGGGTCGGCAAGGATCACCCGCTGCGGACGATCCGCCTGGTCGTGAACGAGGCTCTGGCGGGACTCTCTGGCGAGTTCTCGGCGCTCTACGCCCGACTGGGTCGACCGTCGATCCCGCCCGAGAAGCTTCTGCGGGCGATGCTTTTGCAGGGGTTCTATTCGATCCGCTCGGAGCGGCAGTTGATGGAGCGGCTGGAGTTCGATCTTCTGTTCCGCTGGTTCGTGGGGATTGGCGTTGACGATGCGGTGTGGGATCACTCGACGTTTTCCAAGAACCGCGATCGCCTGCTGGAGGGCGACATCGCCGCCAAGTTCTTGAGCGCGGTTCTGGCGCAGCCGCGGGTCAAACGCCTGCTCAGCACGGATCACTTCTCGGTCGACGGCACGCTGATCGAAGCGTGGGCGTCGATGAAGAGCTTTCGGCCGAAGGATGGCTGGGGCGAACCGCCGGCGATGGGCGGCGGACGCAACCGCGAGGCGGATTTCCACGGCCAGAAGCGCTCCAATGAGACGCATGCCTCGACGACCGATCCGGAAGCTCGGCTCTATCGCAAGGGGCCGGGCAAGGAGGCCAAGCTCTGCTTCATGGGGCATGCGTTGATGGAGAACCGCCATGGCCTCGTGGTCAACGCCTGTCTGACCGAGGCCAACGGTCATGCCGAGCGGATCGCGGCGCTGCACATGATCGAGCCGCGCGCCGACCGGCCGAGGGCGATCACGCTCGGCGCCGACAAGGCCTACGATGCCGAGGATTTCGTCAACGAGTTGCGCTCGATGAACGTGACGCCCCACGTGGCGCAGAACACAAATGGCCGCTCGTCGGCGATCGACGGCCGCACGACGCGGCACACGGGCTATGCGATCAGCCAGCGCATCCGCAAGCGGATCGAGGAAGCCATCGGCTGGATCAAGACAGTCGCCGGCCAGGAGCGAACCAAGTTCCGCGGCCGCGAGCGCGTTGGATGGTCCTTCGCCCTCGCGGCCGCCGCCTACAATCTGGCGCGCCTCCCGAAGCTCATGGGGTCTTCGACGTGAAGGCCCCGCCCAACTGCCGGCTGATCGGCCGCTGGCGGATCGCCGAGGCTGACCTCTGGGATCGCGCTTACCTCGATCTGTGCGGCCCGGCGACGCTGACGATCACCCCGCAAGGCGGAGACGTCGCCTTCGGCGCCCTGGAGGCCGGCCTGGAAGTCGAATACGCCCGCAACTCGATCGGCTTCCGTTGGGCCGGAAGCGACGAGGGAGACCAGGTCGAAGGCGAAAAAACCGCCGAACTCCTCGAGGACGGCACAATCGAGATCGAATTCGCCTACGACAATGGCGACGAAGCCATCCTCAAAGCCAAATGCATGACTTCTTCAACGGCCTGCTAGGCGTTCCCGATTTGGGCGGCGCTGGCTGCGGCAGGCGAGCGCGGCCGCCTGCGCGCCGCTGAGATCTTGGGTGGCGGTGATATGCTGACTGCCGATGCTTTCGCCAAAATACTCGGAACAACACGCGTGACGGTGAACACCAAGCGCCAGAGCGGCCAGGTCTTGGGCCTCGACGGGGCCAAGCGCGGTTTTCGCTTCCCGATCTGGCAGCTTGACCCCGAGGGCAAGCCCTATGCCGAACTTGTGATGCTGCACGAGCGGTTAGGTGGGCCTTGGGCGGTCTATCGCTTCCTGGTGCAGCCTCATGGCGAACTCGAAGGGTTGACTGGGCGTGAGGCGCTGGAGCGCGGCAGGGTGAAGGCTACGCTCGAGGCCGTTGAGAGTATCGGGAGAGATTTCCGCTGAATGACGAAGGTTCTCCCGCCCAAGCGCCTTGCGGGTGCGAGCCTTCGAATTCATGCCGTGAAGGCCGGCCAACGGTTCGGCCGCATTTCCCTGAGTCGCTATCCGGATCCTCTCGGCTACGGGAAGACACCGAGCCGGTTCAGCGACCCACGGCGGCGCGTCGCCGGCAACCGCTTCGGCGTGCCTCTATCTCGGACAAAGCGTGAAGGTCTGCTTTGTGGAGGCGGTGCTACGGGATCAGCGCGATGGCGCGATCGGCGATCTGCCGATGGACGAAGCGGAACTCCACTATCGCTTCTATTCGGAAATTGAGATCGCCGAACCGTTGACAATGGTCGACCCACGCGAGGGCGGCGACATCGTCATGGGGGTTCCGACTGACGTCGTAAAAGCCTCCAGCCACGCGTTGGCACGAGCCTGGGCCGTGGCCTTCTACGAACGTCCGGAGAAGCCGGATGGGCATCGTCAACTTGAGCGAACGCTGGGCCGAAGAAGGGCGATCTTTCTGAGGAATGAGGTCAGGCAGTAGTGTCGATCTCGGAGATCTCACGCCAAACGGCAAAGGCTCGCTCGCGCGAGGCGCGGCTGCAATCAGCAGTCGCGGTTTCTGGGTAGGGGATGTGGAAGAGGTTCGCGACCTGATCGTGAACCGACAAGAACCGTTGCGCTTGCCGAGCAGATTTGAAACGCTTCATGATGCGTTCGCGTCGCCGGGTCGGTTGATGAGAATTTCAGCCCGATTGTTCAAGCCTTTATGCTGGCGATGATCGATGTGAAGGCCCATCTTCGCCCTCGCAGCGCCGTAGGATCTGAGCTTGTCCGTGATCATGACGCGGGGCGGCGTGGCCGCCGATTTCAGGAGTTTCGTCATGAGCTTTTGCGCCGCGCGGGTGTCTCTGCGGCGCTGGACCAGGACGTCGAGAACGAAACCGTTTTGATCAACGGCGCGCCAGAGCCAGTGTTGTTCGCCGCCGATCGAGACGACGACCTCATCCATGGGCCATTTGTCCCCGCGAGCAGGCGCGCGCTGGCGGATCCGATCGGAGAACGCCTTGCCGAATTTCCTTTCCCCACTGGCGCACGGTCTCGTGGGTCACGCAAATCCCCCGCGCCGCCAGCATCTCCTCAACCATGCGAAGGCTCAAGGGAAACCGGAAATACAGCCAAACGCCATAGCTGATCACCTCTGGAGGAAAGCGATGGCGGCGATAGAGAGGATCACGGGCTGTCGACATGACCCGCGCTTACTCGACCCTCCATTCCCAATTCGTTAAGCCGACGGTGCCGTTATGACGCATGGCGCGCCTTCCGGGCTTTGCGCGTAGGTCCCCAGATCATCGCGCTCCCCGCGCAGCCATTTTTTTATCTCGCCCTTAGGCTCCAAGTATGGATCGCGCCGGCGCTGGTATTCGGCGAGCAATCGCGTCATCGCTCGATCCCGCTCCGCTAAAGCGTCCAGCTTCGCGTCCTTTTCACGAATTTCTTTGCTCAGCCGTTTGCGAGTCCATGACGACTTGGCTTTGCTCAAGTCGTCTCTCACCTTTTCGCGCTCGCTCGCGATCCTAAAAGCCTTCCCATAGTGCGAGTTGTCTTCAGCGCTCGATCCGCTTTCTTTGGCGGTGTCCTTTTTGCCTGGACGTTTTACCACCTAGCGCCTCGCCAACGCCGCTACATTCGATCTTTCAACAATACCGAGCGAGGGCAGTGCGGCGCGAACGGTGTTCGCCACATAGCTGGGCGCGAGATGTGCGTAATGCTTCTCCGTCATCCTTGTGTCGGCATGGCCAAGCTGCGCCGCGATGACGCCCATCGGAACGCCCTTCCGGGCGAGCGCTGACGCGTAAGTATGCCGCAGAATATGAAAGGTCGCGGCCGGAACGATCTTGGCTCGGTCGCTTGCGTCAGCGATCGGACGTTGCTGGTGCGAGGGAGCCCAGCCTTTGCCGTCATTCCGGACAAAAGCTGAGGCCGCCCCAGCGCGACCTGCTGTCACCTGTTCGAACAGCGCCCGCCCCTCATCGGCGAGGGCCACGTTGCGTCGCTTTCCGGATTTAGAGATTTGAACATAAGCGTCCCGGCTTCGGCGTGAAAATCCTCACAGCGCATGCGCGTCAGTTCGCCGTAGCGGCAACCGGTCAGTAGGGCAGCGCGGACCAAGTCGCGGAAACCACCCTCGCAGGCGTTGACGAGCCTACGGCATTCGTCATCCGACAGAAAATGCACAACCGGCGCGTCGGCCCCGCGAAAGGGCCTCACCCTCCGCCATGCATCATCGCTGGCAACCCGTCGCTTGAGATAGGCATGATTGAGCGCGGCCTTAAGCACGGTAAGCGTTCGGTTAGCCGTTGCTCGCCTCGCCCTAACGGCGTCGGCGTCTTCGGCGTCAATCGCGGTTTCCTTACGGCCCTTGGCGAAGCGCGAGGAACGCGCAAGTTTGGGCGCAGTTGCGAGCGCTGCCTGCCAATCTTCGATGCGCTTTGCCGTCAGCTTCGCCAACTCCAGCGCACGAGCGTGGGCAAAATGCGGACGTTCGCCGCGGCGCGGTCCTTCGCCAGACCCTTTGAGCCGCGCCGCTCGCGGTCGGCGAAATAGGCTTCGACCGTGGCGGCGACGGTGCACGGGCCGTCATCGAACTCAAGGTCCGCCGCGATTTCTCTTGGCTTCCGTTCGAAGAACCTGCGAGCTAGAGCATCGGACTGTCAGATTGAATTGTCGGGGATTCCCGCGGAGAGGAGAATGTGATTCACTTCCGGTGGGGGGGTGATTTGCGATGCCGAAGCCGTATTCGCTTGATCTTCGCGAGCGTGTGGTGGGCTACGTCGAGGCTGGGCATTCGCGGCGTGCTGCGGCGGCCCATTTCAGGGTGTCGCCCTCGTTTGTCATCAATTTGATGACGGCTTTTCGCCAGCGCGGGGCGGTTACGCCTAAGGCGCTCGGCGGTTGGCGGCGCAGCAGGCTCGACCCGCACCGCGCCTTCATCTTGCGCCGCGTGGCGGAGAAGGACGACATCAGCATGCCGGAGTTGGCCGGCGAACTCCATGCCGTGAGCGGAGTGAAAGCCGACCCCGCCTCGCTGTCGCGCTGGCTGATCCGCAACGGCCTGAGCTTTAAAAAAAAGCCTTCAGGCAAGCGAATGCGATCGGTCCGACGTGCGCCAGGCGCGTGAGGCGTGGAAGGCTGAACGACAGCCCAAGATGCGGGCCGAGCCGCATCGGTTGATCTTCATCGACGAAACGGGAACCAACACAAAGATGACCCGGGCTCGCGGACGCTGCCAGAGGGGCGAGCGCCTTCGCTCCAAGGCCCCCTTTGGCCATTGGAAGACCCAGACTTTCGTCGCCGGACTGCGCTGCGGCGCCCTGACCGCGCCGTGGGTCATCGACGCGCCGATGGACCGGACAATCTTCGAGACCTACGTGCGCACCCAGCTCGTCCCAACCCTGCACGAGGGCGACATCGTCATCCTGGACAATCTGCCCGCCCACAAAAGCCCGGCCGCCGAACAAGCCATTCGCGAGCGGGGGCGCTTGGCTCATGTTTCTCCCGCCCTACAGCCCCGACCTCAATCCCATCGAAATGGCCTTCGCCAAACTCAAGGCCCATCTCCGCGCCATGGCCATGCGCACCATCGACGAACTCTGGAAGGCGATCGGGCAAATCTGCGATCTCTTCATCCCAGAGGAATGTGCAAACTACTTCCAAGCCGCAGGGTATGGATTCAAATGACAGTCCGATGCTCTAGACGACCTTGATGCATCCGTCTTCCTTGTCGCGGAAGGTCTTGTACATCGCTGGCCCCTCATCGAGCTTGGTGCGATGCGTGACCACGAAGGAGGGTCAATCTCCCCGTTCTCGATCCTCTCCAGAAGCTTCGGCATATAGCGTTGGATTGGCGTTTGGGCCATCCGGAATGTGAGTTCGCGATTGATCGCCGAGCCCATCGGAATTTTGTCAAGGTAGCCGCCGTAAACGTCGACGATCGACACCGCCAAAGTGTTGACAAAACGGAAATCACCTCGCGCAGCACGTGAGGTCTGTCCAGAATGTCGCCGTCTTCGCGCGGTCGACCATTAAGTCGATGCTCGCAGTCCCCTCGGCCTCGGTTCCGACCGCATCGATGCAGGCGTCGGCGCGGCCGTGCGTCATCTCCTGGACGCGCTTGTAGACGTCACCTTTTTGGAACCGATCGTCTCGGTGCCACTCTTGCGCGCGAGCTCGAGACGCACGGGGACCGTGTCGATGGCTCACCTTGCTAGAGCATTTTCATTATTGGCGTCGATATCCTGAGTTTGCGAGATAGT
Source organism: uncultured Alphaproteobacteria bacterium (assembly GCA_963696665.1). GTDB lineage: Bacteria > Pseudomonadota > Alphaproteobacteria > Rhizobiales > Beijerinckiaceae > Roseiarcus. The sequence goes on from CAVOLE010000024.1 coordinate 245,254, forward strand.
TTGCGCATTCGTCTGGGGTGAAGGTTTGGAGGGCGGTGGCGATGGCGTCGATTAGGGTGTCGAAGGTTCGGGCCGCGGCCTTGCGCAAGAGGGCCTTCAGTTTGGCGAACCATTGCTCGATCGGGTTGAGATCGGGGCTGTAGGACGGCAGGTAGAGCAGACGGGCTTTGGCGTTTTCGATCGCCGTCCTGACGCCCTCGACCTTGTGGCTCGGCAGATTGTCGAGGATGACGATATCGCCTTTGCTTGAGTTCGGGGAACGAGGAACTGCTCGACCCAGGCGCGGAACTTCTCGCCGTTGATCGGGCCGTCGAAGGCGCAAGGCGCAACGAGACCGTCCTGCCGCAGCGCGCCGATGAAGGTCGTCGTCTTCCAATGGCCCCAGGGACCGGCGCGACCAGGCGCTCGCCGCGCGGGCATCGGCCGTAGAGCCGGGTCATCTTGGTCGAGGCGCCGGTCTCGTCGACAAACACCAGATTGTCCGGCCGCCATTCGGCCTGCTGCGCCCGCCATTGCTCCCGCGCTTCCGCTACGTCGGCGCGGTCCTTCGCGCGCGTCTCCATCGACGAAAGCGCCCGCGAACACGCACAACTCAGTTCGGCGGCTCAGTCCGTGTCGGCGTGGACGTGACGAGAGTTCGAGTTAAGAGCACGAGGGCCTCCTCTGGGGGATTTGCGAGAACAACCGATGGCGGAAGGCAATGTTCCCCGGAAGGCACCCGCGCGCGGCCGCCTTTATTGTTCCGATTATGTCGGGGAGGGCCGCCTTGACCGGTCAGGCGCTGGGCTTCTCGCCGAAGCCGGCCGCCTCGATCGCGAGATGCGTTTTGTTCTGGAAGCTTGCGTCCTGACCGGCGACCAGGAGCGGCGCGGCATCGGCGATGGCGCGCGAGACCGCTTCGACCCATCCGGCCTCGGATTTCGCAAAGTCGCTCAGAACAAAGTTGTAAACGAGCGCCTTGTCGCCGGGATGGCCAATGCCGATCCTGACGCGCTTGTAGCCGGGGCCCAGGTGAGCGGTGATCGAGCGCAGGCCGTTGTGGCCGGCGTCGCCGCCGCCGACCTTGACCCTCACCTTTCCGGGCGCGAGATCGAGTTCATCGTGGATCACGACGAGCGCGCTTAAGCCGAGCTTCATGTAGCGCAACGCCTCGCCGACGCTGCGCCCGAACTCGTTCATGTAGGTCTGCGGCTTGAGCAGCATCACCCGCTCCTCGCCGATCAGGCCGTCGACCGCCAGCCCCTGATGCCGGGCGCGAAACGGGCCGAACCGGCCGCGCTCGGCGATCGCGTCAACCGCCACGAAGCCGATGTTGTGGCGGTTGCGCGCGTATCGTGCGCCCGGGTTGCCGAGTCCCGCGATGACCAGCATGGGGTCCTCGATCAGCGTGACCGCGGCGCGGCGTCAAGGCTAAGGCCCGAGCGGCGCCGGCCAAAGCCTCGACCGCGTTCAGGCGCCTACTTCTTGGCGGCCGGCTTCGCCGCAGCAGCGGGCGCAGCCGCGCCTTTGCCAGCAGCGGGCGCGGCGGCGCCCTTGCCGGCAGCGCCAGCCGCAGGCGTAGCGCCAGCCGCAGGCGCTGCGGCGCCTGCCCCGGCGGCCGCGGGCGCGGCAGCGCCCGCCGCGGCGGCGGTCGGCGCCTCCTCGGCCATGACCGTCGGCGGGACGATCGTCACCACGGTAAGGTCAGCCTTGGCGCTGACAGGACGGCAGCCTTCGGGGAGCTTGACGTCGGACACATGCACCGAGTCGTGAAAATCGAGGCCCGCAAGGTCGATTGTGATCGCCTCCGGAATGTCGTCAGCGGGCGCCATCACCTCGACCGAGTGCAGCACCAGATTGACGGCCCCGCCTTTTTTCACGCCTGGCGAAGCTTCGCGATTGATGACGTGCACCGGGACGCCGATGCGCACGCGCGAGCCGGGGATGAGCCGCAGGAAGTCGACATGCACCGGCCAGTCGGTGACGATGTCGAGCTGATAGTCGCGCGGCAGGACCCGCTCCTTGCGCCCGTCCATTTCGAGCTCGAAGATCGTCGTCAGGAAGTGTCCGGCGAAGATGAGCTTGTTGACGTCCTTGAAGTCGACCGAGATCGGCTCGGGCTTGACGCCGCCGCCATAGATGACTGCCGGAACGCGGCCTTCGCGACGAACGGAGCGGGCGGCCCCCTTGCCTGTCCCGCTACGCGCCACGGCCGCGAGTTGCTTGATCGCTGCCATGATGATGTCCTTTATTGTCAGTCGCGCCCTGCCTCCAGGGGTGTCGAACTGGCGCGAAGCGCCGGCTTATAGAGAAGCGACGCGATCCAGGCAAGCGCAACGAGGGCGTGCTTTTGCTAAGCTCGCCCGACAATGCCGCCCTGCGGAGAACGGAATGATGACGAGCGCATCAGCGAACAACGAAAAGTGGCGCGTCGAGAAAGACGCGCTCGGCGAGGTCAAGGTGCCAGCCGAGCACTTGTGGGGCGCGCAGACCGAGCGCTCGCGTCTCAATTTCGTGATCGGGGTCGAGCGCCACCGGTGGAGCATGCCGGTGGTCCACACCTTCGGTCTATTAAAGAAATGCGCCGCGCTGGCCAATCTCAAACTTGGGCAATTGCCTAAGGAGAAGGTCGACCTCATCGTCCGCGCCGCGCAGGACGTGATCGACGGCAAGCTGGACGCCGAGTTTCCGCTGGTCGTGTTTCAGACCGGGTCGGGCACCCAGTCCAACATGAACGCCAACGAAGTAATCGCCAATCGCGCCATTCAGATCGCCGGCGGGGTAATCGGATCGAAAAAACCGATCCATCCGAATGACGACGTCAATCAGAGTCAATCGTCGAACGACGTGTTCCCGACCGTGATGCATGTCGCCACTTTGGGCCAGATCAGGGCCGCGCTGCTGCCGGCCGTCGAGCAGTTGCGCGACACGCTCGACGCCAAGGCGAAGGCCTTTTCCGACGTGGTGATGGTCGGCCGCACGCACATGCAGGACGCCACGCCGCTGACCCTCGGGCAAGCGATTTCGGGCTGGGCGGCGCAGCTCGACCTCGCGATCATGACGATAAAGCGCGCCGGCGAGGGGCTTCTGCCGCTGGCGATCGGCGGAACGGCGGTCGGCACTGGCCTCAACGCCAACTCGCGTTTTGGCGAAATGGTCGCGCGCGAACTCGCGGAGGCGACCGGCGAGCCGTTCACCTCGGCGCGCAACAAGTTCGCCGCCTTGTCCTCGGATGACGCGATGGTCAACGTCAGCGCGGCGCTGCGCACGCTCGCCGGCGCGCTCATGAAAATCGCCAACGACGTCCGCCTCTACGCCAGCGGGCCGCGGGCCGGGATCGGTGAACTGAAAATCCCCGAAAACGAGCCCGGCTCCTCGATCATGCCGGGCAAGATCAATCCGACCCAGTGTGAAGCCCTGACCATGGTCGCGGTTCAAGTGTTCGGCAACGACCAGGCTGTCGCCTTCGCCGGTTCGCAGGGGCATCTCCAGCTCAACGTCTACCGGCCTGTCACCCTGCACAACGTCCTCGAATCAATTCAGCTGCTCGCCGAAGGCTGCCGATCTTTCGACGAGCATTGCGCCCGCGGCATCGAGCCGAACGCGAAACGGATCAAGGACAATCTCGACAATTCGCTCATGCTGGTGACGGCGCTCAATCCGCACATCGGCTACGAAAAGGCGGCGCAGATCGCAATCAAGGCCTATCGCGAGGACTTGAGCCTGCGGGAGGCGGCGCTCGCGCTCGGCTTCGTCACTGGCGATCAGTTCGACGCGTGGGTGAGGCCCGAGGACATGATCCACCCCCTCAGGAAGAGGTAAGCGCCCTTTAGGCGCCGTACGCCTTCATGAAGACGTCGACCCCCGCCTCGACCGAAGCCTCGATCTCCTCGCGGCTGATCGAGTCGACGACCCCGAACAGGAGGCGCTTGTAGACGTAGCTCTGGCAGAGATCGACGAACTGCCAGGCCGCACGTCCGGAGTCCGGTATCCTGAGCGCCCCGTCTGTTCCAGATGCTCGAGCTCGGCGGCGAGCCGATTCGCCCCATAGAGCGGGCCAGCTTCGTAAAAGGCGCGCCCGATCTTGGGGAATTTCTCCGCCTCCGCGATGACCACCCGGGCGAGCGCGCGCGTGTCCGGTTCGGACATCCGGCTGATCAGCCGGACGCCGAAGTCTCTCAGCATGTCGCGCGCGTCGCCCTCGCGCCGAAAGGTGCAGAGGCGCTCGGCGGTTTGCGCAAACTCCCCGCGAATGATCGCCTCGAACAATGTGTCCTTGGAGTCGAAATAAGCGTAGAGCGTGCCCTTGGAGACGCCCGCGACGCGCGCGATGTCGTTCATGCTCGCGCCGTCGAAGCCGGCGCTCAAAAAAACCTGCCGCGCGCCGTCCATGATCTGGCGCCGTTTCGCGCCGCCGTCATTGGCTGCGCCGCCTTCCCGCTCCAAAGCCTCCAATTCCATGAGTGAACCTTATGTCCTTCGCTTGGTCGCGCTGACCGAACCGTTCGGTTCGATTTTTGTTGCAATACGCTCTCGACTGCGCTACGTCAATTGAAAATGACCGAACCGTTCGGTCAACTTCTTTTGAGGGCGGATTTCTCAGATGGTCGATGAGTCCAAGGCCGCCGGGCCTGACGCGGGGACCGCGTCTCGCGCGATCACGGCTCCCGCGGGCGGTGGAATCCCCGCCCCTGCGGCTGGCTCTTCCGGCGCGCTCGCGCATGCCCACGCGGCCGGCGCGCTGGCGAGCCCCGCCCCGGCCAAGCGATCCGGCTTGCGCAGGTTCATTGTTCCGGTCCTCCTTCTCGCCGCGCTCGGCTATGGCGGCAAGACGGCCTATGACTATTTCGTCGAGGGGCGTTTCCTGGTCTCGACCGACGACGCCTATGTCGGCGCCGACACCTCGATCATCGCCGCCAAGGCGATGGGCCACCTCACTCAGGTTCCGGTGGTCGACAACCAGGTCGTCCACAAGGGCGATCTTTTGGCCGCGATCGACGACGGCGACTATCGGAACGCCGTCGACGCCGCGCGCGGGCGCATCGGCACGCAGGACGCGACCATCGCCCGCTTCGCGCGCCAGATCGACGCCCAGGGCGCGATCATCGCCCAGTCGCAGGCGCAGGTGGCGAGCGCTGCGGCGCAGGAGAAGAGCGCCGAGGCCGAGGTCGAGCGCGCCGCGCTCGAATATAACCGCTCCTATAAGCTCGCGCAGACCAATTTCGGCTCGCAGCAGCGTCTCGAGCAGGCGACCGCCGACCGTGACCGCACCATCGCCGCTCTGGCCGCCGCCAAGGCGAGCGAGGCGTCGGCCAGCGCCGCGTTCGAGGGGTCAAAGGCCAATCTCGACGTGCTCAAGGCCCAGAAGGACGAGGCGGCGCGCCAGCGTAACGAACTGGTGACGGCGCTGGAGATGGCGGAGCGCAATCTTTCGTTCACCCGCGTTGCCGCGCCGTTCGACGGAGTCGTCGGCAACAAGGCGGCCGAGGTCGGAAACCTGGTGCAGCCGGGAACCCGCCTGATGGCTCTCGTGCCGCTCAACGATTCCTATGTCGACGCCAACTTCAAGGAGACCCAGCTCGCCGCCATCAAGCCGGGGCAGAAAGTCGATGTCGCCATCGACGCGCTCGACGGCAGGGTGGTCGAGGGCGTCGTCCAGTCGATCTCTCCCGCCTCCGGATCGGAGTTCTCTCTGCTGCCGCCGGACAATGCGACCGGCAATTTCACCAAGGTCGTCCAGCGAAGTCGCGGTGCGCGTCGCCTTCCCCGAGGAGGTGCTTAAGGAGGTCCCGCTGCGGCCGGGGCTCTCGGTCGTCGCGACCGTCCACACCCGAGATCCGGCGCTGCCGAAGCCGACGCTGCTCGGCGCGCTCGGGCTCGAAGCCTTCGGCGCCCGCAGCGTCAAGCCGTGAGCAACGCTGTCGCCGCGATAAGGCCCGGCGGGGCGTCGCCGGCCACCGATCTTGTCGTCGCACCGAAGGCTGTCGCGCAGCGCGATTTCTCGGCCAAGCGGGTCGCGGCGTTCATCTTCATGTGTTCGGGATGTTCATGGCGATCCTGGACATCCAGATCGTTTCGGCTTCGCTCTCCGAGATCCAGGCTGGGCTTCCGCCTCGTCCGACGAGGTCACCTGGGTCCAGACGGCCTATCTGGTCGCCGAAGTGATCATGATCCCGCTGTCGGGCTTCCTGTCGCGTGTGGTGTCGACGCGGGTCATCTTCACCATTTCGGCCGGCGGCTTCACGCTCATGAGCTTCATGTGCACCCACGCCAATTCTATCAGGAGATGATCGTCTGGCGGGCGCTGCAGGGCTTCATCGGCGGCGGCATGATCCCGACCGTGTTCGCTTCCGCCTTCACCATCTTTCCGCGCGACAAGCAGCCGCTGATCGCCCCGGTCATCGGTCTTGTGGCGACGCTCACCACCATCGGGCCGACGGTCGGGGGCTATCTCACCGACTGGTTTTCGTGGCACTGGCTGTTCCTGGTCAACCTCGGTCCCGGAATCATCGTCACCATCGCCGCCTGGCTCCTGATCGACTTCGACGAGCCGGACTATTCGCTCCTCACCCATTTCGACTATTTTGGTCTGCTCACGATGGCCGGCTTTCTCGGGGCGCTGGAATACGCCCTCGAAGAGGGGCAGTCGAAAGACTGGTTCGAGAGCCAGCCCGTCACCATCGCGATCGTCATCTCGGCAATAAGCTGCGTGGCCTTCTTCTGGCGCATGGCGACGGCGCGCCAGCCGATCGTCGACCTCACCGCATTCGGAGACCGCAATTTCTGGACCGGCTCGATGTTCGCCTTCGTGCTCGGCATCGGGCTCTACGGCCTCACCTACATCATCCAGTCTACCTCGCGGTGGTGCGCGGCTATTCGTCGCTGATGATCGGCAAGACGATGTTCGTGACGGGCTTGTGCATGTTTTTCACAGCCCCGCTAGCCGGGCGGCTGATAAATCGCGTCGACCCGCGGATCATGATCGCGACCGGGTTCGTCTTCTTCGCCATCGGCACCTGGCAAGCCTCCTATGTCACGGTCGACTGGGACTTCTGGGAGCTGCTCTGGCCACAGGTCTTCCGCGGCGTGGGGTCTGATGCTGTCGATGGTGCCGATCAACAATCTGGCGCTCGGCACCATGCCGCCGCAGAAGATCAAGAACGCCTCCGGCCTCTTCAACCTGATGCGCAACCTCGGCGGCGCGGTCGGCCTTGCGCTCATCAACACGCTGCTCGACAAGCGCATGGACCTGCATCTCGAGCGCCTGCGCGAGTCCGTGACGTCGAGGCGGCGGGCGCGGTCGACACCCTCGCCAGCATGACCGCGGCGCTGGCCGCCCGCAGATCAGACCTGCTGAGCTCGCGGCGACCCGCCAGCTTGCCCTGATCGTGCGCCGGCAGGCGGAGGTGATGGCGCTCGCCGACGTGTTCCTGGCCCTGACCGTCCTGTTTTTGGGCTGCGTCGGCCTTGCCGCGTTGATGCGCCGCCCGGTCGCGGC
>CAVOLE010000025.1:0-6293 GCA_963696665.1 uncultured Alphaproteobacteria bacterium
GCTACGCGTGGGTCGCCTTGGAACGGGCCGGACTCACAGCAAAAGCGGCCATTCCATTTCGAGTGCGAAACGGGTTTCACCGACCGAAGGAGTCGGGCGGGCCTGATCCTGTCGAATATTGGGCGCAGTTCGGGCATAATCACCGAGCGTCAGAGGCCTCAAGCCCATAACAAGAGCGCCCTGATCACGGGAGGATTACATGTCCGTCAACGGATCATTGTTGCGCATCCGCCGCCGCGCGTTGCTTGGCGCGGGGCTTGGACTCGGCGCTTTGCAGCTCTTCAGTCCGTTCGTCAAAACCGCGCGCGCCGCGGACGCCGTCACCATCGGCCTCGACAATCCGCTGACCGGACCTTACGCGGGGCTGGGCAAAAATGAGCTCGTCGGCTGCCAAATGGCCCTCGACGCCATCAACGCCAAGAGCGGCGTCCTGGGCCGTCAGGTCAAGCTGATCGTCGAGGACTCCACCAGCGCAGACGCCGGGACTGCAGTCATGAAGGCGCGCAAGCTGATCGAAGGCGACAAGGTCGACTTCCTGATCGGCAACGTCAACTCGGCGCTATCCCTCGCCATGGCTCAGGTCTCCAACGAAAAGGGCATCCTGCACATCGTGCCCGGCGGCCACACCGACGCGGTCACCGGCTCGAGCTGTCATTGGAACGTGTTCCGCGTCTGCAACATGACTCAGATGGAGGCCAACGCCGTCGCCGGCGCGCTCATCAAGGCATACGGAAAGAAATTCTATTACATTACGCCTGACTACGCCTTCGGCCATACGCTCGAAGCCGGGCTTGTGAAGGCGACCGCCGCGCTCGGCGGGACGAAAATCGGCGGCGATCTGGTTCCCATCGGCACCGTCGACTTTTCCTCCTATTTGATCAAGGCGCAGGCGGCGAACCCCGACGTCATCATGTTCCTTCTTGGCGGCGACGACATGACGAACGCTTTGAAACAGGCCGTTCAGTTCGGGCTCGACAAGAAGGTCCACCTGGCGGGCGCGCAGCAGGAGCTGGAGCCGCTCGAGGGCTTGCCGCCGGAGGCCCGGATTGGCGTCTGGGTTATGGAATGGTACTGGAACCAGCCGGGCGTGCCGCATGTCGCCGAGTTCGTCGAGGCGACCAAGAAACGCACCGGCCGCGTGCCGACCGCGCGCACCTGGTTCGGCTATGTCTCAATCTGGACCTGTGCGCTCGCTGCCGCCAAGGCCAATTCGCTCAAGGCCATCGACATGGCGAAGGCGCTTCAGGACTTTCATCTGCCGCCTGAAGTCGCGCTCGGGCCAAACCCGGCCTTCTATCGCGCCGGTCAGAATCAGCTCCTTTCCTCGCTGTTCATTGGCGAAGCGCAAGCGAGCGGATCAGCGCCGGACGATCTGTTCAAGGTCGCCTCTGTCGTAGACGGCGCCGCCGCGGCCGGTCCGCTTGAGGAGAGCGGTTGCAAGATGACCTGGCCGTCCTGAGCGGCGCTGGGTTCGTCTGTGGATGCACCCGCCGACGCAAGACGTTTCTTGACGACGCCGGCGATGGTCGGGCGCGGGTTGCCGATTGCAAGGTCCAGTAAGGCGGCCGCTGGCCGGGTCGGCGTTTAGTCCGGCAGCCCGGCCTTGCGCATAGCCTCGACGAGCTGGCCCCACTTTTCGACGTAGCGCGGATCGTCGCGCTCGTTGACGATTTCGTCGTCGCCTGTTTCAGCGCCGCCGCCGTCTCTGGGACGCGGGGAAGGGCCAGGTAGCGCCACAGGGCTTCATGGGCTTGCGAATCCGGACCCGCCTTCTCCGGGCCGGCGGAAGATTGGCACAAAATGCTCGCGCGCATCGGCGGAGTTTCTGAAACGGAGCGCCTTTCGCAAGGCGATGCGCAGATCAGCCGTGGATGGTCTCGCCGCGCTCCAGCATGGCGACGAAGCGGGCAATCTTGCGGGCGCGCGCCTCCGGCGTCTTCACCGCGCCGATCCGATAGAGGACGGCGTAGCGGTTGGCTCCCGTGAGGCTGGCGAAGAAGGCGGCGGCTTTGGGGCTGGCGGCGAGCGCAGCGGCAAGGTCGGGCGGCGCTTCGGCTGTGCTGGCTGGAGCATAGGCCACGTCCCACCGGCCGTCCGATTTGGCCATCTCGACCTGAGCAACCCCGGCGGGACGCATCCGACCTTCGGCGAGCAGCGCGGTTGCGCGCGCACGGTTGAGCTCTGACCATTTGCTTCGCGGCTTGCGCGGGGTGAAGCGGATCAACCAGTAATGGTCATCGTAGGTGTTCAGTTGGCCATCGATCCAGCCATGGCAGAGAGCCGCGTCGATCGCCTCCGCCTTGGCGAGCGTCCGCTCTGGCGCGCCCTTCTTCGCCAACTTGAGCCAGAGCCCTGGCGCGCTCGAGCCCTGAGCCTCGAGCCAGGCGTCGAATGCGCGAGCGTCAGCGAAAGCCAAAATGGGCAGACCGGCCCGCGTTTCGTCCTTCCCCGGGGCGCCTTCCATCGCGCTCTCAGTCTCCGCCGCGTCGCCCTCGTCGCCCAGGTGGGCCCCGCGTTTCGCAAAACGCCCACGACGCCATTCCGGCTGAGGCTCAGCGCGTGAACACCATAAATCCGACCGTGTCGCCGACGACCGTGATGTGCCCTTTGCAAGGGGCGATGTCCTCCAGATGGACCACATCGCCAGGGTGCAATTGCCTCGTCTCCCCATCCGTCGCTGTGATGGAGAATTGGCCCTTAGCCACGGTGAGGAACTGGATTGCAGGGGTCGGATGGTAGAGGTGGTTCACGAGGTCGGCGGCGCCCAGTGTGGCCCAAACCCTGCGAAAAACACGCGCGAAGATGGCTGGGCGGCGCCGATGGAGATTGGCGCTGCAGGAGGCGCAAAGTTCTGCTCGGCGAGTTCCGCGGTCTGATTTGCAAAGTGCGTCTCGTGGTCCGGACTGCAATAGAGTCGGACATAGGAGAACTTCGACGCCTCACTCTGCGACTGTATCTTCGTGCTGGCTTCTTCCGCTCGTGCGGTTGAGCTCAGAGTGCTCATGGCCAGAGCCAAGACCGCACTGATGACAATCGCAACGCCCGCCTCGTCCCTCATGTTTTTCCCCTTGCGGCAGGCCTCGATCACGGAAGCCTGAAATTGACAAATCACCTACGCCGCGCCATTTGGCAGCCGCGTCCCCGTAACTTACACAGGCTACTCGCGAATCTCAATCGATTGCTTCGCATCTACGCCCGCACGGAGCGCGGCCGCCGGCCCTGCTTGTGGCTTGGCGCCCGTCGTGTCATTCGCTCTCATTCTACTGAGTCGGAATGGAACGGATGCACCGGCTGGCGTGGGCGGCGGCGACGCTCTTTCTCATGGCGCTATCGTTCGGCGCGGGACGAATGACGCTGGCTCTTCGGATCATGCCGGAAATCGTCGCAACGCTGCCCAATGACGAATCCCAATTCTCGCGCGAGCTCGACGCCCGGTTTCGGGAGCGCTTCCCGGTTGGAACCAGTCAAGACAAGCTGATCGGCTACCTCGTCGGGGCGAACTTTGTTCCGGATTGGCCTCAAGGCGACGCCAACGCGAGCATGTTCGTTTTCAATGGTTTGCTTTGCGACAGGACCGCGCGCGTGCTGTGGCGAGCCGACGCCGCAGGGAAGCTCACCAGCGTGAGCGGCGCTTATGAGGACCATTGCTGGTGATCGGAACGGCCTGGACGGGACGCTTCCGACGAATCCAGCGGAGGCCGCTGAGAGCGGCGCGTTCTTAAACCGGAGGGTGCGCAAAGGCCGCCACGCGCGCCAAGCCTCCGTTTGTTGTTTCGACCCGATCAGCGCCAGCCGAACGCTACTGTCTACTATATCGCAAACAAAAACGGCGGCTCCCGATCTGCAATATGAGCTGAAAGACGACGTAAGGAACCTCTCCAGACCCTATCGCGTTCTCGGAGGCTTCTCTGTACGATGGAGGAACGCGACGAATACTTCTACGAAACTGGCGCTCATTTCCGCCGCCTCTGTGGCCCTGTGGGGCTTATCTTCGCTAAGCGCATCGGCGCGAATTGTCTGCAACGAAGACGGCGACTGCTGGCATGTCCACGAAAATTACGCCTATCCGCCCGGGGCCGGCGTCGTCATTCATCCCGACGATTGGCGCTGGGCGGAAGGCGGACACCACGCCTGGCGCGAACATCCCGGACGTGGCTACTGGCACGGAGGCGCCTGGGCGCCGTTTTAGCAGCCTCGCTCAATCGAAGGGGCGGCCCGAAAGCCGCTCCGCGCCGCTCGCTCAGCGCAGCAGCGTCCGGCGAGCCCGATCGCGATCGCGGCGCCGGTCCTGGGCCGGCTGGTAGGCCAATCTCCCATGGTAGGCGCAATAGGGCCCGGACGCGGTGGGCGACCCGCAATAGCGGAACTCTGCAGTCGCCGGGTCGCCGAGCGGCCAGCGGCACATCAATTCCTTCAGCTCCACGATCGTCACCCTGAGCGACATCGGCACGACGACGCTCTCGAACTCGGGCTCTTCAAGCTCCAGCGCCTCGGGTGCGAGCGCGAGCGCGGTCGCCCCGCGCATCATCCGGGGGGCCGAGGAACCAAGGCGCGGCCCCGCAACGCGATGCGCCGGTGGAGGCGCCATGCGCCGGGGACGCGGAATCGTCGCGCTCGGCGCCTTGGCTCGTCCCGCCAGGCCCAGCCGATGCACCTTTCCGATGACCGCGTTGCGGGTCACGCCATTGCCGAGCAAACTCGCGATCTGGCTCGCGCTTTTGCCGTCAATCCAATGCTGCTTGAGCTGCTCGACTATCTCGTCCGTCCAAGCCATTGTCGCCTCGTTCGTCGTTTCCCTGCCAAAGGCGGCCGCCTACTCAGAATCCCACCCCGTCGCCTGGCGCGGACTCGCCCAAGCGCAACGCTGGTCAGCACTCGCTCTGAAACCCGTCCCACGACATCTCGTGGGCCTAGGCGAGAAAACTACACTACTCGTTAAATCGCGCGCAGAGTCCTCGACCATAGCTAGACCCGCTTTTCCCCAACTCTTAAGCGGCCGGTTGCTCGGCCGGGCTCAGTCCTCCGAAAGCCTTGAGTTGGATTAATGCGTTGGCGTTCCTTAAGGGCGGACGCCTTTCTCGGCGAAAGTCGCCTTAAGTCGGCTCGCGCCTCCAATTCCGCGATTCGCGGGCGCCCCGGGCCATTTGCCGGCGAGTGATCTGTCTGTGATCAGTAACGCAAACTAATTTAGTCATATGGTTTTGACGGCGCCGGCGCCAAAGCGGCCATAAAGCGGTCCTCGAGGGGCTGCGGCGGCGGCGCCGACCGAGCCATTGGATGCAGACGATTCGCCGACCCAGGTTGTTCTCGTTGTGACGGGCAGAACGTGTGGCCGGCCCGATCGCGGGCCTTGCGCTGTTGGCCTTCGCCCGGCGCCAGGGCGGCGTCACTCAAGATGTTCGCCGTCAGCGCGATCTTCGCTGGCGGGTCCGTTTCTCCCGTCCAGGTTGCAGGCGACTGACCTCACTGGCGGCTTGCGCCCGCCGCCATCTCCATTTTCGCCGATTCCGGCTATGATGCTGCTCGGCCTCGGGAGCGAGGCTCGCCCGCCGCGAGACCGATCTGTGATCCAGGTCACAAAATAATTTTCTCGCTGGATGTTTAATGGTATATGCGAGGAGACTGCAGAGGTCCCCCGCGGGGGCTGGAATTGGGCGCCTATGAAGCAGACTGATGCAGAGGCTGGCGGGCGACGGTCGCTCCTTTCACGGGCGAGCCGAATCGCGTCCGCGAGCGCTGCCGCGATTTTGCTGCTCATGGGCTCGGGCGCGAAAGCGGACGTCATCGAGACGTTCAGTCTCTCCGGCGACCTCAACACCTTCTTTGGCGCTCCGGTCGCGTTCACCGGGTCCATGAATTTGGACTTCAGCGACGACTTCACCAGCTATGCCGCCCAGTCCCTAGAAATCAGTGTGGAGGGAGGGTCCGTTTTTACTTTAGACCCATCCGTGGTCCTTGGCGCATCGACAACCGGGACAATCCGAGTGTCCGACAGCGCAAACGATATGCTCACTCTCTTGTTCAACACACCCTCGCCGGGCGCGTGGACTGGCTTCAACACCGGGCAAATTTTCTTTGGCGACGTGGTTTTTGGCGGTCTGACGGGAAGCATGTTTGGCGCTGACGGCGTCATCACCCGCACTTCCGGCGCCGCTATAGTTGATCCCCCACCCGTGGTTGTAATCGATCCCCCACCCCCGACGCCAACCGTGGCGGTTCCCGAGTTGTCGACCTGGACGATGATGCTCGTCGGCCTTGCGAGCCTCGGCCTCATGGCGAAGGGGCGCCGCGCC
>CAVOLE010000026.1:0-5105 GCA_963696665.1 uncultured Alphaproteobacteria bacterium
CGAACATTTTCAGGCCGCCCGCGCCGCGCACGCCCTTTGTCATCATCCGCAACACTAAGGAGATTTACCGGAAACATCGCGCGTTTAGTCCGGTCGGACCACCTTCATGCGAACCGGAGTTTCTCATGCCGTTCCTATCCGCCCGGGCGACGCGAACCGCGGTGATTGTTGTCGCCCTTTCCGGCGCCGGCATTTGGGCGCTCCACGCCATGGACGCCCGCGCCGACCCGCCGGCTCAGGACGACAGTTCGCCGTGCGCCGAGGGGCGCGCTTTGTTCGCCGCGAAACTCGCCTATCTCGAGGCGCGCATCTCGCCCGAACCCAGCCAGGAGGACGCCTGGCGACGGTTCGCGGACGCCATGCGCGCGTCCGCCGGAGAGGCCGACCGGGCTTGCGCCGCGGCCCCTCCGCGGCCCCTCCCGGTTGATGCGGGCGAGCGCCTGAAGCGGATGGAGAGGCATGCGGCCGCCATGCAAGCGATGTTCGGCGCGATGGCCAACGCCTATGTGGCGATCGCGCCTAATCTCACCGCCGCTCAACGCGACATCCTGTCGCGGAACATCGTTCCTTCCCCGCCGTCCCCTCCCCGACATGGGCTCCCCCACGGAGACATGGCGCTGACTTGCGGCCACGGCGGCCCGGCATCCCACGATTGGGTGCCGCCTTGGGGAGCCGCGCCGTTCTGATCTCTCGAATTGCCGCCTCGTTTTGTCAGATTGAAGGATCGCGCGGTGACCCTTGTTCTCGGAAATGACGTCAGGCGAAGAACCGCCTTCATTGGCGGATTGGCCCTTCTCGCGCTGAGCCTTTTCCTCGCGGGCGCGATCATTGGCGTCTGGGCCGGGGTTGTCCGGATCTGGCCGGTGCGCTATTCGCTTCTCGTCCTCGAGGGACCGCCGAAGCCATTTGTATCTACGTCAGAGGCGCCGCCTCTCGCGCTCGAACTCTGCGGGGCGCCTCATGAAATACGCCGGCAAAATCGAGGTCCCATGCCCGAAACAGACGCCAAGGACGGCCGTGCTGCTCATCGCCGGACAGTCCAATGCCGCGAACAGCGGCGCGCAGCGGCATGAGACCCGCCATCCCGACCGTGTTCTCAATTTCGTCGGCGGCCGCTGTTACGTGGCGGCTTCTCCTCTTCTTGGCTCGAACGGTTTTGCCGGAGAGTACTGGACGTTGATGGCGGACGACCTCATCGCCGCCCACGCTTTCGACCGGGTGATCCTCGCCCCCGTCGCAGTCGGCGGCTCCACTGTCGCGCAATGGGCGAAGGGCGGGGCGCTCAACACGTCGATGATCTCCCTCGTCCAGGATCTCGTCACGCACTATCGGGTGACCCACGTTCTCTGGCACCAGGGCGAATCCGACTTCGCGCTGAAGACCGATCCCGTCCGATACAAGCAAGAGTTCCTGTCGTTCGCCGACACGCTCCGCGCCAATGCGGTCGACGCCAAGATTTTCGTGTCGACCGCGACCCGATGCCTGCCCGGCTGGTCCGAACCCAATCCCATCCAGGCCGCCCAGCACGCTCGCCGCGGCCGGCCCTCGCTTCGAGGCCGGGGTCGACACCGACAAGCTCCTGTCGGCCGAGGATCGCTATGACGACTGTCACATGGCGGATCGGGGCGAGGTGAAGACCGCAAGCGCCTGGGCCGCACTCCTCACGCGCCATCCTTGAGAGAGGCCCGAGCCCGAAGCTCGGCCTTTATTGCTTCGAGACCCCGAACAACTCGCGGAGATTGGAGGCGCGCAAACCCGGCCTAATCGACTGAGTTTACGAGGTTTGCACGGCGTCGGCGACTTTTCGCCTTTCCTGGACATGTCGATGAACGATATCACCGATGCTCCAGATCGCTTTGGCTGTATTGTATATCAGGCTATAGGCCTGTTTTAGTGGTGGTTCCTGCGAGTTAATCCCGACCAGTCTAAGTGAACTTTCAAGGTCATTTGCGGCAAGATGCGCGTCAGCGAGCCTCAGTTCGTCGACCCGAACAGCGCTCCCATAACTTTCCGTGCCTCTTCCGGTGCAACAAGTGTCGATCGATATTTCTCAAGAGACTTGAGCGAGCCCCATTTCTCTTTAGGTGGTGGCGGCGCAATCCGGTGTCGTGCATCGACATCGATCCGGTCAGCAACCAGACGCATAATATCTTTTGCGAGGGCGAAAGTTCGTAACGATCAAGCGCCCGGAAACGGTTGATGGATTTGAAGAGCGTTTCCGTTCCAGTGTGGCCCCTGAAAAGTGGTGATCCAGTGGCCGCCACGAACAGTGGATCGATCATGGCCAGCGGCTCTTCGAGTTCTCTTTCCGGACCTTGCTGCTAGCCACTTCGGCGCGCATTTGCGCCGATAGCAATTCCTTTGAAACACCGCCTTCTGGTGCAACATTGTGGCCCGACCAGATGCGTTGCTGCCATGCATCGAGTTTCGCGATGTCATAGGCATACGCGGTCTCCAACCCGACAGCATTCAATCCAAAATGCGTCACGGGCCCTGGGCCGAGCCCACTCCGGCGGTCTCCTGAGTATACCACTTGAAGCCGGTACCGCGGGGCTTCAGGAGGTCAGGAATGACGGAGGGGTGAAACCAAAGCCAGCGCGCCTTGTCCTGGTCGTCGAGTTCCTCGCTGGTCATCCTCGCGCCGGATGCGTCAACGATATAGGAAATGCCTGTGGGGACCTGGTCACGCCTGACTCCAGTGCTGTTGGCTCCCGGCTCAATCTCTTCGTCGCGCCATACCTCACCTTAGACTCTGAAATATGTTTTGCCTGTACGTCGGCCTTGCCAACTCTTCAATTCGACATTGTCATTGGTTTCCGGGCCCGGAACGGGCACGTCTTCTTCGGGATCGACATCGGTACGCGCGACATGGAAAACAGCAAACGTGCCATCGCCGTGTCCGCCCTCAAGGAGAGGATAAACGCGCAATTCGAAACGCGCGGCACCGTCATTTCCCGTTTCCTGAGGTGAGCCGACATCGGCGGGGTCAGCCACGATCACGTCGCGCGTGCGATACGATGTTGTCCTCAAGATCAATCCTCTTGCGCACAAATAGTCGCGCAAATATTCATTCTAATCTCCATCGGCGCCGGATTGCCGTCCGCATCACGCCGTAGCCGCGCAACAACCGCATAACCTTCTCCAGGCCTGAGCCATACGTCCCCTTCGCGCAGAAGGCCGAGCGCGAAAACCAAATCCTGATTCAAATGCCACTGTCGCTGCTCGGCTCCGTCGAAGTGCTGGATCATTGCCAACTCGACGCCCAAATCCTCACCCTCGTTATATTGATATATCTCAGCTGGCTTGTAGAAGTCCTTGGTGGCCCAAACCCCCTGGTCATGAATGATCCCAATATCGTGCCAACCTAACTTGGCAGCAACGTTGCGCTTGGCCACCGGCACAGCAAGACTACCTAAGCCGAAGAACTCTCGCCGATAGCCCGGATATCCGTACTTGCCCTCTTTAGTGAGGGTCTCTCGGCACGTAGTGGAATCCAAACTGCCTCCGCAAGGCGGCGCTTCCGGATTTCCTTCATTTCGAACCAATCGGCTTTCATGATCCAAATATGACGGGTCGCGCTAAAAAGGTGAATAGCAAAGCATAAGGTGCGAGCAGCGCACTGAAAGCCTGCAAAGCAAGGATCCTTCGCGCCACTAGCGGAACCAAATACTCGGGACCGAGAGTTTCCGCTAGCAAGCGGTGAAATCGGGTACCAACCGAGCGAACTCACAAATTGCCGACATTTTCTTGCGCAAACCAGAAGTCACCGCTATCATCATCGGCGATGAAGAACTCGACCGTTGATCCGGGCGGGGTTGGGCAGGTGCAATGAAAGGAGCAAAACAGTCGTTGACAACTGGTCACGGTGCGGTTCGAAACACCCGCCTACAACCCCAGATAGAAGCGCAATTTTTTTTATTTTTTACGCCGTAACCCGTTGAAAAGGCCCAATTCGGCCAAACAAATCCAAGTAAATAAAAGCAAAAAAAAGGAAATTTGTTTTTATTTTCTTGCAAAGACTTGCATTTGTTTGCGCGAACTCGCCCCGCCAGGTTGCATCAGCGGCCTCCACACGGGCGTCAGACGGCGGCGCCGGTCACGCCGCGAGCACGGTCTCGGCCTGGGTGTAGGCGAGGCCGTGCGCAGCCGCGACCGGCTCGCAGGTCAGCTTGCCGTCGTGCACGTCGAGGCCCACGCACAGGTGCGGGTCGTCCTTGAGCGCCTTGCGCCAGCCCTTGTCGGCAAGCGCCAGGGCGAACGGCAGGGTGGCGTGGTTAAGCGCAAAGGTCGAGGTGCGGGCAACGGCGCCCGGCATGTTGGCGACGCAATAATGGACGATGCCCGTCCACGACATAGGTGGGATGCGAATGGGTGGTCGGCTTCGACGTCTCGACGCAGCCGCCCTGGTCGATGGCGATGTCGACGATGACAGCGCCCGGACGCATGGTCTTGAGCATGTCGCGGGTGATGAGCTTGGGCGCGGCCGCGCCCGGCAACAGCACCGCGCCGATCACGAGATCGGCGTTCCTGACGAGATCGGCGATCGAGGCGCGGGTCAATAGATGGTGGGCAAAGCCGAGCCGAACTCGGCCGAGAGCCGCTTCAAGGCCTCGTGCGAGCGATCGACCACCGTGACGGAGGCCCCCATGCCGACCGCGATGGTCGCCGCATGTGTGCCCGACACACCGCCGCCGAGCACCAGCACATCGGCCGCCGCCACGCCCGGCACGCCGCCGAGCAGCACACCGCGCCCGCCCTGCGCCTTTTCGAGCGCATGCGCCCCGACCTGCGGCGCGAGGCGCCCGGCGACCTCGGACATCGGGGTCAGCAGCGGCAGGCCGCCATGAGCGCCGGTCACCGTCTAGTAGGCGATGCATGTCGCGCCCGAGGCGATGAGGTCGCGCGTCTGCTCGAGATCCGGCGCGAGATGCAGGTCGGTGAACAGGATCTGCCCGCGTTTGAGGAGCTTGCGCTCTTGCTTGAGCGGCTCCTTGACCTTCACGACCATCTCCGCTTCAGCGAACACCTCCGGTCCAGTCGGGACAATCTTCGCTCCAGCACGAACATCTCCTCGTCCGAAGAGCCGGAGCCGAGGCCAGCCGAGC
>CAVOLE010000027.1:0-119947 GCA_963696665.1 uncultured Alphaproteobacteria bacterium
GCGCGGAGAATTCGGCCATGACGAGCCACGCAGTCAAGGTCGAGGTCGCCGACAAGTTCGCCGGTTGGCTGGTGTTCGGCGAGACTTTGAGTTGGGGCTTTTCTCTGGCGATCGTGCTGGTCATTGCAGGCCTCACGCTGGTCAATTGGCCGCGCGGGCGACGGGCGGCGTCAGGAGCCGAGCGTTTGAGATGAGCCGCTTGTTCGAGTTCGACATGCGAGCTGCGGACCGCATACGCCTAATCCCCGCCGAGCGTCGCGCCGAATAAAGCCAAGGCGCCATCGATCGCCGCCTTGTAAGTCGCGGCGCGCGGAACGTCGGTGGGACAGACCGGAACGACGGCGTCCCCCGCTGGCGTGCATTCGGCGAGGAAATCGTAATGGCCGACGCGCGGGAGCACGGTCAGTTTGGCTCCGGGAATGAGCGCGGCGGCGACTTCGCCATTTGTTCCGGGCGGGGCGACTTTATCCGCGTCGCCCAAAATGATCGCGACCGGATTCCGCATGCCTTTGAGACTGTCAGGGTCGAGGCCCTGGACGATTCCTGGAGCCATCGCGAAGGCGGCTTTCACGCCTGCGATGCTGAGATCGTCTTTCGCATGAGCGAGCTCGGCAGCGCCGGCGGGCTCAGCGAAGAACGCTTCGGCGTCCGCGCGCGAGAACTGAAACTCTTTCTGCGGCGCGCAGATCCCATCGTCCGGGTGGGCGTCGCAGAATCTGACAAAGCGATAGAAGTCCACACGCGCGCCAGCCGCGACGAGAGTCGTGAAGCCGCCGGCCGAGAAGCCCGCGGCGCCGAGCCGGTTGAGGTCGAGATGGGGGCCGATCGCCGGATCGATCTTCGCCGTGTCGAGGGCCGTCTTAAGATCGCCGGGTCGCTCCCAGTAGAGGACCGCGCCGCCGACCGTCATCGGGTCGCGTCCGTTGTTGCCTGGGTGATCGACCGCAATCACGACATAGCCATGGCGCGCCAAGGCCGTTCCGAACCACGCCATGATTCGCGCCGATCCGCCGAATCCATGCGACAGCAAAATCACCGGGCGCGGGCGGGCGTCCTCGAAATCCGCGTTCCGAGCCGCGGAGCCGGGCGTGAACAATGGCTTGTCGGGAGGGCCGACATTGAGCGGAGCCTCGACCGCTTGAGCCGCCGCCGGATACCAAACCGTGATCCGAAGCTCGTCGCTGTGCGATGCGTTGCGCAGCGGAGCCGACGCCTCATGCGCGACGAGATGACGCTCGCCGACGGTCGCGGCCGCGGCGGGCCAAACCGCAAGCGCCGCAAACAGCAGCGCAAGAATGACTTTGGTCAGTTTTGCTCGCATTGTCCCCTGAACTTCGATTTAACGGAACCGGAGCTTTAGCGGGTAGTTGAGGTCCAGAAAGGTGGACGTGAGGTTGGATACGAGCGAGCGAAATCAATCATCTTCGGAGAAGAAATCCTCATCCAAGCGTTTAAACTCGATTGCTCTGGTCTTTCGGACTCACACTCCGTGCTCAATCATTAAATCTGCAAGGCTCTCGCCATCGACGAGGATGACGCGCTGGGTGAGGTGAAGCACATAATCGCGCGCCTGCGGACTGAAAGTCGATGTCGTCACAAAAACGCCTTTTGTTGCCCCGCGCCCTACAAGACTTCCCACAAACGCTTGGACCTCTGGACGTCCCACTGGGTGGTCTTTTGCGTATCGTTTTGCCTGTACGTAAATCCGATCCAACCCTAACCGATCTTCATTAATAATACCGTCGATGCCGCCATCTCCTGCTTGGCCCGTTAGTTGAGATGCCGTGCTTTTGCGGGATCCGCCGTAATCCATTGCGATGAGTAGATCGACGATTAGCTGTTCAAAGAAGGAGGGCGAGTTTTGACCAATCCGCTCCAGTAGATCAGTTCGTAATGCCGATTGCACCGCTTGGTAAGCGCTCTCAATCTGTTCCTCGGGGGTAACGTTCACTACCTTCGTTGTTTTAGGATCGAAAATGGCTTCGCCAGCTTCGGGCGCTGCCTCTCCCTGATTCACGTACCAATCCTTAAACGTGGGCAGCTTCATTAAGAGGGGAACGTTGATCCTTTCCGGGTTTGTGGCGAGTAACTTTCGTCCTTCCTCTGTAGCCACGAATCTCCCGCGAGACGGCGACCTAATGAGACCTGCCTTCGTCAGATAAAACTTGGACCAGTGGACGCGGTTGTGAAGGAGCCTTTGCCGACCGCTGGGTAGCATCGCCCCCCGCTCTTCCGAACTGAGCCCAATCTGGTCTGCGATTAGATCGGCAACGTCCGCGACTTTCTTTTCCCCCTCGGCTGCCGCGCGAAGAACCGGAAGCATCAGAGTTTGGTAGTCTGGGATAGCCATCGCAGTCGCTTCTCGCGGCTTCAAAAACCTAACTTCACAGCTGGATGTAGCAAGTTCGCTACCAGATCCAGCGCCGGAAGCTTAGCAGGATTGTATTTCGTCACCCTCCGGTCACGTCGAGCGGCTTGCCGAGCCGGCCGGCCAGATCCTGGATGAACTGCCAGGCCGTGCGGCCCGATCGCGCGCCGCGCGTCGTCGCCCATTCCAGCGCCTCGGCTTCGAACTGATCGGACGTGTCCAGACGAAAGTGCTTGGCGTAGGTGTGAACCATCGCGAGGTAATCGTCCTGGCTGCAATGGTGGAAGCCGAGCCAGAGGCCGAACCGGTCGGAAAGCGACACTTTCTCCTCGACCGCCTCGCCCGGATTGATGGCGGTCGAGCGTTCGTTCTCCATCATGTCGCGCTGGAGAAGGTGGCGCCGGTTCGAGGTGGCATAGAAGAGCACATTCGATGGGCGCCCCTCGACGCCCCCCTCGAGCACCGCCTTGAGGGACTTGTACGACGTGTCGCCGGCGTCGAACGAAAGGTCGTCGCAGAAGACGATGAACCGATAGGGCGCGTCGCGCACGAGGCTCATCAACGCCGGCAGGCCCTCGATGTCCTCGCGATGGATCTCGACCAGCTTGAGGCGGCCGGCGACATCTTCCTCGCGGTTGATCGCGGCATGGGCCGACTTGACCAGCGACGATTTGCCCATGCCCCTCGCGCCCCAAAGAAGCGCGTTGTTGGCGGGCAGGCCGCGGGCGAAGCGCTGAGTATTCTCGACCAGAAGATCGCGCACCCGATCAATTCCGCGCAGGAGCGAAAGGTCGACGCGGTTGACGCGCTTAACCGGCGCTAGCGCGCCCCTGTCGGCGCGCCAGATGAAGGCCTCGGCCGCTTCGAAATCCGGCTTGGCAGGGGCTGGGGGCGCGTGACGCTCAAGCGCTTCGGCGATGCGGCGGAGCAGATCGGCTTGGCTTTCGAGCGGCAAGGGACAATCCAGTTCGATTGAAGGCCCAAGGCTTTGCCACAGCGCGGCTTGAAGCTAAAGGGCGGACGGCTATTGGGACCGCGCCGCCTCGACAACCAACCGCACGGCGTCGATCACCGCCTCCGGCCGGTCGATCTGGACATAGTGGCGGGCGCCGGGAACGATTGTGTTGACGCCCCAACTCGACAGCGCGGCGATCCGGTCATGGCCCGCCCGCCAAGCCGCCTCGACCTCCGGCAGATAGGCGGGCGGGACGCCCGGCGCGCCTTCTTCAACGCCGCGCGAAAGGACAATCAGCGGCTTGTCGCCGAAGGATGGATGGACCGCGTCAAGCTCCCGCGTATCGACGTCCGGCTCGTTCCTCTCGGGCGTGAAGCCGGCAAGCTCCGACCTTTGCGCCTCCCACACGCGCGGAAGCGTCTGCAGATGGACGGTGACCCGACGAAGGACGTCGTCGAGCGTGTCGGGATTGCCGCTGACATCGACGCAAGCGCGCGCCTCGACGGTCGCGGGCGAATCGAGCCCGCCCTGGCGAGCGAGGGTAAGACAGGCGTCGTCGAATTCGAGGCTTCGCCGGAACGCGTCAGCGATCACGTTGCGCTTGTCGGGAGGCAGAGGCGCCTCCAGCGCGGCGACTTCGCCGGCGAAGGCAGGCTCGACCATGACGGCGCCGGCGATGTCCTCGGGATAGGTCGCGACATAGAGAAGACCGATCGCGCCGGCCAGCGAATGGCCGACGTAAAACGAACGGCGCCGCTATGGGCGCGGCTTTGACCAGCCGGGCCAAGTCATCGACGATGTTCACGAGGTCGGACGGACGCTGCGCCGCGTCGCTGAAGCCGAGGCCGGCGCGATCGTAGGCGCAGACACGCGTCGTCTGGCCGATCTCAGCCTGCACATGTCGCCAGGTCGCCATCGAGTTGCCCGAGCCGGCGTCGAGGATAACGGTCGGGCTGCCGGAGCCGACGCAATAAAGGTTGAGACGCCGCGCTC
Source organism: uncultured Alphaproteobacteria bacterium (assembly GCA_963696665.1). Lineage (GTDB taxonomy): Bacteria > Pseudomonadota > Alphaproteobacteria > Rhizobiales > Beijerinckiaceae > Roseiarcus. Next base: position 4,317 of record CAVOLE010000027.1, read on the forward strand.
CGTCCACCGCGACCAGCCGTTGCGGAGCGGCATAGACATCGCTCGCGACGAGACCATCGGCGGCCGCCGGAGAAGCCCAAACGAACGCTTGGGCGGCGAACGGGATTCCCAGCGCCAGGATCGAGGCGGAGACGCGGCTCATCAAAGGGCGCTGAGAGGTCATGAAAGCTCGCAAAGCACGAATGGGCCGGCTGGCCGCGGCAAATCTTAGCGAAGGCCTGGTCACTCGAAAGGCCTACGCTCCCGTCGTGGCGCGCTTGGCGCCGACCCGGGCTGATCGTAGCGTCATCACGCAATGCTTGGACGAACCCGGCGGCAGGTCCCTAGGGCCTGTCCGCGCTGGACCCCACGCCGCTCGGCATCACGTTCTGAGTTCGGTCGAAAAGCGTGCGGCTTCAAGAAGATCGAGGCAAAGGGTTAAGCCCAGCTGTAGGCGAACAGGCCCATGACGACGAGGATGATCACCGCCGCCAGGACGTAGTGCTTCGCCTCCCATTCGTGCAGGGTGAGGACGCGTTTCTTCGGAGGGCGGGGGAAAGACATCGTTGTTCCGCCTATCATGAACGGCGCGACGCGCAAACGCGCCCGCGGAATTTTACGTTTTTTTGGCGCGCCCTCGTTTATTGTGGCGCATTCGGCGCGGGCCTCGCGGGGTGAGAGCCATGAACGTCCTGTTGATAGTCCTCGGCTGCATCCTCATGGCGCTCGGGCTTGTGATGGCCGCGAATTGAAACGGGTATCTCTATTTCGTCGTCGGGCCTCGCTCCGTTCTGGTCTTGGCGGGGGCGATCGCCGTCGTCGCGATTGCGTTCCGGATTTTTCACGCGCCCGGGTGACATGCACGCCGTTGCGCCGCAAATCCGGCCGCCCTGTCAAACCGGCCGGCCCGATGCTATATATTGGGCGACCGACCGGGGCTTGAACCCGGTTGATGGAGAGCAGGAATGGCGTCCCGACTGTTACGGCGACAGGTGATGACCTTGACCGACGCGGCGGCGGCGCGCGTGCGCGAGCTGACCGAAGCGGCGGGCAAGCCGATTGCGGGTCTTCGCGTCGGCGTGAAGAACGGCGGCTGCGCCGGCATGTCCTACACGATGGAACTCGCCGAGACGGCGAGCCCGACCGACGAGATCGTCGAGGACAAGGGCGTCAAGCTGTTGATCGACCCCAAGGCCGTCCTGTTCCTGCTTGGCTCGCAGATGGATTTCAAGGTCGACCGCCTATCTGCTACCTTCGCCTTCTCCAACCCCAACGAGACCTCGGCCTGCGGCTGCGGCGAGAGCGTCGCGATCACCCCCGCGAGCCCCGAAGCGCTTCACGCGCCAGCCTGAGCCTCGGGCGGGCCCATGGATGCTAAGGGCCTGAAAGCGATGTTCGGGCCCTTCGGGTCCATCACAGTCAACGGATGTTCGGCGGCGCTGGCGTCTATGCCGAGGGCTCGTGCTTCGCCATCGAACTGAAGGCGAAGTGTCCTTAAGACCGGCGCGCTTTCGCAGTTCGAGTTTTCCGCTGCCGGCTCTGCGCCTTTCGTCTATGTGGCGAAGGGCCAGTCGAGGCCGACGTCCTACTGGAGCTCGCCCGCTTCTGCGCATGAGGATGGCGATGAGCTGCGCCGCTGGGCGACGGCAGGGCTCGAAGCGGCGCGCGGCGCGGACGACGCCAAGGCGAAGCCGAGGGCGGGCGCCAAGCGGACGCAAGGTCGAGCGAAATCCAAATAACCTTCACTTGTCATGCCCGCGAACGCGGGCATCCAGTCAGGGCCTTACGATCGTATAGATTTCCGCTTGCGCGGGAATGACAACAAGGCAAGCGGGCTCACTCCCGACGAAGAGACGCGATCGTTTTGTCGATCAGGCCGCCGGCGCTGTAGCTGATGGCGGCGTAGGCGAGGAGGATGAATGCGCTCGCCGCCATGAAGACGACGTTTCCGATCAGTCCGTTCGCAACCCAAGGGTATTCCGCTTTCACCGCGCCGTAGCCGAGACCCAGGACGAAGGCCAAAGCGAGGAGCGGCGCAAATCCGATGAAGCGGCCAAGCTTGAAAATGAAAAACGGGGCGACAGCGCCAAAGATCACGACGATCAGGGCCGGATAAAGACCGAGCCTTCCCATCTCGAAGCGCCCCGTGTCGGCCGCCCTTTAAGGCGAAGCCGAGGCCGTTACTCGTCCGCTTCGATCGGCTCGGGCGCAGCTTTGGCGCGCGCCTTCACCGGCCGCAGGAGGAAGTCGGGCACATGGTCGCCAAGCCCGATCACCGGCGCCTCGTCGTCACGGGCAGGATGCTCGCGCCGTTGCGGCCGGTCGCCGTAAGTCGGTGGACGTGCGGGGGAGTGGCGCTCCGCCTCGGCGGCGATCCGTTCGCGCGCCGGACGCTCGGCGTGGTGATGGCGGGAATCCGGCCGCTGGCCCGCCGCATGCCGATCGGTACGCTCGACCTCTCCGCTCGGCGAGCGCCGCGGGGACCGCGTCCGAGCGCCTCCGCGCCCTTGGCGTCGTTGGTCGCGCGCCGGCGCCTCGGCCTCGTCGGCCTCGGCGGGCAACTGCGCGCCCTCCTGCCAGTCGATCTTGCGCGCGATGAGCTTCTCGATCTCGGCCACCGCCTTCTGATCGATGCGCGAGACGATGGTCAGCGCCTGGCCCGACTTGCCGGCGCGTCCCGTGCGGCCGATGCGATGGACGTAATCCTCCGCATGATGGGGCGCGTCGTAATTGATCACGTGACTGACATCGGGGATGTCGAGCCCTCTGGCGGCGACGTCGGAGCAGACCAGGAGCTGGACCTCGCCGCTTCGAAACGCGTCGAGGGCCGCCATGCGCATGCGCTGATCGAGATCGCCATGCAGCGCCAGAACCGAGAAGCCATGCTTCTGCAAGGAACGGTAGACCACTTGCACATCGCGCTTGCGGTTGCAGAAGATGAGCGCGTTCTTGAAATTCTCGGCGCCCTGGATGATGCGCCTCAGCGACTCGCGCTTCTCTTCCGGCGACCCGCCCGATGGGACCAGCGTCTGGGTGATGTTCTCGCCGGTCGTGGCGGCGCGGGAGACTTCGACGCGCACCGGATTGTGCAGGAACGTATCGGCAAGGCGCGTGATTTCCGGCGGCATGGTCGCCGAGAAGAACAAGGTCTGGCGCGTGAACGGCACGAGCTTGCAGATGCGCTCGATGTCGGGGATGAAGCCCATGTCGAGCATCCGGTCGGCTTCGTCGATGACCAGGATCTCGATCGCATTCAGGAGCAGGCCGCCACGCTCGGTGAAGTCGAGCAGGCGGCCGGGGGTGGCGATGACCACGTCGGCGCCGCGCGCGATCTTGGCCTCCTGATCGCCGAACGAGACGCCGCCGATCAGGAGCGCAAGGTTCAGCTTGTGGTTCACTCCATATTTGCCGAACGCCTCTTCGACCTGGGCGGCGAGTTCGCGCGTCGGCTCCAAAATGAGCGTGCGCGGCATGCGGGCGCGAGCGCGTCCGCGCTCCAGCATGGACAGCATCGGCAGGGTGAAGGCGGCTGTCTTGCCGGTGCCCGTCTGGGCGATCCCTAAGACGTCGCGGCCTTCAAGGGCGTAAGGAATGGCTTGTTGTTGAATCGGCGTCGGCGTGTCGTAGCCCGACGCTTCGACGGCTTTGAGCACTTTCTCGCTCAGGCCGAGTTCGCTAAATTTCATCTGTTCTCGCTTGCGCGAACGCCTCGCATTCGCTGTCTCGTGATATGGGGGCCTAGGTGGACCGCGTCAATCGTGCTGGCGGATCCTGACGCGCAAGCCTCGCGCCGCGCCGGAGCCTTCATTCGCTCTCGGCGAGACTCCCCATAGATCATATGGCCGAAAAGTCAAATCAACTCCGCGCTCGTGTGCCAGTTATGCCGATGCAGCGGGGATGTCACTGTTCCCCCCACCGCCTTCGTCCTGAGGGCGCGCGGCCCTCAGATCTTAGTTGGGGGGCGGCGTCTCGAAGGATGAGATCGGGGCTCGTTCGGATGGAACCGTCATCGCGAGGAGCCATAGGGCGTCGGAAGACGCCCGTCCTTCCGGACGGGCTATGGCGACGTGGCGATCCAGGAGCCGTAGCGCACCCCATGTTCCCCTGGATTGCTTCGCTCCGCTCGCAATGACGGGCCTGGTTCGACCCAATCGCATCGCGCTTTAGCGCACCGCCTGCGGCTCGGGAAAGGTCCATGCGCCATTCAGGATCTCGGGCTTCGGCCGATAGAGGCGCACGAGATAGTTCCATCCGGCCGGCACGGGCAGGCAATTGGCGATCGCGCCGTCGCAGCCGCCAAACTGGATCGCGAACGACCCGTCGCCGGCCGGCTTCGCGGTCAGGTTGTTGAGCGAATAGGCGTTCTCAGAATTGGGGACGAAATGGCCCTTGTCGTCGTAGACGCTGATCGACCAGAAGCCGTCGACCGGCACGTCCTTGACGTTCAGCTTGTAGATCGTCTTGCCGTCGTTATGGGCTGGCGTGACGTTGAGATAGAGGGCCTCGCCCTCGGGATTGCCGCCCCAGGCGACCGCCGATCCGATCAGGCGCCGCACGGGGTCGACCTTGCCCCTCTCACCGAACATGCCCTTGGTGTCGGGCAGGGTCGCGCCGAGGCTGATGAGGGCGTCCCGCACCTTAACTTGCGTCGAAGCGTCCCAATTGGGGATCGTGAAGGTCCCGGGCCCGCCGGGCTGGGTGACTTCAATCGCATCCTGCAGCGCGTGGACCGCCTCGATGTCCTTCGGATCGTTCGGATCGACCAGGATGCGGACGCCAACAAGGACATAGCGCGTTCCGATTTGCTCCCGGGTGAGCGTCCTGACCGCGGCGCCATAGTGGACCTCGGGCGTGTACTCGTCTTCGTCGATCACTTGCATCGACAGGAAGCGCTTGCCCGGATCGGGGAGGGTGATCGTCACCGGACCCGCATCGAGATCGAACACCGCCGCCGAATAAAGCGTGTCGCGGTTCATCCGGATGATTGTTTGCCTGGCGACATCCGTCGGTTCGCGGCGATGCATGAATTTGCCAAAGCCGCCGTCCTTGACCACGCCGCTGAAATAGAGATCGAACTCGGCGCGGACGAAATTGTCGGGGGTGACGGCGATCGCCGATCGTCCGGCGCCCGATCGTCCGGCGCGGCTTGGGCGCCGGCGGCGCATAAGGCGAGCATCATGAAAGGCGCGGCGGTCAGACAGGATGGTTTCATTCCGGCCCATGAAGGTGCGAGGGAAGGACCAAAGGTCTCGGCAGTTTGGGCGCTAACAGCGGAATCTGGCCATTTCTGGGAGCGGTCCGCGAGCAGCGCTCGGCTCGACTGTGCGTCGGGCAAAGTTTCTCGCTTCGCGAATGGCGATCGGCCGATTTGGGCGCGACAAAAAATTTTAAAAAAAGAGATTCGCGGCGGAACAATCCTGGGCGGCGCGGGTTTATTGGGCTCGGCGCGCTAAATTTGCCCCCCAGCCCAGCGCGCCGCTTTGCCCCGCGTCGGCCCTCCCTACGCGGGGCATTTTTTTGCTTAAGCGCTGGCCGCTAGGCGCGCCAACCAAGGGAGCGCGTTGAAAGCGAGGAGGCGCCCCCCAATGCCCGCTGGAAAGCCGACAAACGCCACGGCTGGCGCGTCCGGGCACGCAATCGCGAGCGCAACCTTGCCTACGGCGGGTTCGCCTTTCCCTACTTCAGTTTAGCCGCGGCTCGTCTCACGGCGGCTTCGCTGACTTTGCCCGTCTTCGTCCTCATTTCGCCGAGAGTCGTGTCGGGAGAGAATTGTTGAATGGGCTTCGACAGATTTTTGTTCAGGGTGTCGCTGCGCTTTTGTTAAATCTCGCCATCCTTGTCGCGATGGCGGTGGTCCAATCCGGGCTTTTTCATATTTCAACTCATACTTTTCGAATCACTGCAAAGTTAAATCTGTCTTTTCTTGTCACGGTTGGCAATCGTGAATCGGCGGTGGAGACTGCCGCGCCGCGGGACGACACGCGCCAAGGGCTCTTATAAAGTCAGCCTTTGGACGGGTGAGCAGAGAAATCTGTAGCGGCTCTAGCGTCGTGCCGCCGGGTCAGAAGTCCTGGATCCCGGTCCGGGGCGGCCATGACGATCGAACGTCCGAGGAGCGCCGCAAAGGAAGCCAACGGCAGCGAGCGCGATAAATGGTCCGGCGAATGTTTGCAAAAACAGAAAATGCGGGCTATGATCTTCTCATGAGCAGGATCCAAGTCACGCGTCGCAGGCCCAGTGGTCGGCGATGAGAAAAAGAGGTGGTTGAGCCATTCTGCACACAACTGGAGAGGCGAGCGGAAACCTAGGAAATATTTTTATTTTTTCCTCTGTAACCCTTTGAAAAGTCCCGATTCGCCAAAATAGATCAAAGGAAATAAAAGCAATTTTCCTTTCATTTCCTTGATTTTGTTTGGATGGGATTCGCCCATGGGTTGTATTGCAGTCAATCGCCGCGGTCTCTTTCCCAAGTCGGCTGACGCTTCTCCAGGAATGCGCTCATCCCTTCCACGCAATCCGGTTCGGCCAGATTGTCGATCATCGCCAGCGACGCTGTGGAATAGGCTTCATCGAGCGGCTGCTCGATCTGGGCATAGAAGGCGCGCTTGCCGATCGCCAGCGTCGGTCCCGATTGCTGCGCGATTGTCTCGGCCAGCGCCTGCGCCTCTTCGAGGGCGTGGCCCTCGGGAACCACGCTGTTGATGAGGCCGAAATGCTCCGCATCCCGAGCGCTATAGAGCCGGCCAGTCATCGCCATCTCCATCGCCCGCTTGCGCGAGACGGCGCGGCCGACCGCGACCAGCGGCGTCGAGCAGAAGAGGCCGAAATTCACCCCCGAGAGGCCAAAGCGGGCTTTCTCGCCCGCGATCGCGAGATCGCAGGCGGCGACGAGCTGGCAGCCGGCCGCCGTGGCGACCCCCTCGACCGCCGCGATGACCGGCTTCGGCAGCGCGACGATGGCTTGCATGAGCGCCGAGCAGCGCGCGAACAATTCCACGTAATAGCTGCGGCCCCTGTCGCAGTCGTTCCGGTGCGCCTGCATTTCCTTCAGATCATGGCCGGCGCTGAGCGCCGATCCGACGCCCGCGAGCACAATGACCCGCGCCCGATCATCGCTCGCGATCGCCTCGAACTCGGCGATCAGCGCCTCGATCATCTCGAGGCTCAGCGCGTTGAGATTGCGCGGCGTGTTCAAGGTGAGGGTGACGACGCCGTCATCGTTCCCGAGCGTAAACAGCTCGGGCGGGGCGGCGGCGACGGAGGAGGGGGCGGTCATCTGTTCTCGTCTCGGCGAAAGCTGAACGGCAATGCGGCCTTCAAGTCTACTGGCCAGGACGCCGACAGTAAATGGGAAGAGGGTTCTCGCGGCGATCGGGCGCGGCGGCGCGGGTCGCGATTGCGATCGACTTCGCGCTTTCCCCTGTCTCCGTTTTCGTTTAGGCACCGCGGTTCAACGGCGTTTGACGCGAAAAAAGACCTTATCATGCATCGCTACCGCACCCACACCTGCGGCGCCCTGACCCTCGCCGAGGACGGCGCCGACGTTCGGCTTTCCGGCTGGTGCCATCGCATCCGCGACCACGGAGGATTGCTGTTCATTGATCTGCGCGACCACTACGGGATCACTCAATGCGTGGTCGATCCCGATTCGCCCGCCTTTGGCGAAGCGGAAAAACTGCGTTCGGAATTCGTGATCCGCGTTGACGGCAAGGTGCGCAAGCGCCCGGCAGGCACAGAAAATCCCGAAATGCCGACCGGCCTTATCGAGATTTACCTGCGCGAGATCGAAGTCCTTGGGCCTGCCGGCGATCTGCCGCTGCCGGTGTTCGGCGACCAGCCCTATCCGGAGGACACGCGGCTCAGGTACCGGTTCCTTGATCTGCGGCGCGAGAAGCTTCACCAGAACATCATGCTGCGCGGTCAAGTCATTGACTCGCTTCGCAGACGGATGAAAGAGCAGGGGTTCTTCGAGTTCCAGACCCCGATCCTCACCGCGTCGAGCCCCGAAGGCGCGCGCGACTTCCTTGTGCCGTCGCGCATCCATCCCGGCAAGTTTTATGCGCTGCCTCAGGCGCCCCAACAGTACAAGCAGCTCCTGATGATGGCGGGGTTCGATCGCTATTTTCAGATTGCGCCCTGCTTTCGCGATGAGGACCCGCGCGCGGACCGCCTGCCGGGGGAGTTCTACCAGCTCGACGTTGAAATGAGCTTCGTCGAGCAAGGCGATGTTTTTGCTGCGATGGAGCCGGTCATACGGGGCGTGTTCGAGGAGTTCGCCCGCGGCAAGCCCATCACGCCGTCGCCCTGGCCGCGCATTCCCTACGCCGAAGCGATGCGCAAATACGGCTCCGACAAGCCTGACCTGCGCAATCCGATCGTCATGCAGGATGTGTCAGAGCACTTCCGCGGCTCGGGCTTCAAGGTTTTCGCGCGACTGCTCGAGGTCGAGAAAAACGAAGTGTGGGCCATTCCCGCGCCCGGCGGGGGCCAGCGAACGTTCGCCGATCGGATGAACGCTTGGGCGCAAGGCGAGGGCCAGCCTGGGCTCGGCTATATTCTGTTTTTCGATCGATCGCAGGACGAGACCTCGCTCGCCGCCGATCCGAAGGCGGCCGGAGTGGGCGGACGAGGGCCGCTCGCCAACAACATTGGCCCGGAGCGCGTGGAGGCGATCCGCCTTGCGCTTGGCCTCAAGGCGGGCGACGCCGCATTCTTCGTCGCGGGCGATCCGGACAAATTCGCCAAATTCGCCGGCCTCGCGCGCACGAAAGTCGCCCAGGAGCTCAAGCTGGTCGATGAGGATCGGTTCGATTTCGCCTGGGTTGTCGACTTCCCCATGTACGAATGGGATGAGGAGGAGAAAAAGCTCGAGTTCTCGCACAACCCCTTCTCCATGCCGCAGGGCGGGCTCGAAGCGCTTCTCGGCAAGGACCCTCTCGCGATCAAGGCGTTCCAGTACGACATCGCCTGCAACGGTTACGAACTCGCCTCTGGCGGCATCCGCAACCATCGCCCCGAGGCCATGCTGAAAGCCTTCGAGATCGCAGGCTACGGCGAGGAGACCGTGGTCGAGCGGTTCGGCGGCATGTATCGCGCGTTCCAATATGGCGCCCCGCCTCATGGGGGCATGGCGGCGGGCGTGGACCGCATCGTGATGCTGCTCGCGGGCGAGCAGAACCTGCGCGAGGTGGCGCTCTTCCCGATGAACCAGCGAGCCGAAGACCTGCTGATGGGCGCGCCTTCGCCGGCGACCCCTAAGCAATTGCGCGAGCTTCACATCCGCGTCGTCGCGCCGGAGAAGTGATCCGATGTTTGAGGGCTTCGAACGCCACGTGGTTCAAGTCGACGAGGAGACTTCAATCGCTTGCGCGACGGCGGGAAGCGGACCGCCGGTGCTGCTGTTGCACGGCTTCCCGCAGACCCGCGCGATGTGGGCGCGCATCGCGCCGCGCCTTGCGGAGGCCGGGTACTCGGTGGTTTGCGCGGACCTGCGCGGCTATGGCGAATCCTCGAAGCCGAAGCGCCTGCCGGACAATTCCAACTATAGCTTCCGCGCCTTCGCTGAGGATCAGGTCCGCCTCATGCGGGCGCTAACCTATGAACGGTTTCACGTGATCGGGCACGATCGGGGCGGGCGAACGGCCCATCGGATGGCGCTGGATCATCCTAGCGTCGTCCAGAGCATAGCCGTCCTCGACATCGCGCCTACTTATGCGATGTTCATGGAGACGAACCGGCAAGTCGCCGGCGCCTATTGGCACTGGTATTTCCTGTCCCAGCCCGAGCCGTTTCCGGAACGCATGATCGGCCTTGATCCGGACTTCTTCTATGAGACCTGCCTCGTCGGCTGGGGCGCGGCGAAGCTCGCCGATTTCGACGCTCCGCAGCTCGAAGCCTACCGGGACGCCTGGCGCGACCCCGCCATGATCCACGGCTCGTGCTCCGACTATCGCGCGGCGGCGACAATCGACCTCGACCACGACGCGGCCGATCTCGACCGCAAGGTGGAGACGCCGCTGCTCGTTTTCTACGGCGCGAATGGGCTCATGGCCAAGCTGTTCGACATTCCGGCCGAATGGCGCAAGCGCGCCGCCAACGTGAAGGCCGCGTCGCTGCCGGGCGGTCATTTCTTTCCGGATCTCATGCCGCGGGAGACCGCCGAGGCGCTCATCCGATTTTTGCGGGAGGCGGGATGAGCGCCGATCTCCGTCGATCCTTGCGGCTGCAGCCGCGCCCTTGTTCGCGCTTTGCGCTCATGTTAGCCACGCGAGCGAAAATCGGGGTATAGCGCAGCCTGGTAGCGCGGAAGTTTTGGGTACTTCAGGTCGCAGGTTCAAATCCTGCTGCCCCGACCATTACGATTGGGAGAGGATTAGGGGCCGTCATGACCGCGCGCATCTATCAGCCGGCTCGCAGCGCCATGCAGTCGGTGCAGTCGAAAGACGATTGGCTGCTCGAATACGAGCCCGAAAAGCCGCGCGAGATCGAGCCCTTGATGGGCTGGACGAGTTCGGCCGACATGCGCTCGCAGGTGAAGCTCAGGTTCGACACCAAGGAAGAGGCGATCGCCTACGCCGAGCGCAGCGGCATCGCCTACCGCGTCGAGGAGCCGAAGCCAGTTGCGCCCAAGATCTTGTCTTACTCCGACAATTTCGCGCCGAACCGTATTGTCCCCTGGTCGCACTAAAGCGTTACATGAGGCCGGGTCGGCTCATGGGTTCGGCTCCGTAGCTCAGCTGGATAGAGCAGCCGCCTTCTAAGCGGCAGGTCGCAGGTTCGAGCCCTGCCGGAGTCGCCAACGCTTTCAACGGCTTACGAGTTGTCTTGAAAGTCCATCTTCTCGTAGCATCTTTAGGGTATATGCCAGGGTAACGTGCCTCGGCGGACAACCGGCGGGACGAAGCGCTCGCTTTCAGCGAATTCGGGATTCGGGAGGGACACACAATCATTGATCGTTTGATTTGCCCGCGTAGCATTGTGGAAAATCGGGGAACAATGAACAGCGACGCCCAAATGGGGAAAGGGCCACCCCGTGAAAACGACTCTCTTGATGGCTGGTGCTTTTGTTTGCCTCTACCGCAATTCAGGCCGCTGACCCTGGATCGGCCGACCTGACGCGTATTCATGCCGAATACAAAGCAAACCAAGCTCGGTGGGCCCGAGAGTTTCTCGATAACACTTTCGCCGCAACGTCTCCAACGTCTTAGGCAACGACAGCTTTATGGTCACGTTCCTGGAGGGCCCGTCCGACTCCCTGGCGTCGTCTTTAACGAGACACCGGCATCTGACTTCCTCATCAGCAAGAACAAAGGCGACAGCGCTGACGCCAAACGGCTTACTGACGACGGCGCGGCAAGTGATATGAACCGCCTTCGTCGCCTCGTCATCCGGTAGCCAGAGCTCGACGATTTGGCCCCGCGAGTAGATGGGCAAATGGAAGCGCCGAAGGTCGAGGTCTCGCCAGACCTTCCCTATGCGGGTCGCTTCCGTGTTCTCGCGAAGGTATCGCCGGAGCCGTTCCTGGCTGATGCGATTGGCGCTGGCCGCGGCCTTCAGGCTGGATCCGTGCTTGAGCATCTTGAGCCCGGACTTTTCGGGCCCGCGCGGATTCGTGGCGATCCCAGCTGGACGCGTCCGTTCGCCAGCGCGTGCGTGGCCACGGGCCGCGCGCGTGAAACGCCAAGCCGCTCTCCGCGCTCTTTGCGCCGGCGATATTCCTGTCCGTAGTTTCGTTTCCGCTTGGCCATGACAGCTCTCCGTTTGCGTTTCCCGCCCAGATGGGCGACGAGCGCAATCTAGACGCTGTCGAGCGGCTCATCTCCGCCGCGGACGCGGCAGGGCTCTCGCTGACGCACATGGCGCTGGCTTTTGTGTCGGCGCGCCCCGGCGTGACATCGGCGATCCTCGGCCCCCGTACGATGCAGCAACTGGACGATCTGCTCGCCGGCGCCGATGTTGTTCTTAGCGATGAAATCCTGGACCAGATCGACGAGGTTGTTTCGCCTGGCGCCGATTCCGGACCGATGGGGGCGCTCTACGCGCCGCCAGCCGTGACCCAGGCAAGCCTGCGTCGTCGCCCGATCGCTGAGCGCAGAGCGTCCGAGGTCGCCACCTGAGTTTTGGGTTCGCGCTAGCCGCCGATCGCGGTCGCCTCGAGCCGGGCGCTGAGTCTCAGCGCGTCATTGATGACGATCGCGCCTCGCCGGCGCTCGATGAGGCCTTCGCGCTCCATGGCGTTGATCTCGCGCGACACGGTTTCCCGGCGGGTGTTGATGCGCGAGGCGAGCTCGGACTGGTTCGGGGGCGAGAGGATGATGGCGCGCTTGGGATCTTCGCGGTCCGGGCGGGCGAGACGAAGGAGCTCGGCGTGGACGCGGCTGCGGACGTCGAGCGCGCCAAGTTCGCCGACCCGGCGGGTCATCGCGCGATTGCGCGCGACCAGCGTCGCGACGACCGCTTCGCCAAGCGGGCGGTGGGTGAACATCGTCTCCGCGAAGACTGCGCTCGGCATTTTCGCAACCGTCGAGTCATTGACCGCGAAGACGCTGAGCGAGCGGGGGCCGCCGTCGAGAGCGGCCAGTTCGCCAAAGAAGGAACCCGCTTCCATGTCGGAGAAAATCAGGTCCTGCCTCACCCCGTGCGACACCGCCCTCAGGCGTCCGGTCATGACGAAATAGACGTCGCGATCGTTGGCCGTCTGGCCAAGGACCCACTGTCCCGCCGATGTCTTGAGCCAGGTGCAATGACGATCGAGAATCCGGCAGGATTCCGCATCGAGCGTCTTGAAACAGGGGTGCCCCGAAAGCGAGCTTATGACCATCGCCGCGCCCGTCGATAATTGGCGCTGATGTCGCCCATTTCGGCGCCCACGTCAAAGCGGCTCCGCGCCGATCGCCACGGCGTCGGGTCGGCGGAGGCGAGGCGGTCCCCGTAGATGTCGGCCGCCTCGGCGACCTTGCGCGTCATTGCGCGATTGCGCACGACCAGCTTCGCAACCACCGCTTCGCCGAGCGGGCGGTGGTTGAACATCGTTGCGACGAAGACGGTGGCCGGCAATTTGGCGAGGATCGAGTCATCGAGCGCGAAGGCGCTGAGCGGGCCGGGGACGCCTTCGAGGGCGCTCAGCTCGCCAAAAAACGACCCTGCCTCGATGTCGGACGAAACATGGTCGCGCCCCGCCCCCTGGAGCGCCATCCTCAGGCGGCCGGCCAGGACAAAATAGACGTCGCGGTCCTCGTCCGCCTGGCCTACGACCCATGCGCCCGCCGGCGTCTTGAGCCAAGTGCATTGGCGATCGAGATCCAGGCACGACTCTGGGTCGAGCGTTTTGAAGCAAGGATGGGCTGAAAGCGAGTTTATGACCATCTTCCGCCGCCGATGATCCCGAATGACGGTGGCGGACGCCGGCCCTTACGTCAAGCGTCTTTGCCATCGTCCCAACGGCTTTGGGCCGACATAAATGGGGAGACGGTCTGTGCAAATACGCCCAACTTTTCCATAAATCGCAGTGTATTAGCATTTTTCTCAATCACACTGTGACGGCCATCACAGCCAGCGCCCGCGCAATCGTATATCCCAATCGTGGGTGGGGTCTCTGTCCGTCCGAGGCATGAGAGGGTTCGGGCGCGGGGGCGGTCGGTCACCTGAGATGAGGATTCCGCGTACCCGCGCCTTGGGGCTTGGCGCGAAGCGCGGCCCTCGCGCTGGTCTCCCACGGCGCGGGGACGAGCGCGGCGCCTGCGCTATTTCCGCGGGCTCGGGCGCCGCGCTCACCGTTCTTACGCCCTCACTCAGCGGACGCGAAACTCCATATGCATGCGGCCATGGACGCGGTGGGCGTCCTCTTGGTTATAGAACCGTGCGGCCGGCGCGTGGCGGTGCGCCTGCCCGTACCAAACCCAATTCTGCCCCGCTTGACCGGGTTGTGGGCCACGAAGTTTCCCGATGCTGTTCGCCTTGGGCCCGTGCTGCGCGAGACACAGGTTGTACGCCATCGGTTCCCGATATTGCGCGCAGGCCGGATCGTCTCCGGCGCGCGCGCTTGCCGTCCAAGCGAGAGCGGCGAGCGAAAGCGCGATCGCGGCGCGGGCGGCCACGGCTTCAGCTCCTGAGCATGGCGCCGGTCTTTTTCGACACTTCGGCCACGATCTTGGATATAGAGGCGTCAATTTCAGCCTCGGTCAGCGTGCGTTCGCGCGGTTGCAAGGTCACGTGAATGGCGATCGACTTCGCGCCCTCAGGCACACCCTCGCCGCGATAGACGTCGAAGACGCCGATCTTCGCCACGAGCGAACGTTCGGCGCTCTCCGCAGCCTTGAGGATGTCGGCGGCGGCGACCGTCTCGGCGACGACGAAGGCAAGGTCCCGCTCTACGGCCATGAAGTCCGAGCGGATGAGCTTCGGCTTGGTCTTGGTCGGTTTCGCCTTCGGCGCGGGAATGGCGTCGAGCGTGATCTCAAAAGCGACGATCGGTCCTTCGGCGTCGAGCGCTTCGCATGCGCTCGGATGCAATTGTCCGAACCATCCCACGACCGTCTTTGGCCCGAACTGGAGGGTCGCCGCACGGCCTGGATGCAGGAACGACGGGCCGCCGGGGACGATCTGCACCGCGTTCGCGTTCACGCCGAGCGCCGAGAGAAGCGTCATCGCGTCGCGCTTGGCGTCGAAGACGTCGACAAGCCCTCCGCCGCGCCAGTTCCGGCCTTCCGCGTCAGCCTTGGCGCGGCCGCGCCGCACGGCCGCCGCCGCGATCCGCTGGTCGTTTTCGCCAGATCCGAGAAACACCTGCCCGACCTCGAACAGCGCGACGTCGCTTGTGGCCCGGCGCGCGTTGCGCTCGGCGGCCGCCACCAGGCCCGGAATGAGGCTCGGCCGCATGTCGGAAAGGTCGGCCGCGATCGGATTGGCGAGCGCAAGCGATCGCGAGCCGCCGCCAAATAGCTCGGCCGCGGGCTTGGGGACGAAGGACCAGGTCACCGCCTCGCGGAGCGAAAGCGCCGCAAGCGTGCGCTTGGCGAGACGCGTGCGCTTCTGAATGAGGGTCAGCACGGGCTTCGGCACGCCTTCGTCGAGCCGGGGCAGAGGAGCGGGCGGCGCGCGGTCGACCCCGGCGATGCGCAGGATCTGCTCGACGACATCGGCCTTGACTTGGACGTCGGGGCGCCAGGAGGGGATCAGCACATGGCCCTCCTCGACCCCGAAGCCCAGCCGGCGGAGGATCGCCCCACCCTCCTCGCGCGGGATATCGACGCCGAGCAGCCGCTTCACTTCGCCATAGGGGAAAGGGATCGCGCGCCGCGGCGCCGAAGGATCGCCCGCGACGACCATGCGCGAAGCCTCGCCGCCGCAGATCGAGAGCACGAATTCGGTCGCGAGATCGCAGCCGGGCACGCAGAAGTCGGGATCGACGCCGCGCTCGAACCGATAGCGCGCGTCGGTCATGATCCCGAGCTTGCGGCCGGTATGGGCGATGGCGGTCGGGTCCCAGAGCGCGCTTTCGATGAGAACGTCGCGCGTCGTCTCGTCGCAGCCGGAATGCTCGCCGCCCATGATTCCGGCGATCAACTCGACGCCGTTCCCGTCGGCGATGACGACCATGCTGTCGTCAAGCGCATAAGATCTGCCGTCAAGCGCCAGCACGCTCTCGCCGGCGCGGGCGCGCCGCACATCGAGGTCGCCCGCGACCTTGGCGAAGTCGAACACGTGCAGCGGACGTCCGCGGTCGAAGGTGATGTAATTGGTGATGTCGACGAGCGCGCTGATGGGGCGAAGCCAATCGCCCTCAGCCGCTTCTGCATCCACTCAGGCGAGGGGCCGTTGGTCACGCCGCGGACAAGGCGAAGCGCGAAGGCCGGACAGAGATGCTTGTCCTCTGGCGCGAAATCGAGGCGCACGCGGGTCGGGCAGTCGAATGCGCCTTCATGAGGTTTGGGCTGCGGCGTGCTGATCTTTCCAAGTCCCGCGGCGGCGAGATCGCGCGCGATTCCCGCAACGCCGGCGGCGTCGGGGCGGTTCGGCGTCACTGCGACGTCGATGACCGGGTCGTCGAGCCCGGCGAAGCGCGCGTAAGGAACCCCGACCGGCGCGTCGTCGGGCAATTCGATGATGCCCTGATGGTCGTCGCTGAGCTCGAGTTCGGCCGCCGAGCACAACATGCCGTTCGATTCGACGCCGCGAATGACGCCCTTGGCGAGGGTGAGCTTCTTGCCGGGGATATAGGTCCCGACGGGCGAGAACACGCTTTTCATGCCGGTGCGCGCGTTCGGCGCGCCGCATACGACCTGCACCGGCTCGCCGCCTGCGTCGACGATGCAGACCCTCAGCCGGTCGGCGTTCGGGTGCTGCTTGGCTTCAATCACGGAGCCGACCACGAAGCCGTCGTACTTTTGGCCCGGGTCCTCGACCGAACTCGACCTCAAGGCCGAGGCGAGTCAGCGCATCGGCGATCTCGGCCAGCGAGGCCGTTGTGTCGAGGTGGTCTTTCAGCCAGGCGAGGGTGAATTTCATTGTGGATCAGTTTGCACAGTGTCAGTTTGGTCGGCGCGTCAGCTCAACTTGGAAACAGGCTCTTTAGCGCCGGGGGCCTTCGCTCCCCGCAGCATGCTCGCGACGCTGATGTCCTCGTCAATTTCTGGATAGTGGATTCCGAGCGGCGAAAGCTG
This sequence comes from uncultured Alphaproteobacteria bacterium, assembly GCA_963696665.1. Classification (GTDB taxonomy): domain Bacteria; phylum Pseudomonadota; class Alphaproteobacteria; order Rhizobiales; family Beijerinckiaceae; genus Roseiarcus. Next base: position 20,957 of record CAVOLE010000027.1, read on the forward strand.
GGTTTGCGACCTTTGCTCGGTCGTCGCCGCCAAGAGCCGCTGATACCACCAAAGCGGCGTCTGGAGCACACGTCCGTCGGCCAGGGTCACGCTGAGGTGACGACCGTCGCACTCGGCGGCGACGGGTCGCGCGTCTTCAACCTCGATCTGCAGAGTTGTCACTTCAAGCCTCGGGAAAGGCCGCGTATTGTTTTTGACATTAGCCCAAACCATAGGTGCGCTTGAGAATTTCGAAGAGCTCTTGCGCGGCCTCTCGACCCATCTGAATAGTTTGACTCTGCTTTCCCGGATTAGCTCGGTCGGTCGACCCCTCCGTATCAATTTGAATGACCGGCCCGCCGTCTGGACGGTCGAAGATCTTAACAAAACCGACGACCTGCGAAGGCTGCACTCGACCGCGCCCTTCGCGTCGCTCAAAGCTTCTAATCCAGGCCATATTCATTATTCCATGAATGAGCAAAGCGCGCTCATCCGCTCAGTCCCCCCGCGAGGGTCGGGACGTCGAGCGGCTTGAAGCCGTAGTGATTGATCCAGCGCAGGTCCGCGTCGAAGAAGTCGCGCAGGTCCGGCAGGCCGTATTTGAGCATCGCCAGGCGGTCGAGGCCGATGCCCCAGGCGAAGCCCTGATAGACCTCCGGATCGAGGCCGCAATTCGTGAGCACATTGGGATGGACCATCCCGCAGCCGAGGATTTCGAGCCAGTCCTCGCCCTCGCCGAAACGGATCTCCCCGCCCGAACGGCGGCACTGGATGTCGACCTCGAGCGAGGGCGAGGTGAAGGGGAAGAAGCTCGGGCGGAAGCGCATGCCCACATGCGGCACTTCGAAGAAGGCCTTGCAAAACTCTTCGAGGACCCACTTGAGGTTGGCGAGCGTCGCGCTCTGGTCGACGACAAGGCCCTCGATCTGGTGGAACATCGGCGTATGCGTCTGGTCGGCGTCACGGCGATAGGTGCGGCCGGGGCAAATGACCCGGATCGGCGGCTTCTGGGTGAGCATGGTGCGCACCTGCACCGGGCTCGTATGCGTGCGCAGAAGCTTCCGCTCGCCGTTAGCGTCCGGCTCGAGGAAGAACGTGTCGTGCATCTCGCGCGCCGGATGGCCGGGCGGGAAGTTGAGCTTGGTGAAATTATAGTCGTCGCTCTCGATGTCCGGCCCCTCGGCGACAGAGAACCCCATCTCGGCGAAAATGGCGGTGATCTCGTCCATCACCTGGCTGATCGGGTGGATGCGGCCGGTCTCGACGCCGGGCAGGGGGACCGGCAGCGTGACATCGACCGCCTCGCGCTTGAGCTGGGCCTCGAGCTCGGCCGCCTTGATCTCGGCTTCTTTTATCGTGTGCCGTTGTTCAAACTCGAATTTCAGCGCATTGTTGGCAGCGCCTTCACGCTTGCGTTCGTCAATCTGCAATGAACCGAGATCATTGTATAGTAAGGTGATCTCGCCTTTCTTTCCAGAAAGTTGATGCGAGCGGCTTCCAGCTGCGCGCGGGTGGTCGCTACCTCGAGGGCATTGTTGGCAGCGAGGCGAATCTGCTCTCGATGAGAATCCCGATCAGTCATCTTTTCGGACCCAGTCGGCGGACGACCTGCTCCCCTAACAGAGAGGTGCCGCGCGAAGCATGACGAAGAGGATTCTTGAGCATCGCCCGCGCAGCAACTGCGCTAAGGACGGCGGACCCCTCATCCGGCGCTTCGCGCCACCCTCCCCCAATGGGGAAGGGGAAGAACTCAGGCGGCCTTCGGCAGCGCGCCCTTCGCCTGTTCGACGATCGCGGCAAAGGCCGCGGGCTCGGTAATGGCGAGGTCGGACAAAACCTTGCGGTCGACCTCGATCCCCGCCGCGGCAAGGGCGGAAATAAATCGGCTGTAGGTCAGCCCGTGCTCCCGCACCGCCGCATTGATGCGCTGAATCCACAAGGCGCGAAACTCACGCTTGCGGTTCTTGCGATCGCGGTAGGCGTACTGCATCGATTTGTCGACCGCAGCCTTGGCGGCGCGGATCGTGTTCTTGCGCCGGCCAAAATAGCCCTTGGCGGCCTTGAGCACCTTTTTGTGCTTGGCGTGGGCGGTTACGCCCCTTTTGACGCGTGCCATGATTCAAATCTCCGGGAAAGGTTCAGCCGTTCGGCAGGTAGTATTTCTTGACCTTGTCGCCGTCGGTCTTGAACAGAATCGACGTGCCGCGCAGATCGCGGATCTGCTTGGTCGTGCGCTTGATCATGCCATGGCGCTTGCCACGCTGGGCGTAGACGACCTTGCCGGTCCCGGTGAGTTTGAAGCGCTTCTTCGCGCCCGATTTGGTCTTCAACTTGGGCATTTGGCTCTCCTTAGGGCTTCACGCCCTTTTTGAATTTCGCGAGGCGGCGAGCCCCGTTCGCATCGGAATGAGCGAAAAAACCGCCACGGCAGCCCTTTCGGCCGGGCGGTTTTCAAGGAGGCGGCTCATACGCGAAAGCCCGCTTCTATGCAAGCGGCGAACGGCCTTTGGACCAGGGCACGATCCTTAATCGTTATCCTTTTGGCAACGGACCTCATGCTGAGGCCCCCTCGGGGCGCCCCATGACAAGGCGCGAGGTGTTGGGACGGGCTGTTAACGATTGAGCATTCCGCCCGGGCCTTGGAGAAAGCCTTGGCCTTTGGCCCTACTTCATCATCGCCGAGATCACCCGCGCGCAGCCGTCGGCGAGATGGCCCGACTGCGCATGGACTTGATCCGAAAGGGAAACCAGGCCGAACGCCAGCGTCCACACGATGAGAATAGTAGCAAAGGCGACCGCCAAAGGCCGCTCGTTGCGGTGATCGATCAGACCTTCATCATAGAAGGCTGAATTTGCTAGAATTCGCGACATCGTCGCATCTCCATGTCACCCGCCGTTCGTAAGCCTGCGGCGGTTCATTCGATCCCATACCTAACCATAACTCGTCGTCTTAGGGTGTGACGCAGATCACACTCCGAAAGCCGCGCGTGAAATGGCCGGTGAAGTCAGCCCTGGTATTGTTCGTCCGTAACCTTCTCCATCCATTCCACCGCCTTGCCGTCGAGCGCCTCCTGGATGGCGATATGGGTCATGGCTGTGGTGGGGGCGGCGCCATGCCAATGTTTTTCGCCCGGCGCGAAGGCCACGACGTCGCCGGGGCGAATCTCCTCTATCGGCCCCCCCTCGCGCTGCGCCCGGCCGCACCCGGCGGTGACGATGAGGACTTGGCCGAGCGGGTGCGTATGCCAGGCCGTGCGCGCTCCCGGTTCGAAGGTGACCGCATTGCCCGCCGCCCGCGCCGGAGCGTTCGCGGCAAAGAGCGGATCGATGCGGACCACGCCGGTGAACCAGTCCGCCGGTCCCTGGCCCGACGGCTGAGAACCGCTTCGCTTGATGTCCATGCCTAGCTCCTTAAGCGCCGAGGCCGGCGGGTCTCTGCCGTCCGCCGCCCCTGTGACCGTAAGCCATCGATCAGAAGGTCAATGAGGCGCCGCGCGCTCGCCTCCCAATCCGGGGCGGAATTGACGTAGGCGAAGCCGATCAGGGCGCGCAAGAGATCCGCGGAATCGGCGGTCTCACGGATGTCGCCGCTCGCTCTTGCGCGCTCCACGAGCAGCGCCATCGCCCCATTAATTCGTGCGCTCGAGTCCGCGTAGAGCGCCGACCCGCCGCCCACCAGTGATTTGAGCGCAGGCGCGATGACCCGCTTGGCCGCGATATAATCAATGAAGAGCCGCATCCAGGCGCGAAGCGCCTCGGCCGGCGGAAGAGACTCAATCAGGCGCGGCGCGGCGTCAGCCAATTGCTGGACTTCGCGACGATAGACCGCCTCGACGACCGCGTCGCGGGTCGGAAAGTGTCGGTAAAGGGTTCCGATGCCAACGCCGGCCCGGCGCGCGATCTCGTCGAGGCTCGCCTCCGGCCCTGCTTCCGCAAACGCCGCCTTGGCCGCCTCGAGCAGGCTGTCACGATTCCGCTGGGCGTCGACGCGGGGCTTGCGCGGCGCAGTTGGCGCTTTTCCGGCGGCCGGCTGGCGCGAACCGTGAACTCACGTCCGCGCTCAAATGTCTCGTCTCCCCTTGTCAAGCGGAGGGTGTCTCCGTATATCGATCGGAGGATCCCTCCGTTTATTCCGGTTGCGACCCTCGGGCAACCCCGCAGGCCGAATCCGCGACACCTTTAGCATCTGGATCGGGAGACAGTCATGGCGAAGACCTTTGGCGCGACATCCACCACAGACGAGGTGCTCGAAGGCATAGACCTTAGTGGAAAACGCGCGCTGGTGACGGGCGTGTCGGCCGGCCTCGGCGTCGAGACGGCGCGCGCGCTCGCCGCGTACGGCGCCGAAGTGGTGGGTGCTGCGCGCGATTTGGCCAAGGCCCAGGCGGCGACCGCTGTGGTCCGTGCCGACGCCGCCAACGGCGGCGGCCTGGAGCTTGTCCCGCTCGACCTGGCGTCGCTCGACAGCGTGCGCGCTTGCGCCGACGCGCTGGTCGAGGACGGGCGGGGCTTCGATTTCGTCATCGCCAACGCCGGCGTCATGGCGACGCCATTCGGCAAGACGGCCGACGGATTCGAGACGCAATTTGGGACCAATCACCTCGGCCATTTCGTGCTGGTCAACCGCATGGCGTCGCTGATGAAGCCCGGCGCACGGCTCGTCAACCTATCCTCTGCCGGCCACCAGATTTCCGACGTCGATCTTGACGATCCCAACTTCGAACGTGCGCCTTACGACGCATGGGGCGCCTATGGACGGTCGAAGACCGCCAACATCCTGTTCGCGGTCGAATTCGACCGCCAGCACAGGGCGAGCGGCCTGAGCGCGACGGCCGTCCATCCGGGCGCCATTCGCACCGAGCTCAGCCGGTATCTGACCGCCGAGGCGCGGCAGGAATTGACCGAAATCATGACGCAGGTCGGGCTGCCCGGCGCGAAGCCGATCGCCTACAAATCGGCGCCGCAGGGCGCGGCCACCTCGGTGTGGGCGGCGGCGGTCGCGAAGGCTGACGCGGTCGGCGGGCGCTATTGCGAGGATTGTCACGTCGCCGACGTCATCGACGCGCCAGGGTTCACTTTCGCCGGCGTGCGTCCCTATGCGCTCAATCCCGAGTGCGCGAAAGCGCTGTGGGCGAAGAGCGAGGTGTTGGTGGGCGAGCGGTTCGCCTGAAGAGACCCGCGAGCTTCGCAAAATCTTTTGATCGCCAATGCTGGTCGCTGAGCGACCCCAACATCGAGGAGATTTTTATGCCTGCACTTGCTCAGAGCCCTGCGACAACGACCTTTGGCGCGACATCCACGACTGACGAAGTGCTCGATGGCGCGCGCTTGAACGGCAAGCGCGTCTTGGTGACAGGCGTATCGGCCGGCCTCGGCGTCGAGACGGCCCGCACGCTCGTGGCTCATGGCGCTGACGTGGTCGGCGCGGCGCGCGATCTTGCCAAGGCGAAAGCGGCGACTGCCGGCGTGAGAGCGGCCTCGAACGGCGCCAAGTTCGAGCTCGTGGAGCTCGATCTCGCCTCGCTCGACAGCGTTCGCGTTTGCGCCGATGCGCTGGTCGACGACGGCAGACCGTTCGACCTCGTCATCGCCAACGCCGGCGTCATGGCTTGCCCCTTCGGCAAGACGGCCGACGGGTTCGAGACCCAGTTCGGGACCAATCATCTTGGCCATTTCGTCCTGGTGAACCGCATCGTGTCGCTGATGAACGCGGGCTCGCGTCTGGTCAATCTCTCCTCCGCCGGCCACCGCTATTCCGACGTCGATCTTGATGATCCGAATTTCGAGCGCACGCCTTACGATCCATGGGCGGGGTACGGCCGGTCGAAGACCGCCAACATCCTGTTCGCCGTCGAGTTTGATCGCCGCCACAAAGGCAATGGGATCCGCGCAACCGCGGTTCACCCGGGCGGCATCCAGACCGAGCTTTCTCGCCATATCGGCGAGGAGGGTATCAACCAGCTCGTCGAGCGCATCAACGCGGCCACGCGCGCCGCGGGCGAGCCGGACTTCAAATTCAAGACAATCCCGCAGGGGGCCGCCACCACCGTCTGGGCGGGTGTCGTCGCGGCGGTTGATGAAGTCGGCGGCCGCTATTGTGAGGACTGCCACGTCGCCGAGATCGAGCCCGACGCGACGAAGCGCGTCGGCGTCAAGCCTCACGCGCTCAACCCCGAGACAGCCAAGGAGCTATGGACCAAGAGCGAGGAGATGGTCAGCGAGCGGTTCTGAGCAGCGGCGCGAGATCGCCGCTCGCCCTCACTGGCCCATCTTCCCCTTCATCGCCTGCAGCGCCTTGCCGCAGCCGATGCTTATTTCTTCTTTGTGCGCCTTGAGACAGCCGATGATGCGGCCGCCGCCCGGCTGAACGCCTGGACAAAGTCGCTCGAAATCGGCCTTGCAATATTTCATCGCCGCGGCCTGCTGGGCGAGCGCGACCGGCGCCGCCGACATCAGGGCCGCGAGCGAAAAAGCCGAGACGATTGCAAAATTACGGATGCGCATGTTCCCCTCCCTTGCCGCCCCAGGGCGGTCTGAAGCCTGTCGCCAAATAGGACGCGGGCGGTACCGCGGTCAAACGAAAAACCCGGGCGCTTGGCAAAGGTTCAATCGCCGCGAACGGTTCCGTTTGGCGCCTGTGTGAGATCCGTAATAGAAACGTGTCACTCAATTGCCCGGTCAAACCAAGGTCGTCATTGCGAGCGTAGCGAAGCAATCCTGGGGAACGTCGGGCGCCCGATAATTCCTGGATCGCCGCGTCGCTTCGCTCCTCGCGATGACGGCGCGTTTTGAGCAAAAGGGCGCATCCAATGGCGCGGGCTGACATCGAAACCTTGCGCGCCATGCTCGCTCGGGACCGTGGCGTGCTATTGCCCGGCGCGCCGAATGCGCTCGCTGCGCGGGTGATCGCCGATCTCGGCTTCAAGGCGATTTATCTCACCGGCGCGGGCCTCACCAACATGGACCTCGGGCTGCCCGATCTTAAATTCATGGACCTGAGCCAGGTCGCGGAGCACGTCCTGGCCATTCGCGGCGTCGTCGATCTGCCGCTGATTGTCGATGCGGACACCGGCTTCGGCAACGCGATCAATGTCGCCCACACGGTGAGAATGCTCGAACAGGCCGGCGCAGCGCCATCCAAATCGAGGATCAGCACGCGCCGAAACGCTGCGGCCACTTCGCCGGCAAGGAGGCGATTCCGGCTGACGAGATGGTCGGCAAGGTGCGGGCCGCGGTCGACGCGGGCCGCGAGAGGATGGTCGTCTTCGCCCGAAGGGACGCCTGCGCGGTCGAGGGCTTCGATAAGGCGATCGAGCGCGCCGAGCGCTATATCGAAGCCGGCGCGGACACGACCTTCGTCGAGGCGCCAGAGACGCTGGGGGATCTGAAGGCCGTCCCGAAGCGTCTGAGGGCTCCGCAACTTTTGAATATGGTCCTCGGTGGCAAGACCCCGGTTATAGGAGCGGCGGACGCCGAAGCCATGGGCTTCGCTTTGGTGCTGTATGCCAATGCGGCCCTGCAGGGCGCGCTTCTCGGCATGCAGACGGCGCTCAAGGCATTGAAGCAGAATGGGCTCTTGGACGAGAGCGCCGTCGCCTCCTTCGCCGAGCGCCAGCGGCTCGTCGACAAAGCCGCGTTCGAGATTCGTTACGCTGCGGGCGCGCCGACGACGTGAATCTGGCGAGACGGGGCGTCCCTAGCTTCGGGCGCTGCGAAGCCCTATGACACGCGGCTTTCGCCAGAAGGAAGTTGTCTTGAACGCCCCCAGCGCCGCTCATGACAAGCGGCCCGTGTTCACGCATGGCTCGTTGATGCGCCATGTCGCGGTGATGACCGCGACCGGCGCCATCGGCTTGATGGCAGTGTTCGTCGTCGATCTTCTCTCGCTGTTCTGGGTTTCGAAGCTCGGCGATCAGGCGTTCAAGGCCGCTGTCGGCTATGTCGGCTTGGTCACCTTCTTCATCATGTCGATCAACATCGGGCTCGTTATCGCAACCTCGGCCACGGTGTCGCGCGCGCTGGGCGCTGGCGACCGGCCGCGCGCGCGGCGGCTTGCTGCGTCCGCGCTCACCATCACCTTTATTCTCTCTATCGCAACGACGGCGTTGATGTTCGTGTTGCGCGATTGGATCCTCACGACGGTTTTGCACGCGCACGGCGAATCGGCCGAGGTCGCTTCCAAGTTCATCGCCATCAGCATCCCGGCGAATGTGCCGCTCGCCGTTGGCATGGGGCTGTCAGGAGTGCTGCGGGCCGTGGGCGACGCGCGCCGGGCGATGTATGTGGCGCTGTCGGCTGGCGTCGCAACGGCCTTTCTCGATCCGCTGCTCATCTTCGGCTTGGGGCTCGGTGTCTACGGCGCCGCCTGGGCGACGGTGCTCTCGCGGCTCATCCTGCTCGCCGTCGGCTGGCTCGGCGCAGTCGGGGTGCACGATCTCGTCGCTCGGCCGAAGCTCAACGCCGCGTGCGGCGACTTCGGACCGATCATGGCGATCGGGTTCCCCGCGATCATGGCCAACATGGCGGCGCCGGTGAGTTCTGCCTATACGCTGCGCGTGTTCTCCGATTTCGGCGAGCCGGCGATCGCCGCGTCAGCCGTCATCGATCGCTTGGCGCCCGTCGCCTTCGGGGTCGTTTTCGCGCTCACCGCGTCGGTCGGACCGATCATCGGTCAGAACTATGGGGCGAAACTGATGGGGAGGGTGCAGCGGACGCTGACCAATTCCTTCATCCTGTCGATCGGCTACGTGCTGTTCGCCTGGGCGGTTCTGGCGCTGGCCGAGCCGGCCCTCGTCGCCGCTTTCGAGGCCAAAGGCGAGAGCGCGCAATATATCGCGTTTTACTGCCGCTACGGGGTGGTGGCCTGGATCTTTCTGGCGTGTCTGTTCGTCGCCAACGTGTCGTTCAACAATCTGGGCTTTCCAGTCCTGTCGATGGTGTTCAACTGGGCGCGGGCGACGCTCGGGACAATTCCGTTCGTGACGATCGGCGCGCGTTACGGCGGAGTGCAAGGGGGCATGTTGGGCTTCGCCATTGGCGCGGCGGTGTTCGGCCTGATCGCCGTCGCAACCGCCTATTTGGTGACCTGGCGGCTGGCGAGGGGGATAGAGGGGGGCGTCGCGTTGGCTTAACGCCAGCGCCGGCTGGGCGAGGCGCTAGAACGCCCTGAGACGGCGCTTTACGGAAACGCGGCGGCGATATGGGTGAAGGCTAAACTCAATTGGGTTCCCGTCGTGCTGACGCCCGACACGATCGCGAGAGCGACGCCGGAGGCGATAAGCGCATATTCGATCGCCGTCACTCCCTCGCGGCAGAGCATGAACCGATGCAACAGCTTGGTCATCGCGGGCATCCTCGAAAGCCCTCGCATCAGGCCTGAAAGTTCCTAACATTGGATGAGGACGACCGAAAACTCTTGCGTTCGCGGCGGGCGCCTGCCCTAACGGTTAAGGCGATCCGAAGGCAGGCGGCGTTTCTGTATCTTTCGGAAGCGCCCTTTGCATTGTCTGAGCCGCGCGACTATCTAGCCGGTTCGCCGGTTCGCCGGCCGTTAGGGTAAACGCCTTTATGGCTCGCGACGTCGTCGATAGTGAAGTTGTCGAATCGCGCGACGCGCTCGTCGCCTGGCTTGAGGCCGGATGCAAGCCGGCAGGCCCGTTCAGGGTCGGCACGGAGCACGAGAAAATTCCATTTTATCGCGCGGATCGCGCTCCTGTCCCCTATGGCGGCGAGCGGGGGATTCGGGCCCTTCTTGAGGGCATGCGAGCGCATCTTGGCTGGGAGCGCATCGAGGACCACGGAAACCTGATCGGCCTCTACGACGCGAAGGGCGAGGGCGCCATTTCGCTCGAGCCGGGAGGACAGTTCGAGCTCTCGGGCGCGCCGCTCCACGACGCGCATGGCGCCGCAATCGAACTCGATCGGCATCTGGCCGCTTGCCGCCAGGTGGGCGAACCGCTCGGCGTCGGCTTTCTCACGCTCGGCATGAGCCCCAAATGGTCGCTCGTCGAGACGCCGGTCATGCCGAAAAGCCGCTACGCGATCATGGCGCGCTACATGCCGAAAGTCGGAACGCGTGGCCTCGACATGATGTTTCGCACCGCGACCGTGCAGGTCAATCTCGACTTTAAGAGCGAACAGGACATGGTGGCCAAAATGCGCGTGGGCCTGGCGCTGCAGCCGGCGATCGCGGCTTTGTTCGCCAATTCGCCGTTCACGGACGGCAAGCTCAATGGCCTCTTGTCGGCGCGCTCGGAAATCTGGCGCCACACTGATCCGGCGCGCACCGGCATGCTCGCCTTCGCCTTCGAGCCCGGCATGGGTTTCGAGCGCTATGTCGATTACGCTCTCGACGTGCCGCTCTATTTCGTCAAACGCGGCGACCATTATCAAGACGTCGCGGGGGCCAGCTTTCGCGATCTGCTCGCCGGCCGGCTCAAGCAAGCGCCCGGCGAGCGCGCAACGCTCGCCGATTGGGCGAACCACCTGTCATCGATCTTCCCCGAGGTCCGGCTCAAGCGCTATCTTGAAATGCGCGGTCCCGACGTCGGCCCGCCCGAGCGCATCGTCGCGATGTCGGCGTTGATGGCCGGCCTCTACTACGATCCGGACGCCCTTCGCGCGGCCGAGGCGCTGACGGAAGGCTGGAGCGCCGAAGACCGGCAGAAGCTCCGCGACGACGCGCCTCTGCTCGGGCTCGCCGCCGAGATCCGCGGCCGGAGCTTGCGTGCGATTGCGCTCGATATGCTGGCGATCGCCCATGGGGGCTTGAAGCGGCGCGCGAGGCTCAACGCAAAAGGCGAGGACGAGACCATCTGCCTTCGTCCCCTCGAGGCGATCGCGGAGAGCGGGCGCGAGCCGGCGCGGCATTGGATCGAGCGTTACGAGGGCCCGTGGGGCCGCTCGGTCGAGTCGGCGTTCGAGGAGGCGGTGTTTTAGGGCGATTTGCTGCTCGGTCGCCAACGCGGATTGGATCAATCCATGCAGCGTCACTATTCCCTTCGTGGCGCCGTTTGGCTCCTCATTTACCTCATCTTCATCCTCGCCCCATTGTTCGCACTGCTGACCGGATCTTTCCCGCCATCGACGCGCGATTTCTGGGGGGAGTTCGCCGTCGCGATCGGCTACTTAAGCCTGGCGATGATGGGCCTGCAGTTCGGCCTCACCGCACGCTTCCGATACGTCACGGAGCCATGGGGCGAAGACGTCATTTATTACTTTCACCGCCAGATATCGCTGGTCGCGATCGCGCTCGTCGTCATGCATGTCATCATCCTCTTCGCGCTCAGGCCGCAGCGGGTGGCGATGCTTAATTTTTTTCGAAGCGTCGTGGCGCGCCACCTTTGGCGCTCTCGCGATCTACGCGCTGATCGCGCTGGTCGTCACGGCTCATGGCGCACGAAGCTCAGGCTCAGTTACGAGACGTGGCACCTGTCCCATATCGTGCTTGCCGTCATCGCCATAGCGGCCGGGCTCCTGCACATGCTGGGTTTTGGCCGCTATCTGGTCGATCCGTGGAAGCAGGCGTTGTGGATCGGCCTCGCGATCTCCTGGATCGCGCTTCTGCTTTACGTGCGCCTCGTCAAGCCGCTGTTCATGCTGCGCAGGCCCTATCGGGTCGCGGAAGCGCGCAAGGAACGCGGCGACACCTGGACGCTGGCGATGGAGCCGGATGGCCACACCGGGTTTCGCTTCAGCCCGGGTCATTTCGGTTGGCTGACGCTCTCGGGGAGTCCGTTCAAGATCACTGGGCATCCGTTTTCGTTCTCGTCCAGCGCGGCGGCTGCGGACGGGCGGGTTGAGATGTCGATTCGCAACCTCGGCGACTTTACCGGCGCAATTCCTGACGCGCCGGTGGGAAAGCGTGTCTATCTTGATGGACCGTACGGCGCGTTCACCATCGGCAACCCGGCCGACATGCATGTGCTGATCGCCGGCGGCATCGGCGTCACGCCGATGATGAGCATGATCCGCACGCTTGCCGATCGCGGCGACAAGCGTCCGGTGATCCTGCTCTACGCCAGCAAGGACTGGGAATCGATCACGTTCCGGAAGGATTTGGAGACGCTAAAAGCGCGGCTCAACCTCATGACCGTCTACGTGCTGAAGAATCCCCCGATCGCATGGACAGGAAAGCAGGGCTATATCACCGCCGAAATGTTCAAGCGCCATCTGCCGCCGCCCTACGAGACGCATGAGTATTTCATCTGCGGACCGGATGTGATGATGGATGCGATCGAGAACGCTCTTAAGGAGTTGGGCGTGCCGCTGTCGAAGTACCATTCCGAGCGCTACAGCTTCGTGTGACGCGGAGGCCGTGGATGCGCCGTTTGTTCGCCGATCGCCTCGTCATCACCACGGCCGTCATCGTGATCGTGATGGCGGCGGTGTTTGCGTTCCTGCGCGCAGCAGCCGGATAGATCGCTCCGGCCTCAGCGCGCGATATCGCCTGAGCCCGTCGGCGCCCAAAAGCGGTCGCCACCTAGCGGCGCGCGGATGACCGCCAGACCGGATGACGAGCGAGCGCCAGCGATGCCTGGCTCGTCGAGCGGCGCGAACGGGCTGGGCCGCCCGCCGATCCGATCGTCCGAGCCGAAACGCTCCCCCGCCGCAATGTAGCCTGCGATCCGCGCGCATCCGGCTCGAACTCGGAGCCAAATCGCCGTCGGATTCACCGCAATAGGACCCGCGCATCTGGATTTGAGGCCCAAGCGCGCCGCCGCTCCCGGCGCTCGCAGGAGTCGATACACCTGCTGCGATGATTGCCAATAAAGGCACACCCACCGCCGCAACAACCCCATGAACCTTGCGCGACGCGCGAACGAAACGGTGAATCATCGTCTCGCCGGAATGAAGCCGCATCGTGGCGGCAAAATGGCGAACGCGCCACGTGATCATAACTGGCGCAGGGTGTGTCTTTTCGGCCAATCGCCAAGCGTGGCCTGGATGAGCGCCAGCGCCGCCACCGCGGCCGTATCGGCGCGCAGGATGCGCGGCCCCAGATTCAGGCGCAGCACCCGCGGCGCCGAGAGGATCGCGGCGCGCTCGGCGGCGTCGAAGCCCCCTTCCGGCCCGACCAGGAGGCCGACGCCGCCGTCGGCCCGCGCGCTTCCCAGCGCGTCGAGCGGGCTGGCCGGTTCCGCCTCCTCGTCGCAGAAGACGAGGAGGCGCCCGGCCGGCCAGGTTTTGAGCGCTTCGGCAAGGGGCTCCACGGGCTTAATCTCCGGCGTCCAGATCACGCCGCATTGTTCGCAAGCCTCGATCGCGTTCGCGCGCAGACGCTCCAGATTGACGCGGGCGACCTGAGTGTGGCGGGTGATGACCGGCCGCAAGCTGCGCGCGCCCATCTCGATGGCCTTCTGCGCCATATAGTCGAGTCGCGCGTGCTTGAGCGGCGCAAACAGATAGTCGACCTCGGGCGGCGTCTCCTGCGGGCGCGTCTGCGCGCCGACGACCAGCGAAGCCTTGCGCGAAGTCACCGCGAGAGTGGACGTGAATTCGCCGTCCCGGCCGTTGAACAAAAGAACGGGAGCGCCGGCGGCGAGCCGCAGCACATTGACGAGGTAATTCGTCTGCTGAGGATCGAGCTTAAGCTCCGCGCCTGGGACTAAGTCTTGAGCGACGTACAGACGCGGGGTCCGGAAATCGGTTCGAGCCATCCGCTTCCCATAGCTCGGGCCGAGGTCGGCGCCCATCGCGGGCGCTCCTTCCGCCGCGCGCGAAAACAGCAAGGCGCTTGCGCTTCACATAAGTCTGTGCTTATCTGTCCGCATGGAGAGCGACATCTTCAAGGCGTTGGCGGATCCCACGCGCCGCAGTGTGTTCGAGAAACTCGCGGTTGGCGGCATGAACGCGAGCGATCTCAGGCGCGGGATGGCGATCAGTCAGCCGGCGATGTCGCAGCATCTCGCTGTCCTGCGCTCAGCGGGCCTGGTTCGCGAGCGTCGAGACGGCCGTTTCGTCAACTATGAAGTGGACCCGGAGGGGCTCGTCCGGATCGGCCAGTGGCTCGCCCGATATCGGGCTTACTGGCCCCGTCGCGTCGACGACCTCAAGACGCTGCTGAAGGACATGGATCAATGAGCGACATTGCCACCGAGCCGCGTGAGGAAGCCGAGATCGCGCTCGAGTACGAACTCGACGCGGGGCCGGAAAAGGTGTGGCGGGCCATCGCCGTTCCTGCCTTTCGCGAGCAATGGCTGCCTGAGGCCGACCTCGCGGACCCTGAGCCCATCGCGTCCATCCCCGGCGTCGAGGTCAGATACCGGATGCGGGAGGAGGGCGCTCCATTCCCGGGAAGCACCGTGACATTCCAGATCGAGCCCAGACCGCAGGGCGGCGTGCTGTTTCGCGTCATCCATCGGATCGAGGACAACGCTCGCCGGAGGAGCGCCAACGACAACCTTCGCCCCATGAGCCTAGCCGCCTGAGAGCGGCTTAAAAGCCCGTCAATCTTGGATAGCGTGGAAGGAATTCGCGTCATGCGCGACACGATGCAGCTCGTCCCCATGGTTCTCGAACAGTCGAGTTGCGGCGAGCGCTCTTTCGACATCTACTCCCGCCTGCTTCGGGAGCGCATCGTCTTTCTCTCGGGCGAGGTCAATGACGAGATGGCGTCGCTCGTCTGCGCCCAATTGCTGTTCCTCGAGGCCGACAACCCGAAGAAGCCCATCGACCTTTACATCAACTCCTACGGCGGCGTCGTGACGAGCGGGCTCGCGATGTATGACACGATGCAATTCATCAAGACGCCGGTTCGGACGCTTTGCGTCGGGACCGCCCGGTCCATGGGGTCATTTCTCTTGATGGCGGGCGAGCCTGGCGAGCGCGCGGCGCTGCCCAACGCCAGCCTCCACGTCCATCAGCCGCTCGGCGGATTCCAAGGGCAGGCGTCCGATATTCTCATTCACGCCGAGGACATCTTGCAGACCAAACGGAGGATTACCCGCCTCTACGCCAGGCACTGCGGCAGAACCTACGAGGAGGTCGAACGCACATTGGACCGCGACCACTTCATGGACGCGGAAAGCGCGCGCGAATGGGGCCTGATCGATCGCGTTCTCTCGACCCGCAGCGAAGCGGAGCTCATGCTCGGCGCGCCCGCTCCATGAGCCGCGCTGCGTAGCGGGCCACGCGGCGTCGATTAGAGGCCGCTCCGGCCTTCATTCCGGATCAGGTCGGTTACGCCGCTGCGAAGACTTGCCGAGTCCAGGTCCGCCCGACCCCGCGCAAGCTGCATAACCAGTCTGGCGGCTTTTTCCCTTTCATCGGCCGCGTGCAACCGCAGGTCGGCGACTACTTCGTCATAAGCTTCCAACATGATCGCAACGGCTTTTGGATCGAAGCTTCCGCCTTCGTCCAGCATATGCTTCAAGGGCATTGTCTATCGGCCACACACCAGCTTCCTGTGCGCTCAGTTGGGCGCGGCGTGAGCGACTGTCAACCTATGATTTCGCGGGAGATCTATCGAGCGATGACCGCGAAGGAGCCGCGCTCCGCCAGTCGCAGAATGACGCTGCTGAAGCTCTCGCCCGGTTGACGCAGATCCCGCAGCCGACTGACGACATCACGAGGCAGCCAAACGCCGTATTCGCGGTCGGGAGCGACTTTCGTCTCGGCGATAGAGCCAGTCGCCGGGAGCGTGGAAACGATCGCGGTATAGGCTTTGCCGGAAATTGTGATGCCGATCATGGGCCTCAGCTAGCGCGCCAGTTCCCCGCCTAACGGAAGCCTGGAACGCTGGGGCCGTCACGAGGTTCCCGCCCGGCCACAAAAATATCGCCGGATAGCCATTCTCCCACCGTTCTTCGGCCTCGGGTCGGCTGGCTCTGAGACCTGGCGGATAATCGCCTCCGGGCGGAACCAAGCCATAGCTAGCCGGTTGATGAACCAGCGGAAGGTCCGCTCAAACCGTAAGAAAAGGAGGATTTCATGACCGCTTCTCAAGGCGGAAGCCACGAACAGCACGTGAAGGCCGGCGAGCAAAGCCACAAAAACACCGGCGACTCCAAAGCCGGTGAAAACAAGGGCATGCCCCGCGGCGGCACGCACGAGCAGCGTGGGAATGCGGGTAAGCAAAGCAGCGGCGGCACGCACGAGCAGCACGTGAAGGCTGGCGAGCAAAGCCGCAAGAATAGCTAAAACACCGGGCGCCAGCGCTCGGTAGCCGGCCGGCGGCGGCTCAGCGCTCCGCCGGCCGCCTGCTTGTGCGCTCGCCGTCGGCAGCTTGTCGCGCGCGATAGCCGACGAATCCCATTCCGGCGAAGCCGAGGAGCATCATCGCCCAGGTCGATGGCTCGGGGACCGGGCTATACAGAACCCAGCCGGGCTTGCCGTCGAGCACGTTCTGCAATCGCAGGAGCGCCTCGGTGAAATAATAGTCGCCGTAGATCAGCGCGGTGTTCGTCCCACCGTTCCCCGGGAAGCCATCGATCAGCACGGATTCGCCAGACGGGTTAAGGTCAAGGTAATTGCTGCTAAGCGACCCTAGGATGTTCTCGGCGTCCTGGAGATACGACGCCCCAAGTGTTCCCGCAACCGTGCTCAGCATGACGAGGCCGTCCGCCGCGATCGCCGCCGCCGAAGTGTCCACAGGCTGCGAGCCCGGCGCGTCGAAATCCCACGGGGGGATATAGTCAGCGGGCAAATTGGCGACGAAATAGTTCGCGAGCGCTTCCGCCGTCGTCAGGAACGCTGGGTTATCCGACGCCTGATACGCCTGAACGAATCCATAGAGGGCCCAGGCCTGCCCGCGCGCCCAGGTCGAGCTATCGGAATAGCCGGCAAATGTCCCCTGGCTCAAGAGCGCCCCAGTCGTCGGGTCGAAATCGGCGACCTCAAACGTGCTGCCGTTCGAGCGCACGAGGTTCGTGTTCACTGTCTGGGCGTGAGTAGACGCGATTCCAGCCCAAGTCGAACTGCCGCCATTTTTAGCGCCCCACTGCAACGGGCCAAGCGTCATCATGCTGTCGATGATGACGGGAAAATGATATTGAGGGAAAGTCCAGGAGCGAAGCGCCCCGACGTTTGGATTGTAAAGCGACGCCAGCGAGGCGCCTGTGGTTAGAAGCACGTTCTTGTAGCTTGGGTCTCCCGTCAGCCGGTATCCGTTGCCGAAACTCGTCCCGATGATGAAGCCGATGTCCGTGGGGTCTATCGGGCGGCCATTCGCCTGCGAGGCCAGCGGAGCGGTCCAAGCCTGCGCCGCCGTGAGCCATTGTTGCGACCCTGTCGCCTGGTAGAGGAGCCAAAGCTGCCCAGGGAAAAACCCGGTCGTCCATCCCTGACTGCCGCTCGAGGGACTGGTTGTCGTCCAAGTTCCGCTGTCGCCTCCCGAGACCGGATATAAGGGATTTCCGGGCGTCGGAGAGGAACCCAGCGAATTCAGAGTCTTCGTGACCTGAGCCTCGATGAAGGACAAATCCGACGCTATGCCTTGCGACGTATCGAGAGGCCCCGCGACGGCCTCGCTCACCAACCATAGGATCGACGCTGAAGCCAAAGCCAGACGTTGCATCGCATTCCCCCGATAGTGCGTAGCCCATCGCAAAGCCTATTATTCTTATCACGTTGCGACGCCACAACGCTATGGGCGCAACGCCTCAGCGCTGGATGGCTGCGTCCTGCATTTGGCGTCACGCTCCACCGTAACAAATCCGGTACGCCGGCAAATCCGTGTTGGTGGGCGCTTGCATGCAGGAAGGAGGAGCCCATGTCGGCCTCAAGAAAAATCGGCCTCGCGGTCGCGGCCCTGGGTTTTCTTACTTCACCGCGTCTGGCGCTTGCGGGCGATGCAGGGCGCCCGACCGTGATCGAACTGTTCCAGAGCCAGGGCTGTTCGTCGTGCCCGCCGGCGGAAGCGAATGTCGGAGCGGTCAGCGACCGCCCGGATGTGCTGGCGCTCGCCTTTGAGGTCGACTATTGGGATCGGCTCGGCTGGAAGGACACATTCTCCAAGCCCGCCTGGACCGCGCGCCAGTACGCCTATGCGAGGGCGATGGGCCACGGCGACAGCGTCTATACGCCCCAGGTCGTCGTCAACGGCCGGGTTGAGGGCGATGGCCTCGAGCCGAGCGGACTCGCCACGCTGATCAGCCGCGGCGGTCGCGGCGCGGGCGGCCCGAGCGTTGGCTTTTCAGGCGAGGCGGTGACGGTCGGACGGGGCGCCGCGCCCGCCGGCGGCGCCGACGTTTGGCTCGTGCGTTACATCCCGCACACGGTCGACGTCACGATCCCGCGCGGCGAGAACGCCGGCCACACTTTGCCCTATAAGCACGTGGTCCGCGAAATGGTCCTGCTTGGCAAATGGCGAGGCGAAGCCGCCACCTTTCCCGTGCCGGGCGGAAGCGATCCGGGTCTCGCCGAGGCCGTGCTTGTGCAGGCGAACGGGGCAGGGCCGATCCTCGCGGCGGCGAAGAGGTAAGAAACGATCCTCTCAGCTGCCGATACAACCAAAGCGGGAATTCGACCGCAAATAAACGCGCCTAAACGCTAGTAAGTGTTAGTAAGCGCTAGTAAGTGTTAGTAAAATAACTAGCGTTTACTAGCGTTTATTTTTCCGAATCGAGACTTTTCAATGCGTTACGACCGATTCAAATAAAAAAATTCGCCCCGCCTTCTGACTTGCGCCGGGTTGTGGCCAACCTTTCAAACAGCCACAGTTTCTCCTCTTCCAGTGAGCTGGAATCAGATTCCGTCAAGGGGAATGCATAGCGCATATTTCTGATTTTGTCAATATAATTCGAAAAAATTTGTGGCTCTATGGCTTTGGCTGTTGATCAGCCGTCCGCGACTGCGCCTTAAAGCCTGGCGCCTTTAGACGGCGCGTCGCCGACGTTGCGACCGCCCGGGTTTTGCAATCGTGCCGGCGGAGGGAGCCGGGCCGATCCTCGCGACGGTGAAACGCTGATTGTTGAGAGCTGTCGGGCGCTCTCGCGCGTTCAGTGCGGGAAGTCGTTCGAGCGATCCTGTATGTCCTCCGTGCGGACCTTGTCGAGCGGGAAAGAGGAGATGGCCTTGCCTGCGAAGTCCAGTTTCGAGAGATCGACCGACCGCATTCTGCGGTCGTACATCGTCCAATAATAATAGACCCGGTGGCTCATGTCGGCGATGACCGACCATTGCGTGTAGCCGAGGTGGAAGTCCTCGGCGCCGCCCTCGCGCACCAGGCCCTTCGGAATGTCGAAGTTGTTGAGCATCACCGACGCGGCGTTGACGGCGTCGGCCGCGTCTTTGGCAGGGGTCATGGTGTTGACGAAGGCGACGGCTCTCACGAACCGCGAAGGGGGCGTGAAATCGCCGGGCAATCCGAGCATGCCGCTTCCCGCTCCGAAAGGAGCGAGTGAAACGCCATCGATGCTGCGCGGCCGCGCCGCTTGAGGCGATAGATTGGCATAGTTCCGCAAGTTCAAGAGATGCCAGTCATAACCGGGCGAGTTGGTCATGGCGCCGACCTTGTTGTCGGTCACGCTCAGCTGGCCGTCCATATACTCGATGACGATCGAAGCCCCGGTCGCGTCGCTCACGATATGATGCAGGGGCAGGGGCATGCCGAACTCCTTTTCGATCTCGGCGTTGCGCACGACCCGGATCTTCGGCATCGCCTCGCGCACTTCATCCACAGTCTTAAAGTTGCCGAGGATGTAATTGACAAGATCGACATTGCTGACGGTCGCCGCCAG
This sequence comes from uncultured Alphaproteobacteria bacterium, assembly GCA_963696665.1. GTDB lineage: Bacteria > Pseudomonadota > Alphaproteobacteria > Rhizobiales > Beijerinckiaceae > Roseiarcus. Next base: position 40,615 of record CAVOLE010000027.1, read on the forward strand.
TTCGCTGGCCTTCACCTCCTGGTATTTGGCGAAGCCCGGAAAGAAGAGCGCGCCGACGGTCAGGCCGGCTTCGTTCATGCCGTCCGTGGCGTAGGCGAGCCCGGCCGCGTTGACGCCGACAAAACCATATTGGTTCTTCCACGCCGCGCCGGTCTTGCCGTCACCGAGAGCGGACGAAAAGGACATCGCTCGAGGCACGAGCATCATCTCGGATTTGAGATCGGAGGCGCCCCATTCCATCGTCCGCGCATAAATGCGCGTCCCATCGCTCGCCTTGAAGATCATCGAGGTGCAAGCGTCGGCGCCGCAAGCGCCGAGGCCCGCCAGCGCGCCCGCAAAAGCCAGCGCGATGAGCTTCGTGTTCATTCCCTCAACCTTCCTGAAAGCAGGCCCGAAAAGCGGGGTGCGGCCGGGCGCCTGAGCCCTATCTCTAAGCGACCATTGTTAAAAAACGCCTTGGCGCGACCAGCCGGATAAGGCGTCGTCCCCTCTCCCTGCAAGCGGGGAGAGGGTTAGGGTTAGGGTGAGGGGCGGGGCGATTGGCCGCGAGCGGCCCCGCCCCTCATCCCGGCCTTCTCCCCGCAAGCGGGGAGAAGGAGAGCGGCGGCCTGTTCGTGCGTCGCCAGAGCTGCATCGTGTCCGGCCCGTAATCCAGCGTCTCGGCGAGCTGATAGTGCGATCCGTCGGTGAGCGCCGTGCGGGCTTCTGGCTTGAACGCGGCGACGCCTGGCCGACCGAGCGGCTTGTCGGCCGTGATCAGCGCGACCTCGTCGGCGAGGCCAAGCGCAATGAGCCGGGACGCGACCTGCGGGCCGCCTTCGCTAAACACCCGGGTGATCCCGCGGGCCGCAAGCGCCCTTAGGCTGTGACCAAGATCGACATGGCCGGCAGCGTCGAGAGGGACGCGCTCGACCATCACGCCTTGGTCCTGAAGGCGCCGGGCCGCCTCTTCCGGCGCCGTCTCGCCAGCGATGACCAGGGTCGGAATCTCGCGCGCAGTCGCTGCGAGGCGCGAACGTTCTGGCAGGCGCAGATGGGTGTCGAGGACGACGCGCAGCGGCTTGCGGTCGAGCCCGGGCAACCGCACGGTCAAGGCCGGATCGTCGCCCAAGGCCGTTCCGACCCCAACCATGATCGCCTCGTGGATCGAGCGCATCACCTGGACGCGAAGATCGGCGATCGGCCCGGTGATGCGCAGGCGCGCGTCGTTAGCGCCGGCGGAGGCGAACCCGTCCGCCGTCTCGGCGAGCTTGAGCGTCACGCAAGGCCGCCCCGCCGTCACCCGCAAAATATGGCCGAGATGGTCATGGCTCGCCTGATCGGCCCCGGCGCCGACAGACACGGCGATCCCCGCGGCACTCAACCGCGCGTGTCCCTCGCCGCCGACGAGCGGATTGGGATCCTCCATCGCCGAGACGACGCGGGCGACGCCGGCCGCGATGACGGCGTCGACGCAAGGCGGCGAGACGCCGAAATGCGAGCAGGGCTCGAGCGTCACATAGAGCGTCGCGCCGCGCGCGGCCTCGCCAGCTTCGGCAAGGGCGATCCGCTCGGCGTGCGGGCGGCCGCCCGGCGCCGTCGCTCCACGCCCCACGACCGATCCGTCCTTCACAAGGATCGCGCCAACAGCGGGGTTGGGAGCCGCAAGGCCGAGCGAGCGGGCTCCCAGATTGAGCGCCGCGTTCATCCAGCGCAGATCCTCATGTGGGTCTGCGGCTGCGCTTCGGCTCATGTCGCGGGGGCGTTCCGGCGTTGGCGGGGCGCTTCTTTGGCCGGGGTAGGCTCAGGCTCGGGCTCCGCCTCCAGTTCGCCGACGATGGCGTTAAAGTCCCGCGCCTCGCGGAAATTGCGGTAGACCGAGGCGAAGCGCACGTAAGCCACGTCGTCGAGCGCCTTCAGGCCTTCCATCACCAGTTCGCCGATCCGTTCGGTCGGGATGTCGCCGTCGGTCTGGCTCTCGAGCTGGCGCACGACGCCGTTGATCATGCGTTCGACCCGCTCGGGCTCGACCGAGCGCTTGCGCAAAGCGACCTGGACGGAGCGCATGAGCTTGTCGCGGTCGAAGGGCGCCCGGCGGCCGTTCTTCTTCACCACCATGAGTTCGCGCAACTGCACGCGCTCAAAGGTGGTGAACCGCCCGCCGCAATCGGGACAGATGCGCCGCCTGCGGATCGACGAGGAATCCTCGGTCGGCCGCGAGTTCCTTCACCTGCGTATCGAGGCCGCCGCAATAGGGGCATCGCATCCGAGAGCCCGCCCTTCATTCGATCGTCCGGCGCCCTCAGTAGATGGGGAACCGCCGGGTGAGTTCGGCGACGTCCGCGCGCACTTTCGCCTCGACCGCCACATTCCCCAATTCGCCGTTCTTCGCCAAGCCGTCCAGGATTTCGACGATCAGCCGCCCGACCTCGGCGAACTCTTCCGTCCCGAACCCGCGCGAGGTGGCGGCGGGCGAACCGAGACGGATGCCCGAGGTGACGGTCGGCTTTTGCGGATCGAATGGAATGCCGTTCTTGTTGCAGGTGATGCCGGCGCGGTCGAGCGCCGCTTCGGCCGCCTTGCCGGTCAAACCCTTGGGCGTCAGATCGACCAGCATCAGGTGGTTGTCGGTGCCCCCGGTCACGAGCTTGTAGCCTCCGGCGAGGATTGGCTCCGCGAGCGCCTTGGCGTTGGCGACCACGGCGTGCGCATAAATCCTGAACTCGGGGGTGAGCGCCTCGTGGAACGAGACCGCCTTGGCGGCGATGACATGCATCAGCGGTCCGCCCTGGAGCCCGGGGAAAATCGCCGAATTGATCTTCTTGGCGAGCTCCGGGTCGTTGGTGAGGATCATGCCGCCGCGCGGGCCCCGCAAGGTCTTGTGCGTGGTCGTGGTGACGACATGGGCGTGCGGGAAAGGCGAAGGATGGGCGCCGCCTGCGACCAGGCCGGCGAAATGCGCGATGTCGACGACGAAATAAGCGCCAACCGCATCGCAGATGGCGCGGAAGCGCTCGAAGTCCCAGTGGCGCGCATAGGCCGATCCGCCGGCGATGATGAGCTTGGGCTTATGCTCGCGCGCCAGCGCCTCGACCTGATCCATGTCGACCCGGTGCGTGGTCCGGTCGACCCCGTAGGGGACAGGCTTGAACCAGCGGCCGGACATGTTGACCGGGGACCCATGGGTCAGGTGCCCGCCCGCCGCGAGATCGAGGCCCATGAATGTGTCGCCGGGCTGCATGAGCGCAAAAAAGACGCCCTGATTGGCCTGGCTGCCGGAATTGGGCTGGACGTTGGCGAATCGGCAGTCGAACAATTGGCAGGCGCGCTCGATCGCCAGACTTTCCGCAATGTCGACGAACTGGCAGCCGCCGTAATAGCGCCGGCCCGGATAGCCTTCCGCGTATTTGTTGGTCATCACCGAGCCCTGCGCCTCGAGCACGGCGCGCGACACGATGTTTTCCGAGGCGATGAGCTCGATGCCGTCGCGCTGACGGCCGAGCTCGAGCTCGATCGCGCGGGCGATTTCGGGGTCGGCGGCGGCGAGGGGCGCGGAAAAAAACGAGTTCGAACGGATCGACGGCGCGGCGACGGGGGCTTGAGCAGTGACGTTCATGGCGGCGAACCTTCCTTGAATTTCGAGGCGGGCTTAACACGGCGGCTTGGAGACGGGCAAAGCGAACGCGGCGTCCAACGAAAAAGGCCGCCTCGCGGCGGCCCTTGGAGCGTGTTCCTCCCAGTTCGATCAGGCGGCCGCGGGCCTGATCGCGCGTCGACCTGAGCAACCGAGACGACCGAGGCCCGCGAAGGCCATCGCTGCGGTCGAAAACCGGGGAGCAGCCGACTGGCGGATCATCGGAGACATTCGTCACATTTATCGGCGCCCCTTAAGGGCGCGGGAGACGTGGTATCATCCGCAGCGCGCGCGAATGTCAAGAGATCGAAACGCCAGGACTTGGCGAACAGGGGACGCACGCTGCTCAGCGGCTCTTCGAGGCCCCAGGAAAGATGACCACCTCGTCCTTGGCCACGCGGTCGAGCAGCGCATGCGCCTCCTCGTCGAGGAGGTCCTTATCGATGCTTTCGGGCCTTAGGCTCGTGACGCGCAACTCCCAGCGGGCGCGCTCGTCTTTCAGCTCGGCGAGCTGTGCTTTCAGCTCGACGGCCTCGGCGTCGAACTTCGCTGCGGCCTTGAGCCCGTGCTCGCCGTTGGACGCGCCCCACACGAGATAACCGCTCGCCACCCCGAGCACGAGGTAGAGAACGATCGGCAGCACGATCGAGCGCAAGCGCGTCCTTCGGACCATGCGCCGATCCTTGGAGGGACTGGGTTAATGCGGGGTTACCGTGTTCGGTCAGACCGCCTTGATCGCCTCGCGCCCGGCGTAGCGGGCCTGATCGCCAAGCTCCTCCTCGATCCGGATCAGCTGGTTGTATTTCGCCAGGCGATCCGACCGCGACAGCGACCCGGTCTTGATCTGTCCGCAATTGGTCGCAACCGCGAGGTCGGCGATGGTCGAAATCCTCGGTCTCGCCCGACCGGTGCGACATCACGGCGGTGTAGCCGGCCCGCTGCGCCATATCGACCGCGGCCATGGTCTCGCTGAGCGAGCCGATCTGGTTGACCTTGATGAGGATCGAATTCCCGACCCCTTCCTTGATCCCGCGCTCGAGGATCTCGACGTTGGTCACAAAGATGTCGTCTCCGACGAGCTGACACTTGCCCCCGATCTTGTCGGTGAGCAGTTTCCAGCCTGCCCAGTCCTGCTCGGCCATCCCATCTTCGATCGACAGAATCGGATAGGCGCCCTGAAGCTTGGCGAGATATTCGACTTGCTCCTCGACCGAGCGCGTCTTGCCTTCGCCCTCATAGACATATTTCCCGTCCTTGAAGAACTCGGAGGCCGCGCAATCGAGCCCGAGCGCCATTTCCTCTCCGGGTTTGAAACCGGCCGCGTCGATCGCCTTGAGGCAGAAATCGAGCGCCGCTTCGGCCGACGGCAGGTTCGGCGCGAAACCGCCTTCGTCGCCGACATTGGTGTTGTGTCCGGCCTTCTTCAGCGCGCTTTTCAGCGCATGGAACGTCTCCGCGCCCCAGCGCACGGCTTCCGCGAACGACGGCGCGCCGACAGGCAGGATCATGAATTCCTGAAAATCGATCGGATTGTCGGCGTGCGCCCCGCCATTGACGATATTCATCATCGGCGTCGGCAAGAACTCTCGCCATGGCGCCGCCGACGTAACGGTAGAGCGTCAGGCCCGAAGCTTCCGCGGCAGCCTTGGCGACGGCGAGCGAGACGCCGAGAATGGCGTTTGCGCCGAGCCTCGACTTGTTGTTCGTGCCGTCGAGCGCGATCATCGTCTCATCGATCTTGAGCTGATCCTCGGCCTCGAGGCCGGAGACGGCGTCGAAAAGGTCGCGATTGACGGCCTCGACCGCTTTCAAGACGCCCTTGCCGCCGAAGCGTCGCTTGTCTCCGTCGCGCAGTTCGACCGCTTCGCGCGTGCCGGTGGAAGCGCCCGACGGAACGGCCGCTCGTCCCATCGAGCCGTCTTCCAGAACGACATCCACCTCGACCGTTGGATTGCCGCGGCTGTCAAGGATTTCGCGGCCGACGACGTTGACGATCGCAGTCATTTTGACTCCAAGGCTGTAGGCATTGGGCTAGGGTCTTACGGCATCCACGTAACCGATGAAAGACGGACGCGAGGCGGCAGGACGGTCGGCTGCACAGCACTTTTGCATTGGCCGGCGCACATTTGACCAAATTGACCTAAGCTAGAAAAAATATGCATGGCAGAGGCGCTTAGCCACGTGACATCGCCAAAAATTTGGACTAGCGTCCAACTGCCAAAAGGAGGCCGCTGCCAAAAGGTTTGGCGCCGGACGCCGTAGGGTCTGTGGGAGGACAAAAGCGTTCGACAGTCTAGAACCGCCCTCAATACGCGGAATGGATAGTAGAAAATATCCGAGATTGTAAGACGCAAAGACGCGAATGAAGAAAGGGGCGGTCCGCCACTTGGCGTCCGCCCCTTATTTTTTGCTGAACGGCTTTTCTACTTGTTCGATGAAACGCGGCGGCGGTTCCTTGAGCGCGCATGATAAATCGGCAAGCGCGCGGCAGGATAGGCTACTTAAATCCTATCACCATCGAATCCGGACCAACGAGCGGTTCGACCCCAGTTTTTGAAAATCCGACCTCGCGCATCCAAGCCTGACAGTCTTCCCCCGTATAGTCGAACCCACCGGCGGTTTCGATCAGCCAATCATGGAGGATGTGACCCATGACGATAACATCAGCTTTCGGCAGAGCGTCCTCGAAGAAATTTCCACCCTGAAATCGAACTCGGTCCTCCACCCCGCGGCGAGCAATGAATTCGTCGAAGACCGGTTTGACCGGCGGAAGGTCGAAGCCGATACCGTTAAGGTGGGGATGGGCGCCGGCAAGAGTGGCGGGAACCATGCCCTGAGCCGAACCGAGATCCATGAAGGTCTTGTAGTCTCTCCAGGGGGGGATGGTTGCAGGGGCTCGCTACGGCGTCATTTCAAGTGACGGCAAAAGGATCACGATTGTAACCTTCGGTAGGGGCGATCGGCGTAGACGGATGGTTTCCGGTCCGCTCCGAGCTCAGCGTCCTTCCGCCTCGCCCTCCGCCCAATTGCGTTGCGCCTCGGCAATATAGGCGTCCAGCCGCCCCTCGCTGATCGCGAGCCGGGCGCCCGACACGAGGTCCTGGTAATAGGCCAGATTGATTTCGGTCAGGCCCATCATCGCGAGGATCTCGCCCGACTTCACGAGATGACGCCAATAGGCGCGCGAATAGTCGCGCGCCATCGGCGACGACGACATGGGATCGACCGGGCGCGGATCGTCGGCGAAGCGCGCATTGCGCAGGTTGAGCCGGCCGCGGCGAGTGAACGCCATCCCGTGCCTTCCCGCGCGAGTCGGCATCACGCAGTCGAACATGTCGACGCCGCGCCTCATCGCCTGAAGCAGATCGTCGGGCGTTCCCACGCCCATGAGATAGCGCGGCTTGTCGAAGGGGAGATGAGGGACCACGACATCGATCATCTCGAGCATCGCCGCCTGCGGCTCGCCGACCGCCAATCCCCCGATCGCATAGCCGTGAAAGTCCATCTCGACGAGAGCCTCAGCGCTGAACACGCGAAGATCGTTTTCCGTGCCTCCCTGGACGATGCCGAAGATCGCCCGGCCGGGTTGCTCGCCAAAGGCGCGCTTCGAACGCTCGGCCCATAGGAGCGAAAGGCGCATCGCGCGCTCGGTCTCCTCACGCGAGCACGGTAGCCGCACGCACTCGTCGAGCTGCATCTGGATGTCCGAGCCCAAAAGCTTCTGCACTTCCATCGAACGCTCGGGGGTCAATTCATGCCGCGATCCGTCGACATGCGACTGGAAGGTTACGCCGCGCTCGCTGAGCTTGCGCAATTTCGCCAGGCTCATCACCTGAAAGCCGCCGGAATCGGTGAGGATCGGATGGGGCCAGTTCATGAATTTGTGCAGGCCCCCGAGCGCCGCGATCCGCTCAGCCCCCGGCGCAAGCATCAAGTGATAGGTGTTGGAGAGCACGATGTCGTAGCCGAGTTCCCTCACCGCATTCGGGCGCATGGCCTTGACGGCAGCGGCGGTGCCGACCGGCATGAAAGCGGGGGTGCGGATCATTCCGCGCGGCATGGAGATGGCGCCGACGCGCGCCGCGCCGTCGCTCGCCTGGACGGCGAAGGAAAATTCGGCGCTCACAGGCTCTCGTCGGGCGAGGTTGCTTGAGCAGCGCGGGTCAAAAGACACGCATCGCCGTACGAATAAAATCGGTAGCCGGCCTGAATGGCGTGCGCGTAAGCCGCGTGCATGACTTTAAGCCCGCTGAAAGCCGAGACAAGCATGAACAGCGTCGATCGCGGCAGATGAAAGTTGGTGATGAGCGCGTCGACGAACCGAAACTGATAGCCGGGGGTGATGAAAATATCCGTCTCGCCCGAAAAAGCCTGGAGGCGTCCATTCTCGTCCGCGGCGCTTTCGACGATGCGCGCGGACGTCGTCCCGACGCAGACGAGCCGGCCTCCGGCGTCGCGCACGGCGTTCAGCTTTTCGGCTGTCGCCGCGTCGATCGAACCCCATTCGGAATGCATCTTGTGGTCGCGCGTATCCTCGGCCCTGACGGCTGCGAAGGTGCCCGCGCCGACGTGCAACGTGACCTTATGCAGCGCTACGCCGCGCGCCGTGAGGCTGGCGACCAGCGACGGCGTGAAATGGAGGCCCGCCGTCGGCGCGGCGACCGCCCCTGGCTTCGCCGCAAACATCGTCTGGTAATCCGCGCTGTCGCTCGGCGACAGAGCGCGGCGCGAGGCGATGTAGGGAGGCAGAGGGGGACTCCCCAAGCGCTCGATCGCCTCGTCGAGCGCCGCGCCTGTGAATTCAAAGCGCAGCAGAACCTCGCCTGCTTCGCCCTTGTCCTCGACTTCCGCGTCGAGCGCCGCAAGCAGGCAGGCCATGCTCTCGCTCGCCTCGCCGAAACGGATGCGCTCGCCGACCTTAAGCCTCTTGGCGGGCCGGACGAGCGCCCGCCAACGGCAATCGTCGACGCGCTCAATCAGCGTCGCCTCGATCGAAGCAACGGACTCGCCCCGAATGCGTATGCCGTCGAGGCGCGCGGCAATGACCCGCGTATCGTTGACGACCAGCGCGTCGCGGGGGAGTGAGAAAGTCCGGGAGGTCGCGCACATGCGCGTCCATGAGATCGCCGTCGGCCCGACGACCAGCATCCGCGCGCTATCGCGTGGATTCGCAGGCTTGAGCGCGATGCGTTCAGGGGGAAGAACGAAATCGAAGGCGTCGACGCGCATCGCGGTCATCGCCGTGCTGTGAAGACCGTCAATCTGTCAAGCCGCGTCCTGTGCGACGCGCCGGTTCTCAGCTCAGCGTCGCCTTGATGATCTTGTCGGGATCGCGGACGGGCTCGCCGCGCTTGATCTTGTCGACGTTCTCCATGCCCGACACGACTTTGCCCCAGACCGTATATTGGCGGTTGAAGAAGGGCGCGTCGGCGAAGCAGATGAAGAACTGCGAATTGGCCGAATCGGGGCTCGACGCCCGCGCCATCGAGACGGTGCCGCGCACATGCGGCTCGGCGTTGAACTCGGCCTTGAGGTTTGGATATTTCGACCCGCCGGTCCCCGTTCCGTTCGGACAACCGGTCTGGGCCATGAACCCGTCGATCACGCGGTGAAAGACAATGCCGTCGTAGAATCCTTCGGAGACGAGGCGCTTGATATGCGTGACATGGCCCGGCGCGAGCGCCGGGTTCATTTCGATCACCACGGGGCCCTTCGTCGTCTCAAGGGTCAATGTATCGCCAAGGCTGCTCATGTCGGCGTTCCTTATTTCGCGCCGGAAGCCATGCGCAGGGTCACGATCTTGTCGGGATTGTCGACCGCGCCATTGTTGCCTTCGGTTCCAGCCTTGATCTTGTCGACGGCGTCCATTCCCGACGTGACCTCGCCGAAGGCGGTGTATTTGCCGTCGAGGAAGCCGCCGTCGCCGAACATGATGAAGAACTGCGAGTTGGCGGAGTTCGGATCATCGGTGCGCGCCATGCCGAGGATTCCGCGCTTGAAGTGGGTCTGGTTGAACTCGGCCGGCAAGTTGGGCAGCTTCGAGCCGCCCCCGCCAGTTCCGGTCGGGTCGCCGGTCTGGGCCATGAACCCTGGGATGACGCGATGGAATTTCAGTCCATCATAGAACTTGTCCTTCACCAGCGTCTTGAACTGGGCGACCGTCTTGGGCGCCCAGTCCGGATGGAGCTGGATCGTGACCTTGCCGTGCTTCGTCGTGAGGATGGCGGTGTTGTCGGCGTCCCCGGCGGCCCAGGCGGCCGAAACGGCGAGAAGGGGAAGCGCGAGCGCGAAGCGCCGGCTGCAAGCAAGCATGAACGGGTCCTTAAAAACGGGCGCCGGATCGCGGCGCGCGGCTTGATAGCAGGTTAAAGAGGCATTGCAACCCGCGGGGTCTCGGATCGCCTTGAGAGAAGGCAGGGTTGCGCAAATTTCGGGCTTTTGCTGCTCGCTGGCCTGATAGTATAGATCGTCGTTTCGCATTCAGGCTCAGATCGGAATCCCAAACGACATGTCCCACGCCTGCCTCGTCCTGGCCGTATTCGCTGCGCTGCTCGCCTCCGCCACAACGGCCAATGCAGCTGGGACGGTGACGCGCCAATGCGACTACCAGGGCGAAGGCAAACTCGGCCCCCTGATCGTCGCCTATGACGCATCCGCCCGCCAGGTGAAAGTGACCTCGGCCGACGGCCGGCTCTGGCTCTACCAGAATGGGGCGATAGGCCGGCTCGGCCCCGTGATAACCGCGGACGATCCGGGACCGGTCCAGCAATTCGTTATCGAGCGGGCCGGCCAAGTGGAGGTTGGTTTCCGCTGGCCGGACGACGGCACGACCGGCCATATGGCCCACTTTGACGCGGCGGCGTTCAAGAATCCGGCGAAGCGCTGCGTGTGGCGCTCGCTTTGGGACTTCGCGATGGGCTGAGAGGCCGGCCGCCATTGGTCGGCCGCCTGTCCTCACATCCCCGCTGACCGCTCGGGCGCGGGGTCGCGATAGTAGGTGTTGAGGATGGAGAGGCGTGGCCTCTCGACCGGGACCGTGATCGCCTCCCGCCCGTGCCAGCTAGACCTCAGAAGCGAATAGGCCGGATGGATGACGACGAACGCGTAGCCGGAGTTCGGCAGGAACGGCACGGTCTTGTCCTTGACGAGCCCATAGGATTTCCAGGCGAAGACGCCCATCGGGGAAACCTTGTAAATCGCGGTGCCGAGCTCGCGCTGCGTCTCGTCCTGAGGCAGATAGATCTGCATGGTCAGGACCTTCCGGCGCGTGTCGGGATGAGGCTTGATCGCGTAGCCGTTGAGGTCGGTGTAGAGCACCGGGCGCGGGTGCATCGAAACGGGCCAGCCTTCGCCGCTCTTCTTCGAGCGGATGCGGAAACCCTCGTCCAGTTTCTCGCGGAGCGCCGACGCGATCTCTGACGACGCCAGCACCCGCCGCACGATGCTCCAGAGCTCGCGGCCTTCTTCGGAGCCCGGATCGCTTCGTTCGTCGTAGAGCGCGTATTCGCGTCGCGTCCCGTCGCCATTCAGTCCGGCAAACCGGTCGACGTCAGGGAAGCGCTGCAACAGGCGGGCGTAAAAGTCGCTTGGAAAGAAGTCGCGAAAGCGAATCAGCGGGTAGGGCTTACGGAAAGCTTCGGCGTTGAGGATCGAATTGGTCGCGGATTCGAGAACCCTGGGGAATTCGTCGTCCGCCGGGCGTTTCTCAGACAAGCCGGCTTTTTCGCCAGCCTCGGCCATATCCATCGTGTCTTACCTCAATAGCGATTTCGATCGATGAACCGCATTATAGTCCCGGGCGACGGAGTAGCCGCAACTTTCCCGGAACTCAAATCGGTCCGCATTGATAGCCCGGCTTGACAGAAGCTCGGGCCCCGTCGCAATCAGCCGCGAGCCAATATCTCACCGAGCGATGAACTTCCCCGAACCTCTGCGTCACCGGGTGGAATATCTCGGATTCCGGGCCGCTCAGGCGGCCGCGACCGCCCTGCCGCTGGAGGCCGTATCGTGGAGTTCAGGCCTCGCCTGGCGTCTCATCGCGCCGCGTCTCCATCGGCAGGAACGGGCGCTCCGCAACCTCGAGCTGGCTTATCCCGAGCTTTCCGACGCCGAGCGCAAGCGGGTCGCCGCCGGAATGTGGGAGAACCTCGGCCGGACCTTCGGCGAATCGTTCCACCTCAAGGAGATCGTCGCCCAGAAGCGCATCCGCTTCGAGCCCATGGAGCAGCTCGAAGGCATCATCCGCGGCGGCCCGTGTATCGTTTGCGGCCTGCATCTCGGCAACTGGGAGCTCGTCGCCTACGCCAGCAAGCTCATGGGCGCCTCGTTCACCGGCGTCTATCAGCGGCTTAGCAATCCGCTCGTCGACGAGGAGACCCGCAAGCTGCGGGCGTTCCTTTATGACGGAGGCCTTCTGCCGAAGACCCCGGTGACCGCGCGCTCGCTCATGAAGGCGGCGAAGAGCGGAGGCTATCCCGCATTCCTCGCCGACCTCCGCGACGACAACGGCGCGGCCGTGCCGTTCTTTGGGCAGCCCGCGCTCGCAACCGTCTTTCCCGCCCTGCTCGCCCGCAAGACGGGGCTGCCGCTCTACGCCGGCGCCGCCTTCCGCGAGCCGAGGGTCCGCTTCGTGATCCGCGGCGCGCGGGTGGAGGTCCCGCGCACCGACGACCATGCGGCCGACGCGATCGCGGGGACCGCTGCGCTCCACGCGCAGTTCGAGGCCTTCATCCGCCAGGCGCCCGAACAGTGGATGTGGGCCCACCGGAAATGGGTCTAGGGACGAAACCATCCGGAGCGGAAGTTTCCGACGCAAAGCGGATTTCTTCCGAACTCGCGAGCATGGTCTCGCTCGTCCGTCGCCCGGGCGGAGCGGACGTACGCCCCGAAATCGTAGAAGTGTGATTTAGATCACAAAAGTGTGATCCAGATCACAGCGGCGCGGGCTAAACCGTGATCTAACAACACAAACAATAGCCACCAATCGTGTTGGCGAAGATCCCGGGGCAGGAGAATCAACGGGAGGAGGGCCAGATGCCTCCAAGCCGCCATAGTCGATCCAGATGCTCGACCGCTTCCACGCACGAACAATCGTCTTCGCAGTCGAATTGAAGCCTGCACGCCCTTAAAGGGGATGTGAATGAATACCAGCGTCTCGACACTGCATTCGCCGCGACGCCGCCGCCAGCGCCGTAGATTGCACACCTCTAGCTTGCGTCAAACAGGAGAAGGAGGAGGAGGAAAGAAGCCGAAACTGAATATGCGATGGTCAGATTTTCTAGTTGTTTGTTGTCGAACAAAACAGAAACATGGAGACAACCTATGAAAATCCTACTTGCGACCGTAGCGTTAAGCATCCTGCCGATCGCGGCCAGCGCCCAAGACATGCCAAAATTCATGAAAGACGTCGCGCCAGATGCGAGCGCCGCGCCTGCTTGGCAGGAATACATGGCCGTCATGAACCCGAATGGCGCCTTGGACGACAAGACGAAGCAACTCATCGCGCTTGGCGTCGCGGCGCAGATCCCTTGCCAGTATTGCATCTATGCGCACACGCTCGCCGCCAAGCATGCGGGGGCCACGGACGCGCAAATTAAAGAGGCCATCGCCTCGGCGGCGCTGGTGCGCGAATGGAGCACCATGCTGAACGGCAATATGTCCGACTTCGCCGACTTCAAAAAACAGGTCAACGCGGCTTACGGCGTGTCGCAATAACGGGCGCCCGCCATCGGGCCCGTGTTCGATGGCGGGCTTTTGACCGTTCACCGTTGATGTTACGAGCCTGCCTTCATCTCGCGATGACGACCCTCGTTCGGCGAAGACGCATCATACCCAATCGCCATGATAGCCTTGCGTGGACTCGCGATCTCAAAAAGTTGCGTGAAACCGCACCTAAGCTCGTGAAATTAATGGGTCGCGTAACTTTGTGCGCGGGGCCTGCGTCCGGAGAGCTGAGAAAAGGGCCGCCCTTAGCGACGTCGTGATATGAAGATCCCTCCACTCGTTTCCTCACCGATGGATGGCCCATGAAAAATCGCCAGTGGCTGCTCGCGCGCCGTCCGGACGGAGCGATCAAGGACAGCGACTTCAAGCTCGTCGAGACTGACGTTCCCACGCCCGGCGAGGGCGAGGTGCTGTTGCGCACTCTCATGCTGTCTTGCGACCCGACGCAGCGTGGTTGGATCGCCTTCGACACATACCTGCCGGCGGTCAAGATCGGCGAGGTTGTCCGCTCGCTCGGGGCGGGCCGGATCGTCGCGTCGAACAATCCCGGCTTTGCGGTTGGCGACCTCGTGTCCGGCCTTGTCGGCTGGCAGGATTATGTCGTCATGAACCCGAAGGGCCAACTGAACAAACTGCCTCCGGGCGCGCCGCTGGAATTGGCGATGAGCGTGCTTGGCCTGACAGGAATGACGGCCTATTTCGGTCTTCTCGACGTGGGCCGTCCGGTCGCGGGCGAAACGGTCGCCGTCTCGGGCGCGGCCGGCGCGACAGGCTCGGTCGTCGGGCAGATCGCCAAGATCAAAGGCTGCCGCGCTATCGGCATTGCCGGCGGAGCGGAGAAATGCCGCTGGCTCACGGATGAGGCCGGCTTTGACGGGGCGATCGACTACAAGTCGGAGAACGTTGCGGCGCGACTCAAGGAACTCTGTCCCAAGGGCGTCGATATCTTCTTTGACAATGTCGGCGGCGAAATCCTCGACGCGGCTTTGGCGCGGCTCGCGATGCGAGGGAGGGTCGTGCTTTGCGGCGGGATCGCCAACTACAATGCCACCGAGCCGCCGCCGGGACCGAAGAACTACCTCAATCTGGTCGTGCAGCGCGGGCGGATGGAGGGCTTCCTTGTGCTCGATTACATGGCGCGCGTTCCGGAGGCGATCGCTGCGCTCGCCGGATGGGTGCAGGCGGGAAAGATCAGGTACAAAGTCGACGTGCAGCGTGGCCTGGAGAACGCGCCCGCGACGTTGCGGCGGCTGTTCGAAGGCAGCAACGAGGGCAAGCAGCTCCTGCGCGTCGCGGAGTAATGGCGAGGGCGGCGCTGTAGGCGCGATCGCTGATCGCGCCGGCCGCGACCAGCGGTCGCGGCTACAAGCGCTTGAGGTCAAAATGCAATCGCTGTTAAGGCGGCGACCGCTCCGGGCCGGCCAGCGACCTCGAACGCCGTCCGAGCACCTATTGAGAACTGCGAACAGAGCGTCGGCGCGGCGCCGGCGACGGGAGAGAACGCGATGCGCTACCGACACTTGGAGACCTGTCCCTGCTGCTCCGCAGGTCCACATGCGTCTTGGACGCGCCGCAAGTTTCTTTCCCTGACCAGCGCCGTCGCTGTCGGCCTCTCGACCGCTGATTTCGCCTCCGCTGAGGAAATTCCGGCCATTCCTTATGAGTCCGTTCCGGATCTTCTCCATCTGCCGCCCGACCTCTACCTGGGCGAAGTGTCCGGCGTCGCGCTCAATTCGAAGGGCCACATCTTCGTGCTGCATCGAGGCGATTCGACCGGCCCGGCTTACGGCGCGGCTGCGGCGCAGCTTCTCGAGTTCGACGCCAACGGCGACTATCTAAGGGAGATCGGCCATCACCTCTATGCCTGGTCGTTCGCGCACACAGTGAAGGTCGACGCCGAGGACAATGTCTGGGTCACCGACAAGGGTTCGGACATGGTGATTAAGTTCAATCCCGAGGGCCGGGTCGACATGGTGTTCGGGCGCAAGCAGGAAGCCGCGGACGAGGGCACAGCGCCGCTCAAACATCCGAACCCGCCGCTTCCTGCTCGCGACGGCTATTTCCGACAGGTGACCGACGTCGCCTGGGACAAGGCCGGCAACGCCTTCATCAGCGACGGCTACATCAATTCGCGCGTCGCCAAGGTCGACAAGGACGGCGAATGGCTCAAATCATGGGGCGAGCGGGGAACGGGGCCCGGACAGTTCCACACGCCCCACTCGATCGCGGTCGACGAGCGCGGCCTCGTTTATGTCGCCGACCGCAGCAACCGGCGCATCCAGGTTTTCGACGGCGAGGGCAATTTTCAGCGCCAGTTCACGATCGATGCGCCCGTGCCGCCCGGCGCCAAGCCCGCGATCGGCGACATGCCCGGGGAAGCGGAATTCGCTGCAGGCACTTTCGCGCCGGGCTCCCCTTGGGCGATCTGCTTCTCGCCGCCGCCCAACCAGGTCCTCTACGTCTCTGACGCCTTCCCCGGCCGCATCTATAAGCTGACGCCCGACGGCGAATTGCTTGGGATGCTCGGCCGCTCCGGCAAGAGGCTCAAACAATTCGGCTGGGTTCACGAGATGGCCTGCCCGAAGCCGAACGTGCTCTACGTAGCCGAGCTTCTCAACTGGCGAGTGCAGAAGCTTCTGCTCGGCTGACGGTTCAGGTTGCAAAAGCGGTCGATAATTCACATCGCCGCCTCTTGTAGCAAAGGTTCACCCGGAAGTTCGCCGCCCGGTTTGCTTCGGCCGCACAGCCCCTTCAGCAAGCTCGATCCAGACCGGCGCGTGGTCGCTCGCCCTCTCCCAGCCTCGCACGTCGCGGTCGACGCCGGCCGCCTTGAGGCGAGCGGCGACAGACGGGCTCAACAGCAGGTGGTCGATGCGCAATCCGGCGTCGCGCGCGTAGGCGTTTCGGAAATAGTCCCAGAACGTATAGATCCGCTCGCCGGGATGAAGCGTCCGCAAGGCGTCGGTCCAGCCCTGCGCGAGGAGCCGACGAAAAGCGTCGCGGACCTCGACGCGGAACAGCGCGTCATTGACCCATCGTTCCGGCTTGTAGACGTCGAGATCGGTCGGCATCACGTTATAGTCGCCGGCGAGCACGACCGGCGCGCCGGTTGCGAGAAGCTCGGCGGCATGCGCGATCAGCCGCTCGAACCAGCCGAGCTTGAAGCCGAATTTCTCGCTCTTCACGGGATTGCCGTTCGGGAGATAGAGGCAGCCGATCAGGAGGCCGTCGACCGCAGCCTCGATGTAGCGGCTCGCCAGGTCGTCATCGTCGCCGGGGAGACCGCGGCGGGTCTCCACCAACGGTTTGCCGCGCGCGAGAATGGCGACGCCATTCCAGCTTTTCTGCCCGCGCCAGATCGCTTCGTAGCCCGCCGCACGGACGGCGGCGAGCGGAAAGGTCGAGGATTTCAGCTCCTGCAGGCAGACGATGTCAGGCGACGTCGCTTCAAGCCAGCGGAGAAGAACGGGCAGCCGGCCGTTGACGCCATTGACGTTGAAGGTCGCGATCCTCATGGGCTCGTTGCGCTGACCTTAAGGAGGCTAGGGTTGGCCGGCAGCGTGCTCGTGGGTGAGGAAAGCGCGCACGGACAACAGCTCGCATTGCGTCCGGCGGAAGTAGAGACGTCCATCCCTGTCCAGCAGGGGCAACAGGTCCGAACCAGAACCGGCGACGCCCATTGGCTGTCGGGTGATTGCGATCTTCATCGACATAACGACCTTGTCAATTCGCTTCGAGACATAGAGCTCGACGAGATGGCGCAGCATTTTGGGTTGGACATAGATCTCCAGCCGCGGCGCCTCAATATCCACGTCGTTCCAAATCATCTTCGCCGAGCGGTTAAGCTCGGCCGGCTCGAAATATTCGTCAGTTTGAAGAAACGCTGCGACGTCGACCTCGAAACGATTGAACGTTGTGTCGCTATTGCCAACGGAGAGTGCGTTCTCCACCGTCCCGACGCCGTTCAAAATCGAATATTGCAAGGACGGGAGCTGGAGGGGCGCAATATGATCGCGCGGGATCATGCGTTCCTGGCGCATGATATCGTTGAAAGTGACGTCGATATCGAGCCAGTACAGTCTCGAGCGCGAATCCGGGTGCTCGCGAGATGAAGTGCGGACTGTGCCGGCTGTCATGGTTCGAATGTAGCTTTTGGGTGTCAACAGGGAGGATAAGACATAACACATAATTTGAGTAGAGTTCCAATCATTTGTGGGTGATCTCCCCCAGAAACTTTCGAACGAGATCGGGAAGCGCATTTTTTTGATGCGCGCGGGCTCGTTGACAGCGATACCTCCGTGATCGGGATGGGTGGTTGAGGCGTTGAATGTTCACCGGGATCATTAGCGACGTGGGTCAAATCATTGATATCACGCCATCTGGCGACCTGAGGCGGCTCAGGATCGCGAGCGCCTTTGACGCGGAGACAATTCCACTCGGCGCCTCGATCGCCAATTCCGGCCCGTGTCTCACCGTGGTCGGCGTCGAGCCGCGCGAGGGCGGTTCGGCCATCGCCTTCGATGTGGGCGCGGAGACGCTGGCGGTGACGACGCTCGGAGCTTGGCGGGAGGGCGGCCATGTCAACCTCGAGCGCTCGCTTCGCGTCGGCGATGAACTTGGCGGCCACATGGTGAGCGGCCATGTCGACGGAGTTGCCGAGATCCTCGCGCGGCGCGATTTCGACGGCATGGCGCATTTCCGCTTCCGCGTCCCGAAGAGCTTATCGAAATTCATCGCCGTCAAGGGCTCGGTCGCCCTCGATGGCACGTCGCTCACGGTCAATGCGGTCGACGGCGATACGTTCGAGGTTCTCCTGATCCCGCACACGCTGGAGGTGACGACCTGGGGCGAGCGGCACGCAGGCGACAAGGTCAATATCGAGGTTGACCAGATGGCCCGCTACGCCGCGCGGCTCATGGAGGCGGGGCGGGGAGAACACCGCGATCACACAAAGAATAGAGTCAACGCGGGAGGAATTAAATAATGCTATACTATATATATTCCAGAGAATTCTTTGTTGCTCTTCTATTTGCGATCTTAGCTGCGTTAATAGTTCATCCTATCCTCCGGGTGATTCCAAATTATGGACTTGGGGAATTGATTTAATCGCACGTCGCTTCGAAGAACTACGAACTCGTCAAATACAAAATTTGAATGCGAGATGTGCGGAGTTAAGGGGAGCAATAAACGATCAAACAAAATTACTAATACTGATGGCTTCTCTATCTATAAACGGAATCGTTAGACATTTTGTTGTCCATTGTCTTTTTTCTTACTGACCTCATTTATGCTGTCGTCGCTGCCTGTTTTAGAATTGTTAAAATCATCAAAGGTTCACCTAGCGAACCGACCAAAATTTATATTTGGAAGTAGAATTGACGACTTATTTGGATTTCACAATGAAGTTTTAACAACTATTCTGATTCAATTCATTTTTATTGCAAGTGCTTCTACTTCGTCAGGGGCCTACGTTCGTGTAGACGCGCAACTGCCTTGTACAGACCAGAAAAAGAATTATGGGATCTTGAGTTGCGTTTAATACAGCTAAAGTCGGTGTAAATACTGGACGTCAGCGCGTGAGATCAAAGCTCGACCTGACTTGTCCACGCGCCACATGCGTCGTGAGCCGACCCCACGCTGACTTTTCCAAGGCTGGCGTAGCCGTCGCCGGGCGTGTTAGAATTGCGGTCAAGTCAGGGCGAAAACAGAGACGCTCCTACCTTCACTCGCAGGTTTGGGGAATCGAATGCTAAGAACGTGGGGCCGCGCCTTCATCGCCGTTTGGGCAGGCCTTCTGTTGACGGCGCCGGCGTCGGCGACCGTCACCTACACGTTCACCAGCGACGACGGAGATTTCACCTTCACATCTCCCTCCTTTTTCGAGGGTGGAAATATCCCCGGCGCGGGCGGCAAGGTTCTCAGCGTCTCCGCGAACCTCGACGCTGTTCGCTTTGGGGATTCCGACATCCTGCTGATAAGCCCAGGCTGCCTGTCCAACGACACGTGTTTCGACGCCACCTTCCTTGAAGACGGAATTTTCCAAGAGACCGGCATGTTCTTCGCCTCCAATGGCGGCGCGCAAATCACGATCTCCGACAGTTCGACCGGGGCCCCGGTTCCAGAGCCGTCGACCTGGGCCTTGCTCATGGCCGGCCTCGCCGGCCTCGGCTTCGCCGGGAGCCGGAGAATGCGGGGCGCCCGCGCCTCCGGCTGAGAAGCTATTCCGCCGCGGTCGATAATTCTGTTGCAGAAAATCGGAAATGAAGTTAAGCTTGCGGCATGAACGATCCTGCCCCTCCGAATGGCCTCGGGCGCAAGCTCCCCCTCGCGGCGCCCGTTCATAGCGGGGAAAGGGACACGAAAATATTTGCTGTGGCTTTTGGCTCGTAACCCATTGATAAGTCTCGATTCGGACGAGAGAATCCAAGGAAATCCAAGACAATCCAGTAGCGAACAAGTTGGGTTTCAGGGGCTAAACGGCCAGTTTCAAGAAAACCCAAATGGAACGATCAATAACAACTAGATGATCTTGTGATAAGGTGAAGCCCCTCAGCCCGCCCGGGCCCGCACATAGGCGCGTTCGCCGGTCCTCGGAGAATACCAGACCTCCAGCATCTCGCCGGACGGCGGGTCGAGGAAGCGCTCGCCGGTGAAGCGCCAATCTCCTCCTGGCGGAGCGTCGAGCGGATGGCGCTTGTAGCCGCCCTTGCGGAAAAAGAACCAGATCAGAAGGAGCGCGAGACCGAAGCCGATAGGCAAGCCAAACGCGATCATGACACAGGTTCGATCACCGCGGCGGTGCCGTAGGCGACAATCTCGCTCATCGTGTTGCCAATCTCGGCGCTGTCGTAGCGCATCATCAGGATGGCGTTCGCGCCCATCGCGGTCGCGTTCTCAACCAGCCGGTCCAAGGCGTGGCGGCGCGCCTCCTCGAGGAGCCGCGTATATTCGTGGATCTCTCCGCCGACGATGGTGCGCAGCCCAGCCATGATGTTGCCGCCGAGCCCGCGGCTGCGCACGACGACGCCGAAGCATTGTCCGAGCGTCCGGACCGTGCGATGGCCGGCGATATTTTCGGTGGTGGCGACGATCATTCTTGCGAATCCTCTGAGCCGGAGCAACCCGCCCGTTTCAGGCGAGGTTCGCACTTGAAGCCTAACCAGGGCTTGCGTCGCGCGGCGCGTCGGCCCGGTTTGCAAGCGCGATCCCGTCATCGCGAGCCATAGGGCGTCGGAGGACGGCCGTCCTTCCGGACGGGCTACGGCGAAGCGATCCAGGAGTAGTCGTCGGGCGCCGTACGATCCCTGGATCGCCACGTCGGCCTTCGGCCTCCTCGCGATGACGGCGGGGCCAAGCCAATCGCATCCGGCGCGCTATTTGCTGACCGTCGCGGCGCCGGCCGTGCACGCCGCCTCGTCCTGAGAGCCCGCGCCGCCGGAACAGCCGATCGCGCCGATCAGCTTGCCGTCCTCGACCAAGGGAATGCCGCCGCGCGAGCCGATGACGTCGTCGAGGGTCACGACTCGAATATCGCCTTTCTGAATTGCCTCCTCGAACGCCTTGGTCGGACGGCGGAATTTGACCGCCGTGCGCGCCTTGTGCTCTGAAATCGCGATCGAGCCGAGCTGCGCGCCATCCATCCGGCCGAAGGCGACAAGATTGGCCCCCGAATCGACCACGGCGACATTGAGCGACCAACCGTGCTTCTCGGCGTCCGCAATGGCCGCGGCGATCGCGCCTTGGGCGCGCGCGAGCGAGATCGGCGCGCCATAGGGGATGTTGAACGGCATCTTGTCGGGAATGACGTCGAGAGGATTCTGCTGCGCGGCGGCCGAGCCGCAGACCCCAAGAAACGCAGACAAAATCGCCGCACGCAGCCAAAGCGCCATGGTCGTTCCTCCCGAATGCCTTTCGCGCATTTTGCGCCGTCTATCGTCACTCGGCAAGGACGCCGTTTTGCCGTCATGTCGATGCTTTACGAAACCGCCGATCCGACTTAGTTTTGTTGAACGATGCGGTGCGGGCTGTTGGAGCGGGTCAACATGCGTGGGACGCGTATTCTTTTCCTGATCGGCGTTGCGAGCTTGGGCGTTGCGGCCAGCGCGGCCTCGGCCCAGTCGTTCTTCAATCTTCCGTTAAGCTTGCCCGGCGCGGCGCCTCCGCCCAACCCTCAGACCTATCTGCCGCCGGACGCGGATCCGAACTATTCAACTCCGGGAGGCTTCGACGTAGACGTCGACATGAGCCGGACGACCCGCAAGGAGGTCGCTGACCCGACGGGCGAACCGGCTGGCACGGTCACCATCAACACCCGCGAGCGCAAGCTCTATCTGTCGCTCGGCGACGGCCGGGCGCTGCAATATGGCATCGGCGTCGGACGCCAGGGCTTCGCCTGGAAGGGCGAGGCGGAGATTGGCCGAAAGGCGTTCTGGCCCGGATGGACGCCACCGCCTGAAATGTTGGCCCGGCAGCGGGACCTGCCGGTGCATATGGACGGCGGCATGGAGAATCCGCTCGGCGCGCGGGCGCTCTATCTGTTTCAAGGCAAGAAGGACACGTTGTTCCGCATCCACGGAACCAATGAGCCGAGCTCGATCGGCCACGCCGTGTCGTCCGGATGCATCCGGATGCTCGATGCCGACGTGATCGATCTTTATGGGCGGGTCGGGAAGGGGACGCCGGTCGTCGTCCTATGAGCGGGGCCTCACCCGAACGCCCTCTCTAGGACGTAACCCTCACCCCCGACCCCTCTCCCGGAGGGAGAGGGGAGTCCACAGTGAACACGGCGCAGGGCGCGGCGATCCCTCGCAAAGCGTGCGTTCCGAGCGGGATCAGCGGCGCCGTCGTTTCGGCGGCGAAGGCGCCCGAGACGAGGACGGCGCGGTCGAGCGGACGGCATAGGCCCTCGAGCCGGCTGACCAGATTGACCGCGGGGCCGATCGCGGTGAAATCCAGCCGGTCGGCGGCGCCGATATTGCCCCACAGCACTTGGCCCAGATGCAGCGCCACGCCGAAGGGCAGGGGAGCAAGACCTTCTCGCTCCCGGGCCTCGTCCAGAACCGCCATTCCGGCCTGTGCGGCGGCCACCGCCTTGACCGCGGCGTCGCAAGCGTTGCGCGGCGAGCCGCCCGAGACCGGAAAGATCGCGAGCACGCCGTCGCCCATGAACTTGAGCACTTCGCCGCCGAACGCGTGCACGGAACTGGCGATCCGATCGAACCAGGCGTCAAGGGCCGAGATGACTGCGGACGGCGGAGCGCTTTCGGATAAAGCGGTGAAGCCGCGCAAGTCGGCGAACAACAGCGCCGCCTCGATCGTCTCGCCGACGCCTCGACGCAGCGGACCGGCAAGCACGCGCGCCGCGCTGCGCCGGCCGAGATAAGCCTCGAGCGCCGCAGCCAATGTGGCGCGCGCCGAGAGCGCGGCAAGCGGCGCCGCCGCGAAGCGCGCCGCCTCGCACAGCCGGTCAGCCTCATCGGGTGTGAACGCATGCAGGCCGACCCAGCCGAGCTTCGGGGCGTCCAGCGCCGGGCCGACCGCGTCTTCATGGACTGGCCCGGCTGCGAGCCGCGCAAGCCAGCGCCGGCCGGCCTCACCAGCCGAGCCGTCCGCTCCCGTCCCGGAGTGCGCTCCGGCGGCGAAGCCCAAGGCCTCGATCACCGCATTGCTTTGAGCTCGCCACAGCCAGGTGCGCCGCGCGATCAGCGGGTGGGGCGAGGCCAGCGTGAGCGCCCCGCCCGCGAGCGGCGTACCGTCCTTGATCAGGCCGCTTCCGAGCGACGCCAGGAAAAGCTCGGGAGTCGGCGTCTGGGCCGCCGAGTCGATGAGCCAGGCGAGGGTTGAATTGAGCTCCATGGATCGATGATCCACGGAACCCGCTCTTGTTGTCATCAGCATTTTCGTGAGGCGCGCCCGCATTCCGTTGGCTGCTGGCTTCGTCATTCAACCGAATGGTTGACCTTCTGGAATCGCGGGCTCATATTCCGGGTCCCGACCGGGGCGTCGATTTGACGGCGGGTCGCGCGTCATAGGGTGGAATGACATTCACTTGAGGAGAGTTCCCATGGATAAATCGCTCATCGTCCGGCGCGAGACCCAGATTGCCGCCCCGCCCGCAACGGTCTTCGCCTTTCTGACCGATCCGCAAAAGATCCTGAGCTGGATGGGCGCCGAGGCGGACACAGACGCCCATCCGGGCGGCCTCTATCTCGTCAAGGACGTGGCCGGCCGCCCCGGCCGCACCGCGCGCGGCCAATTCCGGGAGGTCGTGCCGGTCCATCGCCTCGCCTATAGCTTCGGCTGGGAAGGAGACGAGGCGGTGCCGCCGGGATCGAGCCTGGTCGAGATCGACCTCCTCGACCGCGACGGCGGCACGCTGGTGCGCATGACCCATACGGGACTTCCCAACGCCTACGAATGCGCTGGTCACGCCAAGGGTTGGGCCTATTACCTCGGCCGGTTGGAGGTGGCGGCCGCGGGCGGGGATCCCGGAGTCGACAGAGGCCCGGTCGGTCACGCTTAGAGCGGCCTTGGACGGAAGCCAGCAGCCCGTCATTCCAGCTTGCGAGCGGGAATCCATAGCCTTTCAAAGCTGGATGCCCGCGGAAAGCGGGCATGACAGGCGACGGAGTACGCAACGCAACGCAACGCCCTAGACCAAGATGCGTTCGGCTGGAATCGTCATCGCGAGGCATAAAGCGTCGAAAGACGCCCATCCTTCCGGACGGGCTATGGCGAGACGTGGCGATCCAGGAGTCGCTGGGCGCCCAACGACTCCTGGATCGCTTCGCTTACGCTCGCAATGACGACCTTGGTTCGACCTACCCGCAGCGCGTCCTAGCCGAGCTTTCCTGAGGCGTGCGCGAGGATCGTGTAGACCTTGCCGGTGTTGGACAAGAGATAGGCCCGCCACTGCGCGCCGTCGCGGTCGTTCTGGCCGATCTTCGACAAGAGGCGTTCGAACTCCTGCATATAGCGGGTTGTCGTCTCCCTGAACTGAGGGTCGGCGCGGAAGCGACGCCGAAGCTCGTCGAACGCCTGCTGACCGGCCTCCGTGTAGAGGCGGCGCGACACAGCGCCCGTATCGCCGCGGCGCCATCGATCCCACATTTCCACCGCCGCCGCATTGTCGACGAGGCTGTCGATTTCGCGGTTTAAGGCCTCGAGCGTTTCCGCTCCTTTGGACGGGGATTCCTCGGGCTCGTCGCGGGAGGCGGCCGCAAGCAGGTTCGACAGCCATCCGGGCTGTCCGCGATCGGCTGCCGGCGCCCCGACAGGGCGCTGCGCGGGGGCGGGCGACGTCGGCCAGGCTTGCGTTTGCGTCGGCGCGAAAGGCGGGCTCAGTTCCGACGGGCTGATCCGCCCCAACGTCGGGTTCTCTGTCGCACGCTCGACAACCGCATCAGCGACGCGCATGAACGCTTCGGATTGCGACGGGACCTCGACCTCAAGCGTCCTCTCGACAGCGCGCAGGACCTGCTTCTCAAAACGCGCGCCTACGACTGCAGTCATCGCGGCGGCTGGCGCGCCTGGTTCGACGACGTCGTAAGTCCCTCCAGAGTCTGTCACCAAGGCGGCAAGCTCCTTCAGCGCCCGGATCTGATCAGAAACGACCCGCCGCATCGCGTCGGCGGTTTCGCTCGTCTCCTGCGGCAGATCGAGCACCCCGCGGCGGAGCTCCTGTCGAGTCTGGTCGAGCTCGCGCTGAACCTGGCTCGCCATGTCCTTCACTTCAGCGACTGACTGACGGAAGCGGTCGGCGGCATGATCCAGCGCTCCGGTCAGCTGCGAGTTCGTCTGTTCGAGAGTCGCCTGCAGCGATTGAACCGTTCGCTCGCGCTCTTTTGTGGCCGTGTCGCGAATGGTTTCAAACTGGCCTGCGACCGCGATCGATGCGCCCCTTGTGGCGGAGGCGAGCGCGGCGCTGATCTCCTGGGCGCGAGCCTGCGACCGGGCAAAGCTGTCCTCGACATTGGCCGCGAAGCGCCCGAGCGTTGCCTCGAAGGCTTCGCTGCGGCCCGAGATATCGCCGATGAGCGCCTCGAGGCTGCTGCGGCGGTGTTCGAGGGCGTAATCAAGCGACTGCTGCTGTTGCGCAAGCTCCCGTCCGACTGCCCCGAGAGCTTCCGCATGCTGGGCGAGCTGCCCGGCGAGGGTGCTCGCGTCGGACTGGGTCGAGGCGGAAAGGCGTCCCAGAGCGGCGACTTGCGAGGCGATGCCGCCGAGCGCCTGCTGGAATTCCTCGACCCGCGCCGCGAGCCCGCTCTGAACAGTCGCCAGTCGATCTCCGGCCGATCCGATCGACCGGTCGATGACGGCGCTGGTCTGATCGAGGTTGTCGATCGCGGACATGAGTTCGCTGCGCAGCCGGTCACTCGTGCCGGAGAGAGACTCGACCGAGCTCTCGGCGCTACGGGTCACGGTTTCGCGCAACGAGGCGCCGGAGGCTTCCACCTGGTCGGTCAACCGCTTCAGCAAGGCTTCGATCGTCTCCGCCGAGCGGTGCGCAGCGTCGGCCGCGACGCTACGCAGCGCTTCGCTGGAATCGGCGACCTCGGAGCGCAACTGTCCCGTCAGCGCGCTCAACGCGCGCACCGGGTCCGCCGCGCTGCCATTGACGGCGGCGATAAGCTCGTCCGTGCGCCGGGTCAGCAGAGTCGCAAGCCCCGCCATTTGCTGGTCGAGCGTCTGCATCGCGCGCTCGCCCACTCCGGCGATCCTCGCCGAGACGTCATCGCCCCGCTCGCCGAGCGCGGCCACGAGGTCCGCGCCCTTGCCCTCGATGACGTCGCGCAAGTCATCGACTTTTGCCCTGAGCGCGTTGGCGACGCTCATGCCTCGCGCCGCCCAGATCGATTCGGCTTCCGACGCCGCTCTCGTCAGAATTTCGCTCATCGCCTGAATGCGGGCGACGAGGCGCTCATCGATCGTCTCGGCGTTGCGATTCGCCGCATCCACCATGTCGGCCAGCCTGAGGTCAATGATGCGCGTGCTTTGGTCCGCGGCCTCAGCCAGGGCGGCCAGGCGCGCATCGAAGATCTGCACGCTCTGTTGTGTGGCGTCGGCGACAACGACTTTGTGGGAGTCGAATGCGGCGCCCATCGACGCCTTGTGGAAGTCGAGCATCGCCGTGACCCGCTCAGCGTGCTCGCCCACCTTGTCTTCGAGCTCCGCGCGGCTCGAGTCGAGGCGCCGGCTCAGATCCTGCATCGGGGTGACGACTTGCTCCTTGAACTGATCGACGCTCACGCCGAGCGAGCGCGAGACGTCTTCGACGCGGCCCGTCAAGGTCGCATTGATGTCCCGGGCGACGGCCGACAGCGTTTGCGTCAGCTCCTCCGCCCGGCGTTGCAGCGCCTCGCTGATCTCCGCCGATTTGGCGCTCATGCCTTGCGTGATCTCGCGCCCGCCGTCGCCGAGCGCCTTGGCGGTTTCGATGGTGGTGCGCGCGAGGGTTTCGGACAGCGCCCGGCCGCGCTGCGCGAGCGCGTCTTCGATCCGCGTAAGTAAGCTCTCGAGCGTCGACGACACTTCGTGCAGCTTTGCCCCGGCGCGTTCGTCGACGGCTTGCAGACGGCGGTCGAACAAAGTCGCCGCCTCTTCGTTCCGCTGGCCGAGCTTCTCGTCGATCGCGCCGCCGCGGTTGACCAGCGTCTCCTCGATCGCAGCCAGCTTCGCGCCGAGTTCGGCCGCGAGAGCAGCGGACCGATCGCCGATGCGCCCGAGGATTTCGTGCCCGCGCCCATCCATTGCGCCTTCGAACCGCGCAAGCCCGTCTCCGAGCGAGGTCTCGAGGCGGCGCGAATGCGACGTCAGAGCCAAATCGACCGCATTGTGGTGGGCGGCGGACGCAATCTCAAATTGCTCCAACCGCTCTGCGGATTTCGTCGCCAACTGTTCCCTGTGATCGACGAACCGGCTGTCGAGTTCGTCGCGCCGCGCCTGCATCATCATGTCGATCGCATCGAGATGTCCCGCGATGCGAGCGTTGAGCTCGTCGGAGTGGGACCCCAGGCGGTCGATCACGCTATGCCCGCTCTCCCCGACGAGACCATCCAGCGCGCGGAGATATTCGCGCATGCGCTCGGTCTGTTGCGACACGGCCTCGACGAGGCCGACGGCGCGCTGGTTGACGATATAGTCAAAGGCGGCGATCCGCTCGCTCAACGCGTCATGCACGCTGCCCGCTCCATGGGCCGCCGCGGCCGCGGCGTCGATGGCGAGCGACGCCAGGCGCTCGTTGATCTGCGCCAACTCGGAGTTCAGCGCGGCCATGGATTGAGCCGCTGACGCCTCGATCTGCGCCTGGGCGAAGGCGCCCTCGGCTGAGATGGCGCCGACGAGGCGACGCGTCGAACTCGCCGAACAGGGTCTCGAGCGCGTCGTTCTGGTTGTCGACCGCGCCGCGCAACTCGCTCTCGCGAGCGTCGAATTGTTCGCCCCATCGCTGAGCCGCGGCGTCAAGGATCGCGGCTGCGTCTTCCGCGCGATCGCGGATCAGAGCGATGAGCCGTTCGCTCGATCCGGTAAGCCTGTCTTCAAGCGCCTGGCCGCGCACCACGACGGTGTCGCGCAGACGGTCCGCGGCGTCGTTGAGACGCCCGACGAGACTATCGCCGTGTACGACAATGGTGTCGGAGAGTCGCTCGCCGCCGCTTTGCAGCTGCTCGATCAGCGAATGCGACCGGGCGCCGAAGTCGCGGGCGACTGCATCGGCAGCGGCGCTGAGCGTATCGGCGACAAAGTCGCCTTGGGCGCGGATCTCGGTGACGGCTTGCGTGCTGCTCGAGCTGATCCGGCCGACGATGTCCTCCGAATAGGCGTCCACGGCGCTGCGCGCCGCCGCCGAAGTCTCAGCGAGTCGATCGGCGATCAACTCGCCATGATAGCGGATCGCCGCGACGGCTTGTTCGCCGCTCGCGCTGATGCGGGCGACGATTTCGTCCGAGTGCTCGGCTGCGGCGCTGCGCGTCGTCTCAGAGGTCTGGGCTAATCGATCGGCGACCGAATCGCCGTGGAAGCGGATCGCGTCGACCGCCTGTTCGCCGCTCGCGCTGATGCGGGCGACGACGTCGTCCGTGTATTCGCCGACGGCGCTGCGCGCGGCCTCGGAAGTCCTTGCGAGTCGATCGGCGATCAAATCGCCATGGAAGCGGATCGCCCCAACCGCCTGTTCGCCGCTCGCGCTGATGCGGGCCACGACGTCGTCCGTGTACTCGCCGACGGCGCTGCGCGTGGCCTCGGAAGTCTCCGCGAGTCGGTCGGCGATCGAGTTCGCCATGGGAGCGGATCGCCGCGACGGCCTGTTCGCTGCTTGCGTTGATGCGAGAGGCGATCTCGTCCGAAACCTCTGCGACTGCGCTGCGCGCCGCCGTCGAGGTCTCTGCGAGTCGATCGGCGATGGAGTCGCCGTGATAGCGGATCGCCGCGACGGCCTGTTCGCCGCTGGCGCTGACGCGGGCGACCACGTCGTCCGCGTATTCGCTGACGGCGCTGCGCGCGGCTGCCGAACTTTCCGCGAGTCGATCGGCGACCGAGTCGCCATGGACGCGGATCGCCGCGACGGCCTGTTCGCCGCTGGCGCTGACGCGGGCGACGACGTCGTAAGCGTACTCGCTGGCGGCGCTGCGCGCGGCTGCTGAACTTTCCGCGAGTTGATCGGCGACCGAGTCGCCATGAACGCGGATCACCGCAGCGGCCTGTTCGCCGCTGGCGCTGACCCGGGCGATGATGTCGTCCGTGTATTCGCCGACGGCGTTGCGAGTGGCTTCAGAGGCGTGGGAGAGTCGGTCAGCGACGGATTCGCCATGATAGCGGATCGCCGCGACCGCCTGTTCGCCGCTTTCGCTCACGCGGGCGACGACGTCGTCGGCGTATTCGACCACGGCGTTTCGCGTCGCCGACGAGGCCTGCGCGAGTTGATCGGCGACCCGCTCGCCTTGGGCGCGAATCGCCTCGACCGTTTGCGCGCCGCTCGTTGTCGCGTGGCCCACGACCTCGTTCGAGTAGGCGACGACGGCGCTGCGCGCCGCCTCTGACGCCTCTGCGAGTTGATCGGCGACCGAATCGCCCTGTGCGCGGATCGCGTCCACGGTTTGCACCCCGCTTGCGCTGACGCGCCCGACGACCTCGTCCGCGTAGGCGTCGATAGCGCTGCTCATGGCGGCGGACGCCCCGGCAAGTTGGGCTGCGACCGACACGCCATGCGCGTTGACCGTTTCGGCGGCCTCCGAGAGGCGCGCCGCGATCGTGTCGCTATGGACGCTGAGCGTCTGCGCGGCTTCGCTGGTGCTGTCGGAAACGCGACTGACGACCGCATCCGCATGGGCAGTGACGGCGTCGCTCGCTGAAGCGGCGGCGTCGGAGAGGCGGGCGGCGACTGAGTCGCCGTGGGAGCGAATGGCGTCGAGAACCTCTGCGCTGTTGGCGTTAATGCGGCCGACGACTTCGTCGCTATGGGCGCCGAAGGCCCCCGACAGCGCCTGCGACGCTTCGGCAAGTTGATCCGCGATCGAGTTCTCCGTGCGACCTGATCGCCTCGACGGCTCGCGAGCTGCTGCCGCTGATGCGTCCGACGACATCGTCGGCATGGGCCCCCACCGCGGTCCGCGCGAATTCGGCGGCATCGGCGAGACGCGTCGCCACCCGGTCGCCATGCGCGTCGATCGCCTCGACCACGGAATTCTGCGAAGTCTGGATGCGTTCGATCAGATTGTCGCCCCGTTCGCCCAGGCGGGACAGCAGGCTGTCGCCGACCGCCTTGAGACGGTTGTCGACTTCCCCCACGCGCGACAGGATCTCGCCGGCGGCCTTTTGGCTGGTGTTGGCGAGGCGATCGGCGAGGCTTTCGCCGACCGCCTCGATCGATACGCTCATTCGCGCGCCTTCCGCGACGATGCGCTCGAGCGTCGCTGAGCCGGTCCGGTCCATCGCGACGGAGATCTCATCCGACGCCGCGCCGAGCGATGAGGTTATTTTTTGGCCGGTTTCGGTGAGGCGGTCGCTCAAATTGCCGCCAGCGGCGACGAGGTCTTGGGCGATGCTGTCGTGAGCTGTCGCTATGGCGTCGCGAACCCGCGTTCCGCTGGTCACGATCAACTCGCGCTGATCGGCCATTTCTGCGATCAAGAGGCGGATCTTGCGCTCGTTGTCGGAATAGGAGCGCTCGAGCGTGGACACTTCGGATCGGACGCGGGTCTCGAGCTCCGCGGCGCGCGAGAGCGCCCGTTCCACCCCGTCGCCCATCGATGTGAGTTCGCGACGGATGGCTTGGGACAGGTTCGCAACCTGCTCGCCCGCCATCGTCTCAGGCTCGGCCAGACGCACAGCGACCTGGGAGATCGCGCGCGCGGATTGGCGCAGCTCGCGCAGCCGCCGCGATAGGGCGGCGAAGGCGAACATGAAGATGATCGGCCCGAGCGCCGCTAACAAAAATAACGGGGTTTCGGGACGCAGCAGCATCTCGATCGGTCGTCTCGAGGCCGAGGACCACACGGAGATATAGGCGTAGAGCGCACAGATCGCCGCCCAGAGGATTGAGGCGACCAAAGCTAGAATGAACGGCGTGCGGCTCGCCGGGCGGGCGTTCATCGCTTGCAGGATGGCGCCGACGTTCTCACGATCGTCATTTGCCGGCGTCGCTGCCGGGATCGCGGGTTTCGATTCGCTCTCCGCGACGGACGGCTGGGATGGGCCCACACGAAGGAGCGTCGGCGCGTCGCCAGCGGGTTGGCTTGGCTTGAGAACCGGCGTCACGGCCGTCGGCTTAGCCGGAACGAGCTGAGGCGGGAAGGCGCTGACGTCCGCCAGAGCGGCCTCATCGTCATCGGTCAGGTTCAAGGCGCTTTCGATCGCCGACATCGCCGCTGAAACCGGATCCGTCGCCGGATTTTGCTTTGCCATTACGTCCGCCTCACTCCATCGGCGCCGATCGTCGAAATGACCGGCACGCGCGCCAAGCGTTTCCCCCGGGCTCGCCGCGGCCGAACCAAACGCTTTGAATTAACCACGTTGCAGTCTACCGCCGACCCTCATAGATGAAAACCACGCGACAAGCGCAACTTGCAAACGTCGTTAACGCTTCAGTTACCATATTTATCCAGAGTGTTCAGCGATTAACGGCCGCGCCCATGAGCCGCGGGGCTTCCGAATAGACGGGCCAGCGCGCAATGCTCGAGAGCTCAAACGGCGGTTTCGATCCCCCCCTCGACCTTGTTCATTTGGCCCGCCAATGCCTTGGCGATCAGGCGCTCGAGGCTCAGCTGCTTCAGCTCTTCCGACTGCAAGCGCCGGCGTTGACGGCTCAGCTGTCCGGGCCGCCGCCTTTATCCCTGGCGTTGAAGGCCAAAATCGCCCACACGCTTCGCGGCTCGGCGCTTGCTGTCGGCGCCCGGCGCGTCGCCTGCGCGGCGTGGCGCATCGAGGAATTGGCTGCCGCCGCCGGCGACCAGGGCTCGGCGGAGGCCCGCGCGATCGCTGCGGTGCGATCCGCAGTCGCCGAGGCCCTTACGGAGATCGACCGCATTCGCGGCTAGTCGAAGGGATCCGCGAGGGCGACGTCGGGCCATTTCCACCCGCCCGCGAATCACCCCTGGCGTTGGCGAGGTTCCGAACGCCACTTTCGGCGTCGATGTGCTTGCTCTATGTAGGCGGGCTCTGTATAGCCGGCGGTCGCCGGCCGAATTCACGCGCCCCCAAGGCGTGACGCGGTATTCCAAGGAACCATTCTGTTCAATGCCGAAGAT
This sequence comes from uncultured Alphaproteobacteria bacterium, assembly GCA_963696665.1. GTDB lineage: Bacteria > Pseudomonadota > Alphaproteobacteria > Rhizobiales > Beijerinckiaceae > Roseiarcus. The sequence continues at coordinate 72,694 of CAVOLE010000027.1, forward strand.
TACATTCATCTCCGCGTCCGGAGAGTCGCGGTCGGTCGATGCGCAGGTCGGCGCGACGGTCATGGAGACGGCGCTCCGCAATTCGATCCCGGGCATCGAAGCCGAATGCGGGGGCGCTTGCGCGTGTGCGACTTGCCATGTCTATGTCGCCCCGGAATGGACGGAAAAGACGGGCAAGGCCTCCTCGATGGAGGAGGACATGCTCGATTTCGCCTTCGAGGTGCGTCCCAACTCCAGGCTCTCCTGTCAGATCAAGGTCAGCGACGAGCTGGACGGCCTTGTCGTGACCACGCCTGCAAAACAGGGATAAGAACAGAAGGAATCTCAATGAGTGAAGCCCTGTCCACCGATGTCGCGATCATCGGCGCTGGCCCCATTGGTCTCTTTGCGGTGTTTGAACTTGGCCTGCTCGACATCAAGGCGCATCTGATCGACATTCTCCCGAAGGCCGGCGGCCAATGCGCGGAGCTCTATCCGGAGAAGCCGATCTACGACATCCCGGGCTTCCCGGTGATCAACGGGCAAGAGCTTGTCGACAATCTGATGAAGCAGATCCATCCGTTCGGGCCGAAGTTTCACCTTGGCGAGATGGTCGAGGGGATGGAGGTTCTAGGCACGCCTGAGCGGCCGCTGTTTCGCATCGCTACCGACAACGACAAGACGATCGAAGCCAAGTCCGTGTTCATCGCGGCCGGCGGCGGGTCGTTCCAACCGAAGAAGCCGCCAATTCCGGGGCTCGACGGTTATGAGAACAAAAGCGTCTTCTATTCCGTCCGCAAAATGGACCATTTCAAGGGCCGGCGCGTGGTCATCGTCGGCGGCGGAGATTCGGCGCTCGACTGGGCGCTCAACCTGCACCCCGTCGCCGACCGTATCACCCTCATTCACCGCCGCGACGCGTTCCGGGCGGCCCCGCATTCGGTCAACGCCATGCGCGAGCTCGTCAATTCGGGCGACATGGAATTCGTGCTGGGGCAGGTCACGGGGGTCAAGGGCGAGAACGGCCAGCTTTCAGCGCTGACGATCCGACGCGAGAACGGCGAGCATTACGACCATGCCTGCGACGACATGCTGCCGTTCTTCGGGCTCACGATGAAGCTTGGCCCGATCGCCGACTGGGGGATCAACCTGCACGAGAACCTGATCCCCGTCGACACGGCGAAGTTCGAGACGAGCGTTCCCGGCATTTTCGCCATCGGCGACATCAACACCTATCCGGGCAAGCTGAAATTGATCCTGTCGGGTTTCCACGAGGCCACGCTCGCCGCCCAGCGCGCCCACCACTATGTCTATCCGGACAAGAAGCTGACCTTCCAGTACACGACCTCGTCCACGAGCCTGCAGCGCAAGCTCGGGGTGACGGCGTAGCGCTGGGCGTCGGCGCGGAAAGCGTCAGAGGAACGTCACGCGGGTCGCTTCTTGCCTGCCCTGGGCGAAACCGGCGCGGGCGGCGGGGATGCGGGTCGCCGGATCCATCTGGTTCGTGCCCATCGCGGCTCGGGAATCGACGTCCGGTGTGATCACTTCAACGCGGCTGCCCTGCTTGCGCAGGGCCTCGACCTGGCTTGCCAGGTCCGCGCCCCATTCCGGTTTTCGGCGCAGGCCCTCGAACTGGCCTTCCGGTAGTGGCCCGCTCCGTCCGCCGAACGGCGAGAGCACCACGACGTGCGCATAGCCCGAAGCGAGGTCGGCGTTTTCGCCGGAGCGCACGCCGCCGTTGATGTAGCGAGCGCCGTTGATGCCGTGCGTGGGGGCGAGACCACGCAGCGCGGTGCTCGCGATGACCGCGTCCACCAGGTCGACGCCGGAATTGCGGTCGAATGCAGCCAACTCGCCGGTATGCGCGTCGACGGCCACCACGATCATCGGCCTGTCCGGCCATTCACGGCGAGGCAACCTGGCGGCGACCATTGCGCGCCGGTGTTCCGCCGCCGCGGATCCGAGCATGGCGTCGCTCTCCAGCCCGAACGCGCCCATCGCACGTTGTAGATCGGCTGCGGAGGCAGCGGCGGTGGAGATGGCGCGCATCCGTTCGAAGACCGTGGCCATCGGCAGGGACGGCGGCTGTGGCCGGTTCTGCCCGACCGGTTGAACCGGCGGAGAGAGCACCGAAGCCAGCAGTTCGGCCGGCGGTATGCCGCTACGCACATGAGCCGCCGCGGTGGCGCCGGACGAGGTGCCGACCACCAGGTCGGCGGCCTTTGTCAAATCGACGCCAGCCTCGGCCAGGCCTGCGATGATGCCGATCAGCCACGCATTTCCGGCAGCCCCGCCACCACCGAGAACCAGAGCAACGTTTCTGCGAACCATCTGCCCACTATTTAAGCCCGTCGACATTCCGTCTCGCGCCTTTGGCGCGCCGTCAGAAGTTCACATTGGTCCGCAGGCCCATCACGAACTCGTTCTTGATCCGCTGCGTCGGAGCGTCCGGGTTGGCGATTCCCATGCCCGGATTGATGAAATACTGAAGGTCGGGCTGAATCACCCAGGAAGGCAGAGCCTGAAACTGATAGCTCGCCTCTATAAAGGTCTCGCTCGAGCGAATGGGCGTATAGACCGAAGGCTGGAAGAACTGCATTTGTCGGTCGAAGTTGGAAGCGCCGCTGCTCGCCCACACCGTCCCCATCTCCACGCCGAAGACGTCGTTGTCGCGCGTCGGCAAAGGGGCCTTCAACGCGAAGCCCGCATTGATGCTGGCGCTGACCAGGTTTCGATCCTGGTAGGGCGTGAACATCGGACGGAAGAAGACATTCAGACTGCGATTGGTGTTGTCCTTAGACCGCCAGACCATCTGGTCCATGACCCCATAAAGTGAAAAGTCGCCGTGGTGCTCGGCGGGGTCGCCATTGCTCAAGGGACTGGCGAGAGGGAGGCCGATGGTGTCGTACTGCTGGTCGTTGAACTTGGTGCTGTCGTACCAGGCGCCGATCTTGTAGACGCCCGGCAAGGGACCATCGCTGCTCGGTTTTCCCGACGCGCTCGAGCCATAGGCATACTGCAGTTCGGCGATCGCCAGAGTTCCGGTGTCGAGCGGGAAGCTCACGCCGTTGGGATTGCTCCTCGGGGTGTTCGGCGAATCGAACGGGATCGGGCTGCCGTTGAACACGCCTGCGAGCACGGTGACGCTGTCCGCCAGCTGCGCTCGTCCGCGAACGCCTAAGCCCGCCAGCGGATAGGCGGGGCCGCCGCCGGGCAGGTTTACCGTTGGAAGCCCCGGCCAGCCAGATACGCCGTTGATGAAGAGGGAGTTCCCGCTTGGGGCGATAATGAATTCCTCGTCAAGGCTCTGCTCGCCGACCTTCACGTCGATCTTGTCGCTGAATTTCTGCTGATACCACAGCTCCCAAAGCCGGACGCCGACCGGTGCGTCGATGTCGCTCAGGGTCTGCAGGACCATGAGGTTGTCGTCGTTCAGTTGGCCGCCATAAACTTGAAGACCGCTGACGTTAAGCGTGCCGCCCTTGAGACCGAACGCTTTCTCGGTGTCCATTTGCAGCGTGACGGTGGTCAGTCCTTTCGGTTCGATACCCTGTTTGGCGCCGCCGGTGACATTGCCGAACACCTCAAAGTTCTCGAGTATGGCGAGCGTGACGCCGTACTTGGCCAAAGCGGGCCGGAGCCCTCCCATGTCGCCAAGGAGGTTTTGATTCTGCCAGTCGCCGCTGAGCATCCCCCATGGGCCCGCGCTCACCGGCTTCGAGGGCGCTGACGCGTCCGCGCGGAACTTCGGCGCGGCGAGTTGGGGCAGGGCGAAGGGAGCGGGCGGGCTCGAAGCGGGCGCCGAGAGAGTGGCGGGGCCAGCCGGCGTCTGCCCGGATGGATCGGAAAGCGCGGCCGGCCGGGACGTGAGGGGCGGGATCGAATCCGCGAACGCGCCGCCGGCGAGGCTAGCCACGCCAAGCGCGGAGGCGGTTCGGATCGCGACCTGGCGAAGGAGACCGACTGGACGATGAACGAGGCGCAAATCAAACTCCAACCCACTTTTCGAACGGCGTCGGATTTCGACCGCGCGACGGCGGCGAAGTCAACGAGGGCGCCAGCAAGATGGAACCTTTCCAAAACTAGAATCATTCTAAAACTATTGGATGACAGTAAGTTAGGCGAGGCTTTGAGATCGGCGGCGTGCTTCGGCGAAGATTGCATGGGTCGGACGGCCCGGAGTGCGCCGAAGGCGTGCGATCCTCTTTTCCCTTGTCTTCAGATTGGAGCCACCGGCGCGACAATGAACTCGCAAACCTGCGCTCCGCAAAGTTCGCTCAGCGTGCTGGAACAAATTTAGGCAACCGATTGTTTATCGGCCGTCAACATTCGCGCTATGCAGCCTCAAGGAGGGTACTTTGGGCCGTGGAATTTTGCTTTGGCTTCTAGGCGTTCCGATTCCGATCATCATACTGATCGCGCTTCTGTACCACTAGAAGTCACAACAGTCTTCAAAGGGGCTACGCAGCAATTAGTAGTCGCGCTCGATAGCAGACGGGCGTCCTTCCGAACGCCGTTTGAAGCGCGGAGCGCGGCCGGCGATCGCGCGTGTAGCCTACAGCAGCGGATTTCGTCGCGAGCGGAGATGCAAGAGAGATGACACAGACGACAGTCGCGGCCCGTGCGCCCTTGTCGATGGCGACCCCGGTCGATGCAACGATCGACACCGCCTCCGGTGTGTCCTGGCCCGCGGTGATCGCGGGCGCTTTTGTCGCTTCGGCGTTTTCCCTCGCGCTGGTCGCGCTGGGGGCAGGGATCGGCCTTGTCTCAGTCTCGCCGTGGTCAAGCAACAATCCATCGGTAACCACATTCACCGTGCTCGCGGCGGCGTGGTTCATCGCGGTGCAGCTTTTCGCATCGGGCCTCGGCGGTTATCTCGCCGGGCGGCTCAGGACCCGTTGGGCGCGCGTGCATACCAATGAGGTTTTCTTTCGCGATACGGCGCATGGGCTCCTGGTTTGGGCGGTGGGAGTGGTGATCAGCGCCGCGCTCCTCGCCTGGGCGGCAAGTTCGGCGGTGAGCGGGGCCGCGCACCTTGCGGGAGCAGCCACGCAGGCCGTGGGGTCCGCCGCCGGTCAAGCCGCCGGCCAAGCTGCGTCGGCGATGGGCGATCCGACGAGCTATTTCTCCGATATGCTCTGGCGCAGCGATCACCCAGCTCAGGGCGATCAGGCCGCCGCGACCGCGGAGGCCGGCCGGATTTTCACCCGCGCGCTTTACAACGGCGAGCTTCCTGCCGCGGACAAGACCTATCTGGCTCAGCTTGTTGCGAGCCGTACGGGACTGAGTCAGCCGGACGCGGAGAAGCGCGTTGACGATGTCTTCAACCAGGCGAAGGCCGCTAAACAGCAGGCCGCTGACAAGGCCAAGGCGGCGGCCGACGCCGCGCGCAAGACCGGCGTCTATGTGGCCCTATGGGCCTTCATCTCGCTCCTGGTCGGCGCCCTCTCCGCGAGCTACATGGCCACAGTCGGCGGACGCCAGCGGGACGAAGCGCCGCTCTTCGAATAGGGGGCCATCGCCTTGCCCCTCAACCCTAACCCTAACCCTAACCCTAACCCTAACCCTTTCCACGTCAGGACGGGGAGAGGGAAATCGGGTGTTCAGCTCTGCACGCCCTTGACGTACCAGTTGATGACGGCGAGGTCTTTGTCCTGCATGCGCTGCCCCTTGGCGACGCGCTCCTTGCCGTCCTGGTCCACGATCGGGCCGGTAAAGACGTCATAGCCGCCGTCCTTCCAGCCGGCGATGATTTTGTCGGCGGCGGCCTTCACATTGTCGGGCAAAGCCTTGTTGTATGGCGACATGACGACCGTGCCCTCCTTGAAGCCCCACCACGCGTCGTCGGGCTTCCAGCTTCCGTCGAGCAAAGCTTTGGCGCGAGAAGTGTAATAGGGCCCCCAGATGTCCTCGATGCCGGTCGCCTGAGTCTTCGGGGCGAAGCGCGACATGTCGGCCCCTTGCCCGAAACACCAGACCTTGCGCTGCTCGCACACCTGAAGCCCGGCCGGACTGTCGGTGTGCTGGGCGACGACGTCGCAGCCGAGGTTGACGAGGGTCTGCACCGCCGCCGCTTCCTTGGCCGGGTCGAACCACGAATTGATCATGACGAGCTTTGTCTTGATGTTCGGATTGACCGCCTGCGCGGACAACGTGAACGAATTCACCCCGAGCACGACCTCCGGCACTTTGTAAGAGCCGAGATAGCCGATCGTTCCGGACTTCGACATGAGGCCCGCGATTGTGCCCTCGACCGATCGGCCCTGATGGAAGCGCGAATTGTAGGTGCCGACATTGTCGGCGTGCTTGTAGCCGGTGCAATGCTCGAACTTCACATCCGGGAACTGCTTCGCCACTTCGATCGTCTGATCCATGTAGCCGTAGGACGTCGTGAAAATGAGCTTGGACCCGTTCTGCGCAAGGTCCTTCAGGATGGGCACGGCGCTCGCGTCTTCCTTCACGTTCTCCACATAGCTCGAGACGACCTGGCCCTTGAGCGCCGCGTCCATCGCCAAACGGCCCTTGTTGTGCGCCCAAGTCCAGCCGTAGTCGCCGATCGGCCCGAGGAAGATGAAGCCGACTTTCATGGGTTCGGCGGCGAAAGCGCCGCGGCCTAGCATCGGCAGCGCCGAGACTCCCGCGGCTGCGGTCTGCAAGAAGTTCCGGCGAGTGACGAAACTCAAATTCTTCTCCCTTTGCTGGGCCATTGGAGACCGCCAAAATTTCAAGCAAAAACCATGCCTAACCACGCGGCGGAATTGCATGACGCGCCAACTCCCTCTCCCCGTCAAGACGGGGAGTGGGTTGGGGGTGAGGGGCGCGGGAGATTGGCCGCAAACGGATTACAACGTCTGCCGCCGCTCCAGCGCCGCCAGGATCGTGTCCAGGATCCCTTCAATGTTGCGATAAACTTCGTCGGTTGTCGAAGCGAACGACCCGATAGAATGACCTCAGCTCTGCACGCCCTTGACGTACCAGTCCATTACCAGAAGGTCTTTGTCCTCCATGCGCTGGCCCTTGGCGACGCGCTCCTTGCCGGTCTGGTCTGAAATCGGACCGGTGAAGACCTCATACGTTCCGTCCTTCGTGCCGGCGATGATCTTGTCGGCGGCGGCGCGCACGTTTTCGGGCACGGCCTTGTTGTAAGGCGCCATGGCGAGGAGCCCCTCCTTCATTCCCCACCAGACGTCATCAGACTTCCACGAGCCGTCGAGCACCGCCTTGGCGCGGCTGATGTAATAGGGGCCCCAGAGATCCAGGCTCGCCGTCAGATGCGCGTGAGGGGCGAAGCGCGACATGTCGGCGCCGTAGCCAAACCCATAGATCTTGCGCTTCTCGCAGACCTGCAGCACCGCCGGACTATCGACGTGCTGGGCGATCACGTCGCAGCCGAGATTGGCCAGCGTCTCCGCCGCGGCGGCCTCTTTCGCGGGATCGAACCAGGTGTCGATCATGACGAGCTTGGTGGTGATCTTCGGATTGACGGCTTGCGCCGACAACGTGAAGGCGTTCACGCCCATCACCACTTCCGGGATCTTGAACGACCCGACATAGCCGATCATGCCGGTCTTCGACATCATGCCGGCGATCGTCCCAGTCACCGCCCGGCCCTGATAGAAGCGGGAGTTATAGGTGCCGACGTTGTCGGCGCGCTTGTAGCCGGTGCAATGCTCCCACTTGACGTCAGGAAACGCCTTGGCGGCCTCGAGCGTCTGATCCATGTAGCCGTAGGAGGTGGTGAAGATGAGCTTATTGCCCTGTTGGGCGAGGTCTTTCATCACCGGAATGGCGCTGGCGTCTTCCTTGACGTTCTCGACATAGTTGGTGACCACTTGGCCTTTCAGCGCTTGCTGCAGCGCCTTGCGGCCCTGTTCGTGCGACCAGGTCCAGCCGTAATCGCCGATTGCGCCGAGATAGACGAAGCCGACCTTGAGCGGATCGGCGGCGAAGGCGCCGCGAGACAAGCCGGGCAGCGCCAAGCCCGTCGCGGCGGCCGTCTTCATGAGATGTCGTCGGGTAATCACGCTCATCGTTTCTCTCCCTGGTGAACGTTATTTATGTCTTAGCTGTTGGGCAGGAACGGCCGCCCGAGGCAGGCCGGGGCTTCGCTCCCGGCGACCTCGCGGGCCGAGATGACCGCCAGCGCGACGACGGCGGCGATATAGGGCATCGCCGCCCAGAACTGCGACGGCAGGAATGAGAAGCCGGAAGCCTTGGCGTAAAGCTCGAGCGTCATCAGCACACCGAAGAAGTACGCGCCTGCGAGCAGGCGTCCAGTCCGCCAGCCGGAGAACACCACCAGCGCGAGCGCGATCCAGCCGCGCCCCGCGGTCATCTGCTCAGCCCACATCGGCGTGATGACCATGGAGAAATAGGCGCCGCCGATTCCGGCCAGCGCGCCGCCGAAGGCGATCGCCGCGTAGCGGATCGCGATCACCGGATAGCCAATCGAATGGGCGGAAAGGTCGTTCTCGCCGACCGAGCGCAAGATGAGCCCGGCGCGCGTGTGGTTCATAAACCAGCCGACGACGAAGACCATGAGAAGCGCGAAATAGACGAGCGGGCTATAGCCGAACACGACCCGCCATAGCGGATCGCCGGCGAGCCGATCGGGAAAGATGGAATTGAACGACGGCACGATCATGCCGACATAACCCGCGCCGATGAGCGAGGAGAGGCCGATGCCGAAGATCGCGAGCGCGAGGCCTGTCGCGACCTGGTTCGAGCCGAGCGTCAACACCAGGACGGCGAACAGCATCGAGGAGGCTGCGCCCGCGAGCGCCGCAGCGAGCACGCCAAGCCAGGGCGCCCAATCGCCGAGATCGGCGCCGGTGTTGAGGGTGACGGCGAAGCCGGTCACCGCGCCGATCAGCATCATGCCCTCGATGCCGAGATTGAGCACGCCGCTCTTCTCGACCACGAGCTCGCCCGTTGCGGCGAGCAGGATCGGCGTCGTCACGCCGACCACGGTGATGAGGGCGTCGATGAAGAAACCGATAGTCACGCGACAGCCTCCGCGGGCGCGGGGCGCGGGACATCGCGGATGATCCGCAAGCGGTATCGGACCAGGATGTCGCTCGCCAGAATGAAGAACAGCATCATCGCCTGGAAGATGCCGGCGGTTGCGCTTGGGACATGGACCACGGTCTGCGCCACCTGTCCGCCGACATAGGTGACCGCGAGGATCAGGCCTGCGAGAAAGACGCCGACGGGATGAAGGCGGCCGAGGAAGGAAACGATGATCGCGGTGAAGCCATAGCCGGAGGGGAAGCCCAGGTTGATCTGCCCGAGTTGGCTCGAAGCCTCGAGAATGCCGGCAAGCCCGGCCATGCCGCCGCTGATCATCAGCGTCGACCAGACGGTGCGCGAGGCGTCGAAGCCGCCGTAGCGCGCGGCGCTGGGCGCGGCGCCCACCGTGCGGACCGAAAAGCCGTAGACCGAGCGCGTCGTGAGCAGCCAGAATACCAGCGTCAGCACAATTGCGACGACCAAGCCCGGCGGAATGTCGGTTCCTGGAATGGCGTGCGGGAGAAGTTGCGCCGGTGTGAACGGCGGCGTTTGCGGGAAGTTGTGGCCGTTCGGGTCCTTCCACGGGCCGCTGACCAGATAATTGAGAACCTGCAGCGCGACATAGACCAGCATGAGCGTCGACAGCACCTCGGACACCCGGTAGCGCGTCCTCAAGAAGGCCGGGATCGCCGCCCAGGCCATGCCGCCCAAAATCCCCGCCGCGACCATGAGCCCGATCACCCAGAAGCCTTGCGCATTCGGCAAGGCGAGCGCGACGCCCGCGCCCGCAAGCGCGCCGATGATGTATTGCCCCTCGGCGCCGATGTTCCAGATCTTGGCCTGATTGCCGAGCGATAGACCCAGCGCGATGATGATGAGCGGCGCCGCCTTGGTGGCGACGTCCTGCCATTTGTACGAAGCGACGATCGGGGTGATGAAGGTCTCGTAAATCGCGCGCGGCCCATCGAAGCCGATCAACTGAAAGATGATCGCGCCAAGAGCCATCGTCAGAAGCACCGAGGCGATCGGCGTCGCGACTTGCATGAAACGGCTCGGCGTCAGCCGCTTTTCAAGCCGGATGCGCATGCAACGCCTCTGTCATTTCGACGGTCGCCGTCGGGTCGCCGTGCACGCCGCCCATAAGCAGGCCGATCTCCTCGATCGAAACTTGGCCCACCTTCATCGACGCCGACAGACGGCCGAGATTGATGACGGCGATCGTGTCGCAAAGCGTGAGCAGTTCGTCGAGGTCCTGCGAGATGACCATGACCGCCGAGCCGCGCGCGGCGAGATCGACGATCGCCTGATGGATAGCGGCCGCCGCGCCCGCGTCCACCCCCCAGGTCGGCTGGCAAACGACCAACGCCTCCGGCCGCTGCAGGATCTCGCGGCCCATGATGAACTTCTGCAAATTTCCGCCGGAAAGCGAGGCGGCGAGCGCGCCTGGGCCGGTCGCTTTCACCGTATAGGCGCTGATGACCTCGGCGGCGTAATTGGTCGCCTTGCCGGGATCGATAAGCCCGAAGCGGACCATGTCCATGCGATCGCGGCCGGTGAGCGCTGCATTGTCGGTGAGCGAGAACTCGCCGACCGCCGCATGGCCGTTGCGCTCTTCGGGAACCGCGCATAGACCCAAGGCGCGCCGCTCGGTGACGCCGAGCCGGCCAACCGCTCGGCCCACGAGCGTGATCGCCTCAGGCGTCGGCGCCAGCGTCTCGCCGCTCATTGCGCTCATGAGCTCGTTCTGTCCGTTTCCGGCGACGCCCGCGACCCCGAAGATCTCGCCCGCCCTCACCTCGAGCGCGACGTCCTTAAGCGCCACGCCGAATTCGCTCGGCTTCGGCAGGCTCAAGCCTTTCGCTGTGAGCTTGGGCGAGGCGAAGTCGCGCCCGGCCGGCTTGGCGATTTCCTTGAGATTCGCGCCGATCATCATCTCGGCCATCGAGCGCGAGGTCTCGCGCTTCGGGTCGCAATGCGCGACCACCTTGCCGCCGCGCAGGATGGTCGCTGTGTCGCACAAAGCCACGATCTCATGCAGCTTGTGGGAGATGTAGAGGATCGAGCAGCCGCTCGCCGCCAGTTTTCGCAACGTCTCGAACAATTGCTCCACTTCCTGCGGCGTCAGCACCGAGGTCGGCTCGTCCATGATCAGGAGCCGGGGCTTGAGCAGAAGCGCGCGGACAATCTCGATGCGCTGGCGTTCGCCGACGCTCAAGGTCGAGACGACGCGGCGAGGATCGAGCTTGAGCCCATAGGCCTCGAGCACCCGATTGAACTCGTTGAGGAGCTCGCGCGAGGAGAAGCGCGCGTCGAGACCGAGCGCGATGTTCTCCAAGACCGTCATCGCCTCGAACAGCGAGAAGTGCTGAAACACCATGCCGATGCCGAGCCGGCGCGCTGCGCGCGGATTGGAGATGCGGACGGGCGCGCCGTCGAAGATGATCTCACCCTCGTCGGGCGCGAGGATGCCGTAGATCATCTTGACCAGGGTCGATTTTCCCGCGCCGTTCTCGCCGAGGAGCGCGTGAATCTCGCCGACCTTGACGCTCAGATTCACATTGTCATTGGCGCGGACGCCAGGAAAGGACTTGCTGACGCCGATAAGCTTCAAGCGCAGGGGAGCTTCGACATTCACCTCGACTTCACCTCGTTCCTCGAGCCAATGAGGCCGCGCCCGAAACCCGTCCGGCGCAAAAATCATGCCGTCGCTGCTCTGCCCCCTACCACGGGGCGCCCCGAGGCGAGCGATGCCCTCCCCATGTCTTCGATCGCCGGACGCCGCATTTTTGGGCGACCCTAACGGGGGCCGCCACGGTGTCAAATGAATTGGCGGCTGGGGGAATTGATGCGCAGCGTGGTGTACACGCGGTCGCTGACCGCGTCGCCGCGCTCCCAGCGCGTTCGGAAGGACGCCCGTCTTTCGACGGGCTATGGAGCGCGGCTACAATTGGCCGCGGCCCAGAGACCATGGAACCTACCGAATGACCGCTGCGTCCCCTCGCCCCTATGACGAAACCTTGCTCCGCCATGCCTTCGACGTCGCGCGGCGGTCGCGCGCCGCCGGCGATCATCCGTTCGGATCCGTGCTGGCCGACGGCGAGGGCAGGGCGCTCATGGAGCAGGGCAACGGCTATACGAGCGAGGGCGGCGACCGGACCGCCCACGCCGAGCGTCTGCTCGCCTCGCGCGCGGCCCGGACGTACGACCTTAAGTTCCTGGCGCGCTGCACGCTCTACACGTCCGCCGAGCCCTGCGCGATGTGCGCGGGCGCGATCTATTGGGCGGGGATTGGCCGCGTCGTCTATGGCCAGACCGAGAAGGCGCTCAAAGCGCAGACCGGCGCGCACGAGGAAAATCCAACCCTCGACCTCCCGTGCGAGACCGTCTTTCGGGCCGGGCAGCGGCCGACCGAAGTCGTGGGCCCCTTGCTCGAGGACGAAGCGGCTCAGCTGCAGGCGGACTTCTGGAAGGCGACGGAATAGTCGCCGCGTCGGGCGCGGTTCTTCCGCTCATTTCGCTAGTCTGATAGCAATCCCGCGCGAAATCCTACGTTGCGACATCGACCTTCAGGCCGGTCTCGGCGTGCGATGGCGATCGACCAGGAGATTTGATGGACTTTTCCGTCGTGATTCCAGCCTATAACGTTTCAGGCATCATCGGACGCGCGATCCGAAGCGCTGCGGCGCAGACCTTGCCGCCGCTCGAGATCCTCGTGATCGACGACTGCTCGACCGACAACACAGTCGAGGTCGTGAAGGCGCTGGGGCGGGAAATTCCCTCCCTTCGCCTTCTCTCAACCCCCGCCAATGGCGGCCCGTCGGCTGCGCGCAATGTCGGATTGCGGGCGGCGAAAGCGGACTGGATCGCGCTGCTCGATTCCGACGACGCCTGGAAGCCGGGTCGGCTCGAGCGCCTGTCGGAAGTCGCCCTTGCGACATCAGCCGACTTCGTCGCCGACAATCTGGTGATGTGGGACGCTGTCGCGGACGCCCAAGTCGAACCGTTCTACTACGAACTTCCGGAGCCCCAGAAGCAGATTGGCCTCGTTGACCTCTTTGAAGCCGACGACAATTTCAATTTTTCAAAGAAGTCTTTCACGCTGATGAAGCCGATCTATCGCCGCGAGTTTCTGGCCAAGCACAAGCTTCAGTACAATGAAAGCATGAGAGTGAGCGAGGACTTCGCGTTTCTAGCGGAGAGCCTATTCAACGGGGCGAAGATAATCCTGATCGAGGAAGCCTATTATATCTATTCTATGCCCAGTGGGCCGTCCGGTCGTTCCCAGCACACCCGTTCCGCCTATCAATTTAATACCGTAATCGAGGAGAGCGACCGGCTGAGGCGGAAGTATGGGGATCGCATCGATCCGACGCTCATGCGCGCCATGGACAAGTTTCGGAAGACCATGACTCTCCTTAAGGAGTCTGATGTCGCGCGGACCTATCGATGGAAGAGCCAATACCCCCAATACGTGGCCTATATTGCCGCCAGGCCGGAGCTCGCGCGGCGTCTATTTGCCCGCGCCGCGATGAAGATCGGAAAACGAATGGATAGGCGCAGTCCTACGGTTTAGGGCGGTCCGAACATGGCGAGGGCTGGCTGGCCCGCACCTCGAAACTTCGAACACCCCAATCCCTAATTTTCCGCCCCATAGCCAGCGTACGAGACCGTGGGTATTCGTACGCATTGACTAAGGGGCGCTGCAGCGACTAAAGGCGCGTCGGTGCGACTACAACCAACCAAGCTGCAAATAGAGCCCTAGTGACCCTCATGAGAAATGATGGCCAACACTCAAGTATTATTCAAAATCATTAGTTCGAAGAATCGTCGCCTCGACGCTGAAGCTATTCTTCGATGGCTCAGAAAGCCGCATTGCGGGGAGAAAATCGATGAGAAGAACACACACACAACTTGCAATTTCGGTCGCCATGATCGCCTTGCTCGCCGCGGCGCCGGCGGCCGCGCAAACCTTCTCCTTCAGCACGGGCGATCCGGATGGAAAAATCGCGACGGCGAGCCGCCCCGATGTCGGCGCATTCGAGATCGAGTCGGCCGACGACTTCGTCCTCACGCATGCGACGTCAATCACCAGCGCGACCTTCACCGGCCTGATGCCGGCGGGCGCGACGCCTGAGGACGTTGTCGTCGAAATTTATCGGGTGTTCCCGAACGATTCAAACGTCAACCGCACCAGCGGGCCCCCGACGTTCTCGACCTCGCAAGTGCCGACCCGCGTCAATTCGCCATCCGATGTCGCATTTGGCAGCCGCAACTCTGCGAGCGGCGGCCTCAGCTTCGCGACCAGCGACTTGGGCTCCTTCACCGTGCTCAACTCGGTGCAACCCGGCGGCATCAATCCCAAACCGGGCCAGACGACCGGCGGCGACGGTCCCGTCACGGGCGATGAGAGCGTATTCAGCATAACGTTCACCACCCCATTCACTCTGGCCGCCGACCATTATTTCTTCGTGCCCCAGGTGCAACTGGACGACGGCGATTTCTTGTGGCTGTCGGCGCCGAGGCCGATCGTGGCTCCCGGCACGCCATTCCCGCCGGGATTCACCGACCTGCAAAGCTGGACCCGCGACGCGGCGCTCGACCCCGATTGGCTGCGCGTTGGGCAAGACATCGTGGGCGGCAATCCATTTCCGACCTTCAACGCGGCGTTCTCGCTGAACGGCGCCTTGATTCCCGAGCCTTCGACCTGGGCCATGATGCTGCTCGGCTTCGCCTGCCTCGGTTTCGCCGGCTATCGGCACGCGAGAAGACCCGCATGAACTAAGGCGAACGCGGCCGAAGCCGGTTCGATTGAGGCCGCCTATTTTTCCTCCAGCGCCTCGGCCGCCAGCGCCAGGCGCCGGGCCGCCTCCGGGTCGAGCCGCTTGGCGAGTTCGCCATGCGCCCGCTTCCAGTCGGCGAGCCCTGCGTCGAGCCTCTGCATCCCCTTCTCGGTGAGCCAGACGGCGCGCCGGCGGGCGTCCGTGTCGCCCGCGGCGATATCGATGAGCCCGGCGCCTTCGAGCACTTGCAGATTGCGCGAGAGCGTCGACTGGTCGAGCCCGATGCGCTGAGCAAGTTCGCTCAAAGTGTCATCGCGCGCTGCCGCGATCTGCGCCATCAGACTGAATTGGGCGAGGCTCAGCCCCGAATCCTGCATGCGGCGGTTGAGGAAGCTCGTGATGCGGCGCGCCGCGAGCCTCGCGTTCCATCCCGCGCAGGCGTCGACCGCGGCGCGCGCATCCACGACGAGCGTCTCGCGCAGAGGTTGCTTTGGCCTCGGCATCAATGTATGCAGATACATCATTTGCATGGGCATGGATAGGAGAAAGGCGATGCTGGCCACTCCGTCGTGGGTTTACGGCGTCGCCGATCCGGCCGAGGTCCGGCAGATGACCGGCCGGGAGTTCCTGCAGGCGATGCTCGACGGACACTTGCCGGCGCCTCCGATCGCCGAAACGCTGTCGTTCTGGCTGACCGAGATCGGCGATGGCCTCGCCGTGTTCGAGGGCGACGCCGGGCCGCGCCTTTTGAACCCGCTCGGGATCGTGCACGGCGGCTGGGCGCTGACGCTCATCGACAGTGCGGCCGGCTGCGCCGCCCACACGCTGCTGCCGGCCGGCGCGAGCTACGCGACGATCGAGACCAAGGCCAATTTCTCCCGGCCGATCGCGCATGACGCGGGCCGCGTCCGCGCCGAAGGGCGCGCCATCGGCCGCGGCCGGCGCATCATTTCATGCGATGCGCGGATCGTCGACGCGAAGGGCCGCATTCTTGCGCATGGGACCTCGACGCTCATGGTGCTCGAGGGCGCCGCGGCTTCGAAACCTGCGCCCGAGGCAGCCTAGCGGGCAAGCGCCCGCGCCTCGGCGCGGGCGCTTGTAGCCGCGCTCGGCTCAAGCGCGGCGGCGTGCCACGCGGGTGATCGTCCATCGCGACGCCCGCCTGGACGAAAAAACCATTCACGGCGACGGCCCCGTGTTCTAAGAACGCGCGCCCGTAAAAGGGCCGCCGCTTTTGAACTGAGCGCGAACGCGCGCGCTGCAACCGGAGGACATCCGAGATGAGGACCTTGACATGCATCGCTGCGCTCGGCGCGGCTCTCATGATGACCCATTCCGCCTTAGCCGCCTCGGCGGTCGTCAAGGCTTGCCGGACGGACATCAAGGCGCAATGCGGCGACGAGATGAAGACAGGCGGCGCCGCGCTCAAGGACTGCATGAAGACCCATTTCTCCGACCTGTCCGAGGACTGTCAGGTGGCGATCATCCGCGCCGCTGCGGTCGGCAAAGCCTGCAGGGCGGACGAAAAAAAGCTCTGCGCCGACGTCAAGCCCGGCAAGGGGAGCATGGCGCGGTGCATGAAGTCGCATGCGGCCGACCTTAGCGACGGCTGCAAAGAGGCGCTGGCCAAAACGAGCGGAAAATAGTCGCCTTCGGCTCGGCTAAGCGGCGGCGCACCCGCCTCCATTGACAAGCGTGTCCGTCGCCGGCCGCGCTGAGCGAGCGCGGCTACAAAGGGCGCGCGAGCTCAACGTCTTATTTTTCGTGGCCCATTCGGGAATTCCCTTTTTCGCGCAGGATATGGTAGGAGAGCGTTCGGCGGTTCTTCGGGGCGATGCGCAGAAAATCGTCTAGCGCGGTTTAAGCGCGCAAGCCGGCGATCCAATGCCCAACGGGCGACGCGAATAGGCGAATTGGCTGGGGCGGCTCCAGATGGGTTTTCCTGCGCGGGCTGGCGCATCGACGGGTCGCGCGCTGCCCAGAGCGGATCGCGGGCGAGGAACGCGTCCATGAAGGCCAGCGCCGTTCGATTTGCCGCCGGGGTAGCGCTGGTCGCCTTTGCCGCGCCGCTTCCCGCCGCCGGCCAATATTTTCCCCCGCCGCTGATCATCGTCCCGCCGCCGGCGCAGGACTACGCCATCCCGAAGCCAGCGCCGAAGCCGCGGCCAGACAAGCCGAAGCCTTCCAACACCCCTCCGCCGCCGGACGCGCCGAGGGGGCACTATCAGGGACGGACGTTCATCCCGGACTGAAGCCGATTGCGTTTGGGTCGACGCGCCTCTTGTAGCCGCGCTCGATGAGCGCGGCCGGCGCGGTCAGCGACTGCGCCTACAGCGCCTACCGGATCGGCGGGGCGTATTGAATGCCGCCGTTGTTCCACAATTCGTTCAAGCCCCGCGGAATTCCGAGCTTCGAGTGTGCGCCGACGTTGCGGTCGAACACTTCGGCGTAATTGCCGACCCCTCGGATGACGCGCACGGCCCAGTCGCTGGTAAGGCCAAACGGCTTGCCGAAATCCCCCTCCGTTCCGACCAGCCGCTTGACCGCCGGCTTCTGCGATTTCAGCGCCTCGTCGATTGTCTTCGAGCTGACGCCAAGCTCCTCCGCATTGATCATGGCGAAGTTGACCCACTTGACGATATTGAACCACTGGATGTCGTCCTGCCTGACGGCGGGACCGAGCGGCTCCTTCGAGATGATGTCGGGCAGGATCATGCTGTCGCTTGGCTTGGCGAGCCTCTGACGCATGGCGAAGAGGCCCGAAGCGTCGGTGGTCAGCACGTCGCACTTCCCGTCCTGGTAGGCGGCGATCATGTCGTCGGCGCTCGCCTCGTGGACGGTCTCGTACTTCATATGGTTCGTTTCAAAAAAGTCGACGAAATTGGGTTCCGTCGTCGTGCCGGCCTGAACACAGACCTTGCTGCCGTCGAGCTCGAGCGCCGACTGGAGGTTCTTGGCTTTAGGGACAAGAAATCCCTGCCCGTCGTAATAGGTGACGCCCGCAAACACGACGCCTTCGTCGCCCTCGCGACCCATCGTCCAGGTCGAATTGCGCGACAAGAGGTCGATCTGCTTGTTCTTCAAGGCCTCGAAGCGATCCGAGGCCGACAGCGGCACGAACTCGACCTTTGACGGGTCGTTGAAGACCGCCGCCGCGACGGCGCGGCAGAAATCGACGTCGAACCCGGACCACTGGCCATTGGCGTCCTTGCTCGCAAAGCCCTCCAGGCCCGGGTTGACGCCGCAGATGAGCGAGCCGCGATCCTGGACGGTCTTGAGCGTCTGGGATTGGGCGGCGACGCCGAACGCCAGCGACGCCGCGAGGGCGAGGACAATCGGGATCGTCTTGCGCATGACCAGCCTCGATTCTGTTTTGGTGGGCCGCTGGCCACGGATCCTAAAGAGCGACCGCCTGTTTGATGATCACCTTGGTGCCCACCGGTACGCGGTCGTAGAGGTCGATCACGTCCTCATTGACCAGGCGGAAACAGCCCGACGAGACGGCGTGTCCGATCGTCTGCGGCTGATTGGTCCCGTGAATGCGATAGACGGTTGCGCCGAGATACATCGCCCGCGCGCCAAGCGGATTGCCGGGACCGCCGGCCATGAACCGCGGCAGATAGGGCTGGCGCTCGATCATTTCCGGCGGCGGACGCCAATCCGGCCATTCCTGCTTGCGCGAAATCTTCTGCAGACCCGACCACTGGAAGCCGTCGCGCCCCACGCCGATCCCGTAGCGAAGCGCCCGGTTGTTGCCCTGAACGAGGTAGAGGAAGCGGCCTTTGGTGTCGATGATGATCGTGCCGGGGGCTTCGGTGGTGCGGAAGAACACCTCCTGCCTCTCGTAGGCGCCGCTGAGCTGCTCTTCCTCCGGCGTCGGCTGGTAGCCGGGCTGGTCGACGATATTCATCTCGTCTTGACCGGGGACCGCTGTCGCCGCGTGAGCGAACGCTCCCACCACAACTGCGAGCGCCGCGCCGAGCGCTGCTCGCAGCAACAAACCTGTTCGAACCGTCATGCTGGCTCCGTCGATTGAGGGTAATCCAAGAATGAATCGCTGATTAGCGCTTTCCGCACCGCACGTAAACCGACGTGCCATAGCGACTCGCATTGTCTGGGTCGACCCAAACCGTCGTGAACGAGTTCGCATCGACATTGCTGACGATGCGGTCGTCTGGCCCGCCGGCTGCGCCGGCCGGCCCCAGATAGGTCTGGCCGGTCGGTCCGCCTTTCAGGACCAATTCGGACAATTCCTTTTGGTCGGCGAGATTCATCATCACGCCGCCGGTCGGGCCTTTGGTGATGACATAAGGCCTGTTGCACTGCGCCGCGGCCTCTTTGATGGTGCGCGCCCGATCCTCGTCCTTGTGATAGGCGGCGAAGCCCCATTTGCCGACCAGCTGGTCCGGGCTGACGGCTGCGGGGAGGACCGCAGGCGTGGGCGGGGGATTTTCCCCGCAGCCGGCGACAAAAAGGGAAAGTAGGCCGATCAGCGCCAGCGCTCCACCGCGTCGTGCAATCATTACGGGAAGCCCCCTTATCGTTGCCGCCATTCAGGCGCGTTCCAGCCGGCGCCTGCCGTTTGTTATCGGTGTCCTCGCTAGCAAACCGGGCGCCCATGGTCAATTCGAGCTCGCGGGCGCCTCGGCGATAGCGGCGGATGGCCGAGCGGCCGCAGGGCGCGCAAAGGTCAGGTTCCCTCTCCCCGTCTTGACGGGGAGAGGGTTAGGGTGAGGGGCCAGGGCGATTGTGCGGACTACGCCTCCACGAAGCGCGCCTAGCGCGTGGGCGCCAGAACCGAATTGAGGCTGAACGCGAGCTTTGGCCGCGAGTTCGAAACTGCTGGCGGCGCTGGAGCGGCGGCAGACGCTCTAGCTTCGCATGTGGCCAATCTCCCACGCCCTCACCCTAACCCTCTCCCCGTCTCACGGGGAGAGGGAGTTGGCGGGCGCGCACAAGGTGGCGCAACTCCCGCCTCAAGCCGCCGAACTCAGACCAGATCCGCAAGCCTTCCGCGGGCGGCCGATCGCACAAGGCGCTTCTCGGCCTCCCACTGGTCGGCGCGCTCAAGCTCGGTCAGGAATTGCACTTTGCCGCCGGTCAGCGCCGCGACCGGCAGGCCGTCGCGATAGACGACCCGATTCGCGGTCAGCGCGGAGAGCCTTTGTCCGGGCGTCAGGATGCCGATCAGGTTGAGCGGATCCGCGCCCGACAGCGAAACCCACTCGCCCGAAGCGGGCCGCCGGCGCATCTCGCGCAACAGTCCGACCGCGTCGGGAAGCGCAAACTGCTCGCCCGAGAAGCCGGCGACGAATCGGCCGCCACGAATTTCCCCTCTCGCCTCGAGCCGTCGGTAGACGCGCAAGAGATCCCGCCACGGCGGCAGCCATCCGGGCTCTTGCGTCAGAAGGCGCCAGAACACCACGCCATAACGGGCGAGCAGCGTCCGCGCCGCATATTCGACCGCGGCGTCGCGCACCTCGGCGCCGCCGTTCTGCGGGGCCGTGCGATTGATCATTGACCAGCGCCCGCCGCTCTCGATGTCGAAGCTGAGCACCCGCCCACGCCGTCTCGCGCCAGCGAGCGGCTTGCGCTGGCCCGACGGCACGAGCAGGGCGCGCAGGCCGCCGAAGCTGTCGGAGGCCGCGAGGCCAAGCGCGACCAGTTCGCCGAGCGCTTCCTCGAGATGCGGGCGCAACAGGCGCGCGGCTTCGATGAGTTCGTCAAAGAACAAAGCGCCGCGCGCCTTCAAGGCGTCGAGCACCGCCTGAGCGCGTCCGCTCATCGGAGCCGCGCCGCTCGAGGGCGCGAGCGCCATCCAAAGCGGCGTGCGGCGGCGCTCGATGAGAGCGACCGGCGTCGCGCCAACGGGCGACACATGGCGCGCTCGCCCATTGGCGGGAGCGGGCGGCGTCAAACGGGCCCAGGACGTTCGCCCGGCCAGGCATTGGGCGTCGAGCCAGGAGGCCTGATAGCCCTTGAGACGGGTGGGCAGGATCTCGGTCTCCCATGCCTTGGCCGGCGCCTCGAAGCCTTCGAGCGCGCTCAAGACCGCAGGCAGCGCGTCGGGCCCTTCGAGCCGCGTCTCCTCGGAAACATGAGCCCATGAGAACAGGAAGCGGAGAAAGTCCCGCGCCGCCACCGGCTCGATCTCGGATCGCAGCCGGCGGACCGTGTAGTGATGGATGCGCGCCAGCAGGCGCCGGTCGCACCATTGCTCGTCGTTCACGCCGGCGAGGTAGCGCCCCTTGAGGATCGCGCCGTCGCGTTCGAGCGCCGCGAGAGCCCCCGCAATCGCGTCCGCCTCGAGCCCGAGCGGCGCGGCAAGCGCCGTCGGCGTCACCGGTCCGAGACCCTCGAGCCTGCCGCGCAGGATTTCGACTAGGGCGCCATCCTTGGACGGTGCCGCTCCGGTCTGCTCGTCGGGCGGCGCGATCTCCGGCTCAAGTTTCGCCTCAGGCCAAACCGCTTGGAATTGAGTGAGCCGCTCAGCCGGAATCCATAAAGTCGCCTGCGACGCCTTGAGGCGCGCGACGCGCTTGTCGCGCGCGAGCGCCTCGAGCCATTCGCTCCAGCCGGACGCGGCGCGGGCCTCTGTTTCGGTCAATGAGCCCAACCACAGCAGCGCGTCGTGAAGCTCCTCGGCGTTGACGGGATCGGGCCAGGCTTCGGACTGAACCTTGGCGATCGCCTCCGGGTCGAGCCGGCCAAGGTCGGACGCGCTCTCAGGGTCGCGCCAGCGCCGGGTCATCACCGCCTGCGTCCGCCGCTCCTCGAGCGGCGCGTCGTCGAGGAAGGCGTAGGGTCTGGCCGACAAGGCCTCGAGCGCGAGCGGCGAAGGCTCCGTCAGATCGCAGCCGACGACCCGGACCTCGCCCAACTCCAGGCGCCGCAGCAGCCGCTCCAGCCCCTCGATGTCCATCGCCTCGTGCAGGCAATCGGAGATCGCCTGATTGGTGAGCGGATGATCGGGCACCTCCCGCTCGCCAACCAGATTCTCGGCGCAAGCGATCTGATCGGGGAAGACCGCCGCGACCAGGTCTTCCGCCTGCATGCGCAAGAGCTGCGGCGGAACCTTCTTGCCGCCGCGAAACCGGGGGAGCGCAAGCGACACGCCAGCCACCCAGCGCCAGCGCGTGGTGAACATCGGCGCGTCCAGCATCGCTTGGACGAGCACGCCCCGCACGCTGTTCGAATGGAGGTAGCGCGCGACGTCGCCGAGTTCGAAGCTGTGCGCGGTGGTCAGCGACAGCACGATATTGTCCTCGGTCGCCGCCGCCTGCAGTTCGAAATTGAATTTGCGGCAGAAGCGCTTGCGCAAAGCCAAGCCCCAGGCGCGATTGAGCCGGCTGCCAAAGGGGCTATGAATGACGAGCTGCATGCCGCCCGCTTCGTCGAAGAACCGCTCGAAAACGATCACATCCTGCGTCGGCATTGAGCCGAGAGCCGAAGCGCTCGCGGCGAGATAGTCGACGAGCTGATCAGCCGCGGGCTGAGCGACGCCGACCTCATCGACGAGCCAGCGCCGCGCGGCCGTTCCGGAGGAGTCGGAACGGAGCCGCGCCGCGATCTCGGCCCGCAGACGCGAGACGGCGAGCGAAAGCTCGTCCGTTCGCCCCGGCGCTTCGCCGAGCCAGAACGGAATGGTCGGCGGTTGGCCCTTGGCGTCTTCGACCCGGACCGTCCCGCGCTCGACCCGCTGAATGCGGTAAGACGTGTTGCCGAGCTGAAAGATGTCGCCCGCCATGCTCTCGACGGCGAAATCCTCGTTCACCGTGCCGATGGTCAGGTTCTCGGGCTCGAGCAGCACCTGGTAGTCGGCCGTGTCGGGGATCGTGCCGCCCGAGGTCAGCGCGGTCGTGCGTGCGCCGCGCCGGCCGCGCAAAATGCGATTGACCGCGTCGCGATGGATGAGCGCGCCGCGCCGGCCGCGACGGGTGGTGAAGCCCTCGGCCAGCATGCGCGCAATCGCGTCGAAATCTTCGCGCGCCAGGGAGCGGAAAGGCCAGGCGCGGCGCAGCCGATCATAAAGCTCCGCCTCCGGCCAATCCTGCGCGGCCACTTCCGCGACGACCTGCTGCGCGATCACGTCCAGCGGCCGCTCCGGAATGACGAGGCGGTCAAGCTCCCCGCGGCGGACACTGTCGAGCAACGCCGTGCACTCGACGAGATCGTCGCGCGAAAGCGGAAACAGGCGCCCCTTGGGCGTGCCGCCGATGGCGTGGCCCGAGCGGCCCACACGCTGCAGGAAGGTCGCGATCGAGCGCGGCGAGCCGATCTGGCAGACCAGATTGACGTCGCCGATGTCGATCCCGAGCTCGAGCGAGGCCGTCGCCACCAGCGCCTTGAGCTCGCCGCGCTTCAGCCTCTGTTCGGCCGAGAGCCTGAGCTCCTTGGCCATGCTGCCGTGATGCGCGGTGACGGCTTGTTCGCCCAGCCGGTCGGTGAGTTCGCGCGCGATACGCTCAGCCATCCGCCGGGTGTTGACGAACACGAGCGTGGTGCGGTGCTCTTCGATAAGCTCGGTCAGGCGCGCGTAGACTTCAGCCCACACGTCGTTCGACATCACCGCCTCGAGCGGAGAAGCTGGAACTTCCAGGCTCAAATCGCGACGGCGCTGATGCCCGGCGTCGATGATCGCGACTTCGGCGGCGGGTTGGCCGTCCGGCGCGGCGCCGGCGAGGAAATGGGCGACAGAACGAATTGGATTCTGCGTGGCCGAGAGGCCGATGCGCTGCAGGCGGTCGCCGCACAAAGCGGCGAGCCTCTCCAGCGAGAGGGCGAGATGGGCGCCGCGCTTGTTCGGCGCGACAGCGTGGATCTCGTCGACAATCACCGAGCGGGCGGTCGCGAGCATCGCGCGCCCGGAACTCGGAGCCGAGCAGGACGTAGAGCGATTCCGGCGTCGTCACCAGGATGTGCGGCGGGCGGCGCCGCATCCGGTCGCGCTCGGCCGCGGGCGTGTCGCCCGTTCTGACCCAGGTGCGGATTTCGACATCCGGAAGCCCGCTTCGCCGCAGTTGCTCCCTGACGCCCGCGAGCGGCGCCTCGAGGTTGCGATGGATGTCGTTCGACAGCGCCTTGAGCGGCGAGACGTAGATCACCTGCGTCGCGTCGGCGAGCGGGCCCTCCAGGCCTTGTCGCACAAGGTCGTCGACCGCGGACATGAACGCCGCGAGCGTCTTGCCCGAGCCCGTCGGCGCGGCGATGAGCGTGTGGCGGCCGGCCTTGATCGCGGGCCACGCTTCGGCTTGCGCCGGAGTTGGCGCGGCGAAACTCTCGGCGAACCAGTTCGCGACCGCCGGGTGGAACAGCGTTTCGAGGGCCCCCGGCAATCGAGGCGCGCGCGAACGCCGGCGCGAGCCAGTTCGCGCGGCTGGAATTGAAGCGAAGTCGGTGTCCAAGCGGCTTGGTTCCCCATGGGACGCGGCGACCAGCGTCCGAGGTCCCTATATAGGGCGCCGCACCGAAATTTGGCGCCCCCGAGCGTCGTTCGCTTGCCGAATGCGGCGACTTGGCCGAGGCTGCGTCCGTCCGCCAAACCCGGGAAACCACGAATGACCAGTGAGACCCAACCGACCGTCGCCCTCAACGACGGCGCAACCATGCCGCAGTTCGGGCTCGGGGTCTTCCAGACGCCGCCCGATGAGACCGAGCGGGTGGTCAAAATGGCCACCGACGCAGGCTACCGCCTCGTCGACACGGCGGCCATGTACCGAAACGAGGACGGCGTCGGCCAAGCCTTGCTCGGCCGGCCCGACGTTTTCGTCACGACCAAACTCGGCAATTCGGATCACGGCTTTGATCAAACGCTGCGCGCATTTGACGAGAGCGTGAGAAGGCTGCGTCGCGACACGCTCGATCTCTACTTGATTCATTGGCCGCGCCCGCGCGTCAACCGTTATGTCGAAAGCTGGAAGGCGTTCATTCGTCTGCAAAAGGAGGGACGCGTCCGCTCGATCGGCGTCTCGAACTTCAATCGCGATCACCTCGAACGGATCATCGGCGAAACGGGCGTGACGCCTGCGGTTAATCAGATCGAGCTTCATCCGCGTTTTCAGCAGAAGGGCTTGCGCGCCTTTCACGACCAGAACGGCGTCAAAACAGAATCGTGGAGCCCGCTCGGCCGGGGCGGCCTACTGGGCGAGTCTACGATCGTCGAAATCGCCGCCAAGCACCGGAAGACGCCGGCGCAGGTCGTCATCCGCTGGCACCTCGACAGCGGCCTCATCGCCATTCCGAAGACGGTTCGGCTTGAGCGCCTGAAGGAGAATATCGGCGCGCTCGACTTTAAGCTCGACGGCGACGACCTGCGCCGCATCGAAGCGCTGGATTCGCCCGGCGGCCGGATGGGACCCGACCCTGCGACGGCGGCGTTCTGATCCCGATTGAACGCGATGTCCTGAGACCTCGCACCCGGAGCTGGTCATGAACGGCGCCCGAATTTGGTGGACATGGCTGGGCATGCAAGTTCTCGAGCGCAGGGCGCACCTGGCCCTCTCGCTCAGGGTGACGATCGCCGCGCTCATAGGCTTCGCGATTTCGAATTTGCTGGGCCTGCGGCTGCCGCTGTGGACCGTGCTGACGGCGATCATCCTCACCCAGGCGAACTTCGGAAGGTCGGTCAAGGCGACGCTGGACTATCTGGTGGGGACGGTCGGCGGGGCCATCTACGCCGGCGCCGTTTCGGTGCTGGTTCCCCATAACAGTGAATTGTCGCTCGCGGGCGTCCTGGCGCTTGCCGTGGCGCCTTTGGCTTTCGTCGGAGCGATCAATCCCAGTTTCGGCTCCGCCCCGTTCACGGGCGCGTTGGTTCTCCTCGTTCCCGGGCTCGCGCATGTCGGCCCGATCGAATCCGCGGTCGACCGTGTGCTGGAGGTCGCTATCGGAGGAAGCACCGCCTTGGCGGTGTCGCTTCTGGTGTTCCCGGCGCGCGCCCATTCGTACGCGATCGAGGCCGCAGCCCGGGCGCTCGATCTGATGGCCCGATCCCTTCACGACTTGTTCGCGGGGTTCCGGCAGCCTCATGATCCAGCGGCCTACGCGCGTCTCCAGGACAGCGTCGGCCAAGCGGTCGAAAAGGCCGAGGCGATCGCCGCGGAAGCGAGACACGAGCGGATCGGCCTTTTCGCGACCCAGCCGGGGCTCGGACCTTTGCTGCGGACCGTGCTGCGGCTCCGGCACGACCTGGTCATGATCGGCAGGGCCGCGGCCGCGCCGCTTCCGGACGCGCTTCAGGAGCGGCTCGGAGCGCCGCTCGCGCGGGTTGCCGAGAGCATAGCCGAACATCTGCGCCAAACCGGAGAAGCGCTGGCCGCCCGGCGCGAGCCGCCGCCTCCCGAGGCGGTTGAAGCCGCCTTCGACGACTTCGGCCGGGTCAGCGATGCAACTCGCGCCGAGCATCTCACGCTCAGTCTGCCAGTCGACGCCGTGGAGCGCGTTTTCACCCTTCGGTTCGCCCTCGATCAGATGCGCCAGCATCTCAAGGACCTCGAACGCTGCGCGCAGGATACGGCGCGCAGGCGGTAAATCCGGCCGCCATCGAGAGCCATCGGTTTCTGGCATGACGGAAAACCTGGCTCTTATAGCGCTAGCTGTTGCTCGCTTTCTTTGCGGCTGCGCTTGGAGCCTCTATCGTCATGGCCGGACTTGTCCCGGCCATCCACGGCAGCGCTGAGCCATGCGATTAAATAATTGATAAGATGGCATAATTGGACCTAACCGCAAATGGCGCTCGAGCTTCGTGGATGGCCGGGGCAAGCCCGGCCATGACGGAGAGGGTCGGCTAGCGACCAACAGCCAGCGCTGGAAGAGCCTAAGCCGCTGAAAGCACTGGCGCGCGTAAACTTGTGCGCGAGCCGCCAGGCGAGGCAGACGCGCGGAAGAGCGGGCCGCAATCTTCATCTGCGAAGGCTGTCCTTTGCCGTTCGCCGGCAAGCCAGATGCGCGGCAATAAATTTGCGGCTAGAACCAAGCGGACGCATCTTTAAGAGGTGCGGAAAACGAGCAAATCGTTCATCGCTCGGCGCTCCAATGGGAGGAAACTGGACCATGAAACGCATATTTCTGGCGCTTGCCGGCGCCACTCGTCCTCTCGAGCCCCGCCTTCGCCGTCAAGATCGGGGTGTCGATGGATAAGTTCGACAGCTGGTGACGCCGGCTAACATGGATCAGTTCATGAAGAAGAACTGAGCTCCTTTCACGCCTCTCCGGCTCGCTGATCCTTTTTGGCGAGTCGAGGGCGCCCGGAGACGCCAGACCTCCCAGCGCCTCCGGGTCGTCGCGAGCGAGGACTGATGTGGGGGATGGGCGCGGCCTTCAAGAAAAGGCGACGCTAAAAATCGGAATAGGACGGAGCGCCACGGCGACCATGAGTCGCTCGACGGAGGAAATCGTCAGGCAGAGCGGCGCGGTTCCTGGCGCCGAATATTTGCTTGAGGTCTCGAACGTCCGTAAAGCGCGGCCGCGAAGGGCTGACCAAGAGCCAACACCATAAGAGCCGCGAACTCCCTGCGAATTGTCTCGACAAAATCAGAAATATGTGCTATGCATTCCGACTGTCGGAATCTCTTCCGCTCGCCGGTAGACGGACGGGAAGACGAGAAGCTGTGGCTGTTTGATACATTGGCCCACAACCTGTGCGCGACCCGGAACTCAGGGGAATTTTTTTTATTTGAATTGGGCGTAACCCATTGAAAAGTCCCGATTCGAAAAAATAAACGCTAGTAAACGCTAGCTATTTTAGTAGCGCTTATTAGCACTTACTAGCGTTTAGGCGCGTTTATTTTCGGTCGAATTCCCGCTTCGGTTGTGGCCGCTGGCTTAGAGCAGGCGATCGGGCTCGCGATGACGGGCGGCATGCCGGCTCGGTCCGACAGACATGAAGCCAATCAGCCGGCGCTTCTCGCCATCAGTGCGAGCAGGCCCTTGAGCAGCGCCGTCGGGGTTGGCGGGCAGCCCGGTATAGCCAAGTCCACCGGGATCACGGCCGCGACGCCGCCGGCGCAAGCATAGCTCCCAGCGTACAGGCCGCCGTCAAGCGCGCAGGCGCCGGCGGCGACGACCCATTTGGGCGCCGGCATAGCGTCATAGGTGCGCTGCAGGGCTTCTTGCATATTCCGGGTGACCGGACCGGTGACGAGCATGACGTCGGCGTGGCGAGGAGAAGCGACGAACCGGAAGCCGAATCGCTCGATATCGTAGAGCGCATTCGAGAGCGCATGAATTTCGAGCTCGCAGGCGTTGCAGGAGCCGGCGTCGACATGCC
Source organism: uncultured Alphaproteobacteria bacterium (assembly GCA_963696665.1). Lineage (GTDB taxonomy): Bacteria > Pseudomonadota > Alphaproteobacteria > Rhizobiales > Beijerinckiaceae > Roseiarcus. The sequence goes on from CAVOLE010000027.1 coordinate 100,729, forward strand.
GGATCGCCAGGCTTCGCCCGAGTCTCGCGCCCGCCGCGCTTTTGATCTCAGCGGCAAGCGCCGCCAGTTCAGGATCGTTTGGCGCGGGCGCCGGTTCCGTCAGCGGCGGCCGAGTTACGCTTTCGAACAGAGTCCTGCGCATGGCTGAGACCTAGAGGTCGTGCCCGGAATAGGAGCAATTGAAGGATTTGTTGCAGATCGGAAAATCCGCCACGATGTTGCCCTCGATCGCCGCTTCCAAAAGGGGCCATTGAAACCACGACGGATCGCGCAGGTGGCCGCGCTCGACGCCGCCGTCCGCGCCCAGCCGAACCCAGACCAGAACGTCGCCGCGAAAGCCCTCGACCAGCGCGAGGCCCTCGCGCTGGTCGCCAGCGCCGGCGATCTCGGCTCGAATCTCTCCCGAAGGCATGCGGTCCAGGATCTGGGCGATGAGGCGGAGGCTCTGCTCGACTTCGCGAATTCGGATCCAGACTCTCGCGTTGACATCCCCCTCGACGAGAATGGGCGTCTCGAACTCGAGCTGGTCATAGGGCGCATAGGCGAAATCGCGGCGTGCGTCGAAGGATCGCCCGGACGCGCGCCCGATAAACCCGCCGCAGCCATATTGGCGCGCCAATTCGGGGCGAAGCGCGCCTGTGCCGACCGTCCGATCCTGTAGGGAGGCCGTGTTGTCGTAGAGTTCGACCAAGGGCGGAAAGGCCTCCCGTATTTTGGCGATAAGTTCTCGCATAACCGCCACGCCCGAGGATGTCAGATCGGCGTTCGTCCCGCCTGGCGCGACGACATCCATCATCAGCCGATGGCCGAAGCAGGCGTGAGCGGCGCGCAGCACGCGTTCGCGTAAGATCCCAGTATGAGCGTGCATCAGGGCAAACGAAGCGTCGTTGCAAATTGCTCCGATATCGCCGAAATGGTTTGCGATACGCTCCAGTTCCGCCATCAGCGCGCGCAACCATATTCCGCGGCCGGCAACCTCGACGCCGAGCGCGCGTTCGACCGCTTGGGAGAAAGCGATCGAATAGGCGACCGTACTGTCGCCGGACGTCCGGGCCGCCAGTCGCGCCGCCCGATCGAGCGAAGCGCCGGCCATCAGCGCCTCGACGCCTTTGTGCGTATATCCCAGTCTTTCCTCAAGGCGGACAATCGTCTCGCCGCCTGCGTGAAAACGAAAATGCCCCGGCTCTATAATCCCAGCATGCACTGGGCCGACTGGAATTTGATGCAGCCCTTCTCCTTCGGCCGGCAGGAAAGCATACGGCGCAATGGCAGCGGGCGTCGGGGTTCGCGCGCCAAGCGGTGCGAGGACCGGCCATCGTCCATGGTCCAGCCAGGGCCGCGGATCTGGCGCGCCGACCGGCTCATAGCCGAACAAATCCTGTATCGCGCGCTCGAGGCGAATCGCCGGGGCATGATAAGCGCCGACCGAGAAAAACTTTCCTCCCACGCAGGGCAAGCTGGCGATGGCGAGCTCGCCTCGCGTCGCATCCAGCAACGCCATGTGGACCATGCCGACGTCGCCCCAGAGTCCGGCCAGGGTCAAAAGGCCGTCGCCAAGCTGACATCCAAGGTCGCGCCACAGATCGCGGTCAACCACCCGGCGCGGCCAGGGCCGGCTCTCATGCGAGGCGTTCGCGCCGGACAAGGCGTCGATCAGCGTCGGCATGATCTTTTCACCGGTCAACGAAGAAGGCTTGCGACATGCTGAAACCAAACGACCAATGACGGCGGCAGCCAGATTCCCGCCATCAGGACGAGTGCGAAATGAGCGCCTATCGGCAGGCTGGACGCCTTGACCGGCGCCACATCGCCGCTCGGCTTCCCGAAAGCCATGCCATGGAGCCGCAGAAGCAGCGCGCCGAAAGCGATCAGCAGACCGCCGACAAGCGGGATCGCGAGCCACGGGGCGCGCGCGAAGGTCGAGCTCACGACCAGAAACTCGCTCATGAACATGCCGAAGGGCGGCAATCCAGCGATGGCGAAAACGCCGACGACCAGGGCCCAGCCGAGCATCGGATGCGTCACGGTCAGGCCTCTGATATCGGCGATCTCCTGCGTGCCCTTGACCTGGGATATATGGCCGACGGTGAAGAAGATCGCCGACTTCGTCAGGCTATGCATGATCATGTGCAGAAGGCCGGCGAAATTGGCGAGCGGGCCGCCGATGCCAAAAGCAAAGGCAATGATTTCCATATGCTCGATCGACGAATAAGCGAACATTCGTTTGATGTCGCGGCGCCGGTACAGCATGAAGGCGGCGAATACGAGCGAGACGAGACCCAGGATCGCCATGAGCGGACCCGGAGCTATCGCGCCGGAATTGCCGTCGAGCAGGAGCTTGAAGCGAAGTACGGCGTATAGCGCAACGTTAAGCAAGAGACCCGACAGAACGGCCGAGATCGGCGTGGGGCCTTCCGCATGAGCGTCGGGCAGCCAGGCGTGCAACGGCGCCAGGCCCACTTTGGTGCCGTAGCCCAGCATCAGGAATATGAACGCCAGATTGAGCTGCGCGGGATCGAACGCCGAGACATGCGCGATGAGCGTCGTCCACACCATCCCGTCCAGCCCTTCGCCGACGACCGGGCGCGCGGCCATATAGACGAGAATGGTGCCAAACAGGGCGAGCGCGATGCCGACGCTGCCGAGTATGAAATATTTCCACGCCGCCTCGATCGCCGCTGGCGTGCGATAGATTCCAACCATCAGCACGGTGGTCAGAGTGGCCATCTCGATCGCCACCCACATCAGGCCGATGTTGTTGGCGACGAGAGCAAGGTTCATTCCGAACAGCAGCAACTGGTACATCGCATGATAGAAGCGGAGCTGGACGGGCGTGAGCCGCCCGATCTCTAGTTCATGGGCGATATAGCTCGCGCTGAAGACGCTCGTGGTGAAGGCGACAAACGTGTTCAGGACGATGAAGACGATGTTGAGATCGTCGACCAGAATGTAGGAGCCTGTCTCCGGCTTTCGAATAGACAGCGACAAAGCCGCAACGAATGTCAGAAGGGCCGAGAGCACATTCAGGCGCGCCGACAACCAGTAGCCCGGCGTCAGGGCGAGGATCGCCGCGGTCACGGCGGGAATGGCGAGGATCAGCGCGACCCCGTCCGGGACGAATGCGTTTATCGCCGCGCTCCCTGGAACCGGTCGAGCGCCTGGACATCGATCGTGTCGAAACGCTCACGAATGCGGAACAGGAAGACGCCGATGACAATGAAGGCGACAAGCACCGAGAAGGCGACCGATATTTCAACTACCAGCGGCATTCCCCTGGCGCCGGTGGCCGCGAGGATCAGTCCGTTCTCCAAGGACATAAAACCGACGACCTGGCTCACGGCGTTGCGGCGCGTCACCATCATGAGGAGGCCAAGCATCACGACCGAGAGTGCGAAGGCGAGGTCCTCGCGGCCGAGCGGATCGGCCTCGGCCGTGACGCGCAACATCACTACCATCGACAGCGCGACAAGCCCCATGCCGAGGATCATGATCGGACCGAGGCTGCCGACGACCTCCACCTCGCGGTGAATGCCGAGACGAACGATGATCCGATGCAGCGCGATTGGGATGATCATCGCCTTGAAGACGATCGCGATCGCCGCGGTGACATAGAGATGCGGCGCATCCTGGACATGGGCTTGCCAGGCGACCGACAGCGCCAGAACGACCGCCTGCAGCGCGAACACGTTGAGAAGCGAATAAAGGCGGTTCTGATAGAGCAGCATGAAGCTGATGAGCACGAGGCCGCCGGCGAGCAAGTGGGCGAAGTCGAAGGCAAGACCTTTCATCAGAGGCTCGCCGAAACAAAGCGCAGCAACACCGCGAGGAAGCCAAGCATGAGAGCGACTTCGACAAAATCGGGGACGCGAAAGACGCGCATTTTGGCGATGGTTGTCTCGAAGAGGGCGAGCAATAATCCCACCGCCGCGAGCTTTCCGAAATAGGCGAGGATCCCGATCGCATGGGCGGCGAGGTCCTCGTTCTCGTGAGCGAGCCCCCATGGCGCGAATACGCACGAAATCAGGGAAACATAGAGCAAGAGCTTGAGCCAGGACGCCAGTTCGATCAGCGCGAGGTGGCGTCCCGAATATTCCAGCACCATCGCCTCATGCACCATCGTAAGCTCCAGATGCGTCGCCGGGTTGTCGATGGGAATGCGTCCATTCTCGGCGATTGCGACAATGACGAGCGCGATTAGCGCCATGCCCAGCGACACGCGCAGACCGACGGCGGGCGACGTCATGAATCCGGCCATGGTCGAGAGCTGCGTCGAGCCGGCCACTAGCGCGAGGGTGAAAACAATCATGATCATCGCCGGCTCGGCCAGCGTCGCGAACATCGCTTCGCGGCTGGAGCCAATGCCGCCGAAACTTGTCCCAATGTCCATGCCCGCCAGGCCAAGGAAAAACCGGGCGCTGCCAAGCAGCGCGATGATCGCGATCAGGTCCGCGGACCAGCTGAACAGCAGTCCCGTCGCAAAGGTGGGAACGAGAGCGGCGGCGACCCAGGTCGCGGCGAACACGAGATAGGGGACAAAACGGAACAGCCACGAGGCGCTGTCAGCGACCACCGCCTCCTTGCGCGCCAGCCGGACAAGATCGCGGTATGGCTGCAAAAGCGGCGGACCCTGGCGGCGCAACAGACGCGCCTTGGCTTTGCGCACGAAACCCATCAGCAAGGGCGCCGCCGCCAGAACCAGCAGCATCTGCAAGATCTGCGTGGACAGATCGCTGATCAGGGCCATGACGCCAGAAACAGCAGGAGGGACACCAGCGCGCCGAACACGACGCTGAGATACTGGCGGATGGTGAGAAACTGCAGACGATTCAGGCGCAGGGCAAGAAACTCGACAGCATGGACGACGGGCAGATAGAAAAATTCCCAGACGAGGTCATGCACCGCGACGCTCTGATGGGCGGACCGCATTTCCCCTGGCGCCGGCATGTCGACGCGCTCTGAAGCGCGGAAGGCAAAGGTTCCGAACACGCGTCGGATCGGCTGGGCAAAACTTTCCGCGGTGTATTGCGTAGCCGGATCGGCGTCGGGAAAGCCGCAATCCCAGGCCGGCGCCCGGCGAAGCTTGTCGGAGGCGATCTGATGGATCGCAAAGGCGGCGAGCGAGGCGGAGGCCGCGATGAACAGGAACACGAGAAGGCCATTGTAAGAGCTGCGGCTCTCGGCTATCGGCGCGATGGAAAGCCAGGGAATTCCCTCCTGCATCGGCATTTGCGCGCCGGTAAGTCCTTGGACGGCGGGCGAAAGCGCATCGATCACGACGGCGGGAAAAATGCCCGCGAGGAGGCAAAGAGCCGCGAGAATTCCCATGGCTGAGACCAATATCGAATCGACCTCGCGGGCGGACCGCGCCGACGGGCTCCTTGGACGCCCCAGAAAGGCGATCCCGAACACGCGCACGAAACATGCCGCCGCGAGCGCCGCGGCAAGCGCGAGCGTCGCGCCGACCGTCGGCGCCAGAATTTTCAGCGCCCATTGGGGAAGCTGCGGGCTGAGCAGGATTGATTGCAGCAGCAGCCAATCCGAAGCGAAACCGTTCAGCGGCGGCAGCGCGGAGATCGCCGCGCTGCCGACAAGGACGAACAGCCCCGTCGCGGGCATTCGGTTGAGGAGGCCGCCGAGCCGCTCCATGCCGCGCTCTCCCGTCGAGGTCAGAACCGCCCCGGCGCCGAAGAACAGTAGGCTCTTGAAAATCGCGTGGTTGAGCGCGTGAAATAAAGCCGCCGTCGCCGCCAGCGCCGCGGCTGCGCCGAAGCCGTTGGCCTTGAACGCCAGGGCGAGCCCCAGACCGGCGAAGATGAGGCCGATATTCTCGATCGTGCTATAGGCGAGAACGCGCTTGAGGTCGTTTTGCATCAACGCATGCAAGACGCCGAGCGCGGCGGTCCCGGCGCCCAGGGCCATGACGAGAGCGCCCCACCACCAGGCCGGCGTCCCCAATAGATCGAAGACGATGCGCACAAAGCCATAGACCGCAACCTTGGTCATGACGCCGCTCATCAACGCGGACACGTGGCTTGGGGCGGCTGGGTGAGCGAGCGGCAGCCAGACGTGCAGCGGGACAAGGCCAGCCTTCGACCCGGCGCCCACCAACGCAAGGCCAAGCACGAGAGCGGCGAGGCCCGGCGTCACGCCGTTCGCCCGCATCGTGGCGAAAGCATAGCCGCCGGCGGGCCCCGCGAGCAGACCGAAGGCGAGCAGCAGGGCCATGATCCCCAGACTCGCCATGACAATATAGACGAAGCCCGCCCGCGTATTGTCCGGCTCATGATGATGCGCCATCACGAGCGCCCAGGAGGCGAGCGACATGAACTCCCATGACGCCAGGAAAGTGAACGCGTCATTGGCCAGGAGCACGAGGTTCATGGCCGCCAGGAACGCCGGAAAGAACGGCAGCACGCGCTGCGGCTCGCGCTCGTGACGTCCGTAGCCGACGCCGTAAAGGCTGGCCGCCGCGGCGCCGAGGTTGACCACGACAAGAAAAAACGCCGACAGGGCGTCAAGCCGAAAATTGGCGCCGACCCAGGGCAGGCCGACCGGCAGGACAATGGACGCCGGAGACGCTTTGCCGACCACATGGACGAACGCGCCGGCGAGCAACGCAAGCGAAAGGACAAGGGCGCCGCCATAGACGATCGGCGTTGCAGCCGGGCGGCGGCGCAACAGAACCGCAACGACAGCCAGGACAAGCAGAGCCGCGTCGCACAGCAAAAAAAGTGCGACCGGCATCAGGAGTCGCCTTTAAGGCCAGCGCTCCCGCGCGAGACCACAGGAGGCGCGACGGCGGTCGCATTTCTGAGGCGCACGCCCCTCCCGCCTCCGGGACTGGAGGCGCCTTCGCCAATTAATTCGACGCCAGCATTCTCGAGCGCGCTGACCAGCTTGGTCAGCGAGTCGACATTACCGCGTATGACCCCGTCGCTGGCCTCCATGCGCTGGATTGTGGGCACGGACAGGCCCGCGACTTCCGCCAAAGCTCGCTGATCGAGCGAAGCCAAAGCGCGCGCCGCTCGCAATTGTGCAGCAGTTATCATCGGTGAACCATCGCTCCTGATATTGGAGCATGAACGACTCATGTCTAATACATGCATTCTTGGAGTTCAACGGGTTTTCGTGCAAATTCGCGCCGCCGCCGAGGCGCCTTTGCAAAACGGGCCGAATTTTCAAGTCGAGAGCAAGCTGGTTGTCCGCGTCGTGGCCGCCTAAGGATCCCGAGCATGGCCCGAAGCGCGACATCGCTCATTTAGGCGAGGCGGGTGGTCAGCCTGGAGCCGACGACCAAAGGGTTTTGCCCGAGATCGTGCGACGTGACCGTGCCAAAAACGGCAAGCGCGCAACCCAGCTCGAAGCTACGCTCCGCGCCAATGCGGAACTCCGCGTTCGTGCCGAGATGCCGATTGCCGCCGACATCGCGCCGAAGTCCGACAGATCGGGCATCATCAACGAACTGATTGTCCTCTTCGACGATGAGCATCTCCGCCCAGGTCGAGGGTTCCGGGACGCCGGAGCCAAGACTGAATTCGAACGCGTTGTCAGTCGAGGAGAACGTCACCTGCGTGAAGGCGGCAAGACTGGTGATCGTCACCAACTGGTTGTCAAGAGGGTTGTCCTGATCGCCTCTTCCCAGAGCTCCGAGCGCCACTAAATCCGCGGCGCTCAAGCTATAGCCGTCAATGGTGACGGCGACGGAGTTCACGTTGCCACTGCTGGCGCGTCCAGGAATGCTGGCGTCGACTCGCACGGCCGTTGGGTGCAAAACGGTTGCAAGCCGAACAACGGCGATGGAAGATTAGAGGCTGAAACAGGACGGTCTGGGGGCGACATGGCGAAGAGGCCCAAAGCGACGGATCTGACCGTGGCCAGGATGGACCGAGGCGACAAACGGGTCATCGGTCAGCAAGTTGTCACTCGGATCCTCGAGTTAGTTCGAACCGGCAGCTTGCGCGCGGGCGACCGCCTGCCGCCCGAGCGCGAACTCATAAAGATTTTCGGCATCAGCAGGCCGAGCCTGCGGGAGGCGTTGCGCGCCTTGTCCATGCTAGGCGTGGTTCAGTCGCTTCACGGCGGCGGCGCCTATGTTAGCGATCTCGATGCGCGGACGCTGCTTGCGCCTCTCGACTTCTATCTCTCCCTGACCAAGGCTAATTTTGCCGACGCGTTCGATAGCCGGCGGGTTATCGAGATCGAGATCGCGCGCAGGGCGGCGGCGAAGGCGACGCCCGCAGATATTGAGGATCTGCACGATATCATCGAAGCGCACGAGGCGGTCCAGGAGGATTTTGTCGGATTTCGGATTCTTGACACCCGCTTCCACGAGAGGCTTTCGCTTGTCGCGGGCAACGCCGTGCTTCAGCGTATAGCCTATGGGCTTTACAATCTCGGGCTCGACTGCCAGAATTTTGACCGGCGAGCGCGAAATGAGCCAGGACTGATCGCCCAGAGCACGGCGGACCACGCGAAAATCGCCGCAGGGATCACCGCCCACGATCCCGATCGCGCCGCTGAGGCGATGTCTCAGCACATCCGCAATATCGAAGTCAGCACGCAGCGCATTCTCGCGGGCCAGGGAGCGCCGGGCGCATTCGGCGGATCGCAACGGCCGCAGGCGGCGATGACCCTCGCCGCTCGCAAGCCTACGACGACGCGCCGTCGCTCGCGGGCCTGAGATCGATATCGTTCGCTCTCGCGACCGCGCGCGGCAATTCGGGCAACATGGCCTCGCCGAAACCGTCCGCGACCGCCTCGGCGTAAAGGTCGCGCACGCCGCTCGCCAAGCGTCCATGAAGGCGAACCGATCGCGAAAATTGAACGACGTCGGAAATCGTGCGCAAGGCGTCGTCGAGCGCATAAGGATGGCTTTGGCGATCGCCGGACATGACCCAGCCTATGAACGTATCATAGAACGCGCAGTGCATGCGGCTTGAACGCACGAGGTCGTCGAACAATGCAGCGGACAGCCCAGCTTTGATGGCGAGCGCGAGCGCCTCCGAGTAGAGCGCGGCGTAGCCTAGTGAAATGAAGTTGTTGACCAGTTTCAGGCGATGGCCGCCTCCAAGCGCGCCTACGTGTTGGATGGTCGTCGCGAACGCGGCAAGGACAGGTCGGATTCGCTCAAGCGTCGAAACGTCGGCGCCGACCATGGTCGAGAGCGCGCCCTTCCAAGCCTCGTGAGGCGAGCGCCCGAGCGGGGCGTCGACAAAGACCAGCCCACGCGGCGCGTATTCGGCGGCAAGGCGCAGCAAAGTGGCAGGGTCGGAGGTCGTGCAGTCGACCACGGTAAGGCCGGGCCGGGCGCCGGCCACGAGTTCGTCGTCGTCCGCCACCAGGTCCTCGACTTCCTTCGCCCCGGGAACGCACAGAAGGACGACGTCGCAAGAGGCCGCCATGATCTTGGGAGTGGGAACCTCCTGCGCGCCGCGGCCGACGAGGTCATCCACCGCTTTGCGGCTTCTGTGAGCCATCACCTGCAGCGAAAAGCCGTGCTTGAGGATGCTGACGGCCATGCCGTGGCCCATGTAGCCAAGGCCGATAAAGCCGACACGAAGCGCATTCGTCATGCGGGCCGCTCGGGCGCATACAAGCGACCGTCGAAGGGAACTGGCATCATCACGAATCCTCTCGTTCTCGGTCGAGCGGCAGACCAGGAATGACTTTCGACCGGGAGCGACGGATCTCGGCAAGCAGACCGGGTATGCCCGCAAAGCGTTTAACCGCCATGACAAGCAAGAGGATCAATCCCCATGATGCGAGCGCCAAATGAGGACTGACGTTCATCAGATTGAAGCCGCTGGCGACGACCTGCAGAATGCAAAGCGCGACAAACAAACCGCCGACCTCGCCGAAGCCACCGTAGGGATCGACGCCGCCCAGGATCGCTGCAAGGATTGTGATCAGCAGGTACGATTGGGCAATGTCGGCGCCCGCCGAATTGAAGCGGGCCCTCATGATGATTGCGGCGAGCCAGCACAGGACGCTCGAGAGGAGATAGACCCACACCTGCACGCGGCGCGTGTCGACGCCTGAGTAACGGGTGGCTTCCAGATTCGAGCCGATCATATGGATGCGGACGCCGAGTTCGGTCCGCGTCAGCAGAACGTGCGCGGCTACGGCGACGATAGCGAAGACGACGAAGGAAAGCGGGAGCCCCGCAATCGTCTTGTTGGAGATGACGATCAAGGCGTCGGGAAAGCCGGACAGAGTCCGGCCGCGAGTGAAATAGATGCTTAGGCCGTGGAGCAGGGTCATGGTTCCGAGCGTGACCAGGATCGGGTGGATGCCGATCACGGCCACGATCAGTCCGGTGATCACGCCAACGCAAATACAGCTCAAGAGTCCGGCGGCGAGGGCGCCGAAGAGCCAGAAAGCAAGAGTCACCCCTTCCGCGTGCGCCGGCATCACGGCGGTCAGAATCCACGCCATCAGCAAGCTCGCCTGATTTGCCGTGGCTATGATCGCCAGATTGATGCCGCCCGATATCAGCGGGAGCGCCATGGCGAGCGGCAGCAGCCCGAGCTCAGGGATCTGAAACATCATTGCTTGAAGCGTCGTCGCGCGCGGAAAGGTCGCGGGCATGAAGAACGAGAAGGTCGCGAAAAGCAGAACGAGCAGCGCAATGAGGCCGACGATGCTGGTCGAGCCTCCCCGCAGGATCGTGATCAGTTGATCGAGCTGGCTCGTCCTTCGACCGCCGGCCTCGACAAAACGGCGAGGAGCGGCGCGCATCAGGCAGGCCTCGCGACGAAGCGCTTGCGCCCGCGAGTCTCGGCATAAGCAGTCATGCTGACGGAAATTAGGATCGCGAGACCGATGACGACCCCAAAGAAGTAGGACGATACGCCAAGGAGATTCAGACCATTCTGCAGCATGGCCAGAAAGAGCACAGCCAGGACAACGCCGCCGACGGATCCGACGCCGCCGACCAAACTCGCTCCGCCTAGGATCGCGACGGCGAGCACATTCAATTCCTGGCCGGCCATCGCCGTTGGAACCGCCTGATGGACGCGACCCGCCTGGACGAATCCAGCGACAGCCGCCAGAAACCCGAGATAACCATAAGCGAGCAACTGAACGCGAAGAACTCCGACGCCAACGCGACTCGCCGCCTCGGGATTGCCTCCGAGCGCATAAATCTGACGCCCGATCCGAGTCCAAGCCATCAGATAGTAAGTCAGCAGGACGACCGCGACCATGATCACAATCGGCAGCGTGACCTTGATGACGCCGGAGGCCGTGGCGAAACGCAGGAAAGTGATGCGGCCTGACCACCAGTCGGGCAGGTTGTAGATCTCTTCTGCGTTGGTGAAGTAGACGAGGAGCGCATAGTAGATGCTGGATGTGGCGATCGTTACGATGATCGAGACAACGCGCAGATGGTGGGTGAGCAGAGCATTGATGCAGCCGAACGTCACCCCGAGAGCCGCAGCGAGAGTGAGCGCCGGCGCGGCTGGATAACCGAGTTGGGCGATGAGGTAGGCTGCGAGATATTGCGCCGCGGAGGCGGTAGCGGTGAATGAGACGTCGATGCCGCCAGAGACCAGGACCACAAAGGCGCCGGCGGCCAGAATCGTCGTAACGGAATAAGCTTCGATCAAATTCACGAAGTTGGAGACGGTAAAAAAATAAGGGGATGAAAGAGAGAAGACGACCGCGGCCGCGAGGATCGCGGCCAACAGGGCGAACTCCGTGCGTCAAGGACGGCTATGGACAGCTTATGCATAGAGCTCGTCCGATAGGGCGCGTTGATCGGTCGCTCCGGGTATGAATTCGTTCACGATCCGCCCGTCGCGCATGTGCAGAATACGATCGGAATTGTAATAGACCTCGGGAACCTCATCGGAGATGAGAAGGATCGCTACGCCCTGATCAGCCAGCCGGCGCACCAATTCATAAATGCCTTGCTTGTTGCGAACGTCGACGCCGACGGTCGGACTGTCGAGAATGAGGACCTTGGGATCGGTCGCCAGCCACTTCGCCAGTGCGACGCGCTGCTGATTGCCGCCGGACAAAGTCTGGACTGGCGCGTCGAGGTGCGGCGCTCGGATGCCAAGCCGGGCGATCCAATCGCTGGCCAATCCGCTGCGGCGACTGGGCGTAACGAGGCCGAGCGTGTTTGCCAGTCGGTCAAGGACCGTGATCGCCACATTATCGGCGATGGATTGTTTGAGATTGAGGCCAAGGGAGAGCCGGTCCTCAGACACATAGGCGATTCCAGCCCTCATCGCGTCCCGGTTCGAGCGAAGGTCGAGCGGAGCTCCATCGATCAGGATTTCGTCACGATCGAGCGCAGACATCCCGAAAAGGGCCAGCGCGAGCTCGGTTCGACCGGCTCCCAGCAGTCCAATGACGCTCAGAATCTCGCCACGACGAAGGACGAAGGAGACATCCTCGAATTCGCCGGCGCGTGAGGCGCGTCGGACTTCGAGCGCGGGTCGTGCGTCGCGCAAAAGACTGATGCGTGATGCTTTCACCTGTCATGAGCTCAACGAGCCGATGGTCGTCCACCTCGGAGGCAACGAAGGTGCCGACTTTGCGGCCGTCGCGCAGCACGGTCACGCGTTCGGCAATCTCGCTCACTTCTCCAATCGATGACTGACGAACACGACCGCGACGCCCAACGATTTGAGACGCCGGACGCTCGCGAGCAACAGTTCGACCTCGCGGCGCGTGAGGGAGGCCGTTGGCTCATCCATGAATAGGATCCGGGCGTTCGCGGCCAGCCCGCGGCAGATAGCGACGATCTGCCGCTGCGCAACTGGGAGCGTCCCGGCCTTCGCGTCCAAGGGAAGGTGCGCGTTCAAGCGAGCGAGCGCCTCGCTCGCCGCCTCGCGCATGGCGCGGCGGCGGAAGCAGAGGCGCGGTAAGCTCGCGGTCGATCGCTATGTTCTCGAGTACGGTAAGATTGGGGAAGAGGAACAGGTCCTGGAAGATCACCTGCACGCCAAGCGACTTGGGCAGTTGCGGCGTCAGGCTCGAGTAGCCTGAGCCATCGATGGCGATCGAACCGCCGCGGTCGGGCGCATGAACGCCGCTGACGATCTTGATCAGGGTGGACTTTCCCGATCCATTCTCGCCCACAAGGCAGTGCACCTCGCCCGGGTCCACGGACCAATCGATCCCCTCGAGCGCCACCGTTCCGCCGAACTTCTTGCCAATTCCGGCGAGCGAAAGAAACGGCGGCAAATCGTCGAGGGCGGATGCATCCATTGTCACGGCGTTCGCCCGAGAGCTTGTGCGTCAGGAGGAAGGAAAGCGCACGAAGGTACACAGCCGCGTTGGTCGGCGCCGGCCCGGCGCGGCTTTCGAGATGTGCTTGTCAAAGGATCAGATGATCTTGGCCCATTTTTCGATCGTCTCGGGATTGAGGTCGATCTGCTTATTGGCGCGGATGACGTGCTCATCGGCGTTGACCCGGCAGGTTCCCAGGCCCGGTAATTCCATGCCGTCCTTGATCTCGCCCCCGGTCGCAAGCGTCTTGCCGAGAGCGACGAGCGCATAGCCCGAATCCATCGGGTTCCAGAGGAAGCCGCGGGTAATGGCGCCTTCCTTCATGAGCTTGAGGCCCTGACTTGGAATGAACGGACCGACGACAATGACCTTGCCGATCTTGTCCTGGTCCGCCACCGCCTGGCCGGCGCCGATCGGACCGTTGGCGCCGAAGATCAGGAACCCCTTGAGATCCGGATGCGCCTGCATCTGGTCGATCGCTGTCTTGTAGCTGTCGTCCACGCTGTTGGAGACGCCGAAGCGGTCGCCGATCTGCTGCATCTTCGGGTACTTTTGTTTCTGCAGCGCGATCGCATAGTCGGCTCAGAGATTATGCAGCGTCACCGTCAAGCCGCCGACGTAGACGACATACTTGCCTTCGCCCCCGATCGCGTTCGCGAAGGCCTCGAGATGAGCCTCGCCGAAGGCTTTGTCCTGGATGAGCTCAATGTCCCAATCGGCGTTCTTCTGCTCTGGCAACTCGTTCATCACGACCTTGATCCCGGCGGCTTGCGCTCGCCCAAGCACAGGCTCGAGCGCTTTGCCGTCATTGGGAACCACGCCAATCACGTCAACCTTCTTGGCGATCAAATCCTCGATGGCGCGGACCTGCTCGGCCGGGTCATCTGTTGTCGGATTGATGATCGAAGCGTCGACGCCAAGCTCCTTGCCAGCCTGCGCCACGCCCTTGGCGACGTTGTCGAACCATGGGATCTTGACCTTGCCGACAACGCCGATCTGCAGCGGATTGTTGGCCGCCAAAACCCTTGATGCCGGCAGTACCGAAACCGCTCCGAGCGCGCCCGCGCCCTGGACAACAGTTCGCCGAGTGATCCCACGCATTTTGTGTTCCTCCCGTTCGGTTCTTAAGTCGCCTTGAAGGCCAGCCGATCGGCCTTCAAAGTGGACAGACCACTTCATTTTGACGATGCTCTCTGGATAGTCAAGGGTGCGTGAGCAGCGATTTCGGATATGATTGCGCGGAGAATGGAGTCGGCCCCATCCGAGAGCGATACCGTCGCCAGGCGCCCTTGAAGCGCGATGTGAGTAGCCGGCCACCTGTGGTCGCATTTTAAATGACCTACGGCTTCGCACGGGAAGTTGAAAGCGCGCGTCCAAAAGGGTTGTGATGAGTTTGCGGCCCGCCGCTCCAAGTCGAGCGGTTTATCGTGACACGGTGTGAATGTCCGCTATTTGCGCTTCGTGGCTGTCCACTGCGTTGGCGCCGGATAGAAACAATCCGCACCTCTGAGACATCACTATGCCGCGCGATGACCGCCCTCGAAAGACTTCGTTCTCCAATGGGTCAAGCGCAGGAGCCTCTTCCGGGTGTCCGCGTGGTAGGCCGGCGGCCCTTTGCGCTTGCGCTCCCTCTTCGCCAGCCAAAATCCGAGAATGCGCCTCAGCGGCCTCTCTCCTGAGCCGGGCGCCTCGCGGGCGCCGCCGAGCGTGGATCGTCACTGCGACAGCGTCATTGTGGCGACGGGAACGGGCATGCTGGCGGCGACCGCGCCCTAGACCCCGGTGACGACGCACATCTTGCCGTCCATGCGGTTCATGACACGACCTCGTAGCCGGCGAGCGCCATCACGCGCAGGAGTTCTTTGTGGCCCTTCCTGGCCATGTCGAGCGGCGGGCTGACCTTCGGGTCCTGCTCAGCTTCGACGACGAACCAGCCCTCGTAGCCATGTGAGGCAAGCCGCGAGACGATGGCCGCGAAGTCAAGCGAGCCGTCGCCGGGCACTGTGAAGGCGCCCTTGACGACCGCGTCGAGGAAGCTCTCGCGGGTCCTGTCGAGCGCGTCGATTACGCTCCTGCGGACATCCTTCGTGTGAACGTGGCTGATGCGCGCGTGATGCTTGTCGATAACGCGCAGCACGTCGCCGCCGGCGAAGGCCATGTGGCCGGCGTCGAACAGGAGCGGCAGCGCCTCGCCCGAATTCGCCATCAGGAGGTCGAGTTCGGGCTCCGTCTCGATCGCCGCCGCCATGTGGTGGTGGTAGGCGATCGGCATGCCCTGAGCCGCGCACCATTCCGCGAAGGCCGTCATCTTGCGCCCGTACGCCTTGATCTCGTCTTCGCCGAGCTTCGGCTTAGTCGCGAGCGGCGCCGAGCGCACGCCCTGGATCGATCTCGCGGTCTCGCCGTAGACGATGCAGGGCGCCTTGGCGGCGATGAAGAAGTCCATCTGCGCGCGGACGCGGTCCTTTTCCTGCTCGATGTCGCCGTCGAGCAGGAGGCCCGAGAACCAGCCGCCGCATACCGAAATGCCGTATTTGGCGAGAATGGGCCCGAGCTCGTCCATGTTCATCGGAAATCGGCGGCCGGTCTCCATGCCGGTAAAGCCGGCGACGCTCGCCTGTCTGAGGCACTCCTCGAGGGTCACGTCGTCCGAGAGCACGGCGAGATCGTCGTTCCACCATGCGATGGGTGCGATTCCAAGTTTTGCTTTCATTGGGCTCATACTCCCACGCGCTGCTTCGAGCGGATCTGTTCCTGTTCCCTTCGCGCCTTCTGGACGGATACCCGCGTCGAGACCTCCGGCACGCCGACGTCCCAGTCCGCATCGCCCGGCACCCAGGCCCAGGCGTCTGAGGCGATCGAGAGCACGGTCGTGCGGTCGTTGCCCTTCGCCCATTCGAGGGCAGCCTGAAAGTCCGCGAGGCTTTCGCAATGGCGCGCGGCCGCGCCCATGGCTTCCGCGTGCCTAGCGAAATCGACGTGCAGCGGCGCTCCGCGGTTCACGACCCGGCAATCGACAAGCAGGTTGTTGAAGCCCGGCACGCCCTTGGCCTGCTGCAGCCGGTTGATGACCGCGTAGCCGCCGTTGTCGCAGACCACGACGATCATCTTGTGGCCGCTGAGGACCGACGAATAGATGTCGGAGTTCATCATCATGTAGGTGCCGTCGCCGACCATGACGATCGGCGTGCCGCCGACGCCGCCCGGCTCCGAATTCGCCATCGCGTGGCCCCAGCCCGCTGCGATCTCGTAGCCCATGCAGGAGAAGCCGAACTCGACGTCGAAGGTGTTGGGCGCCTTGACCCGCCAGCTCTTGGTGATCTCCCCCGGCAGGCCACCAGCCGCCGTGATGATGGTGTCTTTCTCCCCGGCCGCTTCGTTCACGGCGTGGATCACCTGCGCGTAGGTGGGGACGGGCGCGTTGGTCGGGGCATGATGGCCGTCGAGCAGCGCGTCCCACTCCTTGAACAGCGCCTTGGCGCGGGCCATGTGCGCCGGATCGACGCGCCACGACCCGAGCTCGGCGTCAAGCTCGGTCACGGTCTCGAGCGCGTCGCCGGCCACGGCAAGCGCGCGATGTTTTACGGCGTCGAACCGGGCGGCGTTGATCGCAATAAAGCGCGCGTCCTTGCCGAACGCAGTCCACGAGCCCGTCGTAAAATCCTGGAGGCGCGTGCCGACCGCGAGAATGACGTCGGCTTCAGCTGCGAGCGTGCTGGCCGAGGTCGAGCCGACGATGCCGATCGGTCCTGCATGCGCGGCATGCTCGTGCGTGACGCCGCCCTTGCCGGCGATCGTCTTGACGATCGGGATGCCGTGCTTGACGGCGAACGCCGCCATAGCCTCTTCGGCGAGCGAGTAGCGGACGCCGCCGCCGGGAATCAAGAGCGGCTTCTTCGCGGTCTTCAGGAGCGTCGCGGCTTCCGCGACTTTACGACGATCGGGGCGCGGACGGGGGATCGACCAAATTCGCTTTTCGAAGAAGACCTCGGGGTAGTCGAACGCCACCTCCTGGATGTCCTGCGGCAAGCCGATGAAGGCGGGGCCGCAGTCGCCCGGGTCGAGCATCGTGGCGACGGCCTGCGGCAGCGACAAGATGATCTGGGCCGGATGGGTGATGCGGTCCCAGTGGCGTGTCACCGCCTTGAAGGCGTCGTTCACAGTGATGGTCGGGTCGCCGAAATGCTCGACCTGCTGGAGCATCGGGTCGGGCAGGCGACTGGTGAATGTGTCTCCGGAGAGGAGCAGCACCGGCAGGCGGTTCGCGAGCGCCGTTCCCGCCGCGGTCACCATGTTGGCCGCGCCGGGCCGATCGACGTGGTCGCAATCATGATCTGGCGGCGGCGCTTGGCCTTGGCGTAGCCGACCGCTGCGAGCGCCATCGACTGCTCGTTCTGGCCGCGCCAGGTCGGCAAGCGATCCTGGACCGCCTCCAGCGCCTCGGAGAAGCAGGTGACGTTGCCGTGGCCAAAGATGGCGAACACCCCTGCGGACAGGGGGACGCGGACGCCCTCGATCTCGGTGAACTGTTGCGTCAGCCACCGGGCCAAGGCCTAGGCCATGGTGAGGCGGATTGTCGAGCCGGCCATTCGGTTTCCTCCCGCGTCGCCGATTTGCACAAAGCGTCTTCTAACGCATCGTATATTGACAATATCTACGAAGCGCAACAGAATGCAAACACCACGAGGGAGGAGAGCTTCGATGATCCGGATCGCTGTGCTCGGCTGCGGTCGAATCGTCGGCATGCACTCCGGCGATATCGCCGCCCACGCCGCGCCGCCTCGCGGCGTGCACAGACATCAGCGGCGGCGCGGCGGAAGCCGCCGCCACCGCGCGGGAGCTCGCGTGATGCGGACGGGGCCGAAATCTTCTCGTGCTCGGACGTGGACGCCGTCCTGATCGCGACGGCGACCGACACCCACGCCGACCTCCTGGAACGGGCGGTCGCAGCCGGAAAGCCGACCCTCTGCAAAAAGCCGATCGATCTCTCGCTCGCGCGGGTGAACCGCTACGCAGAGGCGATTGGCGGTCGCGGATTCCGATCCAGCTGGGCTTCGTCCACCGTTTCGACCCGGGCCACAAGGCCGTTCACCAGGCGGTCCGCTCGGGCGAAATCGGCGAGTTGCATCGAGCCGTGGTCGCCTCCGCGACCCCGGCCTCGCGACGGAGGCCTACCTCAAGGTGTCGGCGGAATCTTCAGCGACATGGCGATGCGCGGCTCGACGTGGCGCGATGCCTCCCGGGAGAAGCCGGAGGTCGTCGTCGCAACCAGCTCGAGGCTCGTGGCTCCGGCATTAATGAAGAGCTTGCGCGACTATGACACCGTCACCGTCGTGATGACGACGGCGTCCAACAAGCAGGCCGTGGTCACGAACTCGCGCGAAGCTGTTTATGGCTACGATCAGCGGGTCGAGACCTTCGGCTCGAAGGGAATGGCAGTCTCGGAGAACCGTCGCCCCAATCCGATGGTGTTGTCGGCAAGGGGTTCAGCAATCACGCGACGCCCCTGTTTCACTTCTTCTTCGAGCGCTACCGCGAAGCCTTCGACGGAGAAATCGACGCAATCGTCGAGGCCGTCGAAGCGGGTCGGCCTCCGGTTGTCGGTTTCGAAGACGGACGGCGCGCGCTAACGCTCGCGGAGGCGGCGCTAAATCGGTCGCAGAAGGCCGTGCGGTCAAGGTTTCGGAGGTATCTGACATGTACGAACAATTCGGACTCTCCTCGACGGCGCATGGCGGCCGGCCGGGAATGGCGCCAAAGCGGCGGTGATGAGCCCCGCGACCGGGGCGTTTCTGGGCGAGGTTCCGGTCGCGGGCGTCGCCGACACCGAGGAAGCCTTTCGCTCCGCCGAGGCCGGCCTCAAGGCCTGGCGCGCGACGCCGGTTTTCGCGCGGGCCGACGCGATCCACGCGATCGCCGACGAGATGGTCCGGCGCGCGGGCGAGGCGGCGCGCAAGATCTCGAGCGAGACCGGCAAACC
>CAVOLE010000028.1:0-411334 GCA_963696665.1 uncultured Alphaproteobacteria bacterium
ATCTTGACGCTTGAGCGGCGCGCCCAGCCTGAAGCGGCGCCGATCATCGATCGGTTGAGGTCTCTTCAGCCAGTGACGGGCGCGTAGCTCGCCGGATCAAGATGCGCCGGGCGGCCTTCGAGGAACAAGGCGCCGATCTCCGCGGGCGTCTCGGCGATCACGCGCCCACGCCGAATAACGGCGAGGCGTCGGGCGCGAAGACGAACCGCCTCGATCGGATCGGCGGCCTGAAGCACGACGAGATCGGCATTGCAGCCGACCGCGAGGCCGTAGCCATCAAGGTTCATTACCCGCGCGGCGTTGGTCGTGACCGCCTCGAAGCAGAAGCGCATCGCCTCGCGGCTGGTGAGTTGCCCGACATGAAGCCCCATATGTGCGACGTCGAGCATGTCAGCGCCGCCGAGCGAATACCACGGGTCCATCGCGCAGTCCTGACCGAACGCGACATTGATCCCGTGCATTCGCATCTCCGGCACGCGGGTCTGACCACGCCGCTTCGGATAGGTGTCGTGGCGGCCCTGCAGAACGATATTGATCAGCGGATTGGCGACCGCGTGGACGCCCGCCTCGGCGATCAACGGCAGGAGCTTCGAAACATAATAGTTGTCCATGGAGTGCATGGACGTGAGGTGGGACCCGGTGACGCGGCCAGCGAGGCCTAGGCGCCGCGTCTCTGCTGCGAGCGTCTCGATATGGCGAGACATCGGGTCATCGCTCTCGTCGCAGTGCATGTCGACCATCAGGCCGCGCTTTTCAGCAATCGCGCACAACGCCGCAACGCTGGCGGCGCCGTCCGCCATGCTGCGCTCGAAATGCGGGATGCCGCCGACGACATCGACTCCCTTGTCGAGAGCGCGTTCAAGGTTCTTCACGGCGTTTGGCGATCTGTAATAGCCATCCTGCGGAAAAGCGACGAGCTGCAGGTCGATGTAAGGCGCAATTCGTCGCTTCACATCGAGCAGCGCGTCGACAGCGAGCAAGCGGTCGTCGCAAATATCGACATGGCTGCGGATGGCGAGGAGTCCGCGCGATGCCGCAAGATCGCAATAGCTCAGAGCTCGCTCCATCACGGCGTCGGCCGTGAGCTGAGGCTTGAGCTCGCCCCACAATGCGATGCCCTCAAGGAGGGTGCCCGACTGGTTCAGTCGCGGGAGCCCAAGCGAAAGCGTCGCATCCATGTGGAAGTGGCAATCGACGAACGGCGGCGAGACGAGGCGCTGCTTCGCGTCGATAACTCGACCAGCATCGCCGGCGATGTTGGGTTCGACAGCGACAATCTTGCCGCCTGCGCAGGCAACATCAATCCCGGCGCGGCCATCGGGTAAAGCAGCGTTGCGAATGAGGATGTCGAACACGCAACCTCCTTCCGGAGACTTTACGGCGGCCAGTGGGCCTTGGCGCCCGAGCTGTGGGAGATCGACTCGACGACCGGTCTTCCGGTCGAAAGTCCGGAGACGCCCGTAACGAATGCCCGCGTAACAAAGGCCTGAGGCCGGAATCCAAAGACAACGCTGTCTCCAGGCGCTGGCTTCGTTAATCCGGCAGCGTCAATCATGCCGTAGTAATCGATGGCCTCGGGCGGGGGAATCTCGACGGGACGAAGCGCCGCCTCGTCGGTTCTTGGCTCCCGGGCGACGATCGCTTTCACCTGATAATTGGAAAAGACCGGGTCAATGTAGAGACCGCCGCCGAAGCAGAAGGCTTCGCCTCCCGAGAGGTGCGAAACCTCCGTCAGATAGACAACAGCCGGCGCCTCGGGCAGGTCGTCGCTCACATGCAACGGAGTCGTCCCAGTCAGCCCGTGTCCGGGCTCAACCTGGGTGGCGCCGGCTTCTGCGAGGGCGTTCAGGGTCACGCTCGAGGTCGTGCCTGGAGCATTGATTTCGATTCCCTTGTATCCGACGCGCGCCAATGTCTCCGACGCCTGTCGCAGAGTCTCGAGATTTGGCGTTGGCTTCACCGTGCGTCTCGCGGCGTCGAACAACAACGCTGGGAAAGTCGTAATTCCCGCGAAGCGGCCGCCCGGGATCTTATCCAGCGCCGCCGCCACCGCGACGACGTCGGACGCGGGAAATCCGCCTTCGTGCCCGCGATAGAATTGATCGTTCTCGCCGCGAATGCGGGCGAGGAAGTGCTGCTCCCGTCCCAGTCTCTCTGAAGCCGCCGCGGCTTCAGCCGCCTTTTCGGCGTTGAAGACCGTCCACCAGCTCGGAGAGAGCCTGGCCGCGCTGTCCGCCTCCCATTTCGGAATCTGGACGAGGTGGCCAATATGCCCAAGCTCCATGCCCGCGCGCTTCGTGGCCAGCGCGCATTCCAGATCGACCGCAACGCTGCGCTTTATTCCTCCCCGCATCACCGCGCGGCAGAAGGACTCGTTGCGTCCCATCTGTTTGGTCATCGTCATTACGGTGAGGCCAAGCGAGACGGCCTTGGTCGAGATCGCGCGCGCGTTATCCTCCACAGCGTCCAGGTCGATGACGTAAATGTTCGCCGGCAGTCGGCCGCTTTGATGCAGCGCAATCGCGGCCTCGATCAGTCGCGGGTTGCGCCGCCGGATCGCGTCGAGAAACATGTCGCTCTCCCTGCCCTAGCGCCACTCTGCTTCGACCGCGGGGGCTCGCTCAAGATAATCGGCTCCCGACAGAAACGCAGCGAGGGCGACGATGCCGTCGTAATAGTCCTCAAGGCTCACGTTCTCTTCCGTCGTGTGGCAGATCCTTATATCCCCCGGCGCAAAGTAACTCCCGGAACGCCGAGCGCCGACAGGATTGGCGGTTCCGACCAATAGGGAGCGGCTTCAATGTTTCCCCGCTCAGGGCGGATGGCGCGAACCGCCGAGACGAGACGCGCCAAGCGGGCTTCGTCGAGGCGGCTCTCGAAAGGCTGGCCCCCGATCGCATGATCTCGAGGCGCAGGGTAAGAAAACTGCAATTCGATGCGGCCGTCCATCGAGGCCGCCCTCACCGCCGTCTCGAGACCAGCGCGCACGTCATCCAGGCGAACGCCCGGCGGAATCTTTGCGATCATGCTGATTGTGCATTCGCCAGGAACCGCGATGTAGCCGCCGCCCTGAATGCCGGTCGGCAGGACGAACCCGGATCCGATGAGCGCATGGCTCTCGCCGGCGCTGAACTCGGCCGAATATCGCCAGAGGGCTTCGAGAACGGCATGCGCGCCTTTGAGCGCATCGACGCCAAGTTCCGGCACGCCAAAATAGGCGGACTTGCCGGTGACCCGGATGTCGCAAAGGAAGAAGCCCATGTGGGCGACATAGATGTCGAGCATCGTCGGCTCGACATAGATCGCCATGTTCGGTCGCGGCACAGCCCCTCTCTCGATGAGCGCGCTGAACGCGCGGGCTCCCGCGCTGACGCCGCTGCCCGGCTCGCCGCTCTCTTCGTCCCCGACAAAGGCAAAGAGCAGAGTGGGATCGACTTCGATTCCCGCGCGATCGAGCGTGCGGACCGCCTCGAGCGTCATGCATAGGCCCGCCTTCAGATCGCTCGCGCCGCGGCCCCAGACCGCGCCGTCCGCTACGGCGCCGGAGAACGGGCTTTCCCGTTCGCTGCCGGCCCATCGCTCCTTCCATCCGCTTGGGTGCACGGTGTCCGTGTGACCGATCAGCAAGAGCGTGTCGGCGCTGCTGCTCCCCTTGCGAATGCCCATACGTTCGGCCGGCCTTCGGCAAACTCGGCGGATGAGGCCCCGATCCCGAGCGCTCCGAGTTCTCCTTTGAGCCACCCTGCAAAGTTGGCCTCATCGCCCGTGACGCTCGGGATCGAGATGGCTTTCTGAAGCAGGCCGAGCGCGTGGGCAGCATCGAAGGCTTCCCTGATCCTCGCGATGATGGTCGATGAACCGGACATATCCTCACTCGCGTTCGACCGGCCCCAAGCGACCCGAGAGGTCTACGGCTTCTCATATCGGGTTTCCGCATGCGTTCGCGGGACATTCGCCGTCATGCATGAGATGCACACAATAGGGAACGAGCGGAACGCGTCCGCCCAGGTTCGCTGCACAAGGTAGCTGATCGTGCCGAGATGCGAAGGCTTAGAACGGCTTCTCGATTCCGCCGCCGGTGAAGATGACTGGACTTCGTCATACGCCACCGCCGAGCGCTACGCTCCCGCGCAGATTGAAGGACGGCGCTGGATCCACGGCCTCGCCTGCTCGAGTTGCGCGGAGAGGCGGAGGATCGTGGCTTCATCCCCGTAGCGGCCTACGAGTTGCACGCCGATCGGGATATCGTCCTTGGTCCAAGCGGCCGGCACGGACACGGCGGGGAGGCCGGAGAGATTGAACGGGAACAGGAACGCCGCGTCGGTCCATTTCGCGATGTATTTGTCGAAATCGGGCTCGTTCATGTCCCAGTAGCCGACGGGCCGGGGCAACTGGGTCAGGGTCGGCGTGACGAACACGTCGAAGGGCGCCAGTTCCGCCTGCACGCGCTGATTGGCCTTTCGAACGGCCGCCACGCTCGCTGCGTAGTCGCGAGCGGAAAGTGCGCGCCCGCGTCCAAGCCAGGCCCGGTTGAACGCAATCAGTTCTGACTCTGGAATAGGCCGACCGAGAACCTTCGCCATGTCGTCGAATTCGAGGACGGTCTGGACGGAATTCATCTGATTATAGTCGCGCCACGCCGTCTCGAGGTCCGTCACCACCGCATGCTCTTCGAGGGCATGGCCAAGGTCCTGAAAAAGGGACAAGGTCTGCTTCATCGCATCGGTGACCTCGGGGGCGAACGGGGGCCCCCATGGCGGCGTCAATGCGTATCCGATCCTAAGCGGCTTCAATGGCTCGCGAAGGCAATCGAGCCAGCTTTGAGAGGGCTTAGGAGGCGTGTAAGGGTCTCCTGGCATCACAACTGCCGTCGCGTCCAGCAGCGCCGCGGCATCCCTGACGGAGCGCGTGACCGCGAATGTGGACACGCTCCCGAACCAGATGTCGACGTCATCCGGTCCATAGGTGATCCGTCCTCGCGACGGCTTCAGTCCTAAGACTGCGCAGCACGACGCAGGCGCGCGTATCGATCCGCCACCGTCGCTTGCTTCCGCCATCGGCATCATGCGCGATGCGACCGCCGAGACCGCCCCGCCGCTCGAGCCGCCGGCGGTGACGGCCATGTTCCACGGGTTCAGCGTTGGGCCATACATGCGAGGTTCGGTCGCGATGCACCACCCCTGCTCAGGCACATTGGTGCGCCCGAGGATGTTGAGGCCAGACGCCTTGATCCTCCGCACCATCTCGGAGTCGGACGGACTGACGTAGTCTTTCCGAAAGGGCAAACTGTTGGTCAGAGGCAAGCCTTCGCAACTGGACCCGATATTCTTGAGAAGATAGGGAACGCCGTAAAAAGGACCTTGTGGGGAGCTCTCTGCCGCACGAGCCCTCGCGCATTCAAAGTCCCGGATGACGACTGCGTTCAGCTTCGGGTCCAGAGTTTGGATCAGGAGGATTGCGGTTTCGGTCAATTCCGCCGGCGTCACTTCTTTTTGTTGGACAAGCTCCGCCAGGCGAAGCGCGTCGCTCTCGACAAATAGATTCGTAAGGTCGGCTGTGGCGGTCGGCATAGCAGAATTCGTCCTGATGCGGCGTCGCAAGTTCAGCGAACAATCGCCCTTATACTCGTAGCGGTCCGCCTTCGCTGCGTCCTCGCTCTTAATCGTAGCCCTGTCCGCAAGCGCGTTGAAGCCAGAAAGCGGGCGAGTTAAACGTTTAGCCGGCGTCCGCCGGAAATGATGGCGCTGCGGACCCCATCAAGTGAGCAATCTTAGAACCGCTTCGAGGATTGGAGCCGATGGCAGATCCAGTACGAGTTCTTTTCGCCGGCGAATCTTGGATGACGCATAGCGTCCACACCAAGGGCTTCGATTCCTTCGACATGTCCTCCTACCACGAGGGCGGCACAGAGATGATCGCCGCCCTTCGCGCTGGGGCGCCAAACTGACCTATCAGCCGAGCCACATCGCGATGGAGTCGTTTCCATTTTCGCGCAAGGAGATCGACGCGTTCGATGTTGTGATCCTCAGCGACATAGGCGCGAACTCGCTTTTGCTTCCTGACCGCGTGGCGATCCGATCCGAGAGCTGGCCCAACCGGCTCCACCTCATTCGTGACTTCGTAAACGCCGGCGGCGGCCTCTTGATGGTCGGCGGCTATCTCACCTTTCAGGGGATCCAGGCCAAAGGCAATTACAAAGGCAGTCCCGTCGAGGATGTGCTGCCCATCGAATTGTTTCCTTACGACGATCGGCTTGAATGCCCTCAGGGAGTCACGCCGACGATCGTGAAACCCGACCACCCCATCCTCAAGGGCCTCAACGACTGGCCTCAATTCCTGGGCTACAACCGCTCAACGGCCCGGCCGGACGCGGATGTGCTCGCGCGCATCGGTGACGATCCCTTCATCGCCGTGCGTGACGTCGGACGAGGGCGCGGCGCGATCTTCGCTTCCGATTGCGGACCCCATTGGGGTCCCCCGCTCTTCTTGGCGTGGAAGGGGTACGGCCCGCTCTGGACGAATCTCGTCGGCTGGCTCGCGGAGAAACATCGACCCTGACAGACCAGCGGATGCGGCCCGACGCTTTCGGCGCGCCGGGGTGAAGGCTTCTCAAAGCGGAGTCCAAATCACGCATACCCTCAAACGCGCTTCGGCTCACCCAACGGCCGCACTTGGCCTTCCGATCCTCCTTTCGGCTGCGATCCTTGGCGTCGCCTTCGGCATTCTGACCGGAATCGGCGCGGGTCTTCTCAATGGCCTCCTAATCGTCGGGCTCAGGGTTCCTTCGTTCCTCGTGACGCTCGGCACGATGCAACTGTTCACCGGCATAGCGCAGATTTCGACCCAGCTTCAGGACGTCCCGATCGTCGACGATACGTACACGAATCTGTTCGGCTCAGGCACGATTGGACCGCTGTCCAACGCGGTGGTTTGGCTCGTGCTCGGCTTTTTGGTCGCTCAAATCGCATTCAAGAATCGCGCCTTCGGCTGGCGCGTGATGGCGACGGGAAGCAACCGCGCCAGCGCCCGGGCGCTCGGCATCAACACCAATCGGGTCCGCGTCGGCGTCATGGTCCTCTCGTCCTGCACGGCGGCATTGGCCGGCATGATCTATGCGGGCGAGATCCATGGCGCGGTTTATACACTTGGGTCGAGCGACCTCCTCACGGTTCTCGCCGGCGTGGTGATCGGCGGCACGAGCCTGTTCGGCGGATCGAGCAGCATGCTCGGCGCGCTCATGGGCTCGCTTCTCATGACGATGATCGTCAATGGCCTCGTGCTCATGGGCGCGACGGTGCAGCAACAGATCGTCGTACAGGGAATCATCATCGTCGTCGCGGTGGCGGTCAGCCAGCGCCAGCCCGCGGAGTGAACCCAATGGACAGGGGGACAGAACCCCTCCTCCGCGTCACCGAGCTTCGCAAGACCTTCGGCGGCCTGCATGCGCTCGAGGATATCAACCTTGAGGTCTGGCCCGGCGAGGTGGTCGGGCTGGTCGGCGACAACGGCGTCGGAAAGTCGACGCTCGTCCGCTGCATCGCGGGCTACTACACCCCCGATGCGGGTGAGATTGCGGTTGACGGCGAATCTCTCGGTTCCGACGGCCCCAAGCGCGCCGCCGAACTCGGCATCGAGATCGTCCACCAGGACCTGTCGCTGGTCATGCATGGCGATGTCGTGCAGAACCTCTACCTCAACCGTGAGATCCGTTCTTCCTGGGGGCGGCTCGGGCGCATTGGCTGGCTCGACAAGAAGGCGATGCGCGCGGGCGCCCGCGCGATCCTCGATCAGGTCGGCATCGGCGGAACGATCTCCGTTCGGCAGCGCGTTCAGGACCTCTCCGGCGGTCAGCGCCAGAGCATCGCGATCGGACGCGCCGTCGGTTGAAGCCGTCGCATGGTGTTCCTCGACGAGCCGACGGCTGCGCTCGGCGTGCGGCAGACGCGGCACGTGCTTGACCTCATCGGCCGCCTCCGCGCTCAGGGCATCGCGATCGTGCTCATCAGCCATAACATGGAGCAGGTGCTGGAGGTCTGCGATCGGATCGTCGTGCTGCGTCTCGGCCGAAAGGTCGCCGACCGGGCCATCGCCGGCCTGACCGGGTCGATGGTCGTCGGCTATATCACCGGCGCCGAGAGGGGCGAGGCTTGAGCGCCGCCCTGCAATCCGCCCAAGAGCTCCCCTGTTCCTCTGTATCGGGGACCTCGACGTCGACGTGCGACCGCGGCTGGCCCTTCTTGCAAAGCTCACGCGCGGCCCCCTCCGCTTCGCCGCCGGCAAGTTCGATGGCCTCGCTACGGTTGACCAAAACGATATCAACCAGGGTCCAGTCATAGTCCTGCGCCGCGTAGGTTGGCGAAGGATTGAGAATTGTCGTCGCGCCTTTCGACCTCGCCAGAGCAAGACAGTCGCGCGTGACGTTCGGCCAATCAGGGCTGCATCATCGCGACTGCGATATCGCGATAGATGAGCGCGGCGCGGGCGAGGTCGTCCTTCGGGACATATTCGTCAGGCTGGTGCGCGACATCGAGCGAGCCGGGGCCCAGGACGATGCCCACGGCGCCAATCTCGTGAAAATGAACGAGGTCGCATCCGCCGGTCAGCCCGCCTGGCTGCGGAAACGTGACGCCATGCGCGCGGGAGATGGCGACCGCATTGCGCACGAGCGGATCGTCGAGTGACGTCTCCGCCGATCCGGCTTTCGTGCGGATCGCCGCGATCTCCGCCTCCACGCCATGGTCGTGTTTCGCGCGCGTCAGCATGGCTTTCAGCTCGTCCATCGCGACGTCGAGCGTTTCGCCGGGCAGCAGCCGCCGGTCGAGTACAAGCTCGCAATTGTCCGGCACGACGTTGTCGGCGATCCCTCCTGCGATGCGAGTGACCGACAAGCTTGCGTGGCCCACCAGCGGGTGGGTCTGGGTCCTGAGTTTGCGATCCCGTTCGTCGAAGATGGAGATGAGATGGCTCGCAGCGAGGATCGCATTGACCCCGAGCTCCGGGCGGCCGGAATGCGCCGCCTTGCCTTTGGCGCGGATGAGCGGCCGCAGACAGCCCTTATGCGCCGCGAAGACGGCATTGTTCGTCGGCTCACCTATGACGATCAAGCCGGGCTTTGGCTGCTGCTTCGCCAGCGCCCTTGAGCCGCCGCCGTCAATCTCCTCGTCGGCGACGAACATCAAAACCAGCGTTCCGCGCCAGAGATCCCTCTGCGAGGCGAGGAGACGGCCGGCCTCGACCATGGCGACAACCGGGCCCTTGGCGTCACAGGCGCCTCGTCCGAAGAGCTTGCCGTCTCGCTCTGTCAGACGAAACGGATCATTGGTCCAGCCGCCGCCGACCGGCACCGTGTCCATATGCGAGTTGAAGGCGAACGAGGGGCCGTCGCCGTTGTCGATTCGGCCGACGACATTCGCGCGGCCATCCCCAAGGGGGCGAACCTCTGTAACAAAGCCGATGGCCTCGAGCTCCGACGCAAGGAGCGCGGCGGCCTCCGTTTCTCGGCCGGGCGGGTTCTGCGTGTCGATGGCGACGAGCCGCTCAAGGAGGTTCGTCAGGCGAGCGACGTCGGGCGCAAGCAACTTTTCCACTCCTTCGATCCGGTCGCAGGCGGGCGCGTTCTCAGCGGGACTGGTCGCGGCCTGACAATGGCAGCATAGCCAAAATGAGGCACCCGAGAATGACGCTGCGCCAGCCCTCCGAGGCGTTCACGACAGTGATCAGCGCCGTCATCGTCACTAAGAGGACCGCTCCGGCGATCGTGCCAAGATAAGAACCTTGCCCGCCAAGGATGGACGTGCCGCCAAGCACCACTGCCGCGATCGACGACAACAGATACGGATCGCCGATGCCAACATAGCCCTGCCCATTCATCGACAGCAGCAGAAGGCCGGCGAGGCCGGCGCAAAACCCCGAGATGACGTAGGTGATGAGCGTCAGCCAGCGAATGGGGACGCCTGACAGACGGCTCACCACTGGATTGGCGCCGATCGCGAAGATGAGCGAACCGCTGCGCGTTCCATGCAGCCAGAACAGACAGACGGCCGCCACGAAAGCCCAGAGGATGATGCTGACGGAAATGGTCATGAAATGCGTCGATCCCAGCCAATCGAGCGAGGGGTTGGTGACCGAGACGGCGCTGCCTCCGGCAATGAGAATGAGAAGTCCTTGCAGGATGGTCGCCATGGCCAAGGTCATGATCAGCGGGGGCAGGCCCAAGTATCCGATGCCGAGTCCGTTCACGGCGCCAATTCCGCCCGCGACGAGGAGCGCCAGCGCGATCGCGCCGAGGCCGGTGACGTCGGCCTCGAACGTCACAAGCGGCAGAATGATGGCGGTGACTGTGATGATTGCGCTGACCGAGAGGTCGATCCCGCCGCCGATCACCGCGACGGTCTGACCGATGCCCACGAGGCCGATCACCGCGGCGAGCTCGACGATATAGCGCAGGTGCGCGTAGGCGCCGAAGCCCGCGATCAAGAGCGAGGCGCCGATCCAGAGGATCGCAACAACCGCGTAGGCGACGAGCGAGCGGCTATAGCCGGCCGCAAAGCGCCGCAAGGACTGGACCGCGTTCACGACGCCCTCCGCCAGGAGGCGCGGATGAGGGGCAGCGCAACGGTGGCGACGATGATCAACCCCTGGACGACATATTGCGCCACCAGCGGAAGCCCCATGAAGAACATGACGTTGATGAGGATGCTCATGAGCAGGCTGCCCGCGAGGGCTCCGCGCATCGCGCCCTGGCCGCCGAGAAACCCGACCCCGCCGAGCACAGCGGCGGCGACGGCCGCAAGCGTCAGCGGCTCGCCGATCAGGGGATCGCCCGAGCCGGTCTGCGCAGCCACATAGAGGCCGGTGAAGGCCTGAAGAATGGCGCTGATGATGTAGGCGCTCATGCGCACGCGGGTGACGTTGACTCCGGACCGGTAGGCGCCCTCGGCATTGTCGCCAACCGCGATCAGCCCGATTCCCAAAGGGGTCGCCTGGTAGAGCTTCCATAAGATGATGAGCAGCACGAGCAGAACCGCCGCGGTCGGATGGCTGCCGGCGAGAAATTCGGACAAGGAGGGGGGAACGTATCCTCCAGGCCGCGGCATGATGAGAAGAGCGACGCCGCGCAGCACGAACGAGAGCGCAAGCGTCACGATGATCGCCGGATATCGGCCAATCGCAACGAAACCGCCGACGATCGCGCCCACGCATGTCCCCAGGGCAAGAAGCGCGAGGACGCCGCCGAAAACGCCAAGCGGCCCTTGCATGGTGGACGCCGCCACCACGGAGCCGAGGCTGACCATCGGACCGACGGACAGGTCGATTCCGCCGGTGAGCATGACGATGGTTTCCGCCGCCGCGACCATCGCTGTCGGGAACCAGCCTTGGACGAACTTGGCCATGGCGCCGACGGCGAAAATGCCGGGAAACAAGAATGCATAGAGCGCCGCGAACACAGCAAGCACCAGAAAGAGCGCGCCAAGGCCTTCGTTACGGCGCCACTGGATCGCCCAATAGATTCGCGCGCCCTGACCGAACATCAGACGGCTTCTCCCTGAAGCGTCGACGTATTTCGCACGCCCATGGCGGCCCCTACGATCGCCTCCTCGGACGCCTCGGCGTGCGGCAGAGTGGCGGCCACTCTGCCCTTGTTGAACACTAAAACCCGATCGCACAGATGGACCAGCTCAGGCGTGTCAGTGCTGAGCAAGACGACGGCTTTGCCCTCGGCGGCCATTGCGCGCAAAGCAAGATAGATCTCGCGCTTGGTCTCGACGTCGACGCCGCGCGTCGGATCGTTCAGGAGCAAGACCGATGGCTCGAGCGTCAGCCATTTCGACAAGGCGACCTTCTGCTGGTTGCCGCCGGACAGCGCCTGCGCCGGCCGGGCGCGATCGCCGCGGATGTTGAGGCGCTGCGCCAGACGTTCGGTGATCGTGGTCTCCTGGCGTCTTCGGCGACGCTCAGCGCTGTGACTGGCGAACAATGGCAAGAGCAGATTGAAGTCGATCGAGTGCGGCAGAATGAGCCCTTCCTTGCGGCGATCGGCCGGAACGTAGGCGACGCCGACCGCGTTCGCGTCGGCGACTTTGGCGAAGGGCGCGGTCCGCACCGCGGCTCCGTCAGCGAATATGCGAAACCGTTCGGCCTCGGCGCGAATGGCGCCGTAGAGGCCCATCATGAAGTCCTCTTGTCCGTGGCCGACAAGGCCGCCAATTCCGAGGATCTCGCCGCGATAGAGCTCGAAATCGACATCGGCAGCTCCGCCAGCGCGAAAGGCCTTCGTCTCGAGGACGAGATCGCGCGTGGACTGTGAGGCGTAAGGCGGAAACAGATGCCGGGGATCGCGCCCCACCATGAGGCGGACGAGGCCGGTCGGATCAAGCCCCGCAAGCGGACGATCGGCGGTGACCGATCCGTCCTTTAGAACGGTTACATAGTCGCAGAAATCAAGGATCTCGTTCAGCCGGTGCGAGATGTAGAGAATCGCGACGCCCCGGTCGCGCAGACGCCGAACGAGCCTCATCAATATGGCCACGTCCGGCGCGGCGAGCGATGACGTCGGTTCGTCCAGAATGAGGACGCGGGGCTTGATGTAGAGCGCCTTGGCGATTTCGACGATCTGCCGGCGCCCGAGGGGCAATCGCCCGACGGCCATGTCCAGCGGTTCAATGAGGTCGAGCTCCTTGGCGATCTCGGCGACCGCGGACGCTAAGCGGCCATAGTCGACGATCCCGCCCCGGCGAGGGTAGGCGCCGAGGCCGATGTTTTCCGCAATGGAAAGATGCGGAGCGAGGCTCAGCTCCTGCTGCACCACGGCGACGCCAAGCTGATGAGCTTCGTCCGGCGTCAGAGATCCAGTAGCGCGCCCCTCGACCAGGATCTCCCCGCTGTCGGGCCTCAGCGTGCCCGACAGCAGGTTGATCAGCGTGCTCTTGCCCGCTCCATTCTCGCCGAGGAGAGCGTGGATGCGGCCGCCGGCGAGCTCGATCGAGACATCGCGAAGGATCGGATTGCCGAAGAACGCCTTCGAGACATTCCGCGCTCCGAGGATCGTCCGGGTTACGCCCATATCACCGCGCTGCTGATGCGCTAGCTCACGCCCGCTCGGAGCGAAGCTATTTCTTCAGGCTCTTGGCGATCAGCTCGTCGAACAGCTTCGTGTCATAGGGCGAGTAGATGTAGCCGTCGGCGGCGAAGTCCTTCGCGCGGGAGAGGTAGCTGTCGAGGTTGCTCTCGTCGATGATCGGCAGCGGCACGTCGATATAGGCCGGAATGTCGGCGCCCTGCAGCGCCTTCACGGCGGCGTAGACGGCGAAGGCCGCAAGCCAGTTCGGCTGCTGCGTCGCCCAGGCGTCAAGCTTCTTCTGCTTCCACATCTCAAGGAACGGCCGATAGTTCTCGCCCGTGATCGGAACGAGCTTGCGCCCCTGCTTCTCGAACGCGGTCACCGCCCCTGCCGAGAGCGCGCCGCCCTGGCTCCAGACGCCGTCGATCTCAGGATTGCTGAACAATAGGTTGGTGACGGCTTCCTGCGCCGGCGCCGCGTTATACGGCGTGTTGGTCTCCGCCAAAATCTTGATGCCCGGATTAGCCTTGAACACCGGCTCCGCGCCCTTGCGCCGGTCGTCGCTGACCGACACGCCCGCCGGGCCGTTTAGCACCAGAATATTGCCTTTGCCGTTGAGTTTCTTGACCAGCCACTCCGCAGCGAGCTTGCCCCACTGGTTCTGGTCCGTGTCGATCTTCGTGGTGAGGTCCTTGGTGTCGACAAGGCTGTCAAAATTGGCGACGGCGATCCCTTTCGAGCAGGCGTCGGCGATGACGCGATCGAGCGCGGTGGCCGAACCGGCGTCGACGATGATCGCGTCGAGCTTGGCGTCGATCATCGACTGGATCTGCTGGATCTGCGTGTTGGCGTTGCCCTGCGCGTCTGTGATCGTCAAGCTGTCAACCAGGCCCTGCTTTTTCAGCGCGTTCGCCATGTCCTCGATCGTGCCAGTCGTCTCCTTCATCCAGGTCGGGATCGAATAGATGTTCGCCCAGCCGATCTTAAACGGCGGCTTGTGCTCGCCCTTGATGCAATTGGCGGCGGCAAACGACGAACCGGCGCTTGCAAGTTGCAAGACAGCCAGAGCGGCCACGACCATCGGGGTGAATGCAAGGCGCGCGAGATCGATTGTCTTCATGTCGTTGTTCTCCCTCTGCGAAGCTCGTCTGTCCGATCCGAGCCGCGTCACGAAGACCAATCGCCCTCGATCGGCGCGCAGCCCCCCAACCGTCTCCCAACAGTCGATCGACTTCACAGCGGACGTTACTGGTCTGCGTTTCAGTAAGTCAACGATTCTGACGTTTATCGCGCAGATCTGAGCCAATCCCAGAGTCGACGGCCCTAGCGTGGCCGCTGAAGAGGCGTTACGGCGAGACTGGGTGGAGCTCTGAGCGCCAACGCGATCACTGACGTGGCGGCCATTGCCAACTACACTTGAACCACGGAGCATTTGAACGTGGCTGGACTGTATCGGGGGCCGATCATCGACCCGCATTGTCATCTTTGGGATCTCGGCATGGACCGGCATCCCTGGCTTCGTCCCGCGGGAGGCGCAATCCAGGCGCTGGGCGATCTCAACGCGCTACGAAAAAATTATCTCCCCGATAACTACCTGCGCGACGCGGCGAACCAGAACGTGGTCGCCTCGGTGCACATAGAAGCCGCCTGGGACCGGGCCGACGATCCGCTTGCCGAGATTGAGTGGCTGGAGACGCTCGACAAGTCGTCAGGCGTCGCGGTGCGCTATATCGGTTTCGCTGACCTCGCCGCTCCGGGCGCGGGCGCCGCGCTTGACCGCCTGTCCGAGGTCAAGCGTTGCGTCGGCGTTCGACAGATGCTGAGCTGGCATCCCACCGAGCCTAAGAAATGCTTTGCCCCGCGCCCGGGCATCGCCGACGAGGCTGATTTCCGCCGGGGCGTCGCACTGCTCGCTCGCCACGACCAACTCCTCGAGTTCATGCTCTATCCGTACCAAGCAGAGGAGGTCGCACGGCTGGCGCGCGACTTCCCCAATCAGACCTTCATCGTCAACCATTGCGGCAGCCCGATTGATCGGGACCGCGAAGGCATGACGCGATGGAAGGAGGGCCTGAAACTCATCGGCTCCGCGCCCAATGTTCAGATCAAGATTTCGGCGCTGACCGCCTACGATCCCTCCCCAACGCCCGAAAGCTTGCGCGAGGTCGCGCTGCATTGCATCGATTGCTTCGGCGTCGACCGATCGATGTTCGGCAGCGACTTCCCGGTCGGCCGCTTATGGACGAGCTTCGATGCGATCTTCGATGGCTTCAAGGCCATCGTCCGCGATTTCACCGAAGCCGAGCAGTCCGCGCTTTTCCATGACAACGCGCGGCGACTGTACCGCATTGACGCACTCTGAGCTCTCGTGCTCGACTAGAGTCTCACGGGACAAGCCGGCGTGCTGCTGCGGAGAGGTTGAGGTGACAGAGAAGCAACATCCCGAATGGATGGGAAAGAACCGCAAGCTCACGCCGGCGGAGATCAAAGAATTTCTCGCCGAGCCGGTGGTCGCGCGGATCGCGACGATCGACGAGAACGGCGTGCCTTACGTTACCCCAGTCTGGCAGGAATGGGACGGCGAGGCCTTCTGGATGGTCGTGCGGGAGCGAGCGGCCTGGATTGCGCATATCAAAAAGAATCCGAACGTCGGCATTTCGTGCGCGCACGACAGCGGGACCTACAGACGCATCGTCGCGCAAGGAAAGGCAGAGATCGTCTCTGGCCCAGCGCCGATGCATGGACAGTGCCTGGACGTCGCCAACCGCACATCGGTGCGCTACCTCGGCGAGCGCGGCCCGGAATATCTTGTGCCGACTTACGACCGGCCGCGCTACCTGATCAAAGTCGTCCCGACGAAGATGATCACCTGGGACGGCGTCGAGTGGGCCAAGAAATACACGGAGAAATAGCCGCGTGCTGCCTTGGCCAACGGTCTGAACCTAATCGGACCACAAAGCACCTTGCCCATTCAGCCGGTTGCGGATTTGCTCATCAGCCGCGCGTGAAACACGGTGCGCTCCGGCGACTTAAGCCATGTCCGCATCGCAGCCTCGTCGGCGAAACGTCCCGCTGCCGGAAGCGGACGCGCTTCGCCTTCGACGGTCAGCACATCCTGTCTGAGCGGCCAGGGTGAGAGGACAAACTCAAACGGGTGACCAGGCCGTTCCGTCAGGCGTAGGGTCTCAGTCCCTCCGCTCGCGTTCGGCGCCATAAGTTCGATCGGCGTCTTCAACTCGCCGCACAAGGCCAGCGATAGGGTGTCGACCAGCGCCACAAGCATTGTCTCTTTCTGAAGTGTGACGGCGTCCAGGCCCAGCATCTTGGCCCATTCCGACTCGATCGGCGCCTGCGCCTTTAGATACCCTTGCGCTGCAGCGGCGTCCGCTTCGCCTGCACGGTGCCGATCAGTGTAGCGTCGGTAGATCACCCCGCCATGCCGCGAGATAAGAAGCGCGACATGAGCGCCCCAGGCGCCAAGCGCGCGCTCGACGCCCTGCCTCCACATCGGCGAATGCACCGCCGCGCCAATCTCGCGAAACAGATGCGGGCGCCCGGTCTCAGGATTGAAAGTCGGCGCCGTCTCCCAGTCCAGCCACCCGATGTCATGCTGTTCCGCGGCGAGCATGAGCGGTTTGCCAAGCGTCTCGTCCCAGGCGCGCAGAATCTGCCCCGAGATCCACGCATGGGTCGGCTGGCTGATGGCGAGAACGCCCGAGGGCTCGGTGCGAAACAGCATGGGCCCAGCCTAAACCTGCTGAGCACGATGGAAAAGGCGGCTGCCCCTAGAACCGTCCGAAAAGCGCCCGATCTCATCAACCGAATCCCGCATCACTCCTCAATGAGAACCGGCTGCGGCAGGTCGACGAATTGTTCGTCGGCGGCGGTTCCGTCGACGAAGGTGAGCACGGCGAATCGCCCGATGCGTTCAAGCGGCGTGAGGGGATGATGCCAAGTGTCGGCCTTGTAGTTGATGCCCGTGTCGCCGGGCACGCGAAAGGCCCGGACCTTTTCGAGGTCCGGCATGTCCCCATCGCCGCGCGGCGCGACCATCACCAGATAGCTCGCGCAGTCGAGCGGCGCGAAGACCTGAGAGGAATGGACGTGCCGCTCCATCTGCACTGCCGTGAGAGGTAAGGCTTTAGGCTCCGTGGTCGCGATGGACAGGCGCGGTCGCGCGCTGGTTCGGCCGTTCTGCAATTCGTCGATGAGCTCCTGACGGCCACTGTCTGGCGCCGCCGGCGGGAGAAGCTGTCCGAACGGCGCAAACGCCTCTGCGTCGATCGGTTCGATCTTCAAGCGCTTCATCAAGCGACCTCACAAGGATGCTCCTTCAGCCAGTGCTTGGCGATATCCAAGCGCCGGCAGACCCAAACATCCGGCTTGCTTTTCACATAGTCGAGGAAACGCGCAAGGCCAGACGCTCGGCTAGGATGGCCGAGGATGCGCATGTGCATCCCCACATTCATCATCTTGGGGGCCTCGCGCCCTTCGTCGTGAAGAAAGTCAAAAGCTTCTCGCAGGATCGTGAAAAAGTCCTCCCCGGTCGCCAAGTTCGTCGCTGGCCATTTCACGTCGTTGTTGGTGAGCGTGTATGGCACGACGAGCTGGGGGCGGCCTTCGGCCATTACGTAATAGGGGAGTTCGTCGGCGTAGCTGTCGCTGTCATAGAGAAAGCCGCCTTCCTCCACGACGAGGCGCCGCGTGTTGACGCTCGGCCCGTAGCGGCAATACCACCCAAGAGGGCGTTGTCCGACTGTTCGCTTGAGGCTCTCGACGGCGCGGCGGATATGCTCCCGCTCGGTCGCCTCGTCGAGCTTGAAGTGCTCGACCCAACGCCAGCCGTGACAGCAGATGTCATACCCGGCCTCCCTGATGGCCTTCGCCGCCGGCGGATTGCGCTCAAGCGCAAGCGCGCATGCAAAGATGGTCATCGGCAGTCCGCGTTCCTTGAAGGTTCTGTGCAAGCGCCAGAAGCCGACGCGGCTGCCGTACTCGAACATGCTCTCGGCGGCGAGATCGCGTTCGCCGCGCGGTACGGCCACGCTCGCCATTTCGGCCAGGGCAGCGTCGCTGACGCCATCCCCATCCATCATGCTGTATTCGGATCCTTCCTCGTAGTTCAGAACGAAATTCAACGCGAGACGCGCTCCGCCCGGCCATCGCGGGTGGGGCGGTTTCGATCCGTAGCCGACAAAGTCGCGTTCGAGCGAGCGAGAAATCAAGGTCCTACTTCCGTTGACAGGGGTTAAGGTCAGAACTGCTGCTCCTGCCGGCCGCGAACCAGCTGGGACAGGGTGACGGCTACGACAAGCGCACCGCCATAAAACATTTCCTGGATGAACGAGCTGAAGCCCAGAAAGACGAGGCCTGTGATCCCGGTGACCAGGAAATAGACGGCGACCGTCGCGCCCCAAGGATTGAAGCGGCCCGGGGCGATGCATGTCGAGCCGAGAAAGGCGGCGGCGAAAGCGGGAAGCTGATAGGTCACCCCCGACACCGGGTCCGCCGCGCCTTGAGTGCCGGCATAGAGCACACCCGCCAAGGCCCCGAAGAATCCCGACGCGGCGAGACACCCGATCCGGATTCGATCGGTGTTGATGCCGCTGAGGCGCGCCACTTCGCGTCCACGACCGACGAAGAGAATGCGCCGGCCGAGCGCGGTGTACTCGAGCAGATACCAGACAAGCGCCGCGAGGACGACCGCGTAATAAAACTCGAGGGGGACGCCGAAAAGGCGGTCGACGATGACCGCATTGATGAGAGAGGACGAAATGCCGCTGATCGTCATCGAATCGCTAAGCCAAAGCGTGACGCCATGGAGGAAGGTTCCGGTGCCGAGGGTCACGATGAGCGAATGGATGCGGAATATGGTGATCAAGAGACCGTTGATGAGGCCGACTGTGATCCCGAGCGCGAGCGCTGCGATCACGGCCCATCCAATGCCGATCCCGTAATTGACGTTGAGCACTGCGACCAGCATCGACGACAGCGTCATGATGAACGCGATCGAGAGGTCGAAGTCATTGGCGGTCAAGGGAATGATGAGGCCGAGCGTCACCACGACGAGGACGGCCTGGGAGCCAAGGATCGTCGAGAAATTGGACCACGTCAGGAATGTGTCGGGTTTGAGGTACCCAAACACGGCGATCAGCGCGAGCCAGACGATGATGAGGCCGAACTGTTCGAGCCGGTAAGTGAGCGGCTTATGCGCCGCGCGCTCCGCTGGAGCGGCTGCTTGCGTGGGGGCCGAGTCTGTCATGGCGTGCCTTGCTTGACTCGTGCGCTGTTCGTCACGCGAAGCTCCGGGCGCCGGCAAGGCTGCGCTCCGCGATGGCGTCCTTGCTGATGTCGGCCCCCTCGAGGGTCGCGACGACGCGGCCGGCCGCGAAGATCAGCACCCGGCTGCAGATCGCGGCGAGCTGCTCGTAGTCCGAGCTCGCGCAAAGAACTGCCGCGCCAGCCGAGGCTGCGCTCGCAATGTGCCGGAACACCGTCTGTCGCGCGCCGATGTCGACGCCCTGCGTCGGCTCGTCGAGAAGGATCAGCTTCGGCGCCATCTGGAACCATTTGGCGAGCACGACCTTCTGTTGATTGCCGCCGCTCAGCGAAGCGATATTCATCGTCGGATCGGCCGGGCGCACTTCGAAACGCCGGGCCATTTCTGCGGCTTCGGTGGTCATTGCGCGCCGGCTCAGCATCCACCATCGGAAGCGCGAGGCGAGCGTCGGCATGGTGACGTTGTCGGCGACCGGCAATGAACCGATGACCCCAGCGTTGGCCCTGTCCGCAGGGACCAGGACAACGCCATGGCGGATCGCGTCGCGCGGCCCGATCTTGGTGAGCTCGACGCCGCGCCCCCCGATGTCGAGCGTCCCGCCGCGAGCCTTCCGCGCCCCATAGATAAGATAGGGAATTTCGTCATAGCCCGATCCGATCAGGCCGGTCACGCCAACCACCTCTCCTGCCGCCAGATCAAGCGAGAACCCCTCGATCGTTCCCCCAGACAAATTGTGCACGAGGGCGTGGCTTGGGCCACGCGCCGCAAGAGGAGCGGGAGGCGTAAAGGCGGCAAGCTTTCGGCCGACAATCGCTTCGATGAAATCCGCCTTGGTGGCGGCGCGCGTGTCAATCGTGGCCGCGACCTTGCCGTCCCTGAGAACGGTCGCGCGATCGGTGATCTCCATCACCTCGTCGACGTCGTGAGAGACGAAGATAACGCTTGCGCCTTTGGCTACGACGGCGCGCACCAGCTGGAACAGGCGGTCAACGTCACGCTTTGGCAGAAACGGCGTCGGCTCGTCCAAAACCAGAAGGCTTGGCCCCGCTCCGGCTTCCTCGTCCATTTCTGAAATTGCGCGGACGATCGCGAGCAGCGCTCGCTCGACGGGCGCGATGTCTGCGACGCGCGCCTCAGGATTGAGATCGATGGCGTAGCTCGAGAACAGCCGCTGCGCCGCGCGGCGCTCCGCAATCCAGTTGATCGCCCAGGCGTCGCGCTCGGCGAGCCGCCCAAGCAACAGGTTCTCGAGGACCGTCACACTGGGGATCAACCCCAGATGCTGGTGCACGAAGCTGATGCGATATTTTCGGAACTCGCCGGGCGCGAGCGGCAGCGCAATTTCCGCGCCGCCAATGTCAAGGCGGCTTCCCGGGTCCGGCGCATGAAAGCCCGCCAGAACCTTGATCAGCGTCGACTTGCCCGAGCCGTTCTGACCGAGGAGGCCATGCACCTCGCCCGGCGCCACCTCGAGCGAAGCCTTGTCGAGGGCCTTCTGGCCCCCGAATGTCTTGCTCAGGTCCCAAAGCCGAAGCGCTGGGGCGCTGGCGGCGGGCGGGCGAGCCG
This sequence comes from uncultured Alphaproteobacteria bacterium, assembly GCA_963696665.1. Classification (GTDB taxonomy): domain Bacteria; phylum Pseudomonadota; class Alphaproteobacteria; order Rhizobiales; family Beijerinckiaceae; genus Roseiarcus. The sequence continues at coordinate 20,907 of CAVOLE010000028.1, forward strand.
CTGCTACTGAAGCTTCCACAGGTCTGCGTAACCCTTCACATAGGCGTCGCCATAGCCCTGGGAGAGCTGGGGCGGCGTCCCCGCGTCCTTCGCGTTTGCCCCGGTGAAGATATAGAACGGAATCTTCGGATTCGAGACGAGGGGGAGGCCACAGACGCGGCGCATCTCGGCGTCGATGATCGCGTGACCGATCCAGTCGAGATTCTCGCCAATATCCATTTCCACTTGCCCCTGCTGCACGAGCCCGAGGACGAATGGCGTGCCGTTGAAGGCGTCTACGCCAACCTTTTTCTGCGACCCGGTGATCGTGACGGCCGGCGTTACGAACTGGCTCATGCTGTCGTAGATGACGATGATGTAGTTGACCGTGGGATCGGCGAGGAGCGCCGCCTGTACACCAGGCGTGATGCGGGTGCCCCAGTCGACGACGGGGAAGTTCATCACTTTGGTCTTGCAGTCGGCGCAGTGCTTAAGCTCCGCCTCGATGCCTGACATCATCGAGTCGGTCGAAAGCGGGCCCGTCGCAATAAGGACCAAGGCGTTCATGTGACCCTTGGTTTTGACGACCGCCCAATCGGCGAGGAGAGCGCCGGCTTTGGCGTAGTCGATGGGAACGTCTCCGTCGGCGTATTTCTTCACCTCGGCGGTCTGCTCCACGCCATTGTAGTGCGAGGCGACGACGGGGATCTTCGCAGCCCGCGCGGCATTGACTTGCGGCACGAGGACGCGCGGATCGGTTCCCGCGAGAAGGTCGATGAGATCGACCTTCTGGTTCACGGCGGTGTCCATGCCCTGCACCCATTGCGAACTTTGTCCCTGGTTCTCCCAGGTAATAAACTTGAAGCCTACTTTTTTTGCCGCCGCCGCCATGGCCTTCTCGATATTGGCGGTGAAGGGATTCGCGCTCGATACGGGAATGCTGAGGATCGTCTTGCCCTTCATGCAGGCCTGCGCATCGAATGCGGGACCGGGAGCGACGAATGCGGGCTTCGTCTTGAACGGCTCAATTTGTTTCTCGAAATACGACAGATCGTCCGCGTGCGCCAAGCCCGCCACGGCTCCGCAGGTTGCCAAGCTCAAGGCGGCGGCGCGCCAAACCGATGAACGGTTCGCCATTCCAAGTCTCCATTGCAGAAGCCGTTGATCGGGGCCGATCGCGATGGTGAAGCCCTGCGACATCGCTAACGAAGCAAGCGTCATGCCGGGAGCACGCCCAGGCCGTTGATCAGAAGTCCTTTCGCGCGACGGGAAGCCGATGTCGCGGCGCAGAAGATGGCAAGCTATTTGCGAGGAGAAATGAGGATGCAGCTCCGTGTAGCGCTAACCGATTTGGGAGCCGATGCGGTTCGACACGGCGTAAGCGGAGATTTTCGTTTCCGTCGATCACGCTCGCGGCATCTGGCTTCAGGTTAGAAGCAGGGCTAGTCGGACCTTCGGAGTTCTCTTCCCATGAAAATCATTGGCGTCGACGTCGGCGGCACGTTCACCGACCTCATTTATTCCGACCTCGACACCGGCGCGATGGCCATCCACAAGGTTCCGACCACGCCGCAAGATCCCTCGAACGGAGTCATGAAGGGAATCGAGGGCCTCCTTGCGTCGGCTCACCGCGAGCCCAACGAGATTGATCTCGTCTTCCATGCGACGACGGCCGCGACCAATGCGGTGCTCGAGGATAAGGGCGCCAAAGCTGGCATGATCACCAATGAGGGCTTTCGCGACGTCCTGCATATCGGGCGTCATCAGCGGGTCGAGCATTACTCGATCCGGCAGGAGTTGCCGTGGCAGAATCGTCCGTTGATCAAACGCCGCGATCGCATGGTGGTCGGAGGGCGTCTGGCGCCGCCGCACGGGGAGGAGCTCGAGCCATTGGATGAAGAGGCGGTGCGCGACGCGGCGGTCGCGCTGCGCGACGCCGGCGTCGAATCCGTAGCGATCTGCTTTCTTTTCTCCTACCTCAACCCGGCGCATGAGGACCGCGCCAAGGCCATCGTGTCCCAAATTCTCCCCGACGCCTTCGTCACCACGTCCTCCTTCATATCCCCGCAGTTTCGGGAGTTCGAACAATTCACGACGGCTGCGCTGGCGGCCTTCATCGGGCCGAAGGTCCGGACGTATATCACCCACCTCGATCGGTCGCTCAAAAGCGCGGGGCTCGCGGCCGATCTCAGGATCATGGCGTCGAACGGGGGCGTGGCGACCGCGGGGATGGTGTCGGAGAAGCCGACGCTGACGCTGCTTTCCGGGTTGGCGGCCGGCGTGCTGGCCGGGGCCTGGATCGGCGGGCTCGCCGAGCGAAGGAAGCTCATCACCTTCGACATCGGCGGCACGAGCGCGGACATTGGGATCATCGTTGACGGACGGCTGGCGGAGACGGATGCGCGTTCGACGTCCATCGCCGGCTTTCCTCTGCTGACCCCCATGATTGACATCCACACCATCGGCGCGGGCGGCGGCTCCATCGCTTACATCGACCACGGCGGAGCGTTTCGAGTTGGGCCGCGCAGCGCGGGCGCTATGCCTGGACCCGCGGCTTATGGGATGGGCGGCGAAGAACCGACAGTGACGGACGCCAATCTGGTTCTCGGTCGGCTCGATGCGGAGGACTTCCTCGGCGGCGGGATGAAACTCGACGCAGATGCGGCGCGCCGAGCCGTGAGCGGGCTTGCGGCCAAGCTCGGGCTTAGCCTCAGCGAGGCGGCAGAAGGAATCATCACCGTCATCAACGCCAATATGGCGAACGCTATCCGCTCGCGCACCATCCAGAAGGGCATCGACCCGCGCGGCTTCTCGCTCGTGGCCTTCGGCGGCGCGGGCCCGCTGCAGGGCGCCGAGGTCGCCGCCATTCTCGGCATTCCCGAGGTGATCGCGCCCCCCTACCCCGGCATCACCTCCGCTATGGGACTCCTCACGACCGATTTCAAATATGACGCCATCCAGACCGAATTTCAGGTGAGCGGCGCGATCGATCTCAAGAAGCTCAACAAGAGCCTCGCTGATATGCAAGCTGGCCTCGCGACCCAGTTCGCGGCGGACCATATTCCGCTTTCCGAGGTAATCTTCTCCCGCGCGGGCGATCTTCGCTATGTCGGGCAAGGTTACGAGCTGCGCGTTCCTCTGCCGGACGGCGAGATCACCGAGGAAACGCTGCCGCAGACGTGGAAGGCGTTCCACGGGGCGCATGCCGCCGAATATGGGCGCGCGTTCGAGACGAGCCCGATCGAGATCGTGAACGTGCGGGTGAGCGCCGTCGGGCGGGTGCCGAAGCTCAGAGCGATGAACGCGCCCAAAGGCGGTTCGCTTGAAAAAGCGAAGGCGCGCGTGAGTCCCTGCTTGTTTCGAGTGGGCGGGAAGCTGGCGAGCTTCGACACGCCCTTCTACCGGCGCGGCGACCTCCCATTGGAAGAGACCTTCCCCGGTCCCGCGGTGATTTCGCAAACTGACAGCACCACGCTCGTTCCCCCGAGCGCAACCGCCCGCGTCGACTGGACCGGCAATATCATCATCACGCTCGGAGGCCTGCAATGACGGTTCATTCCACGGTCGCCCCGGAAGGCCAGCCTGCGACACGCGTCAATCCTGTGACGGCGGCCGTCATCCATGGCGCGCTCGAAAACATTGCGATCGAGATGGGCCACAAGCTCATGCGCATGGCCTATTCGAGCATCATCCGCGAGTCCGAGGATTTCGGCGCCGCACTGACTGACCCGGACGGAGGCCAGCTTTGCGAGTGCAAGATGAGCACACCGCTCCAGTCCGGTCCGATCCCCGGATATATCCGAGGGATTCGAAAGGAGCTCAAGAAACGGGGCGAGACGATCGGCCCAGGCGACGTCATCATGCACAACGACCCTTACGGGGGCGCCTCGCACGGGCCGGACGTCGCCTTTTGCGTGCCGGTCTTTCTCGATGGCCAGTTGATCGGCTTCTCGGTCACCACTGCCCATCATTTGGACATCGGCGCCTCGACTCCAGGCAGCGCGGGCATTGTCAGCGCCGTCGACGCCTATGCGGAAGGCCTGCAGTTCAAGGCGATCAAGATCGTCGAGGACAGCCGGCCGAACCGGGCCGTTTGGCAGCTCTTGCGCGACAATATTCGCGCGCCTGACCTCGTCGTCGGCGACATGGAGGCGCAGATCAAGGCGGCGGAGATCGGCGCCGAGCGGTTTCTCGCGCTCGTGCGGCAATACGGGCTCGAGACCGTCATGCTCGCCTACCAGGATATCATGGATTATTCCGAGCGCCTGATGCGAAAGGCGATCGGCGCGTTGCCGGACGGCGACTATGCGGCCGAGACGACGATCGACGGCTTCCTGGACGACGAGGAGGCGAAACGCCGCGATCTCAAAATCAAGGCGACGCTGAAAGTGCGCGGCGATGAGATGACTGTCGATCTGACGGGGACTGCGTCGCAGGTCGACGATCGGCCGATCAATATGCCGCTCGAAGGCACGGTCGATTGCGCGATCTGGCTCACGCTGCGGTCCATCCTCCTCGACAGCGCGACTTATGGAAACGTGCCGCAGAACATGGGCCTGACGCGCCCGATCCACATTGTCGCGCCGAAGGGGACGCTTGCGAACCCAAACTTCCCCGCGCCGGTCATCGCGCGCTTCTGTCCCGGCAACGCGCTCGCCGACACCGTCATGAAGGCGCTTGCGCAATGCGTGCCCGGACAGGTGAGCGCGGGGATCGGTAACCTGCGCTGCGTCGCATTCACCGGCCTGCACGAGGGCCGGCACTGGGTGCAGATGGAAATTCTCGAAGGGAGCTACGGCGGCAGAGAAGGCATGGACGGGATGGACGCTGTCGACACCCTTTACGCCAACACCCGGAACAACCCGATCGAGGATATCGAGTCGCATCTCCCGCTCCGCGTCAACCGTTACGAGTTGCGCGATCGGCCGCCCGCCAAAGGCAAGTGGCGCGGCGGCATCGGCTCCATCCGCGAATTCGCCTTTCTGTCCGACGGCGCATTCTCGGTCGAGGGCGAGGGGCACAAATATCGCCCGTGGGGATTCGCTGGCGGCGAGGATGGCTCGACCGCCTCCTTGTCCGTGCTCCCCGCGACCGGCGGCGAAACCACTCTCCCATCCAAGGTTCCCTATCGCGGAGCGAACCGCGGCGACCGGCTCGCAGCGATCGGACCGAATGGCGGCGGCTACGGAAATCCGTTCGAACGCGATCCCGAGGCGGTGCTCAGCGACATGCTCGACGGCTATATTTCCGCCGCGCAGGCGGAAGCGGATTACGGCGTCGTCATCCGAGGAAAGGCGCTGGATGCGGCGGCGACCGACGCGCTTCGCGCCGGCGCGGCTGCGACGAAATAGCGAGGGAAAGCCTCCTTGCGCGCGGTCATCATCGACGCTCCCGGGGTGAAAGGCAATCTGAGGATAGGCGAGGCCCCGCAGCCAATTCCGGGTCCCGGAGAGGCGCTGATCGATGTCGCTTATTGCGGCTGCAATTTCGCCGATACGATGATCGTGAGCGGAACCTATCCTCACCCGAAGGGCTACCCGATCGTCGGCGGCCTCGAGGTCTCAGGAACAATCGCGGCGCTCGGACCGGGCGTCGTCGGCCCGAAGGTCGGCGACCGCGTCGCAGCGTTTCTGGAAGAGGCGGGCGGCTTCGCCGATCAGTGCGTGGCGCGGGTCGAAAGGCTGATTCCGATCCCGCCGGACATGGCGCTCGATGTCGCGGCTGCTTTTCCCATCCAGGCGCTCACCGCATGGCATCTTCTCCATAATGTGAGCGAGACCACGCTGGGCGACATCATTCTCATCCACGCCATCGGCGGCGGCGTGGGCCTGTTCGCAACTCAGCTCGCCGTGCGCGCCGGCGCGACTGTCATCGGAACCGTGGGCACGAGAGGCAAGGAGGCGCGGGCGCTTGGTTATGGCGCGGCCAAGGTCGTCAACCGGGAGGAAGAGGATTTCGTTCAAGCCGTGACAAGCTTCACTGAGGGCCGCGGCGTCGACAAGGTGCTGGACTCGACCGGCGCCAGCATCCTCGACCGCAGTTTCTCGGTGATCCGCAAGCTTGGTCATGTCGTGAGTTTCGGCGAGGCCGAGGGCCGGCCGTTCCCCAATCTCTGGGAGAGGCTGGTGGCGAAGTCGCTCACCTTCACCCGCTTCCATCTGGGCCACGCCGATTTTTCTTCTCCAGTCTGGCGCCAATCGATCGACGCGGTCGTTGGCGGGATTATGGACGGGAGCCTCAAAGTCCCGCTTGAAGAGACGTTCCCGTTTGACGAGGCGGGCGCCATGCTGGATCGCTTGGCTTCGCGCCAGGTCGCGGGCAAGCTCATCCTCGCCGTCAACCCGAGTTGAGCCAGCGCCAATGCCTCAGATCAACAGCGGCCGATTGCTCGCCGACCTTCGGCGCCTGGCCGAGTTCGGCGCTTACAAGAGCGGCGTCCACCGCCCGACCTTTTCGCCGCAAGACATCGAGGCGCGCCGCTGGCTCGCAGGGCGCTTTGCGGACGCAGGTCTCGAAGCGTCGATCGACGGCATCGGCAACGTGTTCGGCCGTTCGCGCGCGACCGGTCCCAAGCTCTTGATTGGCTCGCACACCGAATCCCAGAACCATGCGGGCTGGCTCGATGGCGCGCTCGGCGTCATGTACGGATTGGAAGTCGCGCGCGCGTTCAGCGAAGATCCCCGTACGGCCGGCGCCGCGATCGACGTCGCCTCATGGGCGGACGAGGAAGGGCACTTCGGCTCTTTCCTCGGAAGCCGCTCCTTCATCGGCGACGTCACCGACGAAGAGATCGACAACGCGCGCGACCGGAATCACGGGACGCCGTTGCGCGAGGCGCTCGCGAACGCAGGCCTTGCGGGGCGGAGGCGCGAGACGATCGTGGCCTCAGATTATATCGGCTATCTCGAAGCGCACATCGAGCAGGGTGACACGCTCGACGAAGCGGGACTGCGCCTCGGCGTGGTCACCGGCATTGTCGGCATCCGCCTCTATCGCATCATCTTCGTCGGAGAGGCCAACCACGCGGGCACGACGCGCATGGTTAAGCGCAAGGACGCGGGCGTCGCGCTCATCAAACTGTCCGCGGCGATCGCGGATCATTTCCCGCAAGTTTCCGGACCCCGCAGCGTCTGGACGACCGGCGCGATCCGCCTCGAACCTGGCCAACCGAGCATCGTTCCGGGCCGCGCCGAGATGATGTTCCAGGTGCGCGACATCGAGGCCGCGCAATTGCAGCGCTTCGAGGACGTGCTCATTGCCCTCGTCGCCGAAGCCAATTCAGCGGGGCCCTGCATTGTCACGATGGAGACCGTTTCGACGGTGAGCCCCGTGCTCATGTCACAGGCGTTTCAAGACGCGTTGAGCCGCGCGGCTGAAAAGCATGCGCCGGGCGCCTTCATGTCGATCCCGAGCGGCGCCGGGCACGACGCGCAGATCCTGGCGCGAAAACTTCCTGCGGCGATGCTGTTCGTGCCCAGCATCAAAGGCGTGAGCCACCACTGGACAGAGGATACGAGCGAGGCAGACATCGTGCTCGGGTGCCAAGCTCTTGCCGATGCGGCGGAGGCGATCGCGCTCAAGGGGGCCTAGGGAGACGCTCTCAGCGGGCGTCTCCTCTTAGCGAGTCCGTTTTCAGCCTTTTCAGTGACTTGCGGCGCCTTTAACGAGTCTCCAAGACTCCGGCGAGACCACCCTTCGCTTCACGAGGGCCTCGTTTTCGCATGCGAAACGAATCGTTTCGCATCGGCTAGGTTAAGTCTTTGAAATCATAGGAGGCGCTGAATCAGCAATTTCGCGGCTTCCTGAGCTATCAAAGGCTTGTAACCAATTTCGTTTCGCCGGATTCGCGGGTCGCTCCCTAAGGGCAGTGTATCTCCGGTCCCTCCAGCACTCCAGCCGCGTTTGAGAACAAACATAGAACACTAGAGTGCGGAGGTCAAGCAATTGTTGGTCCCTTGCGCGACAGGCGCGCGGGCGCTTCAACCTTCCTGGGCCGCTAACACCGCCATCGCGGCGTCGGCGCCGCCGTTCCCGATCGGCACGCCGGCGAGTTTCAGTCCCATCTCGACTCCAGATAGGGCGCCGAGCAGCGTGAGGTCGTTGATGTCGCCGAGATGGCCGATGCGGAAAACCCGGTCCTTGAGAATGCCGAGACCGTTGCCGAGGCTCATGTTGAACCGCCGCAAGATCAGCGCGCGTAGCGCGTCGGCGCTATGACCCTCCGCGAGACGAACAGCCGTCAGAGACGACGAATAGTCCGCTGGCGCAAGACACTGCAGCTCGACCGCGCTTGTCTCGCCCCAGGCCTGGACGGCGGCTCGCGTCGCCGCGCCGTGACGCTGGTGCCTCGCGAAGACATTCGGCAAGCCCTCTTCGTCGAGCATCGTGAGCGCCTCCTGCAGGCCGCGCAGGAGATTCGTGGCCGGCGTGTAGGGGAAATAAAATCCCGAATTGGCTTCGAGCATCGGTCGCCAGTCCCAATAGCTCCGCCGGAGGCTCGCCGTCCTCGCGGCCTCTAACGCGCGGGCGCTGATCGCGTTGAAGGAGAGCCCCGGCGGGAGCATCAGTCCTTTCTGGCTCCCGGCGACAGTGACGTCCACGCCCCACTCGTCGTGCCGATAGTCGATCGAAGCGAGCGACGAGATCGTATCGACGAGCAAGAGCGCGGGATGCCCTACGGCGTCGATTGCTCTCCGCACAGCTGGAACGGGACTGACGCAGCCGGTCGACGTCTCATTATGGACGACGCAGACTGCGCGGATCCGACCGCCTTTGTCGGCTCGAAGCGCGGCCTCGATGGCGGCGGGGTCGGCGCCGCGCCGCCAGTCGGTCTCCAGAAGGATCGGCTCGAGTCCGAGACGCTTCGCCATTTCGCTCCAGAGCGACGCGAACCACCCGGTCTTCGCCATCACGACCGCGTCGCCCGCCGAGAGCGTATTGACGAGCGCCGCTTCCCACGCGCCTGTGCCGGAGGCGGGAAAGACAACCACAGGGTCGTTCGTCTGGAAGACGCGCTTGAGGCCAGTCAGGACGGAACGTCCGAGCGTGGCGAAGTCGGGGCCGCGATGGTCGATCGTCGGTTCCGAGACCGCGCGCAAGACCCGGCCCGGCACATCGGTCGGGCCCGGGATTTGCAGGAAGTGGCGGCCTGGGGAGCGGGTATTCATAGCGCGGCCTCGAATTGCGGAAACGGCGGAGGACGGATGGCGCCCGAGACCTCGCGAGCAAAACCGAGAAGCTGTTCGTCGGCGCCGAACGCAGCGGCGAGATGCGCGCCGATCGGCAGGCCGGATCGCGATACGCCAATCGGAAAATTGAGGGCCGGGACGCCGGCGATGTTTACCCAACCGGTGAAAATCGCGTGGTCGCGCGGTCCGGCCGGCTTACCGTCGATACGATCCGGATAGGGCGTCTCGGCTCGCCATGGCAGCGCAGCGGCCGTCGGGGTGAGGATTAAATCGATGCCTTCGAACAGTTCGGCGACGTGTCGGCGCATCGCGGACACAGCCTCCAGCGCCGCAAGATAGTCCACGCCCGACACCTTCCTCCCGTCTGCCGCCATTGCAAGCGCGGAGGCGCCGGCAAGCTTCCCGTAGCTCGGATTTTCAGCCATGAGCCACGCCACGCCCGCGCGCGAGACAACATGCCAGACACGCGCCGCGATCTCCAGATCGAAGAAGACTTCGCCCTCGCGAACGTCATGTCCCATCGACGAGAGATGGCGGGCGAATGCCTCGACTTGGGAGGCAACCTCGGGGTCGACAGGCGCGGCGCCGAAACGCGGGACATAGAGGATGCGCGCCGCCTTGTTCGGCCAGCTCGGCGCCGGCGCATAGGACGAGCGCCAATCGCGCGGATCGGGGCCGCGCAAGATCGCGTCAAGCAGGAGCGTGTCCTCGACTGTGCGCGCGAGCGATCCGATGGTTTCAAAGTCGGTGAGGATCGCAGGCAATCCGTCGGCGCGCGGCCAACGGCCAATCGATGGCTTCAAGCCGACGAGGCCAGTATGGCAGGCGGGCCGCCTGATCGAGCCGCCTCCGTCCGTGCCGATTGCAGCGGGGACCAAGCCCGCCGCGACGCTCGCGGCCGCGCCGCCGCTCGAGCCTCCGGGCGTGAGGTTCGTGTTCCATGGGTTGCGCGTCACGCCGAACAAGTCGTTGCGCGTATAGCCCTCGAGCGTGAACTCCGGCGCGTTCGTCTTGCCGATGACGATCATTCCCGCCTGTCGCAGCCGCGCTATCGGCAGTTCGTCCTTCGCAGGCCGATAATCCTTAAGCGCGCGGCTTCCCCAAGTCGTCGGAAACCCGGCCACGTTGAGGTTGTCCTTGACAGAGATCGGAATGCCGTCGAGCCGGGAATGAGCTCGACCATGCGAGCGGCGCGCATCGCTTTCCTTCGCAGCGGCGAGCGCGCCGGACCGATCAAGGGCGACGAAACTATTCAAACGGGAATCGAAGGTCTCGATACGCTGAAACGCGCGCTCGACAAGTCCGACGGACGTCGCTCGCCCGTTCTCAAGCTCGGCCGCGAAGCCTTCGAGCGTTTCCGGCAAATCCTGCCTCATTGATCCCACGGAAGCGGCTGTCCGATCGCGGCCGGCATCCGAGACGCGCGCCCGAGAGCTGCAAGCACCAGGAGCGCGATCAGATAGGGCGCCATTTGTACGACATACGAGCTGACCGGCAAGCCAAAGCTTTGCATGCGCAATTCGAAGGCTTCGGCCGCGCCAAACGCGAGACAGGCGATCGCCGCGCCAAACGGATTCCAGCGCGCCACGATCAGCGATGCGAGCGCGAGATAACCCCGCCCGCCGGTCATGCCGTCGGTGAAGGTTCCGACCTGTTGCAAGAGAGAACCGCGCCGCCAATGCCCGCGATAGCGCCGCAAGCCACAACCGCGAGCATACGCACGCGAAACGGCTCGGCGCCAGAGGCCAAGACGGTCTCCGGGCTTTCGCCGGTCGCGCGCAATGTCAAGCCGGCCTGCGTCCTGCCCAGAAAGAACGCAAGAGCGACGCAGCCGATGATCGCGAGATAGGTGAGCGGGGGCAACACAAACAGAAGCGGCCCGACGACCGGAATATCGGCAAGGCCCGGAATCGGCCAGGGCGGAAGGGGCGTCAGGTGAATGGCGATGGGACGGCCGCCGCCGGAGAGCACGCGCATGAGATAACTGGTCAGCCCTGCCGCCAGGATATTCGCGGTGAGGCCCGTGACCATGTTGTCGGCTCGATACGCCACGGTGACAATCGCCACGACAAGCCCGATCGCCGCCCCGCAGAGAATCGCAAGCGCAAGCCCAATGAGCGCGCTTCCGCTCGCCCAGGCGCCGACCGCGCCGCCGAACGCGCCCATGAGCATCATGCCTTCGAGCCCAACGGCAAAGACGCCCGCCCGCTCGGAGAGGATGCCGCCCAACGCAGCAAGCAAGAGCGGCGTCCCGATGCGGATGGCGGCTTCCAGGAACTCGATCACGCCCGCCTCACGGTAGCGGCGAGGATGAACAGCATGGTGAGGCCTTCGATCACCACGACAAGGGCGGACGGAACCCCGATCTGCCGCTGCATGGAGAGCGAACCGGCCTCGAGCAGACCGACGAACAGCGCCGCCGGGGCGACCGCCAAGGGCTCGACGGCGCCGAGCAGCGCGACCGTCACGGCCTTGAACCCGAAGCCGAGAGAGAAGCCTTCGATGAGCCGATGATGGATGCCGAGAACCTCGACGCCGCCGGCGAGTCCGGCGAGCGCGCCCGACAGGAGCATCGCCGCCCAGGTCAGGCGCGCAATTGAAAATCCAGCATAGGCCGCGGCGCGGCGGGATCGTCCGGCGACGCGGATGGCGAAGCCGAACGGCGTTCGCCATAGGATCACGGAGAGCGCCGCCGCAGCGACGAGCGCGATCAGGAATCCGATATGCGCGTCAAGGCTCGGCAGCTTCCAGAGCCATGCGCTGGGCGGCATGATTGGCGACTGCAGGAACCCGGCGCCCGTCTGGCCGAGCGGGCCCGCCAGCGCCTGCTGGACAAGCAGCGCGCCGACGAAATTCAGGAGGAGCGTGACGAGCACCTCGTGGACGCGGCGCCCGAGATGGATGGCCGTCGCAATCGCTGACCACAACGCGCCGAACGCGGCCGCTCCAATCAACGAAGCGGGCGCGATGAGCGAGGACGCATAAGGCCAATGCAGCGCGACCGCCGCGGCGCCTAAGCCCCCGAGCGCGATCTGGCCTTCGGCGCCGATGTTGATGATCCCAGCGCGGAAGCAAAACGCCACTCCTGTCCCCGCCAGCAGATAGGGCGTCGCCCGATTGAGCGCGACGCCCAACTGATGCGGGGAGCCGACGGCGCCCATCACAATGGCGGCGAAAGCGGCAAGCGGATTGTGTCCCGAAAGAGCGACCAACGCCGCCGAGCACGCGAGCGAAAGGATGACCGCCACGACAATGCGCAGCCCGATCTCCTCCGCTGCGACGAACCGGAGCGAAGCAAAGCGCGGCGCGGCGGTCCGCAAGTTCGGCGGCGCGGCTTCTGTCATGCCGCCCGGCCAGACATCCAAAGGCCGATCTGCGCAAGATCGACCGCATCGCGCTTCATAATCCCAAGGAACTGACCATCCGCCATCACCGCGACGCGATCGGAGACGTCGAGCACCTCCTCCAGTTCGGAAGAGACGTAGAGGATCGCCGCGCCTGCCTTCCGAAGGGCGAGCGTCCGTTCGATGACGAAGCGGGTCGCGCCGGGATCCAGGCCCCAGGCGGGCTGATGCGCGATGAGCGCCGCCGGCTTCCTGTCGAGCTCTCTTGCAACGACGATCTTTTGCTGGTTGCCGCCGGACAGTCGCGCAGTCCTCGTTTCCGCCGAAGGCGCGCGGATGTCGTAGGCGCGCATGAGCGCGTTCGCTTGTCTGTTGAGACCCCGAGACGAAAGAAAAGCGCCCGACGCGAAGGGCGGCCGGCGGCTGTCGCGCAGCATCAGGTTCTCGGCGATCGTCATGGACTTCACCAGCGCCGTTTGGCTGCGGTCCGCCGGCATGTAGGCGAGGCCTGCGCTGACGCGTCCGGCTACGGAGACGTGCGCAAGCTCGCGGCCGTCGAGCCGGATCGAGCCTGCGCTTGCGGCCCGCAAGCCTGCGAGTGTTTCCACGAGTTCGAGCTGACCGTTGCCGTCGACGCCGGCGACGCCGAGGACTTCTCCGGCGCGAATGTCGAACGACAGCGGACCGACGCCCCGAGCGGCGAGGCGATCGACCGATAGCCGTATCGCGCCCTGCTCTGCCTTGCGCGGCGCATGTGGCGTCGTGACGTCCCGGCCCACCATCATCGTCGCAAGTTCGGCCCGCGTGACGTCGCCCACGCGCGCGCTTCCGGAGACGCGTCCCAGCCGCAAAACGACGACGCGATCGCAGACCTCGAGGACTTCCGGCAGCTTGTGAGTGATGAAGACAATGCCTTTGCCTTCCGCCCGGAGTCGGCGGAGGATCGACAGCAGCTCGGAGACCTCGCTCGGCGCGAGGTTGGAAGTGGGCTCGTCGAGGATCAGCAATTGCGCGTCGCGCAGCACGGCCTTGAGGATCTCGACCCGCTGCCGGCGCCCAAGCGGCAGGTCGGCGACGAGCGCGTCCGGATCGAGGCCAAGCCCATAGCGAAGGCTCTCCTCTCGCACGCGCCGAGCCATTTCGCTCCGGCGCAGGATGCGGCCCGCCTCAGGCCAGCCGAGCATCACGTTCTCGACCACCGTCATGGCGTCCACCAGCATGAAATGCTGATGGATCATCGCAACGCCGCGCGCCATTGCATCCGCTGGCCGGTGTCTCAAGAGCTTTTGCCCATGAAGGACGATCGAACCGGCGTCCGGCGCGATGAGACCGAACAGCACCTTCATCAGCGTGCTCTTGCCCGAGCCGTTCTCGCCCAAAAGGCCCAGGATTTCCCCGGCGTTGAGGTCAAGATCGACGCCGTCGACCGCCCGCACGGCGCCAAAGCTGCGAGCGATTCCACGCATTTCGAGAAGGGCGGCCATAGGCCTCAAGTCCGACGCGAGAAGCGGTCGGTCACGCGGCGCGTCAAGCTCAACATCGCGGAGACCAAGGCTAGCCGCCGCTGCGCGCGTCGCGCTCTGTTGGCTCGATCTTAAGCGACCCCGTCTTGAACTCTGCCGCCATGTCGTCGAGCTCCTTAACCACAGCGGCCGGCACGATCGGATTGAACGCCTTCCCGGGTTCGTATTGCAGCGAGGCGCCGGTGACGGGCGCGGTGTCGTATCCATATTGGACAAACGTTCCGAAAAGCTTGCCTGACTTCACCTGATCGGCGGTCGAGCCGAACATCGCTGGCCAGTCCTCAACGATGTTGGTGAGCACGAGTGCAGGCGCGATCTTCGTCTGGTCCGGCCCACGTCCAGTCGCATAGACATTCTTTTCCTTCGCCGCCTGGATGAGGCCGGCCTCGGCCGCATTCAGCTTGCCGGTGATGACGTCTGCGCCGCCCGCAATCAGCGACAGAGCGGCTTCCTTCGCCTCAGCGGCGTCTTCCATATCCTTGATGTAGAGGATCGTGACTTTCGCGCCGGCCTTCTCCGCACAGATGCGGAACCCGCCGGCTTGCGCGGTGATGTTGGGAACGCCCTGCAATCCGTAGACGCCTCCGACCTTGCCGGTTTTGCTCATGCGGGCGGCGAGGAGACCCAGCTGGCAACCAAATTGGGCGTTGTTCCAGTCGATCGACATGACGTTCGGCGGCTTGCCTTCGTTGCCGCTGACCGCAATGAACTGCGTCTTGGGGAAATCAGGGGCGACCTGCTCCATCGCCGAGACGAAGCGGCCGGAATGGCCTATGACGATCTGATAGCCCTGGTTGGCGTAGTCACGCAGGGCTTCAGCCTCGTCGGCGTCGGCGACGTTTTCCGAGAATGCCGTCTTGAAGCCATGCGGCTCGAGGCTCTTCAGAATCGAATAGCCAAGCGCGTTCCAGCTCTGATCATTGGCGCTTCCCGGCAGCAGAATCGCCGCCTTCTCCTCCGCGTGAGCAGCGGAGGCGCCGATCAGGCCGGCGGCCAGCGATAGGGCTGCGAGGGAAAGGGCGCAGCGCAGCAGGGGTGAAGTCTCCATGGAACGAACCTCTCCTTATCACTCGGCATTCAACCCTCGCATAGACCGGTGGTCTTGCGAGGCAGGTTCATGCAATAGCGGCGCCATTCGTGAGTTAGACGCGGACGATCGCGGCGATCGGGGCCTCCCCCGGCTTGCACTGGTGTTCGGTTCCGCCTGATACGAAGATCGCGGCGTCTCCGGTCACCGATGTGATGACAGCGCCGAGCGCGGCGCGCGCGTGGCGCTCGTAATTGATGTCCGCGTCGGACAGCATCGTCGTGCGGCGTCCGCGCAGCATGCCGTTCGGCGGCGCCTCGGCCTTGGCGAAAATCGCGACAATGCGCTCGGGCTCGATCGTAAGCTTGGGGTCTCCAACCGCGTCGCGCGCCGCGGCGCGCACCGCATCGGCGTCGACGACGTCGGAGAGGATGGCGTGGCCAATCCGCAAATCTCCACCGGCCATCTCCGAATTGCCAAACAGGAGGATTTCGCAATTCTTAAGTTCGCCGCCGGCGGAGGTGTTTGCGACGGAGGAGAAGAGGTCCAATCGCTCAGCGATGACAGCGTCGCTCAGTTCGGCCTCTCTGATTTCCCCGAGCCCGAGCGCGACGCCGAGCGCGGTCGCGCCCCGGGCGAAGGCCTTCGAGCCGTTCGGGTCGCGCGTGACGAGTTTGGCGCCGCGCCGGTCGGCGTCGGCAATCGCGGCGGGCGTAAGGAGCGGGCCTTTGACCTGGACATAGTGCACGTCCTTCGGGTCGGGGATTCCAGCCTCTTTCTGCGCGCGGCTGACAGCAGCGGCGACTTCACGAACCTCCGCCAACGCGCCAATTTCCTCGGGCGCAAAATCGCGTGTCACGGCCACGCCAAAGGCGAGCCGTTTCCCTTGAGCCTTTTCGGAAGCCGCGCGGGTGAAGAGCGTCGCATGCGGGCTCAACACGCCCTCGGTCCCGCCGGACCAGACAAAAGCGACGCGCTTCAGGACCTCTTCCGGAGAGACGCCGAGGCGCTTTGCGAGAGCAAGCGAATAGGACAGCGTGGCGAAGCCGCGCGTGAAGTCGTTGGCGCCGCCATTGCCCTCGGTCTTGCCGATCAAAGCGACGATCTCGGCTGGATTGATCTTTCCCTGGTCGATGAGACGCTCCATGACGGAAACGTCGTTGGGGCTGTTCATCGGAAGCTTGTGGACGCCAACCTTCATCGAGCCAAATCCTTATCCTAGCGCGTGGCCTTAAGTCTCGCATCCTTCGCGTCAACGAGCCCTTTTTTGCGGCGAAGAGTCTGGACCGGATCGCGCAGCATGAGGGTCATTCGCCCGAGGCTTGAGCGCGGCGACGATGGAGCGGGCCGTGCCAAGATCATGCTGGCGCATGATCTCGCCCGCGCGGCGCGAGTCTCGCTTCGCCAAGGCGGCCATGATCTGGTTGTGCTCCCCCATCGCCTCCATCCAGCGGGCGTGCGACGCAAGCGCGGCGTAGCGGGCTCGCCGCGCCCGCGACATCAACGACGCATGGATGGCCTGCAGCGTCGCGTTCTTTGACGCTTCGACAATGGCGAGATGAATTTCGTGGTTGAGCTTGAAGTACGGCTGTCGTTCGCCCGCTGCGTGATGCCGCGCCATGCGTTTGTGGGCGCGCTGAAGCTTGTCGAGGTTCCGTTCATTCATCCGCTCCGCGGCCAGTTCGCACGCGTGGCGCTCGATTCCGGCGATTGTCTCAAACAGGTCGAGAATGTCCTCGCTCGACAGTTCGCTGACGCGAGCCCCGCGGCCAGGCAGGAGATCGACCAGCCCTTCGGTCGCGAGCAGCTTGGTCGCCTCGCGAATCGGCGTGCGTGAAACCTGCAGAATTTTCGCAAGGTTCGCGTCATGGAGCCGCCCTCCGGATGCGAGCTCCCCTTCGACGATCATATCCCGCAGACGCTCGACCACAGTTTCGTGAAGCGGTTTTGGCCGCACGATAGCCGCGAAGGCCCGTCGCTCCGGCTGGGGCATTGGGGCGCCGGCGTCGCGCTCATTCATGGTCGGCGTTCGTCTAGCCGTCGCGGTTCCGACGGCTTGGACCGGCGCCCAACAAATCGGCAGTTTTGCATTTTGCATGCAAAACTAGACACGAAAATCAGCAGGGTCGTCAAGAGAGGATCAACTCCTTCGCGCGGGATTGCGGTTGGCACAGCCATTGCAAAGCAGGCGCCAATGGCCGGGGCGCTTGACCCGGCGCCGCAATCCCCGCGCTCAATGCCCGTGCGGCTTAAGGCGTTGCGCAATGAACAGTGCGACAGGAGATTAACCCATGCGCCCGTGGACGATTCTGCAACGGACTTTCGGCCAACTCGCGCTCGCGACGCTGCTCACCTGGGGCGCGGCGGCCGCGGAGACAGCAGATCGCTTTACGCCTGCGCCGCCTGAACCGGGCACGAACATTCCCGCCGCGACCCTCAAATTCGGCATGCGTCCCTACGCCGACAACACCTTCTATATCATCGGGATGAAGAAGGGCTGGTTCCAGGACGTCGGCATCACGTTCGAGCCTGCGCCTTATGGCCTGAAGGTGAACGACTCCAATGTGACGACGCTCCTGCTCAATGGGCAGCTTGACATCATTTCGGAATTTTGTCCGCTGATGCTGCCGACCTACAAGGACGCCAACAAGCTCAAGTGCATCGCCTTCACCGACAATTTTCTGGCGAACGCCATCCTGGCCAATCCGGCGCTCAAGCTGAAGACTTTCAAGGACTATGTCGGCGAGGGCAAGAACTTTGACGAAGCGCTGAAGGCGGCGCTCGCGCCGATGAAGGGCAAGACGCTGGTCGGCGCGCCGGAGCTCAGCGACCGAGCGTTCGAAGAATACGTCAATAAGACGGGCGATGCGGGGTTCAAGCTTCAAGTGCTCGACGACGCGAAGTCGCTCGTGCTGGCGAAGGCGGGACGAGAGGACTTCGTCAACCCGGAAGGCGCTCCAATCGTCTACACGCTACGCCAAGCGGGCTGGACCAATCTCGTCGACATCGACGATCTCATCAAGCACGGGCCCGGCGGGGTCGATTCGCCGGTCGAGCCGTTGATCGGAATCGTGGGGATTGGAGGGAATTCCGACTATCTCAACAGCCATCAGAACACCGTTCTGCGCTTTTTGTCGGTCGTCTGGCGCATCATTGACGCCACCAAGAAGGACCCGTCGCTCTATGACCTGCAGGCCCCCTATCTGAACTCGATGGCCGGCACCAGCCTCGACGGCAAAGGCGTCGCAGACACGGTCGCGATCCTTCATCCCTTCACGACGTTTGACAACAACAAGCAATATTACGACGACAAGCAGAGCACGACCTACTACGCCAACGTTTGGACGGCGGTGATCAAGAATTTCGAAGAGCACAAAATCATTCCCGCCGGCAAGGTTACGGCCGACGACGTCGTCTGGGGCGGGCCGATCTGGCATGAGATGGTGGCTTACCGGACGAAGACCGATGAGATCCTGAAGAAGCTCTCAGGCGCGACTCTGTCGCCGGACAAGCAGAAGCTCGTCGATCGGGCGAAGACGTTCTACGCCGACTACGACTTCCTCGACGCTTACCGCCTCGCGCTGGCCGCTTCGAGCTGATGGAGCGGTCGCGATGATCGGACGCGTCGAGGCCGTGGCGACGCCGCCCAGCCGAAGCGAAGCCTGGTCCTCGCATGACCTCTTCCGGGCCGTCTCCAAGGCGCTCGCCGCGCTCGATCCGTTCCGGCTCGCCGGAGCGGCTTTGTTCATAGCGCTTTGGGAACTGGCGTCGCTTCTCGTTTCGCCCATCATCCTGCCGGGGCCGCTCTCGGTGCTCCGCCGCGCGGCGACGGATTTCTGGTCCGCGCCTGCGCTCTCCTACTACGGCGTCGAGGACCCGAGCCTCGCCGGTAATTTGGCCTATACGGCGGAGAATGTCGCGATCGCCGCCTTGATCGGCTCCGTCATCGGCGTGACGCTCGGCCTCTTGTCGGCCCGTGTCTGGTTCGTCCGCGCGGCCATGGACCCCATCATGATGACGGCGGGCACGGTTCCGATCCTCATCGCGGCGCCGTTCCTGTTGATCTGGTTCGGCGTCGGGAGGGCGAGCGCGGTCAGCCTTGTGGCGTTCTACATTGTCGTCATCCTCTATCTCTCCGCCCAGCGCGCGGCGCTCAATCTCGATCCGATCTATGAGAACTATGCGCTGACTCTAGGTTCGCGTCGCGGGCGGATGCTGCGCGACATCCTGATCCCGGGAACAGTACCGGAGATCCTTGGCGGTTTCCGCATCGCGCTCGCTGGCTCCTGGGGGCTCGAGGCGGTTGCGGAACTGCTCGGCTCACAGTCCGGGATCGGCAAGGTGCTCGAGGTCCTTGCGGGAGCGACCGACCCGCAAGGGATTCTGGCCACGCTGCTTGTGCTTGGGCTCGCCGCTATTGTCACCGATGGTCTGGCGGCCACGTTGATCGCGCGTTTTGCGGCATGGCGTTTTGCGGGCTCTTAAGGCGGAGGACGAGATGCCGACTGAACCCGGGCGCCGAATGATCGAACTCGTTCACCTCGGCCGCAACTATACGCGCGCGGACGGCGCGCATGTGATCGCAGTCGACGACGTCTCGCTCATTGTGCCTGAAGGCGAGTTTGTCTGCCTGATCGGCCCTTCCGGTTGCGGCAAGAGCACGCTTCTGCAGATGATCGCAGGCCTGGTAGCACCCTCGTCCGGCGCGATCGTCGTCGACGGCAAGGAGATCGACGGGCCCGGCCGCGAGCGGGGAATGGTTTTCCAGCGCGACAGCGTGTTCCCATGGATGCGCGTGATCGACAATGTCGAATATGGCCTCAAGTGTCGCGGAGTCTCGGCCGGCGCGCGCCGGGATATCGCGCGCGACTACCTCAAGCGCGTCGGCCTTTCGCACGTGGAGCGCGCCTGGCCGCGCGAGCTTTCCGGCGGCATGCTCAAGCGCGTCGCCATCGCCGCCGTGTTCGCCAACGGCGGCGAGGTCCTTCTGCTCGATGAGCCATTCGGCGCGCTCGACTATGTGACGCGGCGGCAGTTGCAGGAGGTGCTTCTCGACCTCTGGGAAGAGCCGGGCCGCGCCGTTCCAACGGTGGTGTTCGTGACGCATGACGTCGACGAGGCGCTCCTGCTCGCGGACCGGATTGTCGCGATGCGAAGCGGCGCCATCGTCGACGACATTCCCGTCGAAGCCGCGCGTCCGCGAGACACCGACACGCTGCTTCTGCCCGAGATGGTCGCCATCAAGCACAAGCTGCTTGGGCACCTCGGCCTCGCCCATGCGGCGCGCGCGACGGCCAGCGAGAGAGGAGCCGCGTGACCACTGTCTCTCGCCAGCACCTCGTCTCGCTTTCGGTCTTCTTGGGCCTCGCGATCGTCTGGGAGATCCTCTCCTTCGTCTATACGGTCGAGGCGCAGCCGGGCGAGCCGATGGTCGCCGGATGGGGCACGCTTTTCACGCACACTCTTCTCAGCCTTTCCGACTATTGGCAGGGCGGATTCGGCGTGCCCGCGGTCGCCGATGGCGCGCCGCGCAGCTATCCTGCGGCGCTGCTCTCCATCCTTTTCCATTCGCTGGCGACGCTCGCTCGGCTTGCGAGCGGGCTCTTGCTTGGCGGCGTTCTCGGCCTCGCTCTCGGCCTTGCCGTTTCCTGGTCGCCGTGGAGCCGCAGACTTGTTCAACTGCCGACGCAGTTTCTGCGCGCTCTGCCGCTGCTCGCAATGGTGCCGCTGTTCCAGCTTTGGTTCGGCACTTATTTTTTTGGACAGGTGCTGTTCGTCTCATACGGCGTCGGCATGATCGTCTTCGCTGGCGTCGTCAATGCGGTGCGCAATGTTCCGCAGATCTTTATCGACAACGCTCGCGTGCTCGGCGCCTCGCGATCCCATCTTTACCGAACGGTGATCTTGCCCGCGATCCTGCCGGCCATGCGCTCCGTCGTCTTGCTCAGTCTCGGCGCGGGCTGGGGGGCGGTTCTCGCGGCCGAATATCTCGGCGCTCAGTCGGGCCTCGGATATATCATCGTCTACGCGCAGCAGTTCGGTCTCTTGGACCGGATGTTCCTGATCGCGCTCCTGTTCATCCTCTACACGTCCGCGAGCTACTGGGCGATTGAGCGTCTGTTCATCCGCCTGCTCGCCTGGTCGTCCTCGTCGCAAGCCGCCGGCCAATGACGGATCCGATCCTTCAGGAATCGGCGCTTTCGCTCGTCGAGGGCATGCGCGGCGGGCGCACGACCGCCGTGGCGGTCATGCGCGCCGCTCTTCAGCGGATCAAGGCGCTCGAACCGGATGTCCGGGCCTTCGCACATTTTGACGCCGCCGCCGCGCTCGCCGCAGCCGAGCGCGCCGACCAAGAGCGAGCGTCCGGCGATCCGCCGGGGCCGCTGCACGGCCTGCCGGTGGCGGTCAAGGACATCATCGACACCGCGGACTTTCCGACCGAGCATGGCGGCGAAATCTTCCTCGGCCGGCGGCCGGAGCGCGACGCGACGATCGTCAAAAGATTGCGCGCCGCCGGCGCGATCGTGATCGGCAAGACCGTCACCTCGCAATACGCGCTTTTCGTCCCGGGGCCCACGCGCAATCCGCGCGATCTCGCGCGGACGCCCGGAGGCTCGTCAAGCGGATCGGCGGCGGCGGTCGCGGCGGGCTTCGTTCCCGTCGCGCTAGGGACACAGACCAATGGTTCGGTCATTCGGCCAGCTTCTTATTGCGGAATTGTCGGGTTCAAGCCGAGCCTCGGCGTCCTGCCGCGCACAGGCGTCTTGCGGCAATCGGCGCTCATCGATCACCCCGGCGTGTTCGCGAGAAGCGTCGCCGACGCCGCGCTCGTCGTCGACACGATCGCTGGCGAGGACGTGGAAGACTCCCTGTCGCGGAACTTGCCGGCTTCATTGCTTGACGCCGCGCTCGACCGCGGCAAGACGCCGCATGTGGCGTTCGCCTTGGGTCCGTTCGAATTGCGCGCCGAGCCGGCTGTGCGCGAAGCGCTGCGCGGCTTCCTTGCGCGCTTGCCTTCGCGGATCGACGCGATCGAGCTTGGCCCGGAATTCGCCGTAGCGGAGACGACGCTGCGCGCGCTCATGTGCGCCGGCGTCGCTGAATTGCTGGGACCCGACATTGATGCCGCCCGAACCCATGTTCCTGAGCTCGTCGTGCGGTTGGTTAAGGAAGGTCGCGCCCTATCGGCCGTGGATCTGGTCACGGCCTGGACCCGTCGCGACAGCCTTCGCAGCGAACTCATCGCGCGCATGTGGGAATACGACGCGGTGCTCACCTTTGCGTCGACCGGTCCGGCCCCGCTCGCATCCGAGGGGACGGGTGATCCCATCTTCGCGACATTGTGGACGCTGATCGGCGCGCCCGCCTATAGCCTGCCGCTGCTTCTGAGCTTCGATGGTCTGCCGATCGGCGTCCAGGCCGTCGGCGCCCGGGTCGCGACGCCGAACTCACGTCGCCGCGCCTGGCTCATGCGAGCGACCGCGGATTCCACCCCAGGGCGATCGATGCGTATCCTTATCATCAATCCGAACACCACCGAGGAGGTCACCTCGCTCATGCTCGAGGCCGGGCGCGCTGCGGCGTCGCCGGGGGCCGAGCTCCGCGCGATCACTGCGCCAAAGGGACTGCCGTACATCACGAGCCGGGCGGAGGCGCAGATCGGCGGAGCGATCGCGCTCGAAATGTTGGCGGATGCGCGAGGCGGATGCGACGCCGCGATCCTCGCCGCCTTCGGCGATCCGGGGCTGTTCGGCGCCCGCGAGTTGTTCGACTTTCCGGTGATCGGCATATCGGAGGCCGCCATGCTGACCGCATGCATGCTCGGCGGGCGGTTTCTCATCGTCACCTTCGCCAGCGCGCTCTGCGGCTGGTTTCGCGACTGCGTCGCCATGCACCGACTGGAAGACCGCTGCGCCGGCGTCGTTGCGCTGGACCGCAACTTCGGCTCGTTGGAGGACGTTCGCGAGACGAATTGGGAGGCGCTGATGGCGCTCGCCAACGCCGCTGTCGCCGAGCGTGACGCGGATGTCGCGATCCTGGCAGGCGCGCCATTGACGGGGCTCGCGTCTCGGGCGCGGGGTCTCATTCAGGTTCCGGTCATCGACCCGATCGTCGCCGCGGTGAAGCAAGCCGAGGCGCTCATCACGCTCGAGACGACGAAAGCCTCGCGCGGAAGCTTCAAGCGCCCTGAGCCAAAGGCCTCCTCAGGGTTGGCTGCAAAGTTGGCCGCGTATCTCGAGCACGCTCAATGACCGGGAGCGGCGAAGTCGGCTGCGTGTCGTTGGGCGGGCGGCGATACGCCGTGCAGCGCAATTTCGGCCGCGCGCCTTCCGATCTTTCGCCAGCCCGCGTTAGCCAGGTCGCCGTGGAATCGTCCGGGCGGGTGCATGTGCTGCGTCGCGGAGAGCCGCCTGTCCTCGTGTACGAACCGGACGGCGCCTTTGTCCGATCCTATGGCGCGGGCGAAATCTTCGATTCGCATGGAATCTCGATCGATCCTCAGGACCGCGTGTGGATTGCCGATCGTGACGCCCATCAGGTTGTCGTCTTCGATCTTTCGGGCCGACCGATCCTGCGTATCGGCGAGCGGCATAGCCCGAAATGGGAGGCGCCTTTCAATCACCCGACCCGCGCCGCCATTGCGCCGGACGGCGCGATCTTCGTCGCGGATGGATATGGCAATGCGCGTATCCACGAGTTCTCGCCGGAAGGCGAGTGGCGGTCGAGCTTCGGCGAGATCGGCGCGGGGCCGCGACAGTTCATGACGCCGCATTCTGTGATCGTTGATCGTGAGCAAAGGCTTCTGGTGTGCGATCGCGAGAACGACCGGGTGCAGGTCTTTGATCGCGACGCGCAATGGTTGGCCGACTGGAAAGGTCTATGTCGACCCATGGACCTATGCGAGCGCGAAGACGGAGCCATTTTGGTGAGTGATCAGGTTCCGAGCGTCACCGCCTTCGCTCCGGACGGCGCTCGCATCGATAGGGCTCGCCCGTCCTGAACGGCGCTCATGGGATCGCTCTCGGACGGAACGGCGAGATATATCTGGCCGAAATCGAACCTTCGTCGGTGACGAAACTCGCTCCGGTTTGAGCACGAAGGCGTGAGGCCGGCGGAGCCGTCATGGCGAGGAGCGCGGCGACGAAGGAATCCAGGGAACGAAGGGTGCTTTACGATCCCTGGATTGATTCGCCATAGCCCGTCCTGAAGGACGGGCGTCTTTCGACGCCCTATGGCTCGCAATGACGAGCGCGGTTCGCGCCAAATGCAAGTTACTCTGGTAGCGAACGGGGTCATATATCGCGCCGGTGAGAAAATCGGGCCAGTCGCGCTCGAAGAACGGCTTGTCGTCAAAGCTCAAACGTCGAATCGGACGCGCCTCGCAGACGAACGCGCGAGCCTCGAGTCGCACATGAACCTGTTCTGCGCGGTCTTCGGCCCGCTCGGACACGAAACGGACGTCCTCAAGCACGCCGGTGCGGGCTTCCGGAGCCCTATCGCCGTCTGACGCGCAGATCGCTCTCGCTCCGCGGCTCCCGCCGCCTCGCGCGACGTAGAACGCCAGGGCCGTCAGCACAGCTTCCGACAGGAGCGCGGTCTGCCCCCACTGCAGCGCCTTCAACGCTTCGGTCGCACTGGAGTAGGCGATCCCTTGCTGACGAACGGCCTCGTTCAGTGCGCGCGACGCGGCCAACGCCTGTTTCACGTCCGCCGCGTTGCAGAGCACGCCGGCGTGATCGCTCATGCGGTCCTGGACATCCTTCCGGATCGATTTGACGGTCAAGGGACTGTCGGCCTTGAGGACGTCGAGGATGCGCTCGACCGCCTCGTCGATCAGCCCGTGCGCCGGCGCGCTCGAGGCGCGCATCTTGTGGCGAGCGGCCGCTTGCTCGGCGCAGCGTGTGCCGAGCACCTGGCCGGCGTTCAGCGCCGCCCCGCCGGGTCTCGTCACGCCATGGGCGCCGGCAGCCTCACCGACCGCGTAGCACCCGTCGAGGCTCGCCGCGCACCAGCCGTCGACGGCGAGCCCGCCGTTCATGTGCTGATTCAAGACCGCGAATTCGAGCGGATCGCGCGTGATGTCGTATTTGTAGCGCTTGTAAAGCTCGATCGAGAGCGGGTTCATCTTGCGAAGCCGGTCGAGCGGCTTCTTCAAGAGCGCCCCGGCATTTCCAAGGTAGGCCCTCACGTCCAGATCGAGCCGATTGAGATCGAATTCGGCGTCGCCCGGAACGGAAAGCGGATTGCGGTTGAAGTCCATGAACACTTTACGCCCCGAGCGCGTCTCCTTGATGATGGCGAGGTCGACAAGGCTCGAGCCGAAGTCGAGCATGCGCGTGGCGTGGAACGGCCACTGGTAGCCCTTGCGAAACACGTTCGACGCCAATTCCTGCGTCGTCCGATAATAGTCGGCGAGAAAATTGCGTTCGTTTCCGCGCGGATCGCGCGAAAAAATACAGGGCATCGCCTGGACATATGTCCCCGAGAGGTTCCATGGGAAATTGTCGCGCGACGTGCCTATTCCGAACTGACTCTCGGTAAGGTTGACCGCTTCGAGTCCCGCCTCCATCGCGAGGCCCAACGATCCGAAGCAATGCCTCGGATAGACGCTGTCGCGATAGAGCTCTCCCGGCCCTCCGGTCGCGATAACAACTACGTCGCTCAAAAACACAATGAGCCCCATGGGATTATCGTCCGCACGCCGCCTGGGCGACATTGCGACCACGCCTGCACAGCGAGCTGATGCGCCGGGTTCGATCAGGAGGCGAACGCCGGTCGTATGGTTGAACGTCGGAACGTTCAGCCGGATCGCTTCTTTCGCCAGCGCCTGCACCATCAGCCGCGAGGTGATCGGTCTGATAGCGCAGCACGCCCCCGAGGCGATCCTGCGGGATCGGCAGTCCCATGAACTGCAGGGACGACAGCGCGCGCGACGATCCGACCGCTTCGATATAGGCCGCGTCCTCGTTCATCGCGCCGCCCGCGCCGAGCGCTTCAACCATGGCTCGGTAGTCGTCGCCCTGCCCCGCGCCATTGGCCGTGTGCAAGGTCTGCTTGTCGGAGCCGGAGCATGCGGACGTTCCGCCAAAAGCGCTCTGGGTCACGATGAGGACGTCGAGATCGCGCCGCTTCATTTCGACCGCCGCCCGCAATCCGGCGGCGCCGCTGCCGAGCACCAGCGCTTCGCTTCGATGGAGAGGAATTGAGAAGCCGCGCGCGACGACTGTCTCCTTCGCCGGCCTCTCTGTCGCGAGGCGCGGCATCCCGATGTCGGTCAGGGCGTCGAGGATATTTTGGGGAATCGTCGCGCTCAAATCTGGTCCTGAGATGGGGTTGACCGGGCGGCAAAGAGCAGCTACGGTTATTAGCACGTTCCAAATCTGGCGACAAGAATGCACGGTTTGTGCGACTTTACTGGAAGACCGGACGCCAAAATAGATTGGAACGTACCAACTGGACGCCAAGGTGCACAACGAGACGCGCAGGGAGATTGAGGTTCGCGCGGGGCGCGCGACGATCGTCGACGTCGCACGACGCGCGGGCGTTTCAAAATCGACCGTCTCCCTCGTTCTCGGCGGAAGCTCGCTCGTTGCGGAGACGACACGCGAACGCGTCTCCGACGCAATGAACGAGCTCGGCTACATCTACCATCGCGGGGCCGCAACCTTGCGCGGCGCCAAATCGGGCGTCATCGGCATGGTCATCAACGACCTATCGAACCCGTTCTATGTCGAGCTCGCGATCGGCATCGAGCAGGCCTGCCAGGGCGGGGCCTATATCCCCTTTCTCGCCAACACCGCCGAAAATGCGGTTCGCCAGCAACAGGTGATCCGCTCGATGCGTGAGCATGGAGCTGCGGGGCTTGTGCTCGCGCCCGCGATAGGCGCATCGGCAGGCGAGCTTAAGCCCCTTCTTGCCGGATTGCCCGTAGTCCAGGTGATGCGCCGCCTTCCGGGCTTGAGGGCGTCCCTCGTCGCGCCGGAGAACAAGGAAGGGGCGCGAAAGGCGACCGCCCATCTCATCGCCGTCGGGCACAGCCGTGTCGCGTTTGTCGGCGGCGTATCGTCGATGCTGGTCCGGGAGGAGAGACTTGCGGGCTACAAACTCGCCCTCGAGGAAGCCCGAATTTCGCTCGACCCGTCGCTCGTCATCGAAACGACGACCAATTATTCAGGCGGGGCGCCGCGGCGCCGCAGCTCATCAACCTCAACGAACCTGCGACCGCCGCGCTTTGTTTCAACGACGTTGTCGCGATAGGGCTCACGCGCGCGCTGATGGAAATGGGCGTTTCGGTGGGCGTCGACTTCGATGTCATCGGTTTCGACGACATCGAGGAAGTCAGGCACACGCTTCCCGCCTTGAGCAGCGTCGCGGTCAATCCTCGCGATCTCGGTTCGCGCGCAGCCCAACTCCTGATGCGCCATATCGCAAGCGGCGACTTCGAGCCGGAAGCGGTGCTCTGTCCCACGACCTTGGCGCTTCGCAACTCCTGCCGGGCCGCCGCCCCTCACGAGCGAGGACATTGATGACAAACCTTCGTTGGGGGTTGATCGGCGCGAGCACGATCGCCGCAGAACATATGATCGGCGCCTTCCGCGCCAATGGCGGCGAAGCCGTCGCGGTCATGAGCACGAATGCGGACCGGGCCGCGAGTTACGCAAAAAAGCACGGAATCGCGCATGCAACCACGAGTTTGAAAGAACTGGTCGACTCCAAGGACGTGGACGCCGTCTACATCTCGACGACCAACGAGCTGCACCGGGGCCAGGTCTTCGCGGCGGCGGCGGCCGGAAAGCATGTGCTGTGCGAGAAGCCGCTCGCGCTGACGCTAAAGGACGCGCGGGCGATGGTCGTGGAGCGCCGCAAGCGCGGCGTCGTCCTGGCGACCAACCACCACCTCCGCAACGCCGCGACGCATCGCGCGATGCGGGAGGCGATCATTGAGGGGAGGATCGGCAAGCCACCGTTCGCGCGGGTGTTCCACTCCGTCTACCTGCCTGCCCATCTGCAAGGCTGGCGGCTCGACCGCCCCGACGCGGGCGGCGGGGTCATTCTCGACATCACCGTTCACGACGCCGACACGCTTCGATTTGTCCTCGACGACGAGCCGAAATCGGTTGTGGCCATGGCCTCGCACGGCGGCATGGGCCGCGAGGGGGTGGAAGACGGCGCCATGGGCGTCATCCGCTTCTCGAGCGGCGTGCTCGCGCAATTTCACGATGGCTTCACCACCAAATACGTAACCACCGGCTTTGAGGCGCATGGAGAGGCGGGCTCGCTGATCGGTCGCAACTGCATGACCCAGCAGCCGAAGGGCGATGTGCTCTTGCGGACCGCCGCCGGCGAGGAGCAGCTCAAACTCGATCACGAGAACCTCTACGCACGTTCGATCCGCCTGTTTCAAGACGCCGTTCAAGGGCGTGGCGCGCCTTCGGCGACCGGCGAGGACGGCGTCAAGTCCTTGAGCGTCGCGCTCTCCGCAGCGGCTGCCGCGCGCACAGGCGCGGAGACCTCTATCGATCTGACCGTTTGAGGACAGCAATGGCCAAGCCAAAGGTCATTTCTGCTGCGGACGCCGCCCGTCTCATTCCCGACGGCGCCATCGTAACTGTCTCATCCTCGTCCGCGCTCGGATGTCCTGACGCGACGCTGGCGGCGATCGGCGCGCGCTTCGACGCCGAGGGCCATCCGCGGAATATCACGACCCTGCACCCGATCGCCGCGGGGGACATGTGGGGCGTCAAGGGCGTCGATCACCTCGCCAAGCCGGGGTGCCTCGCGCGCATTCTCGCGGGATCCTATCCGTCCGGCCCTTCCTCGGCCGAGCCGCCGGAGATCTGGAAGATGATCACGAGCGACGCCATTCCGGCCTATAACGTGCCGTCCGGCATAATGTTTGACATGCATCGCGAGGCCGCAGCCAAGCGGCCGGGCGTGCTGACGAAGGTGGGCATGGACACTTTCGTCGACCCTCTCCACGACGGCTGTGCGATGAACGTCAAGGCGGCCCTCGATCCCATCGTCGAGCGGGTTCGCTTCAACGGGGATGAATGGCTCTTCTTTCCGAGCATCATCCCGCAGATCGCCATCATTCGCGCGACAACTGCCGATGAGCGCGGAAACCTCTCCTACGAACACGAGGGCGGGATTCTCGGGCCCCTCGATCAAGCGCTCGCCGCGCGCAACAACGGCGGCGTCGTTATTGCGCAGGTCAAGCGCCTCGCGGCGGCAGGAACGCTAAAGCCCCACGACGTCGTCGTGCCAGGGATTCTGGTCGACTACATTGTGGTCGCGCCGGACCAGCTGCAGACGACGCACACGGCCTATGAGCCGGCGATTTCGGGCGAGATCTTCCGACCGCTGTCATCGTTCGAGACGCCGAAGTTCGACATCGCCAAGGTCATCGCCCGTCGCATCGCCCAAGAGCTGCGTGATGGGGATGCCGTCAACATCGGCTTCGGCATCTCAGCCAACGTGCCGCGGATCCTCATCGAGGAAGGCCGGCACGGCGCGGTGACCTGGGTGATCGAGCAAGGCGCTGTCGGCGGCGTGCCGCTCATCGACTTTCAGTTCGGCTGCGCCTCCAACGCCGAGGCGATCGTCCAGTCGCCGCACCAGTTCACCTATTTCCAGGGCGCGGGCTTCGACATGTCGCTGCTTTCGTTCTTGCAGATCGACCGCGCCGGCTCAGTCAACGTCTCGAAGCTCGGCGTGCGCCCGCATGTCACCGCGGGCGCCGGCGGCTTCGTCGACATCACGGCGCGCGCGAAGAAGATTGTTTTTTCCGGCTATTTCACCGCCGGCGCAAAGCTCGAGATTCATGACGGCGCAGTGAAGATCGCCAAGGAAGGCAAGGTCAAGAAGCTCGTCGAAGCTGTCGAGCAGATCTCGTTCTCCGGCCCGCGAGCGGTCGATCAAGGGCAGGAAATTCTCTACATCACCGAGCGCTGCGTCCTGCGTCTCGAGAAGGACGGCGTCACGGTCACCGAGCTCGCGCCTGGCGTGGATCTCGAGCGCGACGTCCTCGCCCAGGCCGAGTTTCCGCTGCGGGTCGCGAAGGACATTCGCAAGATGGACCCCACCTTGTTCCACGCCGCGCCGATCAATCTTCAGCTTCGCCCGGCAGAGGAGAGGGCGCTGTGAGCGCCTTTGTCGAACTCGGCTTCGATGGACCGCTGGCTCGGCTCACGCTGAAGCGCGCCGACAAGCTGAACGCGCTCGACCGGGCGATGATTGACGCCCTCGCGGAGGCGGCGCGGGCCATCGACGCCTCATCCGAAACGCGGGCCGCAATCCTCTCAGGCGAGGGCAAGACGTTCTGCGCCGGCGGCGACATCGGCGCCTGGGGAGGCCTGCCTCCTCTCGAAATGTGGCGCGACTGGACGCGCGCGGGCACCGCGCCTTCGAAGCGCTCGCGCGCCTGCGCGTTCCGCTCATCGCGACGATGACAGGGCACGCCTTCGGCGGCGGCCTCGAGCTGGCGGGCGTGGCCGATATTCGGATCGCCGAAAGCGCAATTAAGCTCGGCCTACCGGAATAAGGTCTCGGCATGGCGCCAGGCTGGTCGGGCACGCAGAGGCTGGTGCGCCGCTTCGGCGCTTCCGTCGTGCGCCGCATGGCTCTGGCCGGCGCCATGTTTTCGGCGGAAGAGGGTCTGGCTCTTGGCCTCGTCGACGAGGTGGCCGCGAAGGGCGAGGGTCTCGCGCGGGCGGAGGCGCTCGCGGCCGATATCGCAAAGCGCGGACCGCTCGCCGTGCAAATGGTCAAGGCGATGATCAACGCCGCGGAAGGCGAGGATCGCGATGCGCCGATCGAGGGCCTGGCCGGAGCGCTGACGTGTTCCTGTTCGATGAGCCGCTCTTTAATCTCGACGCCAAGCTTCGCGTCGACATGCGCGTTGAGATCAAACGGCTGCATCAGCAAACCGGAACAACGATCGTCTATGTCACGCACGATCAGATTGAGGCGATGACGCTGGCGACCAAGATTGCCGTCCTGAAGGATGGCGAGTTGCGCCAAGTCGAGACGCCTCACGAGATCTACAATTCGCCAGCCAACCTGTTTGTCGCCGACTTCATGGGTTCACCGGCTATGAACCTGCTCGAAGGCACGGTGAAGGGCGTAAACGGCGCACGCCGAATTGTTCTCGAACGCCACGAACATCCGCCCATCGTTCTTCCGATCCCAGCAAGCGCGGATGAGAGCGCACTGTCCGACGGCGCCAAGGTCATTTTTGGCATCCGGCCAGAGGCGGTCAACGACAAGGAAGGCGTGGATCGCGGCGCAAAGTCAGTCGCCACCTTCGATGCTAGGGTGGAGATCGTCGAGCCGGCCGGCTCGGATACGTTTGTGGTCACGCGCGCCGCCGGCAAAGAGCTCACCGCGCGAATGCGGGCCGACACCCAGGTGCGCATCGGCGAGAACCACACCTTCGCCTTCAACCTCGACAAGGCGGTGCTGTTCGATCCTCAGACGTCGCGCCGGATCTGAAACAAACGTCCCATGGCGACTTCGAAAACCGTCTACATCCTGATTGTCGGGTCGGGCATGGGCGGAGCCACATCGGCAGCCGGCCTTGCGTCGACCGGAGCCCGGATCCTCATCCTCGAGCGCGGCGCGCGCCTTCGCGACAGTGCGGAAGCACGCGACGCCCGCGCCATCTTCCAGCGCGGCGTTTTTCGCCCCGGCGAGACCTGGCTCGACGGCGCTGGACAGCCCTTCAATCCGGGCAACTACTACTATGTCGGCGGAAACTCGAAGCTTTACGGCGCCGTCGTCCTCCGCTATCGCGCACAGGACTTCGAGCCCATTGTCTATCGCGACGGCGCGACGCCGGGCTGGCCATTTTCGTATGACGGCTCATCGATCAACGCTCAACTCTACACGCGCGGCAACGCCAAAGACTACGACGCCTGGGCAAGCGAGGCCGGAGCGGTCGGCTGGAGCTATCGTGAGGTCCTGCCCTATTTTAAACGGAGCGAGGACAACCAGAAGCTCCATAACGCCTATCACAGCTATGGCGGCCCGCTCGGAGTATCCTATCCTATCAATCCGCCGCCCATCAGCTACGCGTTCCTGCGCGCCGCGCAGGAACTCGGTATTCCCTTCAACGACGATTTCAACGGCGCCATTCAGGACGGGATCAGCCACTACCAGCTTTCCACCCGCAACGCCGAACGATCTTCGGCATCGACCGCATTCGTGAAGCCGGTAGAGGGCAGGAAGAACCTTACGGTTCGCCTCAACGCCCAGACCTTGAAGATCGAAGTCCAGAACGGCCGCGCGATCGGCGTGACAGTCGTCTCGGGAACCGGGACCGAGACCCTGAACGCAGACCGGGAGATCATCGTCAGTTGCGGCGCCATCGGCTCGCCGCGCCTTCTCCAGCTGTCTGGCATCGGGCCCGCAGACGCCTTGAAGGCGGCCGGAGTGACCGTCGTGCATGACCTTCCGGGCGTGGGCTCGAATATGCAGGATCACCTGGATTTGTACGCGATCTCCGAATGCACCGGAGAGCACACCTACGATCGGGTCTCGCGTCCGCATCGCACCGCCTGGGCGGGTCTCCAGTACTTCGCCTTCAAGACCGGTCCCGTGACCTCGACGCTTTTTGAGATTGGCGGATTTTGGTACGCCGACAAACAGGCGCGATCGCCCGACATCCAGTTTCACCTCGGCCTCGGGTCCGGCATTGAGGCTGGCGGGGCCGCAATGAAGAATCCGGGCGTCACTTTGAATTCGGCCTTCCTGGTCCTCGTTCTCGCGGGACTGTGCGGATCGCCAGCGCCGATCCGAAAGCGGCTCCTCTCATCGATCCGAATTACTGGGCCGATCCTTACGACCGCGAATGCTCAATCAAGGGCCTGAGGATCGCGCGGGAAATCCTGCGCCAGCCTGCGTTGAAGCCTTTCATCATGGCGGAGCGGATGCCGGGTGATGATGTTCGCACCGAGGAGCAGCTCGCCGAATACGTCTATCGCGCCTGCAAGACGGACCACCATCCCGCCGGAACCTGCGCCATGGGCTCGGACGCGAAGGCGAACGCTGTCGTGACGCCCGATCTAAAGCTGCGTGGCCTTCTGGGCATTCGCGTCGTCGACGCTTCGGTCATGCCGTTTGTGCCATCGAGCAACACGAACGCCCAGACCATCATGGTCGCAAAGAAGGCGTCCGATATGATTCTCGGCAAACCTCCATTGCCTGCAGCGACCCTGTAGGGAGCGCCATGCGGACGCGGATTGCTCAAGCCGCGGAGACCATGCCGACCGCCTGAAGCCAATGCTGAACGACGTGCTCGGCGTCCCGTCCTACGCTCAAGAAACGTCCGGACCCCCAGGTCCAGAGCCACGGGAGTCCAAGCACGAACATTCCGGGCACGCTCGTCACCCCGCGCCAATTCACGGGGTAGCCGGAGCCGTCGAAGATCGGCAGGCGGACATAAGACCAGTCGGGCGTAAATCCGGTCGCCCAAACGATCGCCGCGACGCCGGATGCGACGAGGTCGAGGGCCTCAGGCTCCTCGCGCGGCGTCCAGACCGGCTCATAGACGGAGCCCGGAGGCGCCTCGATTCCCTTGTCGGCGATGTATCGATCGATCAGAGCATTGATGCCGTTGTAAACCCGATCCGCCCCATCGAGATTGGCTTCGAGATTCGGCTCGAACATCATCCGGCCGTTGGCGACGTCCTTGAGGCGCCCATAGAGCGACATGCCGTCTCGCGCAAAAGCCCGCAAATCGATGTCGCGTCCGCCATCGCGGCCGGTGAGGTAGTGATTGGTGTCCTGTCGCTTGTGGCCCATCCCCTCGTCCGCGACCGTTATCTCGTACTGACCGATGTCCGTTAGCCAGTCGACGACGTCGCGCCCGCGATAGAAGCGCGCGCAACGCGGCGCGTTGCCGGTGACAACGTGCACGTTGCGCCCGGCGAGATGCAGGTCCTCGGCGATCTGCGCTCCCGATTGGCCTGATCCGACGACAATTACGGAGCCTGGCGGCAGCGTAGCTGCGTTGCGATATTCGGCGGAGTAAATCTGAGCGATCGAGTCCGGAACGCGCTCGGCGCAGCGCGGCCGATAAGGGTCGCCGTAAAGGCTCGTGGCCAGAAAGACCGCGTCGGCCAAAAAGCGTCCCTCACTGGTCGTCACGTGAAAGAGGTCTCTCTCCCTTTCGACGGCCAGCACCTCGATGCCCTCCCTCACCGCGGCGTTCGTCTTGCGCGCGAAGCGATCGAGATAGGCGAGGATTTCGTGCTTCACCATGAAGCCGTGCGGATCGGATCCGTCGTAAGGGTGCCCCGGCAGCTGACATTGCCAGTTCGGCGTCACGAGGCAGAAACTATCCCACCGCTCCTCGCGCCATTTGTGCATGATCGACTTCTTCTCGAACACCACATGATCGACCCCGGCTTGCGAAAGCCAATAGCTCGCCGACAACCCTGCTTGGCCCCCGCCGACGACGATCGCGCCGTAGCGGCGTTCGGATTTGTGCTCCGCACTCATCTTGCCTCTCCGTCGAGAAAAAGCTCGCAGGCGACGCACGCGTCCCCCTGCCCTTCGAATTGCGTCGCTTTCGCCTCGATGCGCGCGAGTTGGCCGAGCGCCAGCGAACACGCGTGGCCGTACTTGGCCTGAACCCGCTCCGAGGCGATGCGCAGCGCCTCGCGGCTGCGTTGCAGGAAGTCTGGGACGGGATAACTCTCGCCTTCGCGAAGAAAATCCCTGATGACGAGCGACGGGGAGTAGCAACTCTCCCGCCTTCCGTCGGGCCAGCGGATGACGAAGCGCATCTCAGGCATCGACCGGCTCCCGCAGGCGGCGATAGACCGGCAGATGCCGCTCGGCGACCTCTCGCCAGCCAAATCGCCCGGCGACGAGCGGACCTCGCGCGCGCAACGCGTTCGCGACCTCCGGCCGCAAGGATTGCCGCATGGCGCCCGCGATCGACGACGAATCCGCCGGATCGCACCAGAGCGCATCGGAGGGATCGAGATAATCGACGAAGGGCGCGATCCGCGAGACGACCACCGGCGCTCCGCTCGCCATCGCCTCGAGCACGCAGAGACCAAAGCCTTCCTTGACCGATGCGAATACGAGCGCTGAAGCCAGGCGGTAGAGCCCCGGCATGTCGGGATCGGCGATGGGACCGAGCAGCGAAACCGCCGAGGCGCCCTCCCCCAGCGCTGTCAGCTCGCGGCCGAACGCCGCTTGATAGGCATGATGATCGAGCAGGCTCGCGCCGCCCGCAATGACGAGGCGCGCATCGGGCCTGGCGCGATAAATCTCGGCGAAAGCCTTAAGAATGCGAACCGTGTTCTTGCGCGCCTCGACCCCTCCGACCGACAGAAACACGGGGCCCGCTCCGAGGCCGAGGCGGTCCTTGAGCTCCGCCTCGGTTCCGTCGGCTCGCGGGGAATATCGGTAAGCGTCCACGCCATTCCCGCCGACCTCCGCTTCGCGGCCGAAGCGCTCGATCAGCTTCTTGCGCCAGAGGCCGCTCACGACCATCAACGCGTCCGCCGCGAGGATCGACCGCGCCTGTCGCCGGATGAGACGCGGGTCGGAGAAATCGTCCATGTGGTGAACTGTGCGGATAAAGGCGGGGATGAGGCGCTCATGCCTAAGCGTCGCAAGCGCGTTGGCGCCAATCCCGTCATGGGCGTGATAAAGATCGAAGCCGCGGTTCTCCGGCCGGCGAAACCAGCGGAGGTAGTCGTCGATGCGCTGCTCGACCATGTCAGCGGTTCGGGAGGGCGCGGGTTCGACGGGAAAGGCGATTGTCGCGCAACGAGGCTCGCGAAAGAAACCGCGACCAGTGGCGTCCGGCGCGTGCAGCGTGGTCTCGACGCCGAGCCTGTCGAGCGCCTCGCTGAGGCACATCGCATGCACGACGCCGCCGCGCGGGAGGGTCGAGTGCGTCAGCATGGCGACGCGAAGGGGGCGGCTCATGCGGCTCGCGCTCCTGCGCCGAACCCCATCAGCCGCTCGGCGCTAAAGTCCCTGAGTAGCGCGCTGTGGCCCTCGGAATGTAGCGTGACCTGGCTTCCCGGTTTGACGGCGCCGATCGAAGCCGCGTGCAGCCCGCGCGCGCGAAACATCGCAAGCACCCCTTCGACATGCCGAGGCGCGACGGACAGGAGAAAACCGTAGCTCGGAAAGGTCCTGAACCACCGCTCGAGCATGACGCCCGGCGGCGGCTCGATCGCGTCGAGATCGAGCGCGATCGACACGCCGGAGCTTTCAGCCAGCATGGCGGCCGTGCCTGGAATCCCGCCCTGGCTGATATCCTTGGCGGCGCGGGCGAGACCCTTTTCGGCGACCTCCGGCAGAAGCGCGAGATCGGCGCGGAGGCGCTCGGGAGGCGCCTCGAGCGCCGTCTGGAAATTGTCGAACGGCTCGCGATAGGCGCCGCGCCTGTCGACGACCATGATCAACACGTCACCCGGCTCGGCGTCGAAGCTCGTCAACAGCTGCGCGCCTGCGCGCCCAACAACAGCGACCGCCAGATGCTTCTCGGAACTGTGCAGGTTGGTATGGCCGCCGACGATCGGAACGCCATAGGCGGCGGCGGCGGCGCGCAAGCCGTCGAGAATCGGCTGCGCCCCGTCCGCGCCCCCAGCCCAGATGACGTCGACAACGGCGACGGGACGGCCGCCCATCGCGGCGACATCGCTCAGATTGACCATAATTCCACACCAGCCGGCGAACCAGGGATCGGCGGCGACGAATGCACTGATGAAGCCCTCGGCGGCGAAGAGCAGATGCCCATCGCCATCAGGGATCGCCGCGCAATCGTCGCCAACCGGGATCGCGCCCTGCGTGATGCGCAAGCGCGACGCGACCGCGCCGATATCGGCCTTCGCGGCGAGCGCTGAACTCGCGCGCAAACGCTCGGTGAGCGCATCGAGAGCCGCCGCGTCCATGTCAGGCCGCCTTCCTCAACGCGACGTAGCCGACTTCCGGCGCATGGCAGGGCGGGTAGAAATCGAGATCGGCGCGCATCTTCACGTGCGGCCGTCCGTGCAGCTCGACCTCTTCGAGCAACTCCCAATGCATTTGCTTAAAAAGGGGCGCGTTCGGGGCCTGCACATGCGCGAGGAACCTTCGGGCGCCCATCGCATGCGCTGACGAGACAGCAAGCCTGATCAGGGTTGCGCCGATCGCGCCGATACGCCTGCACTCGCGCGCGACCGCGAGCCGGGAGCCGCGCCAGAGTCCCGGTTCGTCCTCATGAATGCGGACCGTTCCAACGACCTGGTCGGCCGCGACCCCAAGCATGGACAGGGCGACGAGCGTGATGGCGTAGTCATCGACTGCGTCGCGATCGTCCTCGAACAAACCCTGCTCCTCGCAAAAGACCTGGCGCCTGAGCGCGTAGGCGCCTTCACGCTCCCAGCGCGAGGCGGCGAACTTGATGCGGAACTCGCTCGGGCTGAAACGTTCGAACGGCTCGAAGATCATGACGCGAGCCTCCGCTCGTAGGTCGACAGCGCCGAGCAGGCGCCGCATTTCCCGCAGCCGGCCTTGATGTCCGCCGCCTTCAGGCCGCCCTCGACCAGCATCGCGGCGAGCGGCTCCAGGATCGTATGCATGAACTCGGGAGCCGGTCCCGCGCGGCTTTCGAGCGGCGTGCCGGAGATCGGCACGAAGGGAACGACGAACGGGTAGACGCCGAGCGCGATAAGCCTCTCGCAGATCTCGATGATCAACTCCGCCGGATCGCCCAGGCCCGCGAGAATGTAGGTCGAGACCTGGCCCCGGCCGAAGACGGGGACCGCCGCGGCGAAGGCTTTGAAATAGCGCTCGACCGAAACCTCGGACTTGCCCGGCATCATTTTGCGCCGGAGCTCGGACCCGACGACTTCAAGATGCATGCCGAGACTGTCGACGCCCGCGCGGGCGAGCCGTTCGAGCCAAGAATCGTCATCGGGCGGCTCGCATTGCGCCTGGATCGGGAGATCGACGGCGGCTTTTACCGCCGCCGCGCTTTCGCACAGGATGGCCGCGCCGCGATCACGGCCCGGCGGAGTGCCGGTGGTCATCACCATATGCTTGACGCCGTCGAGCTCGACCGCCGCGCGGGCGACTTCGGCAAGCTGCGCGGGCGTCTTGCGCTCGACAGTCCTGCCCGCCGCGAGCGACTGGCCGATGGCGCAGAACCGGCAGGTCTTCGTGCGGCTCTGATAGCGGATACAGGTCTGCAGGACGGTGGTCGCAAGCACGTCGCGGCCGTGGAGCGTCGCAATGTGAGAATACGGGACGCCGTCCTCGGTCTTCAGATCATAGAACCGCGGTCGCTCGGGGAAGCGGACTTCCGCCACCGCCTCGCCATTGCGCAGGATGCGGCTTAAGCCCGAGGCGTTCGGCTTCTCGACAACGTAGGGGCTCTCGAAGGCGGGCGCGGTATGCACCGGCGCCATGACCGTCACGCCGTCGATCGTCAGGGCCTTGTGGTCGGACGGGCCGGCGCCGCCGCGCCGACTTTCAACGCCGGCTTTCGGATCAGCCAGCCGAACGCCGAAACTCTGCAACTCGTTGATCAGGCGTTCGGTCGGCAGGCTCATGGCCGTCTCCTTCGGGGGAAAGCGCAGGCTCGGGCGATAAATGCAAAGGACGGGCCGGACGCTGATCGAGCCGGACGCTCATGAGCTCGGGGCGCGCGTAGTGGCCGACGGAATCCATCATCCTTTTGCGCTTGACGATGAAGGAGAGATCGAGGTCGGCGACGAGAACGCCCTCGCCCTCGGTCAGCGGGGGCGCGAGATGGCGACCTTCGGGCGAGATGATCGCGGTCATGCATCCCCCCCGCAGGCCACGCTGAAGAGCTTCGTTCGGCGTGATCGAGGCGATCTGGGCTTCGGTCAGCCACCCGGTGGAATTGACCACAAAGCAGCCGCTCTCGAGCGCATGATGGCGGATCGTCAC
The DNA here is from genome assembly GCA_963696665.1 of uncultured Alphaproteobacteria bacterium. GTDB lineage: Bacteria > Pseudomonadota > Alphaproteobacteria > Rhizobiales > Beijerinckiaceae > Roseiarcus. The sequence goes on from CAVOLE010000028.1 coordinate 59,890, forward strand.
CTCGATCTGCTCGGCGAAGATCGGACCGACCAGCGAGCCCGGAAATTGCGATGCGTGGATCTCCTCGTGCTGCGCCATCAACGCGTAGCGCGCGAGGGGGTTGTAGTGCTCCCAGCAAGCGAGCGCGCCCACGCGGCCAACCGCGGTGTCGACCACGCTTAGGCCCGAGCCGTCGCCTTGGCCCCAGATCATCCGCTCATGGAAAGTCGGCGTGATCTTGCGCCGCTTCAATTTGAGCGCGCCGTCAGCGTCGAACACGAGCTGCGTGTTGTAGAGCGAGCCGTGGTCACGCTCGTTGACGCCGAGCACGATCACCGCGCCATGCTTGCGCGCGGCGGCCGCCACCCGATTGGTCTCCGGGCCGGGCGCCGGCACGGCGTGCTCATAGAGACGGATATGCTCGGCGCCGCTCTGGACGGGCGGCGTGACGAAGGAGAAGTAAGGGTACCAGGGAACGAAGGTCTCGGGGAAAACGATGAACTCGGCGCCCTTCCCTCCAGCGTCATCGATCGCCGCAATCACCCGATCGAGCGTCGCCGCGCCGGACGTGAGATCGGGGGCGATCTGCACCGCCGCGGCGCGCACCTTTCGCGTTTGTGACATTGCGTCCTCGTTCGGGTTGGCGGGCCGGGAGCCGGCCCCGCCTCGGAGGCGTCAGAGCGTCCAGGTGTCGAGGATGAAGGCGTTGTCGCGGCGATGCAGGAGCACGAGGTCGAGCACGTCGAGCGGGTTGATCGGCCGGATCCCCTCGATCAGCGAAGGTTCGCCGTGGCCATAAAGCGCCTGCAGCGCGAAGCGGCAGGCATAGGCCTTGCCGCCCTCGGCGATGAACTTCGTGATCTGATTGTTGAAGTTCTGAGCGCCCGGGAAGGCTTCATCGCCGATCTTCGGAAAGCCGCGCTGCACGCCAAGCGTCACGCCTGGCCCATAGAGCAGGATGGAGGTCTCGAAGCCTTTGCGCAGCAGACGGGTCGCCTGAAGCAGGTTGACGAGACCGATCGAACCCTCGAAGGCCACTGTATGGAAGGTCACAAGGGCTTTTTCCCCGGGCTGCGCCTTGACGTCCTCGAAAACCTTTTCCTCATAGTCGACGAAAGAGTCGCCTTTCTTGTGCGCCGGATGGGTGACCGCTGGCATCGTGGTTTGGCCTTTCGCGTGCGAGCCGGCCCCGCGCCGGCATTGCCCTTGCAGCAAGGGCCGTGCCATCATGTTTGAGGTCAATGTTGAGGTCAAAATCCGATAAATCGCCTCAAGTTTACAGTCAATGTGCCGCACATCCCGTCAAACACAAAAATGGCGGCCGGTTTCTCGGGCGTTTCGGCGCCCCAAGGGGAGGCACGCCGCGCTCAACAATCTCCAGTCAATCGTGAGAAAGCGGCCCCTGCGCCATGAAATCCTGGGCGCCGGTCCTGCTGGGCCGCGAGGGCCCCAAATATCTCGCCATAGCCGATGCGATCGCAGCCGATGTCGCGGCCGGGCGTCTGGCCCCCGGCGATCGCCTGCCGCCGCAAAGAGATCTGGCGGGGCGCCTCGCGCTCGACTTCACCACCGTCGCGCGAGGATATGTCGAGGCCGGAAAGCGAGGTCTCGTCGAATCCGTCGTCGGGCGCGGCACCTTCATTCGGCGACACGCCTCGGTTCGAGGCGACGCCGGCCCACAGCGCTCGCGCGCCGACTTCACGATGAACATGCCGCCGGAGCCGGACAATCCGGAACTGCTTCAGCGGATGAGGGAGGGATTTGCGAGCGTCGCCGCCGATCTCAATTCGTTGTTGCGCTACCAGGGCTTTGGCGGATCGCCGATGGACCGGGACGCGGCCGCGAGCTGGCTCGGACGGCGGGCCCTCGTCCCTTCGCAGGAGCGCATATTCCTCGCGCCCGGCGCGCATGGCGCGATGGTGGGGATCTTCACCCTGCTCGCACGGGCCGGAGACAGCGTGCTGTGCGAAGCGATCACCTATCCCGGAGTCCGCGCGATTTGCGCGCAACTCGGTTTGCAGCTGATCGGGGTGGACATGGACGGCGACGGCGTCATCCCGGAGGCGCTCGAGGAGGCTGCGCGCCGTCATGCGCCAAAAGCGATCTATCTGAACCCCACCTTGCAGAATCCAAAAACCATCACCATCCCCGAACGTCGACGCGCCGCCATCTGCTCGCTCGCGCGCCGGCTCCAGGTCCCGATTGTCGAGGACGACGCCTACGGATTCATTCCGACGCATGGGCCGCCGCCGCTCGCGGCCATCGCGCCGGACGTCTGCTGGCATATTGCGGGCCTCGCCAAGTGCATCGGCGCTGGCCTGCGTCTGGCCTATGTCGTCGCGCCGACGCCAACAGCCGCTTGGTCGTTCAACAGTTCGATGCGTGCGCTCTGCGTGATGGCCTCGCCAGTCTCGGCGGCAGTCGCGACGCGGTGGATCAACGACGGCACCGCCGACATGATCCTGCGCTTCATCCGGTCGGAAAGCATCGTTCGAGAGCGCATCGCCGCGCAGGCGCTGGAGCCGGGTTCGTATCTCTCCGATCCGCTGAGCTTCAACATTTGGCTGCCGATGCGCAATGGATGGACCCGCTCGGTCTTCGTGAGCCAGGCGCGCCCGAGCAGTCTTGGCGTCGTGCCAAGCGACGCCTTCGCGGCGAACGGCCCGCCGCCTGAAGCCGTGCGGGTCGGACTGGGTGGCCCGGTTACGCGCATTCAGGTGGAGCGAGGCCTGGCGTTCCTGTCGCATCTCCTCGACAGCCAGCCCGAGTCCGTCACGGTGTAGCCCAGCATTTGGGCAAGGATGGCTTCCATGACCCGGCATGTTCTCGTCGTCGATCAGGGCACGACCTCGACGCGCTCGATCGTCTTCGGGCCGGACGCTGCGCTGGTCGCCATGGCGCAGGAGGAGTTCCCGCAGATCTTTCCTCAAGGAGGCTGGGTCGAGCACGACCCGGAATCGCTGTGGCGGACTACGCTCTCGACGGCGCGGCAGGCTCTGTTGAGGGCTGGCGTCGAGCCAAGCGCGCTCGCCGGGCTCGGGATAGCCAACCAGCGCGAAACGACGCTGGTCTGGAGCCGGACGACTGGCCGTCCGATCCACAATGCGATCGTCTGGCAGGATCGCCGCACGGCGGGGCTTTGCGCCGAACTCAAGGATCGGGGCTGCGAGAAGCTCCTATCCGCGCGCGCCGGCTTGCTGCTCGATCCCTATTTCTCGGCGACGAAAATCGCCTGGATTCTCGACAACGTCCCCGGCGCTCGCGCTGAAGCGGAACGTGGAGACTTGGCCTTCGGCACCGTCGACAGCTTTCTCGTCTGGCGCCTGACCAACGGCAAGGTTCACGTCACCGACGCCACCAACGCCTCGAGGACACTTCTGTTCAACATCCACTCGGGCGCTTGGGACGACGACCTTCTGGCTCTCTTCCGCATTCCACTTTCGATGCTCCCAGAGGTTAAGGATTGCGCCGCCGAATTCGGCGAGGCGGCCGCCGAACATTTTGGCGCCGCGATCCCCATCCGCGGAATCGCCGGAGACCAGCAGGCGGCGCTGATTGGGCAGGCTTGTTTTCGTCCTGGAATGGTGAAGTCGACTTACGGAACGGGATGTTTCCTTCTCGCCAACACCGGCGACCAGCCTGTCGAATCGACACACAAATTGCTGACGACCATCGCCTACCAATTCGATGGCAAGCGCACGTTCGCGCTCGAAGGCTCGATCTTCTCGGCTGGCGCGACAGTGCAATGGCTGCGCGACGGCCTCGGGATTCTCGCCACTGCGGCAGAGGCAGGCGAATTGGCGGCCAGCGCCGACCCCCGCCAGCAAGTCTATCTGGCGCCGGCTTTCACCGGCCTTGGCGCTCCCCATTGGGACAGCGAGGCCCGCGCCGCGATCTTTGGCTTGACGCGCGGCGCCACGCGCAAAGAGATCGTCCGAGCAGCGCTCGAGAGCGTCGGTTACCAGACCCGTGATCTCATCGACGCGATGCGCGCCGATTCCAAAGGACTATGGGACGGTGAATTTGCTTCCGTTATCCGGATAGACGGCGGAATGAGCGCCAGCGACTGGACGATGCAGTTCCTCGCCGACATGTTGGATGCGCAGGTCGACCGCCCCGAGATTTTCGAGACCACCGCCCTGGGCGCGGGTTATCTAGCGGGCTGGCAGGCAGGTCTCTATCCCGATCCAGAGCAGTTCGCGAAGACTTGGCGGCGGCAGATGAGCTTCATGCCGTCGATGGCGCCAGGCGAGCGCGAATCCCGCTATCGCGGCTGGCGCGAGGCCGTCGCCCGCACCGTTCTGCGACCGGAGGTCTAGAAATCATGGGACTCGTCTTTGCTCGAAGCGAGCGTTGCGCGAGCGGGCGCCGACTTGTTGCGATAGAGCCGGCATGGACGACCCCGAATGATATTGCGATAATCTTCTTAGCAAATCTGCTGACACGGTAGGGCGATGGGGACCGCGCCGCGCGTCGTTCTTGTGTGGGACTATCCCATCCGCATCTTCCACTGGCTCATCGTGGCGCTTGTCGCGGCGGCCTATGCGACGTGGCGGCTGAACTGGATGGTCTGGCACGGATGGATCGGGTACGCCGTGCTCACGCTGGTCTTGTTCAGGTTGCTGTGGGGATTCTTTGGCGGCGAGACAGCGCGCTTTTCCGGCTTTCTATCCGCGCCGCGAACCGTCTTTCAGCACCTGAAAAACTCGTTTCGGCGAGAGCCGGACCATCAAGTGGGGCACAACCCGGCGGGCGGCTGGATGGTCGTGCTCCTGCTTGCGCTGCTGCTCGTCGAGACATTGACTGGAGTCTACGTCGCCAACGACATCGCCGACGAGGGGCCAATGACCGAGATTGTGCCCGCGTGGGCCGCCAACGCGATTGCGTCCGCTCACGCGATCGGCTGGGATGTGCTGCTGGCGGCCATCGTTCTGCATGTTCTGGCGATCGCGGGCTTTGCGGCGATCAAGGGACAGAACCTGTTGCGCCCGATGGTCACGGGAACAAAGGTCTTGCCCGCAAGCGTCGTCGCGCCGCGAGCGGGCAGTCCGGCGCGAGCGGGCCTGCTGTTGCTCGGCTGCGCCCTCGCCACAGCCTTGCTGGTCAACCTCGTTTGAAGCTTCGTCGGCCCTTCGCGCTCAGCTCTTGGGAGGAATGACCTGACCGCGGATTTCCCCTGCAGGATGGGATTGAGTGTGAACGTTGACATACCACTCTCCGGCGGAAAACTGTTTCGCCTGATCCGGAGTGAGCGTGGCGCTCCCTTTTATCGGGTTCGTGGGCGGGCTGCCCTGCTTGCTGAGCCAGATCACGGGTGGCGCATTTTTGCCTTCCTTCGCGGGCCCATGGAAATGAGCCATCGTAGTCGGGCTCGACAACCCACTGTAGCTGATGTTCCAGGTGACGACCCGGGTCGCCGGATCGTATGTCAGCTCCGCGGTTCCCGATCCCGTCGTGTCGACCGGCGGCACGCCCTGTGCGCCAGTCAGCGGGACTTTGAAGGAAATGGGGGCGGCGAGGACAGCCCCCGCATGCACAAACCCGAGGAGGATAACACAAGAAATGAGAGCGCTCAGACGTTTCAAGACTTTCATCTTTTCCTCCATTTGGTTCACACCAAATCTGTTTCTACGGACAGAGGGATCGAGAGGTCCACTTCATCGCACAATTCGATGTCATTGTAGACACCCTTTTGCTGGCTCACCAGCTATGTGATGACGATCACGGACGCTGACAAACAGCTGATCCATGGTTTTGATCCGCTCTCACCGTCAAAGCGAGAGCGACGCGCCCGGACTGTGAATGGTCCCCCCTTCATCCGCGCCGGAAATGGCTTTATGAAGCTCGACTGATGCCGAATTTCTCGATTCGCCTGAGGCTGATCTTTCTGTCAGCGCTGCTTCTATCGATCCTCGCCGGCTCCTCCGCGCTTCTGATCCGAGAGCTGGTCCGCAACTCGCGAAGCCTCACCGAGGAAGCCAGGCTGGTTTCAACAGTTCGGGACGCCAATTCGGCCAGCAAGCACTTTGGCGATTTGAAATATTGGGCGATCAACTCCGCCGTCACGCAGCTCGCCCCCTCTCAGGAAGCGGCGGAACGCGCGAGGTCGGGGCTCGATTCCGATCTGAAGGCGATTTCCGCAGTCGATCCTGCGGTGGTCGCTCAGATCGGAGGCGAAGTTCACATCATGACCAACCTGGCGCGGCAGGCGGGCGTCGCCTATTCAAGTGATGACAGCGCCGCCGGCAACGCTCTGCTGGCGCAGGCGAAGAGCCGTGTTCTTGTCATCGAGGACAAGATCGACAAGATCGTGGACAGGCTCGAGCAGCAGGCCGTGACTCGCCGCGACATCTCCACCCGGCAGGCGGAATTGGCGGTCAAGCTTGCGATAGCCGGGGGAATAGGAGCGCTTGCGCTCGCATTGGGCTTCACCGCACTGACCGTTCACTCGATCACCGCTCCCCTGAAGCAGCTGGATCGGAGCATTGCCTCCATCACGCGTGGCGAACTGAACGTCGCCATGCCGCCCGCAAGCGTCCCCGAGATCGCAGCGATGACCAAAACGCTCGGCATGTTGCGCGACAGCCTGATTGAGCGCGATCGACTGGAAAGCGAACGACAGCGCGCCGAGATGGAAACACGCGCCGCGCGAGACACTGCCGAGGCCGCTTTGCACGATCTGAAGGCGGCCCAAGCCAATCTCATTCAGGCTGAGAAAATGGCCTCGCTCGGTCAATTGACCGCGGGCATCGCCCACGAAATCAAAAACCCGCTCAACTTCGTCAACAACTTCGCCAACCTTTCCGTTGGCCTCCTGGACGAACTTAACCAGGCAGCCGCGCCGGCGCTTGCGGCGCTCGACGATCAAGGGCGTCGCGAATTCACGGAGGCGAGCGATCTCTTGATCGGCAATCTCAAACGCATTGTCGAGCATGGCAAGCGCGCCGACAATATCGTGAAAAGCATGCTTGCGCATTCCCGTGGCGGCAGCGGTCATGTGGAAAGCGTCAATCTCAATGCGCTCATCGAGGAGTCGCTCAACCTCGCCTATCACGGCGCCCGCGCTCAGGATCAGAACTTCAACGTCGCCATCGAACGAGCCTATGGCGAGAATATCCCGCCGATCGCGCTCGTGCCGCAGGATATGACGCGAGTGTTCCTCAATCTGTTCGGCAATGCGTTCTACGCCACGAATAAGCGGCAGCGGGAGATGAATGGCGCCGACTTCAGGCCAACCTTGGCGGTGACCACCCGCGATCTCGGCGATGCTGTTGAAGTGCGGGTGCGCGACAATGGCGGCGGGATTCCGGCCGAGGTCAGGGACAAGCTGTTCCAGCCTTTCTTCACCACGAAGCCGACTGGAGAGGGCACAGGGCTCGGACTGTCGATCAGCTATGAAATCGTGACCAACCAGCATCGCGGGACGATCGAGGTCTCAAGCCTCGTCGGAGAGTCCACCGAATTTATCGTCCGTCTGCCGCGGGGCCGCTCTCCGGATCGTTCAGCGTAAGTAGAGAATCATGCCTGTCAGCATTTTGATTGTCGATGACGAACCCGACGTCGCCGCCCTCTTTCGGCAGCAATTTCGACGTGAAACGCGGGAGGAGGTCTATGTCCTGCATTTTGCCGAAATCGGCTGCAGAAGCGCTGGAACGCCTCGCCAGCGAGATCGAGCCCCAGCTGGTCGTCATCCTGTCGGACATCAATATGCCTGGGATGGACGGCCTGTCGCTCTTGCGCGAGGTCAAGAAACGACGCCCCGAGCTCCCGGTGATGATGCTGACGGCCTACGATGACGATGAACGGCGCCGCCGTGCAGCCGACTGCGGCGCTGCTGACTTTGTGACGAAGCCTGTCGACTTCGATTTCCTGAAGGTTCGTCTGCGCCAGTTGCACGGATCATCGATTTAAGCGGCGCCCGCTCGTCCGCGCTCGCCCTATCGCGCGCCCGCGGCCAGCAAGTCGATCTGGCGGGTCAACTCGGCAAGTGTGTAAGGCTTATTCAGCCTGGGCAAAGCGCCCCCCGACTTCTCTTGCTCCAAATATTCCGTCGCCAGCATCAGCGGCAGCTCCGGATAGGCCTCGCGCAACAGTTCCGCCAAGGCGACGCCCGACATTTCAGGCATGGCGTAGTCGAGAATCGCCAGGTCCTGGCGCTCGCCCCCGCGGACCGCCTCGAGCGCTTTTTTCGCCGACGTCATCTCGATCGGCTCGTGCCCGAGCTCCCGCAACATGTCCGCGGTCGCCATGAGAACAAGCGGATCGTCGTCGACCAGAAGGATGCGACGTGCGCGGTTCTCGACGCCGACAGCGGAAACAGCCGCATCAGGCCCGATCGCGCGGACATCCGCCGCCACAGGAAGCCAAAGCAGAACCGTGGTTCCCTCGCCCAATCGGCTCACGATCTGCATCGCTCCGCCGGACTGATGAGCGAGCCCGCGAACCATGGAAAGGCCCAGACCCAACCCCTTGCCGCCGCGTTTGGTCGAGAAGAAGGGCTCCGCGGCGCGCCCCGTTTCGCGCGATTGGTTGCTGGGGCTCGCGGATATGGGCTGGCCCCCGATCTTTGGATTTTGCTCGACAATACGTGATCACGCTGCACGATTTGGCGCCGCTAAGCGCTCAACGTCGGTGCGCGATGCTTTGAAGAAAGGCCGGCCAAATGGATGACAGTGAGCCCGGAATTGCGCCGCTGAGGTCGAAGCGAGCTCAAGGCAATGCGGGCGACGGGGAGACAAATGCGCAGCCCTCTCAGGCCGGTGGAGCTGTCGCAACCATCGCCAAGACAAGCGCCCTGCACGGCCCCGCGCCATTCGCTAGCACGCCAAACGCGTCGGGCATGGGGAAGGTTCCCTGGCCCCGTCAAGGAAATCCCGAGGTCGCGGTGGCTATTTGAGGGCGTCGCCGGATTCATGAGCGCGGCAGGCGATGCCGCCAGGTCGAGCCAGAGTACGCACACGGCCCTGAGGTCCCAATTCCTGCGTTATGCGCTGAAGATTGCCCGACTTAAAGGTTGCGACCGCACAACCTGCGGAGCATGGCGAGCGCGGGCGGCGCCTGGAAAAGATCGTTCCGCAGGTCCCACGGCAGCATAAAGGCATATCGCATTTGTATAAACCGGCTGCGGCAGTCCGATCGCACGCTCCCGCGTGAGCCGCATCCTGGCGCGCCGCACCACCGTAGACCCAGCCGCCGACTATCCCATCGGCATGGGTATCGGCCCCATGTTCTGATTCAGGTTGTACATGATCCAGAGCGACCCAACGAGGATCAGAAAGACGATCAGGACGCCGAACGCAAGCGCCAGCACGTTGTTGACGTTATCGGGCCCGGTCGTGATGTGCAGGAAGAAGACGAGGTGTACGCCAATCTGCGCAATCGCCAGCACCACCAGTGCGATCGGGATGCTGGGCACCCAGACGAGCGAGGTGCCCGCAATGAAAAAGGACACAGCCGTCAGCAGGATCGCCAGGCCAAGGCCGATAAGATAGCCAACAACGCCTTCCGCGATCTCGTGACGTCCCGCGGCCTCGTCGCCGGGGGCATGGTCGGCCCCATGGAGCGGCTGATAGTCGTCCGTCGAGCTCATGCGCCTGCCCCGAAAAGATAGACAACCGTGAAGATCGCGACCCAGATAATGTCGAGCGTGTGCCAGAACAGCGCGAAGCAGAGCACGCGACGCAGAATGTCGGCGCGATAGCCCTTGGCGAACACCTGCGCGACCATCGTCAAGAGCCACAAGATGCCAAGGCTGACGTGAACGCCATGGCAGCCAACGAGGGTGAAAAAAGCGGAGAGGAAGGCGCTGCGAGTCGGCCCCGCGCCCTGAGCGATCATGCCGATGAATTCGTGAATCTCGATGGCGAGAAAGCCCAGTCCGAGCACGCAGGTCGCCGCCATACCGCCGTAGTACATGAGGCCGTTGTGCGCCCGGGCGCCGATGGCCGCCAAGCCGCAGGTGAAACTCGACAATAGGAGGCAGGCGGTCTCGATCGCGACATTGTGGAGGTCGAACAGATCCTTCCCGCTCGGCCCGCCGGCAGTCTCGTGCACCAAGACCGCATAGGTGGCGAAAAACGCCGAGAACATGATGATGTCGCTGAGCAGAAAGATCCAGAAGCCGTAGCCGACAATGATCCGCTTCGAGCCCGGGTCAGTGTGATCCAAGACGGTTGCGGCGGGGCCCCGAGCCTTCTCGGGCCTGTCGTCGCCGTAGCCGGCGCCTGCCTGAAAGGCGGTCACGACACGGCCTCGGCGGCGAGCGCTTCGCCGCGCGCACGGCGGTTGGCGCGGTCGATGCGAGCGACTTCCTCGGCCGGAATCTCATATTCGGTGCGATCGCGCCAGGCGAAGACGACGAAAGTGGCGAAAGCGCCGACCAGGGCGACGATGACCAGCCACCAGATTTGCCAGATCATGCCAAAGCCAGCGAAGGTCGCGAAGAACGCGCAGACGAAGCCGGTCGCGCTGTTTCTCGGCATCTCGATGGGCTTATAGATCGGTTCGGCCATCGGGCCCGCCCCTCGCTCAGCCAGGCGCGCTCTGCGCCAATAGTCGTCCCGGTCCTCGACATGAGGCAGGACGGCGAAATTGAACGTGGGCGGCGGCGACGACGTCGACCATTCGAGCGAGCGGCCCATCCAGGGGTCACCGGTCAGGTCGCGCAATTCCTCGCGATGGCGGATGCTGACAACGAGCTGAGCGATCTGACACACGATGCCCGCGAGAATGACCGCAGCGCCCAATGCCGCGACCAAAAGCCACGGGCGCCATTCGGGCACATCGTAATGCTGCATCCGCCGGGTCATGCCCATGAGACCCAAAACGTAGAGCGGCGCGAATGCCAGATAGAAGCCGATAAACCAGCACCAGAATGCGGCCTTGCCCCAGCCCTCATGCAGCCGAAAGCCGAACGCCTTCGGAAACCAGAAGGTGTAGCCGGCGAAGGCGCCGAACAGCACGCCTCCGATAATGACGTTATGAAAATGCGCGACCAGGAAGAGGCTATTGTGGACCATGAAGTCGGCGGGCGGAACCGCCAGCAAAACGCCGGTCAGGCCGCCGATAATGAAGGTCACCATGAAACCGACCGACCACAGCATCGGCGTCGCATAGACAATCCGGCCGCCGTACATGGTGAACAGCCAGTTGTAAATCTTCACGCCCGTCGGCACCGCGATGATCATCGAGGCGATGGCGAACATCGCGTTGACGTTGGCGCCGGCGCCCATGGTGAAGAAGTGATGCAGCCACACCATGAAGGAAACAACGCAGATCGCCAGCGTCGCCAGGACCATCGAGCGGTAACCGAACAGCGTCTTGCGCGAAAAGGTCGACACCACCTCGGAGAACACGCCGAACACCGGCAGGATGAGGATGTAAACCTCGGGGTGGCCCCAGACCCAGATGAGGTTCATGAACATCATCATGTTGCCGCCGGCCTCGTTGGTGAAGAAGTGAAAGCCGAGGTAACGGTCGAGGGTCAGCATCGCCAGCGTCGCGGTCAGCACCGGGAATGCCGCGACGATGAGCAGATTGGCGGCGAGCGCCGTCCAGCAGAAGATCGGCATGCGCATGTAGGTCATGCCGGGGGCATGAATCTTCAGGATGGTGGTGACGAAGTTGACGCCGGTCATCAGCGTCCCGACGCCAGAAATCTGAATGGCCCATAAGTAATAGTCGACGCCGACGCCAGGCGAGTAGGTGAGTTCCGACAGCGGCGGAAAGGGCAGCCAGCCGACGCGGGAGAACTCGCCGACGACCAGCGAGATGTTGACCAGCAGCGCGCCGGTCGCGGTCAGCCAGAAGCTGACCGAATTCAGGGTGGGAAAGGCGACGTCGCGCACGCCGAGCTGCAGCGGCACGACGAAGTTCATGAGCCCGATCACGAAGGCCATGGCGACGAAGAAGATCATGATCGTGCCATGGGCGGCGAAGATCTGGTTGTAGTGCTCCGGCGGCAGATAGCCCTGGGACCGGAACGCCAACGCCTGCTGCGAGCGCATCATGATCGCGTCGGTGAAGCCGCGCAGCAGCATCACCGAGGCGAGCAGCACATACATGATCCCGATCCGCTTGTGGTCGACGCTGGTGATCCATTCGCTCCACAGATACGGAACCCAGCCCTTGATGGTGACGAAGGCGACCGCGCCGACCATCACCAGTATGACAAAGGCGCCCGCGGCCAAAGGGATCGGCTGGTCGAAGGGAATGGCTTGCCAGGTCAGCTTGCCGAACATGCTAATCCCCCGTCCGGAGAGCCGCGCCCGGATTGGTCTGAGCGACCGGGCCGGGACCAGGCGGCAATGTCTGATCGAGAATCTTCTCGAACAATCCGTCAGACACCATGCGGAAGGTAAACGGCGCCGGCACGACGCTTTGTTTGGAAAGCTCGATATACCGTTCTGGCGTGAGTTCATCTCCCGTGGCGCGCGTTTGGCCAAGCCACGCGTAGAAGTCCTCCGATGACTTCGCCTCGACTGTGAAATGCATGTCGGCGAATCCGTCGCCGCTTATCTGAGTCGCAAGGCCACGAAAGACGCCCGGCTCATCGGCTAAGAGGTTAAGCTGTGTCCTCATGCGGTTCATGGTGTAGATCATGCTGCCCAGTTGGGGGACGAAGAAGGCGGTCATCACGCTCCCCGAGGTCAGCGCGAAACGGATCGGCGTGCCCGCGGGAACGACCAGGCGATTGACGCTGGCGATATGTTGGTCCGGGTAAATGAACAGCCACTTCCAATCGAGCGACACGACCTGAACATTGAGCGGCTCTTCCTTCAACTCGATCGGCACCGCGGGATCGAGATCATGCGAGCCGATCCAGGCCACCCCGCCCAAAAGCATGATCGTCAGGAGAGGAATCGCCCATACGATCAACTCGAGCGCGCCGGAATATTCGAAGTCCGGCAGATAGCGCGCCCTGGTGTTGGAAGATCGATACCACCAGGCCGCCGCGAGCGTGGCGATGACCGTCGGGATCACGATCGCGAGCATGATGCCGACGGAATTGATCAGAATTTGTCTGTTGGCGTCGGCGATCGGACCTTTCGGATTGAGCACCGCCCAATTGCAGCCGCTAAGGAGCAGCGCGGACGCCAATGGCGCCAGCCTCAAAACAAGTCTTCGAACCCTAGTCCTGAGGATCATGGCGCCGCCCGCCGTCTCATTCTCCGTGGAGGTTTCCGGAAGGAAACGAGCTTCCTATCGACTCGTCCAACAGCCCAACGCCCACCCCGACTGAACCCGCAAATTGCCCCGCGGTAGTGAAGCCAACATGACACGGGGCGAGGGGCGGGATCAACCTTGCCTATCCACATAGCCATAAAGGCGCGCCTCGCGCGACTTGTCGGACGCCTGTGGCCCGACACGAACTCGGCGCGCTTTGATCTGCGTCAAGTCCGTCTGCCTTATGTCCGTCTTTTTGATATATCCAATCCTCATGGACGCCATGCGCGCCCAAACGAAGCAGGCGGCGAAGATTGCCGCAAGGGAGGAAGGAAATGGCTGAAGACCAAGCCCAACCGGCCGGACCTGACCTGGCGCAAGGCGTTGCTCTCGCCGAACTGCCCGATGGCGGCAAGCTGGTCGGCCATGTGGCGCAAGAGGCTGTGCTGCTCGTGCGTAGCGGGCCCGAAATGTTCGCGATCGGCGCTCACTGCACCCACTATAGCGGGCCGCTGGCGGACGGGCTCGTCGTCGACGGCGCGGTCAGATGCCCTTGGCACCACGCCTGCTTCGATCTTCGCACCGGCGAAGCCCTGCGCGCGCCGGCGCTCAGTCCAGTCGATACGTGGCGGGTCGAGCAGCGCGACGGCAAGATCTTCGTGCGCGAGAAGCGCGCTCAAGCTCAAGCGAGGCGGCGCCCCAAAAGCAACGAGCCGAACAGGATTGTGATCGTCGGCGGCGGCGCAGCCGGGTTCGCCGCCGCCGAGATGCTGCGGCGGCAAAAATACGAGGGCGATCTCGTCATGCTGAGCAGCGACGACGCGCCGCCGGTCGACCGGCCCAACCTATCGAAGGACTATCTCGCCGGAAGCGCGCCAGAGGAGTGGCTGCCGCTGCGCGACCAGAGCTACTATTCCGACAATTCCATCGACCTTCGCCTTAATACGACGGTCGCGGCGATCGACGTTCGCGCACGCGAAGTCGCGCTCGCCGAGCGGCGAGACGATTCCCTTCGATCGCCTCCTTCTCGCGACCGGCGCCGAGCCCGTGACGCCGTCCCTCCCCGGCGCGAAGCCGTCGGACGTGCTCGTGCTTCGCACCCTCAAGGACTGCCGCGCGATCATCGAACGAGCGAAGACGGCGCGCAGTGCAGTCGTCCTCGGCGCAAGCTTTATCGGCCTCGAAGTCGCGGCGTCCTTGCGCACGCGCAACATCGAGGTCCATGTCGTCGCGCCGGAGAAACGGCCGATGGAGAAAATTCTGGGGCCGGAGTTCAGCCGCCTGGTCCAAGCCATTCATGAGCAGCACGGCGTCGTCTTCCATTTGCAGAACACCGCGAGCGGCGTCGAGGGCAAGCGGATAACGCTCAGCGGTGGAAGCGTGCTTGAGGCCGATCTCATTGTCGCGGGCTTAGGCGTGCGTCCGCGTCTCGGCCTCGCCGAGGCGGCCGGCCTCAAGATTGACCGCGGCGTCACGGTCGACGCGTTTCTGGAAACGAGCATGGCCGGAATCTTCGCCGCCGGCGACATCGCGCGCTGGCCGGATCGGCTTAACGGTGAAGCCATTCGCGTCGAGCATTGGGTCGTGGCGGAACGGCAGGGACAGACGGCCGCCCTCAACATGCTTGGGCTTCGCGAGCCATTCGACGCGGTTCCGTTCTTCTGGAGCCAGCACTATGACGTGCCGATCAACTACGTCGGCCATGCCGAGAGCTGGGACGACGTCGCCGTCGAGGGCGATATCCCTAACAAGGACGGCCTCGTGCGCATGCGCCGCGCCGGACGCACGCTTGCGGTCGCCTCGGTCTTTCGCGATTCTGAGAGCCTCGAGGCCGAGGTCGCTCTCGAGCGAGAGACGCGCGAGCGCACGGCCTGACGAATGCGCAAGCCTTGATCGTCATGGCCGGGCTTGTCCCGGCCACCCACGCCGCGCCGTTTCAAAGACGCGTCCGACATCGCGCCAGGGGATTTTGAACCCGTCCGCGACTGACGTACTCTGACCCAATGAGCGGATATCCGCCGACCCTGGGGAGGATAGAAGCATGAGCAGCGCCATAGCCCGCCGAGGCTTTCTTAGAGCAATGGGAGCGACCGTCATCGTGGCAGGTGGGATCAGCGCTTCGCGCGGACAGTCGCAGCAGGCCGTCCCCTGGTCGGCGGGAACCGAGGCGCCAAAACTCAAGGCGCCGCCGAACGCCTGCGACTGCCACATGCACATTTACGACAGCCGCTTTCCTGTCGCGCCCAACGCCAAGCTCAAGCCGCCCGACGCGACCGTCGACGCCTATCGCCTACTTCAGAAGCGGCTCGGCACGACGCGCAACGTCGTCGTCACGCCGTCGACCTACGGCACGGACAATTCCTGCACGCTCGACGCGATGGCCAAGCTCGGCGCGAGCGCCCGCGGCGTCGCGGTGGTCGACACGAGCGTCGCCGACGCCGAGCTCAAGCGGCTCAATGACCTCGGGATTCGCGGCATCCGCTTCAATCTCGTCCAATCCGGCGCCACGACCGTCGAGATGATCGAGCCCTTGTCGAAGCGCGTCAACGATCTCGGCTGGCACGTGCAAATCCATATGCTGGGCGACCAGATCGTCCAGATTGCGGATCTCCTCAAGCGGCTGCCTTCGCCGATCGTGTTCGACCATAGGGCGCGCATTCCAGAACCGGCTGGCGTGGATCACCCAGCCTTCGCATTGGTGCTGAAGCTTCTCGACAAGGGTCGGACCTGGGTGAAGCTCTCCGGCGCCTATATGGACACGAGGACCGGCCCGCCGGCCTACGCCGACGTCAGCAAGGTCGCCCGCGCCTATGTGAAGGCGGCCCCGGAGCGCATGGTCTGGGGCAGCGACTGGCCCCATCCGACCGAGAAAGCCGATTCGAAGCCCGACGACGCGATTCTGTTCGATCTCCTCGCCGATTGGGCGCCGGATGAAGCAATCCGCAACCACATCCTGGTCGACAATCCCGCCGCGCTCTACGGGTTCGGCTAACGCAACGCGCCGTAAGCCAAGGCCGTGCATGTCATGCCCGCGAACGCGGGCATCCAGGAGTAGCGCGTCGAAAGGGCGATGGATTCCCGCTTTGCGCGGGAATGACACGGCCGGATGCGCTATCAGCGTCGGGACCGCGTCGCTCGTCCTCCCTGTAAGCCCTCTCGACATTGAGGCGACAATGCGATGAGCGCGCTGAAGAGCGGGTTTGTAGCGGCTTCCATCTGTTCAGCAACTACAAACAGCCAAAAATTCAGCTGTATTAGCGGCGCCGCGCACAAGCGAATTCAAGAGTGTGGCGGGACCTGGGCCGCTGCGAGTAGGCTTTCACGGTTCCGCAAATTCTGGTTCAGGATCGGCATGAGTTGATATGACCTCACCGGCTTCATCAAGCCAGGCGATTTCCCTATGCAGCCCATCATGGAAAGTTCCTCAGAACGTTTCGAAGCTACGCAGCCAGACACGAGGCTTGATCTCGGACGGATTTTGAAGGCGCGACAAGAGATTGCACGGGTGTTTCGCGACACGCCTCAGTTCGACTGCCCCGCTCTTGGAAACGAGCTTGGCTGCGAACTCGTCATCAAACTCGAGACCGCGAACCCGATTGGATGCTTCAAGGGTCGTGGGACCGAGGTTGTCGCCTCACGCCTGGCGAGAAGCCCGGGTCCCAAAGCCGCGGTTTGCGCCAGCGCCGGGAATCTCGGCCAGGCGCTCGCCTACAGCGGCCGGGCGCGCGGCATCGCCGTCACCGTAGTCGCGGGCGCAAGCGCCAATGCCGCAAAGATCGATCGGATTCGACGGCTCGGCGCGGCGGTCGAACTGGTCGAGGGAGACATCGAGAATGCCCGCGAGCGCGCCCGAGAGATCGCGGCCCAGGGCGAATCGTTTCTCGTCGAGGACAGCGAAAACCTCGACACCTGTGAAGGCGCGGGCACGATCGGCCTCGAGCTCCTCGACGGGTTCGATCGCATTGACACAATTCTGCTGGCGCTTGGCGGAGGCGCTCTGGCGACCGGCGTGGGTCATGTCTTCAAGACCTTGTCGCCCTCGACGGAAGTCGCGTGCGTCCAACCAAGAGGCGCGCCCGCGATGGCGATGTCCTGGCGAGCGCGATCGATCGTGACCACTGACCGCGCCGACACCATCGCTGACGGCGTCGCGGGCCGATTTCCCGTTCCGGCGGTTCTCGGCGACCTCTTGGCCGTCGCAGACCATGTCCCGCTGGTCGAAGAGGAGAGCATCGTTACGGGTATGCGAATGCTCTATCGCCACGCCGCCCTCGTCGTGGAGCCTTCGGCCGCCCTCGGCGTCGCGGCGATCCTGGAAGACCCCATGCGTTACCGCGGCAAGCGGGTGGTCACGGTGATCTGCGGTTCGAATGTGCTCGCCAATTCATTCAGCGCATGGATGCAAATGTAGGCGCCGGGATTCATCGGATGGCGGCGTCAACAGTTTGACGGCCAAAATTCCTTTGCGCATTCTGTTGCGGAAAACCAGAATCTGTGTTACGAATTTCTATTCGCCGTACTGAGATCGCGCCACCGGGCGAAGGCCTCGAGCGGAAATGGAGAAGGATGAGATCGACGTGGATCGATGAGCGGAGCGTGGCCCGGAGCGGCGCCCGAACCCCACGACCTCATCCTGAGGGCGATGCGGAGCATCGCGTCTCGAAGGATGTTCCAGCTCGCACCCCCGCTTGCGCCTCCTGGAACGTCCTTCGAGATGCGCCCTTGGCGCTCCTCAGGACGAGGGGTTGGAAGTGACTTTTTTCTTATTTGAATCGGCTGTAACCCATTGAAAAGTCCCGATTTGGAAAAATAAACGCTAGTAAACGCTAGTAAATTTACTAGCGCTTACTAACGTTTACTAGCGTTTAAGCGCGTTTATTTGGACGGATTTTCGCCGTCGGCTCGCGCTCGCGCTGTTCGATCAGGGTCCCCATATGGCCTGCGGCGTTCAATCCGGCGACGCTGCGTCGAGGTTCACTGAAATCCGCGATGACCGAATATTCCAGCCTGCAAGAGTTCATTGATCGGCATCGGCGCCTGTTCATCCTGACCGGCGCCGGCTGCAGCACACGCTCAGGGATTCCGGACTATCGCGACGCCGACGGCCAATGGAAGCGGGCGCGACCCGTGACCTATCAGGCCTTCATGGGCGAAGAAAAGACGCGCCGGCGCTATTGGGCGCGCAGCCTCATCGGCTGGCGGCTCCTTGGCCAGGCTCAACCCAACGACGCGCATCGCGCTTTGGCCGAACTCGAGGCGAACGGCAAAAGCGAGCTCCTTCTCACCCAGAACGTGGACCGGCTGCACCAGGCGGCCGGCAGCATGCAGGTGATCGACCTGCACGGGCGGATCGATCTCGTCCGCTGCATGGATTGCGGGCGAAGATCGCCGCGCGTCGAGCTGCAGCACGAACTCGGCCGCCTCAATGCCGACTGGCTCGATCTTGACGCAGCGGAAGCGCCCGACGGCGACGCGGACCTCGACGGGGCTGACTTTTCGTCGTTCGCCGTGCCGCCCTGCGGGCGCTGCGGCGGCGTGCTCAAGCCCGACGTCGTGTTCTTCGGCGAGAATGTTCCCCGCGACCGGGTCGACGCAGCCTTCCGCCATCTCATCGAAGCCGACGCCGTGCTCGTCGTCGGCTCCTCGCTCATGGTCTATTCGGGCTTCCGCTTCGTTGAGCGCGCGGTAAGCCTCGGAAAGCCGGCAGCCGCGGTCAACCTGGGTCGAACCCGGGCGGATGCGCTGCTTGCGCTCAAAGCGGAGGAGGCGTGCGAGTCGGCGCTTTCTTTCCTGCTCCGACCGCAAGCTGCGTCAGGTTCGATCCAGCCTGCTCGCTTAAAACCGAATTGAGCAACACGGGCGCGAGAATAGGGGGAACCACACCGATGCGCATCATCTCACCGGCAATCGCCCTCATCTCCCTTGTCGGGTCCGCAGCCGCGCAGGCGCCTTTCGTTGACGTCGACCTTCCCTATTCGGCTTGTGGCGAAATAGCCGCGCTGAGGACCAATTTGACCGGCGCGCCTGACCCCACGCCCAAGAGCGACGCCATTCTTCGCAGGCTCGGCGTTCGCTGCGTCGGCCCGGCGGCCGCGCCGCGGGTCCGCCAACGCTATTGAGCGGACATTGACAACGGCGGCTCAAGGCTTTGCCGATGAAGCTGCGGCCGCCCTGAAGCGGCCGCAGCGCCGGTTAGCGCAGGATCGCGGAGGTCACCGGCCAGGTCAGGGACAGGCTGACGATCAGTCCGGCCGCCGCCAAGCCGGCCAAACGCATCTTCGCCCGCGCGCCCTCCGGCAGCGCGGCGATCATCAGCACCGCAAAGACGAGGACGAGGAACCCCGCGGGGAGGTTGGCGACCGAAGGATGAAGCACGGCGTAGATGAAGTCGCCGAGGGTCGAACCGATCTGATCCAATCCGTACATCAATTTGCTCCCTTTAAGAGCCGTCAACATGCTGTACCACGAATTGTAAGCCGAACAAACAACGTCTTAAGTTTAACCTTTACCGCCGCCGATCTTATACTTACTGATTTATTGAAGAACAAGGGATGAAATGATTAAAGTCTTTGGCGTGACCCGGACGAGAATTGCGATTGACAATCGCGGCGCGGACTGGCGCACTGCCCCCGTTGCTTCATTGGCCACTGACGGCGACGCCTGCTCGAGGAGCCAGATCAATGCGCATCGAGCCTGTGTTTCTGTTCGATCTCGACGGAACGCTCGTCGACAGCGTCTACCAGCATGTGCTGGCCTGGAAGGAGGCTCTCGACAGCGAGGGCGTCGACCTCTCCGTCTGGCGCATCCATCGCAAGATCGGCATGAGCGGCGGCCTCTTCACCAACCAACTCCGTCGCGAAACCGGAGTTGATCTCAGCGAAGACCGCCTCGAGCGGCTGCGCCATCTGCATGTCGAAGCCTATCGCCGGATGTCCGCCTCCATTCGCCCGTTGCCTGGCGCTCGGGAACTCTTGGCTTGGCTGACCAACGCGGGACTTCCGTGGGCGATCGCCACCAGCGGCCGAATGGAGACAGCGGCGGTCAATCTCGCGGCGCTCGGCGTCGATCCCGATCGATCCCCTGTCGTGACGCGCGATCAGGTCAAATACGCCAAGCCCGATCCGGACCTGTTCCTGGCCGCCGCCGCCCGCTTGAACGCGCCGATCGAGCGAGCTCTGGTGATCGGGGACAGCATTTGGGACATGCTGGCGGCGGCGCGCTGCCGCGCGCTCGGGGTCGGCCTCTTATGCGGCGGCTATGGCGCGACCGAATTGCAGCAGGCGACCGCCTTCCGGGTATACGAAGACCCCGCGGATTTGCTCGTCCATATCGACGAGCTCGGCGGACGCCGGTGAGGCGGCGCCCTTCGCCTCAAGACGCCGAAGTCCAGCTGAGCTCGCCCATCGTCTTCACGAATTGCGCAGCGATCTCGTCTCTGAATATGTGGCGACCGCCGACAACGACCTTCAATCCGCCGCTCCACACGCAATCGATAAGCGAATTGCCGACCGAGAAGATCCATGCGTCGAGGATCTGATCGTCTGTCTTGCCGGCGAGCGTCGGGTGGTCGGCAAAAAAGCTCAGGATGTCCGCCGACGCGCCGGGCGCAAGCTTACCCGAGTTCCGCCCCAAGGCCTGCGCGCCGCCGGACCAGACCGCCTCCAGCATCGTCCGCCCGCAAGAGGCGCCCGGGAAGCGCAAACATTGCGCGCCCGCTCGCGCAACCTCTGCGCATATTCGAGCTGGCGCAATTCCGCCGCGGCGCCAATCGAGACATTGGAATTCGTCCCGACCCCGTAGCGCCCGCCTTCGCGGATGTAATCAGCCCCGTTGAAGATTCCGTCACCAAGATTGGCTTCGGTCACTGGACAAAGTCCGGCGACCGCGCCCGATCGCGCAAGGTCCTGCGTCTCCCCTTCTTCCATATGGGTCGCATGGACGAGGCACCAACGCTGGTCGACGCCGGCATGGTCGATGAGCCAGCGTACGGGGCGCGCTCCCAGCGAAGCGATGCAGTCCTCGACTTCCTTGATCTGTTCAGCGGCATGGATGTGAATGGGGCCATCGCTCGCGAGCGCAAGCAGCTCCCCGAGTTCGCTTGGCGTAACGGCGCGGAGGCTGTGCGGCGCTATGCCGGTCGTCTCGCCTTCGTCGGCTTTGATCAGCGCGCGACAGTCTTCGAGGAGACGCGAAAACGAATTGATATCGCTGATAAAGCGCCTCTGCTCCGGTCTTGGCGGCGCACCGCCAAACGTCGAATGGGCGTAGAATACGGGAAGCAGCGTCATACCAATGCCGACGCGCCGGGCAGCGGACAGAATGCGGCCCGCCATCTCTGCAGGTTCGGCGTAGGGCGAGCCATCGGGCGCGTGATGGAGGTAATGAAACTCCGCGACCGCGGCGAACCCGGCCTCCAGCATCTCGACATAAAGCTGCGCCGCGACCGCCTCCACATCCTCGGGCGACATCATCAACGCGAAGCGATACATCGTCTCGCGCCAGGACCAGAAGGTGTCGGTATCCTTGCCCCTAACCTCAGCGAGGCCCGCCATGGCCCGCTGGAAGGCGTGGCTGTGCAGGTTCGCCGCTGCGGGCGCCGATGACTGCGTGACGCTCGTCCCCCTCCCGCGCTGTCGCGCCGGTTTGCACGGACGCGATCGCGCCATCGTCGATCGTCACCCGGACGTCGGACTTCCAACCGTCGGGGGTGAGCGCCCTTGCGGCGTGAAGAACTGACACGGCTACTCCGCTTCTCGCGATCGGCCTCGCAAGCGGGCCGCTTGCCTTTCGGGCGGTTAGGTCTATGCCGTTGGCCGCCATGGTTCAAACAAACCACGACGACCGTCTCGACGCGGTTTGGCTCAACGCCCGTCTTGCGACCCTCGCCGAAGGGGCCCCGGGCATAGGAATCGTCGAATCCGGCGCGATCGCCGTGCGCGACGGAAGGATAGTCTTCGCCGGGCCGGAGAATGAGCTTCCGTCCACCGCGCGCGCCGCTGAGCGAATGATTGATTGCGAGGGGCGCTGGATCACGCCCGCGCTGATCGATTGCCACACCCACCTCGTCTACGGCGGCGATCGGGCGCACGAATTCGAGCTGAGACTTGCCGGCGCAGGCTACGAACAAATCGCGCGCGAAGGCGGCGGCATCCTTTCCACCGTCCGCGCGACCCGCGCCGCGAGCGAAGACGAGCTTACTCAATCGGCGCTCACGCGACTGGACGCTCTCATCGCCGAGGGCGTCGGCACGGTCGAAGTCAAATCCGGCTATGGGCTTGAGCTTGACGCCGAGCGCAAATCGCTCACCGTCGCGCGCCGGCTCGCCGAAGAGCGCAATGTCGCAATCCGCGCGACATTCCTGGGCGCTCACGCGCTGCCGCCAGAATTCGCGAGCAGACGCGAGGCCTACGTGGCTTACGTCGCCGACACAATGATCCCGACGCTCGCGAGCGAAGGCCTGATCGACGCTGTTGACGGCTTTTGCGAGACGATTGCGTTCACCCGCGACGAGATCGCGCGCGTGTTCGCCGCCGCCCGACAAGCAGGGCTGCCGGTCAAGCTGCATGCGGATCAATTGTCTAACTCGGGCGGGGCGTCTCTTGCCGCTAAGTTCGGCGCGCTGTCGGCCGATCATCTCGAATATGCGGACGAGGACGGCCTCGCCGCCATGGCGAAAGCGGGCGTCGTCGCGGTGCTGCTGCCGGGCGCCTATCTATGTGCTGCAAGAGCGGCAGGCGCCTCCGGTCGACCTCATGCGCAAGCATCGGCTGGCGATGGCCGTCGCCACTGACTTCAATCCGGGCACGTCGCCCATGACCTCGCTCCTGCTCGCGCTCAACATGGCGGCGACTTTGTTCGGACTGACGATCGAGGAATGCCTAGCCGGCGTCACCCGCAACGCGGCGCGCGCGCTTGGCCTTGCGACCGAAATCGGCGCCCTCGAAGCCGGGAAATGGGCGGATCTCGCGATCTGGGACATCGAGCGACCCGCCGAGCTCGTCTATCGCCTCGGCTTCAACCCGCTGCACGCGCGCGTCTGGAGGGGACGATGACCGTCGTCATCCGCGCCGGCGAAGCCGTGCTCGACGACTGGCGTGCGATCTGGCGCGGGGCGCCGGTCACGGTCGACCCGTCGTCGCATGGCAGGGTGGCCGCGAGCGCGGCCGCGGTCGGACGGATTCTGTCCCGCGGCGAACCCGTCTACGGAATCAACACCGGCTTCGGCAAATTGGCGGGCGTGCGCATCGCGGCGCAAGACCTCGCGCAGCTTCAGCGCAACATCGTGCTGTCGCACGCCGCGGGGGTCGGCGAGCCAGCCTCGGTTCCGACGACGCGGCTCATGCTGGCGCTCAAGCTCGGCAGTCTCGCGCAGGGCGCGTCAGGCGTTCAGCCGCGGACGCTTGAACTCATCGAGGCCATGCTCGAGCGGGGGGTCACACCCGTCGTGCCGTCGCAGGGATCGGTCGGCGCGTCGGGCGATCTCGCGCCGCTGGCCCATATGGCGGCGACGATGATCGGCGTTGGAGAAGCTCGGATCGGCGACCGAGTCGTCCCGGCGGCGGCGGCGCTCGCCGAAGTTGGCCTTGCGCCCGTCGCGCTTCAGCCGAAGGAGGGCCTCGCCCTCCTCAACGGCACGCAATTCTCGACCGCCAATGCGCTCATCGGTCTGTTCAAGGCCGAGATTTTGTTCGGCTCCGCTTTGGCGACCGGCGCCCTTTCAACCGACGGTGCGCGCGGATCGGACACGCCGTTCGACGCGCGCATCCATGCGCTCCGGCGCCATCAAGGCCAAATCGATATCGCCACCGCCTTGCGCAGGCTGCTCGCGGGGAGCGCCATTCGCGCTTCGCATTTGACCGGCGACGAACGGGTCCAGGACCCCTATTGCCTGCGCTGCCAGCCGCAGGTGATGGGCGCATGCCTCGATCTGCTGCGCCAGGCCGCCTCGACCCTCCTTACCGAGGCCAACGGAGTCTCCGACAATCCGCTCATCTTCGCGGAGACGGACGAAGCGCTGTCAGGCGGCAATTTTCATGCTGAACCGGTCGCCTTCGCGGCCGATACGATCGCGCTAGCCGTCTGCGAGATCGGCTCGCTCGCCGAGCGCCGGATTGCGATGCTCGTTGATCCGGCGCTCTCTGGTCTGCCGGCGTTCCTGACTCCGAAGCCAGGCCTCAACTCCGGATTCATGATCCCGCAAGTGACCGCGGCGGCGCTCGTCGCCGAGAACAAGACCCGCGCCTATCCGGCCAGCGTCGATTCGATTCCAACCTCGGCCAACCAGGAGGATCACGTCTCGATGGCCGCGCATGGCGCAAGGCGCCTTGAACCGATGGCGGAGAACGCATTGTCGATCGTCGGCATTGAGCTCCTCACCGCCGCTCAGGCATGCGACTTTCACCATCCCCTCCTTTCGAGCGCGCCGCTCGAAGCCTTGCGAGCGCTCGTGCGCCGCGAGGTCCAACGTCTGGAGGACGACCGCTACTTTCACCCCGATATCGCCGCGGCGACCGAGCTCGTCAGGGGCGGCGCCATCATCGGCGCGATCGGCGACGTCGCGCTGCCCTCCCTTGAGAGGCCTGGATGACCGCCGATCGTCCCGACTGGCTCATCGTCGAGCGCCGCGATGCGCCGCTCATCGTGAGCATACCCCACGCGGGGACGGACTTGCTCAAGTTCGAGCCGGCCTTCGTCGATCCGTGGCTCGCGCGCAAGGACGCGGACTGGCGGCTCGACGAGCTTTACGATTTTCTCGCGCCGCTCGGCGCGACTGTTCTGCGAACTCGGCTTTCGCGCTCGATCATCGACGTCAACCGCGATCCGAGCGGCGCCTCGCTTTATCCCGGCCAGGCGACGACGGAACTCGTCCCGGCCACAAGTTTCGACGGCGAGCCGCTCTATCGCCCGGGGCTTGCGCCCGACGCGGCCGAGATCGCCGAGCGGACGCGGCTTTACTTCGATCCCTATCACGCGGCGCTCAGCGCAGAGATCGCTCGCCTGCGCGAAAAGCATAAGCGGGTAGCTCTGTTCGACGCCCACTCCATTCGTTCGGTGATCCCGCGGCTGTTCGACGGCGAACTGCCAGCGTTCAATCTGGGAACGAATTCCGGCGCCAGCTGCAGCCATAGACTGAGCCAGACCGTCGGCGCGTTGCTCGCCGCAAGCGGGCAAAGTTCTGTCGTCGATGGGCGCTTCAAGGGCGGGTGGATTACCCGCGCCTACGGCAAACCCAACGAAGTCGTCGAGGCCTTGCAGCTGGAACTCGCTTGCCGCGCCTATATGCAGGAGCCCGAGCGCCCGGCGCTCGACAACTGGCCGACGCCCATCGACCAAAAGCGCGCCGCGCCAACACGCGCGACAATCAAGCGCGTGCTAGAGGCGATGCTCGAGCACGTGAGCCAATGATCCCGATGTTCTGATCTCCGATCGTCATTGCGAGCGAAGCGAAGCAATCCAGGGATCGTAAGGCGCCGAGCGACTCGTAGATTACTTCGTCGCTGCGCTCCTCGCAATGACGGTTTGTCGTATCGCATGAAAGGTCCGGCCCATGACCACGCCAGCCCGCATCGACAATATGCGCGTCGTCCGAAGTCCCCGCGGGATCGAGCTCAGCGCCAAGAGCTGGCTGACCGAGGCGCCGCTCAGGATGCTCATGAACAATCTCGATCCCGACGTCGCCGAGCGTCCGGGCGAGCTGGTCGTCTATGGCGGCATTGGCCGGGCGGCGCGCGACTGGCAGGCGTTCGACCGCATTGTCGCGAGCTTGCGCCGCTTAGAAGGCGACCAGACGCTGCTCGTCCAATCGGGCAAACCAGTCGGCGTGTTCCGCACCCACGCCGACGCGCCGCGTGTGCTCATCGCCAACTCCAATCTCGTGCCGCATTGGGCGACCTGGGACTGCTTCAACGAGCTCGATCGCAAGGGGCTCATGATGTACGGCCAGATGACCGCCGGCTCGTGGATCTATATCGGCTCGCAGGGCATCGTGCAGGGCACCTACGAGACCTTTGTCGAGATGGGGCGTAGGCACTATGGCGGCGACCTCAAGGGAAGATGGATTCTCACCGCTGGCCTTGGCGGCATGGGCGGCGCGCAGCCGCTCGCCGCATCGATGGCCGGCGCCTCGCTCCTCGCGGTCGAATGCCGCCCCTCCAGCATCGAGTTCCGCTTGCGCACGGGCTATGTCGACGTCCAGGCCAAGGACCTCGATGACGCGCTCGCTATCATCGAACGGTCCACGAAAGAGCGTAAGGCCGTCTCTGTTGCGCTCCTCGGCAATGCGGGCGAGATCCTGCCCGAACTTCTGCGCCGCGGCGTCAGACCCGACATCGTCACCGACCAGACCTCGGCCCACGATCCCATCAACGGCTATCTGCCCAAGGGATGGAGCCTGCAGCAATGGGAGGAGCGTCGCGCGAGCGACCCCAAGGGAGTCGAGCGTGCGGCGAAAGCCTCGATGGGCGAGCATGTGCGGGCGATGCTGACTTACGCGCACGCCGGCGTCCCGACCGTCGACTACGGCAACAACATCCGCCAGATGGCGCTCGAGGAAGGCGTCAAGGACGCGTTCGACTTTCCCGGCTTCGTGCCGGCCTATATCCGGCCGCTGTTCTGTCGCGGAATCGGGCCGTTCCGGTGGGCTGCGCTATCCGGCGATCCCGAGGACATTTTCAGGACCGACGCCAAGGTCAAGGAGCTGATGCCGGACAACCCGCATCTCCACAATTGGCTCGACATGGCGCGTTCGCGGATCAAGTTCCAGGGTCTGCCCGCACGCATCTGCTGGGTGGGCTTGGGCGACCGGCACCGTCTCGGCCTCGCGTTCAACGCGATGGTGGCGTCGGGCGAACTCAAGGCGCCGATCGTCATCGGCCGCGACCATCTCGATTCCGGCTCAGTCGCCTCGCCAAACCGCGAAACCGAGTTCGATGCAGGACGGCTCCGACGCCGTTTCAGACTGGCCGCTGTTGAACGCGCTGCTCAATTGCGCGTCAGGCGCGACCTGGGTGTCGATCCATCATGGCGGCGGCGTGGGCATGGGCTTTTCGCAGCACGCCGGCATGGTCGTCGTCGCCGATGGCACGCCGGAGGCGGCGCGGCGGGTCGAGCGGGTGTTGTGGAACGATCCGGCGAGCGGCGTCATGCGCCACGCCGACGCGGGTTATGACATCGCGATTTAATGCGCGCGCGAGAAGGGCCTCGACCTGCCGAGCCTGGAGGGGTGATAAAACTCAACGTTCCCTCGTCCCGCAAAGCCCGTCGAAAGACGGGCGTCTCTCGACGCCCTATGCGGGGAGAGGGCAAGGGTGTGGCGCCGAGAGATTGGCCGCAGACATCGCCCCAGCCCCTCATCCCGACCTTCTCCCCGCGGGCGGGGAGAAGGAGCCATCGACACTCCCGACAATCGCGTGATAGGTCTTGCTGATCAGCTCATCGACCAACCGCGGCGGGCGCTCGCGGCGTTGGAGATGCGGCTTGACGGCGGCGATCGGGACCTCCGCCAGAACGAATGTCGCCCGGCGCATCTCGGCGCGACCGGCGCGGCCGAAGGCGTCGCGCGCAAACCTCCGTAAGCAGCCCTCGAAGCGCTCGGCTTGATCGGCCACGCCGCGCCTGAGCGAGACCGGCCAGTCGCCGTGAACGAAATCGTGACGGCTGTAGAGCATGAGCAGCCGGGCGTCGTCCAAATGGCGGCGCGCCCAGGCCGGCGTGTGGAGCGCGGCGCGGAGGCCCTCGCCCGCTTCGATCGCGGCGACGAAACCCTTCTGATAGGCGAGCACGGTCTTAAGCCACACTTCGCCGATGAGCGCGTCGCGCGAGGCGAAGCGATAGTAGAACGAGCCTTTGGGCGCTCCGATCCGCTCGGCGACGGAATCGACGGTCACGGCCTGGGGTCCGCGCTCGGCAATGAGCGAACGGGCCGCGGCCAAGAAGTCCGCTTGATCGAATTGTGCACGTCCCATGCTTATTGATTATTCAGTCTAGACTACATCGTCCACATCTGTTTAACTGACTGGCGGTTAGGGGCGAAAACGGAGGATTGCCGATGTTGCAAACAAAGGGCAAGCCTGACGCCGTAGAAGTGAGCGGCCTGTTGGCCGGCGCGGCGAAGACGATGCGAAGCGCGCGCTATTGCTGGCTGGCGACGACAGCTAACGCCGGCGCTCCGCACGTTCGCCCAATGGGGCGGGCGCTGAACGACGCAGGCGAGGACGAGTGGAAGATCCGGTTCCTCACCGACGGCAGATCGCGCAAGGCGGCTGACATGCGGGGCGCCAGCGAAGTCTCGATCCTCTTTCAGCACGACCCCGACCTCGCCTACGTCAACGTTATCGGGAAGGCCGCGCTGCATGAGGACGCGTCCGAGACGCGCAACCGTTGGAAGCCGGCTTATGACGCATACTTTCCGAGCGCTGCTGATCGAGCGAGTGCGATCTTCGTCGAGGTGGACGCCCAGCGGATGGAGCTCTGGATTCGGGGCGTCACCCCGGAGCCGTTCGGGCTACGCGCGACGGTGCTTGAGCGCAGCGCCAAGGGATGGCGTTTGATCGGCTAGGACTTCGGCGCGAAAGGAAGGGCTTGCTGCTCCGGCTCCATGCCTGCGGCGAGTTCGACCGGCTTTCCGTGCGGGGTGCGCAGATAGGCGCGCTCCCATTGGTGCTCGCGCTCGTCGAGTTCCGCGTGGGTGATGGCGCCGCTCTCCGCGAGCACTCGTTCGAGAGCGGCAAGCGCAGCGCAATAGTAAGTCTCGCGGTCGTCGGGCTCGGCCTTGAGAGCTTTGATCTCGGCTCCAAGCGTCTCGGCCCATTGCGCGGCGGAGATAACGCCACGCTTCACAACCAGGTCAGCGAGCGCCAGCGTCTGCGCATGCCACGGCTCCCCGAACACCGACTCCCCATCTTTCGCCTTGAGAAGACCGAATTCAGGCCGGTTCAAGATAGCTCTCCCAGAGATCGACGAAGACGCGATCGCCGCTGCCCTTCGCTTCCGGCCAAAGGTCCGAAGAGGCGAAGCTCACCGTATAAAGATGCTCGCCGCGCTCTTCGCCACACGCCGACGCATCGGGCAGCACGTGGCCGCCATGATGAGAATGGATCCCCCCCGCCCTGCCCCGCACATAATTCGGCAGACGCGTGTGGCCCGTGGCGCCGTCAAGTCGGCAACGCACGGCCGTCCCTAGCGCGAAGCGCGGCGGCGTATTGACGCTAACCGCGAAACTTCGAGGGCGTTTTACGACAGCGCGCGCAGCCTCGGCGGTCTGCGGGGGTAGACTGGGCTTCGCCGCAAAGGCTGGAGCGCCGCGCTTGATCTCGTCGAGCGTCAGGTAGCCCTCGTCGACCAATTGCGCGGCAACCGTCGTCAGCCATTGATCATAATAGGGCCGCGTCAGATAATCGACCGGATCGGTCAGCTCGCGGCAATGGCGAAACCAGTCGATCGTCCAGCTCGCGCCCGCCGCCGACGACTGCTTGATGGCGAAGTCCCGGATCTCCCATTCGGCGTGGATGACCTTGTCATCCGCCTTACCAACGATCGCGCCGAAACCCTCGCGGCCGCCGAGATCGTGAACGCCGTCCATCAGACTGTCGCCTGCTTGGTCGATAGATCGCGCTCCGTGCCGATCATCGAATTGCGCGTCACCAGCTTGGCAAGCGCCTCCTCGTCCCAGTCTTCGACGCCTTTCGGCCGCTCGGGCACGACCAGATAGCGCCGCTCGGAGGTCGAGTCCCAGACGCGCACCTGCGTCTTGTCGTCGAGCTTGACGCCGAACTCCTCGAGCACGCCCCGCGGATCTCGCACAGCGCGGGCTCGATATTCGTTCGATTTGTACCAGGATGGCGACAAGCCCAGAATCGAGAACGGATAGCAGGAGCAAAGCGTGCAGACGACGAGATTGTGCACGTCCGCAGTGTTCTCCACCGCCTGCAAGTGTCCGGTTGCGTGGCCGGCGAAACCGAATTCGTCGATCGCCGCTGTCCCATCCGCCAGGAGCCGCGCCTTGAACGCCGGATCCCGCCAAGCGCGCGCGACGACCGCGGCCCCGCGCTTGGGTCCAATCTCGTCACGATACATCTCGATCCAGGCGTCGACGGCGGCGGGATCGATGAGCTGCTTCTCAGCAAGCAGGCTTTCGAGCGCCTTGGTTCGGAGGGCCGGCTCGGAGGGCAGATGCGAATGCAGCTCCTGATGGATATGGGAGATTGTCTTCGAGTCGAAGCTCGCCATCGCGCCTTTCTCCTTCGGCTGGACAGCCTATCACGCGATGAGGGGCAGTAAAGGGCGCAGCTCCGCTCTCCCCATAGGGCGTCCCGGAGGACGCCCGTCTCTCTACGGGCTATCGGGAGAGGGGTGAGGGTCACGAGCTCCTAAGAAGCGCCAGAACCGCAATCTCGTCAGGCCTGAGGCCGAGCGAGTGCGAGGCGTTGTTCTCGCCCAAAACCTCGAACGCAAACGCGCCGCTGAGATAGGCGTTCGCGACCGCCGGGTGAATGTAGGACTTGCGGCAAACGGCCGCGGTGTTGCCCAAAGCGGCCGCGACCCTCTTGACCGCGGCGCTCATGACCCGCTTGGCCTGCGTCGGGCTCGTGAATGGGTCGGATGTCGAAAGAAGTCGCGCCATCAGCACGGTCCCGGCCCAGGTGCGAAAATCCTTGGCGGTGATGTCGCCGCCCGCGATTTCCCTCAGATAAGCATTGACATCGCCTGACGAGACCGCGCACAATTCCTTGTCCTCGTCGAGATATTGCAAGAGGTCCTGACCGGGCAGCTCCTGACAGGCCCGAATGATCCGCGCCACGCGCCGATCGCGCATCGCAAGCGACCATTGCTTGCCGCTCTTGCCGGTGAACTGGAAGCGGACCTCGGAGCCTTCAACCGCGACGTGGTCGCTCCTGAGAGTGGTCAAGCCATAGCTCTGATTGTTTCGCGCATATTCGTCGTTGCCGACGCGGATCAGGGTCGTCTCCAAAAGATGCACAACTGTCGCCAGAACCTTCTCGCGCGGCAGACCGCGCAGACCCATGTGCTCGGCGACCTTCGCCCGGATCGTTGGCAGCGCCGCGGCGAACTCAAACAAGTGTTCGTATTTCGATTGCTCGCGCGCCTCGCGATATTCGGCGTGATACTTATATTGCTTGCGCCCTTTGGCGTCGCGGCCAGTCGCCTGAATGTGCCCGTCCGCCGCTGCGCAGATCCAGACATTCGTCCATGCCGGCGGGATGACAAGCGAGCGTATGCGTTTAAGCGTGTCGGCGTTCCCTACCCGCCTGCCCTTCGCGTCGAGATAGACGAAGCCCTTGCCTGCGCGCCTGCGGGTGATTGCAGGCCCGGCGTCGCACACATAGCGCAAGCCGGGCGGCGCCGGCATGGCTACGTCGACGGAAACAAGGACCTCGGAATCGAGCATTGGCCGCGCCTGACTTTTTGCCGGAACGCAGGATGTGCGCGTTGTGTTCCGCGAGGCGACGACGCTCAGACCGCGCCAGGACGCCAGGTTGCTGAAAAGTCCCCACTTCAGGCGCCCTTTCGCCCACCCCGCGTCCGGTGTTCGAAATCTATAACGGACGTGATATCGATGCCTTGCGCGCCTTCGTGCGCCAATTCGCCAATACGATAATCAACGTTCAACAGCGCAGGACGCGTTCGTTGTCCGACGCCAGCGTCCGTCGTCCGGCGCGGAGACGCCGCGGCCAAGGACTATGTCGCCAATAGGAGTAACGCATGGACTACCATCGTCTCGGCCATTCCGGCCTGCGTGTGCCGGCGCTGAGCTTCGGCACAGGCACTTTCGGCGGCGGCAATGACTTCTTCAAGGCGTGGGGATCAACCGACGCTGCCGGAGCGTCCCGGCTGATCGACATATGCCTTGATCATGGCGTGACCCTGTTCGATAGCGCCGACGTTTATTCTCGCGGCCTCGCCGAACAGATCCTGGGGGAGGCGATCAAGGGCAAGCGCAATCGCCTGCTCATTTCCACCAAGGCGACGTTCCCGATGGGCGACGGTCCGAACGACTACGGCTCTTCGCGCCAGCATCTTTTGGAGACGATCGAGGGTTCGCTCAAGCGGCTCGGAATCGAGACGATCGACCTCCTGCAATTGCACGGCCAGGACTACAACACGCCAGTCGAAGAGACGCTCTCCACCCTCGACCAGCTCGTTCGCGCCGGCAAGATCCGTTACATCGGCTGCTCGAACTTCTCCGGCTGGCACCTGATGAAGTCGCTCGCCGCGTCGGACCGCTACGGCTATCCGCGATATGTCGCGCACCAGGCCTACTATTCGCTGCTCAATCGCGACTACGAATGGGAGCTCATGCAGCTCGGCCGCGACCAGGGCGTCGGCGCGGTCGTCTGGAGCCCGCTCGGGTGGGGCAAGCTCACCGGCAAAATCCGCCGCGGGCAGCCGGCCAAGCCCGGCACCCGAGCGCACGCGATTCCGGAAACCGGACCGCGCTACCCGGAGGAGCGCCTGTTCGCCATCGTCGACGCGCTTGACGCTCTCGCCAAGCAGACGGGCAAGACCATTCCGCAGATCGCGCTCAATTGGCTGCTCAGCCGTCCGACCGTCGCCAGTCTCATCATCGGCGCGCGCAATGAAGAGCAGCTGCTCGAAAACATCGGCGCCGTCGGCTGGAAGCTGACGCCCGAGCAGGTGGTGAAGCTCGACGCGGCGAGCGACGTCGAACCGGCCTATCCGGTCTGGCACCAGCGCGGTTTTCCCATGCTCAACGAAAGAGCGGCGCAGAGCTGAGACACGACGAGGCGGCGCGCTCCCAACCATGGACGCTTCTATGCGCGGGTGGGCGCCGCTCCTCAGAAACTGTTGCGATCGTGAAAGGTCTGCAAGAATTGCCGGACCCGCGGCTCGGGGCTTTCGTGGAAGACGCGGCGCGGCGGGCCGTCCTCGATGATGCGCCCCTCGTCGATGAAGGCGATGCGGTCGGCGACATGAGCGGCGAAGCCCATCTCATGGGTGACGACAAGCATCGTCATGCCTTCCGCCGCAAGGCCTTTCATCACCTCCAGCACTTCACCGACCAGCTCGGGATCGAGCGCCGACGTCGGCTCGTCGAACAGCATAAGCCTCGGCTGCATCGCGAGCGCCCGCGCGATCGCGACGCGCTGCTGCTGGCCGCCCGAGAGGCGCGAGGGATAGGCGTCCGCCTTGGCGGCGAGCCCGACGCGGGCGAGCATCGCCGCTGCGCGATCGGCCGCTTCACGCGCGGGAAGTCTGCGCACGCGCCGCAGCGGCTCGGCGACATTGCCGAGCGCGGTCATGTGCGGCCAAAGGTTGAAGTGCTGGAACACCATGCCAATCTCGCGCCGCATCTCGCGCAAGGTTCCCGCCGCGCATGCGTCCGCGCGTTCCGTCGGCCATGTCCTCGTAGCCGATCAGCCGGCCGTCGATGCGCAGGTCGCCGAAATCATAAGGTTCGAGGAAGTTCACGCATCGGAGCAATGTGCTCTTGCCCGACCCGCTCGGCCCGATCAGGCAGACGACCTCCGAGCGCCCGACCGAAAGGTCGACGCCGCGCAAAACCTCATGCGCGCCGAAGCTCTTGCTGACGCGCTTGAGCTCGATCATCGGCGCGCTCACGCTCTCGCCTCATGCCCGAGATAAGCCGTCACCCGAGCCTCGAACCTCGCGCCCAGGCGCGACACCGCTTCGACCAGAAGCCAGTAGAAGACCGCCATGGCGAAGATCGCGTCGAAGGCCGTGAAGGTCTCCGCGGCCATGGTCTGCACCTGATACATGAGCTCAGGGACAGTGATGATCGACAAGACCACCGTCTCCTTCGAGAGGATGATCAGCATGTTGACGATCGCCGGAACGGCGGCGATCAGCGCGCCCGGCAGCATGATCCGCAGCATTGTATCGAAGGGCGCCATGCCGACGCTGACCGCCGCTTCGATCTGGCCGGCCGGCACGGCGGCAAAGCCGGCGCGGAAGATCTCGGCGAAATAGGCCGACGAGTAGAGGCCAAGGCCAAGAACGCCCGCGGCGGTCGCGCTGAGCCTGAGCCCGATCGACGGGCCGCCGGCGTAGAGGAGAAACAGCTGAACCAAAAAGGGCGTGCCGCGAAACAGTTCGATAAACGCCCGGATGAGCCAGTTGACCGGCGGAATTCGCAGCCGCGTGAGAAGCGTGAGCGCGAACCCCAATACGAGGCCGAGCGCGCCGCCCGCAGCCCAGCACAGGATGGTGACGCCGAAGCCGCTCAGAAGGGAGGGCGCATAATGCCAGATGAGGTCCAAGCTCATCGCCCGCCTGCCGCAGCCAGGCGCCGCTCGGCAATCGCGCCCATGCCCGCCAGGCAGAGGTTGATCGCGAGATAGAAGAGGCCGCCGCCGACATAGGCCTCGAGTGGCCGATAAGTCTGGCTCGCGATGTTCATGCTGACGCGCGTCAGTTCGGCGATGCCGACGACCGACACAAGCGAGGATGCCTTGATGAGCAGGATGAATTCGTTGATGAGCGGCGGCGTCGAGATCCTGAGCGCCTGCGGCAGAAGAATGCGCCGCCAGATGTCGAGGCCAGAGAAGCCGAGCGCGATCGCCGCTTCGCCCTGCCCGTGCGGCACGGCGTTGAGCGCGCCGCGCAAAATCTCCGCCTGGTACGCCGCCGACGACAGCGCAAGCGCGCCGACCGCCGCTACGATCGCCGGCACGTCAAGCCCGTATTCGGCGAGAAAGTAGTAGATGAACAGGAGCTGCACGAGCAGCGGAACGCCGCGGAACACGCTGATATAAGTTCCGCCCAAGCGCTTGAGCCAGGGACGCCGCGAGACGCGGGCGACGCAGATAAGCGCGCCGATGACAAACCCGAACGCGATGCCGGCGAGCGACACGGCCATCGTGGTCGCCGCCGCCTGCGTGAGGTAGCCGAAGGAGTGGAGGATGACCTCGGGTTTCATCGCGCCGAACCCTCATCCGGCCACGCGTTCCGCGCGTCCACCTTCCCCCTGAGGGGGAAGGGCGCGTCGCCGGCTACCCTCGCCCACGCTAAGAGTCGCTCGCGGAATCGAGGCTTGGCGCGCACCCCCTTCTCCCCTCGGGAGAAGGTGGCCGATCGGGCGTCCGAACGGACGCCCGTCCTTCCGGACGGGCTGTGGGCCGGACGAGGGCGCGTCAGATGCTGGGCTCGGGCACCGTCTTCGGCAGGTCCATCGTCTGCCCGAACCAAGTCTTCTGGATCTTCGCCATCGTCCCGTCGGCCGTGACCTTGAGGATCGCCGCGTTGATCGCGTCGATCAGCGTCTTGTCGTCGAGCCGGCCGACCCAGGAGAAATAAGTCGGCTGGCCGAACGGCGGCGTCACCACGGCGAACGTGTCGGAGCGCTGCTGGGCGGCGTAGGCAAGGTTCGGCAGTGAGTTGACCGTGGCGTCGATGCGTCCGGCGGCGAGGTCGGCGGAAGCCTGGTTGTTGTCGACATATTCCTTGACTTCGACCGGCTTCGGCAGCTTGGCGGCGAACGCCTTGAGTTGCGCCACCTGCGAGGTGCCCTTCTGGCCGCCGACCGTCTTGCCGGCAATGTCTGCGGGCTTCACGATGCTCTTGTCGTCGGCGCGCTTCATGAGCGCAGCGGTCGCGTCGGCGATCGGCACCGTGAAGGCGTAATGCTTCATGCGCTCCTTGGTGATGGTTACCGGCGCGATGCAGAGATCGAACTTCTTCGCCTCCAAGCCCGGCAGGACGCTGGTCCAGGGCAGATCGAGATAGGAGACCTTGAGGCCCATCTCCTTGCCGACGGCGTCGATAAGATCGCGGTCAAGCCCCTTGTAGGTTCCGTTGTCGGAGATATCGAACGGCGGGAACTGCATCTCGGTCGCAGTCGACAGCACGCCGCGCTTCTTGATCTCCTCCAGCGTATCGGCAAAGGCGGTGCGCGCGGCGCCAAACAGCGCGCTCGGGGCGGCCGCCCCGGCCAGGCCCACTTTAAGCGCGTCCCGCCGAGTGACGGCGAGTTTATCGAATTGCGTCATTGCAGAGCTCCCACTCCTGACCGGTCTGAACCCGACGCTCCGAGCAGCAAGTTTCACGCCATCCAGCCCTTGCGCCCAACGGTCCGTTGCGCGCCTATGTTGACGACCCTCGTGGACGTGTCAAATACGGCGTTTGTGGCCCCTTCTCCCCCGCATAGGGCGTCGAGAGACGCCCGTCCTTCGATGGGCTTTTGCGGCGAGGGAACCGGTGGTTGCCCCGAGGGCGTCGAACGTGCATTTCTACCCGCTCTCCAACCGATGCGGCGCGACAGCTCCGCCAAACCAACGAGATACAAGGTCTGCCCATGATCGAGGAACCGCCGCCGATCGTTTTCGCCCCATCGATCGAACGCCCGTCGGCCGATATTGTCGAGCGCTTTCGCGCGCCGACCAGCTTCATCGTCGACGCGATGAACGGTACAGGCGCCCTCGACTGGCGGATCAAGCCGCTTGTCGGACGCTCGATGGTCGGCGTCGCGTTGACCTGCGACTGTGGGCCGCTCGACAACCTGGCCTTCATGGCGGCGCTCGCCGAATGCAAGCCGGGCGATGTGCTCGTGGTTGCGACGAACGGCTATGTCGGAGCCGCCGTGACGGGCGATCTCCTGATGTATGTCGCCCGTAACCGCGGCGCCGCGGGCTTTGTGACCGACGGTCTTGTGCGCGACCTTGAGGACCTCGAAACCGTCGGCCTGCCAACTTTCGCCATGGGGGTCACGCCGAATTCCCCGCAGCGGCGCGGACCTGGCTCCGTCGGCTTAGCCGTTGTCTGCGGCGGCGTGGCGATCGCCTCGGGCGACGTGGTGGTCGGCGACCGCGACGGCGTTGTGATCGTCCCGCGAGCTCGCATCGACGAGACGCTCAAGAATCTCGAGCGCGTC
The DNA here is from genome assembly GCA_963696665.1 of uncultured Alphaproteobacteria bacterium. Classification (GTDB taxonomy): domain Bacteria; phylum Pseudomonadota; class Alphaproteobacteria; order Rhizobiales; family Beijerinckiaceae; genus Roseiarcus. Next base: position 96,899 of record CAVOLE010000028.1, read on the forward strand.
AAAGCTATGGAGGCGGCGACGCTTGAGCGCGTGCGGGCCGGATTGAAAGAGCTGCCGGTCGAGGTGCCCGCGCTCAAGCGGATCGGCAGAGGCTGAGACGAGCGCCGCGATAAGGTTGCGGGGGGGAGGCGTTTGGCGTGATCGATTTTCCCATCATCGATTCCCACATCCATCTCCTTGATCAACAGCGCTTCGCCTATTCCTGGGCGAAGGACACGCCTGCGCTCAAGCGCGACTGGACGCCTGACGATCTCGCCAATCGCGCGAAACCCTACGAGATCGAAGGCCTCGTCTTCGTCGAGGTCGATGTCGATATGCCGCAATACCTCGACGAAGCCGAGTGGGTCGACGGTCTCGCCGCCCATGACCGCCGCGTGCTCGGCGCCGTCGTCTGCCTGCCCCTCGAACGCGGCGCGACGATCGAGCCCGAGATCGCGCGCGTCGCCAAGCTCAAGACGACGCGCGGCGTGCGCCGCCTCATCCAGAACCAGCCCGACCCCGAGTTCATGCTGAAGCCTGGCTTCCTCGAAGCGCTGCGGCTCTTGCCGAAGTACAACCTTTCGTTCGACGCCTGCATCTTCCATCCCCAGGCGGCGAACACGCTCAAGATGATGCGGCAATGCAAGGAGGTTTCCTTCATCCTGGATCACATCGGCAAGCCCGGGATCATGGCGGGGCTCCTTGACCCGTGGCGGACGCATATTCGCGAGATGGCCGCGCTGCCCAATGTCGTGTGCAAGCTGTCCGGCGTCACCACTGAGGCTGAGCACAAGACCTGGACCCGGGAACAGCTCCGGCCCTACATCGATCATGTTATCGAATGCTTCGGCCCGGACCGCATCCTTTACGGGGGCGATTGGCCGGTGTCCGAGCTCGCCGGAAGCTATTTGCAATGGCTCGCGACGCTCGACTGGGCGACGGCGAGCTTCTCGCCGGCCGACAAGCGCAAGCTCTTCCGCGACAATGCGGTCAAGGCGTACCGGCTTCATGTTTGATGGATAGAGCGACGCTCGAGCGCAAAGGCTACAGCATCGCGGCGTTGCGCTCGCTGGCCCGCAACGAGCTGCCACGGCTGCTCTTCGACATGGTGGACGGCGGCGCCGGCGACGAGATCACCATGCGCAACAACGAGGCGGCGCTGGCCGAGCTCGAGCTCCTGCCGACCCTGCTCGCCGGCGCGCCCAAGCGCGATCAGTCGGTCGATCTGTTCGGCGTCAAGCTGCGGTCGCCCGTGATCATAGCCCCGACTGGCCTCGCGGGCCTCTTGTGGCCGCACGCCGAACTTGCCACGGCCCGCGCGGCGGCCCGGTTCGGAACGATCTATTGCACGAGCCACGCCTCGACCGCGACGATCGAACAGATCGGCGCCGCGACGCCGGGCCCGAAATGGATGCAGGTCTTTCTCTACAAGGATCGCGGCATCACGACGGAGTTCGCCGCCCGCGCCGCCGCGGCCGGATACAAAGGGCTCATCCTCACCGTCGACAACCAGGTGGTCGCGGGGCGCGACCGCGATGCGCGCAACGGGATGACCTTCCCGTTGCGCTGGGGCCCGCGCAGCGTCCTCGACTTTCTGAGCCGTCCCGGATGGCTCCTGCGCATGCGCGAGACGCCGTCGCCGACCTTCGTCAATTACGGCGAACGGACCTCGATCGGCGCTTTCGGCCCGCTCATGAACGAGCAGCTCGATCCCGACGTCGGCTGGAGCGATGTCGAGCGTCTGCGCAGCCAATGGCGCGGGCCTCTCCTCCTCAAGGGCCTCTTGCACCCGAACGAAGCGCGCGAGGCCATCAGCCGAGGCGCCAACGAAATCATCGTCTCCAATCATGGCGGCCGCCAGCTCGACGGCGCGGTCGCGTCGGTCCGCGCGCTGCCCGCCATAGTCGAAGCGGTCGGCGGCAAAGCGCCCGTGCTCGTGGACGGCGGCTTTCGCCGCGGCGTCGATGTCGTCAAGGCCCTCGCCCTCGGCGCGCGCGCGGTTCTGATCGGCCGCCCGCAGCTTTGGGGCGTCGCCTGCGCGGGCGAGGACGGCGTCTTCTGGGCGCTCGAGCTCTTCCGGCGCGAGATCGACCGCGCGCTGGCGCTCGGCGGCTGGGACGGGGTCGCCAAGCTCGACCGAGAAGTCTTTTTCTCAGCGCGCTGTGACAGCCGTCACGGACGCCGCTCAACATGTACGCAATTTAACCTGCCGGAAAGTTGAAGACCGAGACCGCGACGATAAATTCTTGCAGGCTTGGCGATGGGATCTCGCCGAGCGTTACGGGGCGGGCGCGCGCCGAACGACTTTTGGCGGTCCCTGAAGGATGTCCACAATGTTGGAACAGGACTCCGGAGCAGAAAGCTCATCGCAAGTTTGCGGCGGCTTCCGGGCTCGAAATAAGTCTTCACAGACCCATGATCCCCAGGAGGGCGTGCGGCTGGTCCGCGCATTCCTGCGGATCACCGACCCTGGGGTTCGCTCGGCGATCGTTCAGATGGTCGAGAAGATGGGATCTGGGCCGCAGATTGCTGACGCTCGCGTTCAGCGCTCGTCACGAAGCCCGCCTCGGCGAGCCCTTGCAAATGCTTTCGTCGGTGCGGTCATCCCGCCTCTGAACCGAGCGGTCGAGGCTCGGTCATCCCGTCGGCCTGGGGAACGCCGGGGTGCGGCAGGGTGAGGCGGTCGGGCCAGGTGCTCCTTGTTCAGAAGCTGCCCTGGGCATTGCCGGACGGCGCCGGGAGCACCGCTCATTCCCACCCGTTTCCTGGCCATAGGCCGGAATTCCCAGGCTCATGGCGATAAGGATCGCGGCGACAGACGTTGATCTTCACATGATCCGATCCTCGCGAAGTTCGACCTCCCGAAGTTCGACCTCCCAACGCTCGATGATAAGGGGTCCTGCCTCCGAGCATCCATCGCGACACAAGGTCGTGTTTGACCGTTCGACGTCGGTGCGATCGACAGGCGCGCTTGCGCTTCTCCCATCCGGCCGCTTCAACGAGCCAAACACGGGAGTGGCCGGGTCGGCAATCCGGGGGCGGCGGGGACGCTTCAGAGCGGCTCGGCGTGGGCCGTTATCGGCTCGGCCCATCCTGCAGCTGTCAGGGCGAGTGCGATCACGATGAGGGCGAGGCCCGCCGCGGGCCATTGACGCACGTTGCGGTCGGCTTGCTCGAACGCCTCGCCGAGACGCGCTGAGGCGCAGCGCCGTTGTAGCGGCCGCCGACAGTTGCGACGCCACGCCGGCGGACAACGAGGAAGAACGATCCCTTGACCACGAGCCCGGACAGCACGGCGCTCGCCGCGGCGGGCGTGTTGGCGTGGGCCGGAGGCAGCCACAGATGCAGGGGAAAGAGGGCGGTCTTCGCCAACAGTCCCGCGGTCGTCAGTCCCGCCGCCAGCCATACGGCGGGTTCGGCGCGAACACGGGCGGAAAGCAGCGCGATGTCGAGCGTCCCGTAAGCTCCGTAGATCAGCGCGACGCCAAGCAGATAGAGCGCCGAGCCGAACAAAGCGAACAGGAGATAGCACAGCGCCGCAGCCACCGTCTCCGGGCGTCCGTCGAGAGCAACCAGCGGAACCGCTGCGAAGGTGAGAAGCTCGAGCCCGACATAGAGGTTGAACAGATCTCCGCCCAGGAACAACAGGCTGAGCGCCGCCTGCAGACCTTGCAGCAGAGTCCAGAAGGCAAGCGGCGCGCGTCTTTCTGTTCCCCAAGGCGTCGCGAAATTGGTCCGGGCGAACAGGCCGGCGGCCGGCATGATCAGCGCGCCGGTCACGAGCATGACGGCGGAAAATCCGTCGGCCCTGAGTGCGATGCCGAGCGGCGGCGCGGCGCCGGCGAGCGTATAGACGAGTACTTGTCCAGACCGCCAGACGAGCGCGGCGATGGCGAGAGCGACGGCCAATTGCACTGGCGCCAGGCCGAGCGTGATCCATTCGGCCCGCCGGCCGCCCAGCATAAGCGACAGCAGCACGCCGAGCGCCGGCAAGAGGATCGCGAGCGGCATGAGGCTCCCGCCCGCCGTCGCCGCGATGGCGGCGGAATTCGCCGTCATTCGGCCTCGGCTCCGTCGCCGGAGGCTTCGTCCAGCCGTCGGGGCTCAGCGTCGCGCGGCCGGTCTCCTCGAACAGCCGGAGCACGAGGGCGACGGCGAGCGCGCTGGCGGCGAAGGCGACGACGATGCCCGTAATCACCATCGCCTGCGGCACGGGATTTGACCGCAATCCCGCCGCCGCGCCCTTGCGCGCGACGATGCCGAACACCAGGAAGACGCCGCTCCCCATCACGTTGAACGCCAGAATTTTGCGCAGCGGCTGAGGATTGGCGATGAGGCCATAGAGGCCAAGGCCGACCAGCGCCGCCCCGACAAAGCATGCCAGAAGTCGCCGATGTCATGACTTGGGCTCGCGTCGAGGCGGCCGGCCACCAGCATGGGGAGGGTCACGGCGATGGAGAGGACCATGAACGCCTCGATGAACAAGATCACCGGCTTGGCGAACCCGGACGGATAGGCGAAAAATCCGCCAGCGAAAATCGCTCCGGCAACGCCTGCGGCCAGGAACACGAGCGGCCCCGCAATGAGCGCGAGCCGCAGCCAGACAGCGCTCGTCGAGGGCGCCTCGGTCAGTCTCGCCATCATGACGATGATCCACATGGCGGCGAGAATAGCGCCGCCCTGAAACGCGCCGCCGGGCTCATCGGCGCCGACCCAAAAGACGTGGATTCCGACGAGGACGCCGAGCGGCGCCAACACCTGCGCAAGGAAAGCGAGCGTCGGCTCTGGCCGCTCCGCGCGCCGCTCTCCCGGCGCGCCGCCCCAATATCGGTCCGCGGCGAGCGACCATACGCCGACCACAGCCAGAACGGCACGACCTTTTCCAGCATCGTGTCGAACGCGCGATAGGCGATGAGAACCGCCGTCACGGGATTGCCGAGACCGGTCTCGGGCAGATGCTGCATTGACTGCGGCGCCAGCGACGGTCCCTCGTCGGGAAACAGCAGCACGACCCAAGCGAGCGCCAACGCAACGAGGACACACAGGCCGGCGGCGAGAAGCCTCGGCAGGCCGCTCAACGACGTCTCGGCCGCGGCTCTCTGGGCCGCGCAATCGCGCCTCGGCGCTGATCAGCAAAACGCCGGTCACGCCGCTGCCGATCGCCGCCTCGGTCAGCGCCACATCGACCGCAAACAGGCGTATCCAGACCAGCGACAGCAGCAATCCATAGACGACATAGCCGACTGTCGCCGCGAACGCTCCGCGCGCGAAAATGGTCCAGGCGGCGACGGCGAACACCAGAAGCGCCAAGCCGATGTCGAGCGCCTGCAGAACGCTCATGCGGCCGTTCCCTTGCGCCGCACCCCCGCCCGACGAGCTGCGCCGTCGTCGCGCCGGCCAGTTGGACGAGCGCCCAAATGGCGACGAGCTTGAACGCGGCGAGTGGACTTTCGGCGCGCGGCAGAAGCCCCAGCACAACGAGGCCGAGGCCGAGATTGTCGGCCTTGGTCAGCGCGTGGAGGCGGCTGAGAGCGTCCGGGAAGCGGAACAGCCCGATCGTGCCCGCAAGGAAGAAGAAGACGCCCGCGCCGATCGCGGCGATGCTGAAGAGGTCGACGGGATTCATCGGCCATCCGCGGCGTCAGAATCCTCCGCCGGCGCGCCGCTATTGACGAAGGCGCCCATCGGCAGCGTCCCCGGCATCAGACTCGAGAGCGCGCAGAACGCGCTTCGCTCGCCGCCTTCCGGCAGACGCAACGGGCAGGCCACGAATCCGGGCTCAAGCTTCAGGCTCGGATTGAGCGCCCCGCCAGGCGACGTCCGTTCCCGAAACCACCGACTGGCGGAAGAAACTCGCTGCGAGCGTGGCGAGCGGGACAAGCCTTAGCCGTGATCGTTTCGGCGGCAGCAAGCGGAAACTCACCCACGTCGCGCCCATGACCGCCGCGAGCCCAACCGGAAGATCATCCGGCGCCCATCCCGAAATCATGAGCCAGAAGATGAGGAACAGCGCCGCTCGCGTGGCTACGGCCCGCGCAAGGCCGGGGGAAGCGTCACCCGCCGGCGCGCTCAAAAGGCCAGTCCAACAATCGAAACCGACGCGATGCGCGGCGGCGCGCGCGAGCGCACGAAGCCCTGCATCTGGCCGTGCTCATCGCTCATGCGGCTCGGCATCTTAAGACTTAGCCCCAGCGCTTATGACGCGGGCAGAGAGCTATCATGTTCCATGGGCGGGGAAGGGAGAGGTCGCGCGGCAAATTCGGCCCCGCGCAGGCGACTCGCCAGACGCGGCGGATGGCTACGGGATGAACGGAGATAGAGGATTAGCTCAGGCGAACCTTGGCCGGCCTTGCCGGCCGGGGCGCAATTCGCGCCATTCGCCAACGGCTCAGCTCAACGGAGCTCAAAGCGGCTGAAGGGGGCCGCATGCCCGACCCCAGCCCATTTCAGTCACGCCCATGTCAGGCGCGATTTCGACCAATCAGCTCTTCGGAGCCGCAGCCGGAGCTGTACGCATCTTGTGCATGTGGTGAGCCGAAGCGCGCGCCCGGTGAGCGGCGGTATTGCCCTTGCGGCGAACGTGGCCGCGATGCGACCCCGTATGCCCGGTTGCGGGCGAGGCCATGCTCGGGGCCGTCGTATCCGTGGTGGCCTGCGCGGACGCGGCGACAGGCGCAAGGACGATGAGGGCGCCAAGGCCCATCGCGACGTACTTGTTGATCATTGCACTTCCTCTTGAAGCGAGTCTTCCAACTTTGTTTCTCGAACAATCGCTCTTTGCGCTTTCCATGCTGAATTGGAGATGAATGTCGCAGTTAGCTGACTATGCGCGGAACGGGGGCCGGTTCTCGCCTGCGCTACCCCGTTTGTTGGCGGCAATGGCCGAGCGGCGCACTGGTCGAATTCTTGCTGCTGACGCAATTCCAGCTCCGCCATTTCCTCAGAGTCCCGGCCGCCGGAAGACGCTTTCGCGCAGTAGAAGGCTGGTAACCTGAGCCGCTCCGGCGAAACTTTCGATGTACATTTGTAGATTTCGCGCCCACTTCGCAGCCAATTGTGAACAGTGTAAGCTCAGACTTCCTCCACATTTCTGCGAATTGCGCTAGTTTTGTCACGGTGGCTACATGCCATTTACCCCGCCACTGTGTCTCCACCGTTTACTGTGTGAGCGAGAGCGCCGGCCGGCCGTTACGCTGGTCGTGGCCGCAATAGAGAGCGCGCTCGCGATTTAAGAGGGAGGGAATCCAGGAACCCCGTGACGACTACGACTGCCGGAGCTGACCGCTGATGAACGAGACGAGCAAGTCCATCGCACGTCCTATCCTCGTGTCTGCGCCGCGCATCCTGGTCGTCGAGGACGAGATCGATGTGGCTTTGCTGATCACTTACAATCTGGAGGCCGAGGGCTATGTCGCGGAGAGCGTCGCGCGCGGCGACGAGGCCGAGTTCAGGCTGGCCGAAAGCGCGCCCGACCTCCTCATTCTCGACTGGATGCTGCCGGGCGTTTCAGGCATCGAGATCTGCCGACGTTTGCGAGCGCGCGAGACGACCCGCACCTTGCCGGTCATCATGGTCACCGCCCGGCAGGAAGAATTGGAGCGGGTTCGCGGTTCTCGCGGTCGGCGCGGATGACTACGTCGTCAAGCCGTTTTCGGTGATCGAATTGATGGCCCGCGTGCGCGCCCTGCTCCGGCGCAGCCGGCCGGAACGCGTCGCCGAACGACTTCACGCCGGAGATCTCGATCTCGATCGACTGAGCCGACGCGTCCGGCGCGGCGATCGCGACATTCGCCTCGGTCCGACCGATTTTCGGCTGCTCGAATATCTCTTGGAAAAGCCAGGCCGAGTGTTCTCGCGGGCGCAATTGCTCGATCTGGTGTGGGGACGCTCGGCGGAGGTCGACGAACGCACGGTCGATGTGCACATCGGGCGCTTGCGCAAGAGACTGTCCAAAGGGAGAGAGCGGGATCCGATCCGCACTGTGCGGGGCGCCGGCTACGCCATCGACGACACTTTCCGCAGGAACGATTGGCGCTGAGGCCAGAGCCGATTGTAGCCGCGCTCCCATAGCCCGTCGTAAGACGGGCGTCCTTCCGAACGCCCTTTGGCCCGTCGTAAGACGGGCGTCCTTCCGAACGCCCTTTGGCCCGTCGTAAGACGGGCGTCCTTCCGAACGCCCTTTGGCCCGTCGTAAGACGGGCGTCCTTCCGAACGCCCTTTGGCCCGTCGTAAGACGGGCGTCCGAAGGCGCCATCGCCCGGTCATTGTCTTCTGCAAAACTCGACGCGCGAGCGACCCCTCGGGGAGGAAGACATGGCGACGTTCGACGTGCTGATCGACGACTTGGCGAGCCGGTTCGGGCTTGGCGTCAATGCAAGGACCCTTGTCGAAGAAGTCCTGACGATGATCTCGACCTCCCCGGGGGGCTTCAGCGGTTTCCTCGACAAGCTCAAATCCAGCGGCCTGACCTCCGAGGTCGCATCTTGGCTCGGCCGCCCTGACGCGGCTCCGATCGCCGCCGGGCTAGGTCGAGCGCGCGCTTGGGCCGACTGCGCTCAGCGGGATTGCGGGCCGCCTCGGCCTGGGACAGACCGTGGTCTCGACCGCGCTCGGATACGCCTTGCCGAAGATCGTCGGACTGTTGACGCCCAGGGGCGTCGTCAAGGCCGGGGTCCCTGCAGAAGTCGAGGCGTTTCTTTCGCAGCCGCGGGCCGCGGCGGCAGCGGCGCAGGTCGCGCCAAAGCGGATCGACGTTCTCCCAGCAAGCGCCGAGAGCCAGTCCAGCGTCGCGCGCTGGCTATGGCCGGCGCTCACCGCGCTGGTCGTCATCGGGCTGCTTTCCTATTTCTGGTCGACGTTCAACCGCATGCCGTCCGCGCCGCCCGTCGCAAAGGCGCCGGAGCCTGCGCCCGCCGCCGTCGCCCAAGCGCCGGCTCCGCCGCCAGCGGCGCCAGCCCCTGCCTCGGCGCCTCAGCCGGCAACCGCGGCGGCGCCTCAGCCGGCCCCTGCCCCGGCTGCTTCGACGAACGCACAAGCGACCGCTCCGCCGACGCCGCCGGCTCCCTCGACAGATGCGCAGGCGACGACTTCTCCAGCGCCTGCCGCTGCTCCTGCGCCGCAGCCGGCAGCGCCACCGCCCGCCGCCACTTCGCCTGCGACGACCGAACAGGCTGCGGCGCCGCCAGCTCCCGCAGTCGTCGCGAAGGCTGAGCCGGGCGCGCCAACGTCCGCCGCTACGCCGACCCGTTTCGCGCTCAGCAACGACAATGGCGTGGTGCGCGCCTCAGGCGTCGTCCGCGACCAGGACGCGAAGACGTCGATTGTCGACGCGCTCAACGCGGTCTTCGGCGCCGACAAGGTGAAGAGCGACATCAGCGTAGACCCAAGCGCTATCGCCGCCTCGTGGCTCGGCAAGTTCCGGGCCGCGCTCGAAGCGATCAAAGGCGCGAATGTCGACGCGATCTTCCAAGGCGAAAAGATCAACGTCGGCGGCGCCTCGATGGACGATTCCGCGCGCGACAAGGTTATCGCGGCGTTGAAAGGCGTGGTCGGCGCGGGCGTCGCGGTTGGTGCGCTCTCGGACAAAACCGCGGCGGCCGTCGCTGTCGCCAATGACAGAGCGACGACCGAACTTGCGTCGCTTCAGTCCGGCTTCGGCGTCAAGGACCTACTGTTCGCGCTCAACGAACTCGGTGGTGAACTTCGCCTCGGCCAGCGCGGAGGTGCCGGCCTCGATGGAGCCGTTCCTGAAGACCGCAGCCGCGGATTTGAAGCAGCTCAAGGCCGGCCACGTGCTCGAGATCGCCGGCTACACCGACAACACGGGCGATGCGGCGCTGAACCTCGCGCTGTCGCAGAAGCGCGCCGAGGCGGTGCGCGAGGCGCTGATCAAGTACGGGGCCGATGCGGACATGCTGGTCGCCAAAGGCTATGGCGAAGCCGATCCGATCGCCAGCAACGACACCGCCGCGGGACGGCTCAAGAACCGCCGCATCGAATATCACGTCGTGAAAGCGCCGACCTAGCGCCTTCCCTTCTCCTCCGGGAGAAGGTGGCCCCGTAGGGCGTCGAAAGACGCCCGTCTTTCGACGGGCTATGGGGCCGGACGAGGGCCCGCCCCTGAAGCTGGAGAGGCGCTTGAAAACCCTCACCCCCGACCCCTCTCCCCATAGGGCGTTCGGAAGAACGCCCTATGGGGAGAGGGGACCGCCGCCGGAGGTGGCGACTAACACTTCACCCACCGCCGGCCAGAACCGTAGCCGTTGAAGCACCACCCCTTTTGCCCGAGTTCCTGCCCTATGCTGTCGAGCTTCTCGCAGGCGGCAGCGTCATTGCTGCCACGGCAGGCGGCTTCAAGCACTTTCCACTCCCTGATCAGGGCGGCGGCGCTCGTTGGCTCGCTGTCAGTCGCATCAGCGTTCCCGGCAAGTCCGGCGCTGGCGCACATGAAGAGAAGGAGTGTTTTCACTTAGCTCCTGCCTTCGCTGGGATCAGCTGACCGCACTGACAGCACCCCCCTCGGCGTTCCCTTCTGGTCCCTGAACTTAAGAGAGGCCAGATCGTCAAGGGCAATCTCGGCAGTCACAGGGACAAAGTCATGCACACCGCGTCCACTGTCCTGCCTCGAAGCGCTAGCGGCGGCGCCTGCGAGCGCCTGACCGTGTTAAAATCGGCGATCGAGAAATGGTTCCTTCTGCTGGCAAAAGATGCGATTGGGAGCCAAATTTGCCCGACATTTCTCGCGCCTGCGAGACGTGCTTTATCTTGAGTTTGGTGTCTACGGCGGTATGTCAATGCGGTATTGGTCAGAGTTGCTCCACAATCCCACTACCGACACGATCCTCGAATTTGACTTTATAACGTTAGAACTCGACCTTAAGTTGTAGCGCCAATGTAGAACCACCCGAGCCGTCGCGACCCGCGGCCGACGAGTATCTACAGCCCCGCCGCCCGCTTCGCCGCCAGGACCGTGTTCGCCATCAGCATGGCGATGGTCATCCGGCCGACGCCCCCGGGCACGGGCGTGATCGCGCCGGCGACCGCGGCGGCCTCGGCATAGGCGACGTCGCCGACGAGGCGCGTCTTGGACTTGCCCAGCGCATCGTGGCCGTGAGCGGCCACGCGATTGATGCCGACGTCGATCACGATCGCGCCAGGCTTGACCCAGTCGCCGCGCACCATTTCCGGCTGGCCGACGGCGGCGACCAGGATGTCGGCGCGACCCGCTACGGAAGGGAGGTCCAGCGTGCGCGAATGGGCGATGGTCACGGTGCAGTGGCGCGCGAGCAAGAGCTGCGCCATCGGCTTGCCGACAATGTTCGAGCGGCCGATGATCACCGCCTCCATTCCCGGCAGAGACCAGCCGAGCCGCTCGCAAGCCTTGTCGATGAGGATCATGGCCCCGGCAGGCGTGCAGGGGATCAGCGCGCGGCGCGTGTCGCCAATCGACAAGAGGCCGACATTGATGGGGTGAAAGCCGTCGACGTCCTTATGGGGCGCGATCGCCTCCAGCACCCGCGCCGACTCGATGTGCTTCGGCAGCGGCAATTGCACGAGGATCCCATGCACCGCGGCATCCTCGTTGAGCGAGCGGACCAGCGACAGCAACTCCGCTTCGCTCGTCTCGGCCGAGAGATTGTGCTGGATCGAATGGAAGCCGCAGGCCTTGGCCGCCCTGCCCTTGCCCGCGACGTAAGTTTGACTCGCCGAATTGTCGCCGACGAGAATGACCGCGAGGCCCGGCGTTACACCTAGCGCGACGAGGGCGCGAGCCTCTTCGGCGACTTGCGCAAGCGTTTCGTCGGCGATCGCCGCGCCGTTCAGCACGAAGGCGGACGCCTCGGCCGTCGATCGTCCGTGCGCAGGCATGGTCCCCCTATTCCGGCCGGAAGACGAAGCGCGCTTCGTGGCGCGCTTGCTCCCCCGGCTCCAACAGCCGCATGCCCGGCTTCTCGAACATGTCTCCGGTAAACCCGTCCGGATCGCTGTAGCCGGTCCAAGGCTCGAGGCAGAGGAACGGCGCGTGGGGCCTTGTCCACAGCCCGACATGCTGAAAGCTCTCATATTCCATCGTGATCGACGCCCCAGAGGCGTCGATGAAGGCCAGCGACCGGCTCGCGCAATCGAGGAAGCACAGCGCATCGCGTTCGAACAGGGCGTCGGACAGCGGCAGATTGCGGCCGCAAAGCGGGATCGGACGCGTGGTCGCGCGGATCAGGCCGCCCGGCGCGAGCTCAGGGACCTCGGGCCGCTCGTTCCTTTCGAATTGGACGAGCGCGCCCTCACGGCCCCCCGCGCCGAGCGGCCAGCGGAAACCGGGGTGCAGCCCACAGGCGTAAGGCGCGCGCCGTGTCGCATGATTGGCGACTTCGATGGCGATTGCGAGCGCGTCGGCGGTGAGCCGGTATTCGACCGCAAGCGCAAAGGCGAACGGATAGACGGCGCGCGTATTCGCATTGTCGCCGAGCGTCAGCCGCGCGAAGTCGGGCGCCGAGGTTTCGACCGCGAAGGTCTCAAACCGCGCGAAGCCGTGCAGACCGAGCGGATAACGGACGCCGTCGACCCGCTCCTCCCCGTCGCGCGTCCAGCCGACGACCGGATAAAGGATCGGACTGATGTCGGGCCAGATCGCAGGGTCGCCAGGCCACAGAAGATCTCGTCCGGCGATGCGCCAGCTCCGCGCCTCGGCGCCGAGGAGCGCGATCGTCGCCCGTGCGTCGCCGTGAGTCAGTGTGATTTCGGTCATGTGGCGACGCCCTCGAAAGCCGCGGCGGCTATAAGGGCATCCTTGACCCCGGGCGCGCAAGCGACAAGCGCATTGCCCTTGGTAAGGCCGTCCCCGCGCAAATAATCGCTCACGTAGCCGCCCGCCTCCTCGACCAAAAGAATCCCTGCGAGACAATCCCATGCATTGATGTGGTGCTCCACAAAGCCGTCGCGCCGGCCTGCCGCAACATAAGCGAGCGCAAGCGCGCCAGAGCCGGTCCGCGAGGGCGAAGCGCCGGCTGAAGCAACCCGGCGGAGGAGATTGACGAACTGCTCGGGGCCTGCGCGGACATTCCAGCCGACCTCGACCGCGGAACTGGCGAGCGAACTCACGGCCGACGCACGTATCAGCGCGCCGTTGAGCCGCGCGCCGCCGCCGCGCTGGCTTGCAAACAATTCGTCGCGGATCGGATCGTAAATGACGCCGACCTCGACCCTGTTAGCGGCGACACAGGCGATAGACACGCAGAAATGCGGCACGCCGCGAGCGAAGTTCGCCGTGCCGTCGATCGGATCGACGACCCATGCCGCTCCGCCCTCACCCGGCGGCCGGGCCTTGCTCTCTTCGCCAATGAAACCGTCGGTCGGAAAAACTTGAAGCAGCCGCTCGGCGATCGAACGCCTCCGTCTCCCCATCGACCTCGGTCAAATAGTCATGCGGACCCTTGAAGCCGATTGTGAACGACTGGTCGAGGAAACGCCGCCGCGCCATCGCGCCGGCATCGCGCGCGACCGCCTGCGCTGCGAGCAGCCGCATATCCATGAGCGTGGAAGCGCCTTCGGTCATCTCAATCCCTGTCAAAAGTGGCTGTAGGCGCCGCGCGCGAAGACGACCGGATTGCCATCCGGGCCGATGAAATTCGGCGGGCGCCGGCCCTCGACGGCTTCGCAGACAAACGTCAACGGCACGCCTTGAGCCGCGGCTGCCGCCTCGAAGGCGGACGCGAAGTCGCGCGGCGCCGAGGCCAGAAGCTCATAGTCGTCGCCGCCGGTCGCCGCAACTTCGAACAGGCCGGGATCGGCGGCGATCGCCGCGCGCGCGGCCCGTGACAGGGGCAGACGATAGATCGGCACGCGCGCGGTGACGCCGGACACGTCCAGCATCTTGGCGAGGTCGCCGACAAAGCCGTCAGACACATCCATGCCGCCGCTGGCGTGCGCGGCCATCGCGCCGATCAGCTTGAGGCGCGGCTCGGGCGTCAGATACCGCTCGAGCAGGAACGCCTTCTCCGCCTGCGGAATATCCGGCCCGTGGCCTGAGCGGACTCTGAGGCCAATCGCGGCGTCGCCAATCGTGCCGGTGACATAGAGGCGGTCGCCCGGCCTGACGCCGGTGCGCTTGGGCATCCGCCCTTGCGTAACCGAGCCGACCGCGGTCACGCTCAGCGTCAGCGGCCCCGGCGTGGCGACCGTGTCGCCGCCAATGAGAGGGCATTTGAAAGCCTGGACATCGGCGCCGAGACCCTCGGCGAAGGCCGCGAGCCATTCATCCCGCCAATCGGGGGGCAGAGCGAGGGTGAGCAGAAATCCGAGCGGCCTAGCCGCCTTGGCCGCAAGATCGGAGAGGTTGACCCTGAGCGCCTTGCGGGCGATTGCGCCCGGCGGATCGTCGGCGAAGAAATGGACGCCGGCGACCAGCGCATCCGTGGTCAGCACAAGGTCTTCGCCGGGCGGCGGACGCATCAGCGCCGCATCATCGCGGAGGTCCAAACCCGCCGGCCCCGCTAGCGGGGCGAAATAGCGGGCGATGAGATCGGCTTCGCCGAGGCGAGGCGACATGGAAAAGGCTAATCCGGATGGGGCGCGCCAATGACCGGTCGCGAATGTTGGTCTGTTAGCGCATCCCAAGGGCGGTGTCGCCTCAGCCCTGTAGCAAATGGGCCATATACGGGGCGCCGGATTTCGAGTCGGGCGCCTTTCTCTTGACCGATTGTTTCCGGTAGAAGGCGCGTCGACCCGTTTTTGACTTCCCCTCCCCCTGCGATCCGGTTGGAGATTGCGCATGATTTTGGACAAGCGACTGCGCGCGCTCATCTTCGCCGGCCTTTTTTGCCTTGCCGCGGCCCTCGGCAGCGGCGCCCGCGCGGCTGAGGTTTACCAGGGTTGCGCTCAGCCTGGCCCGACCGGCAAGGTCTGGTGGGTCGATGCGATCAACGGCAAATCGCCGGCCGACGGCGGCGACGGCTCGAAGGCGCATCCCTGGAACAGCCTCAATGCGGTGATCAGCAGCCAGTGGTGGCTGAGCGGCGCCCCGAAGGCTTCGGGCTACACGCGTCCGCTGCTGTCGATTATTCCTTTCCTCCACATCGTCGACGGCAAGCGCGCCCTTGTCGCGGACGAGAGCGGCGCCTCGCCCGTCAAGCCGGGCGATACGATCAAGCTCATGAGCGGCGACTACGGCGACATCATCGTTGGGATCTTCAACACCCAGACCCCCAACCCGAGTTTCGTAACAGTCGAAGCCGCGCCGGGCCAGGCGCCGGTATTCTCGACCCTGTACATCCGCTCGACCAATAAGTGGGTGTTCAAAGGCGTCAAGGTGCAAAGCCTCTTCGGCACGAACAATAACAGACAAGCGCTGGTCACCGTCACCGACCAGGGAGCCGCGCACCCGACCGCGGACATCATCCTGGAGAACATGCAGGTCAGTTCAGCTGACAACACGGATGGATGGACCCAGCCGGACTGGTTGGCGCGGGTCCGTGTGGTCGGCATTTCCGCCAAGGGCACCGATCACGGAGCCAACACAACTTGCGTATCGGTCACGAACTCTCACATTTCTAAGGTCATATTCGGTTCGGAAGTCATGGCGAACAATATGCTATTCTCAGGCAACGAGATCGACCGTTTCGGCGATGACGGCATCGACTACGTTGCGAGCAATATATTGATATCAAAGAATTACATTCACGACGACCTGAACTTTGGGAAAGGCGCGCACATGGACGGCATGCAAGGATATCCCGGCGGGTCCAGCAACGTCGTTATCGACAGCAACCGGGTCATCCGGCAGACCGATCCGAAGCTGCCATTTCCGACCTATCTGCAAGGGATCGACGCCTTCGATGGCGATTGGACAAACCTAACGGTGACGAACAACGTGGTCGTGACCAGCGCCTGTTGGGGCATCTTCTTTTCGAGCGTGCATGGCGGCAAGGTCATCAACAACACGGTTGTTGCGGACGGCTTGATACCCCAGCCCGGGAATTGCAAGCCGCTTGTGGTGGTCGGGGACAAGACCCATCAAGGCTCGCCTTCCAACGACGTGATCATCCGAAACAACATCGCCAATGGTCTCAACATCCATAACCTCGACCCCAATATGACGATGGATCACAACATCTGCCTCGGCATTAACGGGAGATGCCAGATCGTCACTTATGTGAACGGGAAGCTGGACTGGGGCACTATCAAGCCAGGCATGCACGGCGACCACAACCTCATCGACGGAGGCGGCGCCGGCGAGATGTTTGTGAATTTTGATCCCGCGAAGTTCGTCTACGACCTCAGGCTGAGACCCATGGCGAAAGCGATCGGCGCCGGCAATTCTGCGGAAGCGCCGCCGGTCGACATTACAGGAGCGCCACGCGGGAGTCGGGTCGACATTGGCGCCTACCAGCGCAGCCCGCGCAAGTAGGCGCGCCGGCACCCGCGGCCTGGCGGCGCTCAGAGTTGCGCTTGCCGGTTCGCGCCCGTAAAGGTCGCCGCAAAAGCTGGCTGAAGGATAAAGCTTGACTGACGTGTTCCAGCCGCGATCCGACTTCTTGCGCGTGATGCAGGAGCGCGGCTTCATCCATCAATGCTCGGATTTCGCCGGCTTGGACGAGAAGGCGGGCTCCGGGTCGCTCGTCGCCTACATTGGCTTCGATTGCACGGCGCCGTCGCTGCATGTGGGCTCGCTCGTCCAGATCATGATGCTGCACTGGCTGCAGGAGACGGGCGGCAAGCCGGTGGCGCTGATGGGCGGCGGCACGACGATGGTCGGCGACCCGTCGGGCAAGGACGAAAGCCGCAAGCTCCTGACGATCGCCGAGATCGAGGCGAACAAGGCAGGCATTCGCAGGGCCTTCTCCCATTTCATCCATTTCGGCGACGGCAAGCACGACGCGATCATGCCCGACAACGCCGATTGGCTCGCCAAGCTCAACTACATCGATTTCCTGCGCGAGGTCGGGCGCCATTTCTCGGTCAACCGCATGCTGGCCATGGACTCGGTCAAGCTCAGGCTCACGCGCGAGCAGGAACTCTCCTTCCTCGAGTTCAACTACATGTGTCTGCAGGCTTACGATTTCACCGAGCTCAACAAGCGCTACGGGGTGACGCTGCAGATGGGCGGGTCCGACCAATGGGGCAATATCGTCACTGGCGTCGATCTCGGCCGGCGCATGGGGCTCGAGCCCCTCTATGCTCTGACTTCGCCGCTGATCACCACGGCTTCGGGCGCCAAAATGGGCAAGACCGCCGCCGGCGCCATCTGGCTCGACGAGACGATGCTCGCGCCTTACGAGTACTGGCAATTCTGGCGCAACGCCGATGACGCCGACGTCGGCCGGTTCTTGCGCCTGTTCACGCTGCTCCCGCTCGATGAGATCCGCCGGCTCGAGAGCTTGGCCGGAGCCGAGATCAACGAAGCGAAGAAAGCGCTGGCCAATGAGGCGACTGCGCTGCTTCACGGGCGCTCCGCCGCTGAAGCGGCCTCCGCCACGGCTCGGAAGACGTTCGAGGAGCGGGAGCTCGCCGAGACCCTGCCGACGGTCGATGTGCCGGGAGCGGAATTCGAAGCGGGCTTAGGCGCGCTCAGCGCCTTCGTCCGCGCCGGTCTCGTCGCCTCGACTGGTGAAGCGCGCCGCCAGATCCGCGGCGGGGGCCTCAGGGTCAACGACGCGACGCTTGGCGACGAGAAGGCGCTCATCACTCGTGAGGAGCTGAAAGCCGGCGGAATCGTCAAGCTGTCGCTTGGCCGCAAGAAGCACGTTCTTCTTCGAGCGGTGTAGCAAGTTCAGTGAGGCGGCAAGGCGGCTGGCGCGAGACAATCAGCCGCGTTGCGAGGCTCCGGAGACTCGCGGAGCTAAGAGGCCTCGCCGGCCCTCTCGGCCGTCCTTTCTATGCAGCGGGCGCCGTTGCGGTCCTCCGCGACGCCCGAAAGCCCGCAAAGCCGAGGCCAGCGAAGCCGATGAGCATCATCGCCCAAGTAGAGGGTTCCGGCGCGGCGGGCGCGAACGCGACGCCGCGAATCGAGACGTCGTCCGGCGCCGAATAGAGCGTTGTGAACGTCTCGCTGGAGGCCTCGGCGGCGGTCGTGTCGGCGAGCGGATCAGTGATCTCGTAGAGATAGCTCGGCGACAATTCGTTGAGACCGTAGCTCGTGGCGAACAATTCAACCTCGCCGTCGACAACCTTGCCCGTGAGGCCGAGGAGACCGGTGACGCCAGGCGCAGTTGGATCGTCGGAGTTCGCATCAGCGTTGTTGACGAGATCGAGGCCCTGGAAGAGGTCGTAATCGAGCGTCCACACGCCGTTGGTCAGCACCCACTTCTGCAGGCCGCCCTCGCCGAGCGCCGCCTTGTTGGCGTTGCCGTTCTTCGGCTGGCCACTGTCGGCGACGTAAAGCACGTCAGGGCTAGCGAAGAAAAATTCCTCGGGGCTCAGATAGACAAAGCTGCCGATACGCGCATTGTTGACGCCGTTGGCGAGCGCCGTGGTCAGATTGATCGAGCCGTTATTGCCGCCGCTGGAGAACGGCGAGGCAGGCGGAACGATGTGGGTGGTGACTAGACCGGTCGAAGACGTCGGCATCCCACCGCCGGGGCCAGTGAGGCTGCTGACATTGGTGAGGTTCTGGTTGCCGCCTCCCGGCGGATTCTGATCGCGCGACACGTAGAGCGCGCCATTGTAGATCTCGACTGCGCGCGTATCGGTCGAATTGTCGATCCCCGTCGCCGTGGTCGCGCCGCGGTTCGCGAGAAAAACGCCCTGCGTCGGATCGGTCTTCGAGGCGCCCTGTCCCGAAACATAGAATGAACTTCCGTCGACAGTGACGGCTGAGCGGGCATTGTTGGTGTTGAAGACGCCGGTGAGCGCGGTTGACGTGTCGACGCTACCATTGCCGCCAATGAGCGCGACGACCCGCGGCACGGTCGTAAAGGCGGCGCCGGTCAGACTCCTCGTCTGCCCAAGCGCCGAGGTCCCATAGGTCGAAAGCGGCGCCGTGTTGAACGCATTGGCGTTGACGCCATAGCCCATGATCGTGAGATAGCGGCCGTTGACCGAATCCTGGAGGATGCCTTCCGAAGCCGAGCCGTATTCGCCGGAGATCGCCCAATTGGCGCCGCTCGGCGACTGCGGCAAAGTGAGCGCGCCGACCAGGCTCGCCGAGCCGCCGCCGGCGCCGAGACTGAATTCATTGAGGGTGATGGGCGAAGCCGAGTCGAGCGTCGACCCGGTGACCGAGCTAACGACAAGGTCGCCGAGGGTGAAGTCGCCAATCGGCGCGGGCCCCGCCACCGCCGCGGCGGTCCCTCCCGCGAAGGCTGTCGCGGCAAGAAACGAATTTCTCAACCAAGTCCCTGGGCGTCCCATTTTTGTCCCCGACGTTTCTCGAACAAACAACATACCCGGCCGGCCGGTAATCGGGCGGCCTTACGGATAAGGTAGAATACGCGAGGCATGTAACGGACGAGTGACGTCATGGCGCATCACGCTCCCAATTTTCGCTCCCACGCTCCGCTGGATCCGGGAATCAACGGCCACCTTGTGCCGAAAGCAACGAGCTCGACACATACCATCCCGGTAAGTCATCCCAAGGTTCGGTGACGGTGGCGTCAGCGGACGCCTTCGCAGCGAAGCAATGTCGCGTCTCGCCGCGGAGACAGAGCCAAACCGACCCCATCCAAAGGCAAAGCGCGCTTAGCGCGCCGGCCGGCGCGTCGCCGTGTCGCCCGTCTCGACTGGCTCATGAGCACCGGCGCCGCGGGAGGTCGTCCCGTCGATGGCGCCCAGCATCCGGCGCAAAATGCCCGGCGCAATCGCGGAGAGCGGATTGACGGTCAGCGTTGGAGCGCTCATCGAGCCATGCACGCGATAGCTGAGGCCGAAAACCCCGTCGTTCTGGCCGCCGCTCAAGAGGACGCCGACGAGCGGAATTTTCGTCAGCATCGTATTGACCGTGTAAGCGGGGACGAACGAGCCGCTGACGTCGATTTGGTTGTGTTCGAAATCGATGCCGCCCTGTGTCGTAAGTCCTACGCTCGGATTGTAGATGACGCCGTCCTGAATCGTGAGCTTGCCCGGGGTGCGCTCAAAGGACGCGGTCATCTTCTCAAAACGAACGCGCGACGCGTCGACAGGGGCGGCTCCCCCGCCCGATGCACGCTGCGGCGCAGCGCTGACCAGCTGGCGAAACGCCGGTTCGTCGCGCAGGACGAAGTCGGTGAGCGTAGCCTCGCCGGCGCTCAGATCGCCATGAGAGCGCAGAAGCAGATTGAGGTCGCCGCCTTCGAGCCGCGAATAGAGATTGGCGAAACGGAGAAGCGCGCCAGCGTCGGAGGTCGAGATCCGCGTTTCCCCGCCGCTTCCAGTCGCCATCACCACACCCGCGCCAATTCTTCCGCGTAGGCTTCCGAACCGAGTTTCCCCGGCGCGCCGCGATGCAGTGAGCTCCATGTTCGTGATCGCCTGTCTATTGGAGCCTGTGACGCTCGCGATCTTGGCGTCGATGTCGAAATCCTTCATCGTGGTTTGTCCGGAGGAAGTCCCATCCAACACCGACTTGACGAAGGCGCGCGCGTCGAGCGAAGCCCCGCGCACTGAAGCCTTGACCGAAGCCGGGCCATTGACGACGTCGACCCTGAAATCGTCGCCAGGCGCAATGCGCGCCTGAGTGATCGTGGCGCTCTCAATCGCGCCGTCGGGATCCATTTGCGCAGACCCACGCAACATCGGCACGCCCAGTTCGATCGCGATGTTGCTGAGCGAAGCGCCCTCAGGCGTGGGCTTGACCAAGAAGGTCGCCTTACCCGGTCTTCCGGCCGGCTTCGAGAGCCCGGGAACCGGACTGTTGACGCCTGCCGGCGTGAGGTCGATCTCGACCTCCGCGCTCGCGCGAAGTCAATGGCGCCTTGAGCTTGATGGGGAGCGGCCCGGTCAGCCACGAGCCGAAATTGAGGCCGCGCTTGGCGCGTCCGGCCGCGTCGAGGGCGAAAGTCACGGTCGCCGAGCCTTCCTCGCCGAGCGTGCGGGCGACGTCCACATGAGTTGCGGCGCCGAGCAGCTCTCCGTCGCCCGCGATCTTCAGCGCATTACGATCGGCCTCGAACACCGCAGTCGCCGAGTCGAGCTTCTCGTCGGCGAGAAACTTGTCGATCTGGAGATTGTCGAGCGCGCCGGTGGCGTGGAACTGCGTGTCCTCCGGGCGCGCCGTCTTCCCGAGCTTGAGATTGAGGACGAGATCGCCTTCCGCCTGCCCTTTGACAGTCGCAGGATCAAGCGTGAGGCCCGCCTGTCGGCGTAACGGTTCGCGCATGAGCAGATCAGCGAGCGCGTCCGCCGTCCCGGTCATGTGCGCCTTCGCGGACGCGTCGACGATGGGCCTCGGCGTGATGTCCGGGACGGTGAAAACGAGACCGTTCGCCTCCACGCGCCGCGTCGGCGACAGGACCATGGTCGCGCGATTGCCGGAGACGGTGAATTCATGGCCGGTAAAGGATCCCGTCCCCTCGTCGGTCATCATTGGCGGCAAGCCCGGCAGGAGGTCGACGCCGACGTCGTGGGTAGTGAACTCGCCGTGCAGGCTTTCGCGCGGCAAGCCGCGTTTGTGCGCCATCGAGTCGAGATCGGCGGCGGTCCAATCGGCTTTCAGCGATCCTTGAAGCCGTCCCCCATGCAGATTCTGCGCGCACCATTCGCGGACATCCGGATTTATGAATTGCGGCCATAGACGAATGAGATCGGACGTGGCGCTCGGGCCGGCGTCGATGTTCAGCTTGAGCGAAGTTCCTTTGTCGTCAGGCGCGGTCTGGGCCTTGATCGCCACGTCGACAGTCGGGCCGCGCGCGGTGAGGCGATCGACGAAGAACTGCGACGTCGTTTCGAGGAAGCGGGCGTCGAAGACTATGGACTTGAGCGCGACCGGATTGGCGCCGGACCGTTCCGGACCGAATTGTGCGCCACGAGACTCGAGATGCGCGTTCCAGACCTTGGCCGCATCGGCCGGCGGGGCGATCCAGCCATGCGCCTCGACATGCGTCAGTCCGGCGAGGACCTGAAGTCTGTCGACGCGGAACCGCCGGGCGTCCCCGTCCCAGGTCATGGCTCCGCTCGCCTCGTCGATGAAAAACGGGACGGCGTCGGGGTTATTGATGCGCACCCGTCCTGCGCCGACGGTGAATCGGCTGGTAAACGCCCGCAGCGCCAACTCCGGCGTAAGCTCCGCGTCAAGTTTGAAGGCGATCGGGCCCTCGGCGGTCAGGGGCGGAGGCGCCTTGTCGAACGCCTGGAGGTCGGCGAGGCTGAGATCGTGGCCCTGGACCGACAGGGCCGGCGCCCCTCGTCGGAGGCCTGGGCGGCTATTGTCCACGGTCCCGCTGGGCCGGTCGCCGAGATCCTGGCGTACGCCCTCGATCCCGAATGATCGAATGTAACGGCGAAATCCTTATAAACGACGGAGCGCTCCGTCGCTTCGTTGTCAATCTCGAAATGGCCGTTGGCGAGGGTCAGCCGGTCTAGCGCCTGGGTGGCGCCGGCCATGGTTTCCGCTGCGGCGCGGACGAAGGCGGCAAGCCCGGGGCCGTTTCCGTCCGTAGACGCTACGCCGGCGAGAGGGATTGGCGTCGCGCCCAAATCGCTCGCGACCGCAAGCGTGAGCGCGCCGTCCGCCGCGACGCGCAGGCGCATGTCGAGTCCGTCGAGTTCGAGGCGGCTCACCCGGACGTCGAGGAATGGCAGCGTGAACGGATTAAGGCCGAGTTTGCCGCTCGGCGCCGAAAGGACCGTTCGGCCGGCGGCGTCGCGCACCGTGAAGCCCTTAAAACCGAGCCCCACTCCCCACGAATCGTGCATGAGGTAGGTGGGTCCGAGAGCAATGGCGTAGCGGTCGCCGACCCGCTCCTGGAGGGAGGTTTGGATCTGGTCGTGCATGCCAACCAGCCGAAGAGGCCCTCGCGCCAAGAGCGAGGCGAGGGCGAGCCCCCCGACAATGAAGAGGGCGGCGACAAACTCCACTGTCCGGAGGCAAACGTGCGTAAGCCGGCCGGCGGAAATCCGCGGCCAGCCCGAGCGAAGCCGAGGGCCCTGAGCATCCGCCGCCATGTTGCGCATAGCGGCTCGGGCGCGAGCCCGCGTCGTCATGCTATACCGAACGACCAATACCGATCACCTTCCTTGGCGGGAGCAAGCTTAAGCGCAATCTTGGTTGATTCGAAGGGGCAGTGGCAGCCCCTCCCTGGCGCTTGCCTCAGACCGACGGTTGAAACGCGCAGCGCTGCGGCTCAATGTCGGCCCCGACGGCGCGTTCAGCGTTGGCGGCCCATGGTCCGATAATGAGACGAAACGAGGGCGATATGACGAAGGAACTGGTTGAGGGCGACCCGGCTCCCGATTTCGAGCTCATGACCGACGGCGGCGGCCGGGCGCATCTCAAAGACCTCGAGGGCAAAGCGGTCGTAATCTACTTCTACCCCAAGGACGACACGTCCGGCTGCACCGCCGAAGCCATCGCCTTCAATGGTTTGCGCGCGAAGTTCGCCGCCGCCGGGGCGAGCGTCATTGGAGTTTCCCCCGACAGCGCCGCCAGCCACGACAAGTTCAAGGTTAAGCACGACCTGAAGATCGCGCTTGCCGCCGATCCCGAGCGCTCCGCGATCGAGGCCTATGGGGTGTGGAAGGAAAAGAGCATGTATGGACGCAAATATTTCGGCGTCGAGCGCTCGACCTTTCTCATCGATCGCAATGGCCGCATCGCCAAGGTCTGGCGAAAAGTGAAAGTGCCGGGCCACGCGGACGAGGTTCTCGCGGCGACGAAGGCGCTCTGAACCGCGAGATGCGGCCGGACCTTCGCTTGGCGTAACGTCAATTTGCGGTGCATTAACCTTAATGCGCTTTGCTCCCTTGTAGACGCGGTCGTCGACCGCGTCGCCGCGCTCCAAAGGGCGTTCGAAAGAACGCCCGTCTGACGACGGGCTATGAAGCGCGGCTACAATCGGGCTGTGCGACCCAAAGGCAATCTGCTCGAGAACGCCCCTTTCGCCGTGCAGGAGCGCGCTGGTTCATGTCGTTGCGAGAGGGCTATCCAGGGTCGGGGCTCCCCTATCATCTGTCGTTCTCCCATGGCGACGCCGTCCATAGCATCCGGCTCGGGCGAGCGGGCGTTCGGGCGATTGCGGCGCTCGCGCTGCTCTCGTTGGCGTGGACCACGGCCATTACTCTTTATGTCGCCTTCCACGACGACGTGGTCGGCGCAATCCTCGCGCGGCAGGCGGAAATGAAGGCGGCTTACGAGGACCGACTGGCGGAAGCGCGCGCGCGGCTCGATGATGCTTCAAGCCGGCAATTGCTCGAGCGGAATTCCTTCAAGGCCGCGGTGAACGCGATCATGTCCCGGCAGGCCCGACTCGAGCAGCGCGGCGCGATCGTCGCCGCGCTCGCCGAGACTGAGGCGCGCAACCCGAGTTCGACCGCTCGACGCCAAGCCCCGACTCCGAGCCCGGCCGACGCTCTTAGTGCGATTCAGGCTCTCGGTCCGCCGACGTCCGCCGACGCAGCCATGGACGATTCCGCGCGCGCTTACGCCCCTCTTCCGGAGCCCCACTTCGAGTCTCGGGCCATCAAGCCTCACCCGATCGACGAGTTGGGGGACAGCGTGAGCGCGCTCCCCTCGGACGATCCCTTTACGACAGCGAGTGTGGCGGGATCGGCAGACAATCTTGATCCTTCAGCGCGCCTTGCGCTCATCGGCCGCGCGCTCGACCGGATCGAGAGCGCCCAGACCAAGGCTCTCACCGCCGTCGATCGCGTGGCTCAGCGTTCCGCATCCCGCGATGCGGCGATCGTCGCGGAGACCGGCCTCGATCCAGCCAAACTCTCGGCGCCGCACGCGCAAGGCGGCGTCGGCGGCCCCTATATCCCGGTTGACCCGAATACGCTCCGGCTGGACCCCGCGCTTGCGCATGTCGCGCGCGACGTGGCCACGGCCGAGCGCCTCAAGGCGCTCATGGCCTTTGTGCCCCTGCGCATGCCGCTTTCCGGCGATCCCAGCGTCACGTCGCCGTTCGGCTACCGTGTCGATCCGTTCCTCGGCCGGCTCGCGCTGCATCCGGGCGTCGATCTCGCCGAGGCCGATGGCGCAGAAATCCACGCTGCCGCAGCGGGCCGCGTGGTGCATTCCGGGCCTGCGGGGGGCTATGGAATCATGGTCGAGATCGACCACGGCAACGGGCTCGCCACGCGCTATGCGCACATGTCGGAAGCTTTGGTCGAGGAGGGTCAGCAAGTCGGCAAGGGCGCCGTCCTGGGCAGGCTCGGTTCGACCGGCCGCTCGACCGGGCCGCATTTGCACTATGAAGTGCGCGTCGACGGCGAACCGGTCGATCCCGAGCGCTATCTGCGCGCCGGCGCCGATCTGATTGCGGCCGAATAGCGCAATCTGTCTTGTAGATGACATTAACAGATGTTGACGTGATTAAGCTGCGTCCTGCCGCGATGTCCAATTCTTCGCCGCCTCTCCAGCAAATGCGGTGATGGTGCGGCATTTCTGACATGGGGCAGGTTGATGTCTAAGCTGAAAGTTGTGTCCATTCTGGGCGTTGCGGCGCTTGCGGCAACGACGTTGTCGGCGACGAACGTTGCGGCTGTCGTCCCCCTATTCCAAATGACGGGCGTGTTCAGCGACCCGGTTTACTTCCGGAATGTCCTGAATACTCCTGCGGTTGGGGAGAGCACCTTTTACGATAATTCAAGGACGGCGCCCGCCTCCACAAGCATCAGCCCTGACGGCAGCACTCTGGACTGGGGCACCAATCCTCCAACCGACGTCGGTAGGGTCTCAGCTGCTGATGAGAGTCGGATCCTGCATTCCAGGGATGCGCCGACACTGGACGCCCCGCGCCAGGAATAAGCGCTCGCGGTTTCTCTTTCCCAGCCGCGCAGCTAGACAGGACGCATGGACGTTCTCCTGTTTCGCGCGCTGAGCCTGCTCGGTCTTGCGATCCTGGTTGCGCTGGCGGCGCGCCGCCTGCGCCTGCCCTATACGGTCGGCCTTGTGCTGGCGGGCGCAGCCCTCGCCGCCACGCGCAGCCATGCGGGTCTCGCGCTGACCCATGATCTCATCTTCGACGTCGTGCTGCCGCCGCTCCTGTTCGAGGCGGCGCTGAACCTCAGCTGGAGCGATCTCAGACGCGATCTCCTTCCCGTGGCCGCGCTATCAACCGTCGGGGTCGCGCTATGCGCCGCCGTGGTCGCTGGCGGACTTGTCGCTGGGCTCGGCTGGCCGATCGAATCCGCCCTCGTCTTCGGGGCGCTGATCAGTGCGACCGATCCGATCGCGGTCATCGCGCTCATCAAGGAATCGAAAGTGACCGGCCGCCTCAGCCTGCTCATCGAAGCCGAGAGCCTTTTCAATGATGGCGCGGCTGCGGTGCTGTTCACCCTTATTCTCGTCTGGGCGGCCCACGGCCCAGGAAACGCGCAGGATCCGCTCGGCGCCGTCACGACGTTTTTCGTCGTCGCCGGCGGCGGTCTTGCCGCCGGGTTCGGCGTCGGAATGATTGCGGTCATGGTCGCGGGAACCTCGGAGGACCATCTGGTCGAGACGGCGCTGACCGTGGTCGCCGCCTTCGGTTCATTCCTGGTCGCCGAGCATTTCGGCGCCTCCGGCGTGCTGGCGAGCGTCGTCGCCGGCATGACCATGGGGAATCTCGGCGTGCTTACGCCGAAGGAGCGGTTCGGCCTCTCGATCACTCCGCACGGCCGAGCCTTCGTGCTCGAGTTCTGGGAGTTCGCCGCCTTTCTCGCCAATTCGCTGGTGTTCCTTTTGATCGGCTCGGCGATGGCGACCATCGATTTCGCCCGCGAGGGGTTCTTCGCGCTCGCGATCATTGTCGCGCTCGCTCTCCTGGGCCGCGCAGTCGCGGTCTATCCGGTGTCCCTCGCCTTCCTAGGCTCGCGCTGGGCGATCCCGCTCAATCAGCAGCACCTGATGTGGTGGGGGGGCCTGCGCGGCGCGCTGGCTCTCGCGCTCGCGCTCGCCCTGCCCGCCGACCTGCCGCGGCGCGACGACATTCTAATCTCCGCCTTCGCGGTGGTCGCGTTCTCGGTGATCGTGCAAGGGCTGACGGCGCCGCTTGCGCTGAAGGCGGCGAAAGTGACGCCGAGAAGAAGGGCCGGCGGCTAGTGGGCTAGGCATGCCCGCAACTGACAGACTCGGCGCGTTATGATATTTCTTAAACCGATGGACAAACAGGAAATCCTCGCAAAGCTGCGTGAAAACGAACCCGGCCCTCAGAGCGCGCGGCGTCCGCCACGTTGCGTTGTTTGGCTCGCAAGCACGGGGCGACGCCGGACTCAGCAGCGACATCGACATCATGGTCGAAATCAGCCCGGGGCCCACGTAACCGTCTTCAACTATGCTGGATTGAAAGATTTCATCGCAAGCCTGTTCGACAGTCCCGTGGATGTCGTCAATCGTGAGGCGCTGAAGCCCTACGTACGTCCCGCCGCGACGACTGACGCTCTCTATGCATTCTGAAGCCGCGCTGCCCCCTTGCGCGACATGGCCTATCACATCGATCTCGCCGCGCATTTCACGGAAGGCTTTACTGAGGCCGGATTTCACGCCGATCTGCGCGCAGTTTATGCAGTGACCCGCTCCTCGAGGTCATCTCGGAGGCGTCGCGGAGACTGCCGATCGAGATGAAGGCGCGGCATCCGTCGATCGCGTGGAAGGACATCGCTGGAGCAGGCAATGTGTATCGACACGACTACGAGGACGTCCTCGCCCAACACGTGTGGGGTACCGTGCGCATCGATCTGCCGCCGCTGCGCGCTGCGATCGAACGCGAATTGAGGAACATCGGCGGCGACATGCCCTAATCTCCGCTCTCGCGCTCGCCCTGCCCGCCGACCTGCCGCGGCGCGACGACATTCTTATTTCGGCTTTCGCGGTCGTCGCCTTTTCTGAGATCATCCAGGGGCTGACGGCGCCGCTTGTGCTGAAAGCGCTGAGGCTACCGCCCGCCAGGCGCAGACACGCTCCGAGGGGAGATGCTTGTGGTCCTGCGCGTTAAGCGGTTTTGGAATGCCAAAGGCCGCCGGAAGCCCAGCGGCCTTTGGTTGGTTAGATTTCGCCGGATCAGGCTGCGGCTGCGGCGCCTTTGCGGGCGCGACGCCAGCCGAGGAAGCTCAAGCCCGCGAACAGCGTCACCGCTTCGACACAGGAAGCAACCTGCCCGTCGAATACCTCGACCGGCGCCAATATGTGTCGGTGACGGCCACGATGCCGTTCAGCGCAATGTTCAGCGCGGCGGGCATCTCTTATCCCTCCACGACGACTGCGACGGCGGTGGTGCGCATCCAATGATCGCCCGCCGGCTCACCCGCGACCAGAGGGGCGTCGCAGCGGTTGAATTCGCGATCACCTTTCAGGTCTATTTCCTGGCGCTTTTCGGGCTGGCCCAGGCGGGCTTATGGCTTTGGGCGGACTTTTCGATCCAGCGCGCAGCCGACACCGCCTCCGCTGGGCCGCGATCCAGTGCACGCCGCAGCTGACGGCCTGTCCGACGGCTAGCCAACTTCAAAGCTACGCCGTGACCAATATCGTTGGATTGTCCGTGCCCTCGGACGCTTTCAGTCTATCGACATCCGACCCCAGTTGCGGCGGCGCCCTGGTCAGCGCCGCTTATGCCGTGCCGACCTTCACATCCGGTCTGGGACTGCCGAACATCACTGTGCACGCGAGCGCTTGCTATCCGATTTAAGCGCGCCCATCGGCGATCGTTCATTGAGGCCGACGCTTTATCAGCTCGTGAAAACCATCTCGCCAATCCTGACGATGATCCGCCCCGTCGGTGAAAGAATTCAACTCGGCGCGAAGCGCTTGAACTCTCCCGCGTAAGCTTTGGCGAGCGGCGCGGCGTAGGTCATGCGCTTCGATGTCTTCAGCCCCAGCCGGACTAGGCTTTCCGCGAGGCTGACCGCGCAAGCGACCCCGTCCAGCACGGGAACGCCCGCCTTGCGCTCAAGGTCGCGGGCAAGATCGGTCATGCCGGCGCAGCCCAGCACGATCGCTTCGGCGCGGTCATGCGTCAGGGCGCTTTCGATCTCCCGCTCGATGAGGAGCCGGGCGTTCGACCCTGGCTTCTCGAGCGCCAGCACGGGAACCTCAGCGGCGCGCACCCGCGCGCAGCGGGATTTAAGCCCGTATTTCGCCAAATTGTGCTCGATCGGAACAATCGAGCGGGCGAGCGTCGTTACGACGCTGAATTTCGCCGCGACGAGGCTCGCCATGTGGAACGCGGCTTCGCCGATCCCCACGACCGGCGCGTGTGTCGCGCACCGCGCCGCCTCGAGTCCGGTGTCGTCGAAACAGGCGATGACGAACGCATCCGCGTCGCCCGCCTTGCCGATCTCCTCGATGAGGCCCGGAACCGAGAAGGCCTCGTCGAAATAGCCCTCAATGCTGGCCGGACCGAAATCCGGATTGACGGCGCTCACTTCAACGCCGGGCGAGGCGGCGGCCTTGGCTGCGGCACCGATCCTCAGCGTCATCGAGGGGGTGGTGTTGGGATTGATGACGTGAATGCGCATTGGCTGTCCCCTGGCCCGCTGGGAAGGGCAATCTGTCAGCTTGGACTCGGCCGGGAAAGCCGCCGCTGCGTCCGGCGAGCGCGCTCACCGTGGTCCGCCCAGCCTTTGCTGCAAGGCCTGCTCGATCGCCATACGGATGAATTGCTGATAGGGGATTCCCGCCCGCTCGGCGCGCGCCTTCACCGCCTCGTAGAGCTTTTCGGGCAGGCGCAGGCTGACAGCTCTGTCCTTCTTCCGCAGCTCGAACCGCATCGGCGCCATGTCCGACAGGTCGTACTCGCTGAGGTCGGCCGCGGCGACAAATTCCTCAGCCTCTTCGTCGGCTTTGAAGTCGGGAAATTTCTTTTTCATGGGCAGCGGTCTCCTTCTTGTGCATATAGCGAGCGCTGATGGGCCTCACGAGGCGACGGCCATTCTTGACGCGCCATGTGAACGCTAGGAACACCCATCGACCCCGCAAAGTCGCGCTTATGGCTCGAAACCGCTGCACGCCAGCTGAATGCGCCGCGTCCGGCCCGACGAACACTGTGCCGTCAAAAAGGCTCTCGATCTCTGCGATCGAGACGCCGTGCTTCCTGCATTTGTCCCGGTTCCCGTGATCCTAGTCGAAGCCGTCGAATTCCATGCTTGCTCGCGGAGCGTTGCTACCTATTGTATATACATCAGTCAATATAAATGTACTATTTGCGGATGGCGGCTGCCTTGCGCGTGACGGCCCCGGCGCCTAAAGCCTTGCCGGTTGCAGCAAAGGGAGGCTGAGCATGTCGCATAGGATCCTGGTCGCCCAGGGCGGTGGGCCGACGGCAGTCATCAATCAGTCGCTGGCCGGCGTTGCGCTCGAAGCGCGGCGGTTTCCCGACGTCACCCATGTCTATGGCGCGCTGCAGGGCGTGCGCGGGATCGTCAACGACGATCTCGTCGATCTAGGCCAGGAGACGGTCGCCAATCTCGAGGCGGTCGCGGCGACGCCAGCCGCCGCGCTCGGCTCGACCCGCGACAAGCCGGACCGCAAATATTGCCAGGAGATCTTCAAGGTCCTGAAGGCGCACGCGATCGATACGTTCTTCTATATCGGCGGCAACGATTCCTCCGACACGGTGCGCATCGTCGCCGAGGAGGCGAAGCAGTCCGACCACGGCCTCTGCGCTGTGCATATCCCCAAGACCATCGACAACGATCTGGTCGGCTTCGACCACACGCCGGGCTATCCCTCGGCCGCGCGCTTCGTCAGCCAAGCCTTCGCCGGCGCCAATCTCGACAATCTGGCGCTGAAGGGCGTCTATGTCGCGGTGGTGATGGGCCGCCACGCCGGCTTCCTCACTGCGGCTTCGGCGCTGGCGCGGAAATATCTCCACGACGGCCCCCATCTCATCTATCTGCCCGAGCGCACCTTTCACGTCGACAAGTTCCTGACCGACGTCAAGGAGACCTTCGAGCGCCACGGGCGCTGCATCGTCGCCGTCTCGGAGGGCATCCACGACGAGAAGGGCGAAGCAATCATCACCAAGCTCGTAGGCAAAGCAGAGAAGGACGCGCACGGCAACGTTCAGCTCTCCGGCACTGGCGCACTCGCTGACCTGTTGTGTGAGGAGGTGAAGTCGAGGCTCGGCATCGGCAGAGTGCGCGGCGACACGTTCGGCTATCTGCAGCGTTCGTTCGTGGGCTGCGTCAGCAAGGTCGATCAGCGCGAGGCGCGCGAGGTCGGCGAGAAGGCGGTGCAATATGCTCTTCGAGGCGCGGGCGACGGGTCGGTGGCGATCCGCCGGGTCGGCGACTATGCGGTCGACTATCCGCTCATCCCGCTCGAGACGGTCGCGGGAAAAACCCGCGTGATGGAGGATCATCTCATCAACGCCGCGGGCAACGACGTGACCCCGGCGTTTTATGATTACCTGCGCCCGCTGCTTGGCGCGGACGTGATCGAGGTCGCGCGCCTGCGCGCCGCGAAGGTGGAGAAGGCGGACGTGCTGACGGGGGATGCGACCTAAGGCCGGACCCGAGCTCCGGCAGCCGGCCGGAAAGGCGTGCGGTGCAACATTAACGGCTCCTTAAGTATAGGCGGTCGCCGACGGGTTGAATGAATTGACAGCGCTCACCGCCGCCTGATCCGCAGCGCCCTGAATGGCGACCTTCTTCCACTAGAGTTCGCCGCCCTCAGTGCCGAGCGCCGCAAACCCGAGCGCAATCGGCGCCGAAAACGCGAATAGCATCAGAATGTTTCCGGACCGGTCGGCCGTGAAAGCGCGCAGCTGGCTGAACAACGCCGAGAATTTGGATTCCGCTTTCATGTTGGTCGTCCGTCCACACCTTCAGCGGTCGTATGATCGCTTTCAGACGTTGACGAATGCCACATCAGTGTCAGTCGAATTGTCTTCAATATCCGGATTTCGTCAGCCAAAAAGCGGAAAAATTCCGGGGCAGGCTGGGTCGCTGCCGCGGGCCGAAGGAGCTTGCGTCCGGCGGAGCGGCGAGCCAAAAGCTAGACTCAGAGATGCGCGAGCGCGATAGTCGCCTGCCGCTTATGCAGGCGAGTTCAAGCGCTTCGCGTGGGGTGAGCGGACGACAAGCCGTAGCGCCAGGCGAGCCGCGGAACGAATATCAGCGGCGCATGGCGTGTTTAAAAAGGGGGGATCGCGGGCCGTGTCAGCGCAATCTCCCGACGATTTAAGGGCTGGACACAACACGCCGTCGCGCGTTCGCGCTCCCGTGATTGGGCGGGGTGGCGCGTCGACTTGGAAAACGGAGGACTCATGCTCAAAGTGACTGCACTGGCGCTTTTCGCCGCCTTCTTCGGCGCCGAAGCGGCCGCCGCCCAAACGATGACCCTGACCAGCCCCGACATCAAACCCGGCGGCAAGATCGCCGACGAGCAGGTCTATACGGGCTGCGGCGGCGGCAACATCTCGCCTGCGCTCTCATGGTCCGGCGCGCCGAAGAACACGAAGAGCTTTGCGCTCTCTGTTTACGACCCCGACGCGCCGACGGGCAGCGGGTTCTGGCACTGGGTCGTCTTCAACATCCCGCCGGACGTGACCAGTCTCCCCAAGAACGCCGGCAATCTAAAGACCGGCGAAGCGCCGAAGGGCGCGGTGCAGAGCCGCACCGATTGGGGCGTTCCCGGATACGGCGGCCCCTGCCCTCCAAAGGGCGACGCGCCGCATCACTATCACTTCACGATCTTCGCCGTGGACACGCCCAAGCTGGATGGGGACGAAAACACCAGCGCAGCCGTCGTCGGGTTTCAGCTTCATTTCCACACGCTCGCCAAGGCGGAGCTGGTAGGCGTGTGGGGGCACTGATCGCTCCGTCAGGCGATGCAGTTCAACGAATTCACCTAAAAAGCCTTGCGCGGCGGTTTTGCTTCCGCCGCGCGCAAGGGAGTTCCCGCGCTGTAGCCGCGCTCGATGAGCGCGGCGGCGCGTCCAAAGGGCGTCCGGGAGGACGCCCGTCCTTCGACGGGCGATGACCGCGCTTACAAACACCTGCAAGTGCGGTTCGGAACCGCGAGCCGCCTAAAGAGCGTGCGCCGTCTTCAGGGCGTCGGCGAGATCCTCGTAATACTCGCAGTCTTTCGATCCGCAGAGCTTCTCGATCGTCGCCAGTTGGTCCTTGGCAAGATCGTATTTGCCCTCGATCACATAGGCTTCGCCGAGATACTCGCGCACCTGCGAATAGTTCGGGTCGAGAGCGACAGACTTGAGATAATAACCGATCCCTTCGTCCGTCCGGCCAAGTTTGCGCGTCGCGTAGCCGCGATAGTTGAGGGCCCGGGGCGTGTTGGGATTGTCGAGCATGTCGAGGACGTCGATCGCCTCCTGGTACCGGTCAGCCTTGGCGAGCGAATAGGCGTATTCGGTAAGGTCAGCGTCTGGCAAAACGCCGCTGTGTCTCTCAAGGCACTTGTGCGTCTTCCGGTCCCAAACCTGACCCGGGGCGCATGTGGTGAGGTCGGTCTTTTTCATGCCAGTGGCTTTGGTTTTCTTTTGCATCGCGCCGCCGGCAGCGCCGCTTCCGGCGCTGGCTCCGCTGCTATCCTCGCCCCCTGCCGCTTTGGCCGCGGGCGCGGCGAATCCCAGTCCGATGGCGAAAACTCCACAGAAGAAGAGCGAGGCGAGACCATGAGGGCCGTTGTGAGCGGATGAAAGAGAAGCGGTCATGATTGGGTCTTTCCGTTGGAGGCTGACGAACCCAGGAAACGCTCGAGCCGAGGAATTTATTCGCAGCCGGAGCGGCGCTCAAGTCGGGAGAGTTTTTCGCGCGTTGCCTTGAACCCGACGGTTTTGGAAAACACGCCTGATGGCGGCCGACACGGGGGGGCTGCGTCATCGAACGCGCATGCACCGATAGACGTCACGAATTTCAGCGTTGAAATATGTGCCGACCGAAGGTTGCGCGAGCATCTCTTCAAGCACCGTCCTAGGCACGCCGAAATATTGGTAACGCCAGTGTTGTGAAACTCGACCTCTTGGCGTTTCCGCTCGAGGATCATAGCCGAGAGACCGCAGGCTCGACGAATTGACCGGCTGCCGACGCATCGGGTTTGAACCGATGAGCCCGCGAAATGTTGCCCTTACGGCATGACGTAGGTCGCCCGTCCCTTACCGAGGAGCGCGGAGGGAATCGCGCCAGGCTCGTTCACCGAGAAAACGACGATCGGAATGCCGTTGTCGCGCGCAAGAGCGAAAGCGGCCGTGTCCATCACCTGCAAGTTGCGGGTGATCGCTTCGTCGTGTGTCAAGCGATCGAAGCGCGTCGCAGTGGGATCCTTCTTCGGGTCGGCGGAATAGATGCCGTCGACCTGAGTGGCCTTCATGACCGCGTCGCACGACAGTTCGGCGGCTCGCAGCGCCGCCCCCGTGTCGGTGGTGAAAAACGGATTGCCCGTCCCGCCGGCGAGGACGATCACCCGGTGCTTGACCAGATGCGCGAGCGCGGCTTGGCGGGAGTAGGGCTGGCACAGCGAAGGCATGGCGACGGCGGAGAGCACGCGCGCCGGCTGCCCGATCTGTTCGAGCGCCCCCTCCATCGCGAGCGCGTTCATCACCGTCGCCAGCATGCCGATCGAGTTGGCGCGCGCGCGCTCGATCCCCTTATCCGCGCCCTCAAGTCCGCGAAAGAAATTGCCGCCGCCGACGACAACCGCGACCTGCACTCCCAGTTCGGCCGCCTCCTTCAGATCGCCGGCGATGCGATGAAGAGTCGGCGCATGCAGGCCATGCGTGTCGGGGCCCATGAGCGCCTCGCCCGACAGCTTGACGACGACTCGCTTGAACAAAGGTTGCGGCGCTTTCGACATTCTCGGATCCCCCTTCGAAGTCTCAACCGCGCGCGCCCGCCGCCCCGGCGGCCCCAGTCCGGCCATTCTGCGCGATAAAAAAGCGGCCCTAGGGCCGCTTGATCATATCGCCAAGCCTCAGGCGTCTTCCGCCGGTTTCTCGATGCCTTCGCCCAGCGCATAGCGGACGAATCCGGCGACCGCGATCGGCGCGCCGACCGTCCTTTCGGCCTCCTTGATCGCCTGCGCGACGCTTTTTGCCGGATCATGGACGTAAGCCTGATCGAGGAGGCAGACCTCCTTATAAAAGGTCTTGAGGCCCGATTCGACGATCTTCTCGATCACGTTTGCCGGCTTGCCGGCGTTCTTCTCAGCGAGCACCGCGCGCTCGCGCGCGACCGTCGCGGGGTCGATGCCCGCAGCGTCGAGCGCGACCGGACTTGCCGCGGCCACATGCATCGCGACCTGCCGCCCGAGCGCGCTGAGCTTCCCGCGATCGCCGGAGGATTTGAGCCCGACGATGACCCCGATGCGGCCAACCCCGTCGGCGACTGAGCCATGCACGTAATGGCCGATCGCGCCTTCATCCACCCTGAGGCCCTGCGCGCGGCGCAGCGTCATATTCTCGCCGATGGTGGCGATGGCGTTGCTGATCGCGTCGCTCACCGTGCCGCCGCCCGGATAATGAGCGCCGAGCACGATTGCCGCGTCGACATCGGGCGCATGGTCGAGCGCGACCGCAAGCACGCCGCGCACCAGCGCCTGGAAGTCGTCGTTGCGGGCGACGAAATCGGTCTCGGAATTGACCTCGACCAGGACGCCGATATTGTCCTCGACGGCCGCGCCGACAAGTTCCTCGGCCGCCACCCGCCCGCTCTTCTTAGCGGCCTTGGCGAGGCCCTTCTTGCGCAGCCAATCGACCGCCGCCTCGATGTCGCCGTCGGTCTCGCTCAGCGCAGCCTTGCAATCCATCATGCCCGCGCCGGTCTTCTCGCGCAGATCCTTGACCAGTCCGGCGGCAATGGTCGCCATTCACGTCCCTCTTTCGCTTCTTTAAGGCCGCGTCACCGGCCTAGACCTCAACCTCCGCGGCCATCAGCTCGCGCGCCTGCTCGCTCCACTTGTCGCGGGCGATACGGCCATTGAACCTGAGGTCGGCGTCGAGCTTGGCGGTCTCTTCCGGCGTCATCGCGGCGAGCTGCCAATAATGGAACACGCCATGTTCGTTGAGCTTCTTGACGATCTGCGGCCCGACGCCGGTGAGCTTGGCCAGATCGTCCGGCGCGCCGCGCGGCGCGGCCAAAAGCTCGAACCGGTCGGTCGAGGTTTCCGGCTCGGGTGCAGCGGCTTCCGGCTCAAGCGTCTCCGGCAACGCTTCGGCGACGGGGGCCTCGGCTTCGCCCAGATCAACGCCGTGTGCGCCCTGACTGCGCGAGATGCCGTCGATCGCCGCGCGAGCAATGAGATCGCAATAGAGCTGAATGGCGCGGCCGGCGTCATCATTGGCCGGCACCGGATAGGTGATGCCGTCCGGATCACTGTTGGTGTCGAGGATCGCGATCACCGGAATCTTGAGGCGGTTCGCCTCCTTGATCGCCAAAGCTTCCTTGTTGGTGTCGATGACGAACACCAGATTGGGAACGCCGCCCATGTCCTTGATGCCGCCGAGCGCGGTCTCGAGCTTGTCGCGTTCGCGCGACAGCATGAGGCGCTCCTTCTTGGTCAGGCCTTTCGCGCCCTCGTCCAGAAGCTCGTCGACCTTGCGCAGGCGCGAGATCGACGCGGAAATCGTCTTCCAGTTGGTCAGCATGCCGCCGAGCCAGCGCGCATTGACAAAATACTGCGCCGAGCGCTTCGCAGCCGCCGCGATCTCATCCGACGCCTGCCGCTTGGTGCCGACGAACAGCACGCGTCCGCCCTTGGCGACGGTGTCCGAGACCGTCTTCAGCGCCTGATGCAAGAGCGGCACCGTCTGGGCGAGGTCGATGATGTGGATCGAGTTGCGCGAGCCGTAGATGTAAGGCGCCATTTTCGGGTTCCAGCGATGCGACTGGTGGCCGAAATGCGCGCCCGCCTCGAGCAATTGGCGCATAGTGAAATCTGGCAAAGCCATGGGAAGCTTATCCTTGTCCGGTTGAGCCTCGGCGGATCATGTGAAGCGAGGCTGGCCTCGCCACCGGAGC
Source organism: uncultured Alphaproteobacteria bacterium (assembly GCA_963696665.1). Lineage (GTDB taxonomy): Bacteria > Pseudomonadota > Alphaproteobacteria > Rhizobiales > Beijerinckiaceae > Roseiarcus. The sequence goes on from CAVOLE010000028.1 coordinate 133,895, forward strand.
GGAACCTTGAACCAGGAGCCGCATAAATCCGCCTGTGGAATGGCGCGGCATATAAGCGAGGCGAAGCGGAAAGGCAAGCGGGCGGAAGGGCTTTCCTGGCGGAACCCGATGATGGGAAGCGGCGAGCGCTGCACGCGCGCCGCGGCGCCCCCGACCCCCTGTCGTCATCCTGTCATAAGGGCTGCTCATGGCTAGCCGGAAGGGGCTCAGGATGGGCGGCGCAAATTCCGATTGCCATCACAGCGGCAACGGTGTTTGACCTTTTTCGCGTCCGTTTGGCCGCTTCCGACCTTAGCTTACCGATACGCGCCAGGCGGGGATTCGCCCATGCTGAACTCTATTGCCTCCGCCGGGCGGCGCGCTCTGCCGAACCAATGGGATTTGATCGCCTTCGCCGCGATTTTGGCGATTCTGACCGCAATTGCGAAAAGCTACCACGGCATTTCGGCGCCCTTGCCGGCGCCGAATGAAAGCCCGGTTTCGCTCGACTATTGGCAACTCCCTTATTACGCGCTGAGAACGACGCTCAGGATGTTCGCCGCGCTCGCCGCTTCGCTCATCTTCACCTTCACCTACGCAACGCTTGCGGCCAAGAGCCGGCGCGCCGAGATGATTCTGATCCCGCTGCTCGACATCCTGCAGTCGGTGCCGATCCTGGGCTTTCTCTCGTTCACCGTGACCTTTTTCCTGGGCCTCTTTCCCGGCAACACGCTTGGCGCCGAACTCGCCGCGATCTTCGCCATCTTCACCAGCCAAGCCTGGAACATGGCCTTTTCCTTCTACCAGTCGCTGCGGACCGTTCCGCCGGATCTGGATGAAGTCGCCCGCGGCTTCCGTCTCACCGGCTGGCAGAAGTTCTGGCAGCTCGAGGCGCCGTTCGCGATGCCCGGCCTCATCTGGAATACGATGATGTCGATGTCGGGCGGCTGGTTCTTCGTCGTGGCCTCCGAAGCGATCACGGTCGGCAATACGACGATTGCGCTGCCGGGGGTGGGGTCGTTCATCGCCAAGGCCAACGATGCGGGCGACTGGTCGGCGGTCGGCGCGGCGGTCTTGACCATGGGAATCGTCATCCTCTTGTACGATCAGTTGTTGTTCCGCCCGATCGTCGCCTGGGCGACCAAGTTCCGCGTCGAATTGTCGGTGAGCCAGGACGTCGAGTCCTCGTGGGTGCTGAACCTCATCAAGCGCACGCACTGGCTGCGCATGGGCTTCGCTCCCGTGTTCGGGGCTCTCAGAAGCGTCAGCCTCTGGCCGGTGCGGTTTCCGACCATGATCCCGGCGCAGAAATCGTCAAAGGAGCCCTCCCAACTCCTCGACGCCGTCTGGATCCTCATCATCGTCGCCGTGGCCGCCTGGGCGGCGTGGCTCACCATTTCATTCATTGCGACCGAACTGAGCTGGGGCGAGGTCGGCCATGTCTTCGTGCTGACGTTCTACACCCTCGTTCGCGTCGTGCTCTTGATGCTGCTCGCCACGGTCGTCTGGGTTCCGATCAGCGTGTGGATCGGACTGAGGCCTCGCTGGGCTGAAGCCATTCAGCCGATCGCTCAATTCTTTGCCGCGTTTCCCGTCAACCTTCTGTTCGGCGGGGCGGTCAGCCTCGTGCTGGCCTTCCATCTTAACCCGAACATCTGGCTGAGCTTCCTCATCGTCTTCGGCACGCAATGGTATATCGTCTTCAACACGATCGGCGGCGCGGCGGCCTTTCCCAACGACTTGCGTGAAGCGGTCGCGAACTTTCGCATCCGAGGCTGGCGCTGGTGGTCTCAGGTGATCATTCCGGCCATCGCGCCTTATTATCTGACTGGCGCGATCACCGCGTCGGGGGGCTCCTGGAACGCCTCGATCGTCGCCGAATATGTCAGGTGGAAGGATCACACCGTTGTTGCGCAGGGCGTCGGATCCTACATCGCCGAGGCTACGGACAAAGGCGACTTTCCGAGAATTGTGCTCGGCGTCGCGATGATGTCGCTGTTCGTCACGCTGTTCAACCGCCTGTTCTGGCGACGGCTCTATGCCTACGCCGAGCGGCGGCTGCGCCTGTGACCGCATTGTTGATTAGGGAGTTCCGCCTATGTTGGACACCGCCGTCACGACGATCCTGGACGTCAACAGCGTAAGCCAGGTCTTCTCGACAGGTTCGGGCGAAACGCGGGCGCCGGTGCTGGACGACGTTTCGATGCGCATGAAGACCGGCGAGATCGTGGCCCTGCTCGGCCGCTCCGGCTCCGGCAAGTCAACTCTTTTGAGGATCATCTCCGGCCTGACCCGTCCGACGCAGGGAACGGTGAAGATCGGGGGCGAACCGGTGGACGGGCCGGCCAAGGATGTCGCGATGGTGTTTCAGAGCTTCGCGCTTTTTCCCTGGCTCGACGTTCTCGACAATGTCGAGATCGGCCCCCGCTCCAATGGCGTGCCGCTCGATGAGACCCGCAAGCGCGCCTTGAAAGCGATCGACACCATCGGCCTCGACGGATTTGAATCCGCCTATCCCAAGGAACTGTCGGGCGGCATGCGCCAGCGCGTCGGCTTCGCCCGCGCGCTCGTGATGCAGCCGAAGATCCTCTTAATGGACGAGCCGTTCTCGGCGCTCGACGTGCTCACCGCCGAGACCTTGCGCACCGACCTGCTCGATCTGTGGCAAGAAGGGCGCATAGCGATCAAGGCCATCCTGATGGTCACCCATAATATCGAGGAAGCGGTGCTGATGGCCGACCGGGTTCTCGTGCTGTCGTCCAATCCCGGCCGCATCGCCTCCGAAATTCCGGTCACCCTCCCCCACCCGCGCGACCGGCTGGACCCCGGGTTCCGCGACCTGGTCGAGAAGATCTACGCGCTGATGACCCAGCGGCCGGACCCGACGAAACCGGCGGCGCGCGAAGCGGCGGCGGCGGTCGGCCTTGGGCTTGCGCTGCCGCGCGTATCGACCAACTCGCTCGCCGGCATGCTCGAGGAGATCGCCGCCCCGCCCTACAATGGCAAGGCGGACCTGCCGCATCTCGCCGACTCGCTGCAGCTCGAGATCGACGAATTGTTCCCGCTTGGCGAGACCTTGCAATTGCTGCGCTTGGCCGAGTTCGAGGAGGGCGACATCAAGCTGACGCCGCTTGGCCAGCGCTTCGTCGACATGGACGTCGACCAGCGCAAGAAGGTGTTCGGCGACCAGGTTCTGGCGCACATTCCCCTCGCCTCCCATATCAAGCGTGTTCTCGACGAGCGCCCGACGCATCGTGCGCCCGCAACCCGCTTCCGTGAGGAGCTTGAGGACTACATGTCCGAGGATTATGCCGAACGGACCTTGCGGGCCATCATCAATCTCAGCCGCTATGGCGAGCTGTTCGCCTATGACGAAAACAGCCAGACGCTCAGCTACGAGAATCCGCAATAGCAAGTCATGGGTTCCGCTCGCTTGGTTTTGACTTGCCTTGAGTGATGCGCTGCAATAACCATATTGCAGTGCAAGAGCGCTTGAGAAGTTATGGGAGACGCTCGATGACCACCTCCGCCACCCTTACCAAAAACGACAAAGCCGTCGAGCCGGCCTACGCAGCCTCCGCCACGCTAAGCGTGGGCGGCAAATCCGTCGAACTGCCTATCCGGAAGGGCACGGTCGGACCGTCGGTCATCGATATCGGCAAGCTCTACGCCCAAACCGGCATGTTCACCTACGATCCCGGTTTCACCTCCACCGCGAGCACGGAATCGCAGATCACCTACATCGACGGCGACCAGGGCGTGCTCCTCTACCGGGGCTATCCCATCGATCAGCTTGCCGAGCACGGCGACTTCCTCGAGACCTGCTATCTGCTCCTGTATGGCGAGTTGCCGACCGCCGGGCAGAAGGCCGAGTTCGACTATCGCGTCACGCGCCACACCATGGTCCACGACCAGATGAACCGTTTCTTCAACGGTTTCCGGCGCGACGCTCATCCGATGTCCGTGATGGTGGCGTGCGTCGGGGCGCTCGCCGCTTTCTATCACAACTCGACGGACATTACCGATCCCTGGCAGCGCGAAGTCGCCTCGATCCGCATGATCGCGAAAATGCCGACGCTTGCGGCGATGGCGTTCAAATACGCAATTGGCCAGCCGTTCGTCTATCCGAAGAACGAGCTCGACTATTCTTCGAATTTCCTGCGTATGTGCTTCTCGGTCCCGTGCGAGGACTATAAGGTCAACGCGGTTCTGGCGCGGGCGCTCGACCGCATCTTCATTCTCCACGCCGACCACGAGCAGAACGCCTCGACCTCGACGGTGCGCCTGGCGGGATCGTCCGGGGCCAACCCGTTCGCCTGCATCGCCGCCGGCATCGCCTGCCTCTGGGGCCCGGCGCATGGCGGCGCGAACGAAGCGGCGCTCAAGATGCTGGGCGAGATCGGGCGGGTCGAGAATATCCCGAAATACATCGCCAAGGCGAAGGACAAGAACGACCCGTTCCGCCTGATGGGCTTCGGCCATCGTGTTTACAAGAACTACGATCCGCGCGCCAAGATCATGCAGAGCACCGCGCACGAGGTGCTCAACGAGCTCGGGATCAAGGACGATCCGCTGCTTGACGTCGCCGTCGAGCTCGAGCGTATCGCGCTGCACGACGACTATTTCATCGAGAAGAAACTCTATCCGAACATCGACTTCTATTCAGGCATCACGCTGAAGGCGATGGGCTTCCCGACCGACATGTTCACGGTTCTGTTCGCGCTGGCGCGCACGGTCGGCTGGATCGCTCAATGGAAGGAGATGATCCAGGATCCCGAGCAGAAGATCGGCCGCCCCCGCCAGCTCTACACCGGAGACACGCTGCGGGAATATAAGCCCATGAGCAACCGCTGAGCGCCGTCCACAGGAAACGCGCTTCGCGACGTGAAAACCCGGCTCCGCAAGACCTAGAGGTTGTCGCGTTCAGGCAAAATCGTCATTGCGAGGAGTGAAGCGACGAAGCAATCCAAGGAAAGGGCGCTTTACGATCCCTGGATTGCTTCGCTTCGCTCGCAATGACGGCGGCGCCATCTAAACGCAAGATGGCGCCTAGACCGAGCTGTTTTTGGATTGAGGCGCTCGAGAACGGCTCGGACGACAATCTATTGCAGATAATCAGAAACCGAGTTAAGCTCGCCCCATGAACAATCCTGCCCTTCCGCAAGGCCAAGACCGTACGGCGCGACCCGCCCCCGTGCTGCGCCTCTCAACGCCAGGGAGAGCGCCGCGAAAAAGTCTCCCATTCGCCCGACCCGCGTAACCCATTGATAAGTCTCAGATTCGGACGAGAGAATCCAAGGAAATCCAAGGAAATCCAACCCTCACAATCGGGGTCTTCGCAGCGAAACAGCCACCGGCCAAGAAAACCCAAACGGAGGAACCTGTCCGCCGCCGTCAGCTCATTGACGGGCGACCCGCCGCGATCGTTTCGAGAACGGCCCGCGCCGCATGGGCGCTGGGCGCGCCGCCGTCGGGCAGCGCCATGAGCCGGTCGAGCCGCTTGAGCGCCTCTAGCTGGCGCGAACGCGCCGGGCCGTCGCGCACGATCTCCATGAGCGCCGCGCTGAGCGTCGCGGGCGCGCACTCCTTCTGCAGTTTCTCTGGGATCGCGCGCTCGCCGAGAATGAGGTTGGGCAGTAGGATCGAGGGGACCTTGATCAGATATTTGAGCTGCTCCTCGACGAGCGAGACCTTGTAGGCGCCGACCATCGGGACGCCTGCGAGCGCCAGCTCGAGCGTCGCCGTGCCGGAAGCGGCGAGGCTTGCATGGGCGGCGCGAAACGCCGCGTATTTCGCTTCTTCGCCGAGCGTGATCGTCGGCGGCTCGGGCCAACGCGCGGCCAAAGCCCGCACCTCGCGCTCGATATGCGGCAGGGTCGGCAGAACGAGGGAGAACGGCCCGACCGATTGGCGCAGCGCCGCGAGTGCGCCGCCGAAATCGCCCATGAGCCGCGTCACTTCAGATCGGCGCGAGCCGGGCAGCACGACGATCAGCGGCGGCGCGGAGGCGGTACGCGCCTCGCCCGCATTTGGTCGCAGCTCGCCGAGGCGTTCGATCAGCGGGTGGCCGACATAGACGCAGCGCGGTCCGTTGAGCCGCCGATAAGCGTCCGGCTCGAACGGCAGCAGCGCCAGCACGCAATCGACGTAAGATCGCATCGCCTTGGCGCGGCCGGGCCGCCAGGCCCAGACGCTGGGACTGACATAATCGACGATCGGCAATTCCGGCAGCGCCGCGCGCACGCGGCGGGAGACGCGGTGGGTGAAGTCGGGGCTGTCGATGATGATGAGCGCATCGGGCTTGGCGGCCACGATCGCCGCCGCGGTCACGCGGATGCGCGCGAGAAGCGTCGGCAGCCGCGCCAGCACCGGAAGGAGCCCCATGACAGCGATGTCGCCAATCGGAAACAGGCTCTTGAGGCCTTCGGCCTCCATCGCCTCGCCGCCGACGCCGAGGAAGGAGACTTCTCCCGGCCGCGCTTCGCGGAGCGCCCGCATGAGCTTGAAGCCGAGCTGGTCGCCCGAGTGCTCGCCAGCGACGAGAGCAACCCGCAATGGATCATCCGGCCGGAGGCGCATGGCCAAATCCGGCGACGAACATGCCGGCCGCGTCGCCTTCTCGAGCGCAGCGCTCACGCTCAAGGATGAGCACTTGGCCGGCGGCGGCCGCGACCCCCCGCAATTGAGCCCTGGCCGCGCCTTCGATCGTCTTCGGCCCAATCGCCGGCATGTCGAGCCGGAGATCCTGCCCGCGCTTGGGCGCTTTTATGAGGACGCCTGCCAGACCGGAGAGGCGCAGCCGCCCATTGGCGCGCATGTCGGCCACGCGCTCGAGCATTGCGTCAGTGCCCTCGGCCGCCTCGATCGCCAGCACCCGTCCCGCCGCGACAATTGCCCCCTGCCCCGCGTCGAAGCTCGAAAGCGCGCCAAGAAGGCGCGCGCCAAGCGCAATGTCGATCTCGTCCTCGTCGGAGCCCATGCGCGCGCCGATAGGACCGACTGGCGCCAGAAGGCGCGGAGCGACTTCATGCGCGCCGACCACGCGGACGCCTTCCTGCTCAAAGATCGCGGCGATGCCGGCAAGCAAGCCCATTGTCGCCGCGGCGAAAGAGTTGCGCCAGCCCCGCAGCCCGCTTCACCGCGCCCCAGTCGAACCTGAGATCCGCAAACTCGGGTCTCGTCATTGCGCCGATGATCACCATCTCGGCGATCGCGCGCCCTTTCAAGGCGGCGAACAGCTTGCCGACTTCGCCCATTCGAACCCAGACGTGCGGATAGGCTTCAATCGCCGAATCGGTCGCGCCGACCACTCCGACCAGAAACGGGTCGCGGCCGGCGCGGCGAGCCTCGCCAGCGACCTCGAGCGGAAAGGCGCCGGCGCCGCATAATATCGCCAGCGGCCCCGACGCGGGAGCGCCCGGCCCGCCAGCGGCCTCGCTCACCCCTCCTCTTCCTTTGCGGCGCGCGGGACGCAGATCGCGCGGTCGCCGCCCTGGCGCAGAAAGGCGACAATCTGGTGCACGGCGTCCTGGCCCGCGAACGCCTCGGCGACCTCGTCGATGCGCTCCTTCAGGGTGCCGCCGACGGCGCCGCCGCCATTGAACAGCATCTTGTAGGCGCGCCTGAGCTCATGGATCGTCTCGTGGGAAAAACCCCTGCGCTTCAGGCCGACGACATTGAGCCCGGCGAGCCCGGCGCGGTTGCCGAGCGCAAGGCCGAAAGGGATCAGGTCATGCTCGACGCCGGCGAGACCGCCGACGAACGCGTGGGCGCCGATGCGAACGAATTGGTGAGCGGCGGCGCCGCCGCTCAAAATGGCGAAATCACCGATGTGGCAATGGCCGGCCAGCATGACGTTGTTGGACAGAATAACGCCCTCGCCGATGCGGCAATCATGCGCGACATGGGCGTTGGCCAGGAACACCGAGCGCGGGCCAACGATTGTTTCCGAGCCGCCGCCCGCGGTGCCGGGGTTCATCGTCACGCCTTCGCGAATGAGACAGTCCTCGCCGATTGTGAGGCGGACCGGCTCGCCGCGATATTTGAGGTCCTGGGGCGGATGCCCGATCGAGGCGAACGGATAAATGACCGTGCGGGCGCCGACCGCGGTGTCGCCAGCCAGGCTCACGTGGGAGATGAGCCGGACGCCGTCGCCGAGCTTGGCCCGCGGTCCAATATGGCAAAACGGGCCGATCTCGACGCCCGTCCCGAGCCGGGCGCCGTCTTCCACGACAGCGCTCGGATGAATCGCATCCTTCATTCACGCACCAGCATTGCGGACACTTCGGCTTCGCAGACCAGCACGCCTTCGACCTTCGCCTCGCCCCGAAACCACCACATGTTCCGCTTCTTGGCGATGCGGGTCATATGAAACCTTACCTGATCGCCGGGAACGACCGGCTTGCGGAACTTCACCTTGTCGACCGTCATCATGTAGACGACGCTCGGCGCCGTATTGTCCTCTTGCGAAGCAACGCAAAGCGCGCCTGCCGTTTGCGCCATCGCTTCGATCAACAGGACGCCGGGCATGACCGGCCGCCCTGGAAAATGACCCTGGAAATGAGGCTCGTTTGCCGTCACATTCTTGACCCCGACGCCATATTCGTCGCCGCGGGCGTCGACGATTCGGTCGACCAGGAGAAACGGATAGCGGTGCGGCAATAAGGCAAGCAGCTTCTGGATGTCGTAGGTGTCTAGCGTCCGGGCGGCCAGTTCGTTCATTCCGTTTCCTTTCTCCCCGCCCCGCTTGGCAGCGTTATTCGGCATTGGCGTCGCCGTCGGCCAGTCGCTTGATCGCGGCGACCTCGCGAAAAAACTTCCGGACGGGCTTCGCCGGCGCCCCGGCCCATCGCTCGCCGGCGGGAATATCGGTCATCACCCCAGCCGCCGCGGCGACCTGGGCTCCCGCGCCAATCGTCAGATGCCCGGCGATGCCCGCCTGGCCGCCGAGGGCGGCGAAATCGCCGATGGCGCTCGATCCCGAGACGCCGGACTGGGCGACCAGCACCGCGTGGCGGCCGATGACGACGTTGTGGCCGATCTGCACCAGATTGTCGATCTTCGCCCCCTCGCCGATGACCGTGTCGCGGTTTGCGCCGCGGTCGATGGTCACGCCTGCGCCGATCTCGACGTCGTTTTGAATGATTACGCGGCCGATCTGGGGTACTTTAAGATGCCTTCGCGCGCCAAGGGCGAACCCGAAGCCGTCCTGTCCGATATGAGCGCCGGGATGAATAATCACGCGGTCGCCGATGAGGGCGGCTAAGATCGTCGTCGAGGCGCCCACCGAGCCATCGCGACCGATGCGCACCTCCGGCCCGATGACCGCATTGGGCCCGATGATCGTCCCGGCTCCTACCTCGGCGCCGCGCCCGATCACCGCGCCAGGGTCGACGACCACGCCGGGCTCCAGCCGCGCGGAAGGATGAACGGACGCCTTCGGAGAAATTCCGGTCTCGCCAAAAACGGAGCCCGGCTTGACCGCGAAAGGGTAGAGCTTGGTCATCACCAGGGCCATGGCCCGGTAAGGTTCGGCGGCGATGAGGATGGCGCAAGTCGCGGGAGCCGCGCCAGCATAGCGCGGCGCAACGAGCGCCGCCGCCGCCCGCGTCCGCTTGAGCGCGTCGAGATACCGCGGATTGTCGAGGAAGGTGAGATCGCCCGGGCCCGCCTGATCGAGGGCGGCGACATCCCGGATTACGCGGTCGGAATTGGCGGTGGCGGCGAGCCTCGCGCCGCACCAGCCGGCAACTTCGGCCAGCGAAGGCGCCGAACCCGGGGGAAAGAAACGAATCCTGACCAATAAGGAGTTCCGTCAGAAGCGACGGCGGGCGCGCCAGCCCTGGCGCGCCCGCTTGTTAAAGGACAGCGGCTGGTCGATCTTAGAAGGTCGTGCCGCCCGAGAAGTTAAAAAGCTGGGTCTGGTCGTATCTGCCTTTATGGATCGGAATCGCGAAGTCAAAGCGGATCGGGCCCATTGGCGAATCCCAGATCAGACTCGCGCCGACCGAGGCGCGGACTAGGTTCGGGTCCCAGACTTGGGCGCAACTCAACTGGGTGACAGGCAGCACCCTCTCGATTGAATTAGGAGGCGGACAATAGGTATAGCCTAGGAAACTCGAGAAGTCAGTCGGCCCCGAAAATCCGATGAGGTTGCCGGCGTCGGCAAAGAGCGCCCCTTTCAACCCAACTTCCCTCGGCAAGCCGAAGATCGGGAAGTCAACCTCGGCCGAGGCGCCATAATAGCTCGTGCCGCCTAGAGCGTTGGCTGCGATGTTGAACGGGTCCGAGATGTCGCGCGGCCCGATGCCGCCTGGAGCGAAGCCGCGCACCAGTGACGGACCCTCCATGAAATTGTTGATGATAAGCGCGTCTCTTGAGCCGAAGGAGTTGATCTGGCCGGCCTGCAGGTGAATCAAGCCGATGAAATCCTCGGTGATCGGATGGTACCAGCGCGCGTCAAACGTCTCGCGGATGAACTGCGATTGCCCGCCAAGGCCGGCGATATCCTGCTTAAAATTCACCGCATAGCCCGTCGTGGGGTTCTTCCGATTGTCAATATTGTTGAACAGGACCGAGTATCCGGCCATCGAAGTGATAATATTGCCTTGCGATGCCGCCTGCTTGATTTCGACCGGCGCCTCGCCGTTGGTCAAACAGTTGATGAACGGCGTGGGGATTGTCGGGAACAGGAGGCCGGTTCCACCCGGAAACCAAGTCTGATTGGGTCCGACGCAATCGTCGAAAGGCTGACCCTCCGTGTTCGGAATGGTGATCTTCGACTCGTAGAGCGAATAGTTAGGCTGGAGCGTCAAGTCATCGGTAATTGGAATGCCGAGCCGAAGAGTCCCGCCCGTCGTCCAATTCTCGTATAGGGCGAACTGGTTATTGCTGTTCGTCTGATGGTAGAGGTCAAAGCCAGCAGCCAGACGCTGGCCGAGGAAGTAAGGCTCGGTGAACGAGGCCTTCCACCCCTGGGTGTACTGGCCGTCGGAAACGCTCAAGCGCACGTATTGGCCGCGGCCAAGAAAGTTCGTTTCAGTATAGGCGAGCTCAGCCAAAAAGCCTTGGGTCGTCGAATAGCCGCCGCTCAGGCTGATCGAGCCGGTCGGCTGGTCCTCCACGTCGACCACCACGATGACCCGATCGGGCGAGGATCCCGGCCGGTTCGAGATGTGGACTTTCTTGAAATAGCCGAGGCTGTTGAGGCGTCGCTCGGCCCGCTCGATCATGACGTGATTGTAGGGGTCGCCCTCGCCGATATCGAATTCGCGGCGAATGACATAGTCGCGGGTGCGGGTATTCCCGACAATGTCGATCCGCTCGATGTAAACTTTCGGACCGTTGTCGACCGAGAAGGAAAGCGCGATCGTATGATTGGCGGTGTCGCGTTCACCATGCGGCCGGGCCTCGGAGAAAGCATAACCTTGCCGGGCGACGTCCCGGGTGATCGCCTCCACGGACTTGTCGACGCTGCTTGCGTCATAGACGTCGCCAGGCCTCAGAGCGACGAATTGATTGAGCGCCGGCCCATTCACCTTCGGAATATTGGAGACCACCGATACCGATGACACGTGGTATTGGGGGCCCTCATCCATCGTGATCGTGATGACATAGCCTGGGGGATTGGTCTGATACGAGACGTCGGTATTGGTAATTTGAAAATCCGCGTAGCCGTTCTTCATGTAATAGCGGCGGATCGCCTCCTCATCTGAGGCCAACCGGTCGGGATCATAGACATCGGTGCTTTTGAACCACGAGAGCCAGTTCATTGTCGTGGTCTGCATCAGCCCACGCAGGCGATAGTTCGAAACTGCGTGATTGCCGACAAACTTGATATCGCGGATGCCGGTCTTACCGCCTTCATTGATGGTGAAAACGAGGTCCACGCGCCCATTCGGCAATTGAACCAACCGTTTGGTCACCGCAGCTTCGTTGCGGCCGTATTTCTTATAAGCGTCTTTGATTTGCCGATGTCGGCCTCAGCGACCCCCTCATTGTACTCGGTATGGGGCTTCGATTGCACCTCGACTTCGAGCTGCTTCGTTTCGATCTGACGGTTGCCTTCGAATGCAACCCTGTTGATGATCTGCGCGCCTCCGGTGAGGCTGACGACGATCTTGCCATTCTCCACTCTTGCGCTGACATTTGAATAAATGCCAGTGGCCCTCAGATCCTCGACGCCACGCTGGATTGCGGCGGGATCGGTTCCAGTGAAATAGGGCTTCAGGGTTGATGGATCGACCTTCGAGCCTTGGACGACGATCTGCTGTGCGCTCGCGGGCGTCGTCCAGCTCAACCCACACAAACAAAGGGCCGCAGCTAGAAGGACGCCAACACACCCGCGAATCCAATCCATATGGACCAAAGCCCCTGTTCGCGCCGATGTGGCCCGCCACCGCAGCGCCGCTTCAGTGCGATCCTCGTTTGCGCCTCCCGCGCGCGCGCCTTACGGCGCCGATCGCGGACGGCGCCGCACACGCCGCGGCGCTCTATCCCGCTCGCGTAAGTGACGATCGGGAAAGATTAACGGCGTTTTACAATCTTTGCTCGCCCCTGCAAACCGTTATTGGCGGAGCCTACACCATTTCCGGCCACCGTTGCGTGGAGGACACGCAAACATGGTCGACCGTTGGTTAATTCCCGCTCGCAACCAAGCGGAAAAGGTCGTGAGACGTGGTGAAAACCACTAATAGCCCCACCAGCGCGATTCCGATTCTCAGGCCAATCTCCTGCGCCCGCTCGCTAAGCGGGCGTCCGCGCAGCGCCTCGAAGGCGTAGAAGGCGAGATGGCCGCCGTCGAGCAGCGGTATCGGCAGCAGATTCATCAGACCAACCGACACCGAAAACCACGCAGCGAGGCTGAACAATTCCCAAAGGCTGATTTTCGCCATCTCACCGGCCATTTGAGCGGCGCCGATCAGCCCCGACATCTGATCGGTCGATTCCCGCCCAGCGAAAATCCCGACAATATAGGTCCCGGTCGCCTTGACGATGAACCATTCCTGCGACGCGCCCCAGGCGGCGCAGGTCGCAAGCCCGCACCGTTCGAACTTCGCGTCGTTCCGATCCGCTGACGAGGCGAGCCCGAGATGACCCATACGGCGCTTGCCAAAGACTCCCTGGTCGACGACCGTAATCTTGGGGGTGGCCGCGAGGTCGAGGTCGTGGCCTTTGCGCTCGACAACGAAATTCATCGGCAGACCGGTGCTCATCAGCGTCGATTCCTGAAGCGCTTCAAAGCTGTCGATGGGATTCCCGTTAATCGACTTGATCACGTCGCCAGCCTGAAACCCGGCGGCCGCCGCGGGGCTGCCCGCCTCGACCCGCCCGATGCGCGGCACATGCTCAACCCGGCCGAAGCCCATGAACATGCCGGTGAAAATGACGAATGCGAGGATGAAATTGGCGACTGGCCCTGCGAGCACGATGGCGGCCCGGTTTCGCAACGGCTGACCAGCCAGGGTCAACGAGCGATCGACCGATGGCTCATTGTTCGCGCCTTCACCGACGCCGACGCTCGAGGCGTTGGCGTCCCCGTGAAACTTGACGTAACCGCCGAGCGGCAATGCGCCAACCCGCCAGCGTGTGCCGCGGGAATCCACCCGGGCGACAAGCTCGGGGCCAAAGCCGAGGGAGAATGCGTCGATTTTGACGCCGCACCATCGCCCGACCAGATAGTGCCCGAGTTCGTGGACGGCGACAATCAGGCTCAGGATCACGATGAAAGGGACGACGTACCATCCGAGCCAAGCCAGGAGGTCGGCGATCGCGTGCACTCCCGCCATCTGCGGCGCCTCCAATTTGAACTGCCGCATCGGCCAGCGGCCGGCGGACAATGGTTACTGAACAGTTAGTAAAATGACGCAAGCCCGCGCTCACGCCAATAGGCTTGCGGTCCTATCTGTCGCGATATGGTGAATTGTCAGCGCTTCCGCAATGTCGGCCGGCGCCCTCAATTCGCTGGCCGCAGTCATTGCGGCGAGCGTCTTCGCGACAAGGCGCGCGATGTCGCCGAAGCCAATTCGCTGATCAAGAAAGGCCGAAACCGCGATTTCATTGGCGGCGTTGAGGGCGGTGGGGGCTCCTCCGCCGGAGCGCAAAGCATCAATGGCGAGGCCAAGCGCCGGAAAACGCTCGAGGTCGGCGCGCTCGAAGGTCAACCGGCCAAGCGCGGCAAGGTCGGGCGCTCGCACCCCGGACACGATCCGATCCGGATAGGCCAGGCAATGCGCAATCGGAGTGCGCATGTCCGGCGACGCCATGCCCGCGATCAGCGACCCGTCGGCGAAGCTGATGAGGCCGTGCACGATCGATTGCGGGTGCACAACGACATCAAGCCGCTCGGCTGGCAAGCCGAATAGATGATGCGCCTCAATAAGTTCGAGGCCTTTGTTCATCAGACCGGCCAAATCGATGGTCACCTTCGGCCCCATCACCCAATTAGGGTGGGCGAGCGCCTCCTCGCGCGTGGCGGCGGAAATGCGCTCGGCGCTCCATTCGCGGAAAGGGCCGCCGGAGGCGGTAATGGTCATCGTCTCGATGGAGGCCGGGTCGCGCGATCCGATCGCCTGGAACAAGGCGTTGTGCTCGGAGTCCATTGGCAGCATCATCGAGCCCGAGCGCCCCGCCTTCTCCATCACCACGCTGCCGGCGCAAACCAATGTCTCCTTATTGGCGAGAGCGATCGCGCGCCCCGCGGCGACGGCGGCGAAGGTCGGCCGCAACCCTGCGGCGCCCACGATGGCCGAGACGACCAGATCGGCCTCACGCAAGGCGGCTTCCTCGACGGCTTCCGGACCGGCGGCGATTTCGATCCCGTGGCCCTCCAAACCGGCCTTCAAGTCCGGATAGCCCGCAGGATCGGCGAGCGCGGCGAATTCGGCCCCGAGTTCGATTGCGCATTTCGCCAGCGCCGCCCCGTCGCGTCCGCCGGCCAGCGAAACAATGGAGAACCGTCCCGGCGCGGCTGCGATGACCTGCGCGCATGAGCGCCCTATCGAGCCCGTCGCGCCCAAAATCGACACGCGTTTGGGCGGAGAACGGGTCCCCCGCGAACGCGACGGCGAAGCCCGAACGCCAGCAGCAGAAACACTCACCATTGAAACAATCCGCCGGCGATGAACGAACCCCGAGAGTTGAGGCCTCCCACCACAGCCGCGAAAAGGCAAGCCGCGACGAACGCGTCAAGTCGATCCATCAGTCCTCCGTGGCCCGGAATCAGGCCGCTCGAGTCCTTCACTCCGAAACGCCGCTTGAGCGCGGATTCGAACAAGTCTCCAAGCTCAGACACAATCGCCGTCGCAAGCCCAAGCCAGAACAAGGCAAAAGGGCGGCTCGTCCAAAGCGCAAGCATGAGGCCCAGGAGCGCGCCAATGAGCGCGCCAACGATCGCGCCCGCCCAAGTCTTGCCCGGCGAGACGCTAGGCCAAAGCCTCGGACCCCCAATCGTCCGTCCGGCGAAATAGGCCGCAATATCGGCTCCCCAGACGACGGCGAAGAGCCATAAAATCGCGGCCAAGCCGTAGCTCGGACTGATTCTCAAGAGCGAGACGCTTGCGACCAGCGCGCCGGCGTAGGAGACGCCGGCGGCGGCCCACGGCCCGACCCTCGATCCAGACAGCCAACCCACGGCGCCCGCGCCGATGACGAGCCCAGCGATAACGCCCAGAACGGAATTGTGCAGCGCGAACAGCGCAACCAGCGCAATGACAAAGGCGCCGAGCGTCACCCGCTCGGCGAGCCGCCCGCCGCCGACCAGCCGCTGCCACTCCCACAGAACGACAACGGACGCGAGCCACCAGAAAGCGGCGAAGATGAAACCCCCGATCCACGCGGTCGCCAGCGCGACGATTCCCATCGCCACCGCAGCGGCCACGCGCGGCTTCAGATCCGCGCCGAATCGCGCGCGCGGCGCCCCTCGGACCGCCGGTCCCCTTCCGTTCAACGCCACACGCGCATTCTCACGAGGCCGACTTGACCGCGGCGGGTTCGATAACAGCGCCAAAACGACGTTCCCGCGCTGCATATTGGTCGAGCGCGGAGACGAAAGCCGCGTCGTCAAAATCGGGCCATAGGACGGGCAGGAATACGAGTTCGGCGTAGGCCGCCTGCCAGAGCAAGAAGTTCGAGAGCCGCATTTCGCCGGAAGTGCGAATGATGAGATCGGGATCGGGCAGGCCGGCCGTGTCGAGGCGCTCGGCCAATTCGTCCGGACCGATCGACCGGGCGTCGAGGCGCCCATCGCAAATGTCGAGCGCCAAACGACGCGCCGCGTCGAAGATCTCTTGCCGCCCGCCGTAATTGAAAGCCACCGTCAGCGTGAGCCCGCGATTGTTTTCGGTCAGCCTTTCGGCCTCGACGATGAGGGCGATGATGTCAGGCTTGAGATTCTCGCGTTGGCCAATGACCTTGACCCTGACCCCGTTGGCGTTGAGCTCCGACAGGTCCTCGCGAATGAAGCGCTTGAGGAGGCCCATCAGCATGGCCACCTCCTCCGGAGGCCGGCTCCAGTTCTCTGACGAGAAGCTATAGATCGTCAGGAACTGCACGCCGCGCTCGAGCGCCGAACGCACGACCCGGCGCACCGCCTCGACGCCGCGGCGATGGCCCTCGAAACGCGGCAAGCCGCGCGACTGCGCCCAGCGGCCGTTCCCGTCCATGATGATGCCGACATGGGCTGGCGTCCGAGCCGAACAGGGAGTGGTGCGATGGTGATGCATATGGGCCTCGGACAAAGAAGGCGATCGCCTAGACCTGCATGATCTCCTTTTCCTTCGCCGCGAGAGAGGCGTCGATCTCCTGAATGGCCTGGTCGGTCGCCTTCTGCACGTCCGCCTCGTGGCGCTTTTCGTCGTCCTCGCTGATGGCGTGCTCCTTCAACAGCTTCTTGAGGATATCGATTCCGTCCCGGCGCACGTGCCGCACCGCCACGCGCGCGTCCTCGCTGTATTTGTGCGCGATCTTGACCATTTCCTTGCGCCGCTGCTCGTTCAATTCAGGGATGCGGATGCGGAGAACAGTACCCTCTACCGTCGGACTGAGGCCAAGATTGGCGTCCCGGATCGCCTTGTCGACCGCCTGCACCATGCTCTTGTCCCATATGGAGACCGAAAGCGCACGCGGCTCGGGAACGCTGATCGTGGCGACCTGATTGATCGGCATCCGCTGGCCGTAAGCCTCGACATGCACCGGCTCAAGCAAGCTCGCGCTGGCCCGCCCCGTGCGCAGGCCGCCCAGTTCGTGTTTCAGCAACGCGTGCGCGGCCTGCATGCGGCGTTTGAGTTCGGCAAGGTCAAATTGAGGCAATTGCGCCATAGGTGTCACACGAATCGAAGGCAAGTCCGCGCCGGAGAGCGAGGCTGCCAAGCCAAGTTTGCGGCAAGATTCACGCCCGCCGCGTCATAGCATAGCTTTAGCCCACTAACAGCGTCCAAAGAAGGGCGACGATTTCGCGGCTCGGAGAGAACCGACCGGCAAGGCCCGCGCCGACGCAAGTTCGCTTTCTATGGCCCGGCGCCTGACGGCTGCGTCGCCATCATCGGCCTGGCCAGCTTCGCCGCTTCCGCCATGGCGGCGAGCGCCGCTTGGCCTTGCGGCTGGATCAGCCCCGCGGACATGACGAGTTTCGCAGCCTCGTCGGCGGAAATCGGCAATTCGATGACTTTGTCGGCCGGGACATAGAAAAAGAATCCGGTGGTGGGATTGGGCGTGCAGGGCATGAAGGCGGAGATCATCGGCTTCCTCTCCGGCAAGGCGCCCGCGATAGTTTCGGCTGGGGCCGAAGAGATGAAGACGATCGACCAGCTGCCTGCGACGGGAAACTCGACCAGCCCGACCTTGCGGAATTGGCTGCCGGACTGGCTGAAGATGGTTTCGAACACCTGCTTCAGGCCCTTGTGGACGCCGCGGACGAGCGGCGTGCGATCAAGCAACGCTTCGCCGAACTTGACCAGCGAACGGCCGATGAAATTGGCGGTGAGGAACCCGAGAAGCGTGAGCCCGACAATCGCGATGACGACGCCAAAGCCGGGCACGTGGAACGGCAGATAGGCGTCAGGCGACAGCGTGTTCGGCAGCCAGGGCCTCACCCAGTTGTCGATCGTGTCGATGACCCACCAGGCGATATAGGCGGTTCCCGCGATCGGACCGAACACGATGAGCCCGGTGAAGAACCAGGAGCGAAGCCGCTGGCTGAAGGAACGGTGGAAGGGCGGAGAAAAAGGATCGGACATGAAGATCTCAAGCCCTTGGCCCGTGGAGAATGGCGGCTCGCGCCACGCCTTGCAAGGCCAATGCCAGGCGCTTCGCGCTCGGCCTTATCAGCGAGCAAGCGCTAATGAACATGAGTAAACGCAACTCAACGTCAGTAAATTTACTTGTTTTTACTCACGTCTAATTTGACGAACCGAGACTTTGCAACGGGTTAGGCGCAAAAAAACTCCCTCCCGTCTCACCCTTGCTGGATGTCTGACGCGAGGCACGGCGGCTTAGGCGAGAAAGTGTGGCTTCCCCTTCTCACGAAAAGCAAGTCGCGGCCAGGGTCGTTCTAGAAATATCAGCCGAGCCGTAACGCAACCCTTCGGCAAAACGAAGCAGGGAGCGTGGCGCTTTTCGCCACGTCGGGAAGCTGCCCGAGGGCCGCTCCCTATTGGAGGGTTTGTGCATGACCAGGATGATTGCGTTTTCTGTCCCGCTCCTGACATTCGGCCTTCTTTCCGCTCTACCCGCTCAAGCGGAAGATTCAACGATGAAGACGGATGCGGCGCACATGTCCGCGACGCACATGTCGAAGCCCGCGCATCATATGAAGAAAGACGCAATGATGCACAAAGACAGCATGAAGAAAGACACGATGATGAAAGACGACGCCACGCAGAAATAACGCGGACCCGCCGCCTGGACCCGATCGCGCGCCGGAGGGGATCGGACGAGAGGGCATGCAACCCCGGGCGCCGTGTCGCTCAACAACTGGCGCGCGCATCGATCTTTCGTTCACTCCGCCGGCCGCTCTAGCGTCGGAAGCAGACATCCAGGCCACGTCCCCTTCGGGTCGAGACCAATCCAGTTGATTGGGGTTTGACCTTAAGGCCCGACTGGAATGAGCTTGCCGACAAAGACCGGCGGCCCGGATGGGCGCCCGGTCGGCGATCCGCCCGGCGGCTCGACCGTCACCGCGAAGGTCGCATTCTGAACCACCGCCGGATCGTAGGCGGAAAGGCTTGCGGCGCGCGACGTGTCGCCAACCAAGCCGAGCGAGCGAGCGCCGAGCTTCGCGTCGATAATCCAGAGCTCGTACGATTTGCCGGTCGGCGCTTGCGCGGCGACGGGACGCACCGTGAGCTCCTGCTTGTCGAGATTGACCGTCACCTCGAAGGCGGGCGAGCCCCGTCCTTCTGCAGGATCGCCACATATTCGCGCGGAAGCGATCGCCTGCTCGTCTCGAGCGCCACAAATCCAATCGCCAACAGGGCAGCGACAAGCGACGCCGCGATCGCCGCGGCGCGCCAGCGCCTGATGCTGCGCTCGAGCGTCGCGATTGCCCCGCCGCCCGCCCCTTCGGCCGGCCCGCCTCGAATGCGCGCCTCGATCCGAGGCAAAAAGGTCGCCCGGCGGCTCGACCTCCGGCGCGGCCTCGGCAAGCAGCGCCAACCGCGCCTCCCAGCTGCGGATCGCCTCGTCGAGCTCCGCTCGCGCAAGCGGCGCGCGGCAAAAGTCGCCCGCTCGCTCGCATCAAGCGTGCCGAGCGCATATTCGGCCGCGGCGAAGTCGTCGTCAGGCGAGATCGTCATGACTTGAGGCAGTCCCTGAGCTGCGCGAGGCTGCGGTGAAGCCAGGTCTTGATCGTCGGGACCGGCCGCCCGAAGCGCTTGGCGAGCGCCTCGCGGCTCAGACCGCGGTAGTAGGCGAGCAACACGATCGCGCGCTTCTCTTCATCCAGACCTGGAAGGCAGTCGATGAGCCTCGCGAGCCCTTCGGAGCGTTCGCGCGCGCCGAGCGGATCCACTTCCTCCGCCGCCGGTTCGAAGCCCTCCGGCTGATCCTCGAGCGATCCCGGACGCACGCGCCGCACCTCGTCGAGCGCGCGATTGCGGGCGATGGTCGCCATCCAGGCCAGCGCCGAGCCCTTGGCGGAATCGAATTCGCCGGCCTTTTCCCAGACGCGCACGTAAGTCTCCTGGAGCACGTCAGCCGCGACGTCGCTTCGGTTGAGGATAGGAGCGACAACTCCATAGAGTTTCGCGCTTGTCTCTCTGTAAAGCGCCGCAAAGGCTGCCGTGTCGCGCGCGGCGACGCGGGTCAAAAGGCGCGCGAGATCGTCGCCGACAGCAGCCGCTCGACCGCCTGGCGCTCCTCCCCGGATCGTCATCCCGGCATCCTAAATAGCTCACCGCGCCCAACGCAAACCGACGCCATGCGAAAAAGGGCGGACGCTAATGGCGCCCGCCCGCTGCTACCCCCATGAGCCGTAGGAGGAGGGCTCAGTTCGGGAGTAGAACCTTGTTGATCACCTGGATGACCCCATTCGACTGCATCACGTTCGGGATCGTGACTTCCGCCTTGTCGCCCTTGGCGTCGATGACCCACAGATGGCCGGCGCCGCGCGCAAAGGTGAGGTCTTCGCCCTGGACGGTCTTCAGCATCGCTTTGCCCCCGCCTTGCCTGATCCTGGCGTCAATGTCGGCCTCGGTAAAGCGGCCAGGCACTACGTGGTAAGTCAGGACCGTGGTCAACATTTGTTTGTTTTCGGGCTTCAAAAGGGTGTCCACGGCGCCGGCAGGCAGACGGGCGAAAGCCTCGTTGGTCGGCGCAAAGACCGTGAACGGCCCGGCGCCTTCAAGCGTGTCGACAAGGCCAGCCGCCTTGACCGCGGCCACAAGCGTGGTGTGATCCTTCGAGTTGACCGCGTTTTCGATGATGTTCTTCGGCGGATACATCGGCGCGCCGCCGACCATCTTGGTCATTTCGGCCAGCGCAGGCATAACGAAAGAGGGAGCGGCGAAGCCGATCCCGGCGGCGAGCGCCGCGGCGCAATACACAATCCTGGCGTTCATGTTCGTCTCCGTTGATTGTTCGAACCGATCGTGCGATCGGCATGGATGGGTTACGGAGGGGCCCGCGCGAGGTTTCGGGGCGCGCAAGAAAAAAGGGCGCCAAACAAAAATCACGATTGCAGCGCGAAACGCCGGGCCTGGCGGCAACGTATGGGAGATCGGGGCCTTAACCCACCCATGGAGACTGGATTGACGTCAATCTCTTCCGCCCTCTCCGCGCGCGCCGCGCCGCAGGGCCGGCTCATCGCCAGGCATTCCGCGCTGGTGCGCGTCTGTCACTGGGTGAACGCAATCTGCTTTGTCGTCCTGCTCATGAGCGGGATGCAGATCTTTAACGCCGACCCGCAGCTCACCTGGGGGCAGACCACCAATTTCACCCGGCCCTTCTTTTCTCTCTCAGCCCGCCACGACGACAATGGCGATCCGACTGCGGGCGTGACCACGATCTTCGGACACGCCTTCGGCACGACCGGCGTGCTCGGCGCCTCGCGCGGGGACGACGGCACGCTGGAAGAGCACGGCTTTCCCAATTGGGCGACCCTGCCCCCCTATCAGGATCTGGCGATGGGGCGGCGCTGGCATTTCTTCTTCGCCTGGATCCTGGTGCTCAATGGGCTCGTCTATTTCGCGAACCTCATATTCAGCCGCCACATCCGCGACCTCTGGCCGAGCTTCGCCGATTTGAGAGCGATCCCGCACGCGATCGTTGAGCACCTGCGGCTGCGCTTTCCCTCAGGCGACGAGGCCCTCCACTATAACGTGCTGCAGAAGCTCGCGTACTTGAGCGTCGTGATCGCCTTCCCGATCCTCATTCTCGCTGGCCTCACCATGTCGCCGGCGGTCGACGCGGCTTTCCCGTGGCTGCTCACGCTGTTCCATGGGCGGCAGGCCGCGCGCGCCGTGCATTTCCTGCTCGCGGCCTATCTTGTTCTGTTCCTCATCGTGCATCTCGTGATGGTGGTCCTCTCCGGCCCGATCAACAACATGCGCTCCATGATCACCGGCCGCTACCGGATCAAGGAGACCCAACAATGAGCGGAGAACTCATCCGCCCGGCGCAGCCGCGCTTCACCCGCCGCAAGCTTCTCATTGGCCTTGGGCTGGGCGCCGCGGCCGCGCCTCTCTCGGGCTGCAGCTTCGATACCGGCTCGCCTCAGGCGCTCAATATTCTCGAGAAAGCCGAGGCGGTGACCAAGGCCGTTCAGCGCGCGCTGCTCGGGCCCGAAACGGCGATGGCGCGCGAATTTTCGCCTGGCGAGATCTCGCCCTGGTTCAAGCCGAACGGCTCGACCGATCCCGAGGATGCGGACTATGTCAAGCTGCGCCAGGGCGGCTTCAAGGACTGGAAGCTGGAAGTCGGCGGCCTGGTCGAGCGGCCGATGAAGCTCTCGCTTGCCGATCTCCGCGCCCTGCCTTCGCGCTCGCAGATCACCCGGCACGATTGCGTCGAGGGTTGGAGCTGCATCGGTCAGTGGAAGGGGGTCCAGTTATCGGCGCTACTCAACGCCGCGGGCCTGAAGCCGCAGGCGCGCTACATCGCCTTCTTCTGCGCCGACACGCTCGAGGAGACGCTCGACAACACCGGCCGCTATTACGAAACGATCGGGCTCATCGACGCCTTTCATCCGCAGACCATCCTCGCCTACGAGATGAACTATGCGCCGCTCAAGGTCGAGCACGGCGCCCCCTTGAGGCTCAGGGTCGAGCGCCAGCTCGGCTACAAGATGGCCAAATACATCATGCGCCTCGAGGCGATCGACGATTTTACGAAGATCTCGCGCGGCCGCGGCGGCTTCTGGGAAGACCGCGGCTATGAGTGGTACGCGGGGATATGAGCCGCTCGGCTGGTTCTCCACTGGGTCAAACCCAATTGAGCGAGCCGCCGGTCAGATCATGGATTACGGGATTACGGTGACAGTTTACTCAATCCCTAAGCCTATCGCTTCGACTTCGACCCGCGCCGCTCAGATCGCAGGCCGCCGCCGGTCGGACAGCGCGCGGCGGCCGAGAACGCAGGCAAGCCGGGCGGGCGCCCCGATCCGCAGCCGCCGCAGCGCTCAATAGCGCCGCGAGGTTGGGCTGCCATCGCGACCCTAGGATGCGCCCAAGGGGAAGAGACCCAGCGGAGCGATCCCGCGTAAATTCAGGAGCAAAAGGCGCTGCCGCAACATGCAGCAGCCAGCGCCGTCACCTGTCATGCCCGCGAACGCGGGCATCCAGTAAGTCACTGGCGATGCCGTAGATTCCCGCTTCAAGCGGGAATGACAAGACGGCTGGCTTTGACCCCCTCTCAAATCCGCGTCAATGTCGCGACGTAAAAGCCGTCCGTGCCGGTCGTTCTCGGGCTGAGACGGAAGCCGGGGCCAAGCGTCGATCGATGCTCCGCCAGCGCCGGCAAGCCCGCGGACCGCGCCTGCGCAGCGGCGTCGATCGGCAAGAGATCATCGTGCCGGCGCATGAACTCGGCGATCCGGTCCTCGTTCTCGGCTTTGAGGACGGAGCAGGTGACGTAGACGATGCGCCCGCCCCGCTTGACGAAACGCAACGCGCTTTCGAGCGTCTCGTCCTGATCCTTGATGCGCTGCTCGAGCGCGCCGGGACGAATGCGCCACTTCGCGTCGGGATTGCGCCGCCATGCGCCGGAGCCCGTGCATGGCGCGTCGATGAGCACCAGATCGCAACGCCCGTTGAGGTCGGCGAGCACGTCCGTTTGGCCCTTCGGCGCCCGCACCTGGACATTGCGCGCGCCCGAGCGGGCGAGCCTCGCGAAGATCGGCGCGAGGCGCCGCGAATCGGGGTCGGCGGCGTAGATCTGCCCCTGGTTCTCCATCGCGGCGGCGAGCGCCAGCGTCTTGCCGCCCGCGCCAGCACAAAGGTCGAGAACTTGCATGCCGGGCTTGGCCTCGGCGATGAGCGCAGCAAGCTGCGAGCCCTCGTCCTGCAGCTCGATGAGGCCCTTGACGTAGGCCGGGTCGGACACAAGCGGGGGCGCGCGGCCGTCCGGGCGCATGGCGATGCGCAGGCCCACGGGAGAGATCGGCGTAGGTTGAGGGGCGAGATGGGCGAGCGCAGCCAGCGCCTTGTCGCGTGTGGACTTGAGGGTGTTGACGCGCAGATCGACGGGCGCGCGCTCGGCGAGCGCCCTGCCCTCCTCCGCAGCGGCGGCGCCGAAGCTCGCCTCGAATTGGGGCGTGAGCCATTCGGGGAAATCTCCGATCACATGCGAGGGCGCGCCCGATAAGTCCGCGGCTGTGAGTCGCGCAACCTCGCGCTTCCGTCAGCTTCGCGGAAGCATGGCCTTCGCCTGTGAACAAAGCGGCGATCGTCTCGACGCCGAGGTCGCGAGTTTGTCTCAAGGCGCCAAGGACTTCGGCCCGCGGACTTGGCTCGCCCATGATCCAGGCGGACGAGCTTTTCCTGCGCAGCGCGTCATAGACGAGGCGCCGATATCGCCGCGCGGTCGCCCGACCCTGCGAAGCGGTGCGCGAGGCCCCAATCTTTCATGGCGTCGGCCGCCGGCCGGCGACGAGAGTCGATGTCCGTCAAAACTTCGATCGCGGCGGCGGCGCGGGCGGCGGGGGTCATGGGGGAGGCAGCCTTTTGGAGTGGGAGTGTCGAGCAAGCTCACGGATCGTGGCGCCAAGCCGCGCGCGACCAACGTCCTCAGCTCGCCTCAAGCAAAGACGCTGCTAGAAAAGTTCGCCGTGGGACGGGAGCGGCGCCTCATATCAGAATGATGATGAAAGGCGAAGATCCATTTCGCTCGCTCACGTGGAGGGCGAGCGTTCCTCGCTCGCACCCTCGCGCCTCAAAGAGCGCCGAAGGCGCGTCTCGAAGGACGCTCCCCGTGGCCCCTCCGCTCGCGTACACTCAAACGTCCTTCGAGGCCGCTACGCGGCGCATCGAGGCACGAGGTGAGGTGGAAATGGGGTAGCTCCAATCGCAGCGCTCGCTTAAACATTCCTCCGTCGCCCCCTGACCGCCGGGGACCTCTTCGCAGGCGCCGCCTTCCTTGCCGCTGTCTTCTTGGCCGCTGTCTTCTTGGCCGGCGCCTTCTTCGCCGCCCCCCTTCTCGCGACAGGCTTTGCCCTCGCCTTTGGTTCGACGGCCTTCTTCGCCCGCGCATGCTTGACGTGGATCCGCTCGATGCTGCGCGTCGGCGCATGCTCCTGCGCCCACGCCACCGCAGTGTCGAACGAAACCGGTTGCTGGTAGACCAACTCGTGATGGACTTGCCCGGTCGTCTCGTCCTGCCAGAAATAGGTCACCGAGCTCTCGGGCTCATCGTCGTCGTAGGACGTGTAGACAACCAGGCACGGCGGCGATGGGACAAAGATGTCGAGATCGCCAATTCCAACGCTGGTCCAAGAAAGCAACGTCGCCATGACCAACCTCCCTTTTGAGCCGCGATCCTATCCCGCCGCCCCTCAGCGGGCAACGGCGAGCGAAGCGGCGCGGGCGACCGCGATGGCGGCCCATTCAAGAATAAACTAAAATAGGTTGCGCGCCGGCGCCGACGCGGCGCCGCCAGATCAGGAGCTTCCGATGAATGATGCGAAACTGGAAGCTCGGCTTCTGACCGCGCGCCGAGCTCGAGCTGGTCGCTGTCACCAGGCCGCCGGAGATCGAGCGCCAGTCTGTCGAGGAGCTCAAGGCCGCCGCCCGTCGCCTGCGGGAGGCGCACGATCGCGCCAGGGGAATCGGAACGCGCCAGGCGCGCGAGATGCGCGGCAAGGCCGAGCCGCGGGGCGCAAAGCCGGCGCAGGACAATTTGGGCGCCTTGGCCAAGGCGCAGGCTTTGCGCGACGCGCTCGAGCGGGTGGAGGCGGAGCTCAGCCGCCGCGAAGCGGAGCTGACTTAGAGCGGGATGATTTCAAGTCAACTCAGACCCGTCATTGCGAGCGAAGCGAAGCAATCCAGGGGAGCGTAGGGCGCCCCGCGTTCTCTGGATTGCTTCGTCGCCATAGCCCGTCCGGAAGGACGGGCGTCTTCGACGCCCTATGGCTCCTCGCAATGACGACAACGGTCCAACCGGATCCATCATGCTTTAGGTCGCACCGCCGCCGCGCTACTGCCCCATTCCCGGCAAGGTCCCCATGCCCTTGCACAGAATCGTCAGCATGACCTCGTCGGCGCCGCCCGCAATCGACGCGAGGCGGCCGTCGCGAAAGGCGCGGCTCACGGGCGTTTCGTTCATGTATCCCATGCCGCCCCAATATTGCAGGCAGGCGCTCGGCAATTCGCGTCCTAACTGACCCGCCTTGAGCTTCGCCATCGACGCCAGTTGCGTCACGTCGGCGCCCTCGATCATCGCCTCCGCGGCGCGATAGATGAGCGAGCGCAGGAGCTCGATCTCCGTCTGCAATTCGGCGAGCCTGAAGTGCACCGTCTGATTGTCGAGGATCGAGCGCCCGAAGGCCTTGCGCTGGCGCGTATAGACGATCGTCTCGGCGATCGTGCGCTCGTGCGCTTTCAGGCAGGACGCAGCCGCCCATAAGCGCTCTTCCTGGAACTGCATCATCTGGTAGGTGAAGCCCTTGCCTTCGTCGCCGATGCGGTTCGTCTTCGGAACCCGCACCCCCTCGAAGAAAATCTGCGCGGTGTCGGATGCGCGCATGCCGAGCTTGTCGAGCTTGCGCGCGACCGTGACCCCTTTCGTTTTCATCGGCACGCAGATCAGCGACTTGTTGCGGTGTTTGGGTCCGTCACCGGTGTTGGCGAGCAGGCACATCCAATCGGCTTGAGCGCCATTGGTGATCCACATCTTGCCGCCATCGATCACGTAATCGTCGCCATCCGACCGCGCATTCGTTTTGATCTCAGCGACATCGGAGCCGGCTCCTGGCTCGGACACGCCGACGCAAGCGACCACGTCGCCTGAAATCGCCGGCGCAAGAAACTCCCGGCGCAACGAATCCGAGCCAAAGCGGGCGAGAGCGGGCGTGGCCATGTCCGTATGCACCCCGATCGCCATCGGAACGGAGCCGCTATGCACCCCGCCGAGTTCCTCCGCCATCATCAAGGCGTAGGAATAGTCGAGGCCTAAGCCGCCGAATTCAACCGGCTTGTTCAATCCGAGAAAGCCGAGGTCGCCAAGCTTCTTGAAGAGCTCATGCGTCGGCAGCTGACCGGCCGCCTCCCACTCGTCGACATGCGGATTGATCTCGGCGGCGATGAATTTTTGCAGCGTTCGACGCGGCTCCTCGTGCTCGGCCGTGAACAACATATGAAGCCCTCCGCTCCTCCCGTTATAATTCAATCTATCACCGAACGCCGGTGTGCCGCGCGCACGGAGGGACCGTGGGCGTTGCTCTATGCCTCGCGATCTCCGCTTGAGAATAGCCTCGTTTAAATTGTTCTAATTCCGAAGTGATCGCAAAGCCTTGCGGCCTGTTCGGCCTTTCTCTACCTCTCCTTCAGTTGTCGGCTGCGCGCCACGCAACCACGCCGAGCCGCCGAGAGGGTCATTCATAATGCAGATCGCCGCTTCAACCGACGATGAGACGATCGCAGCGCTGGATCAGATGAAGAGGTCGGTGCGCATGGCCTTTTGTGGCGTCATGCAATCGAACTCGGCTTCCGCCCATGGCCGCGATCAGTCTTGCGGCGACCGCGGTCGGTCTTCTCTATCTCGAGGTTGCGGACGCGCATCGCGGAGATAACGGCTGCCCTTGCGGCTGGGAGCCGCGCAGCGCAACTGACCTCGAGGCGCTGCAAACGTCGCTCGCGCTCGCGATGAGGCGCCATCGCCCCGATTTCCACGCAATTCAGGCCGCGGGCAACGCCTGAGAACGCCGCCCTAAAGCCTGTGCATCGCCGCGCCGACGCGTGCGATGAATGCCTTGCGCTGGTCGTCGGTCGCGACGTTCATATGATAGAGCGCATGATACTCGGCCTTCGCTTTGCCGCCCGTGAACCAGGGCAAGTAGCGCATCACCGCCTTTCGCGGCGGATCGCCCATCCATTTCGCCATGTGCCACGGCCGACCGTAGGTCACGATTCCGACGATCCGACGCACATTGATGAGCGAGGGCTTAACATGCGCAGGATCCGAGATGTCGAAGGCGACGCCCGGCATCAGGAGGCGGTCGCAGAAGCCCTTCAACATCGCGGGCATGCCGAAGCACCAGGTCGGAAACTGCATCACGATCGCCTCGGCCGACGTGAGGCGATCGATATAAGTCTCGAGCCCGGCCCGGTTCTCGGGGACGTCGTGATAGCGCCGCCGCGCCTCTTCCGTCAGCACGGGATCGAACGATTCGGCGTAGAGATCGAGCAGATCGACCTTGTGGCCGGCGCCCTCGAGCCCATCGAGAGCAGCCGCGCGGATTGCGGCGTGAAAGCTCTCCTTGAGCGGGTGGCAGTAGACGTAAAGAACGCGCATGCGGCTGATTTCGCTTTGGAGCAGGCTGCGGGAAGCGAAAAATCATGGCGCGAATCGCGCCGTTGCGCGAATCTAATTTCGCCGGCCCCGCGCCCGCCCCGCCGCCCCGCCCGCCTACGCTCACACGACGTCCGCTTCGAACCGCGCCAGCGCGTTGGCTTGGCCGAGACAAGGGGCGACGAAGAGCGTCGTGCTCCACGCCCCTCGCAAAGTGCGGCTCGCCACAACGAGCCAGAAGATCGCCAGACACAATGCGAGTCCTGCGCCGGCGAAGCTGAACAGGCTGAGCCCCGTGACGCGCGCGAGGGCAAGCGTGGCGAGAGTGTAGACCGCGAGCGGGAAGGTGAAGCCCCACCAGCCGAGATTGAACGGCAGGCCCTCGCGCAGATAACGCGCGGTCTTGAGAACGGCGAGGCTCAGCCACCAGACGCCATAACCCCACAGGATCAGGCCTCCGAGCACGCCAAGGCCGAAGGCGACCTCGCCTACGGACGCGAGCCCATTGGCGGCGAAAATCTTGGGCGCCGCGGCGCCGAGCACGACGAGGCCCAGCGCGCCCGTCCCGATCGGCCCGAGCGCGAGCCAGGCGGAGACGCCCATGTCGCGCTCGGGCAGCTTGTGCAGCGCAAGCCTCAGGAACAACAGCACGAGGACGCTCATGGCGAGGGGGACTGAGCACGCCCAGAGGATGTAGCTCAGGATCAAGACCAGGAAGGCGTCGGGGGCCGCGAGATGCGGCGCCAACAGCCCTCCGCTCGCAGCGGCGACTTCCGAGGCCACGATGGGAAGCAGCCAGATCGCCGTCAGCTTCTCCATCGAGTGTTCCTGCCGGGTGAACATGAAATAAGGGATGGCGACGCCGCAAACCACCGACATCGCGGCATCCGCCTGCCAAAGCGCGCGCGCGACGCTGACGGCTAGGCCCGAACTGATGAAATCAGGGCCAAAAGCGAGAAAGCCATTGACGATGGTCGCGAGCCCCATCGGGATCGCGCCAAAGAACATCGACATCACCGGGTGTCTGAAGATCAGCGCTGCTTCACGAGGGAAGAGGATCCAGCGCGCGGCGTAGAGAAGGCTGAACAGCGCAAAAAGCGCAATATTGACGAGCCACAAACCGACTGCGACCGCGCGCAGGCCCGGAAGGGGAAGCGGAAACTGGTTCAAGGTCAACGCCAGCGCCCCGGTCCCCATAGTCACGGTGAACCAGTTCGGGGTGAAGTTGCGGACGATCTCCAAGAGCGGCTTCGCGTCCGTGCGTGCGCGAGTCTGAAACGGGATGTCGAGCAAGCTCATCGGTTTTTTCTCCTGTACGGAGAGAAAGGTAGTTTGCGTCAATCAATCATTCCAATAGATGATTTCATTTGTTATGATCTAATTCATAGATTGAACGAGGCGACCCGTGACGTTGGAGCAGTTGCGCATTTTCGTGAGTGTCGCGGAGCGCGGACACGTGACGGAAGGGGCGCGAGCGCTCAATCTCGCGCAATCGGCCGCGAGCCACGCGATTGCTTCGCTCGAAACCCGGCACGACGTACGGCTGTTCGACCGCGTCGGCCGGCGCATCGCGCTGACCGAAGCGGGGGCGGCTCTGCTTGCCCAAGCGCGCCGCATCCTCGCCGAGGTTGAGAACGCGGAGCAGACGCTTGCCGAATTCGGCGCGCTCGAGCGCGGCGTGCTGAGCCTGCATGCGAGCCAGACGATCGCCGGCTACTGGCTCCCGCCGCGCCTCGTCGCCTTCCGGCGCGCCTACCCGCGCATCGAGATCAAGCTGACGATCGGCAACACCTCTGAGGTCGCAGAAGCAGTCGAGAGCGGCGCTGCGGAACTCGGCTTTGTCGAAGGCGCAGTGAAAAGCGAAAGCCTGGAAAGCCTCGTCGTCGCTAGGGACCAGCTTGTCCTCGTCGTCGGCCCGGAGCATCCCTGGGGCGAAGCCAAATCGCTCAAGCCCCCCGACCTTCTTCAGGAAGAATGGGTGTTGCGCGAAATCGGATCGGGCACGCGGTCGGTGTTCGAACAAGCGCTGAAGCGGCTCGGCGTCCGGCCCGAAAAGCTTAAGGTCGCGATGGAGCTCCCCTCGAACGAAGCCGTGCGCGCGGCGGTTGAGGCGGGCCTGGGCGCGACGGCGACTTCCGCCTCAGTAGCCGCTTCGAGCCTGGAGGCGGGCTTGCTTCGACAGGTCCGTTTCAAGCTGCCGGACCGCGAGTTTCATGTCCTGAGCCATAAAGATCGCCGCCGCAGCCGTATTGCAAGCGCTCTGCTCTCGATCCTTGCCGTCCGTAGCGCCTGACTGCTCAAGCCCCCGACGGATGATAGTTCGGGCTTTCGCGGGTGATGGCGGCGTCGTGCACGCGGCTCTTCGCGAAGGCCGGCGCTGGTAATGCGCATGAGGCGCGCCTTGCGCTGGAACTCGGGGATCGTCTCCGCCCCGACATAGCCCATGGCGGCGCGCAAGCGTGCGGCGAGTTGGTGCACGATGGCGCCGACCGGGCCGCGATAGGAGCAACGGCTCAAGGCTCCGGCGACCACGACTTCCAGCAGGACAACAAGGATCAGGTGAAGCTCGCGCGCGAACGGCGTGGCTCTCTCGTCACATATCTCAACTACCGCCGATTGACATCGCTCATTTCCATTGCGGCCGGATTGCTGAGCCATTATGCCTTGCTCATTCCCGTTTGCCCCCGCACGTCGTTAGCCTGTCTTATCGGAGCTGCGTGATATGAGAGCGGATTTGTTATTCTTGCCGGCGCTTCTCCTCCTCGGCGTCGGCCCGGCATTCGCAAACACTATTGATCAGTCTCAAAGCGTGGGGCTGACCGATGTCGGCAATTTATTCAGTGTCCCAGTTGAGTTCAATCAATTTGACCCGGCGCTCGGCGCCCTGACATCGGTGACTCTCAGCCTGAAGGCCAGGTTTTCGGGCACGGTCGGAATCGAGAACCTGAGCGCCTCGTCGGATGTCGCAGGCGGAATCATCGGCGGTTCCGTCACCGTCTCGACAACGGACGGGTCGCTCTCCGTCCAAGTCTCTCCGTCTGCCCAGGGGCCGGTTCACGACCTCACCGCCTTCGACGGCACTCGCGACTATGCGGGCACGTCCGGCGCAACGGATTCCGTATCCGGCGCCGACGCTTCGGCCAGCGCCGTTGCGCCGCCGCCCACCTCGGCTCTCCAATTATTCACCGGGAGCCAGCAACTCTTTCTCACGATGGCCGCAAGCACATTTCCAATCGTAAGTGGTCTCGAAACGGAATCGGTCACCGAAACCGCAAACGCCAAGGCGACGGTAGAATTGACCTACGCCTACACACCGGCAACGAGCGTCCCGGAGCCGAAGACAGTCGTCTTGACCGCGATCGGCGTTGCGTTCCTTGTGCGAAGCGGCTGGGGGCGGTCGGACCGGTTTAGGAAAGCTCGCGTAAACTGTTAGACGCGCCGCCCGTTCCGGCCTTCGGCGCCGACGTCAGACCGCCACGATCGAGCTTTCTCGTTCGAGGGTCACGCCCCCGACGGGTGATAGTTCGGGCTCTCGCGGGTGATGGCGACGTCGTGCACGTGGCTCTCGCGCAAGCCCGCGCTGGTGATGCGCATGAAGCGGGCCTTCTGCTGGAACTCGGGGATCGTCTCGGCCCCGACATAGCCCATGGCGGCGCGCAAGCCGCCGGCGAGCTGGTGCACGATCGCGCCGACCGGGCCGCGATAGGGCACTTGGCCCTCGACCCCTTCGGGCACGAGCTTCACCTGATCCTTGACGTCCTGCTGGAAGTAGCGGTCGGCCGAACCTTGAGCCATTGCGCCTAGCGAGCCCATGCCGCGGTAGCTCTTGTATGAGCGCCCCTGGTAGAGGAACACTTCGCCCGGGCTCTCGTCGGTGCCGGCGAGCAGCGAGCCGATCATCACGCTGTCCGCCCCGCCCGCGATCGCCTTGGCGAGATCGCCGGAATATTTGACGCCGCCATCGCCGATCACCGGCACGCCGGATTCGCGCGCGGCCAAGGCCGCCTCGAGGATCGCCGTCAGTTGCGGCACGCCGACGCCGGCGACAATGCGGGTGGTGCAGATCGAGCCCGGCCCGATGCCGACCTTGATTGCGTCGGCGCCGGCGTCGATCAGCGCCTTCGCGCCCTCGCGCGTCGCCACATTGCCGGCGATGACCGAGACCTTGTTGGTCGCGCGCTGAATACGCCGCACCTGTTGCAGGACCGGCTCCGAGTGGCCGTGCGCTGTGTCGACGACGAGGCAGTCGACGCCTGCCGCCATCAGCATCTCGGCGCGCTCGAACCCCTTGTCGCCGACCGAAGTCGCGGCGGCGACGCGCAAGCGTCCGTCGGCGTCCTTGGCGGCGTTGGGATGCGCCGTCGCCTTTTCGATGTCCTTGACGGTGACAAGGCCGACGCAACGGCCCCCTTCGTCGACGACCACCAGCTTCTCGATGCGGTGTAGATGCAGGAGCCGGCGCGCCTCGTCATGGCTCACCCCCTCCCCGACCGTCACCACCTTGCGAGTCATCAGCTCGGTCACCGGCTGGCGCGGATCGTCGGCGAAGCGCACGTCGCGGTTGGTGAGAATGCCGATGAGTTTCGCAGGCTTGCCGTCTAAGCCGCGCTCGACAACCGGAATGCCCGAGATCGAGGCGCGGCGCATGAGGGCGAGCGCGTCGGCCAAGGTGGCGTCGGGAAAGATGGTGATCGGATCGACCACCATTCCGCTCTCGAACCTTTTGACCTTGCGCACCTCCTCGGCTTGCTCCTCCGGTTGAAGATTGCGGTGGATGACGCCGATCCCGCCAGCCTGAGCCATGGCGATCGCGAGCCGCGCCTCGGTGACCGTGTCCATCGCCGCGGAGATGATTGGCAGGTTGAGACGAATCGTGCGGGTGAGCTGCGTGCCGATATTGGTTGCGCTCGGCATGACCGCGCTCAATCCCGGACGCAGCAGGACGTCGTCGAACGCAAGACCTTCGGGAAGGAAATTCGGTTCAATGACCGCCATCGCCATGCGCCCTATGTGGATCGAAGGCGCGGATTGCGCAAGACTCGCATCCGCTGCATGGCGCGGCTGCCTAACACGGGGCGCGGGAAGTTCCTAGCAGGCGCGCTGGCTCCGAAGCCGTTTCCCCACCGCAATGGTGGTCAGCGACGTCGCCGGGCCTAAAATGCCTCGCTTGGGCGCTTGCAGCGATGGAGGTGAAATTGGCCGACAGTCGAAACGAGTTCGTCGAGGTTAGCGTCAAAATGCCGGCGCAGCTCCGCGATCATCTCACTGCCATCTGCGCCCGACTCAATCTGAAGTTCGATGACCTTGTTTGCGAGCTGGTCGAGAAATGGATTCTCGGCCGGACAATCGAGTTATTGGAGGCGTCGGCCGAAAACGAGGAAGGCTCGGCCGGCGGCGAGCCCGCCAAAGGCTGAGGGCGCACGATTGCCGCGCTCGGCGATCCTCATCACCGGCGGTCGCCGCTGGGGAACGTTCAGGATCGAAAGCACGGCGGAAACCGCCGCCGCGCTCATCTTAGCTGCGCCCCGGCTCAGGGGGCGCCCGCTTGCCGCTAGTGAGGCAGCTTGTCGGCGAGGACTTCCACCCGCTGCATTTCCGGCGTCTTGACGAACAGATCCGCCTTCGAGGTGATTTGCTTCGCGAGCTTGCCTTGGAGATGGGCGTCGCGGCCGCGCTCGTTGGCGAACGCGTCGAATATGCCGAACATCCTTGGCCCCATCCGGATCGCGAACCAAGCCATCGTGTCGGGCTCGTCGTTGATCATCGACCTCGCGCTCGACAGGAAATTCGCGACTTCCTGCTCCTTGCCGGGTTTGGCTTCGAGTTGAACGTATAAAGCATGCTGAGTCATTTCGCTCTCCTCTCGTTTGCCCGCGCTAAAGTGGATAAAGGGAAAATTCGCCTATACGATGACGGCCGCCAGACCTCGGACAATCGTCATGGTGAGCGTTATCGATTACGTAAAGCTCAATCGGAAGAACAACTCGCCATATCGGCGCCAGCCTCAAGTCGATACGATGGCTTCAGGATGGCTTCGCTGCAAAAACGCCAGTTAGAGCCAAAGACGATCGGGCTTTTCTTGCCCGCGCGGTAGCTCTGCGGAGGTCGACCCTTTCACCGACCGCAACCTGGATCGCAGGATCGCGCATATCGATCGAAACTCGCGTCCTGCGCGAAGGCAAAGTGACCCATGACCCGCCCGGCTTTGAAGCTCAGGCGGCGGCCTTCTTCGCAACCGAGCGACGCTGGCTACTGAAGGGGCGGATGGAATCAATCTCATCCGCCAGGGACGGGACCGCCGCCCTTGCTATGGCGCTGGCATCACCTCAACCACGAACCAAAACCGCGGCCCTCATCCTTTGGCGGCCGAGGTATCCGACGCCGACGAAGCCGAGAAGCATCATTGCCCAGGTCGACGGCTCGGGTGTCGCGGCGGCGGCCGTGGTGAAGGCGCCGTCGGTGCGAACGTCGAAATCCGTAAAAGTCAACACGCCGTCGACGGTCGTCTCGGCTCGGTCGCTGAAGTCGAGCTCCCAGCTGTAGGTTGTGTCGGGCGAGAGGGCCGCGGGGTCGATGGCGCAGCTCGTCGCCGATGGGCTCAAGAAGCCGCAGCCTTGGGAGGAATTGCCGATCGAGAAGAAAGTGAAGCTGGCGGTCGCCAATCCTGACGGCGTGAACGGATTGAAGTTCAACGTCAGCGAGCTGCGGGCCTGTCGCTCAGGCCTTGGAGGGCGTTGAAGCTTGCCGCATCCAGTTGAGGCGTATCGCTCGTATAGGCGTCAGCGGTGTAGTTCAGCGTCTCGGATATGGCCGGCTGCGCGCCCGCGGTCAGAGCGATGACATAGGTCCCAAACGGGTACGCCGCGTCCATCGCCGCTTGATCGGGAAAGCTCGGCCCTATTCCAAATTCGGTCGGGTTTGTTAGGGGCAGATCTTGCGGCGTCCCGCCGTTAACAGTCAGCGACGCGGACGAATAATCTCCGGGATTGGTGAAGTCCGCGAGAGCGTTGAAAAACGCCCCCGTCGGCGAAACGGTTGTCGGACCCGTCTGCGCGTTGGTCAGGTTCTTGAACGTGCCAGCCTGAAGAAGCTGAGCGCTCGCCTGACCGCTGAGCGCCACGAGACCGCTGACGATCGCCGCCGAGCCGAGAAGAAGTTTCTTCAAAGCCATGACCGTATCCCCCAATGACCTTAATCCGGTCGCAGACTGTCCATCCCGAACGTCACAGTCAATCGGCCTAAGGTCCTAAGACCATGGGCACAGTGTCGTCGTCCCGGAACGGCTCCAGTCGCTTGCCAAGCGATCGGGGGCCGGCCATGCTCGTCGTCACGCTCGTGGCGCTCGTCTTCGGCCTCCTGATCTGGACGCGTTCGGCGTCTTTTCCAGGCAGAAGGCCGAGCTGCAGGTAATGGCCGCCAATCCGCTCGAGTTCAATCAGGAGACCCAGGAAATATAAGCCCGAAGCGGCCCATGCTCGGGCCTTGATGCGCGCCGACTTGGATTTTGCGCACACACAACTCGGGGGCGACGATCAGGCGAAAGCGGCGGCTATGGCGGCTTCCATTCGCAACATGGATAGTTTGAGCGTCGCCCTCGACCATCTGCAACCGGCGACCGAAGCGCAGAAATCGTTGCTCGCGGACGCCAAGCGCAAACATGACGCCATCTGGCAAAATCGAATTTTGATGTCGCTTGCAAGGCATCGACGCGGTGTCTTGGCCAACCCTCTACTTCGTCTCCATATGACCTGCATTGCGTTCTTTCTGACCGGGCTGAACTCGAAACCCGGCGCCGGCGACCATCGGCGCTCGGATCCTTCTGCGTGGCGAGCGCCATGTTCTTGATCCTGGAGCTGTCGCAATCCTACTCGAGCGCCATTCGCGTCTCCTCGGACGGCATAGACCGCGTCGGTCTTGAACTCGACAAACCCTGAAGACGGCCGCAATCGCATGGCGATTCGTATGGCCGCCCGCATCCCGCCGCAGTCAGCCCGGCAGCTTGTCGGCGAGGACGTCAACCTTATGAATTTCCGGCGCCTTGGCCAAGAGCTCTGGCGCTTTCGCCATGAGCTGCTTGGCGACCTCGCCGTTCAGATGCGCATCCCGGCCTTGTTCGGTCGGAAAGGCGTCGAAGATGCCGAACGTGTTCGAACTCATCCGGAGCGCAAACCACGCCGTCGTCTCCGGCTCCTGGTTCACGAGCGATAGGGCGCTCACGAGGAAGTCGGCGACCTCCTGCTCCTTGCCCGGCTTAGCTTCGAGATGGACGTAGAGCGATACTTTGGTCATTCAGCCGCCTTCGACTAGACGCGAAGCCTGGCGATAGACTTCGCTGGAACATCAGCGCCGTTCGTTTTCGCTCGAAGTGAGCGCAATGTTACATCACGGATTACAGTGATTACGGTGGCGCTTTGTGGTTACGGTGACGCTTTACTCAACCCCCAAAGGCACATGAGGGGAAAAGCTTTTCTGATGGCCGGGCAAACCGGCAAACAGGGGACTAGTAAGCTGTCGCCGAATGCCCACCGTATGCCGCCCTAAATTTTTGCCAGTCCATTGTTCCCAATTTCAGAATAATATGCTATTCTTCATCTTTTCCAGAGAAGCGAGGCACATTATGGAACAGATTCCAGCACCCCGTCGGCGGCTCAACGTTCTGACCAAGGCCGAGAGGCGGCGGCGCATTTTCGCGCGGCTGCGCGAAGGCTGGGCCTATGACGAGATCGCCCGCGAGGAGCGGGTCAGCGCCGAGCGGATCCGCCAGATCGTCTCGGAGGTTCTTGGCAAGCGGGTCATCGATCGCGGCGCCGACCACGCGCGCCTGCAGCTCGAACGCCTGATGCCAGCCTTGCGGGTCACGAGCGAAGCGATCGGGCGCGGCGAGCTCAAGGCCGTCGCCCCGCTCATCAAGGTGATCGACCGGCTCGACAGGCACCAGGAGACGGTTGTGGCGAAATACGAGTATGGGCCCGAGGAGCGGCAGCGTCTCCTCGAGAAGATCAACCGCGTCGTCGCCAATCTCCAGCGCAGGGAGCCGATCGCCGAGGCGGCCGAGGCCGGAGAAATCAAGGCCCCGGAAATTCCCGCATAAGTCCTTGAAAAGGCTCGATTAGGACGAAGGAATCCAAGGAAATCCAAGCTTTTCCAACCCCTCCTGAGGAGGCTTCTCGCGCCTCGAAATGCCTGTTTCAAGACAATCCAAATCGGGCGGCGGTCGGCTAGATGCACCGCCCGCCGTCGACCTCGAGCACGACGCCGGTCAGGAAGTTCGCCTCGTCGCTGGCCAGGAAGAGCGCCGCCTGACCGATGTCGTGGGGCGTCGAAAACCGGCCGAGCGGCACGGTCGCCTTGAAGGCCGCGCGCTTCTCGGGCGTGTCCTCGCCCATGAACATGGCGAGGAGCGGCGTCTCGCCGGCGACGGGCGCGAGCGCGCAGACGCGGATCTTGTCAGGCGCAAGCTCGACGGCCAGCGATTTCGTCATCACATGCACCGCACCCTTCGACGCGTTGTAGACGGTCAGCCCCGGGCGCGGGCGCAAAGCGGCCGTCGAGCCGACATTGATGAAGACGCCGCCGCCGTGAGCGCGCATATGCGGGATGAAAGTCTGCGCGCTGAGCAGGATCGATTTGACGTTGACGGCGAAGATGCGATCGAACTCCGCCTCCTCAACCTCCATGATCGGCTTGTTGCGATGGGTGGTGCCGGCGTTGTTGACGACAATGTCGATGCGGCCCAACGCGTCGATCGCCGCATGAGCCGCGCGCTCCATATCGGCGCGGTTCGAGACATCGCCCTTTAGCGCCATCGCCGAAGGACCGAGACGCTTCGCCGCAGCCTCGGCGACTTCGCCCTTTAGGTCCAGGCACGCCACCCGCGCGCCTTCGCGAACGAAGGCCTCGGCGATGCCGTAGCCGAACCCCTGCCCTGCGCCAGTCACCAGCGCCGCCTTGCCATCTAGCCGCATGTGTCCGCCCCTCGTTCGCGCCCTTGCCTTCAGCCCGCTTTTCGCTGTTCGGCGACAAGCTGGTCGTCGATCTCACGCGCCCTTCGAGCCGCTGGACGCGCGCCCAGAAGCCTCCAATAGCGCTCGAATGCGGGCCGCTTGTCGATCGCGCCAAAGGCCATGCCCCAGCCGACCTGGGATCCCACATAGACGTCTGCAGCGGTGAAGCAGTCGCCCGCAATGTACTCGGAGCGCAGGAGTTGATCTTCGAGCGCGGAGAGCATCTGCTCAGGGGCGCCATAGCCGACCATCCTCACCTGTTCAGGATGAATGGTGACGCCGAGCGCCTTGTCGGTGTTGGCCGCCTCGATCGGGCCGGCGCCGAAGAACAGCCAACGATAATAGGGGCCGCGCAGCTGAGAGCCGGGCGGCGGCGCGAGGCCCGCTTCGGGAAAGACGTCGGCGAGATAAGCGCAGATCGCCGCAGCTTCAGTTACGATCATACGCCCGTGCCTAAGCGCCGGGACTTTGCCCATGGGATTGATCGCCAGATATTCGGACGACCTCATGCGGGCGAATTCCATGATTTCGGCGCTGTAAGGCTGACCGACCTCCTCCAGCATCCAGCGGCCGATGCGCCCGCGCGACATCGGATTGGTGTACAGAACGAGTTCATCACCCATCGGTCAATTTCCCCCTCGACGTCTCGAACGCCTGGTCGTTGAGGTTTCCGCCTTCGGCCACTAGATTATCAGGAAATTCTCGTCTTTCCCGAGTTAAGCTGGATAAGTCATGCGCATCGAAACCGACGTCAAGCT
The DNA here is from genome assembly GCA_963696665.1 of uncultured Alphaproteobacteria bacterium. Taxonomy (GTDB): domain Bacteria; phylum Pseudomonadota; class Alphaproteobacteria; order Rhizobiales; family Beijerinckiaceae; genus Roseiarcus. The sequence continues at coordinate 173,070 of CAVOLE010000028.1, forward strand.
CGATTTCAAGGACGTCCTCATTCGCCCCAAGCGCTCGACGCTCAATACGCGTAGCGCCGTCGACGTCAATCGCACATTCCGCTTCCTCCATACCGGCTCGGATTGGCAGGGCTTTCCGCTTATCGCCGCCAACATGGACGTGACCGGTACGATGGCGATGGCGCAAGCGCTCGGCAAACACGGCGCCCTCACCGCTCTGCACAAGCACTATCCGGAGTCGAAGCTCGCCGAATTTTTCGCCGGCCCCGATGGCGCTCACGCCTTCTATTCGCTCGGCACGACTGCAGCCGACGTCAAGAAGCTCGCCGCAGTCGCGAGGGCGGCGCCGATCCGCTTCATCTGCCTCGACGTCGCCAATGGCTATGCGGAAAAATTCCTCGACACGGTCAAGCGCGTGCGCGACGACTATCCGCACGCCGTGGTCATGGCGGGCAATGTCGTCACCGGCGACATGACGGAGGCGCTGATCCTCGCCGGCGCGGACATCGTCAAGATTGGCATCGGTCCGGGCTCGGTTTGCACCACGCGGCGGGTGACCGGCGTCGGCTACCCGCAGCTCTCGGCGATCATCGAATGCGCCGACGCGGCGCACGGGCTCAAAGGACAAGTCTGCGCCGACGGCGGCTGCACTGTCCCCGGCGACGTCGCCAAGGCTTACGGGGCTGGCGCCGATTTCGTGATGCTGGGCGGCATGCTCGCCGGGCACGACGAATGCGACGGCCAAATCCACTACGAGGAGCGCGACGGCGAGAAGGTCGCGGTCGGCATGACCTTTTACGGCATGTCGTCCGAGACCGCGATGAAGAAGCACTCCGGCGGCGTCGCCCATTACCGGGCGGCCGAGGGCAAGACGGTCGAGACCCCGTATCGCGGCCCGGTCGACGGGACGATGGGCGAGATCATGGGCGGCGTGCGCTCGATGATGACTTACATCGGCGCGGCCCACCTTAAGGAGGTCTCGAAGCGCACGACCTTCGTACGCGTCACCGTGCAGACCAACGATGTGTTCGGGGGGTGAGAATGAACCTAGGCCGCCCGACAACCTTCGACAACCGGGCGTTGGTCCGCCGCGCCCGCGCATGCTAAAAGGCCGCTCATGACCGCCGCCTTGAGAATCGAGGACAGCGCGCCTGAACGTCTCGCCGGCGCGACGCGCGCCGAAATCGTGCGCGCGCTTGGCGAAATCGGCGTGCCCGAGCACGAGCTCAAGATGCGCGCGTCGCAGCTCTGGCACTGGATCTACCATCGCGGCGCGCGCGAGTTCTCCGCGATGCGCAACATCGCCCGGCCGGTGCTCGAAAGACTTGCCGAGCGCTACACGCTCGCTCGGCCTGAAATCGCCGCCGAGCAGGTTTCCGCCGACGGCACGCGCAAGTGGCTGTTACGTATGCCGCCAGCCCAAAGCTTCGACAAGGGCGCGGAGATCGAATGCGTCTATATCCCGGAATCCGACCGGGGCACGCTTTGCGTCTCGAGCCAGGTCGGATGCACGCTCAACTGCTCGTTCTGCCACACTGGAACGATGCCACTGGTGCGCAACCTGACAGCGGCCGAGATCGTCGGGCAGGTGCTCGTGGCTCGCGATCGGCTCGGCGATTTTCCCGGTGGGGTTGCGCCAGCGGACGGGCTCACGCCCAAGGGCGAAGGCGTACGCGCGGTATCGAATATCGTGTTCATGGGCATGGGCGAGCCGCTGTACAATTTCGACGCAGTGCGTGACGCGATCGCGATCCTGACCGATGGCGACGGCCTGTCGCTATCGAAGCGGCGCATCACCGTCTCGACCTCCGGCGTCGCTCCCGAGATGGCGCGGCTCGGGGCCGAGTGCGGAACGATGCTCGCGGTCTCGCTGCACGCCACCAACAATCCGCTGCGCGACAAGCTCGTGCCCTTAAATCGCAAATATCCGATCGAAGCGCTCATCAAGGCTTGCCGCGAATACCCAGGCGCCTCCAACGCGCGGCGCATCACCTTCGAATATGTGATGTTGAAGGGCGTCAACAATTCCGTAGCGGAGGCCAAGGCGCTGGTGCGGCTGCTTAAAGGTCTGCCCGCCAAGATCAATCTCATTCCGTTCAATCCCTGGCCCGGAAGCACGTTCGAATGCTCGGACTGGGAGACGATCGAGCGCTTCTCGGAAATCGTCTTCAACGCCGGCTACGCGAGCCCCGTGCGCACCCCGCGCGGCCGTGACATTCTCGCCGCCTGCGGCCAGCTCAAGAGCGAAAGCGAGAAACTGCGCGCCCGCGCACGGCTCATGCTCGAGGAAAGTTTGGCGGTTGGACAAGACTGAGACCCGTTCACGTGGCGACGACGCCCGACAAGCCTCGGCAATTCATGAACGAAATCATCCGAAAACCGATGAGTGAGGACTTACCAAGCAACGGAGTCTTGCGCACGCCCAAGCGCAGCGAGCGCCTGAGGCAGCGTGCGGCGTGGATGTATTTCGTCGAGGAAATGACCCAGAGCGCCATCGCCGACGCGCTCGGCGTCGGGCGGGTCACGGTGGTTCGAATGCTGGCGGAGGCGAAGGCGCTTGGCGAAGTGCGCATTGCGCTTTCGCGCGGCGACGCGGAGCTTGGCGGCCTGGAAGCGGCGCTGTGCAGACTGTACGGATTGTCCGAGGCGATCGTCGCGCCGCTCTCCTCCAACTCCGCCGATCCGACGGCGCCGATCGCCGCCGCGCTCGGAGACCATGTTTCGGCGCTTCTGCGCAACGATATGAAGATCGGGCTTGGATGGGGGCGCACGCTCAACTCCTCGCTCGAATATTTGAGCGAGCGCTCGCTGAAAGGCTTGAGCGTCGTTTCTTTGGTCGGCGGCGTCACCCATTTCGTGGCCGACAACCCGGCCGAGTTTCCCTCCGGTTTTGCGCGCGCGTTCAACGCCGATTGCTACCTCATTCCCTCTCCCGCCCTCGTCGACAGCCCAGCCACCAAGACGGCCCTGATCGAGCGGTGCGGGCTCAAATCCGTCTATGATTTCGCTGAAGCTCTTGATGCGGTCGTGCTCAGCGTCGGTTCTCTTGGGCCGGAATCCTCGATCGCACGATACGCGGTCATCGGCGACGCGGACAGAAAGACATTGGGCGAATATGGCGCCGTCGGCGAGATGCTGTGCAACGTCTACGACGACCAGGGGCGGATCGTCGATCACCCTCTCAACAGTTGCGTGATGTCAGTCCCGCTCGACGTCGTGCGCGCCGCGCCGGTCCGCGTGCTGGCCGCAGGCGGCGCGCACAAACTCGCAGCGATCCGAGGCGCGCTCAAACTGCTCAAGCCAACGACACTGGTCACCGACGCAGCGACGGCGCGAAGGGTGACCAGCACGCCGAAGTAGGCCGAGTCGCCCGGCTGGGCGCCGTCCAGACCCGGGTCAAAGCCGCGCGTGACGGATCCGAGTTAAGAGGCCCTCGAGGCAGCCCTCGACAACGATGTAGCACGCGAGCCCGAGATAGCCCCAGGCGGTCAGTTCGATGAATTGCAGAAGGCCTCCATCGAACGCGGCCATCGCGCCATAGGTGAACAGTAAATGGTAATTGGCCTGAAACAGAAACAAGAGATTGAAGGAGCACAGCGCGAGCCCGCCCGCCGCCATCCCCATGACGAGGAACGTCAGCCACGCCGGTCCATGAAATAGTCGATGGAGAAGCGCGAACAACACCACGACTCACTCCGCACCCCGGCTCCGGACGCTCGTGGTTTCGCTGGCGATGGCGGCTCCGTTACCCGACCGGTTCGAATCGATGATCAGCGTTAGCCGGCAAGTCTGGCCGCGCGCGAACCCGAATTTGACGATTTTAGCATGGATTGTCATTCTGACCGATCGGAGGATCGGCGGGGGTCAGGAAGATTTGCCCGTTTACATGGGTGACAAACCCATCGCGTCCGGGCAGGATGGGCCGGTCAGGAGGGAACGCCGATGTCAAAAAACATCAATTATACAGTGTTGCTCGGTTCGGTTTGCGTGGCCGCGTTCATAGCCGCGGGCGCAGCACAAGCGCAGGAAGTCAAAGGAGCGTCGAGCGCGACGGCCGCGACCGCAACGATCACGCCGGTCTCGCAGCAGCAGCTCAATAACGCGCACAAGGACGGGGAGAATTTCCTTCACACCAACGCTAACTACGAGCAGACGCGTTTTTATCCGAACGCGCAAATCAACCGCAGCAATGTGCGCCATTTACATCCGGCCTGGATCTTCTCCACCGAGGTCAAGGAGTCGCTCGAGACGTCGCCGATCATCGTCAACGGCGTCATGTATGTCACGACGTCGTACAGCCATGTCTACGCGCTCGACGCCAAGACCGGCCAGGAGATCTGGCACTTCAAGCCCAAGCTCGGCCCGGTCACGACCTTCTGCTGCGGCCCGAACAACCGCGGCGTCGCGGTCTATGAGGACAGGGTCTATGTCGGCACACTCGACGCCAAGCTGGTCGCGCTCGACGCCAAGACCGGCTCGGTCGTTTGGGAGCAACAGGTCGGCGATCCCGAGAAGGGTTACAGCGAGACGATGGCGCCAACCGCCGTCGACGGCAAAATCCTGATCGGCACCAACGGCGGCGAGTACGGCATCCGCGGCTTCGTCAAGGCTTATGACGCCAAGGACGGCAAGCTCATCTGGAGCTTCGACACCATCCCCGAAAACTCCGTCGGCGTTTGGGCGACGAAAGACGCCACGGGACGCGACGAGCACCGCGACATCGAAGCCGAGAAGGCGACGCTGGCGAAAAGCGGCGACCCCTACAAGACGCTCGGCGGCGGCGTGTGGCAGAACCCGTCGATCGATCTCGCGACGAAGCGCATCTACTTCGTCGTCGGCAATCCCTCACCAGACCTCGACGGCTCAGTGCGTCCCGGCGACAACCTCTACACCAACTCGCTTGTCTCGCTCGATCTGGACACCGGCAAATACGTTTGCCACTTCCAGTTTATCCCCCATGACGTTTGGGACCTCGACGCCGTAAGCCCGACCGTTCTGGTCAATGCGGCGGACAAATCGGGCAAGATCATTCCCGCCGTCCTGCACGCCGGCAAGACCGGCTATATCTATGTGAACGATCGCAAGGACTGCAGCCTCATCCGCTACTCCGAACCGATGGTGGATCAGAAGGGCCGGTGGACGCTGCCGACCCCGACGAAGCCGCTCGATCCCAACGCGGCGCGTATGTTCCCGGGGGCCAATGGCGGCGTCGAATGGTCGCCGATCGCGACCGATCCGAACCATGGCATCGCCTATGCGATCAACTTGCATCAGCCGATGACCTACACGGTCGCCAACGCGCCCTATCCGGATGGGAAACTGTGGCTCGGCGGCGCGTTCACGGTCATCCCGGGCGAGGAGAGCTTCGGCAACGTCACCGCGGTCAACTACAACACCGGCAAGATCGCCTGGCAGGTCAAGACACCCCAGCCGATGATCGGCGGCATTCTCGCCACCGCCGGCGGCCTCGTCTTCACCGGCGAAGCCAACGGCTGGTTCAAGGCGTATGACGACGCGACGGGCAAAGTGCTCTGGCAGTTCCAGACCGGCGCCGGCGTCAATGCGCCGCCCTCTTCATACATGGTGGACGGCAAACAATATGTCGTCGTCGGTTCGGGAGGCAACGCCCAGATCAACTCCAAGCGCGGCAACAACATCATCGCCTTCACGATCGAGTAGACCCCTCGCGCTTCGTTGGCCGCCTCCCCTTGTAGACGCGATCGGTGATCGCGTCGGCCGCGGTCCCATAGGGCGTCGAAAGACGCCCGTCTTTCGGCGGGCTATGGACCGCGGCTACAGCAGGGAAGGCGGTCTTTTTGTTTGACCTTGAGCAGCGCGCCCCGCAAATGGGCGTGATGCTGGCTGCGAAGGATTTCCATGCATGTTGCGTAGCGTTGTTGTGGCCGCGCTCATCTCTGCGGCGACCGCGGTTTGGGCGGATTCGATTGATGACAAGGCGTCGGGCTGCGGCGCGTGCCACGGCGAAAAGGGCCTGCCCCTGGATCCGGCGATCCCGATCATCTGGGGCCAAAACGAGGGCTATCTTTACCTGCAGCTCCGCGACTTCCAGAAGGGCGCGCGCAATGACGATCGCATGACGCCGATCGCTCAAAGCCTCTCCAAGGAAGACGCGCTGGCGCTCGCGCAATATTTCGCCGGCAAGCCTTGGGCGAAGACCAATGCGCCGCAAGCTTCCAAGGCGGATGAGGCGACCGCAATGACGGCGATCAAGTCAGTCGTCTGCACGAGCTGCCATCTGGAGGAATTCCAGGGCGATTCGTCTGTTCCGCGCCTCGCCGGGCAGAGCCATGATTATCTCGCCAAGACGATGACGGATTTCCGCACGGGCGCGCGCGCCAACAATCCGGGCATGTCGGATCTGATGAACACGGTCACACCCGAGCAGCTCACCGCGATAGCCGCCTATCTGGCGGGGCTTTGAGGAGGGCCCTTCGATAGGGGCCTCGCGTGGGGTTGAGCGCGCTTCCTGACTCCCCTCTCCTGCGGGAGAGGGCTTGGGGGGTGAGGGTTTGCGCGCAAAGCGCGCCTGCCCAGCGACTCCCTCATCCGGCGCCATAGCCAGTCGAAAGACGGGCGTCTTTCGACGCCCTATCGCACCACCTTCTCGCGGAGGGACAAGGGAAAGCGCCCGCTACGACAATGCGATCGAGTCGCAGCGCGCCCCTTATCGCTCCAGAAGCTTCGCGGCCCGTTCGTGTCCGAGCCCCCGGGCGATGTCGGCCGCGGTCTTGCCGCGATCGTCCTTGAGGTCGAGCGCCGCGCCGTGTTCGATGAGCGTCTTGATGGTGTCGTCGACGTCGTCGACGCCGGCCGACGCGTCATAGCCTGCCGCCCACATCAAGGCCGTGAGCCCATGAGCGTAGCGGCGGTTCACGTCGACCCCCGACTGAAGCAAAATCACAACGACTGGCGCGTAGCCGTGGGCAGCGGCGTACACGATCGCGCCTTTGCCCTCGTCATCGAGCGCGTTGGGATTCGCGCCGAACTGCAGGAGCTTCTCGACGCTTTCCGTCGAACCGTTGTAGGCTGCGGCGGCAAGCGGGTGAACCCCCTTTCGGCCAGGCAGGTTTGGATCGGCGCCGCCCTCGAGCAATAGCGCGATCGCGGGGCCTCGATCCTGCTCGGCGGCGTAGAGCAGAGGCGTTGATCCATCGACGGCGCGCGCGTTGGCGTCGGCGCCGCGCTCGAGAAGCAGCCTGATCACCGGCAGCTTGTTTGCCTCGGCCGCTTTGGCGAGCGCGGTTTTGCCCTCGCGATCCTTGGCGTCGATCGCCGCGCCGCGATCGAGGAGCGCGCGCGCCGCAGCCTCGCAGCCGAGCCGCGCGGCCGCGAACAATAAAGTCGTCGCCTGATATTGATCGCCCTCGTGCAGCGCCTGCACGGCCTGGCCCCTGTCGGCGCAGCGATCGTTCGCGCGCGACAAGCCTCCGGCCGAGATCAAGGCGAAGCTTGCCAGCGCGGCCAGACGCAGCAGCGCCGCTGCGCCAGCGAGCAGCGGTCGCGCCATTGAAGCGTCACGCATGCGTCCTTCTCTCACTGGGGCAGGCTTCATGCCAGCGGACCCGCAGGACGCAAAAGCCCGACTTCGGCGCCGTTCCAATTCGAGAGGCGCGGCGAGACGAAACGCATGAAACGCGCGCTTGTCTCCTCGTCGAAACCGCCGAAGCGGCGGATGAGCGCCGCGATCATCACTTGCGCGGCGCGCCCTGCCCCATCGTCGGCCTTGACCGCGAGGCCGAGCCCGGCTTCGGGAAGCGCGGCGCAGAATACGCCCTCGGCGCCCGACTTGGTGAAGACGCGCGGCCCAAGCAGGCTCATCACTTCGGTGTCGAAGCGGCCTCTTCCGGCGACGGTCACGGGATGCGCAGCGACGGCGCCGCGAATGCGCGCCGCGGCGCCTCGGCGCTCCTGCGACAGCCCGTGGCCGGTCCCAAGCCGCGCGAAGCCTCGCGCGAGCGCGACCAGCGGGATGGCGTAAGTCGGGATGGCGCAGCCATCGACGCCGCGCATCTCTTCGCTTAAGCGCGCGCCGGTCATCGCTTCGATCGACGCCTTAACCTCCCGCTGAACGCCATGATCCGGCGCAACGTAGCCCTTCGGATCCACGCCCATTGCGCAGGAAAGACAGATGAAGCCGGCGTGTTTGCCCGAGCAATTGTTGTGTAGAGCGGTCGGCGTCCTCCCTGAGCGGGCAAGCGCCCGCGCTTCGTCCTCGCCGAGCGGCCAATGCGCGCCGCATTCGAGCGCGCGTTCATCGTGATCCACTTTGGCGAGCATCGCGCGCGCGGTCGCGACATGGTGCTCGCTTCCCGAATGGGAGGCACAGCTGAGCGCAATTTCCTTGTCGCTCAGCTCGAGCCTTTCCGCAGCGCCGCTGGCGATAAGCGGCAAGGCCTGGAGCGCCTTGACGGCGGAGCGGGGATAAACTGGTCGATCGGCGTCGCCAAAGGCCATCACCACTCGGCCGTCCGCATCGACGACGGCGCCGGCTCCGCGATGGACGGATTCGACGAGGGCGCCGCGCGTCGCCTCGACGACCACCGGATTCGGCATTGATCATCTCCAGGCAAGACGAGAGAGTTGCTGCATAAGGGGGCAGGCGAAAGCGATCGGCAAGACGATTTGCCTATGCCGGACGCCTTCCCCACGTTCGTCCCTTCCCTTACGAAGGGATGAAAACGACGCAAGGACAGAGAGAAAATGAAGGTTCGGGACGTAATGACTTATGGCGTGATCGGCGTGCCCGAGGGCGCGAGCATCGCCGAGGCGATCGAAACGATGTTGCGCTCGCGGGTGAGCGCGCTCTTCGTGTTCGACGCCGACCACGCGCTGAGCGGGGTTTTGAGCGAAGGCGACCTCCTTCGGCGCGGCGAGCTTGGAAGTGAGCGCAAGCGCCCGCGCTGGCTCGACTTTCTGCTCGGCAGCGGGCGAGTCGCCGAATCCTACGCGCACGAGCACGGCCGCAAGGTCGGCGAAGTCATGACCCGCGACGTCGAGACGATCGGGGAGGACTCGGATCTCAGCGAGGCGGTGGACCGGATGATCCGCCGCCACATCAAGCGCCTGCCGGTGCTGCGGGGTCAGACGGTCGTTGGGGTGATCGCGCGCTCCGACCTGCTCAAGGGATTGCTGGCCGCGACGCCGCGGGCGACCGGGCCGCATCCGGACGCCGAGATCAAGGCGGCCATCCAAGCTGAGCTCGACAAGCTCGACTGGGCGCCGCGCGCGAGCGTGCGGGTCGAGGTTCAGAACGGCGCCGTCACCTTCGACGGCGCGATCACCGACGAACGGCTTCGCGAGGGCCTCAAGGTCATTGCCGAGAACACGCCGGGCTGCGTCTCCGTCCACGACCATATAGCCTGGATCGAACCGAACTCGGGGTTTTTTATGCCTCCGCCCGAGGAGGAACAGAAAACCTTCTGATCAGCTTGGCGAGCGCGGGCGCTTAGCCAGCGACGGCGCCATGATCTGCCGGCGGCTCTGCCTCTGACGGCTTCGCCGATCCGGAAGGCGGCGGCCCGCCAGGGCCGCAGGCGGCGAGAAAGAACGCAACCGACCGGGCGGCGTGCGCCTCGATCTCGGCGCGCAAGGCGGCCAGATCCTCGCCGAACAGCGCTCTCATCAGCATCGGCAGGACCACGAGGTCGAGGAACCGGCGCGCCGTCTCCCGGAGTTCTTCCGGGCTGAACGCTGGCGAGGCTCCAATCTCGCTGGACGCGGCCAGTTCGCCAAATATGCGGGCCACCGCTTCCTTTGGCCGCTCGCGCCCCATGCAGCTTACGCTCGTCGCGAGATCGGGGAATCGCCGCGCTTCGGCGACTGCAACCCGGATAAGCCCAATCGTTTCCAGGGTTAAGACCCGGGTCAGGATCAACGCCGCAAGGGCGTCGAGCCGCGCCTCGACGGAGCCGCCGGCGCAGGCGAAAGCATCGAGGCTTGTGTTCCGGCGCACGAGGCGCTCGACGACGGCGCTGAACAACGCCTGCTTATTGGGAAACCGGGCGTAGATCGTCGGTTTCCCGGCGGAGGCCGCCTCCGCGATTTCGTCGACGCTCGCGCCCTGGAAGCCGCGCTCGAGAAAGATTCGGCCCGCCGCGTCGAGGATTCTCTCCTCGACCTGACCTGCGAGCTCGCGCGGCGGCCGGCCGTAGCGCACAGCCCCGCGGCCGATTTCGGCTTCCTGCGACGCCGCTTCCATAGCCCCTTCGTCCATAGCCCTTTCGTCTTCCATCCGCGTCCTTCACTAAAACCGCGACGGTTTGAATTTGCACCCTTGATTTAGGGTGGCGCCTCACCAAAGTAAACGAAACGGAACAGTTTCGTTTCGGAGACGTTGAGGGGGCGACATCGGGAGTTCCCGCCATGGCGCGCAGGAATCAGGATCGAGGCGAGCAAATGTACAAGGACGCGCCCGCGTCCGAAGCCGATTGGGACAAGGTCTGGGCCTCCCGTTCCGGGGGCTCGGCAAGCCCCAGACGGGACATCATCGCCTTGCGCGCCCCGCCACCCGAGGCGCCCCCGCAAGCCGAGCGGCCCGCGGAAGCCCCTGAAAAGACAGAGGCCCCGGCTAAGCCGGCGGAGAAGACTGAGCGCCCGGCCGAACCCTCCGAGCAGGAGGCCAAACCGGAGCGTGAGCCTGCCTCGAAAGAGGGAAAACCAGGCGGAAAACCGCGCAAGGGCTTCCTTCGCGGCCATCCGTTCCTTGTTGGAGCCGGCCTCGTGGCGCTTTTGGTCACGGCCGTGGCTGGATACCTTTACTGGGACCATTCCTCGCATTTCGAATCGACGGACGACGCGTTCATTGCGGCCCGCCAGTTCGCGATCGCGCCACAGGTCGCGGGCTACGTCACCGCGGTGCCCGTCACCGACAACCAGCATGTCAACCGGGGCGGAGTGGTCGCCCGCATTGATCAGCGCGATTATTTGAATGCGCTCGCCCAGGCCCAGGCCCAGGTGGCGGGGGCGGAAGCTGGCATCCACAGCGTCGATGCGCAAATCGCGACCCAAGACGCGCAAATTGCGTCGGCCCAGGCGCAGGTCAACCAAGCGCAGGCGAATATGGAGCTGGCGAAGGTCACTTGGGGACGTGACCAACCGCTCGTCAAGCAGGGTTGGGCGACGGCTCAGCAGGGCACCACGGACGTCCAGAACCTTAAGGCCCAGCAGGCCGCTGTTGATAGCGCGCAAGCGGCGCTTAGGGTGGCCCAGCGGCAAATCGACACTCTACGGGCGCAGCGCGCGTCGCAGGTGGCCAGCCTCGCGCAAGCGCAGGCCCAACTCGACCAGGCGAAACTCAACCTCTCCTATACGATCGTCACGGCCGACCAGCCGGGCCGCGTCGTCAATCTCACTGGCGCGGTGGGGCAATATGCGCAGGCTGGCACCAACCTCTCAATGTTCGTCCCCGACGAGATTTGGGTCGTTGCGAACTACAAGGAAACCCAGCTCGACCGCATGCGGCCGGGACAGCCGGTCGACATGGAGATTGACGCCTACCCGGAACGCGACTTTCACGGCCATGTCGCGAGCGTCCAGCCCGGCTCGGGCCCGGCCTTCTCGCTGCTGCCGCCCGAAAACGCGACTGGCAACTACGTCAAGATCGTCCAGCGGGTGCCGGTCAAGATCATCATCGACAATCCGCCCTCCGACGTCTCCCTCGGTCCGGGGATGTCGGTCGTTCCGACCGTGCGCGTCGATCCGTCGCCCTCCCTCTATGAGCGGCTCAGAGCGGACGTCGAGCAGTGGCGGAGGCGGGTGTGAGCGACACTGCGGCCCGGGCCGGCGCCCGGCCGCCGGCGACGCGGCCGCGTCCACCAACCCGTGGATCATCGCCGTCCTGGTCGCGCTTGCGACCTTCATGGAGGTGCTTGACACCACGATCGCCAACGTGGTGCTGCCCTATATCGCCGGCGGCATGGGGGTCAGTGACGACGAAGCCTCGTGGGTGGTAACGACCTATCTGGTCGCCAACGCCGTCAGTCTGACCGCGAGCCCATTCCTCGCCCGCGCGCTCGGCCGCAAGGTCTTCTTCCTGATCTGCCTCGGGCTCTTCAGCGTAAGCTCGATATTGTGCGCGCAGGCGTGGAATCTCAACTCGCTCCTCTTGTTTCGTCTCCTGCAAGGCCTGGCCGGAGGCGGCATGGTGCCGGTCTCGCAGTCCATTCTGGCCGCTTCATTTCCGCCGGAGAAGCGCGGGCAGGCGTTCGCGCTGTTCGGCGTGGCGGTGGTTGTGGCGCCTGTGGTCGGCCCGACGCTCGGCGGCTGGCTCGCGGACAATTGGTCTTGGCGCTGGTGCTTCCTGATCAACGGCCCCGTCGGCCTCGCCACGATCGCGCTCATCGCCGTCCTCCTGCCCGCGGACAAACCCAATGAGGGGGAGGCCGCCAGGTTCGATTTCACCGGCTTTCTTTTGATCGCGACTTTCCTCGGCGCGCTCGAGATCGTGCTCGATCGGGGCCTCGAAGACGACTGGTTTGGCTCAAACTTCATCATCACGTTCAGCGTTATTTGCGCGATCGCGTTCGTGCTGATGATCCCCTGGGAGTTGAGCCGGAAGGACCCGATGATCGACATGCGGATGGTCGGGTCGCGTCAGTTTGGCGCCTGCTTCCTGGTGATGGGGGCGACCGGCGCGATCCTCTACGCGACCACCCAGTTCCTGCCGCTCATGTTGCAGACGGACTTCGGCTACACCGCGACTTGGGCCGGTCTTGTCCTCTCGCCGGGCGGCCTCGTCACCATGTTTATGATGTTCGTCGTCGGGATGATCTCGAGCCGGATCCAGCCAAAGTACCTGATCATGACCGGCGCGATCTTCTGCGCCATCTCGATGTATCAGATGACCAACGTGTACGGCGATCTCGGCTTCTGGTTCTTTGCGCAAACGCGCATGGTGCTTGGCATCGGATTGCCGCTCATCTTCATCCCGATCATCACCGCATCTTATGACGGGATCCCGGCAAACCGGGTTGACATGGCCTCGGCGCTCATCAATGCGGCGCGCAACACCGGCGGCTCGATCGGGGTCTCGCTCGCCTCCAACATTCTCCAGCACCGCGAGCAGTTCCACCAGAGCCGGCTGATCGAGAACGCAATTCCTTCGAGGCAGCAATATCAGGACACGCTGCATCAGGCGACGCAATATTTTCTTGCCCACGGCAATCTGCTTCCCGAGGCGCAGCAGCAGGCCATCGCCTGGATCGGCCAGCAGGTGCAGGCGCAAGCTTCCTACCTCGCCTACATGGACATCTTTTGGGTGCTGGCCCTGCTCTCGCTCGCCGGGGTGCCGCTGGCGCTGAGCCTGCGCAAGGTCAAGCTTGGAGGCGCGGCGCCGGCGGCGCACTAAGCCTCGGACCGCAAGTTGCAACAGTCTGTTAGTCGATATGCTTCATAAGTGACTTCGACGCGTGACATCCCGAGCGTTCGGCCACAAGCACCCAAAGTTCGGCAATCGCTTGCAGCATCGCAAAGCCGCTCAACTTGGGTGCTAAATTTCAACCGAACTGGGAGGCAGCGACGCGATGATGAAAGCGCAACCGATCGCCGACGGCATCCTAAAGGTGGTCGCGCCGACGAAACTGCAGTCAGGCGATTTCGCTGAGCTGGCTCGGCAAATCGAACCCATCATCCAGCAGACCGGCCAACTCAGACACTTGATCGACGCCTCGGATCTGGAGGGTTGGAAAGATCTGACCGCCCTTGAAGAACACGCCGCTTTCGTCAAGTCTCATCAGGAGAAGGTCGATCGCATCGCCGTGATCGCGGCGCATGACTGGAAGCGTTGGCTCATCAGCGCGATAAAGGTGTTCCTGCATCCGGAGGTGAGACTTTTTCAAAGTCGTCAGGAAGATGACGCGCTTCGCTGGCTCAAGAGTTAGCGACGCTAACTTAGCGCGGGACGCCAGCGGCTTCGGGCGGGGGCGGCAGAAAGGACGGCCGATCCTTAGCGGACGAAAACGGTAGCGGAAACCACTGAATCGCCCGCCCGGTTTCGTGGTACAGCATCCAGGTTTGTCCGGTCGCAGTATCGAGGAGCAGCGCCTCGGGGAAAGTCTGCGATTGCGAAGCCGGCACGGCGACCATTTGATAACGGCCGACTTGCGTCTCCTCGCCATAGGCGCTCGCCACGGCTGCTAGCATGGCGACCAACGCCAAGGTCGGCTTCACCATGAGGAGACTTCGAACCCGCAAATTAGCGAGTCCATTTTGAGCGATTTCAAAAGCTTGCGGCGCCATTAGCGAGTCACTCCATTTCCTGAAGCCGTAGCCTCGTCGCGCGCCTTCCGTATGAACAAGCACACCGTATTTGTCCTAATTTCTGAAAAACAATAGCACAGTCTCAATCAGCTCGCAAGAAATTGTCGATTTTTCTTAATCAGCGATGGCCCACTGCTCGGCTGCATCGCCGCTGACATTGCTCAAGAGCGCGTCTGCCCTTCGCCAGCTTCTGCGAGGGCCTTGAGCCCTTCGCGATAGGTCGGATAGGCCGGCGCAAATCCTACGAGGGTCTTGGCCTTGGCGATCGAGACCCGCTTGTTGTCGGCGTAGAACTCCCGCGCCATCGGCGAGAGCATTGCCCCTTCGAATGGCTCCTCGGGCGGCGGCTCGACGCCAAGCAGCGCCGCCGCATAGGCGACCACGTCCTGCGGCGGAGCGGGTTCGTCATCGGCGACGTTCCAAATCTGACCCTTAACGTCGCGTGTCAGGACAAGGCGAGAAATCTCAGCGATGTCATCGACATGGGCGCGATTGAACACCTGCCCGGGCTTGACGATCCGCCGGACCTCGCCGCGGCGCAGATTGACGAGCGCATTGCGGCCCGGCCCATAGATGCCAGCAAGCCGCAGGACGTCCGCTTCGGCGCCGCGCGCCCGTGCCGCCGCCGTCCAGCGGGCCTCGTCCTCGAGCCGCGCCAGCCCGCGGCCCGTGCGCGTCCGCGTCGCGCTGGTCTCGTCGACCCAGCCTCCGGAATGGTCGCCGTAAACGCCGATGGTCGAGTAGTACACGATGCGCCGCAGCCCCGGCGCCGCGCCGATAGCGGAGGCGAAGCGCTCCAGCGCCGCCCCCGCCCCATCGCGCGGCGGGATGGAGACGACGATCGCATCGGCTTTCTCGAGCGCCTGCCCCAATGCGGGCTCGGCGACGGCGCCATCGAACTGATAGGCCTCGACGCCCTCGCGACGCAGGGCGTTTACAGCGTCGGCTGTCCGCGTGGTTCCGCTCGCCTCGATCCAGGGCTCGCGCTGAATGAGCCGCCGGGCGCAATAGCCAAGGCCGAAGAAGAACACTTTCAAGTGCGCCAGCTCCCGGTTGGCGACTGTCCCGTCAGGCGCTCGCCCCCTTCTACCCCTCTGGGGAGAGGTGTCGCCGAAGGCGACGGACGAGGGCGCGCCATTGCCCTCATCCGGCCGGCTTCGCCGGCCACCTTCTCCCGGAGGAAGAAGGGAACCCTGCTACTTCTTCTTCGGAATATAGAGGTCGGTCAGCGTCCCCGCGAAGGCTTCGGCCGACATGGCGAATGTCTCCGAGAGCGTGGGGTGCGGATGAATGGTGAGGCCGACGTCCTCGGCTTCGGCGCCCATTTCGATCGCCAGCGCCGCCTCGGAAATGAGGTCGCCGGCGTTGGGCCCGACGATGCCGCAGCCGATGAGACGCTGGGTCTCTTCGTCCCACAGCGTCTTGGTCAGGCCCTCGTCGCGGCCGAGCGACAGAGACCGCCCGCTCGCCGCCCAAGGGGAAGCGGCCTTGCCGTATTTGATCGCCCTTGGCCTTGGCTTCGGTCTCCGTGACACCCGCCCAGGCGACTTCCGGATCGGTGTAAGCGACCGACGGGATCGCCTTGGCGTCAAACGAAGATTTGTGTCCGCTCGCCACCTCCGCCGCGACCTTGGCTTCGTGCGTCGCCTTATGCGCCAGCATCGGCTGGCCGACGATGTCGCCAATGGCGAAGATATGCGGCACGTTGGTGCGCATCTCGCGATCGACCGCGATGTAGCCCCGCTCGTCGACGGCGACGCCCGCGGCTTCCGCGCCAATGCGCGCGCCATTCGGGCGTCGTCCGACCGAGACCAGGATCGCGTCGAACGTCTCGGTCTTCGCGCCGTCGGGGCCTTCGTAAGAGACCTTGAGCCCATCCGGCTCCGCCTGGACCGCGGTCACCTTCGTCTTGAGCAGGATCTTGTCGTAGAGACGGCCAATGCGCTTCGCGAGCGGCGTCACAATGTCCAGATCCGCCCCCGGCATCAGCTGGTCCATCATCTCGATCACGGTGATGCCGGCGCCGAGCGAATGATAGACCGTCGCCATTTCGAGGCCGATGATCCCTCCGCCGAGGACCAGCATGCGCTTGGGGATGAAACTGATCTCGAGCGCCGCGGTCGAATCCCAGATGCGCGGATCGGCGGGAATGAATCCGGGCGCAACGGCTTCGGAGCCGGCGGCGATGATCGCCTTGTTGAAGCGGACGACCCGCGCGCCCTCGGCGGTTTCGACGCGCAAGGTCTTGGGCGAAGTGAACTGGCCGACGCCGGTCACCGCCTTGACCTTGCGCTGCTTGGCGAGGCCGGTCAGACCGGTGGTCAAGCGCTTGACCACGCCATTCTTCCAGCCGCGGATCGCCTCGGGGTCGAAGGTCGGCGGCCCGAAGCTCACGCCGTGCGAACCCATGGCCTTCGCGTCGTCAATGACCTTGGCGACATGCAGCAATGCCTTGGACGGGATGCAGCCGACGTTAAGGCACACGCCGCCGAGGGTCGGGCGCGAGTCGACCAGAACGACATTCTGCCCAAGATCGGCGGCGCGGAAGGCGGCGGTGTAGCCGCCGGGACCAGCGCCCAGAACCAGGATATCGGCCTCGAAATCGGCCTGGCCCCCGGGGTCGGCCGCAGGCTTCGGCGGCGGACCGGACAGCGCCGCGGCCTTTGGAGCGGACTCCTGGATCTCCACGCCGCCGCCCGCCGGCCGGCGCGGCCCTTTTGGCGCCTGCGGCGCCTCGGCCGGCTTCATCTCCGCCGCCCCCGAATAGGTCGCGAGCAAGTCGCCCTGGCTCACCTTGTCGCCGACCTTGACGCGGATTTCGCCGATCGCGCCATCCTCGGGCGCGGGCACGTCCATCGTCGCCTTGTCGCTTTCCAGCGTCAGGATCGGCTCGTCCTTGCGACGCTCTGCCCGGGGGCCACAAGGATTTCGATGATCGGCACATCCTTGAAGTCGCCGATGTCGGGAAGCCGGATTTCTTTGGCCATGCCTCGTCTCTCTATCGGGCCGCGGTCATAAGATGATGCGCCGCATGTCCTCCAGGAGGCCCGCGAGATGGCGCATGAAGCGAGCGGCCGCAGCGCCGTCGATCACTCTGTGATCGTAAGATAGGCATAGCGGCAGCATGAGACGAGGCTCAAACGCCGATCCGTCCCAAACCGGGGCCATTTTCGAGCGTACAACGCCAAGAATGGCGACCTCGGGCGCGTTGACGATTGGGCTGAAGGCCGTGCCTCCGATGCCGCCCAGCGAAGAGATGGTGAAGGTCGCGCCCTGCATCTCGGCGGGCGCGAGCTTGCCGGCCCGCGCTTTCTCCGAGAGGGCGCCAAGCTCGCGGGCGAGGTCGATGACGCCCTTCTGATCGACGTCCTTGACGACCGCGACCACGAGGCCATCGGGTGTGTCGACGGCGACGCCGATGTGCCAATAGCGACGCAGAATCAACGAGTCGCCTGAAGAAGCGAGAGCGGCGTTGAAAGTCGGGAAGGCTTTCAGCGTGGCGACCGCAGCCCGCATGAGAAGCGGCAGCAGCGACACGCGATAAGGCTTTGACTTGTCTTTCTTCGCGTCTTCGTCGAGAGCTTTTCGGAAGGCGTCGAGATCGGTGATGTCGGCTTCGTCGCAGTGGGTGACATGCGGCACGTTGACCCAGGATGCGTGAATGCGCGGCCCCGAGATGCGCTTGATGCGCGACAGGGGAACGGTTTCAACGGTGCCGAATTTGGCGAAGTCGACCTGCGGGATTGCAGGGAGCGCGGCGCCGCCTGCAGCGACGGCCCCGCCTTCACGGGCGATCGCCGCCTTCACGTCCTCGCGGGTGATGCGGCCTTTCTCGCCTGTCCCTTTCATCTGATTGAGGTCGAGGCCAAGTTCGCGCGCCAGCCGCCGAACGGCGGGCCCAGCGAACACGCCGGCGAAATCGGCTAGCGCCGGGTTTGTGGCGGCTTGACGGGGCGGCAGGTCCCTCGGCGCAACGGGCGAGGTTTCGGGCGCTTCGGCGGCGTCCTCCTCTTCCTTCGCCTCGGCCTCGTCCTCCTGGTCAGAGGCGATCGGCGCGGTCTGTCCGCCAGCGTCGACTTTGGCAATCAGCGAGCCCATCGACACTTTGTCGCCGACCTTGACGAGAATCTCGGTAATCTTGCCCGCCGCCGGCGACGGCACATCCATCGTCGCCTTGTCGGATTCGAGCGTCACGATCGGCTGCTCCGCCTCGACCGTGTCGCCAACCTTCACCAGAATCTCGATGACCGGCACGTCGGTGAAGTCGCCGATATCCGGGATCGTGACGTTGACCGGCGCGGCCTTGGGGGACGTCGCCGCGGGAGGGGGCGCGGCGGGTTTTGCCGGGGCCGCCTTAGCCGGAGCGGCCGCGGGCTTCTCGGGGACCGCAGCCGGCGCAGCGGCGGCCGGCGTGGCCGCCTTGGGCGAAACCGCCGCGCTTTGCGCCGTCTCGCCCTCCGCGGACTCGACCCGCGCGATCAGCGTCCCCATCGAGACTTTGTCGCCGACCTTCGCCACGACTTCGGCGACTTGGCCCGCCACCGGCGAGGGCACGTCCATCGTCGCCTTGTCGGATTCGAGCGTGATCAGCGATTGATCGACCTTGACGACGTCGCCGGGCTTCACCAGCACCTCGATGACCGGCACGTCCTTAAAGTCGCCGATATCGGGAACCTTCACGTCGACCTTCGCCACCTGGCGCTCTCCTCAGCGAACAGATTTCTTGGGACTGCCGAGATGTCAGTTTCGCGCCGGATTCGGCCCTTCCGGATCGATGCCATATTTGGCGATCGCCTCGGCCACACGTCGGTTGGGCAGCAACTGATCTTCCGCGAGAGCCTTCAGACTGGCGACCGCCACGTGGTAGCGGTCGACTTCAAAGAACGAGCGCAACCGGCGGCGATAGTCGGAGCGTCCGAAGCCGTCCGTTCCGAGCGTCTTGTACCGCGCCGGCACATACGGCCGAATGCCGTCCGGCAGCGCCTTTACGTAATCCGTCGACGCGATGACCGGCCCCTGCCCGCTCGACAAGGCCCGGGTGATGAACGGAACCTTGGCGTCTGCCTCAGGATGCAGCAGATTCCAGCGCTCAATATCGAGGCCCTCGCGGCGCAGCTCGGTGAAGCTGGTGACGCTCCAGACCTCGCTGCTGACGCCGTGCTCATTTGCCAGCATCTCGGCCGCGGCTTCAACCTCGCGCAGGATGGCGCCCGCGCCTAACAGGCGCACGCTGAGGCCCGGCTGGTCCGCCTTGACCTCGCGCAGCTTGTAGGCGCCCTTGAGAATCCCCTCCTCCGCCCCTTCCGGCATCGCCGGATGAGGGTAATTCTCGTTCAGGGTCGTGATGTAATAGTAGACGTCGTCCTGATCGACCAGCATGCGGTTCAGGCCCGCGTGGACGATCACCGCCAGTTCGTAGGCGTAAGTCGGATCGTAGGTCACGCAATTCGGGATGGTCGAGGCCAGGATATGGCTGTGGCCATCCTCGTGTTGCAGGCCTTCGCCGTTGAGGGTGGTGCGACCGGAGGTGCCGCCGATCAGGAAGCCGCGCGTCCGCATGTCGCCCGCGGCCCAGGCGAGATCGCCGACGCGCTGAAAGCCGAACATGGAATAGTAGATGTAGAAGGGTATCATCGGCACGTTCGAGGTCGAATAGGACGTGCCCGCAGCGATGAACGACGCCATTGCGCCCGGCTCGTTGATGCCCTCCTGAAGAATTTGGCCTTTCGGATCCTCGCGGTAATACATGAGCTGATCGGCGTCCTGGGGCCGATAAAGCTGGCCGACCTGGCTAAATATGCCGACCTGGCGGAACAGACCCTCCATGCCGAAGGTGCGGCTCTCGTCAGGGACGATCGGAACGACACGCGGACCGATGTTCTTGTCGCGCAAGAGCACGGTCAGAATCCGCACGAAGGCCATCGTGGTCGAGATTTCACGTCCCTCTGCAGTCGCTTTCAACAGGGCGTCGAAGGCGGAAAGCGGCGGGACGAGAAGGGGCTCGCTCTTGCGCCGGCGGGAGGGAAGATAGCCGCCGAGCGCCGCGCGCCGCTCCCGCAGATAGCTCATCTCCTTGCTGTCCTCGGCGAACCGTAGGAGCGGAATCTTGTCGAGCTCCTCATTTGAGAGGGGAATCTGAAACCGGTCGCGGAAGGCTATGAGCGCCTCATGGCCGAGCTTCTTGGCCTGGTGGGCAATCATCTGCCCTTCGCCGGCCGAGCCCATTCCGTAACCTTTGACGGTTTTGGCGAGGATTACGGTCGGCTGGCCCTTGTGGTCGACCGCCGCCTTGTAAGCGGCGTATACCTTCACGGAATCATGCCCGCCCCGGGTCAGCGCCCAGATTTCGGCGTCGGTCCAGTCCTTGACCATCGCCGCCGTCTCGGGATGGCGGCCAAAGAAGTTCTTCCGGATATAGGCGCCGTCTTTCGACTTGAAGTCCTGATATTCGCCGTCGACGCATTCGAACATGAGCTGACGCAGCTTTCCGGCCGTGTCCTTGGCGAGTAGAGCGTCCCAGCCGGAACCCCAGAGGCACTTGATGACGTTCCAGCCCGCGCCGCGGAAGTCAGCCTCCAATTCCTGCACGATCTTGCCATTGCCGCGCACTGGCCCGTCGAGCCGCTGAAGATTGCAATTGATGACGAAGATGAGGTTGTCGAGTTTCTCGCGGCCCGCAAGCGAGATCGCGCCAAGCAATTCCGGCTCGTCCATCTCGCCATCGCCGCAGAACGCCCAGACTTTGCGCGGCGCCGTATCCGCGAGCCCTCGCTCGTGCAGGTAGCGTAGAAAGCGGGCCTGATAGATCGCCATCAAGGGTCCGAGACCCATCGAGACAGTCGGGAACTGCCAGAAGTCCGGCATCAGCCAGGGATGGGGATAGGAGGCGAGGCCCTTGCGGCCGACTTCCTGGCGAAAGTTTATGAGCTGCTCTTCGCTGAGACGGCCCTCTAGGAAAGCTCGGGCGTAAATGCCAGGCGAGCTATGGCCTTGGAAATAGATCAGGTCGCCGCCGTGCGTCTCGTTGCAGGCATGCCAGAAATGCATGAACCCGGTGTCGTAGAGGGTCGCCGCCGATTGGAAGCTCGCGATGTGGCCGCCGAGTTCGGAGGAACTCCTTGTTCGCCTTGACGACCATCGCGGCCGCATTCCAGCGCACATAGCGACGGATTTGTCGCTCGAGCTCGCGATTGCCCGGATGCGGCGGCTGGGCTTCAGGCGGAATGGTGTTGACGTAGGCGGTGTTGGCGGCGAAGGGCAGCTTCGCGCCCTTGCGACGAGCCGATGAAACCACCGCGTCGAGGATGTCGTCGACCTTGCCGATTCCCTCGAAGGCCTCGACGGAATCGAGCGCGTCGAGCCATTCGCCGGTTTCGTCGGACTGGTCCTTGACCCTGTCGTCCATCGCGGCCGACCTCCCTCTCACTTATACAAAAGTCGTAAGCGAGCTGGCGCAGTCTTCTCACGCGCCACTGCGCTTGGCAATCGCGGCAGGTAGGGCCGCTGCCATGTTGATTCTGCATGAGCGCGGCGGCCGATTGGCCGGCGATCGACGACGCGTTAGAAGGGCCTCGCGGGTCCGATTGGCGGACGGTTGAAGCCATGCGAGGGAACACGATTGGCCGGTGTCACGACCCATATCCTGGACGTGACGATCGGCCGGCCGGCTCAGGGCGTCCGCGTCGAGCTTTACGAGTTGGAAGGCGGCTCCGAGCGCAAGCTCATCGCCGATGTCGTGACCAATGCGGACGGCCGCACCGACAAGCCCTTAGTGGCGGCCGATCAGGCGCGCGCAGGGCGGTTCGAGCTCGTCTTCCACGTCGGCGACTATTTCCGCGCCCGGCGCGCCGAGCTAGCCGACCCGCCGTTTCTCGACATCGTGCCGATCCGCTTTGGGGTCGCCGACGCCAAGGCGCACTATCACGTTCCCCTCATTGTCTCCCCGTGGAGCTATTCGACCTATCGGGGAAGTTGAGGCAGGCGCCCTCGGGCGAACTCATCAGTTCCGGGGCGCTCCTTCATGCACCAGGGCGGTCTGCCTCATGGATGGGGTCGATCCGTTTGGGTTTTCTTGGCGCCTCGCCGTTTCGCTCCGAAAGCCCCCGATTCTGAGGGTTGGATTTCCTTGGATTTCCTTGGATTCTCGCCAGAATCGAGGCTTTTCAATGGGTTACGCGGGATTTTCCTGTGAGGGAGTTTTCTCGCGCCTTTTCCGCTGAGAGGCCCGGCGACGGGACCGTGCGGTTGAGGCCATGCCGAAGCGCAGGATTGCTCATGGGCCAAGCTTAGCCCTGTTTCTGATTTTGTGCAAAAGATTGTCGTCCGCGCCGTGCTTTTCGGATGCGAGCGAAAAGGGTCAGGATTTTTCGCCGCTTGCTATGATGGCGTCAGCATGGACGAGGTGGCGAACGGCGAACCGGGCCGGGATGGCGAAGCTGACCCTATACGCTCGTTACACCGGCAAAGACGCCCTGTTCCTCGTGGTCGTCGAGCGCTCAGGGAAAAAGCTCTCGGCGATTTCCGGGGCGGGTCGCTCCGTGATCGTCCGCGATGGATCGCGCGCTAGCTCCCCGACGTCGTGCTCGACCCTTCTGGTATAAGTCGCCGGCGCTGGGGATTCCGTTCCGGCCTGGCGATCAGCACCTCGTGGGTTGTTTCGAGGAGCCCGTGGCTTTCTTTGGCGACAGCAATAGAAGGTTTGCCTCGAAGATATTAGGTTGACAGTGTCATCTCCAACGCATTCCATGAAGGAAGGCGCCTGTCCATATAACCCAGTAAAATCAATGGCTTTCTGTCAAAAGCTACATTGCTTCTCAGTTCTCGCGCTTCTGGTTCCGCACCAAGTACGAATTGACCTGTCCGATTTGTAATGCTACCGATAGGTTGTGGGGGGAGGTGTTAGAGCGGGATCTTAAACATGCGCAAAACGTTGTTGGTGACGACCGGATTGGCCTGGCTAGGGCTGACTGGAGCAGCAGGCGCCGTGACGGTGACGCTGACCCCAGGGCCAGCAGATCCACAGTACTTCGCTTCGCTTCCCGCAGGCGAGAGCGACTTCACATTGGGCGACGTCACCTGGTCACTCGTGTCCGGAAGCGCCTCCACCGAGAAGGGAAGTGTGGCTGGCCAATACGCCGCTCCTTTGGGAATGGGCACGAGCACAACGACGGGCACGACCTATATGTCCGTCCAAAACGGCGGCACCGAGCAGGCGACCTGGGCCACGCCTCAAACCAGCCTCAGTATCTATTGGGGCTCGATCGACGCCATGAATGTCGACGGTATCCTCAATCAAGTGTCGATCACTATCGATAGCTACACGCTGACGGGCACCGATTTGATGGCGCTCGGAGCGACTGGAAACGGCGATCAGGGGTCACCCGCGGACAACGAGTGGGTTACCATCACTGGTCTTGGTTCGTTTACGACGGTTGACTTCCACGACGCTGGCAAGAATGCATTCGAGTTCAGCCTCGGCTCTGGGGTTCCGGAGCCGTCGACCTGGGCGATGATGGCGATCGGCTTTGCTGGCCTGGGCTATGCGGCGTTCCGTCGGAACTCAAAGGTTCGTGCGCTGGCGGTCTGACCGTTTCAGTCTCGTGTCGTATGCAAAGGGCTGCCGCGAGGCGGCCCTTTCTTCTTTCCCCCGGCTTGTGCCGGGGCCGGCTCTCACGATTTGACCTCTCCCACTTCTCGGGAGGAACTGGGCTTTGAGTTTATCCGCCGTTCTCAGCGTCGGCCTCCAATGGAGTTTCCCGCCAAAGCGGTCGATCCCATAGACCGAGCGAGGGGATCGTAGGCATTCGGCTCTCGCGCCTTAATCGTCCTCCCGTACGAGCTTAACAAAGGACCAACGAAGGCGGTCGTTCTCATGAACGATGGTTCGGCTCCGGAGCTTCGCCGCTTATTTGCGCTGGCGAAGCGCTACACATTTTTTATCAGTAGATTGTCAAATGCTTCGACTGGTCGCGCCCGCCTCGCATTTTTGCACTGCACCCTTGAATAAGCCTGCTCACTATATTATAAGCATGCTCATGTTATCACTTGCTCACAAATGGGCCATATCCCCTGCCCGCGAGTTGGGTTTCGCCCTCCACGACGTCGCCCGGCTTCTCAGGACTTATTCCGATCAGCGCGCCCGCGAACTCGGCACGACCCGGGCGCAATGGGCGGTGCTGTCGCGCCTGCAACGGTGCGAGGGCGCCAAGCAGAACGAATTGGCCGAGGCGCTGGACCTCGCGCCGATCACGCTTGGACGGCTGATCGACAAACTGACCGCCGCCGGCCTCGTCGAGCGGCGCGACGATGCGACCGACCGGCGGGCAAACCGTCTCTACCTCACTGAAAAAGCCGCGCCGGCGTTGAAGGAACTTGGGGCGCTCGCGGAGGACTTGATGGGCCGCGCGCTGGCGGGCGTCGACGAACCGACGATCCACGCCATGCACGACGGCCTCATGACCATGAAGGCCAATATCAAGAACGAATTGATTGCTGGAGCCGAATCCAAGTGACCCAACCCAAGCCAGCGTCCGCGCGCGATTCCGCGCAGGAGGACACTCCGCCTGCCTCGCCCCCAGCGGGGCAGCCTCTGCCTTTCACGCCGGCGAAGGGAGCCGCCCCGCAGTCGCCCGGACGCGAGCCCGCGCAAACGCCGTCGGGGCCGCAGCCCTCACAGACCATTCAGTTCACGCCGGCGCGAACCCCCGCGCCCGGCCCGCAAACCCCGCCGCCCGCGCCGCCGCCAGCGGCGCAGACGCCGATCGTCGTCAAGCCGAAGCGGCGCGTCAGCCGGTTCGTCATGCTCGTCGTCATTCCTCTTATCGCGCTCGCGCTCGGCTTCACCTGGTGGTTGAGCAGCGGCCGCTACGTCTCGACCGATAACGCCTATGTCGGCGCCGACAAGTCGCTCATCACGCCGCAGGTGACGGGCGCGATCGTCGCTGTGCATGTGGTCGAGGGGCAGAAGGTCAAGGTCGGCGATCCGCTGTTCGACCTTGATCCCAAGCCCTATGAGATCGCCCTCGCCCTCGCCAAGGGCAAGCTCGAAGCGTCCAAGATCGAATTCGCCAATCTGCAATCCTCGTTTTCCAGCAACATCGACCAGATCAAAATGGGCGAGGATGCGGTGAAGGTCCGCCAAGCCGATTTCGATCGCAAGAACGAGCTTGCTATTTCGCGCTCGGGCACGACCGCCGATCGCGACACCTCGATGGCCAACCTGATCCAGGCCAAGCAGATCCTCGAATTCGTCAAATGGCAGCAAGCGACGGTGAAGGTGAAGCTCGGCGGCGGTCCGAACACGACCATCGACCAGTTCCCCGACTATATGCAGGCGCAAGCCGCAGTCGACGACGCGGAGCGCAATTTGCGCAACACCAAGGTGCTCGCGCCGATCGACGGCGTCGCGACGCAGGTGCCTGAGATCGAGCTCGGACGCGTGGCGGCGGCTGGGCAGCCCGTATTCGCGGTCGTCGCCAATACGGGCCTCTGGGTCGACGCCAATCCGAAGGAATCGGACTTGACTTACGTCCATGTCGGCTTGCCCGCGACGGTGAGCGTCGACACGTTCCCGGGGCGGGAATGGAAAGGCGCGGTCTGCTCGATCGCGCCGGGCACGGGCGCCCAGTTCGCGATCCTGCCGCCGCAGAACGCGAGCGGCAACTGGGTCAAGGTCGTCCAGCGCGTGCCGCTCCGGTTCTGCTTCGACCCGAAGGAGGACACGACGGGCTTACGAGCAGGCATGAGCGCCTATGTGACCGTCGACACGGGCCGGATTCGCACGCTCGCCGGCACGCTTGAGGGCTTGAAGCAGTGGGTGGTCGGCTACGTCGACACGCTCTTAGGCGCACGCACCGCCGTCATTCGATGAACGCGCAAGCGCACGCACCGCCGCTCTACGAGACGATCTCGCCGACGCTCAAGTGGCTGCTCACTGTCTGCATCATGATGGCGACCATCATGCAGGCGCTAGACACCACGATCGCCAACGTCGCCCTGCCCTATATGCAGGGGTCGCTGGCGACGACGCAGGATCAGATCAACTGGGTGTTGACCTCCTATATCGTCGCCGCCGCGATCATGACCTCGCCGCTCGGCTGGATGGCGACGCGCTTCGGCCGCAAGAAGCTGTTCATCGTGTGCACGGCCGGGTTCACCGTCGCCTCGATGCTCTGCGGCGTCGCGCTGTCGATCGAGCAGATGGTCGCCTACCGGCTGCTGCAGGGCGTGTTTGGCGCGGCGCTTGTGCCCTTGAGCCAGGCGGTGATGCTCGACATCTTCCCGCCCGCCAAGCGCGGCTCGGCCATGGCGATCTGGGGCATGGGCGTCATGCTCGGACCGATCATGGGCCCGACGCTCGGCGGTTGGCTCACCAACTCGTATTCCTGGCGATGGGTGTTCTTCGTCAATCTGCCGTTTGGCATTCTCACCACTGCGGGCCTTTCGGTTTTCATGAGCGAGACGCCGACGCGGCGAGACGTGCCGTTCTCCTGGTTCGGCTTCTTGAGCCTGTCGCTCGGCATCGGCTCTTTGCAAATGATGCTCGATCGTGGCGAGCAGCTCGGCTGGTTCGAAGCGCCCGAGATCTGGATCGAGATGATCCTCGCGATCGTCGGGTTCTATTTCTTCCTCGCCGACTGCCTGACATCCGAGCGGCCGTTCATCAGCGTCCGCATCTTCAAGGACTGGAACTTTTCCATCGCGCTCGTCTTCATGTTCCTGGTCGGCATCATGCTGCTCGCGAGCATGGCGCTGGTGACGCCATTCATCCAGAACCTGCTCGGCTACCCGGTGCTCTCGAGCGGCTTTCTGCTCGGGACGCGCGGCATTGGCACGTTTGTCGGCATGTTCCTGGTCGGCAGGATGAGCGGCAAGGTCGATCCTCGGATCATGATCCTCATCG
This sequence comes from uncultured Alphaproteobacteria bacterium, assembly GCA_963696665.1. Classification (GTDB taxonomy): domain Bacteria; phylum Pseudomonadota; class Alphaproteobacteria; order Rhizobiales; family Beijerinckiaceae; genus Roseiarcus. Next base: position 200,227 of record CAVOLE010000028.1, read on the forward strand.
GCCTCGTGCTCGCGTCCTCATCGCTCTATCTCATGGTCGGCTGGACGCTCGATGTGCCAGCGAACACAATCGTCATCAACTCGATCGCTCAAGGGCTCGGCCTCGGCTTCATCTTCGTGCCCCTCAACACGATCGCCTTTGCAAGCCTGCCGGGTGAACTGCGCACCGAGGGCGCCGCGCTTTGGACGCTGATCCGCAACATCGGCTCGTCGGTCGGCATCTCGGTCGTCATCGCCAAGCTCACCAGCATGACGACCATGTTCCACAGCCAGCTCGTCGAGCACGCGACGCCGTTCAACGACGCGCTTCGAATGCCGAACGCCTCGCTGGTCTGGGGCCACGGCCTTCCGAGCATGGCGATGCTCGAAGGAATCATCACCCAGCAAGCGGCGATGATGGCCTATTCGAACGATTTCCTGTTCATGACCTTCATTGCCCTCTGCGCCTTCCCGCTGCTTGCGCTCATCCGCTCGACAAAGTCTGCGGCGCCGGTTTCGCGCGAAGAAGCGGCCGCGCACGCGGTGATGGATTAGCTCCCTCGCGGCGGCCCCCCATAGCGGGGAGAGGGAACACGCTCGGCGAGCCGCCGCCTCGCCTCAGGATCGTGGGCGGGCAGATAAACCGTCGGCCGCGCCCCGGCGAACGCTCGGATGGCGGCAAGCGTCCCCGCCGCGTGGTTCTCGTTGTCGCTGACGCCGTCGATCGTCCCGTTGAGCATCGCCCCCTCGTTGTAGGACGCGTCGCCGGCGATGAGGACGCTCTTATCGCCGTCCTCGACGATGACCGACAAATGGTCGCGCGTGTGGCCGGGCGTCGCGACGGCGACGATCGCGCCGTCGCGGGTCAGGCGCTTCGATCGGGGAAACGGTCCGTAGGGACCGTCATCGAGAACGAGAGGCTTCGGATCGAACGCCTTGGGCCAGCGCTGCGGCAGATAGCCGCGCAACTGTCCAAGGGCCACGGCGGCGCGGGCAAGTTCGCCAGGGCTGACGAAGATTTCGCTCGTCGGGAAATGGCCCAAACCGCCATCGTGATCGATGTGCAGGTGGGTCAGCACAACGCGCGTGACGTCGGCTGGGCCAATGCGCAGCGCCTTGAGCTGAGGGCCGGCTTCCTGTTCCGGCTCGATGTCGAAGCGGACGCAGAAGCGAAAATAGGGATGCCAGCGCGGCAGGCGTTTCACACCGGCTGACACACCCGTATCGATGAGGATGACCCCGTCCCGATGCTCGATCGCGTAGGCGTTGACCGGCAGCCAGTCCGACCATGTCGCGTCGAAGAGCGGCGCGATGCGACGTGCGAGTCCATGCCCCCGGCCGACGATCTGGCTCGCCTTGGTTTGAACCCGGCCGGTCTCGATGACGTGGACGCGCATTTGCCGTCGCCTCCCTTAAGCGCGACCGGTTCGGCCAAGATGCGTGTCGCCGAAGCCGCTCGCATATTTCAAGCCGTAGCCGAGCGACCGGTCGAAGCCGATGTGGGCGATCAAGATCAGCGCCAGCGCCAAGGCCACAGGCGAGCCGAGCGCAAAACCTGCAAGCGCAATCGGCAGCGCCAGCGCATAGGTATGGACGAGATTGTAGGCGAGCGCCCCCGCCCTTGGCCCGGCGAGATAGGCGAGCATCGAAAGATCGGGCGCAAGGAACAGAATGACAAATGCGAGCCACGAGAAGCCGGCGTGGGCGTAAAGCGCAATCGCCACGGCGAAGACGGCCGCGCCTTCGAGGCGCAGAACGCTCCTCACCCCGCCTGACGCCGACCAGCCGGCGGCGCGCGCGGGAGGCGGCGCGTTGGCATGGGCGAAGCGGGCGAGGATCGCGGTCATCGGGGCCTCTTTTGGCGAGTGCGTGGTGGCGCAACCGCTTTGGCCTTCTCGATACTTCGTCGCTGACTTCTGCGGAATTGCATATTTATCTTGATCAGTTATACATTTTCGTATGATCCGCCGCGAGCCCGACTGGGACGAACTGCGCACCTTCCTCGAAGTCGCACGCGACTTGAGCTTGAGCTCCGCCGCGCGCCGGCTGGGCCTTACGCAGCCGACGGTCGGGCGCCACATCGACGGGCTCGAAGAGGCGCTCGGGGCCACGCTGTTCACGCGCTCGCCGCGCGGACTCAGCGCCACCGCGGCCGCGAATGCGCTTGTCCCGCACGCGGAAGCCATGGCGGTCGCGGCGGCGGCGCTCGCGCGCTCCGCCTCTTCGGCGGCGGCGATTGATCGCGGAATCGTGCGCGTCACCGCGAGCGAAATCATGGGCTCGGAGGCGCTGCCGCCGATCTTCGCCGGCTTTCGCGCCCGCAATCCGGGCATCGCCATCGAGCTCGCGGTCACCAACCGCAACCAGGATCTCGCGCGCGGCGACGCCGACATCGCCGTGCGCATGGTCCGCCCGACCCAGAGCGGCCTCGTCGCACGCCGCATCGGCTCGACGCGCATTCGGCTTTATGCGCATCGCGATTATCTGGCGCGGTTCGGCGAGCCGCGTTCGTTCGCCGATCTCAAGCATCATTGCCTGATTGGCTTCGACCGCGACAATCAGACGTTTCGCTCCGCAGGGGCGTTGGCGAAAACGCTCACCCGCGAGGACTTCGGCTTTCGCTGCGACAGCGACGTCGCCCAGCTCGCGGCGCTGCGGGCCGGAGTCGGCGTCGGCGGCTGCCAGGACGCCATCGCGCGGCGCACGCCCGAACTCGTCCCGGTGCTGCCGAACGCCTTCCAGTTCACGCTCGAAGTGTGGCTGGCCATGCACCGCGATTTGAAGACGGCGCCGCGGGTGCGGCTCCTTTTCGACTGGCTCGCCTCCGGGCTTAAGGATTACGTCAAGGGACGCCCGGCCGGAGAGCGAAAGCGTTGACCGGCGCGCTGGCGGTTTCAAGCGCTACACGGGAAATATGAGGATTGGCGATCGCCAGATCCCCGTGCGAGAAGGAGGCGAACGACTGGCGAAGCTTCGTCGTTGTTCTCAAAGAAGAATTCCATGGCGGATACCGACTGGCGCCCATACAACTCAGCTGTAAGGATTGCCGACCAATCCGGGGCCAGTCATGGCAAGGCTCCGGCGTAAGATGCGCTACACATCGGAGAAGCGATGCAGATCGATCTCGTTCCAGACAGCAGTATTGCCTCGGCGCCGGCGGGGCTCACCGCCGCGGTTGAGGCTGCCGCAGCCATTTACGAACAGGATTTTCCAGGCAACTACACTATCAATATCAGCTACGGCTGGGGGACGTTTGATAGTACGCCGTCGAATGAGCTGACCAACCCCAATAGCGGCGTCTACTCGCTCGGGGGCGGCACCTCTACACCCGTAAGCTATTCCCAGCTCAAAGGCTGGCTGACCGCCAACGCGGATTCGAGCCCGCAGATTTCCGCGGATGCGACGTTACCGGCAAGCAGCGCTTCTTTTCCTGGCGAGGCCAATACTTTCTTCGTCAGCTACGCGGAGGAGATAGCGCTCGGGGTCTTTACCGGAAATAGCAGCGTACTTGACGGTTCAATCGGATTCAATATCGGGGACGCAAGCTCGTCCCAGGATTGGGAGCCATCGGCTCTGACCGAGATCGCCCATGCCCTGGGCTGGGATGGTATCGCCCAAGGCGGATCCTTTCCCGACGTCGCGGATCTGTTTCGCTATTCGTCGCCCGGACAATACGGGTGGACGTCCGGGCAGTCCGCCTATTTCTCTATAGACGGCGGCAACACGGACTTGGCTAATTTCGCTACCTCCTTCGATCAAACTCTGTTCACTGATCTGCCTGCTGACGATCCCTTAAGACTGCCGTTCACCAGCGCCGCAACAACCTTGACGAGCTTTGATATTGAAGCGTTGAGCGTCATTGGGTTTGGAACGACCAATGTCGCCTCACCGCCGCCGCCCGACATCCTCTTTCAGAACACGAACGGCGAGATTGCGATCTGGGAAATGAACGGGACCAACATCGTCGGCAGTGGAGTGGTGGGCCCCAACCCTGGGCCGAGTTGGAAAGCCATCGGAACGGGCGACTTCAACGACGACGGCCGTTCCGACATCCTCTTCCAGAACACCAGCGGTCAGGTTGCGATCTGGGAAATGAACGGAACGAACGTCACCGGCAGTGGCGCGGTCGGCCCCAATCCCGGGCCGAGCTGGGCGAGCTCGGAACGGGCGACTTCAACGACGATGGCCATTCCGACATCCTTTTGCAGAACACCGGCGGTCAGGTTGCGATCTGGGAATTGAACGGGACGAACGTCATCGGCAGCGCAGTGGTGGGCCCCAATCCTGGGCCTGGCTGGAATGTGGTTGGAACCGGCGACTTCAACGACGACGGCCATTCCGACATCCTCTTCCAGAACACCAGCGGTCAGGTCGCGATCTGGGAAATGAACGGGACGAACGTCATCGGCAGCGCAGTGGTGGGCCCCAATCCCGGAGCCGGTTGGAGCGCGGTCGGAACCGGCGACTTCAACGGCGACGGCCATTCCGACATCCTCTTCCAGAACACCAGCGGTCAGGTTGCGATCTGGGAAATGAACGGGACCAACGTCATCGGCAGCGGAGTGGTGGGCCCCAATCCTGGGCCGAGTTGGAGCGCGGTCGGAACCGGCGACTACAACAATGACGGCCATTCCGACATCCTCTTCCAGAACACCAGCGGTCAGGTCGCGATCTGGGAAATGAACGGGACGAACGTTATCGCCAGTGGAGTGGTGGGCCCCAATCCTGGGACGAGCTGGAAGGTGGTTTGACGCAGCGTTGGCCTAGGCGGGCCGTGCGATCGTGATCACAGGTCGGCAAGCCGCTCGACGGCATTGACGTGCTGATCGATTTTACCGCCGCGTCGACGACCGTCAGATCCGAGGTCGCGGTCGATTGACTAATCCACTTGGATTTCGGTAAACACCGAAATCGGCAGGGAAGCGCGAACGTGTCCGAATTGGGTCCAAAATAAGGGAATCAAGCCATTAATCTAATTTTTTTGCAGTGGAGGGGGAGAGAAAATGGATACTCCTGGCCTAGACCTAGTAACTCCCGGAGCTACGACAGCTGACGCCAGTCATCCGGGTGACTCACTCGTGGATTATTGGTCGTTTGCGAGCATGGGTCAAGCATATAATTTGAGCAATACCGCGACAGTTGGGTATATAAACAGTACCGCTGACGCTGATATATATTACGTGCCCTCTAATATTGGGATTTAAGGGACAACTGATAATGATCGATGGGTATATATTGTCACATCTTTGAGTAGCTCCGTAGGTTATGGTCCAGGATTTAGTGACGGTTCGGGCGTGGGAATAGACCACGAGTTCGCCGAAGGCTATGGCCCTGACGACCCATATTACAATTTTGTGAGCAGCTACAATGGGCCGTACGATTTACAGCCCATGTATATTGATAATTCGAGCCCCTCGGACAATTGGGTTGTTTTCGAAGGGGCGGGGATGGCTGGAGTAAAGTATGCTATTGCGACCACACCGCAGGCCGCCTTAGCTGCATATGCGAACGAAAGCTCGAGCACAGAGTCGCCGTACACTTTGACCTCCGGAGGTACTGGGGAGACGGGAGGCATGGGAGGGACCGGAGGCCCAGGAGGGACCTCAAGCGACTTCAACGACGACGGCCATTCCGACATCCTTTTCCAGAGCACCAGCGGTCAGGTTGCGATCTGGGAGATGAACGGAACGAACGTCATCGGCAGCGCAGTGGTGGGTCCAAATCCTGGGCCTGACTGGTACGTGGTCGGAACCGGCGACTTCAACGACGACGGCCATTCTGACATTCTGTTGCACAACATCAGCGGTCAGGTTGCGATCTGGGAGATGAACGGAACGAACGTCATCGGCAGCGCAGTGGTGGGTCCCAATCCTGGGCCTGGCTGGAATGTGGTTGGAACCGGCGACTTCAACGACGACGGCCATTCCGACATCCTCTTCCAGAACACCAGCGGTCAGGTTGCGATCTGGGAAATGAACGGGACGAACGTCATCGGCAGTGGGTTGGTGGGCCCCAATCCTGGGCCTGGCTGGAATGTGGTTGGAACCGGCGACTTCAACGACGACGGCCATTCCGACATCCTTTTTCAGAACACCGGCGGTCAGGTTGCGATCTGGGAATTGAACGGGACGAACGTCATCGGCAGCGCAGTGGTGGGCCCCAATCCTGGGCCTGGCTGGAATGTGGTTGGAACCGGCGACTTCAACGACGACGGCCATTCCGACATCCTCTTCCAGAACACCAGCGGTCAGGTCGCGGTCTGGGAAATGAACGGGACGAACGTCATCGGCAGCGCGGTGGTGGGCCCGAATCCTGGAGTCGGCTGGAACGCAGTCGGAACCGGCGATTTCAACGACGACGGCCATTCCGACATCCTCTTCCAGAACACCAGCGGTCAGGTCGCGATCTGGGAAATGAACGGGACGAACGTCATCGGCAGCGCAGTGGTGGGCCCCAATCCCGGGGTGTCTTGGCGAGCGATCGACCCCGAGGGCGGCATACCGGCAGCGGTCCGCGCGCTCGTTTGACCCAGCCAATTTGAACCGTCGGCTACGCCGGCCGCGCCATCTCGAGCACGAGGCCAGCCAATCGCTCGGCGGCGTCGGGGACGCCGATCGATTTCGCCGCCCTCGCCGCCGCCTCGAGCTTGGCCGGCGCGGCAAGCGCGTCGCGCAGGATCGCGGCCAAATGTTCGGGCGTGAACTCGTTTTGCGGCACGACAATCGCGCCGCCGGACTTGGCGAGCGCCGCCGCATTCGCCGCCTGGTCCTGATCGAGCGCATGGGGAAACGGCACGAGGACGGAAGCTCGCCCGATGACCGCGAGCTCGGAGACGGTCGAAGCGCCGGCGCGGCCGATGACGAGATGGGCTGCGGCCATCCGCGTCGGCAAATCAGGGAAGAATTCCGCGATCTCGACCGGAAAGTTCATCCGCGCGCACGCCGCCGCGACGCGCGAGCTATCCTCACCGCGCGCCTGCTGGGTCAGGCGGATCCATTGCCGTTCGTCCGGATTGAGGAGCGCGATCGCCCCAGGCACGACGTCGGCCATCACGCGAGCGCCCTGCGAGCCGCCGGTCACCAGAAGGTTCAAGCGCCGCATGACGGGTTCGGGATAGGGAATTGCGGCGGCCGCGATGACCGACGGCCGAACCGGATTGCCGGTCACCCGGGCCTTAGCCGGATCGACGCCCTTCAGCCCGGGAAAGCCGCAAGCGACAAGGTTGACCCGCGGACTTAGAAAACGATTGGCGCGCCCCATCACCGCGTTCTGCTCGTGCAGGACGGACGGGATCCTGAGAAGCCAGGCGGCGAGAAGCGGCGGCACGGTCGGATAGCCGCCGAACCCAACCACCGCGCGGGGCCTGATGCGTGCGAGCTTGAGGGCCGCCGCCGCGAGGCCCACGCCCAAGGTCACGGAAGCGCGCGCCTTGGCGAGCGCGCCAGCTTCCGTCGTCGTCGCTGACGGAAAGGCGTGAATCGCGCGCGCCGGAAAGTCCGCGCCGAACTTGAGGGCGCGAGTGTCGGTCGCGAGCTCGACTTCAGCGCCCCGCTTGGCCAGAGCGGCGGCCAGCGCCGCCGCGGGAAAGAGATGTCCGCCTGTGCCGCCCGCCGCAAGCAGGATCGGACGCGAGGAGTTCATCCCTCCGTCGCCGCCGCGGGATGGTCGAGATCGGCGGCTGGCCGCTTGCGCGTCGTCGCGATGAGGAAGCCCATCCCGAGGCCAAGCGCGAGCAGCGATGAGCCGCCGTAGGAGATGAATGGCAAGGTCATTCCCTTCGCTGGCATGGCGCGCAAGTTGACCGCCATATTGATCCAGCTTTGCACGGCGAACATGACGGTGAGGCCAGCGGCCGCAAGCCGGCAGAACGGGTCGGGGTTTCGCGCCGCGAGAAGGAGCGCGCGCAGGACGATGAAAGCGAAAAAGGCGATCAGCGCCATGCACGCGATCATGCCGAATTCCTCGCCGGCCACAGCGAAAACGAAGTCGGTGTGCGCGTCGGGCAGGATTTGCTTGTAGACGCCCTCGCCCGGGCCCCGTCCGAACCAACCGCCCGAGAGAATACTCTGCAGCGCGGTGTCGACTTGAAAGGTGTCGACCAGACCGCCGGTCGAGTCCGGATCGAGAAAGCGCAGCACCCGCTCGTGCACGTGCGGCGACAGTTTGAACACGGCGAACCCGCCGGCCATGCCCATTCCGCCGACGGCGACGACCCAGAACCAATGCAGGCCGGCCAAAAAGAAGAGCGCCGTCCACACGATCGCGACCAGCATCGTCTGACCGAAGTCGGGCTGGAGGATGAGCGGCACGATGGTGATGGGCAAGAGCAGGAAGGAGAGAAGCTTCGCCCAAATTGCGGTCGGCCCTGTCCGCCCGCCTTCGGTGAAAGCCCAAGCGGCAAGGACCACGAACGCCGGCTTGATGAATTCCGAGGGTTGCAGGCCAAAGATCCAGCGCCTCGCCCCTTTGACCTCGGCGCCGAACATGAGCGCGAGAATGATGAGCGCAAACGACACGGCGAACGTCACCAGCGCCGCGCGGCGCACATGCCGCGGCGAGAGAAACGAGGTTGCAATCATCAGCGCCGCCGTCGGGATCAGCATCAGAGCCTGACGGTTGACAAAGTGGAAGGTGGAAAGATTGAGCCGCTCCGCCACCGCCGGACTTGCCGCCAGCGCCATCACGAGGCCAATCACCATGAGCGCAATGAACGACCCGATCAGCCATCGGTCCGCAGTGCGCATCCAATCCGCGACGAGGCCGCGTTCCACCCTCGAAACCATGGATTCCTATCTCCCCGTCTCAATGCGCGTTCCGGCCGCCGCGCGCTCATGAAGCCATTTGGCGACCTGCGCCCGGAACACGTCGCCGCGCGCCTCGAAATTGGCGAATTGATCGAACGACGCGCAGGCCGGCGACAGCAGCACGGTTGGCTCGCGCGCCGTCGACTGCGCTGCGTCCTCAGCCGCCGCCTCAATGGCTGCGCTTAACGTCCCGCAACGTTCGAAGGGAACGGCGCCGCCGAGCGTATGCGCGAATTCATCGCTCGCCTCGCCGATCAAATAGGCCTTGGCGACGCGCGGAAAGAGCGCCCGCAGCGACGCGACGCCGCCCACCTTGGGCCTGCCGCCGAGTATCCAATGAATATCGTGGAACGTGAGCAACGCCTTCTCGGCGGCGTCGGCGTTGGTCGCTTTCGAGTCGTTGATGAACAGCACCCGGCCGAGCCGGCCGACCTCTTCCATCCGATGCGCGAGACCCGGAAACGTCTCGAACGCCCGCGCGATGCGATCGCGCTCGACGCCGAGAGCCCGCGCGGCGGCGTAGGCGAACGCGGCGTTCTGCCCATTATGCGCGCCGCGAAGCGCGCGAGCGCCCGTAAGATCGGCCGCCGGCGCGGCTTCTCCACGCGCCATCACGCGATGCTCGCTGACCCAGACGTCGGCGAGCGGGGACTCGGCGCCCGACACCGCAATGACGCGGGCCATGCCAGCGCGCGTTTTCAACCGCGCATAGATTTCGCGACAGGGCTCGTCGTCCACGCCAACCAGCGCGACCTCGGCCTGCGCCACAAGCCGCTCCTTGATGGCCGCGTAGCGGGCGAGATCGCCATGCCGGTCGAGATGGTCGGGCGTGATGTTGATCAGGAGTCCGACGCTTGGCTCAAGCGAGGGGGCGAGGTCGATCTGGTAGGACGAACATTCAACGACATGGATGCGCCCGGCCGCGGGCGGCGGCAGATCGAGGATCGGCACGCCGATGTTGCCGCCCATCGCAACCTCGCGCCCAGTCTCCTTCAGCACATGGGCGATGAGCGCGGTGGTCGTCGATTTGCCATTGGTGCCGGTGATCGCGACAAACGGCGCGCCGGGCGCCCTCGCGCCGCGCTCGCGCACGAAGAGCTCGACATCGCCGATGATCGGAACCCCCGCATCGTCCGCGAGGTTCACCGTCCAATGCGGCTTCGGATGGGTCAGCGGCACGCCGGGCGCGAGCACAAACACCCGGAAGCCGCGCCAGTCGGCGTGAGCGAGATCGACCAGCGCGACGCCCTCGGCTTCCGCGCGCTCCCGCGCAGCAGCGCTGTCGTCCCATGCGGACACTTCGGCGCCGCCGGCGACAAGCGCGCGCGCCGTCGACAGTCCCGACCCGCCGAGGCCGAAGAGAGCGACCCTCTGTCCGCGCAGGGTCTCGACCGGGGTCATCGTCACCTCAGCTTGAGGGAAGCGAGGCCGACCATCGCCAGCACGAAGGCGATGATCCAGAAACGCATGACGATTTGCGGCTCGGACCAGCCGAGCTGCTCGAAATGGTGATGAATGGGCGCCATGCGAAACACGCGTCGGCCGGTGAGCTTGAACGAGACGACCTGCACGACGACGGACGCCGCCTCCATCACGAACAGCCCTCCGACGACGGCCAGCACGATCTCGTGCTTGATCGCAACGGCCGTTGCGCCGAGCAGACCGCCCAGCGCCAGGGATCCCGTGTCGCCCATGAAAATCTGAGCCGGGGGAGCATTGAACCAAAGGAACCCGACGCCTGCGCCAATCAACGCCCCGCACACGACCAGGAGGTCGCCGGAGAACGGGACATGATTGATCAGGAGATAGTGCGAATAGACCACGTTGCCGGTGATATAGGCGATGAGCCCGAGGGTCGCCGCGCAGATCATCACCGGCACGATCGCAAGGCCATCAAGCCCGTCGGTCAGATTGACCGCATTGCCGAAAGCGACAATGACGAACGGGCCGAACAGCAGGAATCCCCAGCCGAAATCGAACACAAAGCCGTTGAAGAACGGCACGGCAAGGGCGGTCGCGCCATTGGCGCCAACCTTCATCAGCGCGTAGCAGGCGAGCGCGGCGATCACATATTCGCCGAACAGGCGCGCCCGGCCCGAGAAGCCGCGGTCCGACTGCTTCGTGACTTTCAGATAGTCGTCGTAGAAGCCGATCACGGCGAAGCCCGCGGTGACGAACAGCACGATCCACACATAGGGGCTTGCGAGATTGGCCCACAGCAACGCCGAGACAAAGAGCCCGAACAGGATCATCAGCCCGCCCATGGTCGGCGTGCCCTTCTTGCTGAGAAGATGCGAGGCCGGTCCGTCGAGACGGATCGGCTGGCCCTTGCCCTGCTTCAGACGCAAGGCGGAAATGATCGTCGGACCGAAGAAAAAGACGAGAAAAAGACCGGTGCCCGCAGCGCCAAGCGTGCGGAACGTGAGGTATCGAAAAAGGTGGAAGACGCCCGGAAGTTCGGACAGCCATGTGAGCCACGCCCTAGCCTCCCGCGCCAGCGAAGCGATCGCGCAAAGCCGCGACGAGCGGACCCATGCGGCTGCCGTTGGACCCTTTGACCATCGCGATGTCGCCGCCCCGTAAAGTCCGGGCGACTTCGTCCGTCAGCTCGCTCGACCGCTCGGCCCAGGCGGCCCGCATCGCTGCGGGGGCTGCGTCGAACAAGGCGCGCGTGAGGGGCCCCGCGCCAAACAAGAGATCGACCTTGTTGGCTCTGAGGTCGGCCGCGAGTTCCGCATGCATCGCCGCAGCCTTCGGCCCAAGCTCGAGCATGTCGCCGATGACCGCAATGCGGCGTCCCTTGGGTCCGGGCTTGGCCGCGGCGAGCAGCGCGAGCGCCGCCCGCATCGAAGCGGGATTGGCGTTGTAGCTTTCGTCGATGACGGTGGCCGGTCCGTCGGGCGTAGGCAGCAAGAACCGCTCGCCCCTGCCCTTCTGCGGCGAGAAGCCGCGAAGCGCGGCGGCGCAGGTTTCAATGTCAGCGCCGAGCGCGTCCGCCGCCAATAGCGCGCCAAGCGCGTTCTCCGCCATATGCGTCCCGGGCGCGCCGAGTTCGAACGCCAACTCATGGCCGAAAACGCGCGCCTTCACCCGCGAGCCGCCTTCGGTCGCCTCGACCTCGACGAGGCGGCCATCGCAATCGGCGCCGCGGCCAAAGCTCAAGACCCGCGCGCCGCGCGCTTCGGCCGCCTTCGCCAGCCGTTCGAACTGGGGCGCGTCGCGGTTCAAGATCGCCGTTCCGCCGGGTTCGAGACCGAGAAAGATCTCCGCCTTCGCATCGGCGATCGCCTCGATTGAGCCCAGATGTTCAATGTGGACGGGCGCGATCATTGTCACGAGCGCTGCATGCGGCCGCGCCATGCGTGTAAGCGGCGCAATTTCGCCCGCGTGATTCATGCCCATCTCGAACACGCCGTAGCGCGCGTTTACGGGCATGCGCGCGAGCGTCAGCGGCACGCCCCAGTGATTGTTGTAGGAAGCGGCCGAAGCGTGGGTCGGACCGCAGGCCGCCAGCATCGCCCGCAGCATCTCCTTGGCGGTCGTCTTGCCGACCGAACCGGTCACGCCGACGATCTTCGCTTTCGAACGCGCGCGAGCGGCGACGCCCAGCCGTTCCATCGCATGAAGCGTGTCCTCGACCGCGAATACCGGACCGAAGACGGCGAGCTCATGCGCGCGCTCGGGCGACACGACGGCCGCCAAGGCCCCAGCTTCCATGGCGCGCGCGACGTGATCGTGTCCGTCATGCGCTTCGCCTTTGATGGCGAAGAAGAGGTCGCCCGCCACGAGGCTCCGGCTGTCGATGGAGACGCCCGTGATACTCGCGCTAAGCGGCGCGCTGGGGGCGGCGCCGAGCGCCGCGCTGAGTTCGGCCTGGGTCCACAGCGCAGTCATGCCGCGTCCTCAAGCGCCGCGCGCGCTTCATCCGCGTCGGAGAACGGCAGCGTCTTGTCGCCGACGATCTGCCCCGTTTCGTGGCCCTTGCCGGCGATCAAGAGCGCATCGCCCTCGCGAAGCATCGCAACCCCTGCGCGAATGGCCGCCGCCCGGTCGCCGATCTCGACCGCCGAAGGCGCGGCAGCAAGAATCTGCGCGCGGATCGCCGCCGGATTTTCGGAGCGAGGGTTGTCGTCGGTCACAATCGCGACGTCTGCGCGGCGCTTGGCGATCTCGCCCATGATCGGCCGTTTTCCAGGGTCGCGGTCGCCGCCGCAACCGAAAACCACAATGAGACGCCCGCGCACGAACGGGCGCAGCGCGGCGATCGCCTTTTCGAGCGCATCGGGTTTGTGCGCGTAGTCGACGAACACGCTCGCGCCGCGAATGTCGCCGATGCGCTCGAGCCGCCCCGGCGCGCCTTGCAGCGTTTGCAGCGCCTCGAACACCGCGTCGGCTTGGCTGCCGGTGGCGATGCAAAGCCCCGCGGCGACCAGCGCGTTGGAGATCTGGAAGTCGCCGGCCAGAGGAAACTTCACACGCCGGCTGCGGTCGCCAAACTGAAGGTCGAGAGCCGAAGACAGACGATCGCGCGCGACCGCGTTCAAGCGAATGGTGTCGCCTTTCGCGCCGACAGTGATGACGTGAAGGCCGCGCGCCCGCGCCGTTTCGATCACGCGCGAGGCGATGGCGCTGTCGGCGTCGATGATGGCAGGCGCGCCATCGGGCAATAGATCCTGGAACAGCCTGAGCTTGGCCTTGAGATAGTCCTCGACCGTCGCATGGTAGTCCATGTGGTCGCGCGTCAGATTGGTGAACGCGCCCGCGGCGAGGCGCACGCCGTCCAACCGCTTCTGGTCGAGGCCATGCGATGAGGCTTCGATCGCGAGGTTCGTGACGTCCTTCGAGGCGAGTTGATCGAGAAGCTCGTGCAGCGCGATCGGGTCCGGCGTCGTCAGCGATCCGTAAACCGTCAGCGGGCGCGACACGACGCCAATCGTTCCGATCGAAGCGGCCTCGCGCCCGAGCGTCCGCCAGATTTGGCGCACGAAGGCGGCGACCGAGGTTTTTCCGCTCGTGCCCGTCACCGCGACGATCGTCTCCGGCTGGCGCGGATAGAAGCGCGCCGCGGCGTGAGCCAGCGCTGCGCGGGCGTCGGCGACCTGAACGAAGGCGGCGTTCGGCGTTTCCGCCCAACGCTCGGCGACAATTGCGGCCGCGCCCTTCTTAACCGCCTCGCTCACGTGATTGAGGCCGTCATCCTTGGCCCCGGCAAGCGCGAAGAAGACGTCGCCCGGCGCCGTCTTCCGGCTGTCGAACGCCAACCCCGCGACGGCGCGCGACGCAAGCTCGCGATCGGCGTCCTTGAGTTCCAGGATGTCGCCAAGCCGTCTCATCGCCCGCGTTTTACTCCTTGCCGGTCTTGTCGGCGTCGGCTCCATACCCCAGCCGGGCGATGATGGGGAATGGCTGAGTTGGCGGCTCCTTCCTGGGCGGCACGCCCTCGAGCGGCTCGACCCGGCGGATCAGCGCGCCGGCGACCCGCCCAGCGTTATAGGCGGCGGTATGGTATCCATGATCCTCGGGCAATGGCTGCGGATCATCGTAGATGGTCAGATAGAGGTACTTCGGCTTGTCGGCCGGCGTGATCGCCATGAAGGTGTTGAAAACCCTGTTCTGCGAATAGTGGCCGTGGATGATCTTGTCGGCCGTCCCTGTCTTGCCGCCGACGTAGTAGCCCGGAATGTTGGCGAAACTCGCGGACCCATGCGTGGCGTTCGAGCGCATCAGGTAGCGCATCGACTCGGAAGTCTGCGCGCTGATCACGCGATGGCTGACCTTTTCCGCCTCCTCCTCGGTGCGCGGCAGAAAGGTCGGCGTCATCATCTCGCCGCCGTTGACCAAAGCGCAGACCGCCATCACCGCCTGAATTGGCGCGACATTGAGGCCCTGGCCGAAGGCGATGGTCATGGTGTTGAGAAGCGACCAGTGCTTGGGAACCAGCGGCTCGGCGCTCTCCGGCAATTCAGTGCGCAAGCGATCAAGCTGGCCCATCTTTTTCAGGAAGGCTTTATGGCCCTCGACGCCGACCATGAGCGCGAGCCGCGCCGCGCCGATGTTCGAGGAATGCGTGAACACTTCGGGCACGGTCAGCACCCGATGCGTGGCGTGGAAATCGTGAATGGTGAACCGCCCGTAGCGCAGGCTCTCGCGCGCGTCCACATGCGAGCCAAGGGTGACCTTGCCGGAGTTGAGCGCCATGGCGAGCGACAGCGCCTTGAAGGTCGAGCCCATTTCGTAGACGCCGACATTGATGCGATTGATCTTGCTCGGATCTTGAGCATCGCGCGGATCATTGGGATCGAAATCGGGCAGCGATTCGAGCGCGATCACCTCGCCGGTGTTGACGTCGATGATCATGCCCGCCGCGGCCCTGGCGTGGAAGCGATCCATTCCGTCGACGAGTTCGTCGCGCAAAGCGTGCGTGGCTTTAAGATCGAGCGACAGGCGCACCGGCTTGAGAAGATCCGGATCGACCGTGAAGCCTGCGACATGCGGATCGGTCAGGCTCTGTTCGTCGAGATATTTCTCCATGCCGGCGATGCCGACATTGTCCTCGTTGACATACCCGATCACGTAGGCGCCGATCGGGCCGTTGGGATAGACGCGCATATTCTCCGGCAGGAACCCGACGCCGGGAAGGCCGAGATGAAAGATCTCCGCCTGTTCCTTCGGCGTGATGTGCCGCTTGACCCAGATGAAGCCCTTCTTCGAGCTCAACCGCTCGCGCAGCTCCTTCGCGTTGACGTCGGGAAGCACGGCGGTGATGAGCTCGACCGCCTCGTCGATGTCGATGATGCGGTTCGGCTCGGCGAACACCGACATCGTCTTGATGTCGGTCGCGAGGACCTCGCCGTTGCGGTCGAGCAGATCGGGCCTCGCGCCGGAGACGGCGCCGTCGGCCGCGGTCTTCAACGTCTGCGGCGGATCATGCGAAAGGCCGAGCACCACCAGCTTCACGCCGAGCCCGGCATAGGCGACGAAGAGCCCGAGCGCGATGGTGCGCACGCGCGCGCTCGAACGGTCGAGCCTTGTCGAAAGAAGGGCGCGCGCGAAGGCCTTGAGCTTCGCCTTGTTTGCGCCCGCCGGCTGAGGGAGTCGCGCGCCGGGCGGCGTGAGATCAACGCCGAAATTCTTTGGCAGATAGCGCCTGAGCCAGGCGATCGCGGCGTCGGCCAGGGCGTCCATGAGCCTGAGGCGCGAACGCGTCTTGGGTTTGGCCGTTGAGGCCGGCGGGGTCTCGCCCATTGCTCACCTCACCGGCGGAGTCGAGACGGAGGCGGTGACCGCCGGGGTCGAATTGTCCGCTGTGAATCCGAGCGATTTAAGCGCGCGCCCGATCGAGTCGGTCTTGGGCTGGGCGTCAGGCAACTCGTTGGCGGTCGCGATCTGGCTTAAGGCCAGCGGCTGCAGACCGAGCTTCGAATCGGCGAGCGCCTGTATGCGGTCGGGGCGGGCGAGATGCGCATATTCGGCGCGCAGGAGATTGATCGCGTCCTTCTCCTTGGAGATGAGATGGCGCGTCTTCACCAATTGCTCGGAAGCGTAGATCGTGCGGTACTTGACGCCATAGACGTAAGCCGCCGACCCGATCAGCGCGGCGATGGCGAAAGCGTGCAGGATACGCCACATCTTTTCTTATCTCCCCCTCCGCGCCGGCAGTCGCGCCAGCGCCTCAATGGCCTCGTCCCGTCCCCGCGGCGGCGCGCTGGCGCGGACGCCAAATCGCAGTTTGGCCGAACGCGAACGCGGGTTTTCGCGCGCCTCGGCTTCGCTCGGCTCGATCGGCTGGCCACGGGGAACGTCGAATGTCGGCTCGGCTTCGGCCGGTTCGCCAGGCAAGCGGCGCGACGCGGCTCGTCCGCGGCCCGAGCGGCCAGCGAGGAACTGCTTGACGATCCGGTCCTCGAGCGAGTGGAACGTCACGACGGCAAGGCGCCCGCCGGGTTTGAGCAGCCGCTCGGCGGCGCAAAGGCCGCTCACGAGTTCGGCGAGCTCGTCGTTGACCGCGATGCGCAGGGCCTGGAAGGTCCGGGTCGCGGGATGGGTCAGTTCGCCACGGCGCGCCGGCGCGACGCGCGCGATGAGGCCGGCGAGCTCGAGCGTGGAATTGAACGGCTTTGTCTTACGGTCGACGACGATGGCGCGCGCAATTCGCCGCGCGGCGCGCTCCTCGCCGAAATGGAACAGGATGTCGGCGATCGTCGCCTCGTCCTCGTCGCGTAAGATGTCGGCGGCCGTGCGGCCGCTCATCCCCATGCGCATATCGAGGGGCGCATCGAAGCGCAGCGAGAAGCCGCGCGCGGCTTCGTCGAGCTGCATCGACGAAACCCCGATGTCGAACACAACTCCGTCGACCGCGTCGACGCCGAGGCGCCTCATGACCTCGTCGAGCTCGCCAAAGCGCGCTTCCACCAAGTCCAACCGACCGCCGAACGACGCGGCAAGCGCCGCGCCGGCCCGGATCGCCGAGGGGTCGCGATCAAGCGCGATCACGCCCGCGCCGCGTTCGAGAAGCGCGCGCGCATAGCCCCCGCCGCCGAACGTGCCATCGACATAGAGGCCGCCTGCGGCGAGGATCGAGCTTTTCCATCGCCTCGTGAAGCAGAACAGGAACATGGCCGGGCCCAGCGGGCGCGGCGCGGCTCATCCCGGCGCCCCCGGCGGCGCCTGCGCGTCGCGCTCCGCGCGCAAGCGCCGAACGCGCTCCCGCGCCTCTCCGAGATGGGCCTGAAAGCGCGCCGGCTCCCAGATCTGAAACTTGTGCCCCTGGCCGACGAACACCGCCTCGGCGCCCAGCCCCAACGACGCCTTGAGCCGTTCCTCGAAAAAGACCCGGCCCTCCGCGTCCAAGCGCAACACCTCGCTCATGCCCAAAAGCGCCGTCGCGAAAGCGTCGCGGGACTGCGAATAGGGCGGCATCGTTTGAAGCAACGAATTGATTTCGGCGATCAGCGCATTGCCGCCGCAGTCGAGCGCCGGCGCGTCCAGCGACGGATAGGCATAGACCCCGGCGAAGCCGTCCTTGGCCAGCACCTGACGGAACGGCGCGGGGATCGAGATCCGCCCCTTGGCGTCGAAGCGGTGGGTGAAATTCGAAAGAAATCGATCCACCAGGCAGCCCTTCGGCGCGCGAGCAAGCCCGCTTGAGCCGTTTTGTTGCGGCGTTAGGCGACAGCGCGGAGGCGCAATCGGGTGACGGGACAGCGTGGGATAGCATGGGACCCCATGGGTATCAATGCTCTAGGGTCTCAAGGTTAATCTTCCGTTAGGACGGAACTCCTCTGCGCATTATTTGCCCGCTCCCCCGCGGGCCGCAGATCCCGCCGCGAGGCGCGCGCGACCGCCGAGTCCAAGGATGCCTGGCTTCCGTATGGTTAACGAAGTGTGAGCGGCGTCACGGCGCGACGCGGGACCGAGGACTACAACCACGACCGAGAGCAGGACGATGATCTTCAACCGCCGATTTGCCCTTAACAATTTGTTACTTGCGCTCGTGCGGTAAGGTCGTAATCTTCCTGTAAAAAGGTCAGGGCGATGGTCGCTGTCATGCTTTTTTGGGGCTTGAGCCTAGCCGCTCTCGGCTGGCTCGTCTTCAAAATCGCCGAACGGATGTGAAGGAGCGGAAGAGCCCTTCTGACATTGGCCACGCAACCGAATTCACGAGGATGCTTAACGTGACGATCGTCTTTGTAGGAGCCGCCGGCTGGCTCGTTCTTTTGCTCATGTGCGCTTACGCCAAAGGCCGCGAGCGAAGGTATTAGGCCACCTGTGCGACGGCGAGGCTGCCCGCTGGCAGCGGCTTCAAGAGTCCATTGGCTGAAACCGAGCAGTCGAGCCACGCGGCCCAATCCGCGCGGTCGAGAACGGCGATCTGACGGTCGTGGTACGGCGCGACGTCGGGGCCGGGCGGCATCGTCAACATGGTGAAGGCCTCGCCGACTTGCTTGTCGGTCCGCCAGATGCCGGCCACACAAAACCACGGCTCGCCGGCCTTGGTGAACAGCCACTTGTCCTTCCGCTTCTTCTTCTTGTCCGTAGGCTCGGTGAACTCGTAGAAGCCGTCGGCGGGGATAAGGCATCGGCCCGAGGCGAATTCGCGGCCTTCCGAACGGAAGTTGTAGACCGGCTTGCGGTTCGACCCCGGCCAGCTCCAGCGCCGTTGCACGAGGTCGCCGGCGCCCGGCTCGCCGTCGATTCCGCGGACGATCGGGGCCGTATCCGTGATCTTGATGTCCTCTCGCGCCTCGATGTTGGGCGTTCCTTCAGAAAAGCGAATCTTGATTCGGGTCTCAGAGAAGCCTTCGAAGAGCGAGGCTGCATCGGTCACCAGGCGATAGGCGTTGCACATTGAGAACCTCGGTCGCCAGATCGTTCCTCGGACCTACGGGCTGCTATTGCAGTCGCAAGATTTACACACAATCCTCGGGACGCCTTACCGCAACGAGGTTAGGGAATTGCCTCAAGAAGTCTTGGGGAATTTCGCTGAACATGTCCTCTCGAGCGAATATGTCTCCTCCATAGTCGGGAAGCATCGTCAGTTTTCGCTCATCGATGGGTGAGAACAGGAGGCCCCTGCACTCTTGAGTGGCCTGTGGACCGTGCAAACCGAACTCTGTCACCTCGTCGTCCTTAATTGAAAGAATGGCGAAGTGCCCAAACGGAGAGTATTTTGCCTCGGTATGAGGCAGCCCGATTTCATTGGTTCCCTCTCGAAGCTGCGAAATCCTGCATCCATATCGCACAAGGATGGCGACGATCGCATCCCGGGGGATTGTGGCCATCCGGCCGTTCTGAAACCTCAGCAGCGTCATCCCGTAGCTCATGACCGCCTCCGCCATTCATCGCGATTGTTGATCCTTCGAGACGGCGCGCTTGCTTGTGGGCGTTTGCTCCCCGACGCTCTCGATCCTCGCTAGTCGTAGGGGTGGGCGTCGGCGCAATGACCGCGCGAAGTTCCTCGCCCTGCGCGCTCATATCCCCTGGTCCGACCGTCAGCGGTGTCCTAGTCTCCAAGGACGGACGCGTCTCTTCCAGACCGGAGGAAGTATGAGTGAGCTTAGCAACATCATCGAGGCCCTGAAGCCCGTGTCGACTGCGACAATCACCACCGTCCTGCTGAAGCATGGATTGCGCCGGGTGTGGATGAGAGGAACGCGCCCGATTCGGCCTGGGCAGCCGCGCACGATCGGGCGCGCCTTCACCTTGCGCTTCATTCCGGCGCGTGAGGATCTCGCGACGCCCTCTTCGTGGTCGTCACCGCGCTCGTCCCGGGCGGCGATCGAGGACATGCCGCCAGGCTGCGTCGCGGTGGCCGATGCGATGGGCGTCACGGATGCAGGCATCTTTGGCGACATCCTCTGCGCGCGGATCAAGCAGCGCGGCGTCGCCGGATTGATCACCGATGGGGTCGTGCGCGACATGGCGGGCGTTCTGAAGACCGGCCTTTCGGTTTGGTGCCAGGGCGCAGCCGCCCCTCCCTCGGTCGCGGCTCTCACCTTCGTCAATTGGCAGGAGCCGATCGGCTGCGGCGGCGTGAGCGTCTATCCAGACGATCTTGTCGTGGTTGACGACGACGGCGCCGTGCTCATCCCCGCCGCGCTCGTCGACGACGTGGTCCGCGTCGCGCCGGAGCAGGAGCGCATGGAGACCTGGATCATGGATGAAGTCTCGAAAGGAGCGAAACTGCCGGGCCTTTACCCGCCGAACGAGGACAATCTCAAGCGGTACAAGGATTGGGCTTCCCGCCGCTGAAGCTACCGCCGCAAGGCATGAACCGCGACTGAATTGCGAGCCATAGGGCGTCGAAAGACGCCGGCAGATTACTTGCGCCTGCATGTCCCATTGGCGCCGCCTTTTAGCGACACGCCGCCGCCCGGCAGTGCGATTGATATCCGAACGTTCGTGAAAGAGAGATAGATGAGGGTGACTTCTTTCGCTGCAAACCGCCTCGTATCGATTGTATCGATCAAATGCTTCGTGCTTTTGACGAAATGAAGGTTGGAATTGACTCTGTTCTGCTCGACTGGCGCTTCCGAAATTCTAAGAGCAGATTCGCCCGTCGTCGATGTCAAATCCAATAAATGATTGCTCACACCCGATTTCATGACAGAACAACCCAGCCGTTTCCTCGTTACCTTAAGTTAACGTGGGAAGACAAATTCGCAACTCGCATATATGTCGAGGAAGGCGTCGAATGCCCGACGGCGACGAGCCACCAGCCGGCGCCCGCCGCGATGTCGAGACTTGCCCTTTCTTTGCGCCTCACCACGGATCCCGAACCACCGCCAGAGACCTTCACCGCTCCTTGATTGAGCCACGCGGATTGGCGAGCAAACAGCGTCCTGGCCGCGGAACAGATCGGCGCCGGGCTTGTTAACGTGCCCGACGGGCGCCGAACCCCAGCCCCCCAGCCAAAGGCGCTCGTCAGCCCCGCGCCGGCCCTCCCCCGCGCGGGGCTTCGCTTGTTGTCAGCCCGCCATGGCTCAGGCCAGACGCCTGATCTTATCCTGCCGCTGATTTTCCCCTGCTCTCGGGGCTCAATGCGGCGTCTCTGGTTGTCGGCGATCGCGCTTGCATCACATCAAACGCGGGCAGGAGCGGTGGACGATGCGGGAGCCTTTATCGGCTCGGCGCCCCGTTCATCGGCAATTCATCCGGCTGGGCTAGACTGTGGACGTTCGAAGCGGTGAGCTTAATCAATCGTTTTTGGAGGATTTCGATTCAACCAATCGTTTTTGGGAGGATTTCAATGAAGACAACGTTCGTTGCAATCGGCCTCGGCGCGCTCGTCGCCCTTTCGCCGCTCTGCGCCATGGCGCAGTCTGAGCCCGAACAGGTGGCGCAGGCCACTTCCCCGTCAGCCGGAACAGCCCACGCGGCTGGAGGCGGGTCTCATGGGAGACATTTGCGCCACCGCAGCAACCTGAGCAAAGAGAGGGCAAGGGCGGGGGCCGAACACATGCGCCAGATGCGCATGGCGCCGGCTGCGCCCAAGACCTGACCAGCTCAGAGCGGCGCGCTGCGCTTGGCCGCGCGCCGCTTCAACGATGCTTGGGCGAGGCTAGATCACCGGACAGGGCTTCACGCCCCAAATCTCCTTGGCGTATTGCGCGATCGTGCGGTCGCTTGAGAACTTGCCCGAGCCGGCAAGGTTGAGAATGACCTTTTCCGTCCATTCGTTCGGTTTGTGGTGGAGATCGCACAGCCTCCCGTCGGCGTGGAGATAGGAGGTGAGATCGGCCAGGTGCATGAAGTGGTCGCCATTGGTGAGCAGCGCCCCGCGCAGGGGTTCGAAGATCCCAGGCTCGTGCGGACTGAAATGATCGGAGAAGATCAGGTCGAGCGCCTTCCGGGTCTCCGGCTCATTTTCATAGTGCCAATAGGGGCTGTACCAAGCCTGGCTGCTGGCGACTTGCTGCGCGGTGAGGCCGAACAAGAAGAAATTCTCTTCGCCCGCCTCCTCAGCCATTTCGATCGTGGCGCCGTCGCGCGTCCCGATGGTCAAGGCGCCGTTCATCATGAACTTCATGTTGCTGGTGCCGCTCGCCTCGTAGCCGGCGGTCGAGATTTGGTTCGAGACATCGGCCGCGGGGATGCAGCGCTCGGCCAGCGTGACGTTGTATTCCGGCAGGAACACGACCTTGAGCTTGCCCTGCATCGCCGGATCAGCGTCGATCGTCTGCGCCAGATTGTTGATGAACTTGATGATGACCTTCGCGAGATAGTAGGCCGGCGCCGCCTTGCCCGCGAAGAAGAACGTGCGCGGCGGAAGAGCGAGACCCGGATTCTCGCGCAGACGCTGATAGAGGACGACGATTCTCAGACCGTTGAGAAGCTGGCGCTTATATTCGTGAATGCGCTTGATCTGGCAATCGAAGATGGTGTCCGGATCAACGGTGACGTCCGTGTGCCTTTTGACCCAGTCGGCGAACCGCGCCTTGCCTGCGCGCTGGGCTTTTTGAACGTCCGCCAGGAACGCCGCGTCCTTCGCCAACGGCCGAAGCTTTTGCAAATCGGAGAGCTCGGTGATCCAGGAATCGCCGATAGCGCCCGAAATTGTTTCAGCGAGAATCGGATTTGCAAGCTTGAGCCAGCGTCTCGGCGTGACCCCGTTCGTCTTGTTGTTAAAGCGCTCGGGGAAAGCCTCCGCGAGGTCTTTGACCGTCGTTTTGCGCAAGAGCTCGGAATGGATCGCAGCCACTCCATTCGTGCTGTGAGACCCGACGATCGCCAAATTGGCCATGCGAATGCTTTGCGTCTGGCCTTCCTCAACGATGCTCGTACGCGCCGCGCGCCCGGGGTCGCTGGGATAACGGGCGCGAATGTCGTCGAGCAGTCGACGGTTGATTTCGAAGATGATCTCGAGTTGGCGCGGAATGAGGATGCGCATCCAGTCGACCGGCCAACGCTCCAGCGCCTCAGGGAGCAGCGTGTGGTTGGTGTAGGCGAGCGTTGCGCGCGTGACCTCCCACGCTTCGTCCCACCCCAGATGCTTTTCATCCAAGAGGATGCGCATGAGTTCCGGCACTGCGAGAGTCGGATGCGTGTCGTTGAGCTGAATGGCGGCCTTTTCGGGCAAAAGCCGCCAATCGGAATCCAACTCCCGAAACCTGCGAACCGCGTCGGCCAGCGAACACGCGACGAGGAAGTATTCCTGCATCAGCCGAAGTTCGCGTCCCTGCAGCGTATGGTCATCCGGATAGAGAACACGGGTGAGCAATTCGGCGTTGAGCGCCTCAGCAATCGCAGCGACGAAATCGCCTCCGCTGAACTGCTGAAAGTTAAACGAGTCCGCGGCGGTTGCGCTCCACAAACGCAGCGTGTTGACCGTCTTGCCGCCGTAGCCGACCACCGGTCGATCATAGGGAACGCCGATGAGCGTCGAAGGCCTGTTCGGGATCATGCGAAGCTTGCCTTCGCGCAATTCAAACGAGCAGCCGAACGTCACTTGGACGCTTTCCGCCGGCCGCACGATCTCCCAGGGATCTGGATGAGCGAGCCAGTTGTCCGGGCGCTCCTCCTGCCAACCGTTTCTAATCTTCTGTTGGAAGATGCCATGCTCGTAGCGCAAGCCATATCCCATGGCGGGCAATTGCATCGTCGCCATCGAGTCGAGGAAGCAGGCGGCCAGACGGCCTAGACCGCCATTGCCCAATCCCGCGTCGGGCTCCTCGTGAAGGATCTCCCACCAGTCGCGACCATCGGCGCCGAAACTCGGCCCCACAATGGGATCGAGCAGGAGGTTCATCACATTGTTGCCGAGCGAACGGCCGATCAGAAACTCGATCGAGACGTAGTAAATTCGCTTCGGATTCTCACGCGCGTAGGTCTTGTGCGTCCGCAGCCAGCGGTCCGAAAGAATGTCTCTTACCGCGCGGGCAGCCGCCTTGTAGCGCTCCCGCGTATTTGCGGTCTCGGGCTCGACGATATTGTCGTACTTCAGATGCCGCTCGTAGAGCGCATCGGGCGCGCCGGAGAAGAGCGCCGCGCTGATCGCGTAGCCCTTGAGAAGCGCGGCGGCGTCCGGCGTGGCTTGCGCCGCCCGGCTAAGCTCTTGCACGTCGTTCATTGGCCCGGCCCTCCCGAAAAGGCCTTGATACGCGGCGCTTGTGACGCTCAGGCGACGGCGGGCCTCATGCCGGCCGGACCCATCACACGTTGTCGCCCTCGGTCGAACTCGCAGCCCGCGCCTTCTGGCCGCCCCAGGTCCAATTCTTGATCTCCGGCATGTCGTCGCCGACACGGCAGATGTATTCGCGATGATCGATCAGCTTGTTGCGGATTTCCTGCTTGGCGTAAGCGGCGCGCTCGCCAAGCTTCGGCACGCGGTCAACGACGTCGCTGACCAGATGGAACCGGTCGATCTGGTTGAGCACGCACATGTCGAAGGGCGTGGTCGTCGTTCCCTCTTCTTTGTAGCCACGCACATGAATGTTGTCGTGGCCGGTCCGCCGATAAGTTAGGCGATGGATGAGCCATGGGTAGCCGTGAAAGGCGAAGATGATCGGCTTGTCGACCGTGAACAGCGCATCGAAGTCGCGGTCGGGAAGG
Source organism: uncultured Alphaproteobacteria bacterium (assembly GCA_963696665.1). GTDB lineage: Bacteria > Pseudomonadota > Alphaproteobacteria > Rhizobiales > Beijerinckiaceae > Roseiarcus. The sequence continues at coordinate 225,059 of CAVOLE010000028.1, forward strand.
CCGTGCGGATGCTCGCTCGCCGGCTGCAGCGTCATCAGATCGACGACGTTGACAACGCGAACCTTCAATTCTGGCGCGTACTCGCGCAGGAGGCTGACCGCGGCCAGAGTCTCGAGCGTCGGCACGTCGCCGCAGCAGGCCATCACGACATCCGGCTCGGCTCCGCGGTCGTTGCTGGCCCATGGAAAGATGCCGAGCCCCGCCTCGCAGTGCTTGATCGCCTCGTCCATGGTCAGCCATTGCGGCGACGGCTGTTTGCCTGCGACGACGACATTCACGTAGTTGCGGCTCTTCAGGCAATGGTTGGTGACCGAAAGCAGGCAATTCGCGTCGGGGGGCAAATAGATCCGCACCACCTCGGCCTTCTTGTTCATCACGTGGTCGATGAAGCCGGGGTCCTGGTGGGAAAAGCCGTTGTGGTCCTGGCGCCAGACGTGGCTCGACAAAAGATAGTTGAGCGAGGCGATCGGGCGGCGCCACTTGATTTCGTTGCAGACCTTCAGCCATTTCGCATGCTGGTTGAGCATGGAATCAACGATGTGGATAAAGGCCTCGTAGCAGGAGAAGAAGCCGTGCCGGCCGGTCAGCAGGTAGCCTTCGAGCCAGCCCTGGCACTGGTGTTCGCTCAGCATCTCCATCACGCGTCCGTCGGGCGCGAGATGGTCGTCGTAAGGAAAGGTCTCGGCGACCCAGGCGCGGTTGGTGACCTCGAGCACGTCCTGCCAGCGGTTGGAATTGTTCTCGTCCGGGCTGAACAGGCGGAAGTTCCGCTGCTCCAGATTGAGTTTCATCACGTCGCGCAGGAATTGGCCCATGACCCGAGTCGCCTCGGCGATTGTGGCGCCGGGCGAAGGCACATCCACCGCATAGTCGCGGAAGTTCGGAAGCTTTAGGTCCCGCAAGAGCGCGCCGCCATTGGCGTGCGGATTGGCGCTCATGCGGCGCGTTCCATGCGGCGGAAGCGTCGCGAGCTCGGCCTTGAGGCGGCCCGTGTCGTCGAACAGTTCCTCGGGCCGATAAGACTTCATCCACGTCTCGAGGATGCGCACATGCTCGGGGTGGCCGCGCATCTCGCTCATCGGCACCTGGTGCGAGCGCCAATATCCCTCCTCCCTCTTGCCGTCGATCTCCTTGGGACAAGTCCAGCCCTTAGGCGTGCGCATGACGATCATCGGCCAGATCGGGCGTTTGGAAAATCCATGCTTCCGGGCGTTTGCCTGGATGTCGCGGATCTCACCGATCACTGTTTCGAGCGTGGTCGCCATAAGCTCGTGCATCACGGCCGGCTCATGCCCCTCGACGAAATGGGGCGCGTATCCATAGCCGCGAAGAAGCGAGTTCGAGCTCCTCATGGCTGATCCGCGCCAGCACCGTCGGGTTGGCGATCTTGTAGCCATTGAGATGCAGGATCGGCAGCACGGCGCCGTCGCGCGCCGGATTGAGGAATTTGTTGGAATGCCAGCTCGTGGCGAGCGGCCCCGTCTCCGCTTCGCCGTCGCCAACGACTGCAGCGACGATGAGGTCGGGGTTGTCGAACGCCGCGCCGTAGGCATGGGAAAGCGCGTAGCCGAGCTCGCCGCCTTCGTGAATGGAGCCGGGCGTCTCAGGCGCCACGTGGCTCGGAATCCCGCCTGGAAACGAGAACTGGGTGAAGAGCCGCTTCATGCCCTCGGCGTCTTGCGAGACGCCCGGATAGATCTCGCTGTAGGTGCCTTCGAGATAGGTGTTGGCGACGATCCCCGGCCCGCCGTGCCCGGGGCCGGTGACGTAGATCATGTCGAGGTCGTATTTCTTGATCAGCCGGTTGAGGTGCGCATAGATGAAATTGAGGCCGGGCGTCGTGCCCCAGTGCCCGAGCAGACGCGGCTTGATGTGCTCTTCTTTGAGAGGCTCACGCAGCAGGGGATTGTCGAAAAGATAGATTTGACCCACGGACAGATAGTTGGCGGCCCGCCAGTAGGCGTCGATGAGCGCGCTTTCGGCTTTCGACAGCGTGCTTGTGGCTTTCGTCGCGGTTTCCTTTTTCGACAGAGCGGTCGTGGTCGCCATCGTCATCTCCTCTCTGTGTTTCGTTCTCGCGCCGTTCAGGAGGCTTAGTGTTGGCCGATATCATTCGCATGACAAGGCGCCCCGGGCGCGCTTGAGCTTCCGTTCAATCTCAGGATGGGTCGCGCGCATCAAGGCCGAATGTCACGGCGAGCCAGCAGGCGTCGGCTCTATGGCTCGGGCGCGCCCTCGACTTCCGACTTGGCGCGTAACCAATGGTCAAGCTCGCGGCCCTCCGGTTGGCCTTCGTCAACCCAGATGTGGTAAGCGCGCTCCCGGATCTGGCCGTCTTTGGTCCCGAGATCCTTTTCGATCGGAAGGTCGCCGTGAGCGCCCAAATCCAATTCAACCAGCGGCTCATTGGCCATCGATTGGCCCTCCTCAGCGCTTCGCCTTCGGCGATCCGCGGCTCCACGTTGTGCCGATTTTGTGACAATTGAACGACGGCGTCGCCGAAACTCCTTTCGCGCTAGCATTGCGTTGGGTCCAAACTTAGTCCAACTGAACGGCGTCGCCTGACGCGCCAATAGGGCGGATAAGGAAGCTTTCCATGTCTGTTGCGCCGATCCACGCCGACAATTCCGCACAGGCCGAATATTGGAGCTGCGTGGCCGGACCGAAATGGACCGACAATCAAGAGCATCAGGATCAGGTTCTCCGCCCGGTTTCCGACCGGCTCATCGCCGCAGCGGAGCCAAAGCCTGGCGATCGGGTGGTCGACGTCGGCTGCGGCTGCGGCGCGACGACTATCGACTTCGCCGCGCTTGTGAGCCCCGGCGGAGAAGTCTTGGGGCTCGACATATCCGAGCCGATGCTCGGACGCGCCCGCGAGCGCGCGCAGCCATTCCCCTCGATAAGGTTCGAACTCGCCGACGCCACCGTCTACGACTTCGAGCGCTGCGAGGCCGACCTCATCGTGTCGCGGTTCGGCGTCATGTTCTTCGCCGATCCGGCGAAGTCGTTCGCCAACCTGCGCAAGGGCCTTAAAGCCGGCGGACGGCTCGCCTTCGCCTCATGGCGCGAGGCCAAGCAGAATCCTTTCTTCATCCTGCCGCTGCGCGAAGCCGCCAAGCACGCCCCTCCCCTGCCCGAAACGGACCCCGAAGCGCCGGGACCATTCGCCTTCGCCAGCGAGGCGCGGGTGCGCCGGATTCTCGCCAACGCTGGCTTCGCCGACATCGTTCTCACTCCCCATGACCTCGAGCTCGACATCGCTGTCGGTCGCGGGCTCGAAACCGCGGTCCGGGCGGCGACGATGATCGGCCCGACGAGCCGGATGCTCGACGGCCAGAGCGAAGCGGTTCGCGCCGCGGCGACCGCGGATATTCGCAAAGCGCTCGCCGCCCACGCTCAGGGCGACAGCGTGCCGCTTGGCGCGGCGATCTGGATCGTCACGGCGACGAACGCGGGCCCATAGCGGGCCCAAATCCGGGGCCAACTCGTCTTCAGCCGCGGTCCTGCCCGCGCAGGAACGCAGCCATGAAGAAATTGGCCTGTTCAGGCCCGTAGGCATGTTCCGCCCCGACTGGGCAGGCGCGACGGGCGCGGCAACCAAAGCCCATGCAATCCGCGCCGGCCACGCTTCGAAGATGGCCCAGGCACGCCGCGACATCATAGCCGGCGCTTGAAAACGCGCCGACCGGACAGGCGCTCAAGCACCAGCGTCCGGTGCAGGATTCGCATGGGGCTCGGACTGTCGCCGGCTCGGCAATGGCGAGCTTTTCGCTAAGCCCGAGCGCGCCGCGGTAGGAATGCCACAGCCCGTAGCGCGGATGGATCAGAATTCCGATCGGAGAGGGATGGACTGGCTCGGCGCGCTGCGCCCATTGCTGGAATGGCAAGAAGGGCGGCCCGCCAAAGGGAAACAGCGCTTTCGCGCCGAGTTCGCCCGCCAGGCGCCTCGATCACCCGCCGGCTCCAGCGGTCGAGCGGATCGGCGAGGCCGTCGCTCGCCTCTGGGCTCGCCGCAAATGCGCTCCAGCCCTCGCGCCCGGCCATGCCGGCGAGCACGATGCTTTGGACATCGGCGAGCACGCCGGCCCGCTCACGCTCCTCGAGGAGGAAAGCGCCCCGCGGAACGAGGCCAATTCCCCGGATGGCGGCGAAGACAGTCTCAACCTCAGCGCCGTTCACTCGGATCGTCCTGTGCGCAGGCGACACGTCGTGGTTGGCCTTATCCGCATGTGAGTCATGTTGGTTTATATACGAACCATCTTGCGCCAAGCCCCCGCATAGCGCAAAAACTTAAAACGCGCGCCGGCGAGAGCGCGAGCGGCGCGACGGCGGAGGCTCTCATTGGACGCAGCCTATGTTCAGCTCGACGAGGATCGCTTCCGAGCGACGGCGCTCACCCGCGGGCCTTGGCATCCCGACCATCAGCACGCCGGCCCGCCCTCCGCGCTGATCTGCCGCGCGATCGAACGCGCCGCCGGCAAGGACGGATTGACCCATCTCGCGCGCCTCACCGTCAATCTCATTCGGCCCACGCCCATCGGGGAGTGCCGCGTCGACGTCGCGGCGGACTACGTCGGCCGGAGCACAGGCCACTATTCCGGGCGCCTGACCGCGACGGACAAGGACGTTGCGCGTTTCACCGCACTCGTGCAGCGCGAGGAGGATTCGCCGGTGCCTGAGGGAACGCTCGGGCATCCGCCGCCGGCCGCGCCGAAGCCGCCCGACCAATGCCCGGTCGTCACCATGACTTTTTTGGACGGAACCTTCGGCTACGGCCACTTGGTGGAAAATCGGCTCGCGGCGGGGCGCTTCTTCAAAGGCCCCTGCGCCGCCTGGTTTCGCATGAAGCATCCGCTGGTCAAGGGCGAGACTCCGAGCCCCTATCAGCGCGTGGCGGTCGCGGGCGACTCGGGCAACGGGATCAGCGCCGCGCTGGACTTCAAGAAGTACGTTTTCCTCAACTGCGATCTGACCATCAACCTCTTCCGCCGGCCGCAGGGAGAGTGGATCTGCCTCGAGGCGCGCAGCCTCTTCGGCGACAACGGCTGCGGGCTCGCCAAATCCGCCCTCTACGACGAACGGGGACTGATCGGGCGGGCGACGCAGAGCCTGGCGGTGAAGCCGCGGTAAAAGGGGCCCGCTATCCCTTCTCCCCGCACAGGGCGTCGAGAGACGCCCGTCCTTCGACGGGCTTTGCGGGGGCCGATGGCCGCCAGCGGCAAATCGCCTCGCCCCTCACCCCTGCCCTCTCCCCGCAAGCGGGGCGAGGGGGCTACGCGCCCCTACTTCACCCTCAGCGCCTCGACGCCCGGCAGCGCCTTGCCTTCCATCCATTCGAGGAATGCGCCGCCCGCGGTCGAGACATAGGTGAAATCGTCAGCGATCTTGGCCTCGTTGAGCGCGGCGACGGTGTCGCCGCCTCCGGCCACCGATGTCAACTTGCCTTGCTTGGTGAGCGAAGCCGCCGTTCTTGCGATCGCCATCGTTGCCGCCTCGAAAGGCGGCGTCTCGAACGCGCCGAACGGCCCGTTCCACACCAGCGTCTTCGCGTGCGCCAGAACCTCTTCGACGCCCGTCACGGACTTCGGGCCAATATCAAGGATCATCTCCTCTTGAGGCACATGATCGACGTCGACGACATGCGCGTGGACATGAGGCTTGAGCTCCGCCGCGACCGTCGCGTCGATCGGCAGCAGGATGCGGCATTTGGCCTTCTCGGCCGCCGCGACGATGGAACGCGCGGTGTCCGCCAGATCCTTCTCGCACAGCGACTTGCCGACCCCCTTGCCCTCCGCGAACAGAAAAGTGTTGGCCATGCCCCCGCCGATAATGAGGACGTCGACCTTGTTCACGAGATTGCCGAGGAGTTCCAGCTTGGTCGACACTTTGGCGCCGCCGACGATCGCCGCGACCGGCCGCGCCGGATTGCCAAGCGCGAGCTGCAGCGCTTCGAGCTCCTTCTGCATCGCCCGCCCTGCATGCGCCGGCAACTTATGGGCAAGCCCCTCCGTTGTCGCGTGCGCGCGATGAGCGGCGGAGAAGGCGTCATTGACATAGAGGTCGCCGAGCTTGGCGAGCTCCTCGACATGCGCCGGATCGTTCTTCTCCTCGCCCTTATGAAAGCGGGTGTTCTCGAGCAGAAGCACGTCGCCGTTCTTCATCTTGGCGATCGCGTCGTCGGCTGTCTTGCCGATGCAGTCGGAGCAGAAGGCGACCGGCCGCTTGATGATATCGGCGACCGCGGCGGCGACGGGTTTGAGCGAATTGGCGTCGTCCGGGCCGCCCTTGGGCCGACCGAAATGCGCGAGAAGAATAACCTTGCCGCCCTTGTCCGCAATCTCGGTGATGGTCGACGCCACCCGTTCGATGCGCGTCGCGTCGGTCACCCGGCCGCCTTCGGTCGGGACGTTGAGATCGACGCGCAAGAGGACGCGCTTGCCGGCGACGTCAGCATCATCGAGGGTGCGGAACGGTTTGCTCATCTCAGCGCCTCTCAAGCTTCCGACGGCAGCGATGCGTTCACGACTCTGGACCCCGCTTTCGCGAGGATGACCCTCCCCTCAGATGAGCTTCGCCATCGCGACCGCGGTGTCGGCCATCCGATTGGAGAAGCCCCATTCGTTGTCGTACCAGGAGAGAACGCGAACGAAGTTGCCGTCGATGACCTTGGTCTGGTCGAGATGGAAGATCGAAGAGCGATCGTCGTGGTTGAAATCGCTCGAGACGTTGGGCTCATCGGTATAGCCGAGGATGCCCTTGAGCGAGCCGTTGCCGTCCGCCGCCGCCTTGATTGCGTTGTTGATCTCGTCCTTGTTGGTGTCGCGCTTGGCGACGAACTTGAGGTCGACGACCGAGACGTTAGGCGTCGGCACCCGGATCGACGAACCGTCGAGCTTGCCCTTGAGTTCGGGCAGCACGAGGCCGACCGCTTTCGCCGCGCCGGTGGTCGTCGGGATCATCGACAAAGCTGCGCCACGGGCCCGGTAGAGATCCTTGTGCAGCGTGTCGAGCGTCGGCTGATCGCCGGTATAGGAATGGATGGTCGTCATGAACCCGTGCTCGATGCCGATGGCGTCGTTGAGCACTTTCGCGACCGGCGCCAGGCAATTGGTCGTGCACGAAGCGTTGGAAACGACAAGGTCATCCTTGGTCAGCTTGTCGTCGTTGACGCCATAGACGACCGTCAAGTCAGCCCCCTCCGCGGGCGCCGAAATGAGGACGCGCTTGGCGCCTGCCTTAAGGTGGGCCGCCGCCTTCTCGCGAGCGGTGAAGATGCCGGTGCATTCGAGGGCGACATCGACGCCGAGCGCCTTGTGCGGCAGCTCGGCCGGGTCCCTGATCGCGGTGACCTTGATCTTATGGCCGTCGACCACGATCGTGTCGCCCTCGACGCCGACCTTGTGGGGAAAGCGCCCATGGACGCTGTCGTAGCGCAAGAGATGCGCATTGGTCTCCACCGGGCCCAGATCGTTGATGGCGACGACCTCAATATCCTTGCGGCCGAACTCCAGAATCCCGCGCAGCACGAGCCGCCCAATCCGGCCGAAGCCGTTGATCGCTACCTTGGCAACCATCTCAAATCGCTCCTTCTGCGCCGGGCGCCACCTCAATGGGCCCGCCGACGCCTCGCACATCAAACCGCTGAAACCGCGGTTATTGTCCGTTTCGCCGTCCGAAGTCTACAGGCTCGCAGGAAAATGCGACATTTCATTTGACTTGCCGCAAAAATGCGCAACCCTCTTTCAAGCCGGAGCGCAACCCTGCCGCAAGCTTAGGCCGTTCCCCAAACCTGGACCATGCGTGGGTAAGCAGCCAGTGTCGAGGGATCGTCGGCGAAAGCATTTAATCGCGAAACGAGCGTGTCGATCTCCTCCTCTTCAACGAGCCCGTACTTGAGGAGGGTCGAGCCAATCATTTGCATCGTCACGGCGGTCATGCGTTTGTGCGGCCCGGACGCATAAACCGGCTGAAAGACCCTCCACTGCGCTCCGTGCAAGCCGGCCGCAAGCGCGATTGCCGGCAATCCGCGCCCCAGATTGGCGTCCGCCCCGCCGCGGCGCACCGCTTCGGTGTAAAGCGCCTGGTACCGATCCTGCGCAGGCTCGGGCGGGTGGCAGAAGGCGCCAGACATATCGATGTCCTCGACCGCCATTGTTCCGCCCGGCGCTAGAAGCGCTTTGAGGCGCGCGAACACCCGGTCGGGCTCTCTGACGTGCGACAAGAGGTAGCGCGCGTGGATGAAGGAGAACGGGCCGCCCTCGAAAGTCGTGGCGTCAGCCGTCACAAACTCGACATTGTCGACCCCGGCCTCCTTCGCGTCCGCGCGCGCGAGATCAATGACGAAGGGATCGAAGTCGATGGCGGTGACGTGACCCGTCGGTCCGACGGCGCGCGCCATGTCGAGCGCGACATGCCCACCCCCGGACCCAGCGTCCAGGCATCGATCGCCGCTTTTGAGCCCCGCACTTTCGAGGAGCTCCAGCGTTGTCGCCTGCATGGCGTCCGAAAGCAGGTCGAGTCGCTCTTTGCCCTCTTTCCCGCCTGCAATCGCATAAGCGCCCACCAACGTTTTGCCGCGAGCGATCATCTCTGTGAACCACCTTGGGAAGCGCAGGAGCGCCGCCGGTCCGAGCGGAAAGAGCCTCGAATCTGCCCCGTGTCAGGAGCGAAGACTGCCGAGCGCCGCCTCGACCACCGCTTCGGGCGTGATGCCGAAATGCTGGTAGACGGCCTTATAGGGCCCGCTTTCGCCGAAGCTCTTCATGCCGATGAAGGGCCCATCGCCAATGATCGCGTCCCATCCGAACCGCACCGCCGCCTCGACGCCGACCTTGACTTTGGCGGAGCCGATGACCGAGCGGCGATAGTCCTCCGGCTGCTCGAAGAAAGCCGGGAAGCAGGGCATCGATACGACCCGGGCGGCGACGCCCTTTGCCTTCAATTGCGCCTGCGCGGCGACCGCGAGCGAAACCTCGGAGCCGGACGCGAAGATCGACACTTCCGCCTGCCCCGAGGCCGGAGAAATCTCGTAGCCGCCCCGCGCGCACAAGATTCTCCGATACATGCGTCGTGCGTAGCGCCGGCAAGCCCTGCCGCGTCAGCGCCAGGATCGACGGCGAGTGCTCGCGCTCGAGCGCCGCCTGCCAGCATTCGACCGTCTCGACGCTGTCGGCGGGGCGCCAGATGTAGAAATTCGGCATCGCCCGCATCGCGGCCAGATGCTCGACCGGTTGATGGGTCGGGCCATCCTCGCCAAGGCCGATCGAGTCGTGAGTGAACACATTCACGACCCTGATCCCCATCAGGGCCGAGAGCCGCAGCGAGGGGCGGCAATAATCGGTGAAGCAGAAGAACGAGGCTCCCGATGGGATGAAGCCGCCGTGCAGGGCGATGCCGTTGCACGCCGCGATCATGCCGTGCTCGCGGATGCCCCAATGGATGTAGCGGCCGGAGAAGTCGTCCGCCGTGATTTCCTTCTCGTCCGAGAACTTCGTGTTGTTCGACGGCGTGAGGTCGGCCGAGCCGGTGATGAGCTCGGGCACGGCGGCGCCGATGACATCGAGCGCCGCCTGGCCAGCCTTGCGGGTGGCGACCTCCGGCTTTTCATTGACAAGCTTCTGCTTGTACGCATCGATGACCTTGTCGAGATCCGGCGGCAGGTCGCCGCGGAGCCGTCGCTCGAATTCGGCGCGCTCCTTCGGGTCAAGCGCCTCGAGCGCGCTGTTCCACGCGTCGCGTTGCGTCGTGCAGCGCGTTCCCGCCTTGCGCCAGACGGCGAGAATGTCGTCGGGGATGACGAACGGCTCGTAGGGCCAGTTCAGGTTCTTGCGCGCGCCGGCGACCTCGGACGCCCCCTGCGCATCACTGTGCGCCTTCTGGGTTCCCGCATGCGTTGGCAGGCCGAAGCCGATCGTCGTCTTGCAGGCGATCATCGTCGGTTTGTCGGAATTCTGCGCGGCGTGGATGGCGTCGAGGATAGCCTTCGGATCGTGCCCGTCAATGTGGGTTGAATTCCAGCCCGCCGACTGGAAGCGGGCGACCTGGTCGATGTTGTCGGCGAGGATGGGGATATGCCCGTCGATCGAAATCCCGTTGTTGTCCCAGAAAACGATCAGTTTCTTGAGCTTGAGGTGGCCGGCGATGCCGATCGCTTCCTGGCTCACGCCTTCCATCAAGTCGCCGTCTGAGGCGATGACGTAAGTGTGGTGATCGACGATGCCCGGAAAGCGCGCGGCCAGCATGCGCTCCGCGATCGCCATGCCGACCGAGGTCGCAATCCCCTGCCCCAGGGGGCCCGTTGTCGTCTCCACGCCCGGAGCGCACCAATATTCGGGGTGCCCCGGCGTCCTCGAGCCGACTTGGCGGAACTGTTTGAGGTCTTCGATCCCCAGTCCTTTGGCGCCGCCGACGCCGGTCAGATAGAGCAACGCGTACAAGAGCATGCAGCCGTGGCCGCCGGAGAGCACGAACCTGTCGCGATCGGGCCAATGGGGATCGGACGCATCGAATTTGAGCACGTCGCGCCAGAGAACCGTGGCGATGTCGGCGCACCCCATCGGCAGGCCGGGGTGGCCGCTCTTGGCCTTCTCGACCGCGTCGAGGGCGAGAAAGCGGATCGCATTGGCCATCGCGTCGTGAGATACGCTCGTCGCACCAGCGGACACGGTCGTTGTCGCCATCGGGGTCTCCTCAAACAATAGGGCGCCGGCAATTCGAAGTTCCGATCTCGGGCAGTGATTTGATCCCCGCGCGGAACGGGCGGGCCAATTAGGGGCGGTCGAAGGAACCTGTCAATTGCGGCTGCGCGCTCGTTGACCTTTCGTTCAAGCATCGCGTAAACAAAACCCCGCAATGGATGGAATCAACACCTCCATGGATTCGCTTGACGCCTCGCTGAAACGACTGGCTTCCGCGGTCGAAGCGCTGGAGTGGGCGACCGAGGTCCGCCTGCGTCACGACGAAGCGCGCGCCACCACGCAAGAAGAGTTCGCGCTGATGCAAGACGATCGCTCACGGCTCGCGGTCGAACTCGACGCCGCCGTCGACCGCTCGCGAGCCTTGGAATCCGCCAACGCCGAGGCCGCCAAGCGGCTTGCCCGCGCGGCGCAAACGATCGAACGCGTGCTCGGTCGGCCGCCTTCGGACTCGGACCCTTAAAGAGCCCGTCGGCCCATGGAAAAAGCCCGCGCCATGTCACAGGTTTCGGTCACCATCGATGGGCGCAAATATCGCCTGGCTTGCAATGAAGGCGAGGAAGCCCGGCTTGAGTCGCTCGCGGGCTTGATCGATGAAAAGATCGGCGAAATGCGCTCCTCGTTCGGGGAGATCGGCGACCAGCGTCTCGTCATCATGGCCGCGTTGACGATCGCCGACAGTCTGACCGAGGCCCGCGAAGCCGCCGAGGCTGAGCGCAATCGCTCCGAAGCCGCCGAGCGGCGCGCCAAAGCCCTGGCTTCCCGTCTCGACGAACTGGGCTCGAGGCTCGAATCCGTCGTCGCGCGTTTGGCGGGCGAAGCCGAGGCTTGATCCTTAGCGCTTATCGCCGGCCCCGCTTGGATGGAACTCCCAAGCTGTTCGATCGTCGCGGCCAAGCCGCCGCCCTCGTGCCTCAAGGGCGAGGCGGAGCCTCGCGTCTCGAAGGATGGTCCGGAGGGCCCGCCGGCTCGGCGTGTGCTGAAGCGTCCTTCGAGAAGCGCTTCCAGCGCTCCTTGAGGCACGAGGTGGTTGCGAATCGCAGCCCTCGCTTGCTCCTCGTGCGCGACATGGGTATATACCCGCGAATGGAGACGACTTGCTACTGCGTCGCGGTTCGGACCGCTGCGCGAAGGACGACCGCGCTCTATGACGCGCTGCTTGAGCCCGCGGGCGTCACGCTCGCGCAGTTCAGTCTTTTGAGAAAAGTCGAGCGCGCCGGAACGGTTTCGCTCACCAAACTCGGGCAAATGGCGGAATTGGACCGATCAACGGTCGGGCGCAACGTGAAGGCGCTCGAGGCGCTTCGACTGGTGCGCTTGGGCCCGGCGCGCGACCAGCGCGAAGCGGCGGTGCGGCTGACGCCTGCCGGAAAAGACGCGCTGCGACGCGCCGCCCCCTTATGGGAGGAGGCCCAGCGGCGGGTCGAGGCCGCATTGGGCTCCAGCGGAGCGGCGCAGCTGCAGACCCTCGCGCGCCATCTTTGATTTTTTGGCGAATATGCGGGTGGATACCCGTCACCTGGAGCTGAAGATGACGATATCGGGCCCCGCTGTTGAGACCGATGCTCAGCCGCAAAAGAGACCCGCGACCCTCTCGCTGTCCAACAGGCTCGCCGCGGCGATGGCGAAGCGCGGCGTCTATTACGGCTGGTTCGTCGCCGGGGCCACGTTCCTTGTCATGCTGGCGACTGCGGGCGCCATGGGCGCGCCGGGCGTCATCATCCAGCCGCTCGAAAAGGAATTCGGCTGGAGCACGGAGGAGATTTCGGTCGCGCTCGCGGTGCGGCTCGCCCTGTTCGGGCTGATCGGGCCCTTCGCCGCCGCCCTCATCAACCGCTTCGGCGTGCGGCCGGTCGTCGTGTCGGCGATCGCGCTGATCGTCTCAGGGATTCTCGGCTCGATGGCGATGACCGAGGTCTGGCAGCTCATCGCGCTCTGGGGCGTTGTTGTCGGAATCGGCACCGGCATGGTCGCGCTGGTGCTGGGAGCGACCATCGCGGCGCGCTGGTTCGTCCACCGGCGCGGCCTCGTTGTCGGCATGCTGACGGCGAGCAACGCCACCGGGCAATTGATTTTTCTGCCGCTCATCGCCAAGCTGACGGAAGCCTACGGCTGGCGCAACGCGCTCGCCTTCGTCGTCGCCATGCTGTTCGTCGCCGGCGCCGTGGCGCTCATGCTATTGCGCGACCGCCCGGCGGACATCGGGCTCGCTCCGTTCGGAGAGCGGGCCATCCAGCCCGCGCCGAAGCAGGATCTCAGGCTCACCGCGATGATGGCGTCGCCGCTCAGCGCGCTCTATGCGGTCCGCGCGAGCCGCACTTTCTGGGTGCTGTTCGCGACCTTTTTCGTCTGTGGCCTCTCGACCAACGGCCTCATCCAGACGCACTGGGTCTCGCTTTGCGGCGACTATGGCATCCAGCCGGTCGCGGCGGCGAGCGCGCTCGCGGTGATCGGCGCTTTCGACTTCGTCGGCACGATCCTTTCCGGCTGGCTGTCGGACCGCTACGACAACCGGTGGCTTCTGTTCATGTATTACGGGCTGCGCGGCCTTTCGCTGATCGCTTTGCCGTTCACCGACTTCTCGGTCGTCGGGCTCTCGGCCTTTGCGGTCTTCTACGGTCTCGATTGGGTCGCGACCGTGCCGCCGACCGTCCGCCTGACCGCCGAGCGGTTCGGCGCGGAAAGGGCGAACCTGACCTTCGGCTGGATTTTCACCGCCCACCAGCTCGGCGCGGCGACAGCGGCCTTCGGCGCCGGGCTCGCGCGCAGCGATTTCGCCACCTACCTGCCGGCGCTCTATGTCGCCGGCGTCGCCTGCGTGGTCGCGGCCGCTCTCGTGCTGACGATCGGCCGCCGCCGCAAGGAGGCGCTGGCGACGGCTTGAGTGCGGCCGTCGTCATTGCGAGGAGCCATAGGGCGTCGAGAGACGCCCGTCCTTCGACGGGCTATGGCGACGAAGCAATCCAGAGGCCGAAGGGCGTCCTACGCTTGCCTGGATCGCTTCGCTCGCGATGACGACCCGGTTTGAGCGGAGCGCTTCTCCGACTAAACCGCCCTGCCCTCCCGCCGCATCAGCCTGAGCACCGCGACGAGCGTCGCCTTGAGCGAAGCCATCACGATGTTGGGGTCCATGCCTACGCCGTGCAGGGCGCGGCCCTCCGCATCCTGGATCTCGACATAGCTCGCCGCCGTCGCGTTCGCGCCGCGGCCGACTGCGTGCTCGTGATAATCGATGAACGAGAACTCAACCTTGAACGCCCTCTTCAGCGCGTCGACAAAAGCGTCGATCGGGCCATTGCCCTCGCCTTGAATCGTAAAGGTCGCGCCGTCGGCCTTGCGCAGCGTCGCGACGAGCTCGCGATTGTCCGGGCTGGTCGGAACCGTCTGCTGCTTGATGAGCGTCATCGGCGGATCATCGAGAAGAAAGGCCTGGCGGAACAAGGCCCATAGCTCGGGCGAGGTCAGCTCCTTGCCCTCCGCATCCATGCGGTCCTGGGCGATCTTGGAAAACTCGACCTGCAGCGAGCGCGGCAGGTCGAGGCCGTAGTCGGCGCGCAGGATATAGGCCATGCCGCCTTTGCCGGACTGGCTGTTGATGCGGATCACCGCCTCGTAGTCGCGGCCGACGTCCTTGGGGTCGATCGGCAGGTAAGGCACAAGGAACAGCGGATCGTTACGCTTCTCCTGCGCCTCGAAGCCCTTCTTGATCGCGTCCTGGTGCGAGCCGGAAAAGGCCGTGTAGACCAGTTCGCCCGCATAAGGGTGGCGCTGGTGCACCGGCAGTTGCGTGCAATGCTCGGCAACGTCCCGGATCGCGTTCACGTCGCTGACGTCGAGCTCAGGATCGACCCCTTGTGTGAACAGGTTCAACGCCATGGTGACGATGTCGACGTTGCCGGTGCGCTCGCCATTGCCGAATAGAGTTCCCTCGACCCGCTCGGCGCCCGCCATCAGCGCGAGCTCCGCCGCCGCAACCGCCGTGCCGCGATCATTGTGCGGGTGGACAGACAGGATCACGCTCGGGCGGTCGGATATGCGGCGCCCAAACCATTCGAACTGGTCGGCGTAGGTGTTGGGCGTCGCCATCTCGACCGTGGCCGGCAGGTTGAGAATGAGCCGCTTCGACGGCGTGGGCTTGATGACGTCCTTGACCGCCTCGCAAATGTCGAGCGCGAAATCGAGCTCGGTGCCAGTAAAACTCTCCGGCGAATACTCGAACTGGAAATCCGTGCCCTGGACGGCGCCGGCAAGCGCCTTCACCTGCTTCGCCGCGTTGACCGCGATATCCGTCACGCCCTTGCGATCGGTCCTGAAGACCACGTCGCGCTGCAAAGTCGAGGTCGAATTGTAGAAGTGGACGATGACGTTCTTCGCCCCCTTCACCGCCTCGAACGTGCGCTCGATCAGCTCCGGGCGGCACTGGGTCAGCACCTGGATCGCGACACCGTCAGGAATTGCGCCGGACTCGATAATCGAGCGGACAAAGTCGAAGTCGGTCTGCGAGGCGGAGGGAAAGGCGACCTCGATCTCCTTGAACCCCATGTCGGCCAAGAGCCGGAACATACGGTTCTTGCGCTCGACGCCCATCGGCTCGATCAGCGCCTGGTTGCCGTCGCGGAGGTCGACCGAGCACCAGATCGGCGCTTTCTCGATGACCCGCGAGGGCCACTGCCGGTCTGGCAGGATAATGGGCGCGTAAGCGCGGTACTTTTGAATGGGCATCTGTGTCATGACGAACCCTGGAAAGACTTATGCCAGCCTGGCTGCAATCAGCCGGCCGAGCGTGCCTATGGAATGAAAGGCGGATGCGAAACTATGTCCCGACGCGTCTAACGCGCCGGGCGGCTAAGGTGCAGGGTCGTCAACCACGTTCGCATGGCGCCCCTTCAATCAGAGATAAACGAAAAAATCAACCCGCCGCATCCGTCGGAATGGACAAGCGCGGTCGCGCGAGCCAAGAAGCGGGCCCTGCGCGGAGAGAGATTTGACCGCATTCCCTATCCTTCAGTTCGGCGCGAGCCGCTTCCTGCAGGCGCATGTCGACCTGTTCGTCAGCGACGCCTTGCCTCGCGGCGAAGCGATGGGGCGCATCGCCGTCGCGGGAACCACGGGGAATCCGGAAAGCCGCCGGCGCATCGACGCCTTCGCGACCGGCAAGCCCTACCGCGTTCTCGTCAAGGGCCTCAGCAATGGCGCGGTCGTCGATGAGAGCGTGGAGGTTAGGAGCGTCGGCGCCGGCGTCGACGCCGCGACCCAATGGGACGAGCTCGAGCGGCTGTTCATCGCCGCGCGCTGCGCCGTGTCGAACACCGCCGACCGCGGCTACGAGACCGATCCTGCCGACCGGCCGGACGCCGGACCGCCCCGATCGTTTCCCGCCAAGCTCGCCAAGCTCCTGCTTGCGCGCTTTTCGGCAGGCGGAGAGCCCGATCACGCTTTTCCCCTGCGAGCTCACGCCCGCGAACGGCAAGGCCCTGCGCGGCGTGGTGCTCGAAGTGCTCGACCGCTGGCAAGCGCCGGCGACGGCGCGCCGCTGGGTGGGAGAGGAGTGCTTGTGGGTCAATTCGCTCGTCGACCGCATCGTCTCCGAGCCGCTCGAGCCTTTGGGCGCAGTCGCCGAACCTTATGCTTTGTGGGCGATCGAGGACCAGCCGGGCCTCGACCTTCCTTGCCGCCATCCCGCGATCGTCGTCGCCGCCGACCTCAAGCCCTACGAGCGGCTGAAGCTCTTCATCCTCAATCTCGGCCACACCTATCTCGCCGAGATTTGGGCTCAGGAACGCGGCGCGCCCGGCCTGACGGTCCGCGAGGCGGTGGCGGACCCAACGATGCGGGCCAAGCTTGACGCGCTCTACGAGGAAGAGGTGCTTCCCGTTTTCGCGGCGATCGGCATGGGAGACGAGGCGCAGGCTTATCTCCGAACCGTGATCGAGCGGTTCTCCAATCCGTTTCTCGATCACCGCCTCTCCGAAATCTTCACCAACCATGAAGCCAAGAAGCAGCGCCGGTTCGGCGGCCTTATCGATCTGGCCAAGATGAACGGCGTGAACACAAAGCTGCCGCGCCTCAAGGCCGCGCTCGCCGACGGCCGGTAAATGCCGCGCGATCCCCTCGCCTCAGGCGACCTCATCGCCGAGCGTCGTTTCGCTTACGCCAAAGCGGCGGCGGAAGAGGGCGACTTTGGCGCGGCGGCGGAGCTGTTCGAGCAGGCGCTCGAGCGCGCGCCGAATTGGGCGGCGGCGTGGTTCGCGCTGGGCGAAGCGCGGGAGAAACTGGGCGACCTCGACGCCGCGGCGCAAGCCTTTCGCAAGAGCCTCCTTGCCGATCCCGGCGATACGCAGGGAGCGTTGGCCCGGCTCGCGCTCATCGGCCGAGCAGACGCGCCGCGGGCGCTGCCGCAGACCTATGTCGCGCGGCTGTTCGACGACTACGCGCCGCGCTTCGACAAGCACCTTACGGACAATCTAAACTATCGCGCCC
The DNA here is from genome assembly GCA_963696665.1 of uncultured Alphaproteobacteria bacterium. Lineage (GTDB taxonomy): Bacteria > Pseudomonadota > Alphaproteobacteria > Rhizobiales > Beijerinckiaceae > Roseiarcus. The sequence goes on from CAVOLE010000028.1 coordinate 242,233, forward strand.
CCGCCCTCATCGCCGAGGCCTTGACCGCCGTCGCGCCAGGCCGCCGCTTCGTTTCTGCCCTCGACCTAGGCTGCGGAACGGGACTCATGGGGGCTCCGCTGCGCGAGCGCGTCGACCGCCTCGCCGGCGTCGACCTCTCGGCAGCCATGATCGCGAAGGCGCGCGAGCGTTATCTCTATGATCGGCTTGTGGTTGACGACGCATTGGCGATGCTCGGACGCGAGCCGCCGGGGAGCTTCGATCTCATCGTCGCGGCGGACGCGCTGGTCTATGTCGGCGACCTCGCGCCCCTCTTCGCCGCCGTGGCGACGGCGCTGACCGCGGACGGCCTCTTCGTCTTCTCAGTCGAAACCTGCGAGGGCGACGGCTTCAAACTCGAGCCCACGATGCGGTTCGCCCACAGCCGCTCCTACGTCGAGGCGACCGCCCGCGAGGCCGGCTTCAGGCCCCTCCTCATCCGGTCGGCTTCGACGCGGCGCGAAGCAGGCGCGGACACGCCGGGCCTGATCTGCGTGTTCGAGAGGACTGACTTGTAGACGCGGTCGCTGACCGCAGCGGTCGCGGCTACAAAGGCCCGCCCTCAGGCCACCCGCCACGAACTCCCGATGGCGCGCTGCCGCTCCCTTGTGCCCGGCCTCGCCTGGGGCGGCCGATACGCCATCCGGCAATGGCCGGCGCAATAGGATTGGCCCTTAGCCGGCGTCAGCCCGCAATAGGCGAACTCGCCGCTTCGCGGATCGCCGAGCGGCCAGCGGCAGGCGGATTCGCGGATATCCTCGAACCGCAGCCGGCGCATCTCTCCGATCTCGACTTCGCCAAAGGTCCACGCCCCCCTCCCCTCCACAGGCGAGAGAGTGCGAGCCGCGACGACCTGGGCGCCTTTATCGTCGGCGTTGGGCCGAGCGTAACGAGCCGTCGCCCATTGGGGCCGAGCCGCGCGGGCCGGCGCCGCGCCGGACGCAGCGCGCCCGCCGCCGCCGTTGAGCTTGATCCCGATGCGGCTCGCCTTGCCGATCACAGCGTTACGGGATCCTACGCCGAGCTCGGCCGCGATATGGCTTGCGCTCTTTCCTGCAAGCGCAAGCCTCTTGAGATCCTCGACTGCCTCGGCGGTCCACAGCATTTCAATGCTCCAATGGCTGTCGCGGCGGCCTTCGAGCCGCGCGGAATGGTCTGAGAGCGGATATTCTTTTCCTGGAAAGGCAGAGAGACGTTGCATCCCCATAACCCGCCAGCCTGGGAAGAATTTCCAATTTCTTCAGCATCTTAAAAAAACAAATCACCACGCAATCGGCGATTTGGAATAGTCCAACTGGGGCCATGAATACGGTATAATGGTCCAGCGGTGCGGAATACGAGGCGCGCATTCCGAACTGGCGGGAGATCGTTATGCCTGAGCGGGCGAAGTCGTCGGGAACGCCGCCGTATACGTCGTACCGAACGTTCAAGACGTTCATCGAGGATCTTCACGAGCAGGGCGTTCCGTCGCGCATCGACCGCAGCGTGCTCACCCGCTTTTCAGGCGTGGTCGGCAGTCAGCTCATGCACGCGCTTCGCTTCCTCGGTCTGATCGAGGAGGATGGGCGCCCGACCCAGCGGCTCAAGGAGCTCATCAAGGCGCATGGCGCTGGGCATTGGCCGGAGAAGCTCTCGGAGCTCCTGCGACAGGAATATGCGCCAATGTTCGCGATCGACCTGGAGACGGCTACGCCTTCACATTTCAACGAGGCGTTCAGGCGGGCTTTCCCGGCTGCCGACGCGGTCGTCCAAAAATGCGTGACATTCTTTCTCTACGCCGCGAACGATGCGGGCGTGAAAGTCAGCGGCCGCGTGCTGAAAGGCCGGAAGCCGCGGTCGCTCGCGCCGCGCAGGAAGCCCGCAAGGCCTGCGTTCGCCCATCCGCCGATAAAGGAGATCGAAGCAGGGCCGCCGCCGCCTCCGGCTCAATCCGCCCTGCCCCTCAGCGACATGAGGAAGCCGTCAGAAATCCTCCTCGCCCACCTCGACTTGAATGAGATGGACGACGAACAGCAAGCCGCTGTCTGGACCCTGTTGAGGTACTTCAAGTCGAGGGGATTATAAGACCTGCTAGAGGTGCGCTTCCCGCCCCGCGGCGGGATCGGCGGCGCTCTCCTTGGCTTTCTCGTCCACCCTCTGCTGGCGAGCCCTGATGATCGCGGCGTTCAACTCGCCCCCAAACACGAACAGGAGCGCCACCCAATAAAGATAGACGAGCGCGATCATGACGGAGGCAAGGCCGGCGTAGGTGGAGATGTAGTTGCGCAAATACTCGCTCAGATAGGCGCCGAAAAGCTCGCCGAAGGCGATGCTGGCGACAAAGGTCACCACCACGCCCGGCAGGATATCGAGAAACCCGACCCGATGGGCGGGCAGGATGAGATGCGCGAGAATGAGCGAGCTCGCCAGCATCAAGCCCGCGATCACGATGCGGAGGAACGTCAGCAGGCTGCGCGCCTGCTCAACCGAGGGAAAGAAGGCCGCGAGCGTATCCACGATCAGCGGCCCGAGCACGACCAGAAAGGCTAGCGCCAGCAGGGCGAACGACCCGGTCAGCACCAGCCCAAGCGACTGGAGGCGCAGCATCCACCAGGGCCTCGGCTCAACGAGGCCATAGGCGCGGTTGAGCCCGACCCGAAGCGCTTCGATGGCGCTCGAAGCGAAATAGAAGGAGAAGACCGCGCCGAATGTCAGCAATCCGCCGCTGCGCGGGGTCGTCAGAACCCGCTCGACCTCGTCGGCGATCGGCCGGGCCACAACCTCCGGCCATTCCGCGAAAATGAGGTTCGCCGCCTCATGCGCAAGGTCCTCCGAGCCGAAGAACCCGGCGACCGCCGCGACAAATATGAGAAACGGAAACAGCGAGGTCAGCAGCGTGAGGCCGATGTAGCTGGCGATCGCCCAGCCGTCATCGGCGGCGAACTTCTCCGCCGCCTCCCAGACGATTCTCAGGCCTGCGCGCACCCTGCTCGAGCCTCCCGTCACAAACGGCCATTTTGACCGGATGCGGCCGCAAGCGCCACCCGCGCGAAGGCGAATCCACACCCAACGGCGCCATGAAACGCATTGCAACGGCGAAGGCGACGACGCATGCTGCGCCGCAGCAAAGCGGCGCCCACCCGAAGGAGACACGCGCTCCATGACGCTCGACGACCTCGCCCGCCAGGCTCATTTTTCGGCCCAGGGACTCCTGGATTGCGCGCTCGACGCCGTCCGCGATCGGGTGAGCGAGAACGGCAAGCTGAGCCCCGACAGGATCGAGGCCGAACAGCACGCCGTCCATGGGCTGGCGTGGCTCGCGACCTATGTCGAAGCGATCAAGGAAATGGCGGGATACGCTCAGCGCATGAGCGAGGAGGGCCGCTTCGGCGAGACCGAGCAACTCATCATGCGCATCGGGCTTGGCGAATATCTTACCCAGATGTTCAACGGCATCCCGATGAATCAGGGTGAAATCCTGCGCTTGACCGACTTCGGCCTGGGGCCTCAAGACATCGCGCCGTTTCGCAACGAGATCGTCGAGGCCCTGATCGCCTCCGGCAATACGCGGGAAAACCGCGCCGCCCTCGCCGCCTTGATCGGCGAGGCGCAAGAGGGCGCGATCGGCGACCCCGGCCTTGACGAGACCTTCGAGGCGATTCGCGGCGAGATGCGCCGCTTCGCCGACGCTGAGGTCATACCCCACGCCCAAGGCTGGCATCGCGCCAACGCCTATATCCCGCTCGAGGTCATCGCCGGCTTGAGCGCCATGGGCGTCTTCGGCCTCACCATCCCCGAGGCCTATGGCGGCATGGGCCTCGGGAAGGTGGCGATGTGCGTCGTGTCGGAGGAATTGTCGCGCGGCTATATCGGCGTCGGCTCGCTGGGCACCCGCTCCGAGATCGCCGCCGAACTGATCCTGGTCGGCGGCACGGAGGCGCAGAAACAAAAGTATCTGCCGAGAATCGCGAGCGGCGAGATCCTGCCGACTGCGGTCTTCACCGAGCCCAACACCGGCTCCGACCTCGCATCCTTGCGCACCCGCGCGGCCCGCGACGGCGACCACTATGTCGTGAGCGGGGCCAAGACCTGGATCACCCATCCCGTCCGCGCCGACCTGATGACGCTCCTCGTCCGCACCAACCCGGACGAGCGCGGCTACCGGGGCCTGTCGATGTTCCTGGCCGAGAAGCCGCGCGGCACGGACGCCGATCCGTTCCCGGCCAAGGGCATGTCGGGCGGCGAAATCGAAGTGCTCGGCTATCGCGGCATGAAGGAATACGAGATCGCCTTCGACGGCTTCCGCCTGCCCGCCGAGGCGCTTCTGGGCGGGGTCGAAGGCCAGGGCTTCAAGCAATTGATGGAAACGTTCGAATCCGCGCGCATCCAAACCGCCGCGCGGGCCGTGGGCGTGGCCCAATGCGCCTTCGAGCTGGGCCTCCGCTACGCCAGGGAGCGGGTGCAATTCGGCAAGGCGATCATCCATTTTCCCCGGGTCGCCGACAAGCTGGTGATGATGGCGGTCGAGATCCACATCGCCCGGCAAATCACCTATTTCGCCGGACGCGCCAAGGACGAAGGCCGCCGTTGCGACCTCGAGGCGGGCATGGCGAAGCTCCTCGCCGCGCGGGTCGCCTGGGCCGCGGCGGACAACGCGCTGCAGATCCACGGCGGCAACGGCTTCGCCCTCGAGTACCCGATCTCGAGGGTCTTATGCGACGCCCGCATTCTCAACATTTTCGAAGGCGCGGCGGAGATCCAGGCTCAGGTGATCGCGCGGCGGCTGCTCGAAGGCGGGAACTAGAGCGAGACAGCCTCGAGCTTGCCGCCACAGCAATCGCGCGGACATGCCGCCCATTTGATTTTGCGCTGACGCAAGGCAGCCGTTAGATTCCCGCATCGGGGAATGTTTGCATGTCGGCCGTCGTCTTCATCTGACGCCTGACCGACAGCGAGCGTGGTCTAGCGGCCGTCTGGGCCCGCGGCCCGCGGGGGATTCATAAATGACCAGACTGGTCTTAATTCTCGCTTTGATGGGGTCGGTTGCCGCCGCGCGGGCCGAGGGCCTCAAGAATCTCCCTGCGACAATCGCCGTTAAAGGCGGCGTCCCCGTAGCGCGGCTCCAGGCGGCGGGAGCGCAGATTTACGTATGCGCAAAAAATACTGCGGGCGCCTTGAATTGGAGGTTCCGGGAGCCTGTCGCAACCTTGCTGGAAGAGGGAAAGACGGTCGGACGCCATTTTGTCGGCCCAACATGGGAATTCGACGATGGGTCGCGAGTTCAAGGCGAACTCATGAGCAAAGCGCCAGGCGCGACCGCAAAAGACATTCCCTGGTTGAAACTCTCAGTCAAAGACCCCCCGAACTCCGGTCTCGTCGCAGGCGCAACATCGGTCTTACGCATCGACACGAAGGGGGGCGTCTTCGGGGGAGCCTGCGACAGCGAAGGCGAACTGCATTCAGAGCCGTATGCCGCGACCTACGTATTCGTGAAATAAAGACGTCAGTTTGGCGCTTTCGCTCGGAACCGCTGGGGGTGATCTGTAAGGGCGGCGTCGCTGACGCCGCCCGGCCGGGGCCCTAGCCGGTCCGTGAGACGGGCGTCCTTACGGACGCCCTATCGACCCGGCCCTTGAGGCGAAGGCGGCTCAGATCCGCTCGATCCGCACATGCGCGAGGCCCGCGACGCGGAAGCCGAGGGCGCTGGCGGCGACGGGCGAGACGTCGATGATGCGGCCGCGAATGAACGGTCCCCGGTCGACGATTTTCAGGATGGCGCTGCGGCCGTTGTCGAGATTGATCACCCTGACCCGCGTCCCAAACGGAAGAGTTTTGTGGGCTGCAATCAGACCGCTGTAATGTGGATTTTGATAATATGAGGCTATACCCAATTGGCTTGCGGCCGCTACGTTCGTAAATCCAACAATGGCCGCGCACGCAAACATGATTTTATGCATCCATTACACCTCTTGTTCTCAACGTTACGAGGCCCCTCTGGAGAGTATGTGAGGCCAAAACAAGGCGATGCTATTTGCCTCTTCACAAATGTTTCACTCAACTTGACAACGGAACGGGAATATGCAGGGCGGCAAAACCGCTCTAGATTGCCGCCGCTCCGCGAGTTAGGAATCGCGGCTGCGAAGGGAGAAGGTTTGGATGAAGGTGCTCATTATAGGCGCGGCGGGCATGATCGGACGCAAATTGACCGCGCGCCTCGTCCGCGACGGAAAGCTCGCCGGCAAAGCCATCACGCACGCGCATCTCGTCGACGTCATCGCGCCGCAGGCGCCAGCCAATGCGCCGTTCCCGGTCGCGCTCGACGCCTTCGACATCGCCGCCTCTTATGTCGCCTCAAAGCTCGTCGCGCCGCGCCCGGACATCATCTTTCTTCTGGCTTCGGTGGTCTCGGGCGAAGCGGAAGCGGATTTCGACAAGGGCTACGCCATCAATGTCGGGGGAACCCACGCGATATTCGAAGCGATCCGGCGCGAGCAGGCGCTCTCCGGCGGCGCCTATAAGCCGCGCCTCATCTTCACCTCATCGATCGCCGTCTATGGCGCGCCGTTCCCGGAAAAGATCGGCGACGAATTCCTCGCCGCGCCGCTGACCAGCTACGGGACGCAGAAGGCGATCTGCGAACTCCTGCTCGGCGACTATTCGAGGCGCGGCTTCTTCGACGGCATTGGCCTGCGACTGCCGACGATCTGCGTTCGCCCCGGCCTGCCGAACAAGGCCGCTTCCGGGTTCTTTTCCGGCATCATCCGCGAGCCGCTCGCCGGCAAGGAGGCGATCCTGCCGGTCGGCGACGACGTTCGTCATTGGCACGCCTCGCCTCGCGCCGCGATCGAGTTCCTCCTGCGCGCGGCCGAACTCGACCTCTCGCTCCTCGGCGCCCGCCGCTCGCTCAACCTGCCCGGCGTCAGCGTCACGGTCGGCGAGCAGATCGAGGCTTTGCGCGCCATCGCCGGCGACAAGACGGTCGCCCTCATCCGCCGTGAGCCCGACGAGACGATCATCAAAATAGTCGCCGGCTGGGCGCGAGATTTCGATCCCGCGCGGGCTAAAAGCCTCGGATTTCACGCAGACGCCAGTTTTTCAGCCATAATCAAGGCCCATATTGAGGACGAGCTCAATGGGGTGAGGGCGTGACTGGACGATGCTAGACCTTCCGGCCAGAAGCGAAAGCCGCGCAGAGGCGCAGGCGGTCTCCGTCGCGCTCGCAAAGCACGCAAGCGCGCCGGGGTTGGCGATGCCCCTCCAGAGCTTCGGCCTCGCGGCGCGCGTGCTTGCCGTGACGATCGGGTTCGTCTTCCTGGCGATGGGCCTTTTTTACGTGTCGCGGCTCACCGCGCATCGCGATATGTGGCTGCACAACAAGATCAGCGGCGTCGAGACGACCGTGGAGGCGTTCGGGCTCGCCGGCCAAACGCCGCCGCCGCAGGACTTGGCGCAGAAGATCCTTCATAGCGTCGATGTGAAGTGGCTGGCGGTCGCGACCCCCTCGGGGCGTCGCGAGTTTGTGATCGCCGGCGGGCCGCCGGTGGGCGCAGAGTCGATCACCGCCGACGACAGTTCCTTTTTCGAGAGCCTGGCGGCCACCTTTCGCACCCTGTTCGCTGAACCCCACAGAGTCGTGAAGCTGAGGGCTCCGGCCCAAGCAGGCGAACCGGCGATCGAATTCGCCTTTGACGAGAGTTCGCTGATCCGATCGTTGTGGCGCGTGTCGGGCAATTTCCTGGCGATTTCTCTCATGATCGCCGCCGTTGTCAGCTGCGTCTTGTGGGCGGCCCTCTGGCGCATGGTGCTTGAGCCGGTTCGCCGGCTCACCTCCAACATCATCGCCTTTGGCGAAAGTCCGCAGGACGCCTCGCGCGTGATCGAGCCTTCCGGGCGGGGCGGCAACGAGATCGGCCGCGCCGAGGCGGCGCTGGCGATCATGCAGCGGTCGCTCGCCCATGAGCTGGCGCAGCGCAAGCGCCTGGCCGAGCTGGGCATGGCGGTCGCGCGCATCAATCACGACCTGCGCAACATTCTCAGCGCCGCGCAGCTCATTTCGGACCGCTTGGCGACAATCCCCGATCCGCTCGCCCAACGGCTTGCGCCGCGCCTGGTCGCGACCCTCGATCGGGCGATCCAGTTCTGTCAGTCGACGCTGACCTATGGCGCAAGCCGCGAACTTCCTCCTTCGCGCCGCGCCTTCGACCTGAGCAAGCTGGTGCGGGAAGTGGTCGAGTCGGGGAAAGCCGAACACGACGCTGCGATCGACTACAACATCGACATCCCGCCGCGGTTCTGCGTTTACGCCGACCCGGACCACGTCCTGCGCGTGCTTGATAATCTGAGCCGCAACGCTTCCCAGGCTTTGATGGCCAAGGGCGCAACGGAGGGACGTCCGAAAGCCATTCGTTTCGCGGCCATTCGCACCGACGGGCTCGCGCTGATCGAGATCAGCGACACGGGTCCCGGATTTCCGCCCGACCAGAACGAGCGGATCTTCGAGCCTTTCCACAAGTCGACGAGCGAAGTTGGCGCCGGCCTCGGGCTTGCGATCGCCGCGGACCTGGTGACGCGAAACGGCGGCGCGATCACGCTCGCCCCGACAAAGGCGGACGACTTCTATTGTGGCGCGCGATTCCTGATCAAGCTGCCGACCGCGGAAGGCGCGTTGCGCAAGCCCGCGCGCGCCCTCCCCGACGCCCGGCAGCAACTTCCATAATCCCGCTCATCGTCGCGAGAATTTCTACCCTCGATTGGGCGAGGGCTCGCGGCCGCGAGAGGGCGACCGAGATGGACAGAGCCTTCGATCGATCGCTCGAAACCCTGAGGACTTGGGTTCACAAGCTTGCCCAGGGTCGGTCAAGACGCCCAAGGGGAAACCAGTTCACGTCCGGAATCGATGAAATCGGCGACGTTGCGGGTAGCGAGCCGCGCGCCGCGCGTCTGGGCGATCGCCGCAATCATCGCGTCCGGGATAGACATTGGCCGTCCCGCCCGCATTCGCCTGCTCATGAGAACCCCATACGCCAGGGCAGCCGCCTCGTTGAAGCTAAAGATGCGGTCGGCGTAACGGCGTCGAAGGTCATGGAAATCGCTCGCCAGACGCCGACTCCGCGGCTCGTGCCGGACCTTCTCAATGCGAATGCGATCTCCCGATAACGATTGTCGATAGCGCAAGCTCCGCGTCGTGACGTTCGAGCCAATCGATCGCGCCCGGATCGGGCGCTTCCGCATAAGCTCGGAAACCACATTTGTGTCCATGAAGATCACAGATCGACGCCGGAATGCGGTTCGCGATGCTCGGCGAGAAGAGCATCGAGGTCGACATCTTCCTCTCGACCGCGGATCAAGCGCCGATAGAATTCCGCGGCGTTTTCCTGGTGGGTGTCGTCCGACCGATAAGCCTCAAGCGCCCGTTCGACGATCTCCGCTACGGTTCTCCCCTCGCGACGCGCGAGCTCATGCGCGAGATCGCGCGCTCGGGCGCTGCGAACGGAAGCTGCGGTTCAGCCACGTAGGAACTCCTCCACTTGCGTGTAAGATAGAATTCGAAGCTTCCTGCCATCAAGCCATCCGGGCCAGACGACGCCACGGCAGCGCGCCACGCTTTCAAGCCGTGTGGCTCTCGACTTTGAAGCCGCCCAGCACTCGGCTAAGACTGCCCCCGCGGAACGGCCGCGACGAGCGCCGGCCCGTCAACGTTCGCGTGGGGAAGTGTGCATGTCGGTCATGACGCCAGCAGCGCGAACGCAGACGATCGCTTTCCTGTCTTCCGGCGCGAAGGAAGCCAACGAGGCGCTCGAGAGGCTCACGGCTCTCTATGGCAACAGCCCGCTCGACGAGGCCGACGTCATCGTGGCGCTCGGCGGCGACGGCCTCATGCTGCAGACCCTGCACATGACCATGAAAGCGCCGAAGCCGATCTATGGCATGAACCGGGGATCGGTCGGCTTCCTCATGAACGACTATTCCGAGCAAGGCCTGCCCGAACGGCTTCGGGTCGCAGAGCCCTCGATCATTCACCCCCTCATCATGCGCGCGCGCGACATCAACGGCGCGGAGACGACAGCGCGGGCGATCAACGAGGTGTCGCTATTGCGCCAGACCTATCAGGCGGCGAAATTGCGCATCGAGATAGACGGCATCGTCCAGCTCGAGGAACTGATCGCCGACGGCATCCTGGTTTCGACGCCGGCCGGCTCGACCGCCTACAACCTTTCCGCCAACGGGCCGATCCTGCCGCTCGGCGTGCCGCTGATGGCGCTGACGCCGCTCTCGCCGTTCCGTCCGCGCCGGTGGCGCGGGGCGCTGCTCAGGGATTCGCAGCGGGTCACCATCGAGATCATGGAAGCCGACAAGCGCCCGGTCGCCGCCGCCGCCGACCATTTCGAAATCCGGCGCGTCGTCAAGGTCGACGTGGCGATGGACAAGGCGACGTCCCTCATCCTCTTGCATGATCCCGGCCATTCGCTCGACGAGCGGATCCTGCGCGAACAATTCCGCTACTAGGCGCGCGCAATGGCCAAATCCGCTCGCGTGATCCGCGACACTCTTCTCGCCACGGGCCGGTTCGATCTGACCCGCACCGAAATCGAGGTCATCGAGGACGACGGCTCGAGGCGCACGCTCAAGCACGACGTCTATCGCCACGGCAAAGCGGCGGCGGTGCTGCTCTATGACGCCAAGCGCCGGGTCGTCGCGCTGGTCAAGCAATTTCGCGCCGGCGCCTATCTCAGCGACGGAGCGCTTGCGACCATCGAGGCCTGCGCGGGCATGCTGGACGGCGACAAGCCCGAAATCTGCGCGATCCGCGAGGCGCTCGAGGAGACGGGCATCGCCATCAGGGAGCCTACCTACGCCTTCGACGCCTATATGAGCCCGGGCGGCATGACCGAGAGGATCGCCTGCTTCGTCGCTCCTTACGGCGAGGCGGACCGCACCGGAAAGGGCGGCGGCGTCGATGAGGTCGAGCATATCGAGGTCCTTGAGATCCCGTTCGGCGAGGCCTTCGCAATGATCGAGGGCGGCGCGATCGCCGACGCCAAGACGATCGCGCTCATTTACTACGCGAGGGCCAAGGGTCTCATGGATTGACGCTTGCAGCGGCGGTCGCTTGTAGCCGCGGTCGCTGAGCGCGGCTGACGCGGTCGGCGACCGCGTCACCAAAGCGCGCGCTCCCCCGCGATGATGATTCCATCGGAAGGCGCCATGCTCTAGTCTCCCCTGCTCCGTTCAACAGCACGCCGCCCGCTAGAAAGAATCTCGGAACATCCCATGGCCCGTAGAGCAGGAAGCGCCGATCTGCCGCTGCATGGCGGACGGGTGCCCTTGTGGCTCGCGGGCCGCATGACGCGGCTGGGCGCCGTCATCGCCGAGGCGATCGTCTGCCATTATGGCCGCGACGAGCTCTTGCGCCGCCTCGCTCATCCGTTCTGGTTCCAGTCGTTCGGCGCGGTCATGGGCATGGACTGGCACTCGTCAGGCATCACCACGAGCGTCATCGGCGCGCTGAAGCGCGGGCTCGAGCCCCTCGCGGGCGAACTCGGGATCCATGTCTGCGGCGGCCGCGGCAAGCAGTCGCGAAAGACGCCGGCGGAACTCGCCGCGATCGGCGAGCGGGTCGGGATCGACGTCGCCGCGCTCGCCAATGTCAGCCGGCTCGTGGCGAAGGTCGACAGCGCCGCCGTCCAGGACGGGTTCGACCTCTATCTGCACGGGTTCATCGTCACCGACGAGGGCAACTGGACAATCGTCCAGCAGGGCATGAACGATGCGAGCCGCACGGCTCGCCGCTACCACTGGCTGTCCGAAGGCCTGCAAAGCTTCGTCGAGGAGCCGCACAATGCGATCGATGGCGCGCATCAGGGCGAAATCGTCAACCTGACGGATCGCCGCGCCGAGGCTTCCCGTGGCGCCCAGCTCGACCTCTTGTCCTCCCTCGGCCCGGATGGCCTCACGCGCGAACTCGCCGCCATCGAGGCAAAACCCCGGAAGCCCCTGCCCGACCCCATTCAGCTTTCGCTGCCCCATCTCGTCATGCCCGCTCACCATGACGTGCGCGCGAGCGACGTGCTCGCGCAGCGCCTCCACGCGACGTTCAGAGCGGCGGCCGATCGTGGACCGGCCGACTTCGCCGAACTGCTTCTCGTTCCCGGCGTCGGCGCCCGCACCGTGCGGGCGCTCGCGATGGTCGCCGAAGTGGTGCACGGCGCGCCCTATCGCTTCACCGACCCGGCCCGCTTCTCCTTCGCCCACGGCGGCAAGGACCGCCACCCATTCCCGGCGCCGCTAAAAGTCTATGACGAGACGATCTCGGTCATGAAGGCGGCGATCGAGAGGGCGAAGCTCGGCCAGGACGATCGCCTCGCCGCGCTCAAGCGCCTCGACGACGAGGCCCGCCGGGTCGAAAGACGCGCCGCCGGTCCGCCGGTTGAGGACGTAATCGCCGAAGAGCGCCGCCTCTCGCATTCCTACGGCGGCCGCAGCGTCTTCGGCTGGGAGCCGCCGCCGGAGGCGCTTCCGCTGGAGGCGAAATCGGCGTTCAATCGTAGATAAATCCGACAGAATTACACGATTTTCGGCGCACGAAAGTGTGCAACCTTTTCTACGGCGCGGCGAAGCCGGTCAAAGCGATCGCCTTTCAACTGTTCAAGCAAAGCCTGCGCCTCACCAATCACTCCTCTCGCGCCGGTCCCGTCCTAGCCCGCTCGCCTCGCCTTGTCCTTGACGTAAGCTTCCGTCGCGACCTCAACCGCCTTCTGCTGCTGCGCGGCGAGATCGGAGCGCGCGGCGCGCGCGCGGGCGGCGGCGTCCAGTGTCTGCTGCGCGTGGCCCTGGAAATGCGGCATCACGTGGCGGGCGATCAATTCGTAGCTGCGTTGCGTGGCGCGCGGATCGGCCCAGTTGTGCGCCAGCATCAAATAGGCGCCGAAGCCGCCGTTCGACTGCGTCATCAGCCGATCAATCTGCGCGGTGACCATGTCTGGCGTGCCGATCGCGCCGAAACCGGAATCGTTAATGAACGAGATCATCTCTTTGACGTTGTTTCCAGGAACAGCCATCTGCGGGAAGGCGGCCACAGCCTGGAAATATTGGAACCAATGTTCGATGCCATATTCAACGTCGCGGTAGGCCTGCTCGATCGTTTCCGCCGCGTGACACAGGCCAACGAGACGCCATTTTGATCGGTCGACATGCGTGTTGTGGACCTTCGCCTGGTCCTCCATCACTTCCCAATGAAGAGCCAGCGCATCGAAACCGGCCGCCGTGGTCGCCCCGACGGAGAGCAGACCAATACCGTGGCGCGCGGCGAGCCGAGGACCCGTGGGCGAGGCGACCGCCGCGACCGCCACGTCGAACAGCGGATTCGAATAGGGGCGTAGGTGCAGGCGCGCGTCGACCAGCTCCCAGCGTTCGTTCTTGAAATTGACCGGCTCGTCGCCCCTGAGTAGTCGTATGATCACGCCGAGGCTGTCTTCGAGCAGCCTCCTTGTATCGGCCTGTTTGACGCCGATCATCGCCCCATCGGTCGGCAGCGAGCCCGGTCCGACGCCAAGCATGATGCGCCCACGCGTGAGATGGTCGAGCAGGACTATGCGCTCGGCCACCCAAAGCGGATTGTGATAAGAGAGGCTGACGACGCCTGAGCCAAGCTTAATATGGCGCGTCCGTTCAGCGGCCACGGCCATGAAGATTTCCGGCGAAGCGCTGATCTCCGTTCCCGCCGAATGATGCTCCCCGCACCACGCCTCGTCATAGCCGCAGCGATCCAGCCATTGAATGAGCTCGAGGTCGCTCTGCAGCGCGAGCGTCGGATTGATGCCTGGCTTGTGGAACGGCGCCAGAAAGACGCCAAAACGAAGCCGATGCGCCATGCGTATTCCTCCCGTCGCCACGTTAGGGACGATCGTTTTTCAAGTGAAATACTGACCCAACCCGCGAGCGTCTGCAAGCGCAGACGCCCTTTCCTTGGGAGCCGAGGGGAAGTTCGTCCTTCATAAGCTGCGACGCCGAGCGGATGGCGGAAGCCATTTGTTTGCGCCGGCGTGGGCAGACCGGTACAAGGCGCACCGGCCGATCATTCTGACGCTCCCGCTAGTTGACGATGACCCTGTAGTGACGCTGAAGCGATGAGCGTGGTGGATCCGGACGCCAGAAGCGCGAATTTTCGCCTCGCGATGCGCGAATTCGCCTCAGGCGTCGCGATCGTGACATGCGCGAACGGAAAAGAGCGCGCCGGCTGCACCGCGACTGCGCTGGCTTCGCTCTCGCTCACGCCCCCCTCGCTCGTTGTTTGCCTCGAGCGTTCATCGTCGACGCTGGCCGTACTGATGCAAGCCGGCGCCTTCGCGGTGAATATCCTTGCGGCCCAGCACGGGGCGCTGGCCTCGCGCTTCGCCGGCCGCAATGGCGTTGGGGGCGAGGCGCGATTTGAAGAAGGCGATTGGTCTCCGCTCATGACGGGCGCTCCCGCCCTCGTCGACGCTCTCGCCTCGTTGGACTGCCGCGTCGAGGAGATTTTCGAGCGCCACACCCATGCGATCGTTATCGGCGCCGTGCAGGCGGCCCGCGTCAGCGGCAAGAGGTCAGGCCTTTTGCACTGGCGCAGCCAATTCGAGACGCTGGATTGAATTCAGTCTTCCGCTCGTTGCGCAACCTGCTCACCACGACGTCCGCGCGAGCGATGTGCTCAGCTCTCGCCTCCATGCGAGCTTCACTGCGGCGGCCGATCGGGGACCGGCCGACTTCGCCGAATTGCTTCTTACTCCCGGCGTCGGCGCCCGCACGGTGCGGGCGCTCGCGATGGTCGCCGAAGTGATGCGCGGCGCGCCCTATCGCTTCACCGATCCGGCCCACTTGTCCTTCGCCCATGACGGCAAGGACCGCCATCCGTTCCCCGTGCCCCCAAGAAGTCTATGACGAGACGATCTCGGTCATGAAGGCGGCGGTTGAGAAGGCGAAGCTCGGTGAGGACGATCGCCTCGCCGCGCTCAAGCGCCTCGACGACGAGGCCCGCCGGATCGAGAGGGCCGCCGGTCCGCCGGTTGAGGACGTAATCGCCGAAGAGCGCCGCCTCTCGCATTCGTACGGCGGCCGCAGCGTCTTCGGCTGGGAGCCGCCGACGGATGCGCTTCCGCTGGAGGGGAAGGCCAAATCGGCGTTCAAATGCGGATAAATCCGACAGAATTGGCTCGAATATCGGCCCGAGAATACGCAACGTCTTCTACGGCATGGCGAAGCCGGTGAAAGCGGTCCCCACCCCAGTGATGCAAATCTTACCGTCAGACCGCCGAAACCGCCCGAAGGCGAAGTTTCTGGCTCGAAGAACGTTGGGTCACTTTCGACCTGGGTTTCCCTTGCGAGCCAGCCTCGCTGCTAGGGCGCCGGACCGCTCGCAATGACGCCGCGGCTTGTCAGGACGAACCAATCGTTGCCCTGTTTTTCAATTCGCAAGACGCGCCCCGCGCCAGGGACAGAATCTCCGGGCGCGACCTCTTGGGGACCATCGCGACCGTTAACCACCGCGACGCCGTCCCGCACACTCTCTACGTTATAGTCTCGGAGCACGGGCCCCGGGTCGTCGGGTCTGGCTGTTTCATTCGGGGCGGAAGGTTCCGCCCTGGCCATAAGCCGCGATTGTCTCGGCGCGGCAGGCGGGAGGGGCTTGGCGGAGCTTGCGCCCGCGACGGCGACTCTCTTCTCCAACCTGTTGAGCCTTGTCGTGAGACCAGCAATTTCTGAAGCCGGCGCAGCCGCGGCGGCGATTCGCTTCTCCAATTTGTCGAGCCTCGCCACGACATCGGCCGATTCTGAGGCGGGCGGCGCCGGCAAGGCGGCTTTCTTTTCCAGCTTATCGAGCCTCGCTGCAATATCGGCAAATCTGGAGGAGGAATCCTGGTCGAAGCGCTCGCCGAGCTTATCCAAACGCGCTCCGTACTCGTGCTCGATCTGGTCGAGCCGCTCCGTCAGCTGTGCGAGCGCAGCGTTGGGGTCGCGCGTCGCGGACCGCTCCTCCTCGCCCGCGCTTCTGCCCATGACCGCCTCTAGATCCGCCTTGAGGATGTGAGCGCCTGAAGAAAGACCGGCGATCGCCTGACTTTTTGTGACGGGGATCGTCCAGTTCGGCGGCGAACCGTAAATCGCGGATACGCCGAACACCGCAAACGCCACCAAGCCGGCTCCGAGGAAAAGCGGCCTAAGGCGGCGCGATTTTGCCTTTTTCGCCTCGGGCGGCGGCCGACGATACGCCGCATCCGCAAGCGGAACAACTTCGGGCGCCGATGTTAGGGGTTTCTGTATTGCTTTGTTCCAGGAGTTGGACGCCATCGGACCCCCTGCCAACGTCGCGGGTTTGGGGGGCGCTGGACTGGCCGGCGCCGATTCGTTCACCTGCGCGCCGGCGGCTCCCGTCACCTGCTCGGCAGCGGCGCCTTTCCGGCTGAGCGCCTCAAAAAGACGCTGAGCTTTCGCGAAATCCTTGCGATCGAGGGCCGCCAATGCGTCCTTGATGGCCTCGGCGACGTCCTTCCGTCCGACCGCTTCAAAAAGACGCTGAGCGGTCGCATAATCCCTGTCGTCGAGGGCTGCCGACGCCTCCCTCAGAGGATCAACCGCCGCCCCGTCGAACGACGCGACCGCGACCGGCGAGTCGCCAATTTCATGATTTCCGCCGATCTTCCCGCCAAAGAAGTTTCTTTCCGCCTTGATAGAAGGCTCAGCGCGCTGCGCGATCGCCGCCTTCGCTTCGCCTTCGTCCTGGACGCCGCTAGCGGCGGAGCCCTCTCCGGACGCCGCGTCCGCGGCAGGCGCTGGAATCGCCGCCTCCGATCCCAGTGGTCTTGCGACCAATAAGTCAGAACCTTGGCCCTGTGCGCCGGTTTCCCCGTGCCCGGAAAAGTTCTCTGAATTCAAATCGGGGTTCCGTCTCGTTGAGTTGCGTCCGATGATGTTTCGTCGATACCAATCTGCCCGCTTAACAGCGCCTTGAGGACTTTTTGCGGCGGGGACGCTTTCTTCACCTCCGGCCCGCGCCAATAGGCCAGCTCCAAGACGCCATTCCTGCCGTCAACAACGTCTTCCGCAAAACGGAAATTAGCGCTATAAATTTTCCTCGACATCAGAGAATTCGCCGGATGCCCAATGCGGAGACGAAGATGGAGCAAAAGGGCGCCACCCAAGGGGACGCGGTATTGCGGGCGGATTTTTTATTTGAACCGGCTCATAACCCATTGAAAAGCCTCGAATTCGGAAAAATAAACGCTAGTAAACGCTAGCAATTTACTAGCGCTTACTAGCGTTTAAGCTCGTTTATGCGCGCTTAATAGGCGTTTGCTTTCGCGGGATTTGGCGCCAATCCGCGTCATCGCGCCCATCGGCGTCATTGCGAGGAGTGAAACGACGAAGCAATCCAGGGAACGTAGGGCGACCCGCAACTCCTGGATCGCCGCGTCGCCTTAGCCCGTCCGGAAGGACGGGCGTCTCCCGACGCCCTATGGCTCCTCGCGATGACGGCGCTGCCCGGGCGTCGTGTTTAGCGCCGCCGTTGCTTGCGCCGGGACGCCGGCGGGCCTATCTAGTGTGAAGGAGTTCGTCCATGTTCATCCAGACCGAAGCCACCCCCAATCCTGCGACCCTGAAATTCCTTCCCGGACGGCCGGTGATGGACGAGGGGACGTTCGAGGCGCGCGACGAGGCTCAGGCCGAGCGCTCGCCGCTCGCCAAGGCGCTCATGCAGCTGCCGGGCGTCGGCGGCGTGTTCTTCGCCAACGACTTCATCTCGGTGACCAAGACCGAGGGCGAGTGGCAGCACTTGAGGCCCGCGGTGCTCGGCGTCGTGACCGAATTCTATCTCTCCGGCGCGCCCCTGATCGAGACCGGCGGCGCCGACGCGGTCACGACCGGCGAGTTCTTCGATCCCAAGGATGAGGAGCAGGTCGAGGCGATCAAGGAATTGATCGAGACCCGCGTCCGTCCGGCGGTCGCCGGCGACGGCGGCGACATCATCTTCAAGGGCTATCGCGAGGGGATCGTCTACCTCAAGATGAAGGGCGCCTGCTCGGGCTGCCCGTCCTCGACGGCGACGCTGAGACACGGAATCGAGAACCTTCTCAAGCACTTCCTCCCCGAGGTTCAAGCGGTGAAGGCGTTCGAGGGCTAAGGCGGAGATTGGCTCGGGCCCCTGTCGCCCCGCCGGAAGCAACTCGCTAATCGCGCGCAAGTCCTTGAAATCGCTCAAAACCAACTCGCTAATGGCGCCTCACCGCGTCGCCTTCTCCCCGCCCGCCGCGGTGATGACCGCGACGATGATGAGCCCGGTGAGCAAGAGACGCACGCCGGCGCTGACGCCGAAGGTGTTGAGCATCGTCAAGAGCAGCACCAGGAACAGCGCCCCGCCCCAGACGCCCGGCAGGTTCGCCCTGCCCCCGCTGACCGACGTGCCGCCGATGACCACGACGGCGATCGAGGCCAAGAGATACTCATTGCCGATGTCGACGTTCGCCCCGCGGAAATAGCCGGCAAGCAGCGCCCCGTTGAGGCCGCCAAGCGCGCCGCACAAGGCGTAGGTCGCGCATCGCACCGGCTCGACCTTGAGGCCCGCGAGGCGCGCCGCGCGCTGGTTCTGCCCGATCGCGACGACCGAGCGCCCCCAGATCGTGCGATTAAGCGCGACGCCGGCGCCGATGGTGAACAGCGCCGTAAGGATCGCCAATAAAGGCACGCCCGCGACGACGATGTTGGTGAAATCGGCGAAGCCGGGCGGCGGCTTGATCTGCAACCCGCGCCCGTAAGAGATGTCGATCGACTGGATAATGAAGCTCGCCGACAGCGTCGCGATGATCGGCGGGATGCGGAGCGCCCAGATCAAGAGGTAATTGGCGAGGCCAACCGCAAGCCCGCAGGCGATCGCGGCGGCGAGGCCGACGATGACCAGCCGGTCGTCGCCGCCCATCGTCTTCATCGCCACTGCGCTGGCGAGCCCGATATTGGCCGGCAGGGACAGGTCGACGTTGCCGGGCCCGAGCGTGATGACGAACATCTGGCCTACGCCGACAATGACGGTGAACACCGCGAGCGACAGCGCGGCCGTCAGCATGCCCCCGGCGCCGTAGCCTCCGGTGAAGGCGACCGCCGCGAGCCAGACCACGCCGGCGCCGACGAAGGACCAGATCCATGGCCGCTTGAGGAGCGTCTGGAGCGCGGCGGTCATCGCTCCGATCCCCTGCGGGTGATGGCGACGCGCGCGGCGAGGACGATGATGAGGATCGCGCCATTGGCGGCGACCTGCCAGTCGGGCGGGATATGCATGAAGGTCAGAAGGGGCGAAGCCGCCATCGCCATAGTGAGCGCGCCGAGCACCGCGCCGATCGGCGACACGACGCCCCCGACGAACTCGCCTCCCCCTAAGATCACGCCGGCGATGGAGAGCAGCGTATAGCCGTTGCCGATATTGGCGTCGGCCGAAGTGGTGATGCCGACCAGCGCCATGCCGGACAGCACGCCAAAGACGCCAGCCAGCGCGAACAACGACATCTTGGCGCGCAGCAGCGACCATCCGGCGCGCTCGATCGCCAGGCCATTGCCGCCGGACGCGCGCAGGATCGCACCATAGGACGTGCGCATCAGGCCGAAATAGCCGACCGCCGCGATGATCACAGCGGCGACGATCGGGAACGGGATGAACGGCGGCTTGACCCCCATGATCGCAAGCAGCCAGCCGGGCGCCTTGCCGCCGGGCTTGGGCAGAAGGAGGATGGCGAGGCCCTGCCAGACGAAGCTCATGCCGAGCGTGACGACGATCGAGGGCAGATTGCGTAGGTAAATGAGCGCGCCGAGCGCGGCGTAAAGCGCGACGCAGCCGACCAGCGTCAGCACCCCAAGCCACGGCGTGTCATGCAGCCAGGTCGCGGCCACGCAGCAGACGAAGCCGACGAACGTGCCGATCGACAGATCGAGGTCGTTGCCCGCGATGACGAACATTTGCGCCATGGTGGCGAGCGCGATTGGAATCGCCAGATTCAGCATCAGCGTGAAGCCGAAATAGCTGATCGCGCGCGGATTGAGCCAAGCGATGGCCGCGATAACGAGAGCCAGCGACAAGGCCGGGAGGGCAGCGCGCAGCCGCCGTCGCCACTGGGCTCCGCTCGCGCCCGCCGACGGGACAGCCGTAGCCACGCTCATGGTCAGGCGACGCCTGCGAAGGAGGAGTGGATCACCTGCTCTTCATTGAGTTCGTCGCGCATGAGTTCAGCGACGATCGCGCCATTGCGGAACACGTAGGCCCGGTCGCAGTTCTTCAGTTCCTCGACCTCGGTCGTGTACCAGAGGAAGGTGCGCCCGCGCTGCGCTTCGGCGCGGATGAGATCGTAGACTTCGAGCTTGGTGTTGAAATCGACGCCGCGCATCGGATCGTCCATCAGCATGATGCGCGCATCGGAGCCAAGGGCGCGCGCGAACAACGCCTTCTGCTGATTGCCGCCCGAGAGCGAGAGAATGTTGTTGTGCACGTCGGGCGTGCGGATCTTGATGCGATCGCGCCAAGCATTGGCGAGTTCGTCTTCGAGCCGGGGCGAGAGCAGGGGACCGGAGCGCAATCTCTTCAGCGACCGCACGCCGATGTTGTGGGCGATCGACCATCCCGGAAAGACGCCGTCCGACTGCCGGTCTCCCGCGACAAGCGCGACCGGCGCGCTGACGGTCGCGCCCGCGCGCGGATGCGAGGCGGCGGAGAAGGCCGCCAGCAGAAGATCGGTCTGGCCGTGACCGGCGAGACCGGCGAGGCCAATGATCTCGCCCTCGCGCGCCACAATGTCCCAATCGCCGGTCTGTCGTTTGGGGCGCACGCGAACAACGACTGGAGTTTCGCCGCGCGCTGCACTCGCGGCCGCGGCCCGAGCCTGCGGAGCTTCGGGCTCGATGCCGCCCATGGCGCCGACCAGCTTCGCCCGGTCGAAATTGCGCGCCACATCGGCCATGACCACCTTGCCGTCGCGCATGACGACAATGCGGTCGCAGGTCGAGAGCACCTCGCCCAGGATATGCGAGATCAGCACGCAGCTTGCGCCGGACTCGAGCGAGCGGCGGACATGGGCTAGGAGCTGCCCGGCCGTGTGCGCGTCAAGCGAGGAGGTCGGCTCGTCCAGAATGACGAGGCGCGCGCGCGCATCGGAGACCGAGAAGGCGCGCGCGATCTCGACCATCTGCCTTCGGCCTATGGTCAAGTCCTGAATGAGGTCGCCCGCCCCCACGCCGTGGCCGGGAAAGATCTCGTCGAGCTTGTCCAAGATGAGCCGCCCAGCCCTTCGGCGCCAACCAAACCCATAGATCGCTGGATGAACGACCCGGGCGTTTTCGGCCACCGTCAGGTTCGGGCAAAGCGACAGTTCCTGAAAGACGCAGCGCAGCCCCAGCGCTCTTGCGCGCGCCGAATTCCAGTGCGGCTCATCCTCGCCGTTTACGACGAATCTGCCGCGATCCGGCGCGACGCCGCCGTTCAAGATGTGCATGAGCGTCGATTTGCCGGCGCCGTTATGGCCGACGACGCCGACGCATTCGCCTTCAGCCACAGCGAAATCGACGCCGTCCAGGGCCCGGACGGCGCCGTAAGACTTTTCGACGCCATCCAGCGTGACGAAATGGGCGGGCGGTTTAGACATTGTCGTCGGCGGCACGGACCGTCATGGATGGCGGGCCGGCCAGGCCGGCGCAGTTATTTCTTCAGATTGGCCGCGATGGCGGCTGTTGCGTCTTCGAGAGAATACTCTTTGTTGGCGACGCTGCCTACAGGCGTGTTGGCGACGGCTTCGGCGAGATGGGCCTGGTCGATCTCCAGGAAGGTGAACGCGTAGCGGCGGCCAACCGCCGCCGCTCGCGGCCGCTCTTGCTTACTTGATGTTCGCCTTGATCGCGGCGATGGCGTCAGCCTGGGTGTATTCGTGGCTGGCGACGCCGCCCTTCGGGATATTCGGCAATTCCTTCTCGAAGTCGTCCTGGGTGAAAGCGAGATAGGGCACGGTCAAATCGTGCGGAATGTTCTTATTGCCGTCCAGAACCTGCTGCGCGACCCAGAAGGCGAGGGTCGAGACGCCGGGCGCGATCGACGCCGACCAGGTCTTGTAGCCGTCCTTGTCCTTCTGCTCTTTCCACCACTGCAACTCGTCCTGGCGGTTGCCCTCGATGATGGTCGGACGCGGCTTGCCCGCCGCAGCGAACGCCTGCGCCGCGCCATAGCCGTCGCCGCCCTGATCGACGACCCCGACGATCGGCGGCAGCGAGGGCAGCACGGTCGCAACCGCCTTCTGCGCCGTCGTTTCGTCCCAGTCGCCTTCGACCGAGGACACGATCTTGAATTCGGGGTGTTCCTTGACGCCTTCGGCAATGCCGGAGTGGATGGCGTCGTCGATCGAGGTGCCGGCGAGGCCGCGGATCTCAAGCAGATTTCCGCCCTTCGGGTCGAACTTCGCCAGATGGTCGACTTCCTGCTTGCCCATGTCCTTGTAGTCGACGACCACGCGATAGGCGCAGGGCTCGGTGACGATGCCGTCGAACGAGACGACAACGATGCCGGCGTCGCAAGCCTGCTTGATCGCGCCGTTCAGCGCGTCGGGCGAAGCGGCGTTGATGACGATCGCGTTATAGCCCTGCAGGATGAGGTTCTGGATCTGCGCCGCCTGGGTCGGCACTTCCTTGTCCGCGGTCGTGAACACATCCGCCGCGGCGACGATGCCGTCCTTCACCGCCTTCTTGCTGACGATGTCGTAGCTCTTCAGCATGGACTGGCGCCAGGAATTGCCGGCATAGTTGTTGGAGAAGGCGATTTTCATCTTGCTCGTGTCAGCCAGGGCGGGTGCGGCGAAAAGCCCGGCCGCTGCGGCCAATGCGAGCATCGAGACGTTGCGATTCATCAAAAAGTCCTCCCTCTGAGACGAGTATTCAGCGCTCGCGACGCGCTTGAATTTCCGCGCTTGTCCTTGATGGCGCGCCGGGCGGTAGAGACCGCCGCTCCAGCGATCGAGAGCTAGCATGCCAGAGAAAAGGCGGTCAACGGTATGCAGACGTGAAAGATCGGGAGATGACCTGCCTGCGTCCGCAGCGTGGAGCGCCTCCGCATATCACTGACCCAGACCCCTCCCTTGAATTTTAACTTCGACATGCCGCGGCGCGGCTCCCTCCGTCTTTCATCCCAGCGTTGGCCGATCAACTTGACGGGCGCGGCGCAGCATCGGAAAAGATGGCTCCTTTGATATGCGGAAGCCGTGATGCAGCGGGTCACGCTGATCGACAACTATGACAGCTTCACGTTCAACCTCGTCCATTACCTTGGCGAGTTGGGCGCGGACGTGTCTGTATGGCGCAACGATGAGATCACGGTCGCCGATGCGCTTGCCGACAAGCCGGACGCTATTGTTCTCTCGCCTGGCCCCTGCACGCCGAATGAAGCGGGCGTCTGTCTCGATCTCGTTCGCATGGGCAGCGAAACGACGCCCATGCTCGGGGTCTGCCTTGGCCACCAGGCGATCGGGCAGGCGTTTGGCGGCGACGTCGTGCGCGCGCCAACGCCGATGCATGGCAAGGTGTCCCGCATTTCGCACAATGCGCGCGGGCTCTTCCGTGGCCTCAACGGACCCTTTTGTGCAACGCGCTACCACTCGCTCGTCATCGAGCGGTCAAGCGCGCCCGCTGAGCTCGAGGTGAGCGCGGAGAGCGACGACGGCCTGGTGATGGGGATTCAGCACATCGACCGTCCGACATTCGGGGTGCAGTTCCACCCAGAGAGCATCGCCAGCGAGCACGGCCGGCAGATTCTGCGCAATTTCCTGGATTTCGCCCAAGCCTTTCATCAGCGGCAGCAAACATTCCGACGAGAACGCGAAACGAGGATATGGAATCCTTCAAGCCTCTGATCGCTAAAGTCGCCGCGGGGGCGACGCTAACGCAGAGCGAGGCGGAAAGCGCCTTCGATTCGATGCTTTCGGGCGAAGTGACGCCCTCGCAAATGGGCGGGTTCCTCATGGCGCTGAGGGTCCGCGGCGAGACGGTCGAGGAGATCACCGGCGCCGTTGCAGCCATGCGCGCAAAGATGCTCAGCGTAAGAGCGCCGCCGGAAGCGATCGACATTGTTGGGACCGGCGGCGACGGTTCGGGCTCTCTCAATGTGTCGACCCTGGCCGCGATCATTACCGCGGCCTGCGGCGTCACGGTGGCCAAGCACGGCAATCGCGCCGCGTCCTCGCGCTCGGGCGCCGCCGACACGCTCGCCGCCCTCGGCGTCAAGATCGGACTCTCGCCCGACGGCGTCGAACGCTGCCTTGATAAGGCCGGGATCTGCTTCATGATGGCGCCGACGCACCACGCCTCGATGCGCAACGTCGGCCCGACCCGGACCGAACTCGGCACGCGCACGCTGTTCAACATTTTGGGGCCGCTCTCCAATCCGGCCGGCGTCAAGCGGCAGCTCGTCGGCGTCTTTTCGGCCGCCTGGCTCGAACCGATGGCGGAAGTCCTCCGCAACTTTGGCTCGGAACGCGTCTGGGTGACACACGGGCTCGACGGCCTCGACGAGATCACCACAACCGGGCCGACCAAGGTGGTCGAACTCAAAGACGGCAAACTGCACGCGTTTGAACTGACGCCGGAAGCAGCCGGTCTTCCTCGCGCGACGCCGGCGGCGCTGAAGGGGGGCGATCCGGCGTACAACGCGAAGGCGATCGTCGATGTTCTCGACGGCGCCGAGAGCGCCTATCGCGACATCGGGCTCATGACCACGGGCGCGGCGCTTGTGATCGCCGGCAAAGCCAGCTCTATTGAGGAGGGAGTGGCCATTGGCGACGCCGCGCTCCGCTCCGGCGCCGCCCGCCGCACGCTCGATCGATTGATCGCTGCGTCAAACGCTTGACGGTCGGAACGCCGATGACCGACATCCTGAAGAAGATCGAAAGTTACAAGCGCCGCGAAATCGCCGACGCCAAGGTCAGGGTGCCCCGCGCAACCTTGGAGCGCGAGATCGACGGCCAATCGCCGCCGCGCGGCTTCATCAAGGCGCTTCAACGGGCGATCGAGGAGGGTCGCTTCGGCCTGATCGCTGAGATCAAGAAGGCGAGCCCTTCGAAGGGGCTCATACGCGAGGATTTCGATCCGGCCGCTCTTGCCAAGGCCTATCAGGCCGGGGGCGCGTCCTGTCTCTCCGTGCTGACCGACGGGCCCTCGTTTCAGGGCGCGCCCGAGCATCTCATGAAAGCGCGCAAGGCGACGACGCTTCCCATATTGCGCAAGGACTTTCTGTTCGACGCGTACCAGGTGCTGGAGGCGCGCGCCTGGGGCGCCGATTGCATCCTCATCATCATGGCCGCCGTCGACGACGAAATCGCGAAAACCCTCAACAAGACCGCACATGACCTCGGCCTCGACGTGCTCATTGAGACGCATGACGAGAAAGAGCTCAAGCGCGCTTTGTCTCTCGAGGGTCGCCTGATCGGCGTCAACAATCGCAACCTTCGCACCTTTGAAACCTCGCTCGAAGTGTGCGAGCGGCTCCTCCCCTCAATCCCGCAGGGCAAGATTGTGGTCGCCGAAAGCGGCATTTCCGATCACGGAGACTGCACGCGGCTGGCCAAGGCCGGGGTGGAGGCGTTTCTGGTCGGCGAGGCGCTGATGCGCCACAAGGACGTCGCGGCTGCAACCCGCACATTGCTGACGGGAATCTAGGATTTCTCTTGGCCTTCGCAGAACTCCGAGTACGCGTGGCGCGACCGCGCGTTCTAATTTCGTTCTCCCCCTCCTCGTGGTAACTTGAGGCTCCTGATTCGTCAAAGTGTGACAAGCATGAATGACCTTTTTGGCGCAGCAGCGCCCCGACGCGGCAAGCCCGCGCCGATCAACGCCAAGTCCGGCGCCCGCAATGGAACGCCGGACGAAACGAATTACACCGCCGCCTCGATCGAAGTGCTCGAGGGGTTGGAGCCGGTGCGCCGGCGACCCGGCATGTATGTGGGGGGCACCGATTCCAATGCGCTCCATCACCTCTTCGCGGAAGTCATCGACAATTCGATGGACGAAGCCGTCGCCGGCCACGCGACTTTCATCGAGGTCTCGCTCGAGGAGAGCGGATACCTGAGCGTGATCGACAACGGCCGCGGCATGCCTGTCGACCCGCACCCCAAATTTCCAAAGAAATCGGCCCTCGAAGTGATCATGACGATGCTGCACGCGGGCGGAAAGTTCGACAGCGGCGCCTACGAGACCTCGGGCGGGCTTCACGGCGTTGGCGTCTCGGTGGTGAATGCGTTGTCCGAGAAGCTCGAGGTCGAGGTCGCCCGCGGCCAGACGCTCTATCGCCAAACCTTCGCGCGCGGAAAGCCGACGAGCGGGCTCACCGTCGTCGGCAAGACGCTCAATCGTCGCGGCACCAAGGTGCGCTTCCTGCCCGACCCGCAAATCTTTGGGCCTCAGGCGCGCTTCGACCCGGCGCGCGTGTTCAAGATGGCGCGCTCGAAGGCCTATCTGTTCGGCGGCGTCGAGATCCGGTGGCGCTGCGCGCCCTCGCTCATCACTGACGCCTCGAAAGTCCCGGCGGAAGCCACATTTCATTTCCCCGGCGGGTTACGAGACTATCTCGCGGCCGACATCGAGGGCGAGGCGCTTGTCGCGGACCAGGTCTTCACCGGCCGGGTCGATAAAGCGGGCAAGCATGGTTCGGTCGAATGGGCGATCGCCTGGCTCGCCGGCGACGACGGCTTCGTCCACTCCTATTGCAACACCATTCCCACGCCCGACGGCGGGACGCATGAAGCAGGCCTCCGCACCGCTTTGTTGCGCGGGCTCAAGGATCATGCGGACCGCATCGGCCAGGGCAAACGCGCGGCGGCGCTTACGACCGACGACGTCATGGCAGGCTGCGCCGCGCTCATCTCCGTCTTCATCCGCGAACCCGAATTCCAGGGACAGAACAAGGGCCGCTTGCAGACGTCGGAGGCCGCGCGCCTGGTCGATAACGTGGTTCGCGACGCCTTCGACCATTGGCTTGCGGCTGCGCCAAGCCAGGCGGCCAAGCTCCTCGATTGGTCGATCGAACGCGCGGAGGAGCGCGTTCGCCGTCGCATGGAGAAGGAGGTCGCGCGCAAGACCGCCGTGCGCAAGCTTCGGCTCCCCGGCAAGCTGGCGGACTGCACGAATTCTTCGGCGCAGGGCTCTGAATTGTTTATCGTCGAGGGCGATTCTGCCGGCGGTTCAGCGAAGCAGGCCCGAGACCGCGCGTCGCAAGCGGTGCTGCCGCTCAGGGGCAAGATTCTCAACGTCGCCTCAGCCGCGCGCGATAAGCTCGCGCAAAATCAGCAGCTTTCCGATCTGATGCAGGCGCTCGGCGCCAGCGCTGGGGCGCACTACCGTTCGTCCGACCTCCGCTACGACAAGATCATCATCATGACCGACGCGGACGTCGACGGCGCGCATATCGCCTCGCTTCTCATCACCTTCTTCTACCGGCAAACGCCCAAACTGATTGAGGAAAAGCACCTTTATCTTGCCGTTCCGCCGCTTTACCGGCTGACGCAGGGCGCGCGCTCGCTCTACGCGCGCGATGAAGCGCACAAGCAAGAATTGCTGAAGTCCGGATTCAGCGGCCGGGGCGCGATCGAGGTCAGCCGCTTCAAAGGATTGGGCGAGATGCCGATGCGGGACTTGCGCGACACAACCATGGACCCCGCGAAGCGCACTCTGCTGCGGGTCGCGGTCCTGGCGGACGAGAATGAGGCGACGGCCGAGGCGGTGGAGCGTTTGATGGGCACAAAACCCGAGGCGCGTTTCGCCTTCATTCAGGAGCGTGCGCCAAAATCGCTCGAACTCGTGGACGTATAGCCTCCGAGTCTCCTCGCGGCGTTCGAGCTTTCGTGTTCCACTCCCGACCTTCGGTGAACACCGTCTTTTTTGGAGGCCGCTTGGCCTCTTCACCTTTCAGTCGGCAAAAATCACTCGACACGAGCGGTTTAAATGAACAAATAGTTTACGCGCTCTCTTGGACCATCTGGCAACGGGATCAAAAGTACGCTATCTTCGCCTCGCAAGGTCCGGTATTGGCCTAGCGGGCTTTTGATGATGCGGGCGCTACATTTTACTTTTATGCCGGTGGCGGAGGGGTATTCGCCGACCGTTGCGCGTCACTGCGCTCCACGTCATTCCGCGTTGAGTCTGCCGACTGAGAGGTCATGCCTTTGAGTTGGTCGACGGACAAGCGGATCGCGCCTTCAATCGAAGAAGATTGTTTAGACGAAATGTCGCGTCGGAGTTCGCTGAGGATCCAGCGGACCGCGAGGGGCCGGGTCGCCCTCCGATCGATCGGGCTTTGGGTGGAGATCTGGGACTAATATGAGCAAGGGTAAGGACTTTAGGGCGCCTCGGAAGCGCGGGTTCGACGACGATGGGCCGATGCCTTACGAATCAAGGCCGCGTCCGTCTCGAAGCTACGGCGGCGGTCCGGAGGGAGGCGGTTTCGCCGGCTCCCCCATGGGCGGCGCCTCGGCGCCGATCGATTCTGGAGCGCCGCCAGTCGATGCGGTCGTCAAATGGTTCAAGGCCGACAAAGGCTACGGATTCGTCGAGTTGGCGGGCGGCGCGGGCGACGCCTTCCTGCACGCCAACGCCTTGCACGCCGCAGGTCACGACACAGTTCCCGCTGGCGCCAAATTGCGCGTCCAGGTCGGCGCCGGCGCCAAGGGAGCGCAGGTGACCCGGGTGCTCGAAGTCGACGCCACAGGCGTCGTCGAGCGTCCGCAAAGGCCCGCGAGCGATGGGTTCCGCGACAGCCCTCGACCGCGCCGGGTCGCCCCTGATCCGTCGACCGCGGTGTCGGTCACCGGAAAGGTGAAATGGTTCGACGACGCCAAGGGGTTTGGCTTCGTCGCCAGCGAAGACGGCGGCAAAGACGTGTTCGTCCATATCTCCGTCCTCGGGCACGCCGGCATTTCGCATTTGGCCGAAGGCCAGCAAGTGAACATGAAAGTCGTGGATACGCCCAAAGGCCGCGAGGCTATTTCGCTCTCGCTCTGAACGGGCCTCCTCATGACATAGGGAGCGCCTTTTCCGCGCTCCCTTTGACTGTCCAATAGTCCTTCTGTGCCATTTCCCAGACTGTTGGCCTTTCCCATGCAACCGTCCCGCGACATTCGCCGCCTGATCGAAATCATGGCGGCGCTCCGCGATCCTGTTCGCGGCTGCCCATGGGACATCGAGCAGACCTTCGTTTCGATCGCGCCGTTCACCGTCGAAGAAGCCTACGAAGTGGCGGACGCGATCGAGCGCGGAGCGACCGAAGATCTGCGCGAGGAGCTCGGCGATCTTTTGCTGCAGGTCGTCTTTCACGCCCGCATGGCGGAAGAGGCGGGCCTGTTTGA
This sequence comes from uncultured Alphaproteobacteria bacterium, assembly GCA_963696665.1. Lineage (GTDB taxonomy): Bacteria > Pseudomonadota > Alphaproteobacteria > Rhizobiales > Beijerinckiaceae > Roseiarcus. The sequence goes on from CAVOLE010000028.1 coordinate 271,608, forward strand.
TTTCGGCGGGGTCGTCGAGGCGATCACCGCCAAGCTCGTGCGCCGCCATCCCCACGTCTTCGGCGACGCCGGCGCGATGAGTTCGGACGAAGTGAAAGCGCTGTGGGGCCGCATCAAGGCCGATGAGAAGCGCGCGAAGCTCACATCGGAGACGGGCGTGCAGCCTCAGGCGGCCAAGTCGCGTGCCCTGGACGGAGTTCCGCTCGCGCTGCCGGCCCTTTCGCGGGCGATGAAGCTGCAGGAAAAGGCCGGCAAGGTCGGTTTCGACTGGAATAATGTCCACGCGGTCCTGGACAAGATCAAAGAGGAGGTCGCGGAAGTCGAGGCTGAGATCGCGGAGGGCTCGGCTGAGGCGCTGTCGAGCGAGGTCGGCGACCTTTTATTCGCGGCCGTAAACCTTGCCCGCCATCTCAAGATCGATCCCGAGGCCGCCTTGCGCAGCGCCAACGCCAAGTTCGAACGGCGCTTCGCCCATATCGAGGATCGCTTGGCCGAAGCCGGCCAAACCCCCGAAGGCGCCAGTCTCGACGAAATGGAGCAGCTTTGGGCCGAGGCCAAGGCCCAAGAGCGGCTCGCTGGTAAATAGGCGTAACTGACGGCCACTCCCTCTCCCGGCGGAGAGGGTTGGGGTAAGGGGCGTGGGAGATTGGCCGCAACCAGCGCCGCCAGGATCGCCCTAACCCTCTCCCTGTCAAGACGGGGAGAGGGAAATGCTACCCAAACGCGGTAGGCTCTACCGCGCCGCGCCGATCGTGTCGGCCATCACCGCGCCGCGCTCGCCGAGCGGCTTCGCGGTTCCGACCGTCGAATCCCGCGCAGTCTGATGCTCGATCTCGGCGTTCAACTCGCCGCCAAGCAAAATCACGATGGCCGAGATCCACATCCAAATCATCATGCCGACGGCCGCTCCAAGCGACCCATAGGTCGCGTTGTAAGCGCCGAAATGGGAAATGTACCAGGAGAAGAGAACCGAGGTGATCAGCCACCCGATGGCTGCGGAGACGCTCCCGACCGAAAGCCATTGCCAGCGCGCTTCGGTGCGGCTTGGCCCGTAACGGTAGACCGCAGCCAAGGCGAGGGTGACGAGGAGCAGCAGGAGCGGCCAGCGCAGCACGGCGATGGCAAGGCCCAGAAGCGACGAAAGGCCGAAAGCCGAAAACACCATCGGCGCGATGACAACGGCGCCGAGCGTAACCATGAGCGAGAGGATGGCGACAACCGTGAAGAGAAGAGAGAGAAGGTTCAGCTTCACGAAGCTTCGTTTTTCCTTCTCGTCATAGACGACATTGAGGGCGTCGATGATCGCCTTCATCCCCGCATTGGCGCTCCAGAGGGCGATAGCGAGCCCAGTCAAGAAGCCGAGCCCTAGCTTCGCTTCGCCTTTTGCAGCAATCCGGGTGATCTGCTCGTGGAGAAGGTCGACCGCGCCCGAGGGAAGGACGCCAGCGGCCAGCGACAGATGCGCGTCGATCGTCGAGGCGTCCGCAATCAATCCGTAGAGCGAAACGAACGCTGCGACAGCGGGAAAGATCGCCAGCAACGAATAGAAGGCGACGCCCCCCGCAACCGCCAGCAAGCGATTGTCATTCACGCTTGCGTAGACGCGCCAGAGGATATCCTTCCACCCCGCCCAGGGGATGCGCCAAGGCGCCCGCGCGCGCCGTCCCCTGCCCCGCTCCCGAGCGCGGTGAACTTGCGAGGAGATCGGCTGGTCGTTCTCGATCTGCTCCCTGGGCCTCTTGTCGGGATCGAGTTGTGCCTCCGAAGGAGATTCCGCCATTGTCTGCTTCGCCCCAATAAGGGCCGGCGCCACGGGCAACGAGACCGCCGGCACGGGAGAAATCCTGGAAGAAGGCGCGTTGTTCCCTTTCCGGGAGCGATAGCTAAGGGCGCCGAAATCGGAACTGCGACGGTCCTTGGAGCGTTTGGCTAAGACTTCGCTGGGAAGAGCGCGACGGGGATCCATGTACATCAGCTGTCTGGCGACCGACTATGACGGCACGCTTGCGCACGACGGAATTGTCGAGGACGCAACTGCCGAGGCGCTTGTCGCCTTCAGGCGATCCGGCAGAAGGCTTCTCCTCGTCACGGGCCGCGAGCTGCCCGATCTCATGCGCGTCTTTCCCCAGATCGATCTTTTCGATCGCGTCGTCGTGGAGAACGGAGCGTTGCTCTTTGACCCGGCCAAGAAAAAGGAAACGCTGCTCGCTCCTGAGCCCCCGCCGGCATTGGTGGAGACCTTGCGCAAGAAGGGCGTCACGCCGCTTTCGGTTGGGCGCTCCATTGTCGCGACCTGGGAGCCAAACGAAAAGCTGGTTCTGGACGCGATCCGCGAACACGGGCTTGAGCTGCAGATCGTATTCAACAAGGGCGCGGTCATGGTGCTGCCCGCCGGCGTCAATAAAGCCAGCGGCCTGCACGCCGCGCTCGAGGACCTGGGCCTCTCCGCGCACAATGTCGTGGCGGTCGGCGACGCCGAGAACGACCACGCGTTCCTGCAGGCGAGCGGATATGCCGTTGCAGTCGCCAATGCCTTGCCTGCGATCAAGGCTGAAGCCGATCTCGTCACCAGGGAAGAGCGCGGCGCGGGCGTCGCCGAACTGATCGAGGCGGTGCTCAAGAACGACGTCGGCGCCTTTCACTCGAGCGAGACCCGCAACAGCGTCGAGGTCGGCCTCGACGCCGATGATCGTCCGATCGTTGTTCGACCCCATGGAGGCTCGGCGCTGATCTGCGGCTCTTCGGGCGGCGGCAAATCGACGGTCGCGACGGCGTTGCTGGAGCGGATCGTGGCGGGCGGGTTCCAGATCTGCGTCTTCGATCCGGAGGGCGACTATGCCGAGTTTCGCTCAGGCGTCGTGTTCGGCGACGCCAAGTCGCCGCCTCGGCTCGCGGAGGTCGTCAAATTGCTCGAGCGGCCGGACGACAGCTTCGTCGTCAACATGTTGGCCGTGCCGATCGAGGACAGGCCGGCGCTGCTCTCTGATTTCATCTCGGCCATCGCCAACCTGCGCGGCAAGATTGGACGCCCGCACTGGGTTTTGATGGACGAAGCGCACCATCTCCTGCCGGCCGAGCGCGACGTGAGCGCGACCGCGTCTCTCGAGTCGCTTCCCCCGGTCATTCTCGTGACCGTCGATCCTGCGACCTTGGCGGTCGACGCGCTCGGCAAAGTCGATGACATCTTCGCCGTAGGCGACAAGGCGGCCGAAGCGATCGGCGGTTTTGCCCACGCGCTTTCGATCCCCGCGCCCGAATTGCCGCCGTCGCCGCCAAGCAAGGGCGAGGCTTTGTTCTGGCGAAGAAGCGCGGGCCGCAAAGCGCAAATCATGAAGTCCCACGCGCCGGCCGAGAAAGCCGAGCGTCACATCCGGAAATATGCCGATGGCGCGCTCGGCGAGGACAAGAGCTTCTATTTCCGCGGGCCCGCGAACGCCCTCAACCTCAGGGCGCAGAACCTGACTTTGTTCATGCAAATGGCTGACGGCGTGGACGACGACAGCTGGCTCCACCATCTTGAGGCGCACGACTATTCGCGCTGGATTCGTGAAGCGGTCAAGGATGATGAATTGGCGGATGCGCTCGAGCGGATCGAGGGTCAGCCCGCACGCGATCCGAAGGCGACCCGACGCGCAGTGCGAGAGGCGATCGAGCGCAAGTACACAGCGCCGGTGTCTGCGCGCTGAGCCTTGCCGACGCACTACTCGACCACCTTCCAGCTCGCATCGGGATTGAACTCAGCCATCGAGGCGCCGAGAGCGGTGGTGTTGGGCCCTAGGTCTTTTTGCTAGACGACCCCGTTCTCGCCGCAGATGAACGTTTCGACTCCGCTGTCGCCATACTTCTCTGGCCAAGCGATCAGCGCGTGGCCCGCGATCATGTGGCCATTGATGAGGTAGGAGAAGGCGCCGCCCGGGCCATGGCGAACGCCAAGGCCAGCAGACCATGCGCGCGCTTCACGCCGCAGCCGGTCGCAAGCATCATTGCCGCGCCCCCCTGTTTCCTCTTTTGGCGGGCCGACGCTCGCTCTTGGCGCATTGTCCAGAGCGACGATCCGGACAGCCGACTATGCTTGTCTAGCGCTCTCGCGCCTCGAAAATCAATGTTTTAGCGTAAGCGTCGGATTTTCCCGGCTGCGGGGCCATGATCGCGATATCGCGCCCGCTATCGCGCTCCGGCCGCGATGAGAAAGACGGCGCGCGCTTCCGGCAATGGCTCGCCGCGTAGCGAGAACAGGTCGCGGGCGAGAAAGAAGCCGGTCAGGCGGAACCCGTCGGCGATCTCGTCGGCGCTCGGCAGCGCTTCGAGAGCCGCGCCCTCGCGCAGGAAGGGGGGCAGAGGCAGCAGCCGATCGCGCCAGGGCGCCCCGGCCTCGGCGCTGACCGCCCGCCCGGCGGGTATGTCGTTGATGTTAACCAGGAAAACCGACCTTTAGCGATTTAGATTGGCAAAAACAGAAATGTGTGCTACTCTCGCAAAATTGCTCGATCGAGATCATCAGCACCGAAACTGGAAGTGGATCGAACCCGCATGCCGCAGGCGCTCGGCAAGGAGGTTTGGCAGGGAGATAAAGAGAGGGGAATGGGTTTGGGACGTTTCGCACAGATCCTGAGACAGGGCCGGATTTTTTATTTAAATCGGCCGTAACCCATTGAAAAGTCCCAATTCGGAAAAATAAACGCTAGTAAACGCTAGCTATTTTACTAACGCTTACTAGCGTTTACTAACGCTTACTAGCGTTTATTGGCGTTTATTGGCGTTTATTGGCGTTTGCTTGCGGAGGCCTGGCCGCTGGGCCGAGAGCGGGCTATCGGGCCTTCGCTGCCGCGATGAGAAAGGCGGCGCGCGCGTCCGGCAATGGCTCGCCGCGTAGCGAGAAAAGGTCGCGGGCGAGAAAGAAGCCGGTCAGGCGGAACGCGTCGGCGATCTCGTCGGCGCTCGGCAGCGCTTCGAGAGGCGCGCCCTCGCGCAGGAAGGGGGGCAGAGGCAGCAGCCGATCGCGCCAGGGCGCGCCGACCTCGGCGCTGACCGCCCGCCCGGACTTGGGCGAGACATAAACGAGGTCGTCGGTCACGCCGGTCGCGGCGCAGCTGGAAAGATCGAGCCGAAACCCGCACTCGGCCAGGATCTGCGCCTCGAACCGCGCGATCAGCGTTGGCGCCAGCGCGCCGTCATCGAGCGCGTCGGCGATGAGGCTCGCGGCCTCGTAAACCGCTGCGTGCGGATCGCGCTCGGGCAGCACGCGCATGAGCGCGGTGATATAGTTGACGCCGGCGAGCGCCAGCGCGCTTCCCATCAACCTGCCCGCCCGGAGCAGGAGCGGCTCGACCGCATAGGAGCCCAGATGTTCGTCGAGCCGGGCGCGCCACACGAGGCCGATCGTATTGCCGAGCTGGAGCGTCGCTCTGAGCCGCGCAGACCGCCCGCCCCGCACTAGGCCGAGATGACGGCCATGCGCGCGCGTCATCGCCTCGACGATCGTCGAGGCCTCGCCGTGCCTGCGGATTCCGATGATGAGCCCCTCGTCGCGCCATTCCATAAGCAAGCCGCCTCTTAAGGAGCGCGCAGATGCGCCGGCGGGGGCACGCGCGTGAGCTTCAAGGCGATAAGGAGCGCAAGGGCGGACAGCCCGCCGACGAAGGCGGCCTCCCCGGGCCATGCGCCGAGGGTGAAGACCCAGCCGCCGATCGAGCCCGCGAGGCTCGAGCCGACGTAGTAGAAAAAGAGGTAGAGCGCGCTCGCCTGCGCCTTCCCCTTTTCCGCCCTCAAGCCCACCCAGCTCGACGCGATCGAATGGCCGCCGAAGAACCCGATCGTCACGACGCCGACGCCGAGGATCATGAGCCACAAGTTGTCGGGCAAGGTGAGGAGGACGCCGATCGGCATGAAGGCGATGGCGAAGCCGACGATGCGCCGGCGCCCATAGCGACCGGCGAGCTCGCCGGTCACGGTCGAGCTCACGGCGCCGATGAGATAGATGGAGTAGACGAGGCCGACCAAGCCGGGACTCAGCGAAAACGGCGGCGCCTCGAGGCGAAAGCCGATGTAATTGTAGGTGGCGACGAAGGCGCCCATCAGGAGGAAGCCCATTGCGAACAGGTACCTCAAGCCCGGGTCGCGGAAATGCATGGCGATCGTCGGCAGGAGCGCGATCGGTTGCGCCTTCGCCGGGGCCCGCTTCTCCTTCGGCAGCGCGAAGGCGAACACAAACGCGCAGCCAACCGAGACGAGACCGACAATGCCGACAGCGCCCCGCCAACCGCCGACATCCGCAATGCCGGCGCTCGCCAGGCGTCCCCCCATGCCGCCCAGCGTGTTGCCGGCGATAAAAAGGCCCATCGCGAACCCGATCGCAGAGCGGTCCGTTTCCTCGACCAGATAGGCCATCGCGACCGCCGGAACGCCGGAAAGGGCAAGCCCGGTCAGCGCGCGGAGCGCGACCAGCGTCGTCCAATCCGGGGCGAAGGACGCGGCGAGCGTCGCCGCCCCGGCGGCGGCCAGCGACGCGGCCATCAGGGTCTTACGCCCCAAGGCGTCCGACAGGGTTCCGGAGAAGACCATGGCGACCGCCAGCACGCCTGTCGCGGCGGACAGGGACAGGCTCGCGGCGGCGGGAGAGATCGAGAAGGCGCGGGTGAAGCTCGGCAGCAGGGGCTGGACGCAATAGAGCATCGCGAAGGTCGCAAAGCTGCCTAAAAACAGCGCAAAGCTCACGCGCCAGAACCGCGCGCCGCGCGCGAATTCGAGGCTGATCGCCGGCAGGCGTTTTGACTGTCAAAGTCGTGGGGTTCGACGACACGAGGCGGCAGACTTCCCGCCTGCGCGGGTGAAAGGCAAGACAAATTCGAGCGAGGCCCTACTCCTTGCCCATGACCTCCAGCACTTGTTCAAGCGGCGCCGTGGAGGGGCGAAACACGCCCGTATAGGGACTGCTGAGGTCGAGGATCATGTAGACCGAAGTCGAAAGCGCGAGAGCGCCGACCAAGACCACGACGACCGACATCATATGGCCTTTGGACATCAACCCGAAGCCGCAAAAGAGCGCCATGGCCCATCCGACCACGATCAGGATGAGCGGATACGAAACGGGATTGGTCAATGCGAAGGACATCTGCAACCGCGCCTGACCGATCGCCTCAACGATCGAATTTGCAAGCCCAAGCGCCTTCTTTTGGGCATCGGTCGAAGGATTGAGGCTTGCCAAGTCTTCCTCCTCTTTCCGAAGGCTGCGCACCGCCGCGGCGAAGTTCTCGGCGATGAAGTCCTTGTCGCTCTCCCTTTCTCCCCAAACGTCGTCGATGGCCTGTCCGACCGCCGTCCGCAAGCGAGCGCGCTCTGGATTAGCATCCGGTCCATAATCGGCCAAAGCGAGATCGAGTTGCAGCACCTTGGCGGCGAGGGTCTGGATCGCCGTGTTCTGTCCGGCATAGACCCCATAAGCCGTCCAGATCAGGAGACCCATGGTCAGCGCCGATAGCAGCGTGAGAAGGCCAACGACCGCGCCGATCATGTCACGTGGTCCCCCGGTCGTGAATGTCTCGGGCAGGAGGCGCTGAAGGATAAGACCGAGGACCCCGCCGGCAAAAATGGCGAGGCCGGCGGCGACTGCAAAGCTTTCAGGTCTCATTGGCCTGCCCGACCATGCGCTTTGGGCCAGTTATCGGGTGGCCCTTGCGAAGGCAACAGGAGGAAGGAAATCGGCGCGCGAAAGTCACGCGCCTCAGGTCTTAAGGCCGCCCCTCTCCAAGGCAGGCGTCGATGAAATCGTCCATCTGCCGAGCGATGGTTCGGATGTCGAACAAGGCCTCGACGCGCTTTCGCCCCGTCCGCGCAAGCTCCGCACGGCGCTCCGGCTCATCCAAGAGTTGGCCGAGCGTCGCCGCGACGGCGTCGGCGTCGCTCGGTTCGACTGGCGCCGCGGATGGGCCACAGATCTCGGCCAGGCCCCCTCGTCCCGAGGTGATGAGCGCGGCGCCGCTCGCCAGCGCTTCGAGCGCTGTTCGGCCGAACGGTTCGGGGCCGGTCGTCAGCACCATGCCGACCGCGGCGCGCTCCCACGCCGCCTTGACCTCGGCGTAGGGAACGTTGGAATCGACCCTGATCCGGCCGTTGAACCCTTTGGCCGCGTCGCGAAGCGCCTGAACGGTCTCCGGCTCCTGGTCCGCCGCGACGGGGTCCGACACCATGAAGCGCGCGCTCCATTCGGGACGTGAGCCAAGAGCGCGGGTGATCGCCGCCATCGCTTCGATGTGGCCTTTGTGCCGGAGCGCGCGGCCGACGCAAAGGATCAACGGGTCCTTCGGTTTCGCCACTGACCAGTCCCGCATGTCGAGCCCGTTGGGCACCGCTCGCTGAAGCGGGCGCAGGCTCGGAAAATCGGCGCGAAAGCGGCCAAGAGCGTATTCGCTCACAAAAGCGAAGCCGGAGAGCCGTCGCATCTCCTGGCGCCGGAAAGCTCCGTCAAGCGCGCCCGACGGGGCTTTGACATAGGCATGGGTGTGCAAGATCACCTGCGCTCCCGACGTGACCGCGATGAAGGCTGCCGCCGGCAGGTGGTTCTCGACAATCGCGAGATCGACGCCGCGACGCCTCAAGAACCGGCTAACGCCCCAGGCCTTTCCGAGGTTGCCGCTGATCGGCGCGTCGGGGATCGTCGCAATCTCAACGCCCTCGAAAGGCTGGTCCACCGGCGGGCAGACAACCAGGGTCGAGCGCCCGTGTCGGCTATGAAGGATGAGGTCGCGCACGCAAAGCTCAACCGAAGCGGCGAGCCGCGGGCCGAAATGCGCATTGCGCAGCATGACATAGGCAATTTTTGGCTCGCGCGCCATCATTCCATTCGAATCTCAAGGCGCGGCCCGCCGCCAAGAGAGCGTCCATACACGGAAGAGTTCTAGCCGGACAATTGAGCCAAACGGCAACTCTTAAAGTAGCTTCGGGACGGCGCCGAACCCCACGGGCTCGTGCCTCAAGGAGTGAAACGAAGCTTCGCGTCTCGAAGGGTGGTCCAGTTCGTAGCCTCGTTTGCGCCTCCTGGAGCGTCTTCGAGGCCGCTTCGCGGCGCCTCAGAACGGGGGGTTGGGAGTTAGTCCAAATGCGGTTGCCGCTTCCGGCAGATTTTGCTTGAAGAGGCGGCCGGACCGACCCTTATCGAAGGAAAAGCTCATGCGCAGCGTGAGCGGAGCGCGTTTTAAACTATGGTCTCATCCCCAGACCCCAAGCCACTGACCCATATTGGCGCTGACGGCGAAGCGCGGATGGTCGACGTTTCGGACAAGGCGGCGACCGACCGGACTGCCATCGCCGAGGGTCGGGTGCGTATGGGCCCCTCAACCCTGCGGACGATCCTTGCCGGCGACGCCAGGAAGGGCGATGTCATCGGCGCGGCGCGCATCGCCGGCATCATGGCGGCCAAGAAGACCTCCGAGCTCATTCCGCTTTGCCATCCTGTGGCCCTGACCAAGGTTTCGGTCGACATTGCGCCCGACGACGCGCTGCCCGGCCTTATCGTTCGCGCCGCGGCGCGCTGCGTCGGGCCGACCGGCGTCGAAATGGAGGCGCTGACCGCTGTTTCCGTCGCCTGCCTCACCATCTACGACATGGCGAAGGCGATCGACCGGGGCATGAGCATCGAGGCCGTGCGGCTGATCGAGAAGCGCGGCGGCAAATCGGGCGAATGGCTGGCTGCGAGCGAGCGGAAGGACACGCATCGATGAGCCCAATGATCACGGTGGAGGAGGCGCTAGCCCGCGTGCTCGCCTCCGCTGAGACGCCGCTGAACGAGGAAAAGGTTGCTCTTGAAGCGGCTTACGGCCGGGTGCTGGCGCAGGACCTTAATGCCTTGCGCACCCAGCCGCCGTTTCCCAATTCCGCCATGGACGGCTACGCTTTGCGCTCGGCGGATACGGCGTCGCGGCCCGCGACCCTCATGGTCGTCGGCAAATCCGCAGCAGGCCGCGCTTTCGAGGGCGCCCTCGGTCGCGGGCGAGGCGGCGCGCATCTTCACCGGCGCGCCCATGCCCGAGGGCGCCGACGCCATCGTCATTCAGGAGGACGTGAGCCGCGAGGGCGAGAAATCCATCTCTCAGCCCCGGTGCCGGCAGGCGATAACCTGCGTCCGGCCGGCATGGACTTTCGTGAGGGCGAAGCGCTCATCCCCTCAGGCCGCCGGCTCAGCCCCCGAGACGTCGCGCTGGCCGCCGCGGCGAACCATACGGTTCTCCCCGTCCGCCGCCGCGCCAAAGTGGCGATCCTGGCGACCGGCGACGAGTTGGTTAAGCCCGGCGGGACGCTCGGCCCAGCGCAAATCATCGCCTCCAACAATTTCGCTGTCGCTGGGATTGTCGAGGCGTGCGGCGGCGTTGCGATTGATCTCGGCATCGCAGTCGATGACCTGGGCGCGCTGAAAGCGGCCGTTAGCCGTGCGGGCGACGCCAATGTCGACGTGCTGGTGACGCTCGGCGGCGCGTCGGTCGGCGACCACGATCTCGTGCAGAAGGCCCTGGTCTCGTCCGGAATGGAGCTCGGCTTCTGGCGGATCGCCATGCGTCCCGGCAAGCCGCTGATGCATGGGACGCTCGGGCCCCTGCGCGTCCTGGGCCTGCCCGGCAATCCGACGTCGTCGGTGGTTTGCGCGATCCTGTTCCTGCGCCCGCTCTTGCGCGCCCTGCACGGCGAGCCCGACGCGGGCGCAGATCCCAGCCACCCGGCCCGCCTCGCCGTCGATGTGACCGCCAACGGCGTCCGCCAGGACTACATGCGCGCCTCCCTCAGCCATGATGGCGATGGAATTCTCCTCGCCACCCCCGTCGCGAACCAGGATTCCTCGCTGGTGAAGACCATGGCCCGCGCCGACGGCGTGATCGTCCGCCCACCGCACGCGCCGCCGGCGAAGGCCGGCGATCCCTGCCGCGTCATCCCCTTCCATGGGCTCGGGGTGTAACCCTGGAACTTTCGAGTGGCGCCCGCAAAGGGGACGCGCGCCCGCTATCAGTGCGGTCTCGTCGGCCAGTGATCGCGAAGAACCGCGAACAGGAACGCGGTCGACAGGCCGAATAGCAGCATGCCGTTGAGCGCCTCGATCGCTCCCATGAGCTGCCAATGTTGGGCCAGGAACAGGTTGGCGTGACCGTAGCTCGTCATTGCGCTGAGCGAGTAGAGCATGGCGGAAGCAAAATCGGCGCGGGCGCCAAGGATGACATAGGCTCCAGCCCATGCGATCGCCTCCACCGCATGCAGAACCGTCAACATGAGCACCGTGACAATCATCAGCAGCGCGAGCACGAACTCGGACCGGCGCGCCCGCAAAAGCAACGGCAGTTCGAGCACAACCCGGTCGCGGATCACAACCAGGCTGAAGGCGTGGACCAGCACCGTGAGCACAATAAGCGGCAGACCCCAGGCCCAGTTGTTCGACCAGGCCTCCTCAGCGGCGAAATCAAACACCGCCGAGCGACCTCGCGCTCACGACCAGCGACGCCACCCCGGCCAAAACGCGAGCGCAATCGGACAGAGCCGACGTCAATACCAGCCGGGTGCGTAGGGGCCCCACACTCCACCCCAATCCAGCGCGGCTTCCTGGTTCAGCATCGCGGTCGTCTCTTGCATCTGCGCAAGGTTGTTGGCGGTGCGGATCTGCTGATATTGCTGGTATGCGGCGTCGTTGCCGATGAAGGCGCAACCGCAGCCCGCGGCGTCCGCATAGATATAGACGTTGCCTTTCTTCCGCTGCGAAAAGACGATCGTATTTTGCGGCAGCGCCTGAAGCTTGGCCATCTTCTGCGGCGTATCGGCCTGCTGTCGCACGAAGCCCGCCGCGGCGAGCCGCCCTTCCCTCTCCGGCGCGCCCATGGTCACGCAGCCGGCCAAAGCCGCCGAAGCTGCAAGAGTCGCCAGGACTCCCCAAACCGTTTTGCCCACCGTCAGCTCCTTCGATCGACGACCCATAGAGGCGAGGACGAAGGTCTTAACGATTCGCACGGCCCCCCCGAACACGACTTGTCCTCCCTGCTCCTTTCCCTGTCAATCGCGGGCTGAGCGCTTCTTGGGCAGGACGCTCGCGAATGCGGCCTATTCGGCGGCTTGAGCGGTCACAGGGGGCCGGGCGCTCAACGTCCGATCGGCCGGCAGCCCTGCGAAGCGCCGCAACGCGCGCGCCATCTGTTCGCGACCGGGGGCTCCGGTGACGATCACATCGACCATCGCGTAGGACATGTGAAAGTGGCCCCGCGCCTTCAGTTGCTCGACCGGAACGCCCGCCGCCGCCATCGCCTCGGCATAGGCGACCCCCTCGTCGCGCAGGGGATCGAACTCGCAGGTGACGACATAGGCCGGCGGCAGGCCGGCAAGGGCGCCGCGCAGCGGCGAGACTCGCGGATCGGCGCGATCGGCGGGCGAACAGTAGAGGTCCCAGAACCAGTACATGAGCGCGCGCGTGAGGAAATAGCCGTCCGCGTTTTCACTATACGACGGGCGGGTGAAATCGCCGTCCGTGACGGGGCAGATCAGCAGCTGACCGGCGATCTCCGGGCCGCCGCGGTCGCGGGCGAGCTGACACGTCACCGCCGCGACATTGCCCCCGGCGCTCCACCCGGCGACCAGGATCGGCCCCGCGCCTCCTCCCAGCCCAACAGCGTTGGCCGACGCCCAGCGCGCCGCCGCGTAGCCGTCCTCGGCGGCCGCAGGAAAGCGATGCTCCGGCGCATGCCGGTAGTCGACGCTGGCAATGATCATGTCCGATCGCCGGCAAAGGTCGCGGCACAAGGGATCGTCCGAGACCTCGTCGCCGAGCACCCAGCCGCCGCCATGATAGTAGACCACGACCGGATGCGGTCCGGGACTGTCAGGACGGTAGAGCCGATAGCGGAGCGGGCCTTCGGCTCCATCGAAGGTTCCGTCGACAACCTCTCCGACCGGGCGGCCAAAGGGACGGCCGGCGTTAAACTGCGCAACGAAAGCGCGGGCGCCTGCCGCGCCGAGCGACTCGATCGCCGGCAGCTTCAGTTCCGCGAGCATGCCGAGCATCGCGCGGACGTCCGGCTGCACCCGCACGATCTCCTCGTCGTTGCATTGTTCGGGAACAGTCGGGCCGGTCAGCCGGAAGCCGATCATGCCCCGCTCAACCGCTTCGTCGCAGATGCCGCGATAGAGCCCGACGCCGCCGGTATAGGGCATGACGCCTAGCGGCTTGCCCGGCACGTTCGCGCCCGTGTACCAGGTGTTGGCCAGCCGGTGCAGCGTGATCTGCGCGCAGTCGGCGAGGTGTCGCTCCCAGCCCGCCTGCGCCGTTTCGGTCGGCTCGATCGTGGTGAAGCCGGCCGCGCGCATTTCGATCAGCCGATCGACCACCCAGTCGACGTGCTGCTCGATCGAAACGGCCATGTTCGATAGCACCGACGGGCTGCCGGGGCCGGTGATCATGTAAAAATTCGGGAAACCGTGAGCCATGAGGCCGAGATAGGTCTTCGGCCCCCGCGCCCAACGAGCCGCGAGCGTCCTCCCGCCGCGTCCCTCGACGGGGTTGATTGCGAGGCACGGCGCCGGTCATCGCGTCGAACCCGGTTGCGAAGACGATGACGTCGACGTCGAAATTGCGACGGGCCGTCCTGATCGCGGTCTCGCCGATCGAGACGATCGGCTCCTTCCGCAAGTCGACCAGCGTGACGTTGGGCCGGTTGAAGGTCGCATAGTAGTTGGTGTCGAGGCAGGGGCGCTTGGAGCCGAATGGATGATCGCGCGGCGTGAGCGTCTCCGCCGTCTCGGGATCCGTGACGACGCTGCGGATCTTTTCGCGGATGAGGTCGGCGGCGATCCTGTTGCCGTCGACGTCGACGCCCTGATCGGCCCAGAGCTGAATGAGTATGCCGACCAGATCGCCCTCGGCCCACTGCCCTTCAAACCGCTCGCGCCGCTCGGCGTCGGTCAGTTGCCAGCTGACTTCGGTCGGCCTGGGGAAAGGCACGCCGACGAGCGACAGCTTCGCCTGGGCGCGATAGCCCGCGCGATCACTCTCCAGCTGCGCCCGGCGCTCGGCCGAGGGCGCGCCATTGCGGGCGGGCAGGGCGAAATTCGGAGTCCGCTGGAACACCACAAGCTCGGCCGCCTGCTCGGCGACGATCGGGATGAGCTGAATAGCAGACGAACCGGTGCCTATGACTGCGACGCGCTTGCCGGCGAGGTCGACGCCGTCGTGCGGCCAGCGGCCGGTCGTGAGCGTCTCGCCCTTAAAGGAGTGGGCGCCGTCGATCTCAGGCGGTTTCGGAGACGAGAGGCAGCCCGTCGCCATAACGTAATGGCGGCAGGAGACAGAAGGACCGGAAGACGTCTCGAGGAGCCAGCGCTCGGACCCTTCGTTCCATCGCGCCCTCGTGACGTTCGTGCCGAAGCGAATGTCGCGTCTGAGATCGTAGCGATCGGCGACGAAGCCGAGGTAGCGCAGAATTTCAGGTTGGGTCGCGTATTTCTCCGACCAGGTCCAGACCTTCTCCAGCTCCGGATCGAAAGTATAGGTATAGTCGAGCGTCTGAACGTCGCACCGCGCGCCTGGATAACGGTTCCAATACCAGGTGCCGCCGACGTCGTCCGCCGCATCCAGGCCCACTGCCGTAAAACCGGCTTTGCGCAGCCGGTGGAGAAGATAGAGCCCGGCGAAGCCGGCGCCGACCACGGCGACATCGACGTGCTGCACGCCCTCGTCGTTGCGGGTAGGAATACTGCCAGTCTGCTCCTGCGACATCAGCGTTTCCTCCCACATGAATTCTTTTGTCCGTCGATCTTGTCCCAGCCGCGGCGCATGTCAAGAAAGAGGGAGTTTTTGGGAGCGTGCGCGCGGAGCGAGGCTGCCGGCTCCCTCGCCTCATGCAGGAATGCGGGCCTTGCGCTCGCGCCGTCACTCGGCGCATGAAAGAGACCGTCTCTTGTGGTAGTTTAGGAACTGCCGGGCATGCGGGACCCGAAGCGCGCGCGAACAGAACCGGCGAGAGGGATCGCCGATCTTCGCGGCGCGAGCCATCGGAGCGATCCATGATGATCACGTTGCCCGGTCTGGCGGCGGAGGCGCTTGGCGCGTTTCTGGCCGATGATATGCGAGACCGGTTCGGCGTCTCGCATGCGCGTCTTGCCGAGATCGTTCCGTTCGCAGCGCGCCTCGCGCTCGAATGCATCGGCAACAGCGACGCCCTTTACCACAATGTCGAGCACACGATGCTCGTCACCCTGGCGGGCCACGACATCTTCAAGGGCCGCGCGCTTTTGACCGACTCGACCCCCGACGACTACTCCCACTTCATTGTCGGCTGCCTCTCCCACGATATCGGCTACGTGCGCGGGATCCTCAAGGGTGACGGGCCCGACGGCTATGTGATCGACGCCTCCGGCCATAAGGTCCAATTGCCGCGGGGCTGCTCCGACGCCGCGCTCGCGCCCTATCACGTCGAGCGGTCAAAGCTGTTCGTCCTCGATCGGCTGGCCTCGATCGAGGAACTCGACGGCGCGAGGATCGCGGGCGCGATTGCGCACACGCGCTTCCCTTATTCCACCGCGCCCGACGATCACCATGTCCACGAGGACGGGGCGCTTTTGCGGGCCGCCGACCTGATCGGCCAGCTCGGCGATCCGCACTATCTGAAGAAGGCCAACGCCCTTTACCAGGAGTTCGAGGAAATCGGCCTGAACCGACAGCTCGGCTATGAGTTGCCCGCCGACCTGGTCGACAAATATCCGCAATTCTATTGGGGACGAGTGTCGCCCTACATCCAGGACGCGATACGCTACCTCAACGTGACCGCAAGCGGGCGCCAATGGATCAACGGCCTCTACAGCAACGTCTTTCGCGCCGAGCACGAGAAGCTGCGTCTGTCCGGCCCGCAACCATAATCAAGGCCGCAGACCCGTCGCCGACTACGTCTGGCGGGTGTACAAGCGGCCCGAAGAGGAGCCCATGAACAAACCGTCCCGCATCGCCGAAACCCACCATCTTGATCTCACCCACCGCCCGCGCCGCAACCGCAAGGCGGAATGGGCGCGGCGGCTGGTGGCGGAGCATGTGCTGACCGCGAGCGACCTCATCTGGCCGCTCTTTCTCATCGACGGCGATAAACACCGCGTTCCGGTCGCCGCGATGCCCGGCGTCGACCGGCTGACGGTCGAAGAAGCGGTGCGCGAGGCCGAGCGGGCGGTCAACCTCCGGATTCCGGCTATCGCGTTCTTCCCCGCGACCGAGACCGCGCTCAAGGACGCGGAGGGGAGCGAAGCTTTCAACGAAGGCAACCTCGTTTGCCGCGCCTGCCGCGCGATCAAGCGCGAGTTTCCCGAGCTTGGCCTCGTCACCGACGTCGCCCTCGACCCATACACCAGCCACGGCCACGACGGGCTCGTGCGCGAGAGCGCTTCCGGCCGGCTCACCATCCTCAATGACGAGACGGTCCGAGTTCTCGTTCGCCAGGCGCTTACCCAAGCGCGGGCGGGTGCGGACGTGATCGCGCCTTCGGACATGATGGACGGGCGAGTCGGCGCGATCCGCGAGGCGCTTGACGCGGAAGGCTTCCTCGACGTGCAGATCATAGCCTATGCGGCCAAATACGCCTCCGCCTTCTACGGGCCGTTTCGCGACGCGCTTGGCTCATCTGGCGCGCTCAAGGGCGACAAGCGCACCTATCAGATGGACCCGGCGAACAGCGACGAGGCGCTGCGCGAGGTCGCGCTCGACCTCGAGGAAGGCGCCGACATGGTGATGGTGAAGCCCGGCATGCCATATCTCGACATCATCCGGCGTGTGAAGGACGAATTCGGCGCGCCCACCTTCGCCTATCAGGTGAGCGGCGAATATTCAATGATCATGGCGGCGGCGAACAACGGCTGGATCGAGGGCGACAAGGCGATGATGGAGAGTTCTCATTGCGTTCAAGCGCGCCGGCGCCGACGGGGTGCTCAGCTACTTTGCGCCGCGGGCGGCGGAGCAGCTGCGCGTTCGATGAGATTTCGCCTGTCGTTATTCTGACGTTCGGCATCTATCGGCGCGCGGTTCGCGGGCGGACCGATCCCTGTCGCGATGCGTGATAGGACTATTGTCCGGATCGAATTTCGCTCGAACCTGACGCCGCGCCCCCCTTACGGCGTGGCTGATACAAAATTGAAAATCGGTCAGCTTCGGATCGAATAAGCCGGGCGTGATATTGGCATGCATGCCCCCCTTCGTCGGAGCTCGCGACAGGAGGAATACTATGGTCCCCAAATTCGTGATCCCCGCGGCGTCGGCCGCAATCATTGCACTCTAGCCCGCGGCTTTCGCTCAAGAAACCCGCGGTAGGGCCGACGAAGCCAGGGCGATGTTGATGAAAGCGCTCGCCGCTGTGAAAGCGGATAAGGACAAGGCGCTCGACATGTTCAACAAGGGAGAAGGCGGATTTCGGGATTGGGACCTCTACGTGTTTTGTGTGAATGCTGGCGACGGAACGGTCGTTGCGATTGGCAATCCCAACCTCAAGCAGCGCTTGGCACGGATGTGCGCGCTGCTCAGAACTCTACCGGCAAGGCGTTCGGCGCAGAAATCTACGTCGCCATTCAGAAGCCCGAAGGTCGAGTCACCGAGGTCGACTATGTGAGCCCGGAGCCGGGCCCCGATGATGCGCTCGCTACGAAAGCAACCCTCGCAGCCAGAGCCGACGACGATCTCGGCTGCGGCGTCGGCTATTATAAGTAGATGGTTCCAAGCCGGGCGATCTCGTCGCGCGCCCAGCGGAGAAGCTGAGGCAAACCCAAACGCTGGCCAAGGGTCGGGTTCAAGCAATACGAAGAAGTCTCACGCGATTTCCAGTCGGAGCCTCTCGCCATCACGAAAAGGGCCGAGGAAAGCTCGCGGCGGGGGTTTCGCAGCAAAACGGCCAGGAGCTTAAGAAAACCCAAACGGATCGCCTGACAAGCCGAGTTGCAGGAACGCCGCACTCAGAACTACGATCCGGATTCGGGGGCGGTCTGAGAACGCATGACCGGGAGGTCGCATGTCGTCGGTCGGAAGGCGCCGCATCGGTCGAGCGATGTGCAGCCTGGTCTGGGGGCTGCCGCTGCTTGCCGCCCAAGGGATTGGGCGCTCTTATGCCGAGGACTGCAGATACTTCAGCGCATTGCCGGATGACTGCGCCCCTGCGGCGTTCCGAAAATTCGATGGCTTGCGCGACTATCGTTACGAGGAGATCGAACTCTTCGCCAAGGATCCGCTCAAGAAAGTCCTTTACGTCAGCTTCTACGATACGACGGGGCTGAACGGCGGTGACGATTCCCACGACTCGGCTCCGCCGGAATTGGCGCAGAGATTGGACCCGAAGAGGATCGCCAAGAAATATCAGGCGATCGCGGTGCGGATTAGGCCGCCCTATCGCTGGACTGTGGACTGGCTTGCCGATCGCGTCGGCACAGTCAGGAGTTTCGACGGTCTCAATGCGGCGTGGATGGGATACAGCCTCGCGCCGAGCGCCGCGATCTCACCCAAGCCCGCTCCCCAGGCAGCCTATCATCCCGCCTTCTCGGCAAGAACGGCCATTCAAGGGTTCAAGAGGGGATCTGAAATCTATCTTCTTGACGACCCCAAGGGCCGAACTTGGGTGATGGTCTCGTATACGAACAAGGAAATGCCGGACCTGACGATCGACAAGCTCGGTTCATTGGGCGACGTCCTCAAGCCGCCACAGGGGTGGAAATTCCGCACCGCGACGTTGACCAAGGAACTGGTCCTAGAGCCGAAAGCCGGCTTTGCCGGAATCATCCAGGACGACAAGGGGAACCTCTACCATTTGACCGGCCCGCGGCAGAGCAACTTTGTTCCCTAGCCTCGGAGCGGGCGGCGCGCTGCCGGCAGCGGCGTTCACGATCTCGTGTGGCGGCCTGTCGCTCTAAGCCCTGATATGAGTGCGGGGGCCGGTGTCTCGGCGGGCAGAGGAGGCTGCAATGGAGCGCAAGAAAGCATCCGACTTCCCGCGGGAGCTGCTCAATCTTTTCGACCTCTATGTGCATGGCGGCATGAGCCGACGCGCCTTCCTTGACGGAGCGCAAAGGTTCGCCGTCGGCGGCGTCAGCGCGAGCGCGCTCTTCGAAATGCTGAGGCCCAATTACGCCTGGGCGATCCAGGTTCCCCCCGACGACGCCCGCATCGTGGCCAAAAGAGTCGACGTGCCCTCGCCGCAAGGTAACGGCGCCATCAAGGGCTATTTGGTCCGACCCGCCGGAACCGAGAAACTCCCCGCCGTCCTGGTGGTGCACGAGAACCGTGGCTTGAATCCCTATATCGAAGACGTGGCGCGGCGCCTGGCGATCGCGAATTTCATCGCCTTTGCGCCCGACGGCCTTACTTCGCGCGGCGGCTATCCGGGCGACGACGAGAAAGGCGCGGCGCTGTTCAAGCAGGTCGATCCCGCAAAAATGCAGGCGGATTTCGCCGCCGCCGCCGTGTGGCTGAAGTCGCTGCCCGATTCGACCGGCAAGATCGGCGCGGTCGGTTTCTGCTTTGGCGGCGGCGTCGTGAACAGGCTCGCCGTCAGCATGGGCTCGGGCCTCGCCGCGGCCGTTCCCTTCTATGGCCTACAGCCGAACGCCGCCGACACGGCGAAAATCAAGGCCCCCATCAACGCCCAATACGGCGAGCTTGACACGCGCATCACCAGCGGCTGGCCTGCGTTCGACGCGGCGCTGAGCCGGGCCGGCGTCCCGCACGAGGGCCACATCTACAAGGGCGCCAACCACGGTTTCCACAACGACACGACGCCCCGCTACGACGAGGCGGCGGCGAAGGAAGCCTGGCAAAGGACGCTCGATTGGCTCAACAAATATCTGCGGGGTTGAGGGCGCGAGCGCAAGGCTGACCAAAATTCCATGAGCCGTATTTTTTTAGCTGGCGCAACTGGGGTCATTGGCCGCCGGCTCACGCCGCTTCTCCTGGCCCAAGGTCACAAGGTCTGGGGCTCGACGCGTTCGGCGGACAAGAGGGAAGTTCTTCGGAAGCTGGGCGCGCTCCCGCTCGTGGTCGACGTGTTCGACGCTGAAGCGCTGGCGACAGCGGTCCTTGAGGCAAAGCCGGAGATCATCATTCACCAGCTAACGGATCTGGCTGCGGTTCACGATCCGGCAGAGCGATCCAGCGCCCTCAGCCGCAACGCACGCATCCGCGAGGAAGGAACTCGCAACCTTGTCGCAGCTGCGCGCAAGGCTGGCGCGCGGCGCTTGATCGCCCAGAGCATCGCCTGGGTTTACGCGCCTGGCCCTCGGCCCTATGGCGAAGACCACCCGTTAGATCTGAACGCGGATGGCGGTCGAGCGGTGAGCGTGCGGGGCGTCGAGTCCCTCGAGCGGCAGGTCCTCGTCGCGTCGCCTATGGAAGGGCTGGTGTTGCGCTATGGCCGGCTTTATGGCCCGGGCAGCGGAGCCGATGCGCCGCCAAGCCCGCCCTCGGTCCATGTCGATGCGGCGGCCGACGCTGCCCTGCTCGCGATCGATCATGGCGAGCCGGGCGTTTTCAACATCGCCGACCTCAACGGCGAGGTGTCGACCGTGAAGGCAAGATCGGAGCTTGGTTGGCGCGCTGACTTTCGAATGGATTGAAGGCGGCGCGCTGCCCAAACTTTCAATTCTAGAAGCCGAGCTACGACCAGAACTGGGCCACCGCCGGATAGTCAGACTGAAGTTCGGTCACTTCGGTCACAACGCCATTGACCAGCTTGAAGACCAGCGCCTCCTTGGTCTCCAGGGTCTTCCCTTTCCGCGTGCCAGTGACCCGTTCGAAAACCAACACATGATCGCCGGATGCGGCCATTGTCAGGACCTCGACGCGCAACGAGCCCTCGGTCTCATGAGCGAGTTGACCGAAGAACTCCAAAATGGCCTGAACGCCTCGATAGTTTCCCCGCAAAACACCCGTCTCAGGCTGATTCCAGTTCGCGTTGGGTGAAAAAAAGTTCTTCAGCGTCTCGATATCGCCTTTTGCGAACGCTTCGAAGCCGCGCTGAATAGCAGCGACGTTTTGAGTTTCATTCGCGCTCATGTTAATTCCTCCCAATATTTCACCCGAGATGCTCGCAACATGGCGCTCGGTTATACGGACTTTAGCTGACAATTCCCCGTACAACAACTTCCGGCACGGTTGAAAGCGGTCGGAGCCGGACTGTCACTTCGTGTCCGACCGACTAGATTAGGGCCGCTTAAGCCGCAATCGCGCAATCGCCGGAATTTTGGCTGGAAACGCTTTTTTCACTCCTTTGTCGAAACGCGGCGAGATCGGGCGTCTTTGCATTGAGCGCGGCGATCGGCTCGCGCATCCGAGAAGGAGCAGAACGATGGAATACCTGTTGCTCATCCACTCTGACGAAAAGGCGATGCAGACGGCGACGCAGGAAGAGACCGGTTCGATCCTGGCGGCCTACGGCGCTTACATGAAGGCGATGGGGGACGCAGGGGTTAACAAGGGCGGCCAGCGGCTGCGCCCGACTTCGACCGCGGCCACCGTGCGGGTCCAGAACGGCAAGACCCAGGTGGTCAACGGACCCTACGCCGAGACCAAGGAGCAGCTCGGCGGCTATTTCCTCATCGACGCGCCCGACCTCGACTCGGCGATTTCCTGGGCGGCGCGCTGTCCGGGCGCGCAATACGGCGCGATCGAAGTGCGGCCGATCTGGGAGATGGCGCCGGCTCAAGGCCGCGAGCCGCATTACGAAGGTGAAGCCGCGCAAGTTCGATAGACAAGGCGCGGTTCTGCGCCGCAGGGCCGTCGCATTTTTCCGGATCGCTTGCCGAAGCGAGCCAAGGCGAACCGTCATTCTATTGAGCGCGGAAATGGGCCGCGCCGTTTCAAGGAGCAAGACCATGCAATATCTTTTGATGATCCATAACGACGAGAAGACAATCCTTGGCGCGAGCCCGCAGCAGGCCGGGGAGCGGTTGGCGGCTTACGGCGCCTATATCAAGGAGATGACCGACGCTGGCGTGGCCAAGGGCGCTCAGCGCCTGCATCCGGCCTCGACCGCGACCACGGTCCGGGTCAAGAACGGCAAGACCCAGGTTCTCAACGGCCCTTATGCCGAGGTCAAAGAGCAGCTCGGCGGTTACCTACTGATCGACGCTCCCGATCTCGACTTTGCGGTTTCCTGGGCGGCGCGCTGCCCCGGCGCCAAGGACGGCGCAATCGAAGTGCGGCCGATTTGGGAGATGTGACCGTCCAGCGCCTGGCGCCTTGACGGCGAGACGGGCGCAGCCGAACTTCGGCGGCGCCTGATCTCGCCCGTGCGACCCGAAATGACGCAGCCCACGACAAAACTGCGCTCCGTCCGTCCGCTTCCGCAGGGCTCCTTCCCGACGCCGCGCCGCGCCGGTGACGCTCGCGCGATCGCGGCCCATGTGGCGCGAGAGAGCTACGGTAAGCTCTTGGCGTATCTCGCAGCGTCGTCGCGCAACGTGCCTGCGGCGGAGGACGCGCTCGCAGACGCCTTCGCCTCGGCGCTTGCGGCCTGGCCAATTCAGGGCGTGCCCCTGAACCCGGAAGGCTGGCTGGCGACGGCGGCGCGGCGCCGCCTCATCGACGCCGCCCGCAGGCGGCGCAGCGCCGACGCTTCGTCGGAAGCGCTCGAGCTGATCGACGCCGAGCTGAGGGAGGCGGCCGACGCGGACGAAGGCATCCCCGACCGACGCCTCGCGCTCATGTTCGCCTGCGCCCATCCGGCGATCGAGGAGTTGGTGCGCGCCCCGTTGATGCTGCAAACGATCCTCGGCCTGGACGCGGCGGCGATCGGTTCCGCCTTTTTGGTTTCGCCATCGGCGATGGGCCAGCGCCTGACGCGCGCGAAGGCGAAAATCCGCCTTGCCGGCGTGCCGTTCAAGATCCCCGAGCGAGAGGATCTGCCGGAGCGCCTCGGCGTCGCGCTGGAGGCGATCTACGCCGCTTTTTCGCACGGCTGGGCGGAAGCGTTCTCGGACGATCCGCGCGGGCGCAATCTGGCCGAGGAGGCGATCTGGCTCGGCCGAGTTGCCGTCTCCCTCATTCCCGATGAGCCCGAGGCGATGGGGCTCCTGGCGCTGATGCTCTACGCCCATGCGCGGCGCGATGCGCGACGCGACGCGGTTGGGCGATATGTTCCGCTGAGCGACCAGGCGGTCGAGCGCTGGGACCAAAAGGCGATCGAGGAGGCTGAGAAGCTGTTGCGCGCCGCGAGCGCGTTCGGGGCGCCGGGTCGCTTCCAGCTCGAGGCTGCGGTTCAGTCGGTCCACGCGGCGCGATGGCTCACCGGAAAGACGGATTGGGAGGCGATCGCCGCCCTCTACGATGCGCTGTTCGCCCTGACCGCGTCTCCTGTCGTCGCTGTCAATCGCGCGGTGGCGGTGGCGCATTCGCATGGGCCCGCGGCGGGACTGGAATTATTGGATCAGGTGGGGGCGAAGGATGGGCTCGCGGGGTTCGAGCCCTATTGGGTCGCGCGCGCCGATCTTTGCGCGAAACTGGGCGAGGTCGATGCTGCGCGCCGCGCCTATGAGCAGGCGATCGGCCTCCAAACGGACCCAGCGGCGCGCGCCTTTCTCATCGACCGCCTGGCGGCGTTGGCGTGACCGACCGCCCTCGCGCCTCACACCGAAAGCCGCCAGAGGCCCGGATAGCGCTCGACGAAGCCGTTGGGGGCGATCTCGAGCAACGCCCGATAAGGGACCGTCGGCGCCTCGTACCAGTACGACATTTCGCTGCGGCGTTCGTAGCTCTGCGGCAATTCGATCAACGAGGCGCTATCCAGGTCAAACCAGACAACCGGGACGTCAGCCCGTTGATCAAGCTTCAGCGCGATGCGCGAAAGTTGCAGGATGTTGGTCGCCGGCGTGAAGCCATAGTCAAGGTCGACCAGATGCCCGAGGCCTTCGACCGCGTGGCCGTTCAGACGCCAGCCCGCGTGGTCGCGCCGGATCTCGCGCGCAATCGGCTTGTCGCCCAGAAAGCCGCTGATCATGCCCCGCTTGGTCGCCCACCCGGCGTCGACCTCGACCTGATAGGCGACCGCCGCCGGTCCGCCATCGTGGTCGAATGCGGCGGCTCCCCGAAGCAGCCAACCTCCATCGCTCGGGCACAACAAGGCGGCGTCGCGGCCCGGCCGGTCGAGCCGCATCCAGGCTGCGAATGGCTCACTCACGCCCCCGCCACGGGATAGGGCGCGCCCTCGAACCGTTCGGCATGGTAGCCCTTCACGCCAATCTTGCTTTGCGAGCGGTCCGCGGATGTCGCCGGTTACGCGCAGCCGTTCGACGATCGCGGCGAAATCCCACTTCGGCCGCCACCCGAGGTCCCGACGCGCCAACGCATTGGCGTAGACTCGGTCGATGCTCGGGAACATCCGCCAGCCGCGCCTCTCGTATTCATCTTCCCATCCCGGCGCGCGCAGGCTCACGATCGCCGGCGTTTCGAGCGCGCAGGCCGGCGCAATCCTCGGGCAGGAAAGGCGTCGTTGCGCTGATGATGTATTTCCCGAAGCCGATTGCCGGCGCCCGCTCGATCGCGAGCAGATGCGCGTCAACGACGTCCTCGATGGCGACCCGGCGAAACAGATATTCGTTCGCCTTCGCGTTGTCGTCCGCGTAAGCCTCTCGCGCCGCCCGATCGTCGTCCTCCTCCGGAAAGAATCGCGAGGTCCTGAGCACGATCGCCTTGAGGCCCTCGTTGCGGTGAAACAATTGGCAGAGGTCCTCGGCGGCGGTCTTGGTCACGCCGTAGATGTTCTTAGGCACAGGCGCGACGCGCTCGTCGATCCAGGCCGCGGGCTGACCGGGCGGCGGGTTCAGCGCGTCGCCGAACGCGCTCGTCGTCGAGGTCATGACGAACGCGCGGACGCGAGCGCGCACCGCTTCCTCGAGCAGGATCAGCGCGCCATGAACATTGGTCTCGACAAAAGCCTCGCGCGCATGGGTGTCGACATGCGGCTTATGCAGCGTCGCGACATGCAGCACGGCGTCGACGCCCTGTATGCTGCGCCGGGCCAGATCGCGGTCGGCGATCGAGCCGATCGCGTCGGTGAAGGGTCCGGGGATGATGTCGAGGCCGATCGCCGCTCGGGCATTTCCGCGCAGAGTGCGCATCAGCGCTTCGCCCAGATGCCCCGAACTGCCGGTGACGAGCACGGTCATTCTTGCGTCCCTGGTCCAAATCCCGCCCGCCTTTTAGGTTCAGGGACGGAGCGCATCAACGCAACGCGCGCACAATGTTACGCGAGTCATGGTTTTCAGCGGCTAGCTGCGCTTTCGCGCAACTTTTTCGCGCTTTCCACACTCACCATCCTTCAGGACGCGGGGCCCCTCAGGCTGAGGCCTTCCCTTGGGAGGCAACGCTGCGCGGGGCTCCTTCAAGCGGGCTCGCTCGTTTCGCATGGCGCGGCCACGCGGGAAAAGCCTGTAAAAAGCAAACGGCTTCATTTCGCATCAGGCGTGCAAGTCATTGGAATCATTGAGGGCGCCGAATCGGTTATTTCGCCGAATCCTGTGTTTTCAATGGGTTGACCCCGATTTCGTTTCGCCGCTTTCCGCATTGGCTCTCCCGACGAGAGAGTCTCCAGTCCCACGCCATAGCGCACCCGTCGACAGCGACGACTTTCGCCATCATAGGCGGAAATTCTGAGAATGAGAAGATAATTTTGATTTTTCTGTTTACGTCGTGAGCGCCAGAACGGCGATGCCCATGGCGCCGCGACATCGGTCAGAAAGCTTGATTCCTGAAGCCTTTGCGGCCACCCGCGAAGGTGGCGCAGGCCTGGTTCTCGGGCGCGTATCGCGATGTCGGCGGAGGACGGGCGGACAAAGCCGGCGGTCGACTTGCCGGTTGTCGACTGGGACGGTCACGAGATACCGAAGCACGGCCCAAGAGGGCGACCGGCTTCGTCAACTGCTCGCGAGACGGGCGCGGGACGCCATGCCGGCCCCGTCCCGGCGCTCTCGAGCAGCCTGTCACGGGCGCCGCGCCCGACATCGAGCGCGCGTTGCAAGACAGACCCCCGGCTTGAGCGCTATCTTGCTGTCTTCAGGTCGGAGCGAGAGAGGCCATGCCGCGCTGGCGATGGATATTGACTCATGTCACGCGCCGCCTGTGGTTCCGGGCGACGTTGATCGGCATGCTCGGGGTCGCCGCGGCAATGCTTGCCGCGGTGGCTGAGAACTACATCCCCTGGAAGCTCCCCTGGGACATCGGCGCCAACGCAGTCGACAGCATTCTCACCATCATCGCCTCGAGCATGCTGGCGGTGACCACGTTCTCCCTAAGCGTGATGACCTCGGCCTATGGCTCGGCTGCGAACAACGTCACGCCCCGCGCCACGAGGCTCCTGAGGGAGGACCCGGTCACCCAAAACGTGCTCTCGACCTTCCTCGGCTCGTTCCTGTTCGGCATCGTCGGCATCGTCGTCCTGAAGACCGGCGCCTATGGCGCGCGCGGGCGCGTCGTCCTGTTCATCGTAACCATTGGCGTGATCGCGCTGATCGTCATCTCGCTATTGCGCTGGATCGACTATCTGACCCATTTCGGTCAGGTCGGAGAGACGACGAAGCGGGTTGAGGAAGCAACGCGCGAAGCGATCGAAGCGCGTCTCAAGGCGCCTTCGCTTGGCGGCGCGCCGCTCCTCGATCCGGCGAACGACATTCCGAAGTCAGCCGCCGCTGTCGCCGCGGACGCCATCGGCTACATCGAGCACATCGACATGTCGGCGTTGTCGCGATGGTGCGACGAGGCCGACGCGGAGCTGTACCTGGCGATCAACCCTGGCGCTTTCGTCTACGTCGACACGCCGCTTGCGTGGTTCACGGCGAAAGCGGACGGCGTGAGCGGCGAGGAGATGGCGACGGCCGTGCGCAAGGCTTTCTCCATCGGCGAAACGCGCAGCTTCGACCAGGATCCGCGTTTCGGCCTCGCGGTGATGAGCGAAATTGCGTCGCGGGCGCTCTCGCCGGCGATGAACGATCCCGGCACGGCGATCGACGTCATCGGGCGAACCACGCGGCTCATGGGTCTGTGGGCAAAGGGCTGCGCGCCGGAGGCGCCGTCAGAGGAAACTTCTTGTCAGCGCGTGCATGTGCCGCTCCTGGCGGCGCGGGACCTCTTCGAGGACGCCTTCATGCTGATTGCGCGTGATGGCGCGGCGATGGTCGAAGTCCAGCTGCGCATCCAGAAGGCGCTCCTGGCGCTCGGCCGTATGGGGGACGAGTCGTTTCGCGCCGCAGCCCTTCATCAGGCCAATCTCGCGCGCGACCGCGCCGAGGCGGGTCTGACCCTGGCCGCCGACAAGATTCGTCTCCACGAGGCGACACGCGACCTTGCAGCCCCAGACCGCCGCGGGGCGATCTGGTAGCGTCCAACAGGTCGGCCCGCCGACCAGTTCAGAAAGCGATCCGGGCCCAGGTCCCCCGTGGCGCCGACCCAAGGACTTCAGAGCTGCACGAACCCGATCCTGCCGTCAGCGCCTTTCCTCCAGACGTACCAGACATAGTCGACGGTCGTGCGGTCGCCCTTCTTGTCGAAGGCGATGTCGCCGATGACGGTGTGGAAGGGCACGCCGGAATGCATCACTTCCGCGACCTTCTTCGGATCGAGCGAGTTCGCCTTTTCCGCCGCTTGCTTGATGATCTGGACCGCGGCGTAGGAATAGAGCGTGTAGCCCTGCGGGTCGAACCCCTTAGCCTTGAACAAAGCGACGAGGTCTTTGGCATTTGGATTGTTGCGCGGCTCCGGGCCGAAGGTCATCAGCGTTCCTTCGACGCCTGGGCCGCCGATCGCCGCGAACTCGCTGTCGGTGATGCCGTCGCCGGAGATCATGATGGTCTTCATGCCCTGGTCACGCATCTGGCGAATGAGGAGGCCGCCTTCGGTGTGCAGACCGCCCCACATCAGATAGTCGGCCTTCGCCTGCTTGATTTTGGAGACGATGGCCGAATAGTCCTTTTCGCCGGCGTTGACGCCCTGGTAGAGGACCTCCTTGACGCCGAACTTGTGCATGTTGCCGAGCGCAGCGTCCGCGAGGCCCTTGCCGTAGGTCGTCTTGTCATGCACGATCGCGATTTTCTTGCCCTTGAGCTTGTCGCGCGCCAGTTCCGCCCACACCATGCCCTGCTGGTCGTCACGCCCGCAGGTGCGGAACGTGTTCCATAAGCCCCGGTCGGTGACCTTCGGATTGGTGGCCGCCGGGGTGATGAGCAGGACGCCGTGTTCGGCCAGGACGTTGGAAGCGGGAATCGTCACCCCGGAATTGAAGTGACCGACCACGAACTTGACGCCGTCACCGATAAACTTGTTGGCGACGGACACCCCCTGCTTGGGATCGGACGCGTCGTCGCCCCGGTCGACATCGATCTCTTGCCCCAGAATGCCTCCCGCCTTGTTGATATCCGCGGCCGCCTGCTCGACGCCTTGGGCCAATTGCGCTCCGAAGGCCGCGCTGGGCCCCGTGATCGGCGCGCCGACGCCGATTTTGATCTGCGCCTGGGCTGCTCCGGCGAACCACAGCGACAAGGCGACGGACATGGACTTCAGAATGGCGGCCCGCATGCAACCCCCCATATGACATTTACGGGTCGCTTATAGCAGGTCGGCCTACGGACAGTAACGAGCGGGCTTAACCCATAAAGCGCAACGGCTAGCCCGGCTCCTCTTTCTCATCCGTTATTGGCGGGCGGCGCAGGAGGCGCGCGCGGCAGTTCCGCGCCTCCCTCAAGCGTGCTTCGAGACGCCGCCCCTGGGCGTCCTCAGAGCTGCACGAAGCCGATCTTGCCGTCCGCGCCCTTCTTCCAGACGTACCAGACATAGTCGACGGTCGTACGGTCGCCCTTCTTGTCATAGGAAATGTCGCCGATGACGGTGTGGAAGGGCATGCCCGAATGCATCACTTCCGCGACCTTCTTCGGATCGAGCGAGTTGGCCTTCTCGGCCGCCTGCTTGAAGATCTGGACCGCGGCGTAGGAATAGAGCGTGTAGCCCTGCGGGTCGAACCCCTTGGCCTTGAATGAAGCAACGGCGTCCTTGGCGTTGGGATTGTTGCGCGGCTCCGGGCCGAAGGTCATCAGCGTGCCTTCCACGCCGGGACCGCCGATGGCGGCGAACTCGCTGTCGGTGATGCCGTCGCCGGAGATCATGACCGTGTTCATTCCCTGATCGCGCATCTGGCGGAGGATGAGGCCGCCTTCGGTGTGCAGGCCGCCCCACATCAGATAGTCGGCGCCCAATTCCTTGATCTTGGAGACAATCGCTGAATAGTCCTTCTCCCCGGTGTTGACGCCTTCGTACAGGACCTCCTTGACGCCGAACTTATGCATGTTCGCGAGCGCGGCGTCGGCGAGCCCTTTGCCGTAAGTTGTCTTGTCGTGGATGACGGCGATCTTCTTGCCCTTGAGCTTGTCGCGCGCAAGCTCGGCCCAGACCATGCCCTGCTGATCGTCGCGCCCGCAGGTGCGGAACGCGTCCCAGAGCTTGCGGTCCGTGATCTTGGGATTTGTCGCCGACGGCGTGATGAACAGGACGCCGTTTTCCGCATAGACGTCGGACGCGGGCATCGTGACGCCGGAGTTGAAGTGGCCGACAACGAACCTGACGCCGTCGCCGACGAACTTGTTGGCGACCGACACGCCCTGCTTCGGATCGGAAACATCGTCGCCGACCTCGACCTCGATCTTTTGCCCTAAGATTCCGCCGGCCTTGTTGATGTCTTCGGCGGCCTGCTGGACGCCCTGGGTCAGTTGGGCGCCGAAGGCCGCATTGGGTCCGGTGACGGGTCCGGCGACGCCCAGTTTGAGCTGCGCGTGAGCGGCGCCGGCGAGCATGAGCGACAGAGCGATGGCGCCTATGGACTTCAGGATGGCGGTCCGCATCTTAACCTCCTACATGCCTTTGAAAGGTTAGCTTGCGGACACTAGTCAGCGTGGCATAACTTGTAAAGACGGTAATGACGGTTATTTCCCGAGAGCTTCTTCCATCCCGCGCGGGTTCGCTCCCGCTGATTGCCGACGATCTCGCGCTCGATTTCGCCAATACGGAGTCCGGCCGCGGCTTTCCCTCGCATGAGAACCACTTCCGTGAGGCCGCTAATGTCGTCGCCTGGCTGAAACACGCCAAGGCTTTGCCGGAGGCGGACGCGGACTGGCTCGGGCAATGCGTCTCGAAGCGCGCGGATGTGGCGGCGGATCTGCTCGTGACGGCGATCGAGCTTCGCGAGGCCATCCACGCGATCGGCGCCGCGCTCGGGCGCCATGCAAAGCCGCCCGAAATGCGGCTCGCGAGCCTCTCCGCGCTTCACGCGCGCTGCGTCGCCAAGGCCGAGCTCAAGCCCGACGCTCTCGCCTGCCGCTGGCGGTGGAGCGTGCGCTTGTCGCCAGTCGAGGCGGCGCTGGGTCCGATCGCGCTCGCGGCAGCCCGGCTGTTCACCGAGGGCGATTTCCACCGCATCAGGGAATGCGGCGGCCACGCTTGCGGCTGGCTGTTCTATGATCGCAGCAAGAACAACCGCCGTCGGTGGTGCGAAATGGAAGTGTGCGGCAACCGCGCCAAGCAGCGGAGGCTCGCGGCGCGGAGGCGCGGAGCTTGAGCGGCCGTCTGATCATTTGCCTGATCGTCCTCTTCGCCTTGACCCTCGCCGGCTGCTCGCCGGCGCTGGAGACGGACCAGGCGCGGCTCTGCCGCATGGCCCTGCCCGCGCTCATGGCCGAAGGGGCGCGGATCGCCATTCTTTCGCAAGAGCCTGACCCGGACGGGCGGGGTTTGAGCGTCGCCTTCACCGCTGAGACGCCCGGCGAAGAGCCCCAATACCATTCCGCCGCCTGCCGCTTCCGAGAGCCAGGACGGCCGCGCGAATCCCGTGATCTGACGTCATTGACCCTCGACGGGCAGGCTTTATCGGAGACGCAGCTCTTTTTTCTCATCCGTTATTGGCTGGCGACGCCGGAGGGCCGAGCCGCCGATCCCGCGCCCTTGGGCGACTTGAGCGGCCTGCCCGTCGCGCCGCATGGCCTCGCCTATGGATTGCAAATGGCGCTGGATGGGCTGCCGCTCGCCTCGATCTACGCGTTGCTTGCCGCGGCCTATTCGCTGATCTACGGCCTGATCGGGCGCATCAATTTCGCCTTCGGCGAAATCGCAGCCGCCGGCGGCTATGCGGCGGCGTTCGCGGCGCTCGCCATGCTGGGCTCACCCCCCGCCCCTTTGCTGATTGCGGCCTTCGTGCTCGCGGCCGCGGTCGCTTCCGCCTGGGCATTCGCGTCCGCGCGCGTGGTGTTCATTCCGCTGCGCCAGGCGCGGGGTCAGCAGGTGCTGGTGGCGACGGTGGGCCTGGCGATTTTCCTGCGCGAGCTCTTGCGTCTCGCGCAGGGCGACCGATCGAGCTGGATGAGCCCGCAGTTGAACCAGCCGTTCGGGCTTACGCGCTCAGGCGACTTCGTGGCTGTCGCCACGCCGATGGCGTTCGTGGTCAGCGCCGTGGCGCTCGCCGCGGGCTTAGGCCTCGTCGTCGTCTTTCGCTATAGCCGCCTTGGGCGCGAATGGCGGGCTTACGCCGACGATCCGCTCGCCGCCGAACTGATGGGGGTGAGTCCCGCCGCCATCACTGTGCGCGCGTTTGCGCTGTCGGGAGCGCTGGCTGGCCTGGCCGGCGCGTCGATGACGGCGGCCTTTGGCGCGGTCGGCTATGGCCTCTCGGCGACGCTCACCTTGAAGGCGCTGACGGCCGCGATCATCGGCGGCATCGGCTCGCTGCCCGGCGCCTTCCTTGGCGGGCTCATCGTCGGCGCCGCCGAGACGGGCTGGTCGGCTCTCTTTCCGATCGATTACCGCGACATCGCGGTTTATACGCTTCTGACCGTCTTCATCGCGCTGCGCCCCTCGGGCCTCCTGGGCAAAAGCGAGGCGGTCACGCACAACCTATTCCCACGCCGGTCTTGACTTGACGTGGGCCGCTCCCACATCCTTCACCGCGCTGGGTGAGCCCGCGCGAGGAGGCTCCACATGTCCAATGCTTATGCTGCGGCGCCGCGGAATGCGATGCGCTCCGACGCGCTCGCCGGCGTCCGCACGCGGCGCATTCTTGCCGTCTGCATCGACTTCGTACTGGTCAGCCTGCTGGTGGCGGCGATCTGGTTTGCCTCGATCGTGCTGACGCTCGGCCTGGCGCTGTTCTTCCTGCATCTGACGCTCTGGCCGCTCGTTGCTTTCTTTTACAACGGCCTCACCGTCTCGGGCCGCAACATGGCGACGCCCGGCATGCGGGCGCTCGATCTCGAAATGCGCATGCACGACACAGGCGCCCGGGTTCCGTTCATCAACGCCGCTGTCCAGGCCGTGCTCTACTATGTCAGCTGGTGCTTTCCGCCGATCTTCCTGGTGTCCCTGGTTGATTCGGAGAAGCGATGCCTGCATGACATCATCGCGGGCGTCGTGATCGTGCGGAGGCTGTGATTCGTCGTGAGGGCCGCTTGACGCTGGCAGCGGATTTTGGCGGAGAGTTGGAGACCGTGTGAGCAGGGAAGCGCGCGACGCGCCGCAGTTTTACCTCACCGCCCCCTCGGTGTGCCCTTACCTGCCCGGCCAGCAAGAACGTAAGATTTTCACCCATCTGGTCGGCAAGCGGGCGGCAAGTCTCAACGATCTCTTGACCCAGACCGGGTTCCGCCGCTCGCAGACGATCGCCTACCGCCCGGCCTGCGAGAGCTGCCGCGCCTGCGTATCGGTCCGCGTGCTGGTGGACCAGTTCCGTCCGTCCGAGAGCCAGCGGCGCGCAATCCGGGCGAACGCGGACCTTGTCGGCGCCTTTATCGCGCCGAAACCGACCAACGAGCATTACGCCCTCTTCCGCTCCTATCTCGACGCCCGCCATCCCGAGGGCGGCATGGCGGATATGTCGTCGCTCGACTTCGCCATGATGGTCGAGGACACGCATATCGACACCGTGCTGACCGAATATCGCGTCCGGAGCGGAACCGGCGACCAGCCGGGCTCGGGGCCATTGCTCGCGGTGTGTCTCACCGACCGCCTCGCCGACGGCCTGTCGCTCGTCTATTCCTTCTATGATCCCGACATCGCCCGCCGGTCGCTCGGGAACTTCGTCATTCTCGATCACATCGAGAAGGCGCGCCGGCTCGGCCTGCCTCATGTCTATCTCGGCTACTGGGTCGAGGGGTCGAAGAAGATGGGCTACAAGGCGAGCTACCTGCCCCAGGAGCGCCTCGGCCTGCACGGCTGGGCGCGGGTGGAGCGGTAGAGCGAGAATTCCCCGCTCAACTCGACGGCTCAGTCGATTTTCGCTGGTTGCGCCTTCGATGCCGTGCTGCCGCGGACAACCAGGCTAGGTTTCAGCAGAAGGTGCTTGTGTAGGTGATCGCCGCCTTCCTTGATCTCCTGAAAAAGCAGTTCTGCTGACTTTTGCCCCATTTCCAGCTTCGGCTGTCGGACGGTCGTTAGGTCCCAGAATTCCGCCAATTCCGAATCGTCATAGCCGACGAGCGAAACATCCTGCGGAATTCGAACGCCGGCGCGCTGCAGGCCGGTAAACACACCGAACGCGAGAAGGTCGTTTCCGCATGAGATGGCGTTCGGCCGCCGTCTCGCCTCGAGCATCGCCTTGGCCGCCGCCCGCCCTTCCTCGATCGTTCCAGTTCCCGCCGATTCATAGGTGTCGATATGCGCGCGCTTTCCAAATCGCGCTTGCAAGGCCTTCCTCAAGCCTTCACGGCGCAACCGGTATTGGGTCGCCGTCAATCGCCCCGTCACAAAAGCAACCTCGCGATGACCCAGTTCGGCCAGGTGGTCCCCTACGAGGCCGCCACCGCTTTTGTTGTCCGCGACGACGCTGCAATAGTGCTTCGACCCGCGGCCAACGAGAACGATGGGCAGGCCCTGATCGCGAATCTGCTTCAGGGCCGCCGAGTTCTCGTCCACCGGCGACAGCAGGACCCCCGCCACCCTGTGACCGAGGAGCGACTTCAAATAGTTCAGTTCCCGCTCCAGGTCGCCATTGGAATTGCTCAGCGTAACCAGATGGCCTTGCCGCTGCGCAGCCTGCTCCGCGCCTCTCGCAACATCGAGGAAAAACGGGTTCGCGATATCCAGGAGGACAAGGCCGATCATTCGCGCCGTCTTGCCGGTCAGCAAGGTCGCCCCCGGATGGGGAACGAAGTTTAACGCCTCAATCGCCTTCTGAATTCGTAATTGCGTGCGCGGAGCCACAATCCCCGGGCGATTGAAGAAGTTGCTGACGGTGCCAATGCTGACTCCGGCCAGTTCGGCCACGTCGTAGATGGTGGGGTTGGAATTGTTCAACGAGATGCCCAGGCCACTGTGTCTCCCTCACCGCTAAGATAGCCGATCGAAGCCTCAAAAGCGGCCCACGCGACAAACTCCGCCATCGGCGAATTGACAGAGGTTGCGACGATATGTACTTTCTGACTTGAAGCGCTTCAATCGAGAATTGGAGAGCTCAATCCTTCAATGTTGTTGCGGGTGCAGGAGCTCCCGGTAGGACATGTCTGCGCCCAGGAACAATATGCTTGTCAAAGCACGCCGCCTGATCGATGGGCGGGGTGGAGAGCCGCTCTCCGATGTCGCCATCGAAGTGATCGATGGACGCGTCAACCGCATCCTTCGACAAGCCGGAGAATCGACGAGCCAGCTTCCGGTCGTGGATCTTGGCCAACGGACGATCGTACCGGGCTTGGTCGACGCCCACATGCATTTGTTTGGCGTTCCAAGCGACCAGGTGCACCTCCTCCCGTCCGAGCGGGAGCCCTACCGTGCGCTCGTCGCGGCAAGTCAGGTCGCAAAAATTCTCGAAGCCGGGATCACCGCGGCGCGCTGCCTTGGTTCGTCCGTGGGACCGGACGTGCGGCGCGCGATCGACGAGGGCCACATCCGCGGGCCTCGCCTCAAGGTCGCGGGAGAATTCATATGCTCGACCTTTGGAACCTGGGATGTCCTCGGAATACCACTCTCGTGGATGCACAGCCTTGATATTGTGGCGGATGGAGTGGACGCGGTGCGGGCCGCCGTGCGACGGCGGGCGCGCGGCGGGAGCGACTTCATAAAGCTCGGCCTGTCGCGAGGTCTCGTCCACGATCGGTACCACGCATGGGGCGACGACCCTCTTCGGCAAACGGCGGGCTACAGTCTCGAAGAGGTCGAAGCGGCCGTTGACGAGGCGCATCGCAACAGGCTGAAGGTCAGCGCCCACTGCATCGGCGACGAACCCGTGCGGCTCGCGATCAACGGCGGCGTCGATATTGTCGAGCACGGCTACGGAATCACTGATGAGACGCGCGCGATGCTGGTGGACCGCCAGATCCCCGTCGTCACCACAATCACCCAGCTCGAGCATCACCGGCTGGCGTTCGAGGCGTTTCGCTATCCCGCCTGGCAGCGCGAGCTGTTCGAGCGCCATACGGCGCGCATGCGCTATGATTTTGAACGGAGTTTGCGCGCGGGCGTGCGTTTCGCCCTGGGATCCGACTTGATTGGGCCTCCCACCCACCCGCAATGGGCCGCGGCGACGGAATTCGCGCTGGCGGTTCAATGGGGCATGTCGCCGATGCAGGCTCTGACGGCCGGAACATGGACAGGAGCCCACGTCCTCGGCCTCGAGGATGAGATCGGGAGCGTCGAGCCGGGAAAGAGCGCGGATTTGGTGGCCGTCGACGGCGATCCTCTCGACGACATGACCCTCCTTCAAGAGCCCGCCTTCGTCATGTTCAGAGGCGAGATCGTCGCCGATCGGACCAGTTCGAAATGACGCTCTCTACCGCAGACGCGACCCGCTCCGTGGAGCGGGACGAGATCGTGATCAGTCGTCTTTCGGTCCGTTTCTCTGACGCAAGCCGTCAGTTTCTCGCCCTGGATAGCATCAATCTCACGGTCAAGGAAAACGAGTTCATATGCGTTATGGGCCCGTCAGGCTGCGGGAAGACCACGCTGCTGAATGTCATCGCGGGAATCGTCCGCCCTCAGGAGGGCGTGGTGAGAGTGGGCGGCCGGGACGTGACTGGACCCGGGCCTGATCGAACCGTCGTCTTTCAGGCCGACGCCGTTTTCCCGTGGCTGACGGTTGAGGACAATATCGCCTACAGTTTGAGAATGCGCCACAGGCCGCCGGATGAAATCCGTCGAACCGTGGACCACTATCTCTCCCTGGTAGGCTTGACGGCCTTTCGGAAGGCTTGGCCCCGCCAACTTTCCGGCGGAATGAAAAAGCGCGTCGACATCGCGCGAGGCTATGCGGCCGATCCCAAGGTCCTTTTGATGGATGAGCCTTTTGGGGCGCTCGACATCATGACCAAGGAGAGGCTCCAGGAAGAACTTCACAAGCTCTGGACGCTGTCGCCGCGCACCGTTTTTTTCATAACCCATGACCTTGAGGAAGCCTTGTTCCTTGGCGACCGGGTTATCCTGATGTCACCGCGGCCGGGAAGGATCGCCTTCGAGTATCGCCCGGATTTCGGGCCGGAGCGCGACATGTCGGTAAAGACGACCCCTGCCTTTGTGGATCTGGCCCGAGAGCTGCGAACCGCGCTGAAAGGTTTTCAGACCGAAGACGATGAGCATCGATGAGCAGCGCGCAAAACACTGAGAGATCGGCTGCCGCGCCAGCCGAACGGGGTCCGTCGGCCGTCGGTGGTTTTTTCCGCGAGGGTCGTTATCTCGGCGTGATCGCGATCGCGGTGGTCTTCACGTTGTGGCTGGCGATCAGCGAGCAGGGTTTCGCCCTGGTTCGGCCGATCATGTTCCCGTCGCCACGCATGGTCTTCGCGGCGGCGATGCGAATCCGCGATGTCCTGTTGATGGATGTCGTCGCGACCATGGGCAGAGTCATATGCGGGCTGCTGCTTGGGACTGCGGCTGGATTAGGGTTTGGTCTCGTGCTGTCTTACAGCAAGCGCCTCGCCTATTTCTTCGATCCGATCATCGAAAGCATTCGACCTGTTCCGGTGATCGCCATGATTCCGTTCTTTCTGATGTGGTTCGGCATCAGCGAGACTGGCAAGCTGCTGCTGATCTCCCTGGGCGTCTTCGCGATCATTATCGTCAGCACGATGGAGGCGGTCCGCAACGTGCCCCGCATCTATCTGCTCGCGGCCGAGACGCTCGGGGCGTCGAAGTTCAACATGTTCCGCACCGTGGTCGTCCCCGCGATTATTCCTGAGCTTGTCGGTCCGCTGCGCGTGGCGACCGCGCTCTCGTTCACGTTGGTCGTGGCGGCCGAATTCATGGGCGCGAGCGCCGGCATCGGCTACCGAATCCTCGAAGCGCGCCGGATGTTCACGACAGACGTGATTTTCCTTGGAATCGTGATCATCGGCATTCTGTCGGCTCTCGCCGACGCGCTGGTGCGGATGCTGACCCGCCATCTCACGCGGTGGGCCGAGCGGAACAACCAATCGAAAACCTAGACGAAAAGGGAGTAAAATGAGACGGTTGAAGGTTTTGGCTGCAGCGGCCCTCGGGACCCTGCTCATCGGCGCCGCCGACGCAAAAGAACTCACCGAAGTGAAGGTTGGACTGAGCGCGTTCCAGAACGTCAACTCGATCTATGTCGGAATCGCAAAGGGGTTCTACGAGCAGGCGGGCATCAAGCTTTCCATCCAGAACACCGATTGGCCGAGCGCGAATGAGTTGCTTATCGGCGACAACGTCGATATCGCGACATCGAGCGATGCCGATATCGTGCTTCAGAACGCCCGCGGTATCGACACCACCCTCGCCTTCCCGCTGTTCTATTTCGCCGGCGGAGGATTGATGTATGATCCGCACAAATTCAAATGGAAGAGCCTGAACGACATCCTGCCGACCGTCGGCAACAACATGACGGAGGCGATCAAGCAGGCGCTGATTCAAGCAAAGGGTGCGCGCGTCGGGGTGAGCTCAGGCGGCGCCGAATACGCCTCGTTCGTGCAGATGCTGTCAGTCGCCGGCCTGACTCCGAGCGACTACAAGATTGTGGATTTGTCTCAGGAGGAGCTGCCGCCGGCGCTCATCGCCGGATCGATCGACATCATGATCTCCGGCATCCCGCAGCGGATCGCGATGCTTAAACAGGGTTACGCCACGATGATGGACCAGAGCGCCGTCCCAAGCACGATCGCGCATGCCGGATTTGCCGCCCATCGCGCCTGGGTGGACAAGAATTTCGATACCGCGGTCAAGCTCGAGACGGTCATCATGAAGACCCTCGATTATTGCAATCACAACAAGGACGAGTGTTTCGCAATCATCGCGGAAAACATGCGCCGGGAGGGCACCGACCTCACGCCAGCCGACCTGAAGACCGAGTGGAACATCATGGAGTTCTTTCCGGACGGCAAGAAGTGGTTTGACGAGAAGGTCGTGTCTCCGGATGGGCAATTCTACTGGAAGAGCCGCCTCGAAACGGTCGTGAAGAATTTGCAGGCCCAGGGGCGTATCACCGACTTCAAGACTCCGCTGCCGGATCTTTACTATGGCCTCAAGGTGGTCAACGCGATGAAGGACTGACCCAGTCCTGCATAGGCTTACGGGGAAGCGCAACGACGAGCGAGCGAAGTCTGAATAAGGACCCTCGCTCGCTCGATCGGATTGGGCGTAAGCTCGTAGAGGGGTTTCTTCCGTTTTGTTGGCTTAGCCTATCGCAGCCTGAAGCTTTCGGCCTTGGCGATAGCCGACAAAGCCTGCCCCCGCGAAGCCCAAGATCATCATCACCCAGCTGGACGGCTCGGGAACCGCTGTGAAGGTCAGATTGAACGCCAACTGTTCTGGCATAATTGTCCATGCGTTGGGCGAGAGCACGTCGAACTGAGCCGCCAATTGGCCCGCTGGCGCCGTCGAGGTCGTCTCGGCGCCCCAGATGCCGCCCGGCTCGGCGTTGTTCTCCTGGATGAAGAACCAATATGGGGTCCCAGCGGTCAAACCACTGTACGGCGGGGAGGACACGCTATACGCGTATTCGTCATATCCGCCTGGGCCGCCAATCACCTTGCCGGTCGCCGTCTGGTTCGCGTCGCCGAAGTCCACCTCAATGATCGAAGCGCCGGGCGTCCCATTGTCGTCGGCAAGGTAACCAACGGTGAAATCGGGCGTGGCGCCGCAGGTGGTCGCCGGGAAGCAGCCGCCCCACCAGTTGGCGCCGGTCACGACGCTAGAACCCGCCGAAAGCGTAAACC
Organism: uncultured Alphaproteobacteria bacterium; assembly: GCA_963696665.1. Classification (GTDB taxonomy): domain Bacteria; phylum Pseudomonadota; class Alphaproteobacteria; order Rhizobiales; family Beijerinckiaceae; genus Roseiarcus. The sequence continues at coordinate 310,755 of CAVOLE010000028.1, forward strand.
TTATTGCGACCGCCGCCGGTGATTGGGCATACAACGTCCCGCCCTGATCCGGCGCGCCGCCGTTGTAGATCACTGCCGCCGACGCGGGCAGCGAAGCCACTCCAACCAGAAGCGCCGCAACCGCAGCGGTTTTCCTGGCCGAAATCAGTCTTGTCATTTTGAATCCCCCTTGGATCGGCGAAGTCGCAAATTACTTTTGAGGCGCACCCACCCCAAGTAATCGCGATGTTGCCGCAACATAAAGTATTGATCAATGGTCCCCGCCTGTCAATTCATCATTGTGAACCACATGGGCAGTGCATTGTTGCGGGCGAGCTTGTTGAGCGCAAATTCCATTTCTTTAACCTGCCTGGGTTCCGGAATGCGCGCAATTGGCCTGACCCCGGGACTTTCTGGCCGCCACGGCTGCAATCGGTCGGTTTTCTCCGAAAGATATGAACGCATGGACGAGGCTATCGCCCGCGAGAAGCAGATCAAGGGCGGCTCCCGCGCGAGGAAAATCGCGCTCATCGAGGCGATGAATCCGGACTGGAAAGATCTGTATAGGAGCCTCGCCTAGCGTCGCGGGATGGATTGCTTCGCCTTCGGCTCGCAATGACGCGCCCGCCCTCTCAGCACTCCATGAAATTCAGAGCGAGCCAGCCAAGCGACGTCTCCTTGTATTTCGACTGCATTGTCGGCGCCGGTCTGGCGCATGGTGGCGATCACGCCGTACGTTCGATTTGGATCAGGATTCTGCCCGTCTCCTCAGCGGGAAGTGACGAGCGCTTGGCCAGTTCGATCACGACGAGGCTCCAGGCGGCGGTCACGACGACGGCTGGCCAGAAGCCGAGAACGCCGTCGCCGCCGAGATCGTGACCGCTCAGCGCCGACAGGATCCACATGCCGCCGAACCAGGCGCCCAGCCACCACACGTTGTCCCAGCCGAAGTTGGCGCTTTCCTCGCGCGCGACCAGGTAGAAGTACGCCACATAGAGGAGGAAAATGATCAGAACGATCGCAAACGTCCAGGTCACGGTGGAATAGCCGCTCCACAGAATGATCAGGTTGCAGCAGATGAACGCGATCGGGGCGACGATGCTCGCCGCGGCCAGGCGGAACGGGCGCCGCAGATCTGGATGATCGCGGCGCAGGATCAAGAGCACGATCGGTCCGAGACCATAGGTGAGCGCGGTGATGTCGCTGATGTACTCGACCATCTTCTGCCACGCCGGGAAGGGCAGAAGGAAGATCACCCCCACGACCCACATGACCACCACCGAAACCCAGGGCACCTGTCCGCTGTTGAGCCTTGTGAGCACGCGCGGGCCGGCTTTCATTTCGCCGTTGGCGAAAAGAATACGCGAGCCGCCCGTCACATAGATCAGGCCGGTGCCGGCCGGCGAGATGGCCGCATCGATGTAGAGCAGGGTCGCGAGCCAACCGAAGCCGAGCACCATGGCGAGGCCGGCGAAGGGCCCTTTCACGCCGGCGAACTTGAGCTGCCCCCAACCGTTGGCGATGTCCTCAGGCTTCAGGGCGTTCAGGAAACCGAGTTGCAGGAGGACGTAGACGACCGCCGAAAGCAGGACGGCGCCGATCACCGCCAGCGGAATGTTGCGGCCGGGATTGGCGCTTTCGCCACCAAGATCGATCGCCGTTCGAAAGCCGAGAAAGCTGAACACGATCCCAGCGGCGGGAAGCGCGATGAAGACGCCGTTGGGATCGTAGCTCTTTGATGCGGCGGTCCAGACGCTTGCGCCTCCCGTCCAGAGCGGCCCCATCTGATGAGCGCCGGCGACGATGAGGACAATTGCGGTCAAGAGCGGCACCGCGATCTTCCACCAGGTGACCGTATTGTTGACGGCCAGAAGCCACCGAATGGCGAGAAGATTGACCAGCGCCAGGAGGCCCACCAGGACCGCGCAGGCAACGAAGCCGGTCGCCGTCAATACGCCCTCGCTGCCGACGAGATGGGGGTAAAGGTTGTTGGCATATGTCACGATGCTTTCCGCTTCGACGGAGGGCACCGCGACATAGGAGAGAAACAGCATCCAGCCCCAGACCCGCCCCAGGCCTTCGCCGTGGCTCGCGTGGCTCATATGAACGAGCGCGCCTGCCCGGGGAAACAGGGAGGCGAGCTCTGCAAAGCACAGCGCGATGAGCATGATGATGATCGCGCCGAGGATCCAGCTCACCAGGCTGAGCGGCCCGGCGATCTTTGAAGCGTGAAGCGCGCCAAACAACCAGCCGGAGCCGATCATGCTGGTCGTGCTCGCAAAAAGCAGACCGATGATGCCCGCGTCGCGACGAAGGCCCACAGCCGTCGCCGTTTCAGATGAGGCTGACATAACCGACACTCTCCCTTCGCGGCCTTGTTCGTTGCTAAGCCCACTCTGCGCTTGTCACCAAACGTTCACAAGCTCCCCGGAAAGCACTTCCGTGATGATCACCAGCAATCTGGCCTTCGCTGAATGGCCGAGCGTAGCCCGTCTTGATTGTCAGGACCGTTGCGCCGCGGCGCCGTGCACCCTTCGCCGCAAACCGGAAATCAGAATCACCGACATTTTCTTGCCAGAACCGCGCGGCGGCCCCATGATGAAGGGCTTCGGACGGGAAGCGACCCGGTTCGGATTAAAGGATTGTATCGCTGGCATTAATTGTGGAATATCTGCCTGCTCTCTTTAGGAGCGTCACGGCCGGCGGAAGCGAAGCCCACGGACCCGCTCGCGCCGCTCCTTTCGACCAGGAAGGGCCAGCAAATATTTCCGCCGCCGAAAATCACCCCGTAACCCATTGAAAAGGCTCAATTCGGACGAGAGAATCCAAGGAAATCCAAGCTTTTCCAACCCCCTGCTTTGACCCTTTTCGCCCCCAAACGGAGGCCCACAAGACAATCCAAATCCCCTCCGGCCCGCCTCTCAGCACTCGACGAAATTGACCGCGAGCCCGCCCAAGCTCGTCTCCTTGTATTTCGACTGCATATCGGCGCCGGTCTGGCGCATCGTCGCGATCACGCTGTCGAGCGAGACGAGGTGGCGCCCGTCGCCGTGCAGCGCGAGCGACGCCGCGGCGATCGCCTTGACCGCGCCGAAGGCGTTGCGCTCGATACATGGGATCTGCACGAGCCCGCCTACGGGATCGCAGGTCATGCCGAGGTGGTGCTCCATCGCGATCTCGGCGGCGTTCTCGATCTGCTCGTTCGTGGCCCCGAGCGCGGCGGCGAGGCCTGCGGCGGCCATCGACGAAGCGACGCCGACCTCGCCCTGGCAGCCGACCTCCGAGCCCGAGATCGAGGCGTTGAGCTTGAAGAGCGCGCCTATTGCGGTTGCGGTAAAAAGGAAGTCCGCCATGCCCGCTTGAGTCGCGCCTGCGCAATGGTCGCGGTAATAGCGCAGCACAGCCGGAATGACGCCCGCCGCCCCGTTGGTCGGCGCGGTGACGACCCGCCCGCCGGCGGCGTTCTCCTCGTTGACCGCCATGGCGTAGACGCCGACGAAGTCCATGATCTCGTGGGCTGGGTGAAAGTTGCGCTTCGACGCCTCGGTCAGACGATCATGGATCGCCTTGGCGCGGCGCATGACCTTCAAGCCCCCTGGCAGCGGGCCGGAATGTGCGAGGCCCCGGTCGATGCAGGCGAGCATCACGTCGAGGACGCGCTCGACATGGGCGTCGGCGGACCCTCGAGGCAGCGCCTTCTCATTCGCACGCATGAGTTCGGCGATCGACAGTCCGCTTTCGCGCCCGCGCGCCAGAAGCTCCCCTCCCGAGCGAAACGGATAGGGAACCCGAGGCTCGGGCGCAGACTCGCGTTCGTCCGCGCCGTCGCGGATGATGAACCCGCCGCCGACCGAGAGCCAGGTCTCGTCGGCGAGCGCCCTGCCCGCTGCGTCGCGCGCGACGAGCCGCATGGTGTTGGGATGGCGCGGCGCCGGCGTCAGAGTGTCGAAGCGGATCGCGCTCTCGGCATCGAAGGTGATGATCCGCCGTCCGGCGAGATTCAGCGCTCTCGTCTCGCGCACGCGGGCGGCAAGCGCCTCGGCGGCGTCGAGATCGACCGTATCCGGCTGTTCGCCACTGAGGCCAAGGATCACCGCCTTGTCGGTGGCGTGGCCTTTTCCCGTGAAGGCGAGCGAACCCAGAAGCGTGACCTCGAGCGCGGCGACCCGCTCGATTGCGCCCGTGTCGATGAGCCCGCCAGCGAACGCGGCGGCGGCTTTCATCGGCCCGACCGTATGCGACGACGACGGGCCAATTCCGATCTTGAACAGTTCGAAGACGCTGATCATCGCTCGAGCCTCGGGCGGCCGCCGGCTTCTCAAGCGGCCGCTCGAGGATACTAGCTCAATTTCGCTGGTCGCGGCCCGCCGTTCGCCTTGCGTAGAGCCTTGTCGCCGCTCGAGCCGTTGCGCGCTAAAACCAGTCGGGCGAGGAAGGGAGGCGCGACGCATCGCTCGCCGATCGCCCGCCCGGTTTTGGTGCTCGGCGTCGACGCGCCAGGCGCAGGTCACGACAGGCTGCACGACCTTATGGTGACGCAGGATTACTACGACGCGTTGCCGGCGGTCGTGCGCGACCATCTCGTTTGCAGATGGTGGATCGGCTCATCCCCGTCACGCAGAAGCACGACATCGAGGGGCTCGTGATGGGGGTCGCGTAGGCCAGCCAACGGCCTGACGCAAAAACCCCCTGGGCGGCGCGCGGGATCGCTGATGGTCGCTGGAAGCGGGACCACGATGGCTGGCGCCGCCTCGGTTAAACGCGCTTATCGGCGCGCCGTCCGCGGTCAAACGTCGAAATAGCCGTCAAGCTCGGGTTTTGCCTCGATTATCGCTCGAGCACGCTCTTGCAGATTGGCTTGGACCTGCTCGAGCGAGGCATCTGTGGGCTGCTTCCGCGTAATGCCGTCCACAACGGCCTCCAGCTCGGGGCGATTTTTCAGCGCGCCGTCGATCTTGCGTCTAAGACGCGCGTTTCGATATCGCAGGTCGTTCTCCACCATCGCTGCTTCCCATATGCACTTTTCTTAGGGGTGCAGGGTACCCTAAAAAGGCCGAAGCCAGCAAAGCCGACAAGCAGCATCGCCCTCATCGATCCCTCACCCGGCGGGGCCGTCGCCGAGGAAGCCCAGTCCTTGAGTTCTTCGTTGTTCGCTGGCGCGCCGGAACCTCATCCGCTATCGCGTTGTGGCCACGGGAGAAGAGCGCTCGCGCTTTTTTTACCGACGAAGGAAGGAGCCACCGCCATGCAGATCACCAGCTTCAAGGACATGTACATCGCCGAGCTGCAGGAGCTCGCCAGCATGGAAAGGCAGATGGGAAAGCGCTCTTGCGCATGTCAGGCGCCGCCTCGCATCCTTCTCTGAAGGAGGCCCTGCAGCGTCATCGCGAAGAGACGCGCACGCAGATGGACCGCCTCGAGCAGCTTCTGCGCAACCACGGCTCGAGCCCCTATGTGCACACAGACCAGGCCGTGGAGGCGCTGGTCGCGGAAACGGAAAAGATGCTCAAGCTCGTTAAGGGAAACGATCTGCGCGACGCCGCGCTGACCGCGTTCGCCGAGAAGCTCGAGCATTACGAGATGGCGGCCTAGGGCACGGCGGCCGCGCTGGCGGGCCAGCTCGAGCTCCGCGACGACCAGCGGATGCTGCACGAAAGCCTCGAGGAGGAACGGCAGACCGACGCGCTGTTGACGACGCTCGCGAAGGGTGAGGTCAACCAGGACGCCCTGCTCACGGCGTGAGCGCCGTGGCATGGCAACGGATGAGACCGGCGCCGATTCCCAGACCGAGGATCATGCGCCTATCGCGCTCGCCGCCAGTTCGCCTTCAGCCCGGTCGCAAGTCATCCCGTGATGGCGGCGCTTTCAGCCGGCGACGCGTTCCAATATCCGTAGGCCTCTAACACGCGCCTCACGCGCTGAATATCGTCAGGCGACGGGCTCGAGAAGGTCCCAAGGATTGGGCATTTTGCCGACCGGCGCTTCGATGATCACGGGGCCCGGTTGGTCGAACGCCCAATGCAGAGCCTTCGAAAGAGCCTGCGGGCCGTCGGCGCGGCGCGCCGCTGCGCCGAAACTCTCGGCGAAGCGCAGGAAATCCGGATTCTTCAGGTCGGACGCGATGACGCGGCCGCCGTAGAGATCCTGCTGCATGCGACGCACATTTCCGTAGGCGCTGTCGTTGAACACAATCGTCACGATCCGAATGCCGTGTTGGACCGCGGTTGCGAGCTCGTTGGCGGTGAAAAGGAAACCGCCGTCTCCGCACAGCGCCACAACAGGCTTGTCCGGACAGCCGACTTTCGCGCCGAGAGCGGTGGCGAAGGCAAAGCCGAGCGTGCCCTGATAGCCTGGCGTAATCATTTGCCGCCGGGCGTAAACGGGGAGAGCCGCGGTCGCCACGTAACCCACCTGGGTGTAGTCAGCGACGAACACGGTGTCTTCGGGACAAGCCTCGCGAATTGCGCGTAGGAAGCTCATTTGCGGAGCAAGTCGTCTGTCAAACTCGGCCGCGACCTCGGCTTTGACCGTGGCGACCAACTTCGCTCTGGCCGGCGCTTGCGAACTTTTTGCGGCGAGGCCGGCGACAAGCGCCGCGACCGCGGCGCGCGCGTCGGCGAGGATCGCAACATCGGGAGGCGCGCCTCGGCGAAACTGAGCCGGATCGAAATCGATGCGGACGACACGCTGCCCCGGTCTTAGTCCCCAGCTTCGGCGCGGACTGTTGAAACGCGTTCCGACCGCAAGAATGACATCGACGTCGCGCCACATTCGAAAGGCCTCGGCGCGCCCGATCGACAACGGGTGGCGTGAATTCGAGTATCCCCCGCCCCTGAAGGTGGCTCACGACCGGGCGCCAAGCCGCTCGGCGATCGCACGCAACTCGTCGCCGGCGTCAATCGCGCCGCTTCCCACGATGATCATCGGTCGATTGGCGCGCTCCAGCAGCCTGACAGCCTCAGCGTTGGCCTGAGGGTCCACCCTCTGATTGTCGAGGGTTTCGGTCTCGCGCGTGTCGTTAGAAGTCAGCGGCAAGCGAAGCACATCTGCCGGCAACTCCACTGCCACCGGTCCTTGGCCAAGGTCGAGACGCGCGAGGGCGTTTGACAACAGGCGCGGCGCATCTTCAGGCGAGAGAGCGAGTCCATTCCACCGGGTCAGCCCGCGGACGATGGCTGTCTGATCGGGAAGCTCATGCAGCACGCCGTGACCGGCGCTGATCTCGTCTGTCGCAACCTGGCCAATGAGCGCGAGCACCGGCGCGTGACACGCATAGGCGGTTGACAGAGCCGCTGTCGTGTTGAGGAAACCCGGGCCCGGGACGCAGGCGTAGACGCCGGGCCGGCCAGTCGCTTGCGCAAGGCCAAGCGCCATATAAGCGACGCCCTGTTCATGTCTGGCGTTGATGACTCTCAGCCGCGAGCGCGCGTCGTAGAAGGCGTTGAAGAGGGGATCGAGCTGGACTCCAGGGAGACCGAAGAGCGTCGACACCCCGCGTTTCACGAGAACGTCGACGACTGCGTCTGCCCCCGTCATTGGCGGGCGCGAATCCATAGGCTCAGTCTTAGTCGCGATAAGCCGGCTGCTCGCGGTCGAGCTTGCGCCGGAGAGCCTGCCACGGCAGCCACCCCTTGTTCGCATCAGAGGTGAACTGATTGGAGGTCCTCGCGAGAACGTTCTCCGAGGGTAGCGAAAGCGGCGCGCCGGTCGACTGCGCCGAAATCTGAATTCGGCACGCCTGCTCCAAATAATACATCCAGTAGAACGCCTCGGCGACCGTTCTTCCCGCGGTCAACAGTCCGTGGTTGCGCATGATCAGGCAATGTTTCAAGCCGAGATCGCGCACAATGCGCTCCCGCTCCGTCAGGTTGTCGTCTGCGGCTATGCCCTCGTATTCATGCAGACCCACCTGGTCGTGGAACTCCATGCTGATCTGATTGAGCGGCAGCAGCCCACCTGTCTGCGCCGCGACCGTCATGCCGGCCAGCGTATGCGTATGCATCACGCAGGCCGCGTCGTGCCGCGCGGCGTGGACCGCTGAATGAATGACAAAGCCGGCCGGATTGACAGGCCAGCTCGTTTCCTGCCGCGGCTCCCCTTCGGCGTCGACCTCGACCAGCGAGCTCGCGGTGATCTCCTCAAAAAGAAGCCCATAGGGGTTGATGAGAAAGCGATGGCCCTCGCCCGGGATTCGCGCCGACAGATGCGTGTACACGAGGTCTGTCATGCCGAAGAGCGCGAGCAGACGATAGGCCGCGGCAAGATCCTCGCGGAGTTCGGCCTCAGTAGGCGCGCGGTCTGGCTCTGGAGGCTTCGGAATGGACAGGGGACCGTGCTTCATTGCGTTACCGGATCTCGTAGGTTGCAGGGGGTTGTGGCAAGAAGTCACGGCACGGTCCATTCCCGGCCCCGTGGGGTGTCGACATATTCAGGCCAACGGTAGTCGATGGGCGCCTTGAAGTCGGCGGGCAACAGGGGCGCAACCCATTTGGAACCGCCGACGCCTCCGCCCGTACGGTCGCGGAACTCCGCTTGCGCCTTTTCGAGCAGGCTTGGATCGCTCAACAGGTCAATGACGGTCGTGGCGATGACCGCGGAGGCTTTGCTCCACATCGGATCGATGCAGGCCGGCACGCCTCCCATCGCATGCCGGACCCATTCGGGATAGCGGTAGCCGGGCTTCGGCGCCTGCAGCGTCGGGCGGCCTACATAGAGGCGCACGGTCGGCGCGTGCCAAGTGTAGTCGACATAGTCGTCGGCCGCGTAATTGAGCTGCCAGGCAGGCAGTTGCGCGCGGAACGCCTTTTCCGCTTCCCACGGCGGCGTCAGTTTGGTCAGCCCCTCGAAGAAGGGCTCCTGCATCGGCTCAAGGCCCAGCGATTTCTGCAGCTCGCGCGCGAAGACCTTGGCTTCCTCCGGCCACTCGGGCGCGCCAAGCTTCTCGAAATTGCGGAAGGTCACCTCCGCCATGGCATGGTTGGGCAGACCGGCGCGGGTCCTGGTGATCCAGGCTTTCGTGACCGTGCAATGAGTCATTGCGGCGACATGGTCAGCGTTCCGGTCGAGCACGTCGAAAGCCGCCTGACACATCGGCAAGGTCGGCGCGCGCATGGCGTACTGGATTTGCCCAATTGCGGGGGCGATGTTGTCGGCGGCCGCTTGTCCAGCGATGGGGATGAATTCGTTCAGCGTCCAGCTGCCGGCGTGGGGCAGCATCGACTCCTTCATCATCTTCGAATTTGTATACATCAAGCACACGGCGTCGAGCGCGCCGGGCGCGCGCGCAATTGCGTGAACGTGGGTCACCGCGCCGCCCGCAGCCTCGCTCTGCCACGTCTCAGGATGCTCGCACTCGAACGTATAGATACGGCTCCAATAGGGGGCGCTGGTCGTATCCCAGAAGCATCCATTCGTGAGCGCCGGAAACGAATGCGGATGGAAGCTTATTGCGGCATCGAGACCATCGTAATAGCCGTGAGCGGCATGCACGGGTTTGGAACCGCACATCTTCTCGGCCGGCTCGCCGAAATAGACAAGCGTCCCCTTCAGCCCATGGGTCTCCATCGCATGCTTGGCCGCCAGAAAGCCGCTAAACGATCCGATCCCGAGCGCCGAATGCGGGTCGGTATGGCCGGCGGCGCGGAAGCTCGTTCCATCGCGCGGCTTTCGTCTCGGCTCAGGCGCCTGGCTCTGCCCGGGCACGGCGTCGTACTCGGCGTAACCGGCGAGCAAAGGTCCCTGTCCGCTCGACCATCGCGCTCGGAACGCGGTCGGCATTCCGGCTGTCCCTCGCTCGACATCAAAGCCTTCGCGTTTAAGCCGATCCATGTACCAGGACGACGATTTGTACTCACGCCATGACGGTTCATGGAAATTCCAGATCGTCATGTGATCGGCTGACAGCGTCGCATGATTGCGCTTCAGCCAATCAAGCGCCGTGTTCTGGGCCGCGCTGAACCCGCTCGCCATGTCAAATCTCGTCGCGAACGAGGGGAGCGGTCGAACAGTGGAGGCCGCCGCCGCCAGTGATCATCTTGTCATAGGGAATCGTGATCACTTGCACTCCCGCCAGCCGAAGCTGGTCTTGCGTATGCTCGGAAACGCCTTCAGGCATGATGACCCGGCCCGGCGCAATCGCAAGCGAGTTGATGATGGAGGCGTCGTCTTCATGATGGACTTCAATGCGCCTGATCTTAAGCGCATCAAGTCGCTCAAGAAACCAGAACGGCAACAGCGTGATGTTGGCGAGCGCGAGGTCCGGCGCGATCATGACGAAGAGTCCGTCGATGTGAAGCCGGTATCCCGTCAGCGCCACTTTTATGAGTTCCACGCCCTGCGACCTCATGATTTCCTCAACTTGACGGGCGCCCTCCTCGTTCACTCGTGACGAGAGGCCGATCACCGCCGTCTTGCTGTTCAGCCAGGCGAAACTTCCGCCTTCCGCCACTCCGCTGCCGGAAATCGTGCGAAGAATGGGACATCCCAGTTTCGCGAGCGTGCGCGAGACGGCGGGTTCCTCGCCGCGCCTGATGCGCGGCCCCAGCCGCATAACGATTGCACCGCCCCCGATCGCCACGCAGGAGTCCCGAGTGTAGCAGGACTTCATCCGACCCGCGCCGATCTTGTCGAGATAGACGACGTCGACGCCCTCTCTCTTCAGCAACGCCGTATAGGCGTCGTGCTGCGCTTGCATGCCTGGAAGATCGGGACCCTCGGCGCCGCGCCAGTACCACCCTGCCTGGGTGTCGCCAAATGCGCGGTTGTCCAACCGCTTCGACGTATCGACAACATTAATTTCTTCGCCCGGCCTGTGCATGAGCACGACACGCAGACGCCCAACGTCGTTCGTGCAACCCCACTTCCGGCCCCACCAACGCTCAAGCTCATCCAAATCCTCAAACGGAGGATCCGCCTCCGAGGGGAACAGCTTGATCAGCTGATTGTAGCGCCACTCGCCTTCGGTAATCGCGCTCAAGCCTCGTCTCCTCAAGCTGGCGCCTATGCGTCGGGAAGCCGGACGTCCGAACGTAAAAGGGCTCATGAAGATGCGCAACCCAAATTTGGAGTCTACTCCATTCTCGCTCGTCGTCGCGGCCTGGATCGCTTCTCGAGTAGAAGCCCTCGCAGGATCAGCGCAATGTGCGGCAGGCCGAGACGCAAAAGATCTTCTATTGTCCCGCTAGACCCGCAAATGAAGCGGGCGAAATTCATCGTGGCGACCCCGACGATAAGCTCGGACAACATGCTCGCGTCGACGTCAGCGACGAGCTGGCCCCGAGCTTGGTAGGTTCGAATGATCTGAACATATTGCCGTTTGATCAGATCGTTCAGTCGCGCTCCCGTTCTGGCGGCGCGCCCCCGCGGTTCGAGAATCTGCGCCGCCATCATTGTTCGCCAGCACTCGCGCGACAAGTGCCGCAGCGCCTGTTCTGCGAGCAGGCGCTCGAAGGCTTCAATACCCTCAAGCGGGTTTTCCGGCAGATTTTTGAGGAACGCCCGTCTCTCTGGCAGCGCGGCGCGAACATGACGAAGAGCGAGCTCCATCAAAAGGTTGGGCTTCGTCGAGAAGTAATTGTAGATCGTCGCGGGGGCGACGGAGGCGGATTCCGCGATTTCCGCCACGAGCGTCGCCTCATATCCGCGAATGGCAAACAGCTCCTGAGCGGCGTCGAGGACCTTCGCCGCTCGCCGCTCCCTCGGACTTTGGGCCGCCCTCTTTCCCGCCATCGGGGTTTGCCTCTGCGCCGCCGCAAAATCAGGCGCGCTGTCGATTTAGAGTTCACTCCAAAGCACAGTTGACACAACACGTGGGCATCCACCAATATCGAGACAACAAATTCTTTGCCGCTCTTCGACGCGGGGCGCGCCAAGGGAAAGCGTGGAGTCGATCGTTTGGGATCGCAAGGCGCGAACGGCGTAGAGCCGGAAATTCTGAGGCTCATCAACAACCCGCCCCCTTGGCCCAACGGCGCGCGATGCGCCGTGTGCTTCTCCTTCGACTTTGACGCGGAAAGCCTTCTTCACCTTTACTATTCTGAGGATTCGCGGCGGCGGATAAGCGTGTCGTCTACGTTGCGCTATGGCGCGCGCGTGGCGGTGCCGCGCATCATCGAGATCTGGAAGCATTTTGGCGTCAAGCAGACAATGTTTGTGCCCGGTTGGTGCGTGGAAACCTATCCGAAGGCGATTGAACTCCTGCTTCGCGACGGTCACGAGATCGCTCACCACGGTTGGCTGCACGAGAGGCCGAACCAGCTGTCGCGGCAGGATGAGGAACGCGTCCTGAAGAAGGGCATGGAGATCATCGCGGCAGTGACCGGTAAGCCGGTCGCCGGCTACCGCTGTCCGTCGGGGGCCTATTCCGAGCACACGCTCGATCTCTTGATCGATAACGGCTTCGTCTACGACGCATCGCTCGGCGGCGATGACATTCCCTATCTCATCGAAGGCTCGAACGGCCGCAGGCTCGTCGAATTGCCCTCCGATCACTCACTCGACGATTGGCCCCAATACGTGAACATGCGCGAGTTCAATATGGGCATACCCACAAAGTCGCCCGCCCAAGCGATGGAGGTTTTCCGCGCCGAATTCGACGCCGCCTGGACGCATGGCGGGCTTTGGGCCGCGATCTGGCACCCATTCGTCTCCGGGCGGCTTGCGCGGGCGGAGGCGATGGTCAGCCTGTTCGAGCACATGCGCGCAAAAGGCGGCGTCTGGTTCGCTACGCTGGCCGAGATTGGCGCTTATGTTCAAGGGATCGTCGAACGAGGAGAATGGACGCCATCGGTCGAACGAATTCCGTTCTGGGAGGAGCCGACGCCACAGCTCGCGCGGCCCAGTCGGTAGCCGGACGGCGGTACGAAACTTGCTTCGCTCTCCACGAAAGCAAGACTTTAGCAAAACCCCGAAGGTCGCGGCAGGAAGGGAGCAAGCAATGTCAGGAAGGCGCCTACTGGGTTTGGGAGCGGCATTGTGCCTCATGGTTTCGGCCGCCGTGTCCCAGGCCCAGAAGCTCCCGGATGACATCGCCGCCACCAAGGTCATCAAGGTCGCGGTCAATTCCGGTTATCCTCCAATGGAAATGAAGGATGCGAAAAGTGGAGACCTGACCGGGTTCGACATCGATCTGATGGCCGCGATGGCGAAAGTGCTCGGGCTCAAGGTCGAGTATCAGGACGGCGCCTTCGAAGCGATGACGCCGGCGCTGCAGTCCGGGCGGGTCAACATGATCATGAGCGGCTTTTACGACGTGCCAAAGCGTCGCCCGATGTTCACCTTCATCGACTATCTCCGCGCCGGCGCGCAATTCTACACATTGATCAGCCTTCCCGAGATCAAGGAACTGACTGACCTGTGCGGTAAGACGATCACGACTAGCCGTGGCACGAGTTATCCGGGTACTGTGAAGGCCTGGTCGAGCAAGAACTGCGTCGGCGCCGGCGAGCCGGCAATCGACGTCATCGTCGACACCGACCTCGGCCAGCAACTGACCAATTTGAAGACCGGCCGCGCGGTAGCGGCGGTCCAGGAACTCGAGGCCGTTCCCACCATTGTCGCCATGGACGCGACACTTTATCGTCCGCTCGGCAAACCCTTCTCGTCGACGCTGATGGGCATGGCGTTCACCCCGGACGAAACGACGCTACGCGACGCCTTCGCCTTCGCTCTGAAGAAAGTGATTGCGGACGGCGCGTATGATGAGTTGATCAAGAAATGGAAGCTTGATCTCAGCCCCTACAAGGACGTCAGTTTCGACGCCGGACCTGTTCCCTGAGGGGCTCTGCTGAGTTGAGCGGCGCGGCGGAGCTTTCGTTCGCCGAGGAAGTCGACGTCGCTCGGCTGCGTCACATCCGCCCGCGTCACTACGGCCGGATCGTCGCGGTCGTCGCGATCCTCGCTTTCGCAGCCTTCCTAATCCGGGCCTTCGCCGTCGGCCGCATCGACTGGTCGACGACGCGCGAATTTCTGACCTGGCCCAGCATTCTCATGGGTCTCGTCAATACATTATGGATGTCGGTCGCCTGCATGGCAATCGGGGTTGCGGTCGGCGTGCTCTGCGCCGTCGCTCGCGGCTCGCCCAATCCGGTGCTGCGCGTCGTCGCCATCGGCTACGCGTGGTTCTTTCGCGGCACGCCGGTCATTCTGCAACTCTTGATCTGGTTCAATCTTGGATTGGTGTTCCCCTATCTCGGGATACCGGGCCTGTTCACCGTTCGAACGGTCAATGTGATCACGCCGGCGATCGCCGCGCTGCTCGGGCTCGGACTGAACGAAGGCGCCTATGCCTCCGAGATCATGCGCTCCGGCATGCTTTCCGTGGATCACGGACAATACGAGGCGTCGAAGGCGATCGGCATGTCCTACCTGCAATCGCTGCGCCGCATCATCCTGCCGCAGGCGATGCGGGTCGTCGTTCCGCCCCTCGGCAACGAGTTCATCGCCCTGATCAAGACCACATCTCTGGCGAGCATCATCGGCTTCAGCGACGTTCTTCGGAACGCTCAAGATATCTACTACGGCAACGCGAAGGTGATCGAGCTCCTGATGGTCGCCGCCTTCTGGTATCTGGTCGTCGTCTCAATTCTCTCTGCCGGACAGGCCATGTTGGAGCGGCGCTTTGGTCGAGGATTCAAGAGCGCGGCGAGGAGATGACGAGCTGCCTCGTATCGGCGGTGAAAGTCGGTAAGCGCTTTGGCGCCGTTCAAGCGCTCGAGGACATCACTTTGGACGTCGAGGCAGGGGAGGTCGTCTGCATCATCGACCCTTCAGGCTCTGGAAAGACGACGTTCCTTCGGTGCATCAATCAGCTTGAGCGTATCAACTCCGGCGCGCTTTGGCTCAATGGTGAACTGACCGGCTATCGCCGTGTCGGCGACGCGCTCCACCCGCTTAGCGAAAAGGAAATCGCCAGACAGCGCCGAGCAACGGGCATGGTCTTCCAGCAATTCAACCTCTTTCCACATATGACCGCGTTGGAGAATGTCACGGAAGGTCCAATTCAGGTTCTCAAGCAGAAGCCGGCGGAGGCGAAGGATGCCGCCATGGCCCTTCTGGAAAGAGTGGGATTAGCCAATAAGGCAAGCGCCTATCCAGCGGAACTTTCGGGCGGCCAACAACAGCGTATCGCGATCGCGCGCTCCCTCGCCATGCGCCCAAGCTTGATGCTTTTCGACGAGCCGACTTCCGCGCTCGACCCCGAGCTCGTCGGCGAAGTTCTGACTGTGATGCGCGCCTTGGCTCGCTCGGGCATGACGATGGTCGTCGTCACGCACGAGCTCGGCTTCGCGCGCGATGTGAGCGACCGCGTGGTCTTCATGGACGAGGGGCGCGTCGTTGAATGTGAAAGCCCCGAGACGCTCATGAGCAAACCAAGAGAAGCGCGGACAAGGGACTTCTTGCGCAGCATTCTCCAAAAAACGTGACTGGGGCTCGGAGCGGCCCGGGGCTGCGATGCGCGTAGCCAATCGCCGCGTCGTCAGCATAATCCGGAGACGGGGCCTCGCGCGAAGACGCATTCTGTCGCCCGTGCTCAGTCTGTGGCTTGATGGTCGTAGGAGTCGCCGGGCGTGACGAACGGAATGATCTTGACCTGGCCGTCCCCGCTCGTTTGAAATCCGCGCAAGCCCGCGTAGCTGACCCCGTTCGATTCGAGCAGGGTTTGCGCAGCCGCTTCCTGGCCGACGGGGACATAGAGGAAGAAGTGCCGCACTTTTGACGGAGTGTCCGTATCGGCGATTTCGGACGTCGCCTTGAGGGTCGCCGCGGAAATATCGGAGACGTTCATTTCAACTTCGCCGATTTCGCGCACGCGGCCCGCCCCATCGAGAATGATGATGTCGGGAAAGTGCTCGCCCGTGGAAATTTGGACCGCATGTTTGCGGTCAGGAGAGTTCGTCAGGGTGCGATAGTCCGGCGCCCAGGTCTTCTGGTCGGGAAAGGGAAATCTTGTCCTCGCAATGTAGTTCACTACGGCGTCATGCACTTTCTCGCCCATGAGATCGTCCTCCTTTTACTGAACCCGGCCCGCCATGGGCCCGACCTTGGCGCCCCGCCCCGGCCGCCCCAATCTCCCGCGTCCGTGCTCGACTATCACCACGATAAGTCCGGACATGAGGGTGATCATCCGCTTGGTGAGCGCGTCTTGCAACGGAAAGAGCACATTGGCCCCGAGGGTCAACAGGACCGCGATCTTCGACAGCGCCGGGTTCATCGGGGCCACGCTTTCCCCTCTGGTGACGGGCCGCGCGCTCGATCTGGCGGGGTCCTTCTTCATCACATCGCTGATCGGGGCCGGAATAGGCTTGGTTGCGGCAGCCATCGCCAAGATCATGATCCGCGCGCCGACCGCCGAATCGACCGACTGAGCTGAAATCCGCTCGCGCGAAATCAGAGCGGATCGCGCGCGAGCGGCGCCGTCGAGCAGTGGATCCCCCCGCCGCCAAGCTCGACGCATTCGTAGTCCACCGGCAACACAATTATGCCGCTCTTGTCCAGCTTATCGGCAAGGCGAGGGCTGACCGAAGTGTGCATGATGACGCGCCCTGGCGCGATGGCGAGGCAGTTGACCGAAAACGCGTTGTCCTCGGGCGGGACTGATATGAGCTTCATCTTGCGGCTCTTGAGATAGTCGATGAAGACATAAGGAAGCTCGTTCATGTTGATGATCGCGGTGTCGACGTCGACCATCACGAACGCGCCGTCGATGTGGATGCGATAACCTGGATTGTGCACCGGGATGAGCTCGATCCCCATCGTGCCGAGGATGTTCTTCATCTGCCGCACGCCTTCCGCGTTGCATGCGACGCTAAGCGAACAGACGGCCGTCTTCTCGTCCAGAATCGCGAATCCGCCGCCTTCGAACACGGCTTCGCCGTGCAGCGTTCCGAGTATCGGACACCCGGCCTTCGCCAGCGCGCGGGTGACCGGCAGCTCCTCCCCGCGGCGCACGCGCCTCGCAAGGCGCGCGACGACAGCGCCGCCCTTCACGCCGATGACGCTGTCGCGCGTGTAGATCTGCTTCATCCGGCCGGGAGCCGCATCCCCGACGTAGACGATCTCGACGCCTTCGGCCTTGAGCACGGCCGCAAGCGCGTCATGCGCCGCCTGCATCGCCGGCAGATCCGGCAGCGTCCGGCCCATCCAGTACCAGCCCTTCTCGGGGTCGCCGAAACCGCCAATCTCCGGCATAGGCTTGTTCTCGACCACATGAAGCTCATCACCCGGCCGATGCATCAGGACGACCCTCAGGCGTCCCACGTCGCTCGTGCAGCCCCACAAGCGTCCCCAGCCGTCGGTCTGCTCCTCCAGGCTTTCAAAGGCAGGCTCCGGAGCCGAGCCGAAAATGCTGAAAAAGGTATTTTCCCGATATTCGGACTCACTCATCGCCGGCGTGTGTTGCGTCACAAGGAAAACCTCTCAAGCTGGAGGGCTAAGGCGATGTCCGCGGCGTTCGCTGGGCCTCAGGCGCCGAGAACGATTCTTCGTCCAAAGCACAAACCGAGCCGAGGAGATCCGCCGCATTGTGCGTTCAATAAGAGTGTGTCAACAGCCGCATACATGGCCAGCCGTTACCGAAGGCAGCGACTTTACGCATGCGCGTGGCTGAATTAAAACAATGCCCTGCCGACGAGGCGTCGTGATGAAACGCACTCTCCTTGGGATCCTTGCCGCGGCCGCCCTCTCCGCTTCCGCCGCGGCGCAGAGCGACCAGCAGCCCACGCACGCGGAACTCGTGCAGCGCTGGGCGGAGGCGTCGCTGGACGCCCAGCTCAAGAGCATGAAGACCAGTCTCAAGCTGACCGCTGACCAAGAAAAGGACTGGGAGCCGTTTGAATCCGCGGTCAGGGACGGCGGCAAGGCGCGCGTGCTTGCCCTGCAGAAGGAGCAAAGCGCCAACTTGTCTCCGATGGACCGCAACTTGGCGAAGGCGAACCGCCTCGCGGAGAGCCAGGCCAATCTCGAGAAGATGATCGAAGCGGCCAAACCCCTGTACGCGAGTCTCGATGATGCGCAAAAGCACAGGTTTATTGCGCTTGGACGCATGCTCGTGCCCGAACGAGGGCAGTTCGCGAAGGAGATGCGGCATCTTCATTGAAATCCGCTTTTGCCTCCGCCGGGCCAGCGCAAAGAGAAGCTGTCGATTTCCGTTGAGATTTGACCCTGGATTTCCATTGAGAACTGACCCGGCTTGATGATGGTTTCGGGGTCAGGCGTTCGTCAAGTTTCGAGGTTTCTCCTTTGCGGGTTTTGCGGCTTTCGCCAAGCTGTTCTTGAAGCGGAAGCTGTCGTTTCCGGTTTCGAGGATATGGCAGCGGTGGGTGAGACGATCGAGCAGCGCGGTCGTCATCTTCGGGTCGCCGAACACAGTAGCCCACTCGCCGAAGCTGAGATTGGTCGTGATGATGACGCTGGCGCGCTCGTAGAGCTTGCTGAGCAGATGGAAGAGCAGCGCTCCGCCGGAGGCGCTGAATGTGATTTTTCATGGAATAGGGACCCCGCTGCGGGGCTGATTTGCATCCAATCGGAACCCTGGCGGCGCCGGGTTCACATTGGCCTTCCGACAGCTGGGAGGCCTGGGTTGGAATGCTTGTTGTGGAAACGATCGCGAAGATACGGCGGGCCTATTTTTCACAGGGGAAGGCGATCAAGGAGATCTGCCGTGACCTGCATGTTTCGCGGAAGGTGGTTCGGAAGGTCATCCGGTCGAACGCGACCGAGTTTCGCTACGAGCGGTCGCAGCAACCGTTGCCGCGGATTGGCCCCTGGCGGGAGCAACTCGAGGCCCTGCTTGATGAGAACGACGGTCGGCCCGCTCGCGAGCGTCTGACGCTGATCCGGATTTTCGAGGACCTGCGCGCTCTTGGCTATGGAGGCAGCTACGCGGCGGTCAGGCGCTATGCGATCGCCTGGCGGGAGAAGCGCGCGAGCACAACGGCTGACGCCTATGTTCCGCTGAGCTTTGCGCCGGGCGAAGCCTACCAGTTTGATTGGAGCCACGAGATCGCGCTGATTGGCGGTGTGACGACCACCCTGAAGGTCGCGCACGTCCGGCTCTGCCACAGCCGGATGATGTTCGTGCGCGCTTATCCTCGCGAGAGCCAGGAGATGGTGTTCGACGCGCACGAGCGCGCCTTCGCGTTCTTCAGGGGCGCTTGCGCGCGGGGAATTTACGACAACATGAAAACGGCGGTCGACGCGGTCTTCGTCGGCAAGGACCGGCAATACAATCGCCGCTTCCTGCAGATGTGCTCGCACCATCTGGTCGAGCCAGTCGCCTGCACGCCGGCGTCCGGCTGGGAGAAGGGTCAGGTCGAGAACCAGGTCGGGCTTGTCCGCGAGCGGTTCTTCACCCCAAAGCCCCGCTTCAAGAGCTATGGCGAGCTCAACGCCTGGCTGCTCGACCGATGTCTGGTCTTTGCGAAAGCCCATCCCCATACCGAATGGCCGGATCGGACGATCTGGGAAGTTTTCGAGGAGGAGCGGCCGAGGCTCGTTCCCTATCGCGGCCGGTTCGACGGTTTCCACGCCCTGCCGGCCTCGGTGTCGAAGACCTGCCTGGTCCGGTTCGACAACAACAAATACTCGGTGAACGCTGGCGCGGTCGGGCGCCCGGTCGAGATTCATGCCTACGCCGACCGGATCATCATTCGCCAGGACGGCCGGATCGTCGCCGAACACGAGCGGTCCTTCGGCCGCGGCAGGACGGTCTACGATCCCTGGCATTACGTGCCTGTGCTAGCCCGCAAGCCAGGCGCGCTGCGCAACGGCGCGCCGTTCCGGGATTGGGTTTTGCCCGGCGCCCTGGAGAGGATCCGGCGTAGGCTGGCCGGCTCTGACGACGGCGACCGGCAGATGGTCAAGATTCTCGCCGCCGTCCTGACCGACGGCATGTCCGAGGTCGAGGCGGCCTGCGCCCAGGCGCTGAGCGAGGGCGTCCATTCCGCCGACGTCGTCCTCAACATTCTGGCGCGCCGCCGCGATCCCGAACCGGCCGAACCGATCCACACGCCTGCGGCGCTACGGCTGCGCCATGCCCCGGTCGCCGATTGCACCCGCTACGACGCCTTGAGGAGCGCCTGACGATGGAGCGGACCGAAGTCCTCGACATGATGAGCGAGCTGAAGCTCTACGGCATGAAGGCCGCCTACGACGAGACGCTGTCCGTCGCTCTCAAGCGAAGCCACGAGCCGCAGCGCTTCGTCGGCGACCTTTTGCGCGCCGAGATCTCGGAGAAGCAGGCGCGCTCGATCAAGTATCAGATCACAGCCTCCAAGCTGCCGCTCGCCAAGGACCTCGATGACTTCGTGTTCAAGGGAACGCCGATCAACGAGGCGCTCGTCCGCGATCTCGCCGGCGGCGGCTTCATCGCCCAGCAGCGCAACGCCGTGTTCGTCGGCGGAACCGGCGCCGGCAAGACGCACGCAGTGATCGCCATTGCGCGAAGCTGCATCCGCGCCGGACGGCGGGGGCGCTTCTTCACCACCGTCGATCTCGTCAACCAGCTCGAGGCCGAGACGCGCGCCGGGCGCCAGGGCCGCATCGCCGATTATCTCAGCCGCATGGACTTCGTCGTCCTCGACGAGCTCGGCTACCTGCCGTTCGCTCAGGCCGGTGGCCAGCTTCTCTTCCATCTCATCAGCCGGCTCTATGAGCGCACCTCGATCCTCGTCACCACCAATCTCGCCTTCGGCGAATGGCCGAGCGTTTTCGGCGACCCTAAAATGACCACCGCATTGCTCGACCGGCTCACTCACCACTGCGACATCGTCGAGACTGGCAACGAAAGCTGGCGCTTCAAAAACCGCGCCTGAACTCTACAAAAATCCGAGCCTCACCGACCCGCGCTCGCCCCGGCTGCGCAACCCCGTCCAGCTCCGCCGGGGCGAGCGCTACCGTCCGTGCGTGTCTCAGAGCGGGGTCCCTTTTCCGTGAAAATCTGGGGTCCCGTTTCCGCGATCATTGACAGGATGACGCTCGATAACTCCATGTCGATCACTCCGATGCCCCCTGCCTAGGTCAGCGGGGCGAGGTTCGAACATGGGTCAGTTCTCGGTGGAAAAACCCGTGCTGCCCGGCTCAGTTCTCAGTGGAAAGCAACAAGGAGGCCTCTATTTGGTGTTGCAACGACCAGGCGCGAAGTCATGGGCCGTTCGTTACCGCTTCTCTCGCGCGCCGAAGAAACTAACGCTCGGCTCCTATCCCGCCGTCGACCTCGCTACAGCCCGCAAGCGGGCGCAGTAAGCCCTTGGCGACGTCGCCGGCGGCGGTCAAACAGGCGTCCAGGGCCGCCGCTAAGGCCGAACGCACGGCCGACCACGATCTCGTCGAAACCGTCGCCGAGCAATCCATCGCAAGGCACATCCGGGCGACGATGCGGCCGAGTTGCGATCGGTGATGGGATATTCGCGGTGCCGCTGATGCGGCAAAGCTATTGCACGACAGTGTTCCGAAGATGCTCGCGCACTGGAGGGGCCAGCCAAAGTGGTCCGAAAATGCTCGCAAAGGGTATGACGCGATAGAGGCGCTCGACGAAGCACTTTCAGTTGCCTCCCCTATATCGAGTGGCCTTTCAGGCGTGGCGAACCGCGGACCAGTTACACTTCCCTAAAAATTCGCGCATGGCAGCGCTGGCGATCAGCGGCGCGATTCTAAAGGCAAGTGGTCAGCCCAGCAGCGTAGTCGCACTTTCACGAAACGCCACGCTGCCCCGCGTAGTGCGCCGCGCCCTCTTGAGAATCGGCTATCCTGACTTTTTCATGTGCGCTAGCGCCGTGGCTGCCTTTTTGAGGCGCAGGCGAGATAAATACGGCCTACCCGGAGCATGAGCATGACGGCGCAGCAGCAGCGATGTTGTCTCGTAAGGCTATCGACTTGTCGCCAAATGTCCCGACAAGCCAATTTGTCGGAGACTAACAATGGACAGCATCGTGCGCCCGGAAGTCACAGCTACGTGTCACACAGCACAGCGGCACTAGCAGGCCGTTGAAGAAGTCATGCATTTGGCTTTGAGGATGGCTTCGTCGCCATTGTCGTAGGCGAATTCGATCTCGATTGTGCCGTCCTCGAGGAGTTCGGCGGTTTTTTCGCCTTCGACCTGGTCTCCCTCGTCGCTTCCGGCCCAACGGAAGCCGATCGAGTCGCGGGCGTATTCGACTTCCAGGCCGGCCTCCAGGGCGCCGAAGGCGACGTCTCCGCCTTGCGGGGTGATCGTCAGCGTCGCCGGGCCGCACAGATCGAGGTAAGCGCGATCCCAGAGGTCAGCCTCGACGATCCGCCAGCGGCCGATCAGCCGGCAGTTGGGCGGGGCCTTCACGTCGAAGACCCCATGAGCTTCGGGAGGCGCGCCAGATTGTAGGCGGCGGCCGCGAGGGCGAAGGACCATCCAACGCGCTCGCGGCCGCGGAACTTGGTTCGCTCCTGGCCGGCGACTGTCTTGATCCAGCCGATGGCTTCCTCGATCCGCTTGCGGATGCGCTGGCTGATCGCATAGCCCGTGTGCCGCGTCGTGCGGCCGTCGATCGCCGACGAGCGGCCATTTGTGTTCTGCGCCACGTGGGGCGTCACGTTCATCGAGCGCAACTCGTTGACGAAATCCTCGGCATCGTAGGCCTTGTCGGCGCCGAGCGTGATCGCCCTCGGCCGGTCGGCGCGCGGCTCGATCATGTGCAGCGCCGCGATCCGCTCGGCATGACCGTTGGCCTCGGTCAGACAGGCGTTGACCACGAGGCCATGGCGGTTCTCCATCAACGCATGCCCCATGAAGCAGAGCTTGGCCTCCTTGCCCGGCCCCTTGCGATAGAGCCGAGCTTCCGGATCGGTCGTCGAGGCATGCGTCTCATTGGAGCGCTTCTGGCCGTGGAAATCCGCCTCGCGGTTGCGTCCGCCGCCCATCGCCGGCGGTTCGCCCCAGCCATCCTTCGGCCGAAAGCTCTTCATCGACGCCCACGCTTCGATCAGCGTGCCGTCGACCGAGAAGTGATCCGTGCTGAGCAGGCGTTTGACCCGCGGCTGCGCCAGAACCGCGCTCAAGAACTTGGCGGCGATGTCGCCCTCCAGCAGGCGATCGCGGTTCTTGGAAAACGTCGAGTGATCCCACACCGCATCGTCAACGCCAATCCCCACGAACCAGCGGAACAGAAGATCGAACTCCAGCCGCTCCATCAACTGCCGCTCCGAGCGGATCGAATAGAACCCCTGCAAAAGCATCGCCCGCAGAAGCTTCTCGGGCGGGATCGACGGTCGACCCAGTCGGGCGTAGAGCGCCGAGAACTCGCCAGAGAGTCCCGCCAGAGCCTCGTTCACGACCAGGCGGATCGTCCGCAGCGGGTGATCCTTGCCGACCCGCGCCTCCAAATCGACGTAGCTGAACAGCGCCCCCGACCGTTCGTCCACACCCCGCATCGATTCCCTCCGCCAAAGCCCAAGACGAGGGAATCACAGCCCAACCTCACTGACCAGCGACTTCTTCAACAGCCTGCTAGGACACTTGATCGTTGGAACAAGGCCGTAATAGTGCCTCTCCTCGCGTACATCAATAAGCGCAAATACCATCGGATTGAGGACATTGAAAGCCGTCTCCAAGCCAAGGAGACAGTGTGAACCGAGGCCGCCCGAGAACGCGCGAGGGCCGCGACAGCGTTTGCTGATCGCGACCCCCGAACTGAGCGCCTTGGCCGGAAGCTCGACCCTCAAAATACAGCTGCTAGCATCTCAAAGCAAGCTTGGCCTCTGAATCAGCGCCTACCTCACTCGCTGATAAGATGGAAGATTTGCGCGCGCCGCGAGCGCGCAAAAAAAAGGCTAAGTCGGCGCATGATCCGAACGATCAGGTCCGACGATCCGCCTTGAAGCTGGCAACATCGAGCGCATCGTCGACGAAGCGGAAGTCGCGCTGATCAAGGCGGATCGTGGACTATATCAGCGCGACAACCACATCGTTGATATCAAAGTGTAGGATGCAAGGTTTCCTGCTAGTCGTGACGTTCATGATTGCCTTAGCCACCTGTTTGAGGTGTTGAGCCATGGCTAGAGGCGGTGAAAGAAAGGGCTCTGGTCGTCCGCCTGGGAGCCGGAACAAGGTCTCCCGCGAGACCGCCGCAGCGGCCAGGGAATATGGCCAGAAGGCTTTGGAAGCGCCGGTCAAGATCATGCGTTCGGTCAAGTCGGAAGAAACTTGCGAGCGGATCAAGGCCATCAAAGAGCTTTTGGATCGGGGCTACGGCAAGGCTCCTGAGGCCCACAAGGTTTCGGGCGCCGTTGGCTCTTTCGACATGAGCCGGTTATCCCATTTGCCGGACGAGCAGATCGATCTCGTTTGCGACGTTCTCAGGCTGGCAGCTTCGGACAGTATGAGGGACAGCGATTGACCGTCCCGCTGCTCAGCTCATGATTGCGGTGGAGTCCTTCGCCGAAGCTCACCGCAAGAGGCCATTCGGGAAATGGTCGCGTTGCGCGGCGAGGGAAGGCCGCTGAGGCCCATCGCTGACCATCGCTGACCATCGCTGCGGGCGCGAAGGGCCTCAAGATTTCGCACGAGGGCGTGGCGAACGTCCTGAGGTGTAGTAGCTGGTACTTGATCTGACGGTCAGCGTGCGGAGATGGGTCGGCTCCGCCTGTCAGGTATGATCAGGCGGCGATCATTTTCTCCTTCGCAAGCGGCGTCGCGTCAAGGAAGGTCTGCGCTGGCGTCTTGCCGAAGCACCATCGTCCTTGGTGCGGCCTTTCCTCATTGTAACTTTGGACCCAGCGATCAAGATCGACCTGGAGATCGGCGATCGAGCCGTAGATCTTCTTGCGAAAGGCGATGCGATAGAACTCATCGAGCACCGTCTTGTGGAACCGCTCGACGATGCCATTCGTTTGCGGGCTCTTGGTCTTGGTGCGCGAATGGTCGATATCCTCGAGCGCCAGGTAGAGCTCATATTCGTGGTGCTCGGGGTTGCCGCAATATTCCGTGCCGCGATCAGTCAGCACGCGGCAGAGCCTCACCTCCCTGGCATCATAGAACGGCACGACGCGATCGTTGACGAGATCAGCCGCGGTGATGGGCGTCTTGCGATCATAGAGCTTGGCGAAGGCGACCTTGGCGTAGGTGTCGATAAAGGTCTGCTGGTAGATGCGGCCGACCCCCTTCATGTTGCCGACGTAGAACGTATCCTGGGCGCCGCAGTAGCCCGGACATTCGCTCTCGAACTCGCCATGCGCCTCTTTTTCGCTCTTGGCCTTCTCCAACGCGGTGAGCTGGCTTTCGGTCAGCACCAGGCCTTCCTGAGCGACCTTGGCTTCGAGCGCCTTGAGCCGTTTCTTCATCGTCTCAAGATCATGGCGCTGCCAGACCCCGCGCACCCCGGCCGGCGAAATCGAATGGCCGAGCTTGCGCAGCTCGTTGGCGATGCGGATTTGGCCATAAGCCGGCCGGTCCAGGGAAAGCTCGACGATGATCGCCTCAACGTCGGGGGGAGTACGGTTCTTCAAGATCGGTTTGCGCCGCGTCAGCTCTTGCAGCGCCAATTCGCCGCCGGCGTCGTAAAGCTCCTTGAAGCGATAGAAACTGTCGCGCGAGTAGCCCATCATTTTGCAGGCCTGGCTGACATTGCCGAGTTGCCTGGCCAACTCCAGCAGCCCCACCTTGGCGCGGATAATCTTCTGTTCCTTGGTCATCATCGGTGTCCTTTCGAAACGCCGAGGCCGGGCGCTGCGAACCCCGACCACTCCGCGCCCGGCCTCGGCTTCCGCCTCAGCTATGACACCAACTGTCAGATTAAGTCATAACTACTACACCTGAGGGCGGCTGGCCCTTGCTAGCCTCAGCAAAGGCCTTCGTTACGCCTGGGCGCTGCGAGCCCACCTGCAAAACTTCGGCGACGCCTACAACTTCGCCAGGCGGCTCAAAACCCTCAGGGGCCTCACCCCATACGAGTTTATCTGCAAGGTCTGGACCCCCCAGCCACAGAGTTTCAAATTCAGCTCGCTCCAGAAAAGGCCGGGACTAAGCAGATGTTTGGAATTGTGGCGCGGGGGCGCGCGCGGCTATGGAAGGACCGAAAGCCATCTCGCTCCATAAGGTTTATTGGGCGCCGACTCCTTAATTGATGCTGCCTGAATTTGCTGCCTGGCGAAAGTTATCGCGAATTAATCCAGCGGACAGGGTCAGGTAATGGCACCGCCGCAATTGAGCGGTCTATCGCCCCAGATTTAGCGCCGACCGCAATTATGAGTTGGGGCATCGCGCGCGGCCAGGTCGTCCGCGCCGCGCAACCCCAACCCAAGTTAGGGAGGATGCGTATGAATCCCTTCAAAGGTTTTGGCGGAGCGGTCGGTCTGACCGCGGTCTTACTGGCCGCCACAGCGCTCGCCGGCGGCGCTCTCGCTGCCTCCCCTAACGACAACCCGAACCCGCATTCTCTTTCCGTGACCGAGACGCCCTTCGGGACGATGCCGGACGGCCAGAAGGTCGAGATGTTTCACCTGAAGAACGCCAGCGGCATGGAGGTGGACATCATCACATACGGCGGCGCGGTCCAATCGATCAAGGTCCCGGACAAGAACGGCAAGATTGAAGACGTGGCGCTCGGCTTCGACAACCTCAAAGACTATCTCCACACCGACACCTACTTCGGTGCGCTGATTGGCCGCTACGGCAATCGCATCGCCAAGGGCGAGTTCGCGCTCGACGGCAAGACCTACCATCTGCCGATCAACAACGGCCCGAATACTCTGCACGGCGGGCCGAAGGGCTTCAACACCAAGGTGTGGGCCGCCTCGCCGATCCAGACGCCCAACGCGGTCGGCGTCGAGCTCAGCCTCTGGTCGCCGGACGGCGACATGGGCTTTCCGGGCGATCTCGCGGTCACGGCGCGCTACACGCTCGACAACAACAACGACCTGCGCATCCACTACTTGGCCGTCACCGACAAGCCGACAGTCCTGAACCTCACCAACCATACCTACTTCAATATGGCCGGCGCCGGAAACGAAACGGTGCTCGACCAGGTTGCGATGATCAACGCCAACAAGATCACTCCGGTCGACAGCACGCTCATTCCGACCGGCAAGATGATGGACGTGGCCGGAACCGATCTCGGCTTCACCACCCCGACCCCGATCGGCACTCACATTCACGCCGACAACCAGCAACTCAAATACGCCGAGCCGAAACAGGGCGGCTATGACTTCAACTACGTCCTCAACAATCCCGGCGATCTCGACGCGCTCGCCGCAAGTGTGACCGATCCGAAGTCCGGACGGACGATCGAGATGTACACGAATGAACCCGGCGTCCAGTTCTACACGTCGAATTTCCTCAACGACGTGCATGGCAAAGACGGGAAAGTCTATCCGCACTGGGGCGCCTTCACCCTCGAGGCGCAGCACTTCCCCGATTCGCCCAACCAGCCGAACTTCCCCTCGACTGAGCTCAAGCCGGGCGACAAGTACAGCCAGACCACGATCTACAAGTTCCTGCCAACGAATTTGCCATCGTAGTTAACATCGCCCCCGAAAGGCCACACTTCGGGGGCGATGTCTTCATTTAGAGGGGTGACGTCTCAATCCATGAGGAGCGCTCAAGATGATCACTAGGATCCAAAACAACAAACGCGTTCAGCTTCCGACCGGCGTGTCGCGCCGCAGCCTCTTTAAAGGGAGCTTGCGTTCGGGCGCCGCCCTGCTCGCGATCGGCGCCGTCGGCCGGAGCCAGGCCGCATTCGCGGCGGGGGAGTCAGGGGCTCTGCCGACTCACCCGACGTGGAAATTCGTGTTCGTCAACCATGTGACCACCAATCCGTTCTTCGTTCCGACGCAATACGGCATCGCCGATGCCTGCTCGATGCTCGGCTGCACCTCTCAGTGGACCGGCTCGCAGACGTCGGTCGCCTCTCAGATGGTCAACGCCATGAATACGGCGATCACAGCGAAGGCGGACGCGATCGCCGTCTCGCTGGTCGACGAGCACGCCTTCAACGAGCCCACCAAGCGAGCGCTCGACGCGGGAATTCCGGTATTCTCCTACAACGCAGACGCCAAGGGCAATGACCGGCTCGCCTATATCGGGCAGGACCTCTACGCCTCCGGTCAGGCGCTCGGGCGCCGGATCGTCGAGTTGGTTGGGGAGGGCCCGGTCGTCGGCTTCATCGCGACGCCAGGGCAACTCAACATCCAGCCGCGTCTCGACGGCGCCAAGGACGCGATCAAGGCCTCGGGCAAGAAGATCGACCTGACGGAGGTCGCCACCGGCCCGACCGTCAACGAGGAAGTCTCGCGGGTCGACTCCTATTACGTCGGGCACAAGGACGTGAAAGGCATGTTCGCCGTCGACGCGGGCAGCACCATGGCGGTGGGCAAGACGATGGAGAAGTACGGGCTTCACGCGAAAGGCGTGCGCGCGGGCGGATTCGATCTGCTGCCTCAGACGCTGGACGCCATCGCCGGAGACCATCTCGACTTCACCATCGACCAGCAGCCCTACCTGCAGGGCTTCTACACCGTCATGGAGATGGCGATGTTCAAGCTCTCTGGCGGGCTCTCGGGTCCCGCCGAGATCAACACCGGGCTGAAGTTCGTCACCAAGGCGAGCGTCGAGCCTTACCGGTCGACCAAAAGCCGTTACGAGGGCAACTCGTCGGTCGAAGCCGTCATACCCCGGTCGGGCCCGATCAGCGCGACCTGACGATGGGCTCCTGATGCAGGACGTTACGAAGCGGGCCGGCGCCGCTGACCCGCATAGGCGTGACATGCCGCGCCCAAATCTGCTGCGTCGGGCGAGCGGTGTCGTGCTGCGGTGGCCCGAGGCGAGCATCCTGCTCGCCTGCGTCCTCCTCGCTATCTATTTCCAGTCGACCAACTCGACCTTTCTCTCCCTCTCCAACATCAAGAACCTGATCGACTTCACGGCGACGACCGCAATCATCGCCGCCGGCGAAGTCATGGTGCTGGTCTGCGGCGAGCTCGATCTGTCTGTGGGGATGGTCTATGCGCTCGTCCCCTTCGTCATGCATTTCCTGATTGCGGACGGGGTTCCGGCTGGCGCGGCGATGATCCTCGCTCTGGCGGCGGCCGGGATGATCGAACTCGTCAACGGGGCGATCACCACCTTTCTCAGCGTGCCGGCTTTCGTCACCACGCTCGGCACGATGTTCCTCATCAATGGCTTGACCCTGACGATCTCCGGCGGGTTTCCCGTCGAGCCTCAAGCGGGCGCCGTCTTTACCGCGGCCTTCGGGGGCTCGCCCTGGGCGAGGCTCGGCTGGGCGCTGGCGATCGCGATCGTGCTGCAGTTGGTGCTCAACCGGACCCGCTTCGGGCTCCACACCATCGCCACCGGCGGCAATCTCGTCGCCGCGTCGGAGGTCGGCATTAAAGTGACCAGCATCAAGATCCGCAATTTCGTGTTGTGCAGCGTGCTCGGCGGCTTCGCCGGGGTCATCGACGCGTTCCGCATCGGCTCGATCGACCCGCTCGCGGGAGGATCCCAGATCATGTTCATGGCGATCGCCTCGGCGGTGATCGGCGGCACGCTTTTGACCGGCGGCTCCGGAACCATCATCGGCGCGCTCATCGGCGCGCTGGCTCTGGGCATCCTCCAGGACGGCTTCACCCTCAACGGAGTGAGCGCCTTCACTTTCGATATGATCCTCGGCGCCGCCATCCTCCTGACCATGGCGTTCAACATCCGCCTGACCCTGTGGCGGGAACGGGGAGGAGGATGATGGCGACGCCGGTCGGGCCTGAGGTGCTGCGCGCCGAGCACGTCGAGAAATCGTTCGGGCGGATCGTCGCGCTGAAGGACATCAATCTGCGGCTCTGCCGCGGCGAGGTTCTGGGGCTACTGGGAGACAACGGCGCGGGCAAGTCGACCCTGATGAAGATCTTCACCGGCTACTATCAGGTCAGCGCCGGCCAACTCTACTTTGAGGGCAAACCCGTTCAGTTCCGCTCAGTCAGCCACGCCCGCTCGCTGGGCGTCGAGGCGGTGTATCAAGACCTGGCGCTTATCAACGAGCTCAACGTCTACCGCAACATGTTCCTTCAGCGCGAGCCGGTCTTCGGCGGGGTGTTGGGAATTCTCGACGAGCGCCAGATGCGCAGCCGCGCGATTGAGATGCTGGAGCGCATGCGAGTCAGGATCCCCTCCGTCGACGTCGACGTCGCGAAGCTCTCGGGCGGACAGCGCCAAGCCGTCGCGATCGCGCGCTCGGTCTACCAGAAGGCGAAGGTGCTCCTGCTCGACGAACCGACTGCGGCGATGGGCGCGAAGGAGTCGGCGCTGATCCTCGACCTGATCCAAAGGCTGAAGGAGAGCGGGGAGATCGCAATAATCATCATCGCCCACAACTACGCGCAGATTTTCGACGTCTGCGACCGCATCAATCTCGTGGAAGAGGGCGCAATCACGTTCGACAAGCCGACGTCCGAGACCTCCGTTCAGGAGATGACCGAGAGAGTTGTGCGCGAGTACCGGTCCGCGCGCAAGGTCACGCGGCTGCAGCCGCCGTGAGCACATCGTCACGGCAATGGAGGTTCGCATTTGTGGGACTCGCCCGCGCGGGATTCGGCGCCGGGCACAATCAAGCCAGGCCGCGGGCACGGCGTGAAAATCGCGACCCGATGAGCGTTTTCGCCCACTCATTCAGTCGATCAAGGTAGAGATAGACGACCGGCGTTGTGTAGAGCGTCAGCCACTGGGAGACGAGCAGACCACCGACGATCGCGATCCCCATCGGCCTGCGCAGCTCCGCGCCCGCGCCGGTTTCGACGGCCAGCGGAAGCGCCACGATCAACGCGCAGACCGTCGTCATCATGATCGGGCGGAAGCGCTGCAAGCAAGCGTGGTGGACCGCATCGACCGGGCTCATCTTTTCCTCCCGCTCGGCGACCAGGGCGAAATCGATCATCATGATCGCGTTCTTTTTGACGATGCCGATCAAGAGGAGGACACCGATGAGCGCGATCAAGGTGAGATCGTAGCCGGTCGCGATCAGGATCAGGAGCGCGCCCACTCCGGCCGCCGGCAAAGCGGATAGAATTGTGATCGGGTGGATGAAGCTCTCGTAGAGCATGCCCATGATGATGTAGATCACCAGGATCGCCGCCATGACCAGAAGCGGCATGGTGGCAAGCGAAGCCTGGAACGCCTGCGCCGTGCCCTCGAACTGTCCGACCAGGGTCGGCGACGCGCCGAGGCTCGCCTTCGCCGCGGTGATGGCGTCGACCGCCTGGCTCAGCGACGCGCCTTTAGCGAGGTTGAACGAGAGCGTCACTGACGGAAAAACGCCCTGATGGTTGATGGTCAGCGGCTCGACCTTGCGCGTGACATGCGTGACCGCTGACAGCGGGACCTGCCCGCCGGTCGCGTTCGTGACGTAGAGGCTCGACAGGGCCTGTGGCCCGGACTGAAATTTCCTCTCGACCTCGAGGATCAGATACGCCTGCTGGGTCTGCAGATAGATATTCGCGATCTGCGCCTGCCCGAACGCGTCCTGAAGCGCGGCGTCGATGCTGGTGACCGGAACGTTGAGGGTTGAGGCCAGATTGCGATCGACCTCCACGACGACATGGGGCGACTGGATCTGCTGGTCCGAGGCGACGTCGTTGAGGATCTTCATGTCCTGGAGCCTTTCGAGCAAAATCGGGGCATAGTGATCGAGCTCGTCTGTGCTCGTGTCGGTCAGGGTATACTGGTATTCCGCCTGCTCGAGTCGTGCGCCGATTCTGACGTCCGGCACGGACTGCATGTAGAACTTGACGCCGACCACCTGGGCGAGCTTGACCCTGAGCTGGGCCATCACCTGCTGCACGGACGGGCGCTGATCGAACGGCTTGAGCTGGGCGAACATTCGCGCCGTGCTCTCGCTCGGGTTACCTCCGGTCGCGCCGGCGAAGCCGACGACACCTTCCACTGCCGGATCCTTGAGGATGATGGCGGCGCATTCGTTCTCGATTTTCTCAATTCCGTCGAACGCAGTGTCCTTGCGCGCCTGAGCCACGCCGATGAAAATGCCGGTGTCCTGTTCGGGCAGGAACCCCTTCGGGATCACGATGTAGAGGCCCCCGGTCAGGGCGATCAGCCCGATGGTGACGAGCAACGTCGGAAATTGATGAGCCAGCGCCCAGACCAGCCCCCGGTCATAAAGGTCCCGCATCCGGTCGAAGCCGCTCTCGAGCCAGCGGCTCAAGCGCCCCTGCTGCTCGGGCGTCTCGCGGGTCAGAAACTGCGCGCACATCATCGGGGTTAGCGTAAGCGACACGAAGCCGGAGATGAATATCGCGAGAATCGTCGTCATCGCGAATTCGTGGAACAGTAGTCCGACCACCCCGGACATGAAGAGGACGGGAATAAAGACCGCCGCCAACGACAGCGTGATGGAGAGAATGGTGAAACCGATCTCGCCCGCGCCTTGGAGGGCGGCCTCAAGGGGCGGCTTTCCCGCTTCGATGTGGCGGACGATGTTCTCGATCATCACGATCGCGTCGTCGACAAGGAACCCGATGGCGATCGTGAGCGCCATGATCGAGAGGTTGTCGATGCTGTAAGAGAGCAGGTACATCCCCGCAAATGTCGCGACGATCACGACGGGCAACGTGATGCTTGGGATTACGGTCGCCCAGAACTTGCGCAGGAAAAGGAAGATCACCATGACGACGAGTGCGAATGCCAGAACGAGCGTGAACTCAACGTCTAACACAGAGGAGCGGATCGACAGCGTGCGATCGGAGACGAGGTCGACGCGTACGGCGCGCGGGATCGACTTCCTAAGCTGCGGCATCATCGCCTGAATCCGGTCAACGACATTCAGCGTGTTGGCGCCAGGCGCCTTGAAGACCAGCAGGACCTCGGCCGGCTTGGTCCCGAACCAGG
This sequence comes from uncultured Alphaproteobacteria bacterium, assembly GCA_963696665.1. Classification (GTDB taxonomy): domain Bacteria; phylum Pseudomonadota; class Alphaproteobacteria; order Rhizobiales; family Beijerinckiaceae; genus Roseiarcus. The sequence continues at coordinate 343,588 of CAVOLE010000028.1, forward strand.
CGCCGGTGCGGGGATTTCGCGGGCCGTCGACCACGGTCGCGATGTCCCCGAGTTCGACCGGCGCGCCGTTACTGTAGGCCACGATGACCTTGCGGAACTGGTCAGCGTTGCTCAGTTGCTGATGACGTCGAGCGGAAACTCCGCGCGGCGGCCTTCGAGATTGCCCGTCGGCTGGAGAGCGCTCTCGGAATTCAGGGCGGCGCTAACCTGCGCGAACCCCAATCCCCTCGCCGCGAGCGCTTCGGGATTGAGCCGCACCTGCACGGCGGGCTGAGCCTGCCCGGCGATGACCACCTGGCCGACGCCGCTCACCCGCGAGAGCGACTGGCCGAGAAGGATATTCGCGTACTGGTCGAGCTCCTGGGTCGGATAGGCGTCGGAATGAACAGCGTAGATAAGAATTGGCGCGTCGGCCGGATTGGCCACCTTATAGGTCGGGGGGGTCGGAAGGCCTTTCGGGAGCAGGGCGGTCGCGGCCTGGATCGCCTGCTCCCCATAGCCGGCGTCGGCAGTGATGCTTGTGCTCAAGTCGAACTGCAGCATGATCGACGTTGAGCCGAGCCCGCTGGTTGAGGTCATCGACGAGAGCCCGGGAATGGCCGTGAACTGGTCCTCAAGCGGCGTTGCCACGGTTGAGGCCATCACGGTGGGGCTCGCGCCTGGGAACGTCGCCGACACCGTAATCGTCGGGAACTCGACGTTGGGCAGCGCGGCAACCGGAAGGAGCGTGAAGCAGACCGCGCCGAATGCAAAAAGACCGGCTGTCATGAGAGTGGTCGCGATCGGCCGGCGGATGAAGATTTCCGAAATGTTCATCGCGCGGCGCTCGCGGTCGCCTTGGGCGGTTCGATCGCGACCTTCACGCCGTTAGCGAGATTGTACTGCCCGTTGACGACGACGTGTTCGCCCGGCGAGACGCCTTTCGTAAACACGGCCAATCCATTCTGGCGGGCCGCGACCAACACTGGGACGCGGTGGGCCAGATTGTCGCCCGAGATCGTGTAGACATAGTCGCCGTCGGGACCCGACATGACGCTCTGAGGCGGGGCGGTGACGGCGTCTCGTCGTACGCCGAGAATGAGGTCCACGTTGACGAATTCGCCGGGCCAGAGGGCCTGGTCGGCATTGGGGAAGGTGGCGTAGACCGTGTCAGTGCCAGTCGTCGCGACGATCTCATTGTTGATGAAGCTGAGCATGCCGTCGCCTAAATTCTTGTTTGCCTCGGAGAAGGCACGCACGTCCAGCGGAGCCTTTGCCTGGGCGGCGCGAACCTCGTCCAGCTGGGTCTGTGGAATGGGGAAGGCCACATAGATCGGCGACAGCTGGGTGATGGTCACCAGCGTCGTCCCGGCGCCGGCCTGGACGTAGTTGCCAGGATCGACCTGCATTGCGCCCGCTACTCCCACCGCGAGAGCGCCGATGTGACAGTAGTTGAGGTTGAGCTTGGCGCTTTCGACATTCGCCTGATCGAGCTTGACGGTGCCTTCGTCCTGTTCGACGACGAACGCTTGGTCGGCCGCCTGCTGCTGGGCGATCGAGTTTTCGGCCTCCAACTTCTGATAGCGCGCGAGATCGGTCTTGGCTTCGGCGAGAACCGCTTGATCGCGCTCAAGCTGGGCTTGAGCCTGGTCGAGCGCGGCCTGATACGGACGGGGATCGATGAGAAACAGCGGATCGCCTGCCTTGACGGCCTGTCCCTGCTTAAAGAAAGCTTGGCACGATCTGACCGCTCACCCGCGCCTGCACGCAGACCGACTCGATCGGCTGCACCGTGCCGAGCGCCCGGATGACGATCGGAACACCTTGCGGACGACCGTCGCCGCGATGACCGGTACGGCTGCTGCGGCCGGCCGTTGCACTTCAGCGACGACGGCCGAACGGCGCCAAGCATAGTCCACCCCAGCAACGGCGGCGACGATGGCCGTCACAATGAGAAGCGCCGACCGTGGCCGAATGCGCATAGTCCTCCTCGCTTTTCGGGAGCGCGGCGATCACATCAATCCCGTGAACTCCACGCGCCTTCATAACGCAGCGAGGCCCGCGCCGGCTTCGCGCAGGCCCAAACCTCGTCGCTTCAACTCGACCGTCGTGTTCACGCCTTCGGGAATGCGAAGGCCACGAAGCGGTCGGCACTAGCGGTCTGCACGCGCATCAGTACAGCTTTCTTCCCCTGGTGGTGCACATCGGCGATATCAGATTTCACGTCCTGCGGCGTCGACACGGGCTTGCCGCTCACGTCGAGGATGACGTCGCCGGTTGCAAGGCCGTTCTGAGCGCCATCGCCGCCATCGCCGTTCGATTGACGTCGACGACAGCGACGCCCCTCTGGCCAGCGCCGTTAACCCGGGCTCGCCGGGGCGAGCTGTAGGCCGAGCGTCCGCGCGGGCTTGCTCTGGTTCGATTCGGCGCGCGCGGTTTTTTCGGTCTTTTGCGAGGCGAGCGTCACGGCGGTCGTCTTCTCCGCTTGATCGCGCAAATACGAGAGCTCGACCTTGTCGCCGGGTTTCATGAGCCCGATCTGTCGGGTCAGGTCGCCAGCGTCCTTGACCTCCTCTCCGTTCACTTTCGTGATGACATCGCCGGCCTGCAAGCCCGCGTTCGCGGCGAGAGTTCCCGGTATTGTCTTGTCGACGATCGCGCCGGTGGCGGTCTTCAGTCCGAGGGCCTCGGCGATATCGGGGCCGACCGGCTGGACCTCCACGCCAAGATAGCCACGCTCCACGACGCCGCCATGCTCGAGCGCGGTGACGACCCGTTCGACTGTGCCGGTCGGGATAGCGAAGCCGATGCCGCCGTTCCCGCCGGACGGCGAATAGATCGCCGTGTTCACGCCCACCACCTGGCCCTGCTCGTTGAACGTCGGCCCTCCGGAATTGCCCCTGTTGACGGGCGCATCGATCTGCAGAAAGCGGTCATACGGGCGGTCGCCGATGTCGCGGCCCTCGGCGGAAACAATTCCTGCCCTCACCGTGCCTCCAAGGCCGTATGGATTGCCAATCGCGACGACCCAGTCGCCAACGTTTGGCGGCTCTTTGGCGAAGGTCACATAGGGGTAGTCGCCCGGCTCGTCGACTTTGAGCAGCGCGAGATCCGTCTTGGGGTCGGTCCCGATCACCTTGGCGTCCAGAACCTTGCCGTTGTCCATGGTGACGGTGACGGACTTGACGTCTTGCAGCACATGATAGTTGGTGACGATGTAGCCCTCCGACGATATGAAGAACCCGGAGCCTTCGCCAAACATGACGGAGGGCGGATTGACCGGGACGACGTTCTGCTCGCCAAACGGCTTGAAGAAACGCTGGATCTCCCGCGGCAGATTGCTGAACTGGCCCTTCCAGCTGCTCAGTTGTGCGAGCTTGACCTTGACTGAGACGACCGCCGGCTTGACGTGCTCGATCAGCGGCGCGAACGAGGGAATGGATCGACCCCGTAAGTTGGACGTCAGAACCGCCGAGGCTTGTGCGGTATGCGTCGCGGTCAGCGCGCCTTCGCCAATCGCTCCTGCTGCAACGAGCGCGACAATGGCCGCGGAGGCCAGAATGCGGTTTCGGACCCGCAAGGGCTCAGTGGGGTGATGGTAGGACATGGCCTTTCCAATCTTGTTGCTGTTCTCCACTCATGGACCTAAAGTTCGGCCAACTGCAAAGAGTTATACGCGCATCTACGTGTCCGACCTTTGCCCTGCGCATTAAGGTTTCTCAATGAACCGCCAGTATCTAGCGCGACTGCTTCGTGAGTAGAATCGTCTTGAAGCGCTGGCTTCAGAACACGATCGAGACCTTCGCCAAGCCGTTCGCTACGGCCCATCGAACGGTCTGGATTGCGCAAGCTTAAGGACGCGGACAGGCCGTCTTAACGAGCGCGCGTTATCGTGGCTGCAAGGCTTGGGGGTGAATCGAAGATCCTCCATGGACAGCAAGCTTCTCGCTACCTTTGCCGCAAGCGCCGCGTCGGTCGCGCCTGTTGCCGGTGCCGCCTCGGCAGCCACCCCAACCACTAAGATAGAGAGACGCCAAAAAGCGTCTACTTCATCTTCACCGGGTATGCTTACCCCTACTTCGCGCCGATGGCCGAGGCCGTCAAACAGGCCGCGAGCCATTATCCAGACATGACCGTCAAGATCGTCAACGCCAACAATTCCGCGTCGGACGAGATCGCAGACATCAACGAGGCCGTGGCCGCCGGCGCGAAGGGCGTCATCTTTAATACGATCCAGGAGTCCGTCACCGCAACCGCCGAGAAGGCGATGAAGCAGGCGTCCCTGTCGTCACCGTCGATCGTGACGTAAGCAACCCAAGCGCGCGCATCGCGTTCATCGGCGATAATGACGAACGCTCCGGCGCGAGGAGACGCAATACGGAGTCGACACGCTGACGAAGTCGAACATTCCGAAGCCATTGCACGTCGTCGTGCTCCAGGGCACGCTCGGCGCTAGCGTCTCAATCGGCCGTCTTAAGGGCGCGATGGACGTTCTGCAGCCATTGATCGACAAGAAGAAAGTCCAGCTCTTCCTCGATCAGTCGGCCGATTTCGCCACCGACAAAGCTCAGGCGATGATGTCGGCCGAGTTGGCGACGACCACCGACATCCAACTCGTTGTCTGTGGCAACGACGCGATGGCCCTCGGCGTCATAAACGCGCTGAAGACGCACGGAATCGCGCCGGGTGAAAAGACATTGGTGGTCGGCGCGGACGCTCGGCCTGAGAGCCTGGACGCGATCAAAGTCGGGACCCAGCTCGGCACCGTCACCCACGCGCCTTTCGTTGAGGCCTACTGGGCGGTTGAGGCGATGAACAATTATGTGACGAACGGCAAAAAAGCGCCGGAAACGAAGTTCCCGCATGGCGACGTCATCATCCCGATGACACTGGTCGAGAAGGCCAATGTCGGCAAGATCGCCGCTTGGGGCACTCCGCAGGAGATCGCGCCTCTGCCCTATGGCGTCTCGCAGACCTTCCGCGTCACAAGCGCCAAGTGATCGCGGCGAACCACTTCGCCACTGGCGTGGTCACTGCCGGCGGCCAATCTCCGCTTCTCTCCGTCCGCGACGTGGTGAAGACCTTCGGGCCGGCCCGCGCCGTGGACGGGGTTAGCCCTGACTTTTATCCTCGCGAGGTCGTCGGTATCGTCGGCGACAACGGCGCGGGCAAGTCGACCTTTCTTTCCCTCCTCACCGGCTTTCATCGTCCCGATTCCGGCGGCTTCTACTATCGTGGGCGCGAGGTTCACGTGCGCTCGCCACGAATGGCAAGAAGCGATCTCAAGATCGAGATGATCTATCAGCGTCTCGAGCTCGCGCCGGATCTCAAAGTTTGGGAGAATTTGTTTCTCGGCGAGGAACTGCGGCGCATGTGGCTTTGGTCCGCGCGGAGCGCCATGGGCGCCCGCGCCGCGGAGGTTCTGCGTCAACTGAACACCAAGCTGTCGCCGGAAGACGTTGTCGGCGAATTATCAGGCGGAGAACAGCAAGCGGTTGCGATCGGACGGGCGATCCTGTTTGAACGCGAGATCATCATTATGGACGAGCCCACCGCGGGGATTTCGGTCCAGAAGGTTGGGGATGTCCCGACTTTGATCAACCAGCTGCGCGCGGCAGGAAAGACGGTCCTTCTCGTCAGCCACCGGTTGGAAGATCTTTTGCAGGTCTGCGACCGTATCGTCGTGTTCCGGCAAGGCAAGGTTCGGACGACGTTTCAGAACCGGGGTCTCAGCGTCACGGAGCTGACACACGCCATGTTCTGACGCCAGCACGGATTGTCCCCGAGTCTATTTCGCAGAAGGCAGCCGCGCCTGCACACCGGCGAGCACCAGGATAACCGCGACGAAGATCTATTCATAAAGCGCCGGAAGGCCGATCAGAACGATGATGTCGTTGATCACCCCGATCACGAGAACGCCGATCGCCGCACCGACAATCGTGCCGCGCCCCCCGCTGAAAGGAATGCCGCCCAGAATTACGCCGGCGATCGCTTGCAGTGAGTTCTTCTGCGCTGGTCAACGGGTAAATCAAGTCCTGCCAGGCCATGATCATGATTCCGGCGAGCGCCGCCATGAGGCCGGAAGCGGCGAGCGCCAATACCTTGATCGCATTCGTCCGGACGCCGACGGCCCGGACCGCACTCTCATTGGACCCCGGCGCCCTGATCCAGGCGCCGAGAGGCGTGAAGGAGACGATGACCTGCGCGCTCACGACCACCGCGAGGCTGACGATGATCAGGACCGGTACGCCGCCCATTGTCCCCGCAATCGCAGAAAAGCCGAACGGCCGCGACGGGCTGACCGCATCGGGGCTTATGTAATTGCCCCCGTTGAAGAGCAGCGCGACGCCTCGAAATCCCCAATAGGTCGCGAGCGTGACAATGAAGGATGGATGCCGCCGCGAGCGACGAGCAGCCCGGCGACGACGCCCACGCCGGCCCCGGCCGCGAGGGTCAGAGCGACAGCGACGCCAGCTGGTACGTCATGAAATACCGTGAGCCACGCGACGAGCATACCGGACGCCGCCAGAACGCTTTCGACGCCCAAATCGATCATTCCGACGAGGATGACGAACGCTTGGCCGACGGCGACGACAATCAGAAAGCTCGAGTTGGTGAGCAGCGCCTGAAGGTTACCCATCGTCAAGAAAGACGGCGCCAGGAGTCCGGCGAGACTGCTGATGATGATGAAGAAAATTACGGAACGTCGGACGCTGCCTGGCCGACCCGCCAACGCGGCGCCCAAGGAGCGCATCGTGCTCACACCGAGGGTGCTTGATTGCCCGGACGAGCGGGCGGTTGAACCAGCTTTGCACGACAATCGAACCTCCATTGCTGACGTTGCTCTAGGCTGGGCTGCCGCCCGGGTGCGTTCACTTCGAACCGAGCCCCACGCCGACCCCCTTGTCCACGAATTGCAGCGTGTAGACCTTCTTATAGTCGGTGTCTGGCTTGACAATTCCGGCTTTCACCATTTCGTCGAAAAAGGCCTTGACCCGGGCGTCGGTCATCGCGCCGATCCCGAGCTTGAACGCGTCACCAGAATCGACGATCCCGTATTCCTTGAGCTTTGCCATTGAATAGGCGATCTGGCCGTCGGTCATTCCTGGATTGGCGCGCTCGATCGCCTCATTGGCTTTGGCGTTGTCGCCATAGAGATAGTGATACCAACCGATCGCCGAAGCATTGACGAACCGTTGCACGAGATCCGGGTTCCTCTCCACCGTGTCGCGCCGCGCTTCGATCAACGACGAATAAGTGGAGTAGCCATGATCCGCGAGCAGGAAGACATTGGGTTTGAAATGCCCCTGCTGCTCGATCGCATACGGTTCCGACGTCAGATACCCTTCCTGGATCGAATGTTTGTTGATGATGAACGGAGCCGAATCGAAATCGTACGGCTTGACGTTTGAATAACTGAATCCCCAGGTTTTGATCATCCAGGCGTAAAATGAGTACAAGCCGCCAGCGCTCACGTAAGCCGTTGAAGCTTTCGGCAGGTCGGTCCACTTGTCCAAACCGACGCCCGGGTGCGACATGAAGATTTGCGGATCCTTCTGAAAGTCGGCGGCCACCGCGACAATCGGAACGTTGCGCTGCTCGGCCAGAAAATCGCCGAGAAGGTCGCCTGTCTGGAAGAAGTCGATCTTGCCCATAAGCAGGAGCAACCCGCCGTCGCTCTCCGGGCTGCCGGGCTGAATTGTCACATCGAGCCCATATTTGGCGTAGGTGCCATCGACGACGGCTTGGTAATATCCGCCGGCTTCCGGGTCCGCCAGCCAGTTCAAGCCAAAGGTGACCTTGTCGAGCGCGAGGGCGGGACCGGCCGAGGCAATGAGAGCCGTCAGAGCGCCGAGAGACGCCGCGCCGATCTTTTGTCTCGCCAGGGCAAACCCGATTTCCATGACCTTCCGCTCGGTGCGCATGGGTGAACCCCTTTCCCTGTTTATTGCCCTTATGCGCGTCGCTTCTGGACGTTGTCGAGGTGGACGACCCCAGCGATGAGCAGCCCTTCGATCACCATCTGCCAGAAGCGATTGACGCCAAGCAGGTTTGCGCCGTTGCCGATCGTGGTGAACAGGATTGCGCCAACCAAACAGCCGCCAATTGTCCCGCGTCCGCCGAACAGGCTCGCGCCCCCAACGACCGCGGCGGCGATCGCCTGCAGCTCGGCGCCCATCCCCGCGTTCGGATTGCCCATCGTCAACCGGGCGATGAGCAGCATGCACCCGACCGCGGCGAACAGGGACGCGAGGCCATAGGCCGCGAGCGTCACGCGGGTTACGTTGACGCCAACGCGGCGCGCCGCCTCGATGTTGCTGCCGAGGGCATACATATAGCGCCCGAGCCGCGTCGCCCCGAGCAGGAACTGGGAGGCCGCCGCAAAGATGAGCATCACGACAAACATCGTCGGTATGCCGAAAATGGACGAGTTGGCGAAGTTCCCGAGGGAATCGGGCAGCCCCGCGATGGTCACCGAAACTTCGTTTTGGCGGGCGAGGAGGACATTGTCTTCGACATTGTGACCCGCATGGCGCGACGCAGGGCGGTCATGGCGATCGTCGCGTCCGGCGCCCGTCGTCCGCGCGCCGAACATGTCGTCGGCGTCCTTTCTCGCGAGCATTTCGGCGATTCGGTCATCGAAAGCATCAAGCCGTTTGGCGACTGAATAAGGCTTGGATCAGAACCGGCCTGCTCCACACCCGGAACTACGAATTCATTTCTATGCCCGCGCGCTTGAGGACCACGATTGTCAGCCCATGAGGCGGCCGAGGCAAATCGTTCGGATCCCAACGATGTGGTTCGACGGGGCATGCGCGTGGAGCGAATCGCGCGTTTTTCCGCTCGCGCCGTACGTCAAGCGTCCGCTCGGCGCCCCTTCGGATCGCCCTTGCCCGCTCATCGTTTAGGCTTTCCGCGATCCAATCGCCGACTGTGTTCTTTCGGGCATGCAACACGGTCGCGTCCGAAGCGTTTGTACAGCGCGTCAGCCGATCCGCGTTCGACGGAGATTGATCGAAGCTGATGTGATATCCGTGAGTCGCAGCAACCGCGCCTTGACATGCCTGCCGAAAAAGATCATTGGCGATTACGCCATAATTGGCGATGGAGCCAGCGCGGCACTCACCGATCGAAACGGCTCGCTCGCTTGGCTCTGCTGGCCGCGCTTTGATTCCCTGGCTGTATTCGCAAGCCTGCTTGGCGACGGCGACAATGGCGCCTGGACGATCGCGCCGGCCGCGTCCTTCCGCGCGGCTCGCAATTATCGACCCGACACGCTGATCCTCGAAACTCGCTTCGAGACCGAGCTTGGCGCGGCTCTGCTGACGGATTTCATGCCCTATCAAGGTAGGCCGCAGGCTGTGATCCGCCGCCTCCGTGGGCTCTCCGGCACGGTGTCCATGGCGACCCGTTTCGCACCCCGCTTTCATTACGGATCGACCGTCCCGCATTACAAGCGCAAGCGCGGAATTGTGATCGCCTCGTCCCGAGACGTCTCGCTCGCGCTTCACGCGACGAAGCCGGAGTTGGCGCGCGGCGAAAACGCCGTCGGCTTCGATCTCACGGCAGGCGAGACGATCGACTTCGTCCTCACCCCCGAGAGCGCGGCGCCGGCCGATCTCGCGTCATATGTCAGGAGCGCGGAGGCGGCGTGCGAGGCGTTCTGGCGGGCCTGGACCTCGAAATGCCGATACCAGGGCCCTTGGCGCGGCGCCGTGACGCGCTCGCTCATCACCCTGAAAGCCCTTATCCATGCACCGACCGGCGGCATGGTCGCAGCGCCGACTTCTTCGCTGCCGGAGCATATCGGCGGCGCCAGAAACTGGGACTACCGCTATTGCTGGCTGCGCAACTCGACCTTCGCGGTGCTCGCTCTCCTGCACGCCGGCTACGTCGAAGAAGCGGGCCGATGGGTGCAGTGGCTGGTGCGGGCCGTCAATCCCGAGAAGCAGCGAACCCGAGTCTTTTACGGCGTCGTCCCGGGAACGGAGGTCGACGAGTTCGAGGCCGGGTGGCTCGCCGGATTCAACAACTCGCGTCCGGCGCGGTTCGGAAACGACGCTCGAACACAGCTGCAGCTTGGAGTCTACGGCGAAGTTCAGGACACACTCCACCAGTGGCGGCAAGCGAGCCGCGAGCCGGAGCGCGATGGGTGGCCACGGCAATGCGTCATGCTCAGGCGGCTTGGCTCGCTCGTCGCCGCGCCCGATGCGGGAATCTGGGAGCAGCGCGGACATCTCGAATGCTTCACGGAGTCGCGCGCGCTCGCGTGGGTCGCGTTCGATCGCGCTATTCGGACCGCCGATGATCTCACATTGGCAAGCAATCCGGACTGGCGGTTGCACCGCGACGCCCTTCACGCTGAGATCTGCGCGCGCGGATTTGATCCAAAGCTGCGAGCGTTCAGTCGGGCCTATGGCTCGCAAAGTCTCGACGCGAGTTGCCTCTTGCTCGCGATGGTCGGCTTCCTCCCCGCCGACGATTCCCTAATCGTCGGCACGGTCCGCGCAATCCGCACGCACTTAGGCGCAGGTCCCTTCGTCTACCGCTACGACGCGCGTCGGGAGCAAGATGGCGTCGGGGGCCCGGAAGGCGCCTTCTTGCCCTGCTCGTTCTGGCTCGCAGACAATCTGATCTCGCAAAAGCGCGAAGATGACGCCGCGGCCATCTTCGAAGGCGCCGCTGCAGCCGCGAACGACGTCGGGCTCCTTTCTGAGGAATATGACGTTTCCGGCAAGTTCGTTCTCGGGAATTTTCCGCAGGCCCTCACGCATCTGAGCCTCGTCCATACGGCCCTCAACCTGGCGGGAGACGGGCCCGCGCACTTCCGCAGCAAGGGTAGTTATTGAAAGGAGAAGCTATGACCCGGAGCCAATCTTTCACCGGCAAAGTAATCGCCGTCACCGGCGCCGGCGCCGGCGTTGGACGCGCTGTCGCCACGCTATTCGCACGGAAAGGCGCGAAGCTAGGGCTCATCTCTCGCGACGCCGCAGCGCTCGAGGACCTCGCCGAAGAATTGCGCGCGGCCGGCGCGGAACGGGTCGCAACGGCTCCGCTCGATGTGAGCGACGCAAACGCGGTCTTCGCGGCGGCGGACCGCTTCGCTCAGGAGCTTGGCCCCATCGACGTCTGGGTCAATGACGCGATGCTGACCGTCTTTGCGACAGTCAGCGAAATGGAGCCGGAAGAATTCCGCCGGGTGACGGAGGTCACCTATCTCGGCGTCGTCCACGGCTCGATGGCGGCGCTGAGACATATGCGCGAGCAGGCGCATGGGCAGATCATCAACATCGGCTCGGCTCTCGCTTATCGCGGAATCCCCCTCCAGTCGGCCTATTGCGGGGCTAAGCACGCGATCCGCGGCTTCACGGCTTCGCTGCGGACCGAGCTCGAACACGACCGCTCTCCCGTGATCGTCTCCATCCTGGAACTGCCGGCGATGAACACGCCGCAGTTCGACTGGGCCCGCACGCATCGTTCGCACCAGCCGAAGCCGATGGGTGTCAATGATCGCGGAAACGGGACCCCAGATTTTCACGGAAAAGGGACCCCGCTCTGAGACACGCACGGACGGTAGCGCTCGCCCCGGCGGAGCTGGACGGGGTTGCGCGGCCGGGGCGAGCGCGGGTCGGTGAGGCTCGGATTTTTGTAGAGTTCAGGCGCGGTTTTTGAAGCGCCAGCTTTCGTTGCCAGTCTCGACGATGTCGCAGTGGTGAGTGAGCCGGTCGAGCAATGCGGTGGTCATTTTAGGGTCGCCGAAAACGCTCGGCCATTCGCCGAAGGCGAGATTGGTGGTGACGAGGATCGAGGTGCGCTCATAGAGCCGGCTGATGAGATGGAAGAGAAGCTGGCCACCGGCCTGAGCGAACGGCAGGTAGCCGAGCTCGTCGAGGACGACGAAGTCCATGCGGCTGAGATAATCGGCGATGCGGCCCTGGCGCCCGGCGCGGGTCTCGGCCTCGAGCTGGTTGACGAGATCGACGGTGGTGAAGAAGCGCCCCCGCCGTCCGGCGCGGATGCAGCTTCGCGCAATGGCGATCACCGCGTGCGTCTTGCCGGCGCCGGTTCCGCCGACGAACACGGCGTTGCGCTGCTGGGCGATGAAGCCGCCGCCGGCGAGATCGCGGACGAGCGTGTTCAAGGGAACGCCGATCAACGAGGCGAGCGGCAGCTTGGAGGCTGTGATCTGATACTTGATCGAGCGCGCCTGCTTCTCCGAGATCTCGGCGCGCAAAAGGTCGCCGACGAAGCGCTGCGGCTCGTGGCTTCGCTTGAGAGCGACGGACAGCGTCTCGAAGTCATCGAGGTCCTTGGCGTCGTAGGCGGCCTTCATGCCGTAGAGCTTCAGCTCGCTCATCATGTCGAGGACTTCGGTCCGCTCCATCGTCAGGCGCTCCTCAAGGCGTCGTAGCGGGTGCAATCGGCGACCGGGGCATGGCGCAGCCGTAGCGCCGCAGGCGTGTGGATCGGTTCGGCCGGTTCGGGATCGCGGCGGCGCGCCAGAATGTTGAGGACGACGTCGGCGGAATGGACGCCCTCGCTCAGCGCCTGGGCGCAGGCCGCCTCGACCTCGGACATGCCGTCGGTCAGGACGGCGGCGAGAATCTTGACCATCTGCCGGTCGCCGTCGTCAGAGCCGGCCGGCCTACGCCGGATCCTCTCCAGGGCGCCGGGCAAAACCCAATCCCGGAACGGCGCGCCGTTGCGCAGCGCGCCTGGCTTGCGGGCTAGCACAGGCACGTAATGCCAGGGATCGTAGACCGTCCTGCCGCGGCCGAAGGACCGCTCGTGTTCGGCGACGATCCGGCCGTCCTGGCGAATGATGATCCGGTCGGCGTAGGCATGAATCTCGACCGGGCGCCCGACCGCGCCAGCGTTCACCGAGTATTTGTTGTTGTCGAACCGGACCAGGCAGGTCTTCGACACCGAGGCCGGCAGGGCGTGGAAACCGTCGAACCGGCCGCGATAGGGAACGAGCCTCGGCCGCTCCTCCTCGAAAACTTCCCAGATCGTCCGATCCGGCCATTCGGTATGGGGATGGGCTTTCGCAAAGACCAGACATCGGTCGAGCAGCCAGGCGTTGAGCTCGCCATAGCTCTTGAAGCGGGGCTTTGGGGTGAAGAACCGCTCGCGGACAAGCCCGACCTGGTTCTCGACCTGACCCTTCTCCCAGCCGGACGCCGGCGTGCAGGCGACTGGCTCGACCAGATGGTGCGAGCACATCTGCAGGAAGCGGCGATTGTATTGCCGGTCCTTGCCGACGAAGACCGCGTCGACCGCCGTTTTCATGTTGTCGTAGATTCCCCGCGCGCAAGCGCCCCTGAAGAACGCGAAGGCGCGCTCGTGCGCGTCGAACACCGTCTCCTGGCTCTCGCGAGGATAAGCGCGCACGAACATCATCCGGCTGTGGCAGAGCCGGACGTGCGCGACCTTCAGGGTGGTCGTCACACCGCCAATCAGCGCGATCTCGTGGCTCCAATCAAACTGGTAGGCTTCGCCCGGCGCAAAGCTCAGCGGAACATAGGCGTCAGCCGTTGTGCTCGCGCGCTTCTCCCGCCAGGCGATCGCATAGCGCCTGACCGCCGCGTAGCTGCCTCCATAGCCAAGAGCGCGCAGGTCCTCGAAAATCCGGATCAGCGTCAGACGCTCGCGAGCGGGCCGACCGTCGTTCTCATCAAGCAGGGCCTCGAGTTGCTCCCGCCAGGGGCCAATCCGCGGCAACGGTTGCTGCGACCGCTCGTAGCGAAACTCGGTCGCGTTCGACCGGATGACCTTCCGAACCACCTTCCGCGAAACATGCAGGTCACGGCAGATCTCCTTGATCGCCTTCCCCTGTGAAAAATAGGCCCGCCGTATCTTCGCGATCGTTTCCACAACAAGCATTCCAACCCAGGCCTCCCAGCTGTCGGAAGGCCAATGTGAACCCGGCGCCGCCAGGGTTCCGATTGGATGCAAATCAGCCCCGCAGCGGGGTCCCTATTCCATGAAAAATCACACCTATGCGTGGGCGATGGTCATCGACACAGACGCCTGCATCGGCTGCAACGCTTGCGTCGTCGCCTGCCAGTCGGAAAACAACGTGCCTTCGATCGGTCCGGAGGAAATTGGCCGGGGCCGCGACATGCATTGGCTCAGGATTGACGCCTACGATCACGCAGGCCCGCCAGACCCCCGGCCGGTGTTTCAGCCGGTGCCCTGCATGCGTTGCGAGGCGGCCCCCTGCGAGCCGGTCTGTCCGGTTGAAGCCTCGGTGCACGATCACGAAGGCCTCAACGTCCAGGTCTACAACCGTTGCATCGGCACGCGCTTCTGCCAGCCGAACTGCCCCTACAAGGTGCGGCGCTTCAGCTGGTTCGGCTACGCCGACGGCCAGGAATACCGCAATCTCGGCGACCCGATCGTCAAGGCCGCGAACAATCCCGACGTCAGCGTCCGGGCCCGCGGCGTATGGGGAAATGCACCTACTGCATCCAGCGCATCAGCGGCGCCCGGCGCCTCGCCGAGCGTGAGACGCGCCTCATCAGGGAAGGCGAGGTCGTCACCGCCTGTCAGGCGGCCTGTCCCACCCGCGCAATCCACTTCGGCAATCTTGTCGATCCAAATTCCACTGTCTCGAAGCTCCGCCGCGAGCCCAATCACTATGTTCTCTTGAGCGATCTCGGGACGCGCCCGCGCACCACCTATCTCGCGAGGCTCCGCAATTCGAACCCTGAGCTCGGAGGCGGCGCATGACCGTCGCTTCCGCCTTCGATCGGGCGCCGGCGCTGGAAGAGCGCCCAATCCTTCCGCGCACGATCGACGACCGGACGATCACCGAGCTCGTCTGCGCGCCCCTCATGCGTCCCGCCGGGAGGCGGTGGTGGATCGCTTTCCTCATCTCCTCCGTCGGAACGCTGGCGACGATCTACGGCGTCTACACGCTGTTCACGCAGGGCATTGGCGTCTTCGGCAACAACACCTGCGTCGTCTGGGGCTTCCCGATCGCGAATTACGTCTGGTGGATCGGTCTCGGCAACGCGGGCATCTCCTCCCTGCTCATGCTCACCCGGCAATCGTGGCGCGCCACGGTCAGCCGTTTCGCCGAGGCGATGACGCTGTTTGCGGTGTCGATCGCCGGGCTCTTCCCGATCTTCCATCTCGGGCGACCGCCCCATTTTCTACTGGCTCGCGCCCTATCCCGACACTATGGCCGTCTGGCCGCCGTGGCGCAGCGCGCTCGTCTGGGACTTCTGGGCGATCACCAGCTATCTGATCTTCTCGATCGTATTCTGGTACGTCGGCGTCCTTCCCGATCTGGCGACCGTGCGCGACCGCTCGACCGGAGGATGGCAGAAAGTCTACGGAGTCGCTGCCCTTGGCTGGCGCGGCTCGGCCAGACACTGGCGCCACTATCATCGGTTGCAGATCACGCTCGCGGCCTTGGCGACGCCGCTCGTCTGCTCGGTCCATTCCATCGTCGGCCTCGATTTCGCCGCGAGCCTGATGCCCGGCTGGCGCGAGCCGGTTTTCCCGCCCTATTTCGTCGTCGGCGCCAGGTATTCGGGCTTCGCGCTGGTTGTCCTGCTCGCCGCGACCATCACGCGGGGCCTCGGACTTCAGGGGCTCATCACCATGCGCCACTTCGAAGCCATGGCCAAGATCATGCTGATGGCGTCGATCGTGATGGGCCTGTCCTATCTCAGCGAATATTTCGCCGCATGGTACGGAGGCAATCCCGCCGACCGCGACCTCGTCAAGTTCGAGTTCGCCGGCACCTACTGGAAGCTTTATGCGGCCATGCTGTTCTACAACGTGGTCGCGCCGCAGATTCTGTGGTCGCCGCGGATGCGCGCGAGCCTCGCCGTGATCATCGCCGTGTCGTTGGCCATCCTCGTCGGAATGTGGCTCGAGCGCATCCTCATCGTCTGGAACACGCTGTCGCACAGCTTTCTGCCGTCGATAAACCGCGTCTTCTTCCCAACGGTCTGGGACTGGTTGTTCCTGTTCGGCCCGATGTTCTTTTTCTCGTGGATGTTCCTGCTTTTCTGCCGACTGGTTCCGGTCGTGCCGATGTTCGAAGCGCGAAAGCTTCGCCACCGGGAGGCTGAGGCATGAGCGAGCAAGACGAGCGCTTTATGATCGCCGAATTCGCCGATCCTGGCGCGCTGACCGCCGCTGCGCGCCGCGCGCGCGGCGATGGGTTCCGCCCGGTCGATGCGCTCACGCCTTGCCCCGTCGAAGGCCTAGACGAAACCCTCGGCCTCGAGACATCGTCAATTCGCTGGCCGACGCTGATCGCTGGAATCGGCGTCGCCGCTTTGGCCTATGGTCTCGAGTTCCTGGAGCGCGATCTTCGCCTATCCCATCAACTCAGGCGAGAGGCCGCTCAACAGTTGGCCGATCTTCCTGCTCGTGCCGTTCGAGGTCGGCGTGCTCGCCGCGGGTCTTGCAGGATCGTCGCCTTTCTCATCCTCTGCGGCCTGCCGCGCCTCGACCATCCGCTGTTCGACTGGGACCGAATCGAGCGGGCGACCGACGACCGCTATTTCCTCCTGATGGCGGCGCCCGAGGACGAACGGGCGGCCACCCGCTTGCGAGCGCTGCTCCTGGACGCCAAGGCGCTGCGGATCGAGGCGGGGTCGGCATGAGAGCAGCGCTTCTTCTGCTCCTGTCGCTCGCGTCGGCCGGCTGCACTGACCAGTCGATGGAGCGTCAGCCGCACTATGGGACGAACGACCCAGCGCCCGCGTTCGCGAACGGCTCCGCCGCTCAGCCTCTGCCGGAGGGAACGGTGTCGCACGACGATAAGGAATACGACCGGGCGAGCGCTGTTCGCCCGCCGGTTGACATGGTGCTGCTCGAGCGGGGCAAGGAGCGGTTCGAGATCTTCTGCGCTCCCTGCCACGGCTATGAAGGCGACGGGGACGGGGCCATCGTGCGCCGCGGCTTTCCTCGCCCTCCTTCCTATTATGAGCCGAAGCTCATGCAGGCGGAGGCGCAGCTCTTCTTCGACACGATCACCAACGGCTACGGCGTCATGTATTCCTATGGCTCCCGGGTTCCCCCGCACGACCGCTGGGCGATCGCCGCCTACATCCGCGCGCTCCAGCAAAGCCGTTCGGCGGCCCTCGCCGAGGCGCCCGAGGCCGCGGCGAACGGCGCAGCGAACGGAGGTCGGCCGTGAGCGCGCCAAACCGCCGGAACGAGCGGGCTTTCGACCTCGTTTCCACGCCGGGCCCGCTCTTGCTGGCCGGGCTGCTCGCGGCGGGTCTGCTTGCAATCGGCGCCGTCTTCGCGCCCCGCGAGACGGCTGGGCTGGCTGAACGGGTTCCTCGTCTGGAGCTCGGCGCCGATCGGGGCGATTGTCCTTCTCATGATCCATGAGGCGACTGGCGGAAGGTGGGGCCTCGCATCGGCGCCGGTCCTGCGCCTGGGCGCGCTTTGCGCGCTTCCCTTGCCGATCTTCTTTGCGGTTCTCCTCACCGGTCTCAAGACGCTCTACCCTTGGGCCGACGGTGCCGCGGCGAGTGCGCCGGACGTGGCCCATTTCTATTTCAACGTTCCCGCCTTCGCGGCCGTCGGCCTCGTGGCTTTGATCGGCTCGGCAACGATCGGCGCATTTCTGGCGGTCGGGGCGCTCGGCCTGCTCGGCGCATCGATCGCGCTCGTTTTTCACGGCTTCGCCGTGAGCCTCGTCGCGGTGCAATGGATGCTCTCGATCGATCCCCGTTACAGCGACTCGGCTTTTGGCACGGAGATCGCGGTGCAGCAGATCATGCTCGCCCTGGCTGCGATCGCCACTGTTCAGCCGCGGCGTTCTGTCGCAATCGCCGACGGCGACATCGGCGCCCTCCTGTTCGCGACCTCGCTCGGGGCCTTCTACCTCGGGCTGAGGACCTTCATCGTCAAATGGTATGGCGACCAGGCCGTCGATGCGGCCTGGTATCTGGCCCGCGCATGGGCTCCCGGCCGCCTATTTCATGGGCGCGGTGCTGTTCGGCGCCATCGCGCCAATCGTCGGCTGCGCATGGGAGCGCGTCCGGGCGAACCCTTCGGCGTTGCAGGTGATGGGCGTCTCCGCCATCGTCGGGATCTTTCTCCATGCTCTCTGCCTTGCCGGGCCTGCGGCGCCGAATCTCACGGCCGTGGCGGCGCTACTGGCTTTCGTCACGATGGGATGGTCTCGCTCGAATTGGCGCCCTATTTCGATCGGCCGCTCGCGCCGCGGATCGCTGAGATGCGAACGCAGGAGAGACCGCCGTGAGCGCCGAGCGGGACGAGGCGCGCGAAAGTCCGGCGGTGCTAGAGGGCGCGATCGCCGTGATCATGGCGGGGTTCTTCATTTTCGTGGTCGCGGCGGCGATCGGGCTTTTCTTCCTCTATCAGGCGTTCGCGCCGGACACGACCTTCGTCAAGGCCAACCAGTTCCCGTCTCCGCGACTAGAGACCCGCTCGGACGGCTTGCGCGACCCGGAAATCGTGCGGCAGGAGGCCGATCTTCAGCGGTTTCGCTGGATCGATCGAGCTCATGGCGTGTTCCAGATTCCAATCGAGCGGGCGATGCGCCTCGTGGCCTCGCGCGGCGCGCGGGCCTACGAGCCTGTGGCGCCGGCAACCGGCGGGGCGCAACAGGCCAAGGACGGGTCAACGCAATGAAAACTTGCCTTCATGCGCTGCTTCGCGGCCTCGCTCTCGCAACCGCCATCCTCATCCCCGAGCCGGCGGGCGCGGCGCTCGCGCCCGATCAGCTGGCGGATGTCGGCGTGCGGCCGCCACCCGGCGCGAGCCTCCCTCTCGACGCGCGCCTGGCAGATCTCGACGGGCCGCCGATGACGCTCGGCGCCGCGATCGGCGGTCGTCCCTCCGTCGTGATACGATTATCCGCAGCTCTGCTCGCCGATCCTTGCGCCCGCCGGAGCCGCCCTCGCGAGCAGCGGCCTCAAGGCAGGCGTCGACTATCGGCTCGTCGTGATTGGTTTCAATCCGCGAGCGAGCGCCGCAGACGGCAAGGGCATGGTCTCCGGCCAGATCGGGGTCGACACCCCGGTCGGCAGGGCAACGACTGCGCTGATCGCGAGCCAGCCTGTCGCCGCACGGCTCACAGCCGCCGTCGGTTATCACTATGCGTATGACGCCGAGCGCGGACGCTATGCGCATCCGGTCGCGCTTCTCGTGGTCGCCTCCGACGGCCGGCTGTCGCGCGTGCTCTCCGGCCTTGCGATCTCCGGCGGCGACGTGAAGCTCGCGCTCGTCGAAGCGGATAAAGGCGTGGTCGGCGCGATCGCCGATCAGATCCGGCTGCTCTGCTACGGTTTCAGCGCCTCCGTCGGTCTCTATACCGACCGCGTCAGGATCCTGCTCGGCGTTGGAGGAGTAGCGACCCTTCTCGCCATCGCCGCGGGCCTCATGCCGCTGGCGCGGCCGGGGGCGCGGGGCCGCACATGAACGCGATCGTCTTCATGCCGCAAGCAGCCGCGACGTTCGCGCCCGAGACTGACGCGCTCTACTACGCGCTGACCGGGGTGTCGTTGGTCATTGTCATTTTGGTCGCCGGCCTGATCGTGATTTTCGCCTATCGCTATCGTCGAGGGTCTCCTGCGCCGCGCGGCGCTCTGCCGGCCGTGTTGCAGCATGAGGTCGAGATCAGCTGGGCCGTGGCGACGCTCGTCGCCTTTCTATTGTTCTTCTGGGGGCGGGCTCGAATCAAATCTCTCTTCTGCTTCCGCCGCGTGGGGCGATGGAGATCCACGTCGTCGCCAAGCAATGGATGTGGAAGGTCCAGCATCCAAACGGCCTGCGCGAGATCGACACGTTGCACGTTCCGGTCGGCGAGCCAGTCCGGTTGGTGATGACTTCGCAGGACGTCATCCACTCGTTCGCCGTGCCCGACTTTCGCATCAAGCAAGACATCCTTCCCGGGCGCTATGTCGAATCGTGGTTCGAAGCGACCAAAATCGGCGCGTTCCGTCTCTATTGCACCCAGTTCTGCGGCACGGCGCATTCGGCGATGATTGGATCGATCGTCGTGATGAGCAAGCCGGACTTCGCCGTTTGGCTGTTGAGCCAGCCAGCGCGAGGGGGTCTCGTTGCGCAGGGACGCGCCCTCTTTGTGAGGCTCGGATGCGCGGGCTGCCATACCCCCGGCGGTCCAATCCATGCGCCCGATTTCCACGGGCTCCTCGGTCATCGCGTTCCGCTCGCCAGCGGTCGATTTGTCTCCGTGGACGACGCCTGGATTCGGGACTGCATCCTTCATCCGACGACCGATCCTCCCGCCGATTATCCGCCGATCATGCCCTCGTTCAAGGACGAGGTCGACGACGGCCAGATCCTCGCGCTCACCGCCTATATCCGTTCGCTCTCCCCTCAAACCGGAGCTCCCGATGTCGACGCCGCGCAGCGTCCTTCAATGGCATTGAGCCCCTGCACGGCATGCGAGCAGCGGGAGCTATCTTGAATTGCACGGGGGAGGCTTGAGCGAATGGCTCCTGACGACGGACCATGAGCGATTGCAATTCTCTACGCGCTGATGGTCACGGCCTTTTTCTTCATCGGCGGGGCCGCCGCGACAATGATGCGGCTTGAGCTCTTCTCCCCACTTCCACGTTCCTCACCGACGACAGCTACAACCGTGTGTTCACGTTGCACGGGATCATCTGTCTGGTTCTTTCTCGTGCGCCTCATTCCGACGACGCTCGGCATTTCCTGCTGCCGCTAATGATCGGCGCTCCGGACGTCGCCTTCCGAACTTAACCTCGCGAGCTGGAATTTGACGCTGATCGGCGGCCTCTTGGTGCTTGCCGCGACGCTCATGGGCGGCGTCGACACCGGGTGGACATTCTATCCGCCCTATTCGACCATCTACTCGAGCAGCAATATCTCCATCGCTGTGATCGGCGTGATCATCGCTGGTTTCGGCACCATCGCGACGGGCGTCAATTCGTCTCGACCACCCATACCTTGCGGGCCCCCGGACTGACCTGGTTTCGCCTGCCCTTGTTCGTCTGGTCGATTTACGCGACGAGCCTCGTGATGATCCTGGCGACGCCGGTCCTGGCCATGACGCTCGTGCTCGTCGTGGCCGACCGTTGGTTCGGTCTGCCGGTGTTCGACGCCTTCCGCGGGGGCGACCCGCTCCTCTTCCAGACCTCTTCTGGTTTTATTCGCACCCGGCCGTCTACATCATGATCCTACCGGCGTTTGGGGTCGTTTCCGAGGTGATCACCTGTTTCGCACGACGGCGGGTGTTCGGCTATTCGGCGATGGTCTATTCGATGCTGGCCATCGCGATCATCGGCTTCGCCGTCTGGGGCCACCATATGTTCGTGTCAGGACAGTCGGTGTTCGCCAACCTCGTATTTTCCTTCCTTTCGTTCATCGTCGCCGTGCCGTTGGCGATCAAAGTGTTCAACTGGACGGCGACCCTCTATCGCGGGCAGATCACGTTCGAGGCGCCGATGCTCTATGCGCTCGGGTTCGTTGGTCTGTTCACGGTCGGCGGCCTGACCGGTCTCTTCCTCGCCTCGATTCCGATCGACATGCAGGTGACCGGCACGTACTTTGTCATCGCACATTTCCACTATGTCATGGTCGGCGGCGCGGTGTCGGCCTATTTCGCCGGTCTGCACTTCTGGTGGCCAGATCACCGGGCGGCTCTATCCGGAGTCCTGGGCGCGCTTTGCCGCGTTCCTGATGTTCTTCGGCTTCAACTTCACATTCTTTCCGCAGTTCATCTTCGGCTACCTCGGCATGCCGCGGCGTTATCACGTCTACCCTCCCGAGTTTCAGACCTGGAGCGTGATGTCTTCGACCGGCGCCGTCGTATTGGCCGCCGCCTACTTGATGCCGTTTTTCTACCTGGCCTGGTCTTTGGTCTATGGGCAGGCGTCACCTGCAAATCCGTGGAACGCGACCGGCCTTGAATGGCGAACGACGTCGCCGCCCCCTAAACACAATTTCGCCACCACGCCGGTCGTCGATTAAGAGCCTTATGACTACCACGACGTCCGGACCGGGCCGGAAGCCGAGACGCGCGACGTCGACGCGGTTCGCGCCCGGCCCGGCCTCACGTCCCGCCCTGGGGAAATTTCGTCGTGACCGGCGCAGCGATCAACGCTTCGGCCGGCGTCGTCTCGCCGGACCCGTTGCGCGAGCCCTGGTCCGAGATCGCGCGCCAACGGGAAGCGGCGACGCTCGGCATGTGGCTTTTTCTGATGAGCGAGATGCTGTTCTTCGACGCGGTCTTCATGGCCTTCAGTTTCACGCGGGCGCTGAACATCGCGGAGTTTCAGGCGGCCGCGCGTGAGACGGAAATCGCCTATGGCGCGGCACACGGCCGTGCTGGTCACGAGTAGCCTCACGATGACGCTCGCCGTGCGCGCGGCGAAGATTGCCGACCGGGATCTCGTCGCCCGTCTGCTCGCGGCCACCGCCGTTCTTGGCGCGCTCTTCCTCGTCATCAAGGGGTTCGAGTATCGCGACGACTTGAAACGCCATCTCTATCCGGCGTTCGATTTCGCGCTCGGCGAGACCGCGGCGCAGATTTTCTGGGCGTTCTACTGGATCATGACTGGCCTTTACGCGGCCCATTTGGCTGTCGGGATCGGGCTCGTCTCGCGCCTGATCTGGCTCTTGCGAGGGCGTCGCCTGAGCCTCCAATCACCGCAACTCGAGGTAACCTCGCTTTATTGGCACCTGGTCGATGCGTTCTGGATCGTGCTTTTTCCCGTTCTCTACATCATGGGTCGAGGATGAGCGCCGCCAGCCGTCGACCGGAAAATTTGCATTAGCGCGGCCCCGCGATCGCCTGGGCGATCATGCTGATTGCGCTCGCCTGCATCGTTCTGCTTGGCGTCTACGGATCCAACGATCTCCGCTTCGGCGGAACTTTGGCGCTCGCCGCTGTGATGCTGCTGACGCTCGCCTTCGGTTGGTCGGCGTCGCGACCGAGCCGCCGCTAACGCGGCTTGTCGCTGGCGCGGGTTTCATGTTCCTGGCGTTGATGTTCTTCCTCAGCTTCAATGATCTGCTCACTCGGATTCGCTACCACTCCTAAGAGACGCGTTCGGACATAAGCTGCGGCGCGTCATTGACGGGACTTGGCCCCATAACGAAGCCGCTGCGCGGGAGGGCGCGCCGGGTGAGGGTCAGGTAAATTCGGGACGTTTGGACATCGGTTGAGCGGCGTCAGAGGCGGACAGAGCATCACGGCTCCTTTCACCAGAGGAGCTCTCGATGGACAATCCACTTACCGCCACCCCGATCAGTCCACTGCGCCAACGACTGATCGACGACACGAACATGCGCCGGTTCTCGCCCGAGACGCAGCGCAACCACATCCGCGACGTCGGCCGCTTCGCCACGTTTCTGGGGCGCTCGCCCGACATGGCCACGGCGGAGGATCTGCGCCGCTTCCAGGTCGATCAGCGCGAGGCTGGCGTTCCCGCGCCAACGATGAACAGCATCGTCTCGGCGCTGCGGTTCTTCTTCACGCAGACGCTTGACCGACCCGACCTCGCGCGCAGGTTGGTCCGGGTGACGCATCCGCGCAAGCTGCCAGTGGTGCTGAGCCCCGACGAAGTCGGCCGCCTGTTGAACGCGACGACCTGCCTCAAGCACCAGGCGGCGCTGTCGGTCGCTTATGGCGCCGGCCTGCGCGTCGCCGAGGTCTCATGCCTCAAGGTCAGCGACATCGACAGCGAGCGCATGCTGCTCAGGGTCGAACGCGGCAAAGGCGGGCAGTATCGCAACGCCATGCTCTCGGCGGATATGCTCGCCCTGCTGCGCCAGTGGTGGAGAGTTGGTCGGCAACAAGGCGTGATGCATCCCAAGGGCTGGCTGTTTCCAGGCCAGCATGCAGGCAAACCGATCAGCACCCGACAATTGCACCGGATCGTGGTCGAGGCGGCGCGCGCAGCGGACATCGACAAGCGGGTTGGACCGCATACGTTGCGCCACAGCTTCGCCACGCATCTGCTGGAGGACGGCGTCGACATCCGCGTCATCCAGGCGCTGCTCGGCCACGCCAAGCTGGAGAACACCGCTTTCTACACCAAGGTGGCGACGCGGACGGTGCGCACCGTGACCAGCCCGCTCGACAAGCTCGGGATATTTGCGCCCAACCCGGCGGCGACCGGCGGCTGAGGCTTTGTGCGGACCTCCTCGCTGGAGGTCGCCGATATCTTCCGGGCCATGGGTCCCAGCTACCGTCTCGCTCAGGCCGGGCGTCTGAGCCTCGCGCAGTTGAAGGTGATGTCGGCGATTCAGAACTGCCGGACGGCGGCGCTGGGCGGCCACGTCGATGGTTGTGACGACTGTGGCTATCTCAGGGTCGCCTACAACTCCTGCCGCAACCGCCACTGCCCCAAATGCCAGGCTGCCGCCGCGCGAACCTGGCTCGCCGAGCGCAAGGCCGACCTGTTGCCAGTGGGCTATTTCCACGTCGTCGTCACGCTTCCGACCGAGATCGCCGACATCGCCTCGCAGAACAAGGCGGTCGTCTATGATCTGTTGTTCCGAGCCGCGTCCGAGACGATGATGACGATCGCCGCCGATCCTCGACATCTCGGCGCCCGGGTCGGCATCACCGCTGTCCTCCACACCTGGGGCTCGGCGATGACCCACCATCCGCATGTCCACATGATCGTGCCCGGCGGCGGCATCTCGCTCGATGGGCGTCGGTGGACATCGTCGCGTCCAGCTTTTCTCCTGCCGGTTCGGGTGCTGGGCGCGCTTTTCCGCCGATTGTTTCTGACCCAGCTGATGGAACTGCACGACGCGGGCAAGCTCGTCTTCTTTGGCGCCCAGTCCGAGCTTGCCGAGCGATGCGGCTTCCTGCGCCATCTCGCGCCGCTCAGGAAGAAGCGATGGGTGGTCTATGCCAAGACGCCGTTCGCCGGCTCCGAAGCCGTGCTCACGTATCTCTCGCTCTATACGCATCGGGTCGCTATCTCGAACGGCCGCCTAATCGCCTTCGACGAGGCCGGCGTGACCTTCCGCTACAAGGACTATCGCCGTAGCGGCCCGCAGCGCCAGCAGGTGATGACGCTCGATACCCACGAGTTCATGCGCCGCTTCCTGCTGCATGTTCTGCCGCACGGCTTCCACCGCATCCGGCATTACGGATTGTTCGCGAGCGCGACACGCAAGGCCAGCGTCGCCCGCGTCCGGGAACTGCTGGCCGTATCGACGCCGACGCCAGAACCCGTTGAGACCGAAGAGCCACCCGCTCAACTCCCGCCCTGTCCTTGCTGCGGCGGGCGCATGCGCATCATCGAGACCTTCGAACGCTGGATGCAGCCGCGCGCGCCGCCCGCATCAACCGGGGCGCCGTTGTGACCCGGCGCGGTTCATTCCCGCGCCATGCCGTCGCCATGTCGCTCCGGCAAACGACGCCTTGTGCGCCCATCGTCGCGCCGGTGTCGTCATTTGCGCTGATCCCTGCCGCCATCGTCGAACACGCCTACCAGCGCTGCGGATATCAGTCGTGATCGCCAGGAAATGCGCTCCCGATGCGCATCCAATCAAGCGCCGAGCGCTTCACGACCGTCCACCCCGGCACAACCAAAACATCAAATTCCCATAAGTCCCGCCCTGCACACCGCGGGTTCGTTCCTCGGCGACTTTCCGACGCCTGACGGCGTCCGAAACTCTTCACGGAAGCCGAATGGCGGCTTTGAAGGATCGAGCACGAATAACGGACATTTGTTGAATGCTGGTCAGGCGGTTGCGGACCTGCGGACCGTGGCCTCGGACGTCTCTATTGGACGAGGAAGCGGACCAACAGGACTCGGCAGGAAACGCGCAGAGTGCGCCCGGAGCGGGAGTTCCGCTCCAGGTGAACGCCATATTGCATCAACAGTGGAACGGCGGCTTTGTCCTGTGATGGGTCGACGGCGTGATGCGGTTGGCCGTTGCGGCGCAGAAAATTCTCCAGCCTCAGCATATGGGAGATTGCAGATCGCCGATGAACACAGGACCGCTGCCGGATTCGATATGGGCGACGCGGCGTAGGATCAACGCGCGAACGATCCGTTCACCCAACTCGGCTTCGGCGACGATTAGCGCGTGAAGCCGATCGGGCGGGATCAGCAGCGCTTCGACATCATCATCTGCGTCGGCATCGACCACCGCAACGCCGGTCGAGAGCTGAGCGACCTCGCCGGTGAATTGGCCCGGTCCGTGGCGCACTACTTGCGCCGTGCGGTTAAGGCCGTCGCGCGCGGTCATCGTCAACGCGCCTCTCAGCACCACAAACATGCCGGGCGTCCGCTCGCCCGCCGCGAACAACCGCTCGCCGCGGCGGTATCGCGACGTTCGCCGAACCGTTCGAGGCGCGAAATGTCAGCCTCTTTGAGTACGGGAAAAGCCTGATCGCGGCGCCCTCCGATGACGCTCTCGTATATGTTCACTTGGATCTGTCCGTCGTCACGCGTGCCCCAATGTTTGCCTGGGCGCCCGATCAGGCCCCAAGGTGAGGTGCGAGACGGCGCCGTCGCGAAGCTTCATGGACGGAAGTTCCGCCATCATCGCGGTGTGGACGGCGCCATCACTTCGCCTGCCTCGGCGGCCGCCGATCATCGTTCAGGAATCAGCCGGAAAGGAACTCGCGGATACCCGCGCGAGAGGGGCTCGCAGGCGGGGCAAAGAAGCGCGCTCGTGCTTGGGGGCAAGTATCAGGCCGCTTTTGGCTCAAACAGGGCTGGAGCCACATAGTTCCGCCACTCGAAAGGGCTGCGGTGGCAGCGCCGGCGCGTTAGGCGGCTCCGGCAATGCATCGGTCGGGGCATAAACCTCTGGATAGCCTCTGCACTCCGGAAAGATCACACGGACTGTCGCCTGACCCAGGGCTCGACTTGCGCTCGCCATCCGCCGTCGCGGACGAGGTCCTGCACGATGTCCTTGATGAGCGTGCCGACAGCCTGGGCGGCGCGCAGATTCGAAGTCAGCTTCGATAAGACAACTGAAACCCGCCAAGACGGCGTTGGACTGAGAACAGGGATGGCCGACATCTCGCCGCGATTGATCTCCTCAGCGACGCCGAAGGCCGGGAACATCGTCGCGTAGCCATGCCGAACGAGCTGCACCAGTCCGGGAAGGCTATCGCAATCGACTACGACATTCGGGATTATCCCAGCGTGCGCAGCGGCCTGCTCGACCACGGCGCGAATGATATGCGGCCGGCTCGGGAGAACGATCGGAACATCGGCGAGTTCGCTAAAATGGATGGAAGCACGGCCGTTCAGCGGATGGCCCGTCGGAACTACCAGGAACAGGTCCTCGGTCATGATCTCCGTCACAGCGATGTTTTCGAAGGCTTGACGCTCATACAGCAGAGCCACGTCCAGCCGCCCCGCCTGTAGCCACTCGTCGAGGCTCCCACTCATCGCCTCAACCAGGTGGATCGATATGCGCGGATAACGGTCGGCGGCCGCCGAGATCAGCGGAACCGCAAGCCCCCGGCAGGCGGACGTCGGCAGGCCGACAGTCACCTCCCCGGCGAGGTTGTCGGAAGAAGATTGAATGGCTTCCTTTGCACGCTCGACCTCAAGCAGAATGGTGCGCGCGTGCTCGCAAAGAATCAGGCCGAGATCCGTTGGGGTGACGCCCCGGGCGTGGCGCGTCAGCAGCTCCACGCCCAGCTCGTCTTCGAGGCCCTGCACGTGTTGGCTCAGCGAGGGCTGCGCGATCCGCAGTCTCTCCGCTGCGCGAGTGAAGCTTCCGGCTTCGGCGATCCGAAGAAAATAGCGAAGCTGCCGCAGATCCATTGTATCCGCTCGAGTAAGTTGCGTCCGACCTCGATCACTTTGTGCAGAAATTCGGGCCTATGCGGCTCCCTTCATGCGCCTCCGGTCGGGCCGCCTAGACGGAGAGCAAAGCAATTACGGTGCCAATCCATAGGTTTTTCGTCTGGCGAGAATTGGAATTCGCTATTTTTCATCTCCCTGCTGGATAGATAAAATCATTACTCAGGCAAGTGATCTCCAAGTATGCTGCAAGTCTAGGTTGGCGGGTCGGCAGCATCTCTCCACCGCCTCACGGCGGGTGGTCCAATCGTTCGGATCGCCTATGAAGATTCGTATTCTCATAATGGAGTATTCGTGCCGACCAAAGTCGTCGACTTGAGCCTCGCAATCGAGGACAACATGCCGGCGCACAAGCTGTTCCAACGGCCCGTGCTCACCCAGCACCTAAGCCACGAGAACACTAAATCGCTCGGGTTGGGCGTGCCCGGGGACGCGATGACGTTCCAGACCAACTTCATCGCGATGCTCGATCATGTGGGCACGCATGTGGACGCCTACCGGCACGTGAACCCGAATGGTGCCCCCGTCGACGAAATGCCGCTCGAGCTTTTCTTCGGCAAGGCCGTCTGCCTCGATGTGCGCGAAACTGCCGACCTCGGCGAGATTGGCGTCGCCGAGGTCGAAGTCGCCGAGCGCAAGGCCGGAGTGAGGATAGACGGCCACATTGTCCTGCTGTGCAGCGGATTCCACGCGCGCCACTATCCGTCGCTCGATTCGGTCTGGAAAAACCCCCTGCTGACCGTCGAGGCCACGCGCTGGCTCTACGACCGCGGTTCCCGGATGCACGGTGTTGAAGGGCCCTCGACCGACAAGCCGACGGACAACATCTTCGCGCAGCACCGCCTGTGTCGCGAGCTCAGGATCAGCCATTGGGAATGGCTCGTCAATCTGGAAGCGTTGCTCGGCGCCGGCGAGTTCCAGTTCTTCGGCGTTCCACTGAAGTTCAAGGGCGGCTCGGGGTCGCCGGTCCGTGCCTTCGCGATCGTCAATAGCTAACCCCGCACGCCGCCTATGTCGGGGCTTCGGCGGTAGCGCTACGCCCAGCGAAGAGGATCTCATGTCCGCTGACTTCGACCTGCTGAGCGCCAGGGAGCTTCGTCGCCTCGTTGCGACCCGGCAAGCTTGGCCGGTCGAGATCACCCGACGCACCCTGGACAAGGTGCAAGCAACGCAGTCGAGTCTCAACGCCTTCGTTTTTCTGAAGCCCGAGTCGGCATTGGAGGCGGCGCACGCCGCTGAAGAGGCCGTCACGCACGGCGGCCGCTCGGGAGGGCGCTGCGAGAGGCCGACGTCTTGCGTGTTGCGGCGGCCTTCGAGCGCACGCGGCGGCCTGGCCGCAACACCAGGCGCGTCGATCCCTAGCAACAGCCTCGCTCCTGCCTCTCCAGAGCTCGACCTTCGAGGATGACGAGATGATGGACCCGGAAAGCTTCATGCGCCGCGCGGTAGAAATCAGCCGGCACGAGATGCGCGCCAGGGGCGCGGCGCCCTTCGCCGCAGTCATCGTCAAGGATGGCAAGATCGTCGGGGAGGGCGTGAACAAGGTCGTCGCGAACTGCGATCCGACCTCGCATGGCGAGGTCGAAGCCATCCGCGACGCCGGCCGCCGGCTCGGCACCTGGGATTTGAGCGGCTGCGACCTCTATACGACCTGCGAGCCGTGCGAGATGTGCGTCTCGGCGATGTTCTGGGCCAAGATCGCCAAGCTCTACTTCGCCAACGAGCTCTCCGATTGCGAGGCCATTGGCTTCGATCTGGGCAGCTTGCGCCGGATGGTGCGCAGCGATCTGCATGATCGGGCGTTGCCAGCCGAGCGCATCCTCGCGAGCGAGGCGCATGCGGTGCTCGACGAGTGGAAGACCCTGCCGACCTTCGATCCGTTCCAATGAGCCGCACGCCCGCGGCATCCCCAGAGGAGTCCAGCGCATGACCCGGTCCCCGTTCCATATAACCGATCCTCGCGGCCTGTTGCACGGCAATCTCAATCGCCGGCAGCTCATCAGGGGCGCCAGCGCCCTTGGGGGCGCCATGGCGCTGCAATCGGTCACGTCGGAGGCCCGGGCCGACGACAGGGTTCTGAACCTCCTCTCCTGGCCTGGCCACGGGGATGAATTCTTCGTCAAGCCCTTTGAGGACAAGTACGGAGTCAAGGTCGTCGCCAAGGAATACGTCGGCGACGAGCCCATGCTCGCCCTGATGAACTCGTCACCGCCCGGCTCCTTCGACGTCGTCCTCGCGGACGCCGAATACGTCGGCATGCTGAAGCAAGGGGGCTTCATCGACGAGATGAATCCGGCGGATTACCCGCTCGCCGACTACTGGCCGGAATTCCAGCACTTCCCGCTGCATTGGATCGACGGCAAGCTCTATTCGGTGATGATCCGCTTCGGTTATCTCGGCCTGGCTTACCGGACCGACGTGCTCACGGAGGCGGATGTAAAGTCCTACAAGGCGCTGTGGTCTTCGAAGGTGACCGGCAAGGTAGGTTTCTTCGACTGGTACCTGCCGACCATGGGTTGTCTCAGCCTCTACGACGGCAACCGGCCGCCGTTCGACATTTCCGACGCGGTTTTCGACAAGCTGAAGAAGACGATGTTCTCGTTGAAGCCACAAGAAAGCGGCTTCTATTCTATGGCGGACCAGTTTTCGACGCTGACGAACGGCACGGCCGCGATCATTCCCGGCGTCGGCGACTGGGTCGTCCTGCTGCTGCAGAAAAACAATGTGCCCGTGACGGCGACCATACCCGACGAAGGCGGCCTCCAGTGGACCGAGTTGATGTCAATCGTCTCCTCCTCGACGAAGAAGGACCTGGCCAAGGCGTTCATCCAATATGCGAGCTCCCCAGAGGGACAGGTTCGTTCAGCGCGCCTGCCTTCCTACTGGGCGTCGATACCCAACAAGAAGGGCTGGGAATTGATGATCAAGGAGTTCCCGGCGGACGCGAAGAAGCTGCGCCACACCTTCGACGCCCGTAACGTCATGGACGAGTACAAGGACGGCAAGATCTTCATCCGCAGCACGCCGGTGAAACAGAGCATCGAAACCTGGAATGACGCCTGGTCCGAGTTCAAGGCGTTGTAGGCCGGCGCACGAAGCGACCTTGCGCGCCGCAGGGTCCACACCCGTGACCGCCATCTGTGAAGACCACGAGTCCGTGCGCCCGGTGGTTCCCGCTCGGGGAGAGGCCGGGCGCGAAGGATTGCGCTTCGCTCTGTTCTGGGGCGCGCCCTCGCTCGTTTGGCAATCGCTGTTCTTCCTGGCGCCGATGGGGTTCCTCATCGCAATGACCTTCTGGTCGGTGCGCAGTTTCCGGTTGACGCCTGACTTCACCCTGGCGAACTGGAAGTTCGTACTCGGCGCCAGCTTCTTCCACAGCGCTTATCTATACACGCTCGAGCTCGCATCCGTGACTGCGGTCGCGGCCAGCATTATTGCCTTCCCATCAGCCTATGCTCTGGCGTTTGCGGTCTCCGCGGGGCTCCGCCGGCTGTTCGTGTCGATGCTGCTCGTGCCCTTCTTCACGAGCTATCCGGTGCGCATCTATTCGCTTGAGATATTCCTCAGCCCGAAGGGCATCATCAACCGGGCGCTCGCGGGCGCCGGCCTTGCGCCGATCCATCTGATCGGCACACCCTCTGCGACGGTCATCGGATATCTGACGCTCGCCCTTCCCGTCGTCGTGCTGCTGCAGACGCTGGCGCTGGCCAGCGTCGATCCGGCCCTCGTCGAAGCGGCCCACAATCTGCGCTGTGGTCGCCTGCGGACGATCGCATCAGTCGTCCTTCCGTCGGCGCGGACGGGCCTGATCGTCTCAGCGGCGTTCGCGTTCGTGCTGACCTTCGGCGACTACATCGCCCCCCTTTATCTCGGGGGCTCGAAGCCGCCCACACTGAGCATCCTGATCGCCGACCAGGTCAAGTCGGGAAACAACTGGCCCCGGGCGTCGGTGGTTGCGGTGACGATGATCGTGACGCTCGCCGCCGCGTTAACCGTCATGCTCGGGCTCGCCTACCGCAATCCGAAGGGCCGGCCATGATCGGCGTCGTGAGCCGCCGCGCCGCGCTCTTCGCCTGGACCGGCGTCGTCTTCGCGTTCATCTTCGCGCCGATCATATCGACGATCGCCTTTTCCTTTAATTCCGCGCGCTTCCCGAGCCTGCCTTGGGCGGGCTTCAGCCTCAAATGGTACGACGCCGTCCTCACCGACGCGACGATCCGTGGCAGCTTCGCCAACAGCCTGATCGTGGCGGGCGCCACTGCGGTCATCGCAACGTTCATCGGCTTCGCGACAGCCTACGTCGACTATCGCTACCGCTTTACCGGCAAACCGGTCTACATGGCCCTCGCCGCTCTGCCTCCGACCGTCCCGGTCGTCATCCTCGGCGTGGCCATGCTGACCTTCGAGGCGCGGTTGGATCTGTACGGTTCGCTGATCGGGATCATCGTAGCGCATGTCGTGCTATGCACGCCGTTCGCGATGGCGCTCGTGCGAATGCGGCTCGCCGATCTCGACCCCGACCTGGAGCCGGCCGCCTGGAACCTCGGCGCCAGCCTGTGGCGCACGATGAGTGGCGTGATCGTACCTTTCTGCGCGGCGGCGCTGCTCGCCGCATTCTTCATGGCCGCCGCGGTGTCGTTCGATGAATTCATGATTGCTTGGTTCGTCTCCGGCACTCACGAGACGCTGCCGGTGCGGCTGCTCGATATGCTGCAGGGCCAGGTCAGCCCGCGCATCAACGCCGTCGGGTCGCTAGTGTTCGGCGTCAGCATCACGCTCGTAGCGCTGGCGCAGTTGCTAAGCGCGCGCCGCGCCTCCGGCGCCGACAGGCGGGGAAGAGACGGATGAGCGTGCTTATGCTGGAGCTCGATCGGCTCGCCAAGCACTTCGGCCGTCAGGTCGCCGTAGCCGACGTCTCCCTGAGCGTGGAGAAGGGCGAGTTCGTCGCGTTGATGGGACCGTCCGGCTGCGGCAAGACGACGCTATTGCGCATGATTGCCGGCCTGGACAAGCCGACCGCGGGAGAAATCCGGCTGTGGGGACGGCGGATCAACGAGGACGAGCCCTGGCGCCGCGACGCTCCGCTGGTCTGGCAGAACTACGCGCTGTTCCCGTTTCTCAACGTGCGCAAGAACATCGAGTTTGGGCTCAAGCAGCGCGGCGTTCCGGCCGCAGCCCGCCGCAAGAAGGCCGCCGAATGGATGGAGCGCTTCGGCATCGGCGCGCTGGGCGAGCGAAGCACGACCCAGCTTTCCGGCGGCCAGCGGCAGCGCGTGGCGCTCGCCCGCGCCCTGGTCACCGAGCCCGAGATGTTGCTGCTCGACGAGCCGCTCAGCGCCCTCGATCCGCATCTGAAGGTGCGCATGCAGTCGGAGCTGGTGCGGCTGCATCGCGAGCTTGGCATCACCTTCATCTGCGTGACCCATAGCCAGTCTGAGGCCTTCGCAATGGCGAGCCGGGTCGCGATCCTGAACGAAGGGCGGGTGCAGCAGGTCGGCGCGCCGCAGGATATCTATCGGCGCTCGGCCAACCAATTCGTCGCGGAATTCGTTGGCTGCAACAACATCATCGCGGGAACCGTCAGCGCCGTGGACGGCTCCGGCCTCGTGTTGGCATCGGCGCTAGGGGAGATTCGTACGGTCGCCGCCGGCGCCGCCCCGGCGCGTGGGGCGCCCGTCTCTCTCATCGTCCCGGCCGACCGCATCGAGCTTCTCGCGGAGCCGCAGGGCGACGGCAACGAGGTCGCGGCGCACGTCACAACTCTCGAATTCGTCGGGTCCATCGTCACCGTCTTCCTCGAGACCGCCGACGGGGGCGAACTCAGGACGCAGCGCCCCCTGCAGGACATCGAACGGATGGCGGTCGCCGTGGGCCAGCCGGTCGTCGCGCGCTGGTCCCCTGCCCATGGCTATCTTCTAGAGATCTGAGCCGGAGCATCGCATGTCCGTTTTCATCAAAGGAGCGACCATCCTTGCCATGGGAGGGTCCGCGGGCTCTGTTCCCTTCACCGGCGATGTCCTGATCGACGGCGACCGCATCGCCGCCATCGGCCCAGGCCTCGCCAACCCGGAGGGCGCGGAGGTTATCGATGGCAAAGACAAGCTTGTCATGCCCGGGCTCGTGAATGCTCATCTGCATTCGGGCGAAGCCCTGTTCAAGGGCCGTTACGACAACATGCCCCTCGAAGTGTGGATGCTCTACTCGTATCCCATCCTTCGAGCCGAGGCGCTGAGCGAGCGGATGATCTATCTGCGCACTATGCTCGTGGCGATTGAATCCCTGAAGACGGGGGTGACCTGCCTAACCGACGACATTTTCGAGGCGCCGAGGCAGTCGCTGGAGCACCTTGGCGCGGCCGTCCAGGCCTACGAGGACATCGGCATCCGCGCGACCGTGTCAGGGCACGTGATCGACAAGAACTTCCTCGACACCATTCCCTTTTCGCGTGAACACGTTTCCGCCGAGCTGCAGGCCGAGGTGGCGAAGCTGCCGCTGCCCAGCGCGGCGGATTATGTCGCCTTCGCCAAGGAGGCTCGCGCCCGTTACGAGGGGCGCGCCGGGCGCATCCGCTTCATGCTGGCGCCCTCGGCGCCGCAACGCTGCACGCCTGAGCTGATGCAGGCTTCGAACGAGCTCGCCAAGCAATGGGGCGTGCCCTTCCACACCCACATCGTCGAGACCAAAGTGCAGGGCGTCACCGGCCCGGTTCTCTTCGGCAAAACGCTGATGCGCTACATGGCCGATCTCGGTCTCCTCAATCCGTGGACAACCATCGCCCATTCGATCTGGGTGACGGACGACGACATCGCGCTGATGGGCGAAGCGGGCGTCTCGATCGTCCACAACACCATCTCGAACCAGAAGCTCGGCGCCGGCATCGCCCCCATCCGCAAGCTGCTCCAGGCCGGTGTCAATGTCGCGCTGGGCTCCGACGGCATCTGCTCCAACGATACGCCGCGCATGTTCGACGTGATGCATGCGGCGGGGCTCATCCACAAGGTCACCACCCCCGATTACGGGCGCTGGCTCAGCGCCTCGGAGGTGCTCCACGCCTGTACGCTCGCCGGCGCCCGCAGCGCGCTGCTCGACAAGGAGACCGGGTCGCTCGAAGTCGGCAAAAAGGCCGATCTTCTCGTGATCGACATGAACAGCGTCAGCTTCACCCCGCGCAACGACATCCGCAATCATCTCGTCTATTGCGAGGACGGTCGCTCGATCGAGAAAGTGTTCGTTAACGGCGAACTCGTGGTCGAGAGCGGCCGGCTCACTAAGGTCGACGAAAAGGCGCTCCTCGCCGAGTTGCAGGCCCGTCTGCCGGAGTTCGACGCCTATCATCGCGGCGTCGAGGCTGCGAACCGGCCGTTCGAGCCGGCGTTCGCCGAGATCCACCGGCGCTGCAACCTGATGGAAGTCGGCGTTCACCGGCTTGCGACCGACGAATCCTGGGGCAACGCCTTCCTCGCCCCGGGGCCGCGGCCGTGAACGGCGCGCCGCCCCGGCTGGCCGAGATCACCTGGTTCGAATTCGAACGCCTCGTTCGGGAGGTTCAGCCGGTCGTTTTCCTGCCCACCGGCTCGACCGAGCAGCACGGGCCGCACCTGCCGCTGTCGACCGATGTCGTGCTCCCGCAGGCGATCGCCGAACGCGTGGCGGAGTGCGTCGGCGGCCTTGTCGCCCCAGCCATCCCCTACGGCTACAAATCGCAGCCGAAGAGCGGGGGCGGCAATCACTTTCCTGGCACCCTCAGCGTCGACGCCTCGACCTTCGTGGCGGTCGTCCGCGACGTGATCAACGAACTGGCGCGCCACGGCGTCCGCAAGGTCGTCGTGTTCGACGGACACATGGAAAACCAGTGGTTCATCGTCGAAGCGATCGATCTGGCGCTGCGCGATTGCCGGCGGGAGGGGATCGGCGACTTGCGAGTCCTCAAACTCGGCTACTGGACCTTCATTTCCAAGAAGACCGAGGCGGCCCTGTTCCCCGACGGGTTCGTCGGCTGGGAGCTCGAACACGCTGCGGTGATGGAGACATCGGTCATGCTCCACCTGCGGCCTGATCTGGTGCGCGGCGACCTCATTCCGAACCACGGGCCAGCCAGGTTTCCTCTCTACGACATCTATCCCTGCGACCGGAGCGTCATCCCCCCCGACGGGGTCCTGTCTTCGGCGGCCGGAGCGACGGCCGCCAAGGGGGAGCTCGTCCTCGCGCAGATTATCCCGGCCATCGCCGAGGCGGTCCGCCTCGCGTTCGAACCAACGCACTGCTCGCACAAAGAACAATCATCAAAGCCTTAGTATGGACCTTCTCCCCGCGGGCGTTCATGTGCGCGCCTCCTCACCTTGCGCCAGCACGCGATCGGCGTCCTCGGCGATGGCGCCGACTAATTGGGTCCTGAGCGCCCGAAGCGAGGCGCGGTGGGTCTGCAAAACGCCGTCCTCGTCATCGTCAGCCTGGATGCCGATCACCAGGCTAGCGCCGATCGCGAGGACCGAGGCTTCCCCATGCTCTTTGATCGCCTCCTCGATTTCGAGCGCTTTGCTCCAACCGGTCTCGCTGCGCTTGTTCAAACGATTGTAGCCAACGCAATCCTTCTCGGCTTCTTGCTCCTTAACCCGCGCGTCGTGGGCGAGAAGCGCCTGCGAAAGACGGCGTGTTGCTTCCTTGCGCCGGTCCAATTTTTCGCCAAAGCTGCCACCCTCCTTCCTTACGCGCGGGCCCGGCCGATCGCCTTTCTCGCTCCCGGACCCGACGACGTCGCGCTACGCATAAGTAACCCCGGCGACTACTCGATATTCATTCTTTCGGTCAAATTGACGCCGCCGGACGTTTTATTTTCTAGGCCGCGACCAAAGCATGCGAACGGTGATCGAAGATCAACTTTCAGACATTACCTATCCAGTCGCCTATCGCACGCCGTGGCAATGGGACTTCGATCCGGCTCGCAACTTGCGGATCTTCGAGATCGCCATGCGCGAATGGATCGGTCTCCTCGGGCTTATTGGGCGACTGGGCGGATCGATCAACCCTTTCCCGGTCCGGGCCAGGAGCTTGGCTGAGAAACCGCTGCGCGCCCAAGACGGAGTCCGCCGACATCTACGATCGCTGCAAGCCGAAGTATGAGGGGTTGCGACTCGCTCGCGAGGGCGGTCGTTCCCACATCGGCCCAATGGCCAAATGCAACCGCTGTCAGGACGCCCGCCGGGTGTGCGAGAACCACCTGGACAAGGCTTGGCGCCGCGACCACGACTGCGGCGGGGCAGGGATGCCCTGCCCTGACTGCAACGAGCCGCACGAGGGCGAGCGCCCGGCTATCGGTGACGATTTCATTCCCGCGTTCGATCGAGATAAAGATCCGGTCCACTGACGCCAGGCCAGCTATTAACGGGGCAATCAGATGATCGAACTCAACTCTGACAAGGTGCCGAAATTTAGGTTCGAAATGGCGATCAGCTTCCATCGGACGGACGAAGGTTTGGCGACAGAGATAAGTGATGTTCTCCAAAAGCGTTTCAGAACGTCTATTTATTACAAGCACCAGGAAATGTTGGCGGGACGTGATGGCGAGGAGAAGTTTGGCGGCACCTTTCGTGACGCGCGAGTCGTGATTGTCCTGTGTCGGCAAGAGTGGGGTCAGACGCCTTTTACTAGGATTGAAAAGACTGCGATTTGAACCGCTCCGGGTTTGCCGGAGGCCATTTTGTGAGTCACGCGGCCATTGCTGAGTTGGTCAGCATGGCGAAGTAGCGTTCCTCGGCCTCGGCCGGCGGGATGAAGCCGATGGGCTCCAGAAGCCGGCGATTGTTAAACCAGTCCACCCATTCGAGGGTCGCGAACTCGACGGCCTCGAAGTTACGCCACGGTCCGCGTCGATGGATGACCTCAGCCTTGTAGAGGCCGTTGATCGTCTCGGCGAGGGCGTTGTCATAAGAGTTGCCGACGCTGCCGACGGAGGGCTCGATCCCGGCTTCGGCGAGGCGCTCGGTGTACTTGATCCCAACATATTGGGCGGATTCAAACGATCGTCGCAACACGTGAATGTAGGAGGTTCGGCGTGCGCCGTCCGGCTGGCTCTCCAGCCGACGATCCGTCTGGCGTAAGCATCGATGACGAAGGCGACATACACGAAGCCGGCCCAGGTCGCCACATACGTAAAATCCGCCAGCCACAGGCGGTTAGGCGCGGAAGCGTGGAACTGTCGGTTCACATGATCCAGCGGACAGGGAACCGCCTTGTCGCAGATCGTCGAGCGCACAGGCTTGCCCCGGATCGCTCCCCGAAGGCCCATGTCCCGCATCAATCGGGCGATCGTGCAGCGAGCCGCGTTGAAGCCCTCCCGCCTCAACTGGCGCCAGACCTTGCGAACGCCGTAGACGCGGAAATTCTCCTCGAATACGCGCTGGATCTCGACCCGCAGATCGGCGTCGCGGCGGACCCTGTCGGGCAGACGGGAGGGATCGGCGCGCCTGGCAAGATGGGCATGATAGGTCGACGGGGCGATCGGCAGGACCTTGCAGATCGGCTCGACCCCGTAGGCCTGCCGATGATCGTCGATGAAGGCGATCATGGTCTGAACCGGCGGTCAGCTCCGCCTGGGCGAAATAAGCCGACGCCTTGCGAAGACTTCTCATTCGACTGGCGGAGTTCCCGGTTCTCACGCTCCAGCGCCTTCAAACGTTCAGCGACTTCTGCCGGAACGCCGCCACGCACGCCGCTGTCGATCTCCGCCTTCTTGACCCACTCATTGAGGGACTGCGCCGTGCAGCCGATCTTCGTGGCAATCGAAGTCACCGTCGCCCACCGCGAGGATACTGCTCATGCTCGAAAACCAGCCGAACGGCGCGTGTGCGCACTTCGGGAGAAAACCGGTTCGTCCTCTTGCTTGCCATCGCTCCACCTTCTCAAGGTTCGGAGCCTCCGGCAAACCCGGAGCGGTTCACCGCTCCCAGTCCGCGTGGGTTTCGCAGCGCTCTTTCAGCCCTTGCTTCGTCGGACTTATGGACGCGCTTTTGGTCCAGGAATCCAACGGGATAGCGATTGCGGCGGTTCCGTCGATTCATCCCCTGGGGTTTGGGCCAGGATTTAGTGAGACCCACTTCTCATTCAAAATTCGAATTCCGTTGAGCCGGCGACAAGTCGCCGTCGGGCACCGCTTTGTGAGGTTCAAGTCTGTCAATCCGGATGACATAATCCTCCCGGCCAATGGATCCGGTCGCTTATAAATCCCAAAACTAGACCTAAACCTGGTCAAAAGTCGTGCTCGATATCTCAAACGCTATATCCCCCGTTCGTTCGAACGGGGGATATAGCGATCGACTATATGAGCCGCATTTTGGGCACCCTTATTGTACGATCCGGTCAGAAGCTGTGGCTCTTGGGGCGCTACTTGTTGGCAAGTGGGGAAGCGCTTCGGAGCCGACACTGGTCGTCATGCCCCCAGGCTATGATCCGGGGGTTGTCCCGGCCGACGTGTTCAACGCGTGGGACTGCGGGTGGGAGAAGCGCGAGGAAAAGCCTCGTTTCTATACGCCTTTGCGGGAGCGGTAGCGAATGCAGACTCGTCATTAAGAATGCAGACTCGTCATTAAGACGGCGCGGCGTGGATGGCCGGACTTGTCCAGGACAAGCCCGGCCAGGACGATCGGATGCCTGCGGCGCTCCGGCAACGGAGTCGTTCAACAGCTAACGCTATAAGCGCCGAAGCTGTTTTTATGCGTTTCAGCAGCCCCGCGATCGATGCTTTTGAAAAGGACCTTGCTGAACCTCTGGCTAACGAACATAAACCAGGGCGTCCGGCGGCGTATTCCTGTAGAGCGCGCCGCTGCTCCATCAATTAGCCCCAGTCTTTAAACATCAATAAACATCGGTAGACGACATTACGTGCCGGCCCCGGATCGCGGGCGCGCTTTATCACTGGCCGTCAAAGGCGATGGCATTCTGCAGCGAATGCCTTGACCGTTAGCCCATGGGATTGGGCAATAAAAGCCGTAATAGTGTGTAATTAGGTCGTGTGGCGAATAACGACGCGCCTCACAACCGCCCAGTTGTGGACAAGACTTTGCCTAATAGGGCTGTCATTATTTTATTAGTCGCCAGATAAATTTCGTGAGCGTAATCATGAATGGGCGATATTTGGCTCAATTCAATACTCTCCGGTTGACAACCAGCTTTCCGCTGACGACGCCGCTCCTCATGTACGGTGTATTGCTGTTTTTCTTTGGCATTGTATTGTACCTCTTCGGCGTCGCGCTCGTCATTCCACGATACTTGCTTGGCCTCGACAGGGTGCTCTATCCGGTTAGCGAGGGAATGGTGTGGTACAGCGGCGTTCCAGTAACGCTTGGTATTGGAGCGGTTGCGTTTGATCTTTTTGTCCTGCTTGCACACAAGCGCATCGATGAACCCATCCGTTTCGACCCCATCGCGGACAAACGGGTCACCGTCGCGCTAACCGCCTATAACGACGAAAAAAGCATCGGCGACTCGGTGAAGGACTTCCTGGCGTCTCCGTTCGTCCGTTCGCTGATCGTGGTCAGCAACGCGAGCACGGACAAGACGATGCAAGTCGCGAGCGCTGCGGGGGCGATCACGATCAACGAACCAAGACAAGGTTATGGAAGCTGTGTATATCGTTGCTTTCAAGAAGCGCTATCACACGATGAAACAGAACTCATTGTGCTTTGCGAAGGCGATATGACGTTTCGGGCTGCTGACATCGAAAAGCTGCTTGCCTACGCTCCCCACGCGGACATCGTTAATGGAACGCGTACTGTTGAGCGCCTGCGCGCTCACACGACTCAACTGAGTACATTCATGTACTATGGTAATCTCTTTGTCGGCAAGCTACTCGAGGCGAAACACCTTGGACGGTCGACGCTGACGGACGTCGGTACGACTTACAAGTTATGCCGGCGTGACGCGCTTCAGCGTTTGATGCCGCAACTTGATCCTAGGGTAAATTTGGAATTCAATGCGTATTTCTTGGATCGCGCGCTGGCATATGGTTTAATTGTAGTGGAGTGTCCTGTGACGTTCCACCCACGTTGGGGCGAGAGCAAAGGCGGCAATGTCAACAACCTGCGCGCGTTGACTGTCGGTCTGCGAATGATGGTCGGCATCACGGTGGACTGGGCGCGGATCAAGTGAGCCGCGTTTATGATGATTATCATGAGGTGCGTCTCCCGCATGATCCGGCGCGCGTTGTGCTGTGGCGCGCTCTTTGGCGGTATTATTTCAGCAAACTTATCCGACCGGATGATTGCGTCCTCGATATCGGCTGCGGTCACGGCGCGTTTATCAATGAGGTGGTGGCCCGCAAGCGCATAGGGGTGGATTCCTGGCCCGGCTTTCCGAATTATTTGCAAGCGGGGGTTGAGCCTATCGTCGGATCTGCGGTCGAGGTCGGCAGACTGGTGAAGGAGCCTGTCGATTTCGCGTTCGCCAGCAACCTTTTCGAACATTTGACGCAAGCCGATCTGATGACGCTGCTCGGGGGCGTGCGCAAGATCCTGTCCCCGCGCGGCACTCTCAACATCATCCAGCCGAATTACCGCTATGCCTATCGGGAATACTTTGACGACTACACGCATGTTGCGATTTACTCGCATGTGAGCCTTTGCGACGTGCTCCGCGTAAGTGGCTTCGACATCGTCGATGTGCAGCCACGATTCCTTCCGCTGTCAATCAAGTCGAGGTTGCCTGTGCGTGAAAGCCTCATTCGCGCCTACCTTGCCTCGCCAATCAAACCGATGGGCAAGCAGATGCTGATCCGTGCTCGCCCGCGCCAGCCATCGGCCTGAGAGGAGGGCACACGATAGGCACCGAAGCAGTGGCCGAAGACGGCAGGGAAAATTCCGCCGCGGGACGAACGGGGCTGCAGATTTTGCTGCTCGCCGCCGGCGCCGGGACGTTTCTCCTGATAGCCGGGCTCTTATACTTTGCATGGGCCGACGTGCGCTGCGCGCGCTCCGTTCTCGCCTATCCATTCGGCGTGGACTATGGCGAGGGCATCGTCTGGCAACAGGCGCTGCTGATCCCTGGGCCGCGAATGTACGGCCCGATCGATCACCTGCCATTCATCGTTTTCCACTACCCACCGGTGTATCACTTGGTGTCGCGGGCGGTGATGGCGTTCGGCGTCGACCCTTTGGCGGCGGGGCGAGTCGTCTCGCTGACAGCCACCGCGGTCATAGTGATGAGTATCGGCTGGCTGGTCGCGGCCGAGCTCGCACGGCGGGTCAGCCGCTCCGCCGTGCTGGTCGGGGCGGTAACCGGCGCCCTATTGCCCCTGAGCCTCGGCCCGGTCGAGACATGGTTCGATCGGATGCGCGTCGACATGCTCGCCGTTGCCCTGGCGTTCGTCGGCGTCGTGTTCGTAGTGCGATCGGAACGGCAGCCAGCCTGGCTTGCGTTGGCGATGCCGGCCTTTGTCTTGTCGATCTATACCCGGCAAACCGAACTTGCTGCGCCGGCGTCGGCGCTCCTAGTGCTGCTCTTTGTTAGGCCTCGGGCGGCGATCCTCACCGGCGTCGGCGGCGCTGTTCTCGGGCTCGGCGCGCTGGCGTGGCTCGAATGGCTGACTGCGGGTGGCTTTCTCCGCCATATCATTACCTACAATATCAATACGTGGACCTTTGGTTTTTTGATTCATCGCCTGCGATTTCAGGCGTCGTACGCAGTCTTGCTTGTGTTGGCGGTCATCGGTTTGGCGGTGCTGTGGCTGCGCCGACGCGACGAGGCGTCCCCGCTAGGCGCTGACGCAACCCGATACAATCTCGTCGTCCCGATCATCAGCGTGTGGCTGCT
Source organism: uncultured Alphaproteobacteria bacterium (assembly GCA_963696665.1). Taxonomy (GTDB): domain Bacteria; phylum Pseudomonadota; class Alphaproteobacteria; order Rhizobiales; family Beijerinckiaceae; genus Roseiarcus. The sequence continues at coordinate 386,154 of CAVOLE010000028.1, forward strand.
GTTCAGCCTGATCATGATGATGGCGACGGTTGGAAAGACCGGATCTGATGTGAACTATTTCATCGAGGCGATGTGCGTCTGCGCCGTTGGGGTCGGATTGCTCGTTGGACTCTGCTGGCAGGGGGTCGTCGGCTCGCCCGGCCGGCGCGATATGGCGCTCCGGCTCGGCCTGATATTCGCAGCCGTTACGCTGGTGGGAGTGATGGTGAAGCGCCGCCCCGTTTGCTATGCTGTCCGGGATCCCGGGCTACTCACGATTCAGGAAAACCTAGTCCGGGAGATCGCCAAGCAAGATCGACCAGTGCTATCTGAGGACATGACTTTGTCGCTGCGGGCCGGTCGGGAGGTGCCCATCGAACCGGCGATCTTCCGCGAGCTGACGGTAATGGGACGATGGGACCAGCGCCGTCTTCTGGACCTGATCAACGCCCACGCCTTCGCCTTTCTGGTCACAACCCCGGATAAGATTTATACACCTCTCCGGTTTACGCCGGAGATGTTGGCCGCCATGGAGCGGGCGTACCCGCGCGTCGAAACTCGCGAACCCTATGCCGTTCGCTACCCCAACAATCCCTAGCCTCGGCATCGGCGCGAAGCCGCAATAGCCACGGCGGTCCGCCAGAATCGAAACGATCATGACTCTTTCCTGGATCAATTTGTGGATCGCCATCACGATGAGCTTGGCGGGGCAGACCTTGCTGAAAGCGGGCGCGACGACTCGTCAGGCCTCAGCCGCCCTTCTGGCGCAATTCTTCGACCCACGGACAGTTGCCGGCTTGGCCTTATATGTCGGCGCCGCGTTCCTCTACATCATCGCATTGCGCCGTATCCCACTCTCGGTGGCGCTGCCCTGCACGGCCGCCTCTTACATTGGCGCGATATTTATCGGTCATTACTTATACAACGAGACAGTAACTCTTATTCACCTGACGGCGGTCGCCTTCATCGGTTGCGGGGTCATTCTGTTGGCGCTATCGGCCAAATGACCCCATACGGGCAAGCGACCGCGGCGGTCAAGAACCGCTTTCGCCGTTGGGACTGGCGACCACGAGTACATAGCCATCGGGATCGCGGTCTGACAGTGCCCTCGCTGGTCGTTCGTCCTGAACCGGAACCTATCGACGGTTCCAAGGGACTCTCTTGGGAGGCTGGGAACGACCCTACGCTTGCCGAGTGACATTAAGTCGAAATCTTCGCCTCCACCATACGCGCCATTTCCGGGTTCAGCCTGCAGACACCATCGGTGCGGATGACAAAGTCGGCCGGATCGAAAACATGGCCTTTGACGAAGTCCAGCACTGCACGATCAACCTTCGGCCGCTCCGGCTCCATTAGGTCGAAAATGAACTTCGACGAGCCATCGCTGCCTTCGTGCATGATTCCTATCGTCGGGTCATAGCCGTCAGAAATTGCCTTGATACGAATTTCGCTCTCAAGCACGGCATAGGCATAATTCAATATCGCGTTGACCGGATACGCCGCGTTGCGGTTACCGGCTAAATGATAGGCGACGAACGCGAGCCGACAGAACGCCAATTGTCGGGAATTGGCCTGCGACTTGTGCCGCGCCACTTAATGGGCATGCCAACCCAGCTACGAAAATAGGCCGCGGCACAGTTGGCCTCCAGCGTGCGCAGTTCGGAAATAGTTTCCGGCGGATTTTGTTCGAGGCGGGACAACGCGGCATAAGCCGATTTCATCGCCCGCTCCCACGGTCGCCGATTGCCTTTGGGATTATTTTGACCACTCGGAAATGAAATCGCGTGGCGAAAAAGGCCTGTTGGAGCGCCGGAAAATGGTCATCCTCGACCATGAATATATCGGGAAAGAAACCAACTCGCTGATAGATCCGGACGTTGAGGCGGGGGCGATGAAGAAATTGAGGATGCGCCCAACATCCCAATATTTCGCCGCGGCTTCAATCCTTGGATTTTGACCGGCCTCGACCTCGACGCGCTCGCGGTACAGATCGGCGTCAAGCCGGAGACGCTGCACGCCGCCATTCGGCAAGGACGGCGGCTTGAGACGCAGGCGATGAAGCGGTTGCGGGCCTCGCTGGAAATCAGCGAAGAAGGCGCTGTCTTGGTTACGGAGGCCGCTCCCTCGCCGGCAGAGGCGCGACGCGCAATGCGCATGGCGCGTCAGTTGCGCACGCTTCATGACGCACTTGCCAAAGGCAAGGATTTTGACCTGAACGGCGAGCGACGGCCAGCATTGAAGAACAAACCGCGCGGCCCCGTCCCACTCACGGCGCTGAGGCTGCCGGTTGAGCGCCATTTGCCGGATACGGCGGCGCGGCGTTTTTTCAAGGATCGCATTGGCGTCTTTTGGAGCGGCAAGGCGGCGATTTATTCCATCAACGAGCGCGAAATTCAATTGATTGAGGAGGCGATCGCGCTCGCGTCAGGGGCGAAGCGCGCCCGTGTGGTCAGGCGCGCGAGGGCCGGCGTGGGGGCGTTAGAGAACGCGACGGCTGAGAAGCGCCTCAAGGCGCGCAGCCAGAAATCTGAACGCCAAAGGCAAGCGAGGGCAGCGCGCAGGGCGGCGGTCGAAGCCCTCTTTGATCAGCCCCCTGAAGCGCCCACAGCCGCCAACGGTGACTCAATGCCGGAGCCGTTTTCGGACGCATGGACGGACAAATTTTGTCGCTTGGTGCAGGCGTTATTCATCGTCGTTCTCGCGGTCGTTGCGATCTTACCATTCCAGCGCGAAATCGAGTTGGCGTGGCGAGCGACGATTCGGCGAGCATCGCCCGATACGGCTTCGATGGTCTTCGCCAACGTTTTGCAGGCCCGGATCGAGAAGCGGCTCAAGCGCGTCGAGGCTGACAAGTTACGGAAGCGGCGCGCGCGGGGCGCTCAAAATGAGAGAGTTCATCCATCCGGCCGCATCGCTCAAAAGCGCGTGCGAAGGAGCACATTCGGCAGTGACGACGCGCAACAGGTTGCTCCCTAGGCGGATGCTTCCGCGTGCGTCGTGAACGCGGATAAAATCGGCGCCGCTGAATTGATGGCGGCGGATGAAGGCGAATAGGCTCGCCTCGATTGAAGACCTCAGCGGCTCAATGGCGTCCCATGCGAGCGACCATCGGCCGAACTTGCCGGCGTGCAGGAAACCAATGGCAGGATGCGCGCCGGCCGCTTGCAAAGCCGCGACGAGCCGTCCGGCCGTGACGGAAAAAACGGCATTGAGCATGGCGTTTACAGGATGCGTCGCGTACCGCTTCACCCGCAGATCGGCGCGCTGGCGGGCGAGCATGCATTCCTTCCATGCTGGAGGCACGCGGGGCGAGCCTGCCCGCCATTGAAGCTTCGGCCCTGAGCCGCCCCAAGAAACCCGGGCCGCTTGCGCCTCGGCGATCATCGCCTCTTGCACACTGGCAGCGCGCGCTGCGATGTCGATGAACCTCGCGGCTTCGCCACGCGTGAGCGCGCCGGCACGAATGGCGGCTTCAAGCTTCGCCTTGACGACGCGAGCGGCAATCCATGCGGGGTCGCCGAGGGCCTGAGCGCGAAGCATCGTCGCGGCTGCACGCGCTGCGCCGGGTAAGACCGTCAGCAAGTCGCGCATCCAATCCAGGACCACGATCGCAATGCGACGCGCAGAAGCGCAGCGCCTCGACGCTCGCGAGCCGCCCAAGCCGGCCATCACTACAGCGGTGGGCATCCTCGCGCCCGCGTCGTATCTCAGGCGGCCGTCGCCGTCATGGACAAAGAGGGAACCGCCCTTGACGGTGAGGCTGGCGTTGTCGGCCTCCGTCGTGACGACGCGCGGCTTGATTTCGAGACGCGCGCCCCAGAAACGTCGGATTCTGCATCGGCGATGGCGTCGATGGCGTGCGGAGCGGACGGAACGGACGGCCGCGACTGAGTCGATCGACCGAGCCGCTCATGCCTCCGCAGGTAGCTCTCAAACGACGCCCGCGCGTACGGCCGCGCGGCCGTCGAGGCGTAGGCCTGATATGCTCTGAGCGGCGTCGTTTCGCCTTTGTCGATCGCAGCAATGATGACCGCCGCGTCGAACGGGTCACATCGTGGACGCGCCATTGGATCGCCCCTTTGTTTCTCTTCAGACAGCAAAATCGGACGCTTGCTGGTGAGTTTGCAATTGCGCGACTCGCGGATCAATGGCCTCTTTCCGCTCTGTTGAGGAAAGTCGGGGTCGCCTCTACGCATTCGCATTTTGGGCACCGCCAGAGGCGCCGAACGGACATGCTCGTCCCGTTCGATAGCAAGTTCCACTCATGCCGCGCGCGGACTACCGCGCGGCGGAAAGGGCACGACCGAGTAGCGGCTCAAGGTTAGGTTGAATGCGTTTTAGTATTTCGAGGCAGGATGCGAGGCCCACGGTGGCCTCGGACGCGGGAGTAATGAAGGCAAGAATTTCCAGCCGGCGCGCCAGCATCCGCGAGGCCTCCACGCGATCCTTCACTACCGCGGTGCACTCAACGAGCCGGCACACAATCTCGAATATCGATCCATACGTCACCGCGCGCCGAGCCCGTTCGAGGCACAATTCAGAGATGCGGTCTGCGAGCGCTGTGTTCTCCGTGAGAATTGCGATATGCGCCACAACCGATATGGCCAGTAGGGTAATCTTGTCGTCTTCATTGGGCGGCGCTATTCGGATGGAGGCAAGAACCTTTTCGACATCGCCGGTGGCCTCGTCCGGAAAACGTTTCGATGAACGGCGAAATGGAGAGCAAGGTATCGGCCGTTGGTTCATTCGCCAAGGCCAAAAATGCATCGGCGCCTTGGGGGAAACTCTGAAATTCAGCAAGCGTCGGCCAATGCACGCGGCCGGTTCCTTGGAGAACGGATGGGTAGTGCGCGAAGGCCCCCATTTTTTCTCCAACAATCCAGGCGTGCGCCTTATCAATCCGCTCCTTCCAGCTTGGCGGAGCGGCCTCCTGGGAAAGTCCGCTCCAAGCTCCGAAGGCGCGACCGAATAGGTCTGCAACCAGAAATTTCGGGAAAATCCATTCGGGCCGCCATTGCGGCTCGATCGCGAAATCCGACGCAACCGAAAGAAAATATGCGTCGCCACGAAGGCGTACCGCCCAAGATATCATCTCCTCCGGATCGACGCCATTTCCGCCGAACACGCGAACAAGTAGAGACGCGTGCGCAGCAGCGGCGAGTCTCCGCCAAAAAACCGGCCGGCGTCGGAGCGTTTCGTGGGTGGCGAAGTGCGCTGTTGTGATGACGAAAATGGCGCCGAAAAGCGCGCAGGCTCCCGTCAAGCGCTGCATATCGCCGAACAGGCTATCGAGGAGGCGATCGCCCAATGCGACAAACCGTTGATCTTGAGATGCCCGGTCGGCGCAAATTTCGAAGGCGCCCACAAGGCTGAAGGGGTCTTCAACCTTGGCTACCGCTTCGATGGCCTTCGCGGCCGCGTCGGCATCTAAGCCTACCAGCGAAGCGCGCGGCACAAGTTCTGGCGCCGCGAAAGTGATCGCCAAGCCGTCAAGCGCGCGACCCGGGTCCGCTTCAAGGCCGTCCCGCCAAGCAACACTCAGTTCTTGACCGACATAGTCTGCAAGCGTCATCGAGGCGGCCGCCGACGGTAGCAAATGATTCCAATAGCCGTCATCGTCGGGAAGCACATCCGACGATCGCGCTCTCAATAAGGAACCGTTTGTGTCTGACCGCTCGGGCCGCCGGGCACGGATCGTTACATCGCTTGATATTGTCGAAGAGCTCCACGCCAAGGGACATCTTTCAGCTGTTGAGCGAAAACAACGGTATCCGAGCCAAGCAAATCGCCCACGAGATCCAGGGTCGACATGTTCGAGGTGTGGACGCTTTCGTCAGCCTGAGACCCGCGCGGTCCGAATATGATCTTGTCTGCGACGTAAGCTTTCAGGATTGGGCCTCGAATTTGATCGATGACGCGCAGGACTTCGGCCGTATCATGATCATGCTCGATGAGCGCGAGGGCATCTTCTTCGGCACCAGCATGGATGTACACGTCATCGAACGAGGCAACGACCGCGTCCAGTAGGCCAACCGTCTGCAGATAGATGAGGGACAAGTTGTCGAGATAAAGTGGTTGCTTGAGTTGCGGCGACGCTGGGGCGGACCAACCCTTGTCTTGCACGGTAAAGTCTTGCCTAGCGGTTTCTTCCGTAACCTGATCGACTGCTCCCGCTTCGCGCAGCACACGCAGAAGAGTGTGCGTGTCGGTCAAGACGGATGCATAGGCCGATATGTCTGCTTCGAGTTTGCCTTCGAGACCGAGCCGAAGCACGGGTGCTGCGCGAACCACGATCCCCGCGTTCGCTTGCGCTGCCAGCATCAATCCGGGTAGCTCAGGCCCGATCTGGCGGGACAGCGCGTCTTGCGGATTGACTGTCGAGCGCACCATTTTCAGTCGCTTCCGTGCAATGAAGTTACGAATCTGTTCGGCGTGCCGGAGGCGGGATTTCTGCGAGCGGCGAATGCGCGCGCGGCCCTGGAAAATTTCGGAGAGAGCACCGGCCGGCACTACAATCTCGGGAAATGCGTCGAGCACCTTCGGCAAGAGACCGAGCCATCCCAAGACCATCAAGGCCGATATATCAAGCGCGATGCGCTGCACATCGCCGATCGGCATGGGAGCAGTCCGACGCCCGGAGAAGGTCGTTATCGCGGATCGTTCTCGCGAGTCGGTTGCGACGGCGTTCCGAACGAGGCTGGCAAGTAGAACGTCGACGAGCGTCCCACGAAGGCCGGGCGCCGCGACCAGAAGCGGCATTTCGCCGCCGGCGACGGCGTCGCCAATGGCGCGCGAGTGCTCCGACCATTCGGCCTGGTGCGATAACAGGTCCTTCAGTTCAAACTGTTTGATGGGGCCGTCCGAACCGGAAAGACCCAAGGCCCGGCGAAACAAATTGTGTGCCTCGTGTTCTCGCTCCTCGAAGCCTTCTTCAAGGACGAGAGTGTAAGCCCCGATCAAGACATTCGGATCGTCGCCGCCTTTGGCGACCGCCGCGTCGATGAGATCGAGCATTCGGCCCTGACCCGAGGCCTGGGCGAGATGGGCAGCACGAATCAGCGCCGCAGCGTCTAGTTTTGCTGCATTTTCGACGAAAGCCGCGAGGGGATGGGCAAGCGTCTCCCAATCGCCGGTTTCAAGCGCGATGGCAACTTCGAGGTTGAGGTCTCGTCCTGAACCGGCGCGGCTAAGTTCGTTGGCCACGTCGGCCGCCTCTTTGGTGCGGCCGCGCTCGAAGAGCTGCCAAGCGTAGTGCCCCTCTATCGCGGGGTCGCTCCGTTTCACGCCGGGATGGGTTTCGACGATCCGCATAAAATTTTCGCTGTCCCCGGCGCTGGCATAGGCTCGGGCAGCTGCTGCAATATTGCTCGGATCGCCGGTGAGGGTAAAAAGCTCCTCCAGCGTAGGGTCCGACCGCTTGGTTTTCATTTTTCTCAATAAGCGCGCCGAGGAGTACACGGAGCGTGTCGGCCGATTTGTTCGCTTCGTAGACGCGCTTGTATTCCGCAACCGGATCGGCGCCCTCTGCTCGGGCGATTTCCGCACGGAGACGCGCGACCATGTCCTCGCCGAGAAGCTCGCCATTAGCTTCGAGCAGAAGCTTAGCCGATGCCACGTCATGGGCCATCGCGAGAGCCTGTGTCTCGATCGCGACACTTCCCACTTTTGTAAAGCCTTCGTCGAACTGCGCGCGGTGCTTCGCAATAAGGTCAGCGACGGCCTTGGGATCGTCGCCGTGCAGACGCAAAACAAGAGTTGCGCGCAACTCGTCGCTGTTCAATCCACCAAGGGCCTCGCGTTTCTCAAGATATTTCGTGAGAGGTTCGCGGTCAAAATTGGCAGCATCGTAGGCCAGCGCGAACTAGACCCGAGAGAGCGCCTTCGCCGGATCAGCCATGTCGCCGCCGAGCTGAATCAGAGCCCCCTCTCGGCGCCTCGGATGAAGCAGGTCGCACCACGTTAGGTAGGCTTCGGCAAGACGCGGAGCCTCGAGCAATTCGAGACCTTCGCTGACCGAAAGAAAGCGTTCGAGGTCGCTGTGCGCTGCGTCGAGCTGTACCTCCAATTGTTGGTCCGGCACTATCGGTTGTGCAAGGCGAACATCGACCGGAAGTCCAGTGAGCGCTAGGCCCTGCTCTGGTCGGGACAAGACCGCAGCAAAGCGGACGATCCCCCGGAAGAACAAGAAGTAGGGACACTCGCGAAGTTGGGCGTCGCTTAGAGCGGCAAAGTATTTGTTTGACCACCGCGAAATCTTGCCGGCGCAGGTAAATTTGATACAGCGCCATCACACCATGGGGCGCGAGATCGACGGGAGAAAGAGATTGATCACGAAGCCAGTCAAGGGCGCCAGCATCGCCCTTGTGCTTGGCAATGATGTCAAGGAGAACAGAGCGGCAGTCGGCGTCCTTTTCATCGCGTAGCACGCGGATGGCGCCTTCGCTGTCGCCGCGCGCTTCCGTAATGCGTGCGCGCGCCGCTAGTTCACCTTCCGATCCGGGCAGCGCTAACGCGGCGGCAAAATACTCTTCCGCCTGTGCAACATCGTTGCGCAGCGCCCTGCCGCGCGCGGTGCGGAGAAAGATGGCCCGGCGCAGCCCCGCCGACAGCGTTAAGGCATTCTCCTCGCGCACTTCATTCGCCAAATTACGAAAGAGGTCATTCTTTAATAACTCGGGAAAGATCGAGCGCCGCATGGCCTGCGCGTAGCGTCGTTGAAAATCGCGCTCGAGCGCGTCGGCGAGCCCGGGTCGCAGGATGTCGACGCTGGGCGGCTGGGCGTCAACCGTGGGTATGCCGACAGGTAAACCCAATTGGCGAAGATTGTCGGTGACGAGCCGCGCCGTCTCCGTCGGAATCTCGCCGATCCTGTCGCGCACCGTGCTTAGCGCGACAAAACCATAATGCTTCTCCACGAGTTGAGAATGGGTCGCTATCCGCCGGCTAAGTTCATTCCAGCAGAGAAGATGGACGCTGAACAGACCCTGGGTCCTGTGGCGCTCCGTTATCGCGTCAACGTGGGCCTGAAGCTTGGCATCGTTGGGAGCCGTGGTTGCCATCGTAAGCTCTGACAACGGTGGCGTAAACTTCAACGCTTCCGCGACTTCCGCATCGATTTCCACAGTGGTCAATTCGACCACCGGCCACTGGCGCTTTCGCTTGCATTGCACGCCCGCAATCCGGCCGTCTTGCGAACGTCCGCGAATATCGACGCCGTTTTGGCGCTGTCCAAGTCGGCCATACCGAACGATATTAGGATCGTTCCAAATTTGGCTGAAGAGATCGGGGCAAATATCCTCAAATTCATCCCAGCTCTTGGGAACAGGCAGCTCTGATGAGGCTATCGTTGGCATGACGGCAGCTACTTGCGGGGCGCTCCGACTCGAGCGGCCGCCCATAGGTAACATTTCATTCCTCGGGTTGAAGCAAGCTAACCCAAGATAGGCTTGTTCGTGGTATGTTCTCAAGTCCTCGGCGACTTCGTTGTCGCGCCTTGGGCTCGCAACGCCGATCCGCGTGGCTTTGGGAGATTACTCTATCCCCCTCGAGCGAGTTGCAATCGCCGGTTTAAGGGAACAGGAACACTCAGTCGGATTGGGGCGTGCCGCGCCACAATCGTCCTCAAAAAACGTGAGGCGGAGTCAAGTGCATATCTTGCACCCCCAATTTTTCTTGGATTTATTTGAATTTACTCGCTTTTATTTGGCCGCCCTGCCGATCCCGCGGCCTCGCGCGGGATCGCATCGGCTCAGGCTAAAGGCGATGCGCGGCTATCTCGCTTCGTCGGCGAGCATCCGCCACCAGTGCGCGTTGCTCTCCCAGTTCCAGCCAGCGGTCGGCGACGGGGACGGCAGGAGCCAGAGGCGGGTTCGGCCGATGCGGTCTTCCTGTTCGCCGAAGCCGGCCGCGCGCTTAAGATACCGGCGCCCGGCGGTGAGGCTCGTGAAAGCGAGCCATTCCGGCTCAGCGGCCGCGATCTTCGCCGTAAGCGCAGCCGCAGGCGTCCGTGCCAAGCGCGCCCGCCGGCAGCTCGCGATCCATGCCGCTCATGTGCTTGGCGATATCGGTGAGGCCCAGGCCCCATTGCGGCAGTTCGTTGTATTCTTCCGGATTTAGCTTTCGCGGCGTCAGCCCGAAGGCATGGAGCGCCGTCCAGAAGCGGTTCTGCGGATGGGCGTAATAGGCGCCGCGCGCAGCCGAGACGGTTCCCGCCGCCGTGCCGCAGAAGACAATTCTGAGGCCTGGCTTGATGAGGTCGGGGAGCACATGCGGAGGCGCAGCGTTGCGAGCGGGAGCGGATGTGTGTTTCATCGGCAGCGTGTAGCGGTAGACGTTGCTGTCCCGCTTCTGAAACCCCAGCTTCTGGTACAAGCAATTCGCCGCCTCCCTTGAGGGGCGGGAGGTCAGATCGATTGTCCGCGCGCCGGCGGATTCCGCCAGGACTAGCGCTTCTCTCGTAAGCGCTTCCGCCATGCCCTGTCCTCGACATTGCTCATCAACAACGACGTCCTCGATGATTGCGCGGACGCCCGTCGGAATGGCGAAAGTGACGAGGGTCAGCATTCCGACGAGGCGACCGGACTGGCGAACGGCCAAGAGGACCGTTCCGGGCGCATCGACGATGGCCTCCAACTCGTCCTGGCTCGGCGCCTTTGCCGAAGAGGACAATTGACCGACCAGAGCGGCGATGGAATCGGCCATGGATGGCGTGACCGCTGGTGATTGTCTCGATCTCGAATGCAGCCATCTCAGATCGTCTGGTTGTAGGCGCCGACTTCGGGGTTCTCGCGCAAGATCCGGTCGACCGCCTCGAACATCGCCCGCATGCGTGGCTCAGACGCCGGGCTCTCGACCACGACCACCAGCTCCGGCTTGTTCGACGAGGCGCGGACCAGCCCCCACGTGCCGTCTTCGACCGTGACCCGGACGCCGTTGACGGTGACGAGATCGCGGATGGGCTGGCCGGCGAACGGCTCGCCGCGCGCCTGCATGGCCTCAAGCCGCGCAAGGACGCGGTCGGCTACCTCGTATTTCACCTCGTCGGCGCAATGCGGCGACATGGTCGGCGAGCTCCAGGTCTTCGGCAAGTCGCGATAGAGATCGGCCATCGACTTGTCCCGATTGCGGTCCAGCATGTCGAGGATGGCGATCGCGGTGACGAAACCGTCGTCATAACCGCGCCCTATCGGCGCGTTGAAGAAGAAATGTCCCGATTTCTCGAAGCCGGCGAGCGCGTTCAAGTCCCTGACGCGCCGCTTGATGTGCGAATGGCCAGTCTTCCAGAAGTCGACCTTGACGCCGTTGGCGCGAAGCGCGGGATCGGTCGCGAACAATCCGGTTGACTTGACGTCAACGACGAAGGTCGCGCCTTTGTGGAGCCTCGACAGATCGCGCGCCAGCATGACCCCAATCTTGTCGGCGAAAATCTCGTGGCCCTCGTTGTCGACGATTCCGCAACGGTCGCCGTCACCGTCGAAGCCGAGCGCGACGTCGGCTTGGCTCTCCTTCACCGCCGCCGCCATCGCATGCAGCATGCGCATATCCTCAGGGTTCGGATTGTAGCGCGGAAAGGTGAAGTCGAGTTCGCAGTCGAGAGGAACGACCTCGACGCCGAGCGCGCTCAGAAGCTTGGGCGCGAAGGCGCCGGCGGTCCCGTTGCCGCAGGCGGCGACGACCTTGAGAGGGCGGCGAAGCTTCGGCCGGCTGGTCAGATCGGCCATGTAGCGGGCCGGGAAGTCGGGCACGAACTCATAGCCGCCTCCCGCCTCCGGGCCGTACTCGCCGGCCAAGACGATGTCGCGCAGCCGCGCCATCTCCTCAGGCCCGAAGGTCACCGGCCTCGCGGCGCCCATCTTGACCCCGGTCCAGCCGTTGTCGTTGTGGGAGGCGGTCACCATCGCGACCGCGGGCGTATCGAGCGCGAACTGGGCGAAATAGGCCATTGACGTCAGCGCGAGCCCGATGTCCCGTACATAAGCGCCGCCCGCCATCATGCCAACGGTCAAAGCCAGCTTGATCGAGGCCGAATAGGAGCGGAAGTCATGGCCGACGACGATTTCGCGGGGGACGCCAAGCTCCTTGAGGAGACGCGCGAGGCCGAGCCCGAGCGCCTGCGCGCCCATCAGGTTGATCTCTTTTTCGATGAGCCAGCGCGCGTCATATTCGCGAAAGCCGGTCGGCTTCACCATCGGCTGCGATTCAAAAACATAAGTGTTGGGGGAGAGTTTCGGCGCAGGTTTGGGGAACACGCGGACCTCGGCCATCGGCATGCCAGGCGCCGGGCTTAGAGGAGCCGGAGGACCGAAGCAACCGGCGGCCGCCCCGACGCGGACGGCGCGCTGGCGCTTGACCCGAATGCGCGAACTGTTAAAACCTCGCGTGTAGTCCTATTGGAGGCGGAGCGAGCCGGTATCGCTAGCCGTTAAGGACAAGATATTTCTCAATAATGTCGGGGCGAAACGAACGGGACGGTCACCGAGCGCCGAGCGTGAAACGCGGGGTTCGGCGCACTTTTGCTGATGGAGTTCGACCGTGAATTTATCCGATCTGCGCTCCACTGGCGTCCTGGCGGTCGTGCGCCGTGAGCTCCGGCCCTTCTTCGGGGAATTGCGCCGCCTCTATTTCGTTCGTGTTTGGGGAATGGACATCGGCCCTGGGTGCGCGATTTCGTATTCGGCCAAATTGGACAAAAGCTACCCGCGCGGCATCCATATCGGCGAAGGAACGGCGATCAACTTCGGCGCTGTCATTATGACCCACGATACCCCGCGCGGCGTTCACGCAGATACATGGATTGGGAAGCAATGTAATATCGGCGCAAATAGCATCATCATGGCTGGCATCAGGGTTGGCGACCATTGCGTGGTTGCGGCGGCGAGCGTGGTGATGAAGGATGTGCCGTCGAATTGCCTAGTCGCGGGGAACCCGGCGCGCATCATGGAAAAGGGTATCAAAACCGGCCACAGGGGCATTATCGATCGCACGGTCCGCCCGGACTTCGGAACGCCTTCGCCCGTACCTGACGAAACGGCTCCCGAAAAAGCGGCGTCGTGAAGCCGACCCCCGGCTGACTTCATAGGCGCGACCCCATGACCGTCATCGACCTCAGCGGCCGCGTGGCCATCGTGACCGGCGCGTCGCGGGGCATCGGGCGAGCCGCGGCCGAAACCCTGCTCAAGGCAGGGGCGACTCTCGTCCTCAACGCTCGCGCGTCGAACGAAGCCTCGGCGAGCTTCGCGGAACTAGAGAAAGCCTACCCCGACCGCGTGACGGCGGTCTACGGGTCCGTCGCGGAGAGCGCCACCGCGACCGCGCTCATCCAGAGCGCGATGAAGCTGAAGCGCCTCGACATTCTGGTCAACAACGCCGGCATCCTGCGCGACAAGCTCATCGGTATGATTTCGGACGCCGAGATCAACGAATTGTTCGACGTCAATATCATCGGATTGATCAAGATCACCCAGCTCGCCGCGCGCCTGATGTCGAGACGCAAGAGCGGATCGATCATTAACATCTCGTCAATCGTCGGGAGACGGGGAAACGCGGGCCAGACCGTTTATTCCGCCACCAAGGCCGCCGTCATTGGCGCGACGTTTTCCGCGGCTAAGGAGCTCGCGCCAATGAACATTCGCGTCAACGCGGTTGCGCCCGGACTGATCAAAACCTCGATGATCGAGGCCATTCCTGACGACAAACGCAAGAGCCTCAAATCGCAAATTCCCATGGGTCGGGTTGGCGCCTCGCAAGACGTCGCGGACACGATCCTGTTTCTCGCCTCTGACCTTTCATCCTATGTGACTGGGCAGATCATCGGGGTCGATGGCGGCCTCATCGTGTGAGGCGCGTCGGATATCGCGCTAAGGGATCGATCACTGTCAGCAATTGTTATGAAGGATCTGGACCACTCCTGCGGCGGACTTCTTCCGCTGATCCCGCCCCTCGAGGCGTCGCCGGCGGTCTATGACGACCGCAGCGAGAGCTGGGTGACGCGCGAAGAGCTGCGGGCCGCGAGCCTCGATCTCGCTCAGGCAATCGCATCCGAACACAAGCGCCTGGTTTTTTTGCTCTGCGGCGTCAATTCAGAAACGATCATCGGTCTTCTCGCGGCGGCGGCGGCAGGTCACGCGACCGCGCTGATCGATCCGGCGGTCTCCGAACATCTGATGACGGGCCTGATCAAATCGTATCGGCCTGAACTCATTCTGGGGGCGTGCGGCGCGATTGAGAAACTGCCCGACATCGGCAAGGCGGCCATCGGCTCATTGCAGTCCCGCGTGGGCGCCGTCGAATGGATCGCAAGGGAGAGCGAGCCGTCGTTTCCGCCCATCGACCCAGCCTTGCAGCTGCTTCTATCAACGTCCGGGACGACCGGCAGCCAGAAATATGTGAGGCTGTCGCGTGACGCTGTTCTCGCCAATGCGCGCCAGATCGCTCAGGCGCTCGCCATCGACGAGCGCAGCGTCGGCGTCGCCCATTTGCCCCTGCATTATTCCTACGGGCTTTCAGTTTTCACCTCGCATCTGACGGCCGGCGGCCGGCTGTGTCCCATTAGCGATTCGATCACTTCGCCGAGCTTCTGGTCGAAGATCGCAAACGTGGGCGGATCGCATTTCCCCGGCGTGCCCTTTCACTATGTCGCGCTCGCCCGCCTGGGCCCGGGCCTCGTGCCGGACTCCGTCAAGACCTTCACGCAGGCTGGCGGAGCGCTCGACCTTCGCGTTCAAACCAAGATCCGCGAATGGGCGACGCAGCGCGGCGGCCAGTTCTTCGTCATGTACGGGCAGACCGAGGCCTCGCCGCGCATGGCGACGCTGCAGCACGCGGATCATTCTCGCAAGGCAGGCTCCGTGGGCGTGGCGCTGGCTGGCGGCCAATTCTCTATCGTCGACGAGAGCGGCTTGGCCCTGCCGGCCGAGGCGGTCGGGACGGTTGTCTATGAAGGCCCCAACGTGATGTTGGGTTACGCGATGTCCAGGGATGACCTCGGCAAGGGCGACGAGATGAACGGCCGTCTCGAGACGGGCGACCTTGGACGGCTGGATGCGGAAGGGTTTCTTTACCTGACCGGCCGCACCAAGCGTTTCGCCAAGATCGCCGGATATCGCCTGGGGCTCGACGAAATCGAAAAGGAGCTGTTCTCCGTCTGCCCGGTCGCCTGTCTTGACCTCGGAGAGAAAATCGCCGTCGCACACGAGCAGGAGCAGGATGCGGCGCTCAAGGCTCGCGTTCGTGAGCTCGCCGACACATATAAGGTGCCCTCGTCGAGCTTCGCCTTGCGCAAAATCGCGCAAATCCCGCGCGCCGCGAGCGGCAAGATCGATTACGCGCGCCTGAAGGATCTCGTGAGTGTTTGAGCGTCTCCTCATTGAGCCACCCTATTCGCTGAGGCAAGCCGACAAGGAGCCGCTTCTCATCGAAGGGCTCAACGAGCTGACGCGCTATCATTACGAGAAGAGCCCCGAATATAAGCGGATCGTCGATGCGGCCTGGGGCGGCCTTAAGACCTATCGCTCGATCGCTGAGGTTCCCTATCTGCCGGTGAGCCTGTTCAAGGAAATGGAATTGAAGAGCACCGCGCTTCCGGCGATGGTCATGCGCTCGAGCGGAACCACCGGACAAAGGACGAGCCGCATTTTCATCGACAACGAGACGGCGCGACGTCAGTCGGAAGCTTTGGTCGCGTCATTCCGCCCGATTCTCGGCGGCCGCCGTCTGCCATTCCTTGCGATCGACACGAAGGACGTCATCAAGCCGACCGATCTTACCGCGCGCGGCGGTGGCGTGCTCGGCATGATGAAGTTCGGCGCCAAAACAGCCTTCGCCCTTGATACGCAACTGGAAATGGACAGGGAGCTTGTCGAGACGTTCGTCCGCGCGAACGGCAAAGAGCCGTTCCTCATTTTCGGCTTCACTTTTCTTGTTTGGGACAAGCTTCATCGGGCCTTCGCAGACGGCGAGGTCGATCTTTCGAACGCAATCCTCATTCACTCGGGCGGCTGGAAAAAGCTCGAAGCGCAGAAAGTCTCCAACGCCGAGTTCCGGGCGGCGCTCAAGCGCCGGTTCAATCTGACCAACATCTTTAACTTCTATGGCTTCGTCGAGCAGATCGGGTCGGTCTTCATCGAGGGCCCGGACGGATTGCTCTACCCGCCCAATTTCACCGACATCATCGTAAGGCGGCCGCATAGCTGGGAGCCCGCCAATGTCGGAGAAGAGGGCGTCATCCAGGTTGTTTCGCTATTGCCGCGATCCTATCCGGGCCATAGCGTGCTGACGGAGGACTTGGGCGTCGTCGAGACGATTGACGCCGGCGCTGGCGGCCGTTTCGGCAAGGCGATCCGGGTTGTCGGCCGCGCCCCGAAAACCGAGCTCAGGGGCTGCAGCGACGTGATCGCCGCGTGAGCCGTCAAGCACGGGATGTTTTAAGTTGATTCAGACCCGTCATTGCGAGCGGAGCGAAGCAATCCAGGAGGCGTCGGGCGCCCTGCGGCTCTGGATTGCTTCGTCACTTCGTTCCTCGCAATGACGATAGGTGTTCAGCCCAATGGCGTCGTGCTCAGTGCGAGGACATCATCATGACCGACGTGCTCACCTATAGCGCCAGCGCGAAGGACCCGGCGGTTGAAGAGACCGCGCTCTTGTCGAAGCTCGATGCGGCTCGCCATGAGCTCGCGGCGCCGTTCGCGCCCGAGCGCATCGAACTGGTCGCGAGCGTCGCCGACGCCCTTCTTGGGCCAGACGATCAACCGCCTCTGGCCCGGCCGCCCATTTCGCCTTCTGGACGCGCCGCGCGGCGCTTACGAAGCTCGCGGCGAGTTTCGCGTCGCGCGTGCCTCAGCACGCGCTGGCGCGGCCGCGCGGCCTTGTCTTTCATCTGCCGCCGCAGAATGTCGAGACGGTGTTTCTCTATTCGTGGGCGCTCGCCTATCTCGCGGGCAACGCCAATATCGTGCGCCTGCCGCAAGCGGTGAGTTCCCGCATGCGCGCCATCGTCGACCTCTTCCTCGAGCGGCTTGAGGCTCAAGGAGACGAGTCGCAACTGTTCGTCCACTATCCGTCGCAGGGCGACCTCGGCGCGAAGATCTCCGCGCGGAGCGACGCGCGCGTCGTCTGGGGCGGCGACGCCAAGGTCGCCTTGTTCGCCCCCCTGCCCTTGCGCAATGGCGGCAAGTCGATCTGGTTCGGCGACCGCTTCTCGTTTTCGACGATCAACGGCGCCGCGCTCGCCAAGCTGGACGAACCGGCGCTGAGGGCGCTCGCCAAGAAACTGCACAACGATGTGTTCGTCTTCGACCAGATGGCCTGCTCGTCTCCGCATGCGCTCTATGTTGTCGGCGACGCCACGACGCATTCCGCCGGCGTCCGGCGCCTCCTCGACGCAGCCGCGCTCGAGTGGACGATGGACGATCCCAAGGCCCATGTCGGGCACGCGATCGGCAAGATGACGGCCGCGTTCTACGCAGCGGGCAGTGGACGCGCCTCGGCGGTCACCTGGCGGAACACCAATCTGACCAGCGTCGTGGCGAGCGCGCCGGAGCGCCAGGATCTGCGCGTCGGCGGAGGCTTCCTCAGCGTCGTCTTCATCCGCTCGCTGACCGAGGTCCCGAGCTTCATCCGGGAGAGCGACCAGACGATCACCCATTTCGGCTGGGAACGCAGCGAGATCGAAGCGGTCGCAGCGTCCCGGATCGGCCCGGGCGTGTCGCGCTGGGCCCCGATCGGCACGGCGCTCGACTTCGATTTCATCTGGGACGGCTACGACATCCCGTTCGAGCTGACGCGGCTCGTGCGCATCTCCTAGAGTGTAGGCGCGGTCGCTGACCGTGCCGGCCGCGACCAGCGGTCGCGGCTACAACGCCTACTGGCGCAGGATCAGCATGCCGTTTCGCTGCTCGACGCTCATGAGGCGCTTGAGAAAGCTTTCCCCGAGCAGGTTCTCTTCGCCCGCGTGGGGCGCGAGAATGAGCGCTTCGACGTCATTCATATAAAGGCCGTCGAGGCTCACGCTTCTCAGGATTGTTGGGGAAGCGGTCGTAAGCCCGTTCGCTGTCTTGACCGTGTACTTTTGTCCTCCAGAGGGGACGAGCCCGAGCCGCGCCGCCGTCGAAGCGGAGACGCAAACCTCGCTTGCGCCCGTGTCGACAAGCATCTCCACCGGAACCCCGTCGATCAAGACCGCCGCCGCATATTGTCCGCGCTGGTCAGCCTCGAGCGACGCCTCCCGATAGCCGGACAATTGGCTTTGCCGCGGTTCCGGTTCCGGCGCCGGCGCCTCGGCCGCAACGCTCTCCGTCGCACGAGCGGCGGAAGCAGGCTGAGGCCCCGGCAGGCGATTGAGGAGAAAGAACGACCCGAGCAGCGCCAGCGCCACGGCGACTGTCGCAAAGAAAATCACGCGCCCAAACATCACGGCTCCGCCCGGCGCCATGCGTGCTTCGCCGGCCGGCAAAGCATGACGGCGAGACGCGAAAATCCGGTAAATCGATTAGCGCAGATTGCATGCGAGCCGCCCGCAGCAATTGTAGCCGCGCTCGCTAGCCCGTCCGATAGACGGGCGTCCTTCAGGACGCCCTTTGGGGCGCGGCCGACGCGGTCAGCGACCGCGCCTACAATTCATCAGGGCGGCGCGACGATGGTCGCCCGGCGGCGGCCAATGAAGCGTATGTCCAAAACCTGGCCCGCGATCGCCGAGCCAAGCCGGGCCGAGAAATGCAGCGGCGTGCATTCGCGTATCGCCGTCAGCATGGATTGAGCGAGCCCGGAATCGTGCGCTCGCCGCTCGACCGCACGTAGACAATTCTTGGCGCGCCGATGACGGCGCCCTCGCGCGTGAAGCTCAGGCGAACGGTGACTTGATCGTCATCATGCGCCGGTCGCCAGCATGCCGCGATCCCCGTCGCAATGCCGTGAACGCGCGCCACCAGCGGCGGCTGCGCCTTGACGGCCGACGCTTGCAGCCCAAGCGCGAGCGCGACGATCCCCATCGCGGCCAAGCGCCAAACCGTCTGACGTAGCTTGCATGGCGCCTTAGTCACTGGAGTCGTTCGCTGACAGATAGGGCTCGCCGCTGCCTTGAGACGTATAACACATGTATCGTGGTATTTGCATTCTGTTCACTCGCGCCAGACCCGAGGCGCCCAAAATCGAGCGCGGAACTAAACGGGGTCGTAAGCTTCTGATTCAATTAAGGAGCGCCGGTAAAAATGCCGCTGGCGCCCCTGCGCCGGCGGGCACGCTGCCCGTCGAGACGAGTCGCGGCGCGTGGCTGGAACGCGCGAGCTCTCAAAGATACCGGTTCAGCAGGTTCTCGTAGAATTCCTGCCGGCCGGACTTCGGCTTCGGCTCGATCTTCTCCTTCGCCACTCGCGCGGCGATCGACTCGAGTGTCGCGCCCTTTGTCAGCATCGCCTGCGCCTCCGGCTTCTCCCAGCCGGCGTAGCGCTCGGTGCGGGCCGCGTCGAATTTGCCGTCCTCGATCATATTCGCCGCCGCGACCAGCGCCGCCGCGCAGGCGTCGATCCCGCCGATATGGCCGAGCAGGAGATCCGCCGGATCGATCGACTGGCGGCGCACCTTGGCGTCGAAATTGAAGCCGCCCGGCGATAAGCCCCCCGACTTCAAGATGAAGTAGAGCGCCGGCACGAGCTCGGCTGCGTTGTTGGGGAACTGGTCGGTGTCCCAGCCGGACTGATAATCGTTGCGGTTGGCGTCGATCGAGCCCAGCATCCCAAGCGAAGCCGCGAGCGCGATCTCGTGCTCGAAGGAATGGTGCGCGAGCACCGCGTGGCCGACCTCGATATTCAGCTTGACCTCCCGCTCGAGCCCAAAGCGCTGCAGGAAGCCGAACACGGTCGCCACGTCGAAGTCGTATTGATGCTTGGTCGGCTCCTGGGGCTTCGGCTCGACCAAAATCACACCTTTGAAGCCGATCTTGTGCTTGTGCTCGACGACCAAAGACAGAAAGCGCCCGAGCTGCTCCTGCTCACGCTTGAGATCGGTGTTGAGCAGCGTTTCGTAACCCTCCCTGCCTCCCCACAGCACGTAATTGGCGCCGTCCAGCTTATGCGTCGCGTCGAGCACGTTTTTCACCTGCGCCGCGGCGTAAGCAAACACGTCGGGATCGGGATTGGTGGCGGCGCCCGCCATATATCGCGGATGGCTGAAGAGATTAGCGGTGCCCCACAGGAGCTTGACCCCCGTCGTCTCCATCTTCTTGGCGAAGACGTCGGTCATCTCGGCCAGGTTCTTGCCGAACTCCTTGAGGCTCTCCCCCTCCGGAACGACATCGCGATCGTGGAAGGCGAAGAACGGAAAGCCCAGCGTCGTGAACATCTCGAACGCGACGTCGGCCTTCAAGCGCGCGCCCTTCATCGTCTCGCCATCCCAAGGGCGCTCGAAGGTCGGCGCGCCGAACATGTCAGTCCCCATCCAGGCGAAGTTGTGCCAGTAGCAGACGGCGGGCCTGAGATGCTCGGCCATCGTCTTGCCCGCGACGATGCGCGACGGATCGTAGTGGCGGTAGGCGTAAGGGTTGTCGCTCTTCAGCCCTTCAAAGCGCACAGGGGCCATATCGCCGAAAAAGCGCTTGCTCATGGGTCCGTCTCCTCGAGTGTCGATCGTTTAGAGTTTTCGAAGGCTGATCAATTCTGCGCCGTCTCGAGCCCAAGCCAACGCGCCAGCGTCTTGCGCTCGTCATCCGTCATTTGGCTGAAATTGTTGGGCGGCATCGCGTGGGTCAGAACCGCGTACTGGCGGATCGCGGGCGCAAAACGCGCGATGTGTTCGGGTGTGTCGAGAAACACGCCCTTCGGCGCCTCCCCGATCTCCTCCATCGGCTCCGGCGCGTGGCACATCATGCAGCGCAGCTGCACGATGTCGACAACATCCGGCGGCGCCTTCGGCTGATCGAGACTCGCGGTCTCCGTCGGCAATGACGCGAGCCCCATCAGCGAGCGCATGCCGGGCGAGGCGGTCGCCGCAACGCCGAAGGCGCAAAGAACGGCGACCGCGGCCGCCGCCCACGCCCACCAGGGGGCGCGATCGTGATCGAGATGCCAGACGTTGTAGAAATAGCGCACCATCGCGCCCGCGACGATGATGCAGGTGACAATGGCGGGGATGACGCGCGGATTGGAGAAGGTCGACGGCGTGTGGTTCGACAGCATCAGGAACAGCACCGGTAGGGTGATGTAGTTGTTGTGGGTCGACCGTATCTTCGAGCTTTTGCCCCATTTGGGATCGGGCTTCTTGCCCGCCATCAGCGCGGCCGCGCTTTTGCGCTGGTTCGGCATGATGATGAAGAACACATTGGCGGTCATGATCGTCGCCATGAGCGCGCCGGTATGAATGAGCGCGCCGCGGCCCGAGAAGACGAGGGTGAACACCCAGCTCGTCGCCACGACATAGCCGAACCCCACGAGCGCGAGCAGCGGCTCGTTGGCGGCGAGCGGGGAGCGGCAGAGGAAATCGTAAACCAGCCAGCCAAGCGCCAGCGCGACGATTCCGATCGCCGCCGCCTGCCACGGTTCGAGCGGCATGACCGCAGGATCGATGAGAAAGAGCGACGACTGTCCGTAATAGACCCAGCAGAGCAGCGCGAAGCCGCTCAGCCAGGTCCAGTAGGACTGCCACTTGTGCCAGATGAGATGCTCGGGCAGCGCGGCCGGCGCAAGCAGGTACTTGTTCATCTGATAGAAGCCGCCGCCGTGCACCTGCCAGGACGTTCCCGCGAGCGCCGGATCGTCGCCCGCCTTCTTACGCAGCGAAGCGTCGAGATGCATGAAGAAGAACGACCCGCCGATCCAGGCGATCGCCGCCGTCACGTGGAGCCAGCGCAAAAGCGCCGAGCCCCATTCCCAGCCGAAGGTCTCCAGCGCCCCCATTAACCTGCCTCCTTAAGGGCGAGACCGTCGCCCTGGCCGGAGCACGATAGAGGCGGCGACTAAATTTGGGTAGGGAGTTGAACGCCGCCAGCGGGCTTTTGACGCCGCCGCTCCGGAGTGTCGTTGCAGGTCTCGCCCGAGACCTCGTCCTGAGCCGGGGGCGCAGCCCGCGTGTCGAACGGCGCTCCAGGAGGCGCCAAGCGTTCAGTCTGTCGGGCGCCCTTTGGATCATCCTTCGAGACACGCCGCCTTCGCGGCGTTCCTTGAGGCATGAGGTCTCAAGATAGCGCGGGTTGCTAACGGTCCGTTAACCCTATCAGAGTCTTAAATCGCAACAAGAAATTCAGGTTTTTCCGGCGTCTGACAAAAGCCCAAGTTTCGGCCGATTTGCGGCGCAGACCCCGGCCGCTTCCGTCTCTCCGCCGTAGGCCGCGCGGTCAAGTCCGCCAACAAGAGGTCGCCTATTCCGATGAATCCAGCCGACCTAGCCGCCGCCGCGCCTCCGGAGACGAGCATCCTCGCGATGTTCTGGTCGGCTCACATCGTCGTCAAGGCGGTGATGCTGGGCCTCTTCCTCGCTTCGCTCTGGTGCTGGACCATTATCTTCGACAAAACCCGCCTTTTTCGCAAATTCAAGAATGAGATGGAGAATTTTGAGCAGATCTTCTGGTCAGGCCAATCGCTCGAGGAACTGTACACGTCGCTCTCGAACCAACCGAACAACACCGGCGCGGCCGCGCTGTTCGTTGCCGCCATGCGGGAGTGGAAGCGCTCCTTCCAGCAGGCCGGGGGCTCCTTTCGCGGCCTTCACGCCCGCATCGACAAGGTTCTCGACGTCTCGATCGCGCGCGAAGTCGAGAGGCTCGAATTCGAACCTGCTCGTTTTGGCGACGGTCGCCTCGGCCGGCCCCTTCATCGGGCTGTTCGGCACGGTGTTTGGCATCATGAACTCGTTTCAGTCGATCGCGGCCTCGAAGAACACTTCGCTTGCGGTCGTCGCGCCAGGCATCGCGGAAGCGCTGCTCGCGACAGCGATCGGCCTCTTCGCGGCCATCCCGGCGCTCATCGCCTACAACAAGCTTCAGGGCGACGTCGCCAAAGCCCAGGCTCGCCTCGAAAGCTTCGCCGACGAATTCTCGTCAATCCTGTCCCGGCAGATCGACCATCATCTGTCGGTCGAAAAAGTCTCCTGAGCGGAGAGCGGCGCGATGGCCATCAACCCGGTCGCGAGTGCGCGCAAAAACGGTCGAGGCCGGCGCGGCGTCCCGCGCTACGGCGCAATGGCGGACATCAACATGACGCCCTTCATCGACGTCATGCTTGTCCTCCTGATCATCTTTATGGTCGCCGCGCCCCTTTTGACCACTGGAGTCGCCGTCGACCTCCCGAAGGCCAGCGCCACTGCGCTTAATGTCGAGCGCAAGCCGATCGCGGTTTCGCTCAACGAGCAGGGGCAGCTTTACGTGATGGACGAGCCCATCGCCGACGCGGATCTCGTGTCCAAGCTTCAGGCGGCGTCACAGAGCGACGTCGATCAACGCATCTATCTTCGCGCGTCCAAGACGGTGCCTTACGGGCGCGTGGCGGAAATCATGGCGGCGGTCACCTCCGCCGGGTTCAAGAAGGTGGCCTTGGTCACCGAGCCGATCAAACAATAGCCGGGAGCGGCGTTGGAAGAACGGCGGTCATATTCGAGTTTCGCGGGCTCCGCAGCGCTGCACGGGGCGCTGCTGGCGATGATCTTGTTCGGCCTCGCCTCGGCCCCGCAATTCGATGACAATCCGGAAGCCATTCCGATCGAGACGGTGTCGCTGAGCGACCTCAACCAGATCGCCAATGGCGAGAAGGACGCCAAGCCCGCGCCCCAGGCAGCGCCTGCGCCCCCTGAGCCGCCCCCAAATCTGCGCGCCTCCACAGAGCCCACGCCGCCGCCTGAGCCCACGCCTGCGCCGCCGCCCAAACCGGAGGCCGCGCCGACGACCGCCCCCACGCCGCCGCCCCCCAAGGCCGAGACCCCGCCGCCGAAGCCCGCCCCGCCGCCCCAAGCGGAGGCGACGCCCGGTAGTGAGCCGATGCCGCCCGAAAGGCCCCAGCCTCCTCAGTCAAAGCCAGCCATTCAGCAAGCGACGGTTGAGCCGCCCGTGCGGCCAAAATTCCTCGACCCGCCGCCGGAGAGGCCGAAAGAGCCGGCGCCGGAGAAGCCCAAGCCGCAACGCAACTTTGACCCGAACTCGATCGCCAAGCTCATAGGCCAGGCCAAGACATCCACGCCTGCTCCGACCCAGACGGCCTCGCTCACGCCCCAGGGGCTGCCGCATCACGAAGCGCCGCGCATGTCGATGTCGCTGGCGTCCGCGCTCGACGCATGGCTGACGGAGAGTTACCTCAACTGCTGGATCCCCCGCCGGGCATGCCTGAGGGCGACACGTATGTCGCGGAAATTAAAGTGGTCTTCAATCCTGACGGATCACTCTCGGGCCGCCCGGTCCTCCTCAATCCGCCCGCCGATCGCGCCTGGCGCGCGCATGCAGAAAGCGCAATGCGCGCGGTCAAGAAATGCGACCCGCTCAAAATTCCGGCACAATACATGCCCGTATTTCGAAGAATGGAAGATCGAAACGATCCACTTCGATCCGCGAGAGACCCAGGGATGACGACCGCGGAACTACCTAGGCGGGCTGCGCCGCGCGCAGCGAACAACCGAAAACGAGAGGCAACCGCAATGCGTATGCTACGGAGGCCTATGGGGGCGTCGTGCTCGTCGCGATCGCGGCGGGAGCCTACGGTGGGTACCAGCAGCTGTCGGCGTCGCCATCCGTACCGCGTGGCGGAGGCTCCCAAACCGGCTGCGCGGCGGCCTTGCCCCCGTCCCGCCGGCCGCCATTGCGACAGCGAAAGCCGCGGTCGAGCCGGCGCCGATCGAGCCGCCCGCGCGCATGACGTCGGCGCAGGAGGCCCGCTTCGACGCTTGGCTGGTCAAGACCTATCTTCAATGCTGGAAGCCGCCGCGGCAGCCGGCCGACGCCGACGCATACGTGGCGAAGTCCTCTCGCTTACAATCCGGACGGCTCACTCATGAAACCGGCGAAGCTCGTCAACCCGCCATCAGACCCGGCTCTCAAGCCGCAGGCCAAGAGCGTGATGGCCGCGGTGCAGAGCTGCAATCCGCTCCAGGTGCCGGCGCAATATCGCCCGTTTTATGAGCAATGGAAGACAAAGACCATCCACTTCGATCCTCAAGTTGCTGCTCGGTGAGCCCAGCGGCGACGCGTTGTTTGTCGTTCCGCGAGACCGCCTGATGAGTGTTTGTTATATTTCTCG
>CAVOLE010000029.1:0-117098 GCA_963696665.1 uncultured Alphaproteobacteria bacterium
CAAAAAACAGCGGATCGCCCTGCCCCGCCCTTCCGGGGTCAGAACAAGAGCTGTTCGAAATCGTACGTTAAGCTCGAGCGGCATGACGGTCAGGCGGCCCGTCGAATTGATGCTGGCAGTCGAAGAGATCTGAAACCATCGGGCATCTGGTGCTCGGTATCCCAGGTGTAAATGCCCGTGAGATTGATGTGCTCCCAACTGAGCGGCGAGACGTGCTTCAACAGCATGTCGGGAATGTCTCTGCCCTCTCGCCTCAGATGAGTGACAGCACGGTCGAGATAGACGGTGTTCCAGTGCACGATGGCGCTGACGACTAGATTGAGCCCTGAAGCGCGGAAGGCCTGGCTCTCGAACGACCGATCACGGATTTCGCCGCGCTCATGGAAGAACACGGCACGCTTGAGCTTGTGCGCTGCCTCGCCCTTGTTGAGACCGGCTTGGCATCGCCGGCGCAGGGCCGGGCTCGAATACCATTCGATCATGAACATCGATCGCTCGATCCGGCCGACTTCCCGCAGCGCCTTGGCCAAATGGCTTTCCTTCGGCGACGCCGAGAGCTTCTTCAGGATTGTCGAGGGGACAACGAAACGCGTCGAGATGGAGGTTGCCAGATGGAGCAGGTCGTTCCAATGGTCCAGGATCAACGCAGTATCGATCGGTGCGCCGATCTGGCTCGTCAGCGCTGAGTAGGCATCTGCCTTCTCGAATGTGTGGAGCTTTCGATCCTTGAGGTTCCGCAGCCTGGGCGCGAAGCGCTTGCCGATCAGGGCGAAGAGTTCGAAGACATGATCGCTCGCGCCACCTGTGTCTGTGAAATGCTCCTGTATGTCCAGAATTGTATCCTGATCGAATAGGCCATCGAGCACATAGGCAGCCTCGCTCTCGGTCGGGCTGATGGGAAGGATGCTGAAGTATCCATACTGGTCTGACAGGTGGCTGTAGAATTTCGATCCCGGCTCACTGCCATAGTGCAGATTGACGTCGCCACGCTTTGCCGCTCGGTCGCTGGCGCGGAAGAATTGTCCGTCGGACGACGCGGTCGTTCCGTTGCCCCACAGACAGGAATGCGGATGACCGGTGTGTGCGTCAGTGATGCAAGCCTGGGCGGCGCGATAAGTTTCTGAGCGGGCGTGGCACGTGCGCATCCAGCCGATCTGATGGGCGCTGATACCCTTGGACGCGCTGCCCATCCGTTTCGGACCGAGATTGGTTACATCGGCTAGGATGCCGGCCAGCATGGCGGACACATTTCGTGGGGCGTCGCCCGTGCGGACATGTGTGAACTGATCAACAAAGCCCGTCCAATCGTGGACGTCTCTCAGGAGATCAGGAACTTCGACCAGCGGATACATCTAGCTGATCTCGACGTTCAGTTCCTCGGCTGCCGCGGGAAAGTCGCTGGAGGTCGGCGTGACGATCAGCGTTCCGCCTTCAAGGCGAACCCCCTCGAGTTGTCCGGTTCGTGCCCGATAGGCAAGGCGTTTCAGATTGAAGTCGAGCACGTGCCTTGCTTCGCTTAGCCAGGAAGCGCCGTCACTGACCACACCAAGACCAAGCCGATCCTCCTCCTTCATAGTAGCGAACGTTGATCGCGGCATGAGGTGTTCGTCGATCGGGCGGAACGAGCGACTCCCGTCTACTCAGATGTCCGCCGAGCGAAGGCGCTCGCGCAATGCGGCGAGCGTGGCGATCTCATAGAGTCGGCGATCAGGTTTCTGCCGCCCAAAGATCAGTTTCCGATCGCTTAGACTGAGATGGCTGGTTGGGACACATTCGGGTAGTGCACGCCGTCCCTCCGAATGCAGCCTTCGGAGCATCGCAACGGCTGTGAGCAACGAATCGTGGCGGCGCGCTGAACGAAACGTAAAGGTCGTCAGGAACGCCATCGCATACTTGAGAACACCACCAAACTGCTCGGCCGCCAGGACCAGCGGGGATGCCTCACTTTCCTGGACCATTGCTGCAAGCTCCGGCTTTATCCGAAGCAGCCGGCGCCAACCGACCTTCTGGTCGAGTACCTCGAGTGCGTCCTGACCCTGATCATTTGGCGGACTGCAACGCCGATATCGTATCGAGGAACAGGCGCAGGGCCTTAGAGGTATCTGTCCGATGGTCCATGTGCCGCCGTTTCTTGCGGCCGTGGGCTTGGGAGAACAGCCGGCCGATCAGCTTGATGAACATCATCACGGCACCGTCGGTCAGCTTCTCGCCAAGCTTGATGACCTGCGCGACGATCAGAGCGTGACGACGGCTGGTATTGAAGTCGTTGGCCAGCCATGCCGGCGTAGCGTTGCCCTCACGGACCATCTGGTCCCACCGCCCGGAAGCAACGCGCGTCTGCAAACCGGGATCGATTTCGAGTGTTCGCTGGAATGTAATTCGTTCGGTTAACCCGGTCAGATTTGACGCTGTGGGCGCTTCAGGCGCGGATCGCAGCCAATGGAAGCGCGTCTGACCGATCGCCGGATCAATCTCAAGCAGCTTGTCGAGCGCTTGAAGTTTCTCGGGCGCCAGACCTTCGATGAGCGCAATCTCTGCGCGGCGGCGAGCTATGGCGCGAGCCGCAAGCCCCAGTCGCTCGACGGTCTCCACCGCCGGCAACAGTGCTCCGCGTTCTCGCAGCGTCGTAACAATCGCATTCAGAATCGAAACGCCACATATCGCAGCCGCCTCAATTGCTGACAGCAGCGCGGCGCGACGATCTTGAGCTGTTGCGCTTCTGACGTCGAGATAGATCATCAGGCGCGCAATATGATCGCGCCGCGTCTCTTCCCGGCGGGCATAGGTTATAAACGCGGTGGGATCGGCGCTGATCTGGTCGGCGACATACTTCAGCATCGCACGGGGCGGAATCTCGTCGGCCGCCAGAACCCGACCTGGATATCGCATCACGCAGAGCTGAACAGCGAAGCCGAGCTTATTGTGATCGCGCCTGCGCAGATCAATCTCGAGGTGATCCGCCGCGGTCAACGAATGGTGTCGGATCAAGCTGCCCTCATCAGCCGGAACATCGAAAAGCTTCTGTCGATCCTGAACCTTGATAATTTTGCGCCTGCCCATTGCCCAACTCCCCGCACGACACCAACCGCCGACGAATGTTGTTGAGGTGGGTGGGGGAGGAAATAGAAACCGTTGCGTTGCCAAGGCTATCCACAACGGATCAGGCGCCGTGCAAGGGAGATCAAGAAAAACAACCGAACCGGTTCACGCTTCGTTCGACCTTAGCGTACGATTTCGAACAGCGCTTGTTCTGACCCCTCACTGCGCGCTCTGTTTTCTTGTAAGCGCCACGCCGTCGCGCAGCAGGCGCTTCGGTTCACCGCTCGTCCTCTTCCGCGTCCATTAGGTCGAGCCGACGCACCGCCTATCTCACCTGGACGGCTGCGACCCCTTGGCACCCGGTTTACGTCGGACTGAGGGAAGGCAGGTCCAGACCAAGTGAGGCATGACCGTTAGGCGCCTCATGTGCAAAACCTGGAACGGCGTACACGCCGTTGTGTCGCGATGTCTGGGCGAGTCTCAGCCTCCTGGCGGCGCGAGGCCGTGCTTACCGTCCATGCGACCTGAACTTCCCGCTAACGGCCACGAGCGCGGCTCCAATGAATACGAGGACGGACAAACCGAGGGCAATTTCTCCTGTTATTAACAGTAGTGAATGAAACCGATCCATCGTCGGTCATTAGCCCATGGCGGCTCAGCCTTACAGGATCGGAGTCTACCTAGGGAGGTCGAATATAAGGAGCTCGATCCGAGGTCGCGCTGATTGTGAGATCCGGATTTCGAGTAGATTCCGAGGCTGCCGCTTCACCTATGCCTTCGCTAAGAAATTCAACTAGCGCCCATCGTAGCGCTCTTTTTCAGAAGGACATTGGCTCATGCCCCAACCACATCACGTCAAGGCTGCAGAGCTGCGCGGCGCGGCGACCGAATCTCACCGCAGAGCCGCCGAGCTTCATGGCAAGAGTGACCACAAGGCAGGACTCGAGCAGGCCAAGAGGGCCGAAACGCAGTCCACTGAAGCCCATAAGGCCATCGCAGCGGCGCATAGATCGAGCGTCGCTGTCCCAGCCAAGGGTTGACGACAGATTACGAGAGCGGCTTCCCGCTCTCGCAATCGCTTTCAAGGACCAACGCCATGCCCAAGCCAGACGGCGACAGATGCGAGCCCGAACCGTCGCCCGTCAGGGCGCCAACTCTGCCTCCAGATTTCCCCGACATCCCGCAGAACCCGAGATCCGAGTTGCAGCCGCCACCAGACCCTTCCGCAACCCCGGACCAGGTTGCGGGCACGATGTCGGCCGAACCCGAAACTCAGGGGAAGCTGCGCCGCACGCCACCAGGTCTCCGCACGGGGCGCTTCACCCATGACCGACGCGAGATTCCCCTATGAGTTGGATTAGCAGCTTGCACCTTGGCCGGTTCCGACAAGGCGTTTCGTTCGGCCAGGCGGACTTCCGCAGCAGAAGCCCTCGGCCGGTTATCGTGACCGAGCAGCAGGCTGACCCCGTTGAGCTCCTTTACCATGCGTTTCGACGGCTCGACGCCGAGCAGCGGCGGCGACTGCTGAGACGGATCACCGGATCATAGCTGGCGCACTGGGCGACGCTTGGTCATGACGGCGGAAGTGGCCGCATCGCAACCATCTTCAACGTCGGACGCTAGCGTTGGTCCGCCAGCTGATTATCAGCGTCAGCAAGCGCTGTTTCCTTGGAATTCTCCTCGTCTTCCGCGAGCCCAAGCGCGCTATCGAGATCATCATCCCCCTGTCCCCCCTGCAACAAGCCTTCGGCCTGGAGCCGTTCGAGGTCGGGCAGGTCGCGCAGCGAGGCGAGGCCGAACGCCTCGAGGAATTTCCCCGTCGTGACATAAGCGAACGGCGCCCCGGGCTGGGGAGCGCGGATGGCGCCGTCGATCAGGCCATGGCGTTTGAGCGAGGCGATCACGTCGCGGCTGATCTCCCGTCCCGCCAGCCTCGAAATCTCCCCCCTGGTGACCGGCTGCAGATAAGCGATCGCGGTGAGCGCGAAGCTCTCGGTCCGAGTCAGACCCGCAACCTCGTCCCCTGCCCGTCCGGGATGGACGGCGCGGATCGCCGGCGCGAACCGGGTTTTGGTGCGCAAGGCGTAGCCGCCCGCGACCTGGACGAGGTCGTAAGGGCGGCCGCGCAGCTCGTGGATGAGGTCGGCGATCAGATCGTCAAACCGGCAGGCTTCGCCGACGACGTGGACCAGGGCCTCGCGCGGGACGGGTTTTGCCGAGGCGAAGATCGCCGCTTCGACACGCAGCATCCATTCGCGCCAGCGGGCGGCGGCGGGCAAGTCAATGAGGTCGACGTCGAGGCCGTCCTCGACATTTCGTCGGCGGCGGCGCGGCGCGGCGCTCATAGGCCGTACAGCCGGAATGCGGGCCGGCCGGAAACCTCGCGCGCGGCGCCGAGGGCGACGAGGCGATCGAACAGCCGCCGGGCGGCGCGGTCGGTCATCGGCGCGTGGCGGGCGGCCTCGGCCGGCGAGACGCAATCCTCGGCGAGCAGCAGGTCGACGATTTTTTTCGCCGGTTTCGCTCGGAGCTTCGGCGCGACGGCGAGCAGAATCTCAGAGCGGCGCGAGAGGTCGGCGGCAAGATCGAGGGCGGAGGCGGCGGCCAGCGCAATCGTCCGTGCGGCCGCATTCGGCCAAGCGGACTCGCTGGGCCCCAGGCGCCGCCCGCCGCCGCCCGCCCTTAAGCCGGGATCCAGAATCCGGGTGGCGATCAGCGGCACGGGCCGCGGCCAGCGCAGCCGGGTCGCGAGGGTGAGGTCGGAGAGCCAGAGAGCGAGGATTTCAGTTTCGGCGGCTGGGGCGTCCGGGAAGATGGAGAAGGCGGCCGCGGCGGCCTTGGCGGCCGCGGAGACCGGATCCCCTGCCCTGCTCTGTTCGCGCAGGGTTTCCGCAAGCGCGTCAGCGTTGGCCACCGGAAGGTCAAGGAGGCCCGTGGCGATGGCAAGCCGGCGGGCGTCGAGACTGGGTGGGCTGCCGACGAGGTCGCGCCACAGCTCCAGCAGTTTCGCCGCAGGCCCGAGCGCGTCGCCAACGGCGAAGCGCAGGTCGCGCAGCGCGCCTGCATCGGCGTTGAGGCGTAGGACCTTGGCGGTAGCCGCGGCGCTCTGAAGCCCGAGGCGTTGGCGCAGCGCCCCGGCATAAAGCGAGTCGCGCCGCAGGACGGCGTCGAGCAGGGCGAGCGCGGCGCCGGCCGCGAACAGGGGATCCTCCCCTGCCCTGCCGCTCGCCCGCGCCCACGATGGGATCCCCGCGGGCGGTGGAAAGGCTTGCGTTTCCGGGGCTTTCGCCGAGGTCTGGCTCGTCCGCGCGCTCCGACGCGACGGCGTGGGAACGCCCTTGCCGGGGTCGGGGATCGGGTCGGGAACGAGGCTGAGATCTGCGCGAATCACTTGGGCATGGTGAATCCTCGGCGGCGCTTTGTCGACTGGCGTGCGGGCAAATCCGCCTCGCTTGTCTTGTTGCGGCAATGTCCGATAATCTTGCCTTATCGGACATGATTCGCGCGACAGACGGCGACGATGAAAAACGCCCGGAATTTTCGCCCTGAGGACGCCTGGACGGCTCGTGAAGGGGCTGAGAAAGGCGCGTCGAAGATCGCCGAGGCGTCGAGCAATTCGCCACAGGCCCCTGCAGGGGGCGCAGCCGCCCCCGCCCTGCTCTTGCCGGCCAGCGGGCTCAGCGGCCGACTGGCCAACTTGGCGGAGACCGCCAAGGCCTACGCGCGCTCGGCGCAAGCCGACAACACCCGCCGCGCCTATGCCGCCGACTGGAAAATGTTCGCCTCCTGGCTGCGCCGCCAGGGCCTTTCCGAGACGCCGCCCAATCCCGAAGCGGTCGGGCTCTATCTCGCGGCGCAAGTCGAGCGGGGCGGCGCCGAGCTTTCGGTCGCCACCCTCGAGCGGCGGCTGTCGGGAATCGCCTGGCGGTACCGCCAGCTCGGCCAGCCGCTCGACCTCCGCGACCGGCATATCCCGACCGTGCTGGCCGGCATCCGCCGCCGGCACGGGCGCCCTCCCTGCAGAAGGCCGCCGTCTTCGCCGACGAGCTTCTGGCGATGCTGGCGACGCTGGACATGGACCTGAGGGGCCTGCGTGACCGGGCCATCCTGGCGATCGGCTTCGCCGGCGGCCTGCGCCGATCCGAAATCGTCGGGCTCGACTGCGGCCCCGAGCAGACCGAGGACGGCTCCGGTTGGGTCGAAGTGTTCTCCGAGGGCGCCCTCCTCACCATCCGCGGCAAGACCGGCTGGCGCGAGGTCGAGATCGGCCGCGGCTCGCGCTCCGACACCTGCCCGGTCGCCTTGCTCGAAACCTGGCTGCGGCTCGGGCGGATCGCCCGCGGGCCCCTCTTTCGGGCGATCGCGCGCAAGAACGGCGGGGTCGGATCGGAGCGGCTCACGGACAAGCATGTCGTCCGCTTGGTGAAGACCTGCGCGCTCGCCGCCGGCCTGCGCGGGGACCTGACGGAAGGCGAGCGGCGGGTCGCCTTCGGCGGCCATTCGCTGCGCGCCGGCCTCGCCTCCTCCGCCCAGATCGAGGAGGCCCACGTGCAAAAACACCTCGGCCACGCCAGCGCGGAAATGACCCGCCGGTATCAGCGCAAACGCGACCGGTTCAAGGTCAACCTCACAAAGGCGGCCGGCCTCTAGGTGTAAAGCAAGAAAAGCCGTCTATGCAGCTGCAAAATCGACTGTATATTCTGATTATCAATAGACATGGATGCGGGCTCGCGAAATGGGGATTCGGGCCGCCTCGAGCCCGGGAAAATGCCGTCCGCTCAACCTCCGAGCGACGAGAGAACGCTCGCCCCATGCCGCTCCCCTCCCCTCCTCTGGCCGAAGCCATCTCCAGTGGCTTCAACGCGCCAGTCCACGCTGGACCCGTTTGAGAAACGGCCCATCTATAGTCATATTTGTTAGAATAGTCAGAGGAGAGCGTGGTGACCGCCCCCAAGACATCATCCCCCTAGCTTCGGGCAGCTGGACCGTCGCCGACGCCAAGGCCAGGCTGTCCGAGGTGATCGAGCGAGCCCAGACCGATCCGCAGATCATCACCCGGCACGGCAAGCCGAGCGCCGTCGTCGTCTCGGCCGAGGAATGGGCGCGCAAGACCGAGCGCAAAGGCACCCTCGCCGAGTTCCTGCTCGCTTCGCCCCTGCGCGGCGCCGACATCGATCTTGAGCGCCTCCGCGACCAGCCGCGCGACCTCGATCTATGAACGTCCTCATCGACACCAATGTGCTGTAGGAGGTGCGGCGGCCGGCGCCGGAGCCGAAGGTGCTGGCCTGGCTCGACAGGCTCGATGAGGACCGGGCCTTTATCAGCGGCGCCTCGATCGCCGAGCTCCGGCGCGGGATCGCCCTGATGGAGGGAGGCCGGCGGCGCGCGGCGCTTTCCGCCTGGCTCGCGGATGATCTCCCGGCGCGCTTCGCGGGCCGCATTCTGCCAATCGATCCTCCGGTCGCCGAACGGTGGGGCGACCTGATGGCCCAGGCCCGCAACGGCGGCGTCGCGCTCTCAGCGATGGACGGGTTTTTCGCGTCGACCGCCCTCGTCCACCAACTCACGCTCGTCACCCGCAACGCAAAGGATTTTGCGCCGCTCGGAGTGCCAATGCTCAATCCGTGGATCGGCGGGACCGTCGCACAATGATTGCTCTCGCCTCGAAGCTTTAAGGAGGCCGTGATGAGCGACCTCAGACCACGGATCACCATTCACTATTGTACGGAGTATCGCTGGCTGCTCCGTGCAGCCTGGCTCGCGCAGGAACTGCTTTCGACGTTCGGAACCGAGCTCGGCGAGGTGGCGCTCGCGCCGGGAACCGGAGGCGTCTTTGAAGTCACCTATGACGGCGAGACAATTTGGGAACGCAAGGCCGATGGCGGTTTTCCTGACGCCAAGACGCTCAAACGTCGCCTGCGCGACCGTCTCGATCCAAGTCGCGGCCTCGGCCACATCGACCACGCGGGCGCGGACGAAGACAGGGAGTGAGGTTATGGTCAAAGGAAACGCCCCTGTCCTCCATCTCGACGCGGAGGCTCGCCGTGCGCGGCAGCTCGATGCGCGCTCGCAATCGCTCCTCTGCCTGCCTTGCAATCCAGCTTGGTGGACCAAGACCGGCGACCCTGACGGGGCGGGCGGAGTGCGTCTGGTCGGCCGTGCGGCCGAGGCGCTGCGCGAATGGCTGGAGCGGATCGACATCACGAAGAGGCCGATCTTCCGGGCAATCGATCGCTCGGAAGCGGTGGAGGGGGCGCTCACGCCGCGGTCGATCAATGTGATCGTGAAGCGGCGCAGCGCCATCGCCGGGCTGGAGCCGGGAGGTGTTTTCCGCGCACGGACTGGGTGCCGGATGTCTGACCGAGGTCGCGCCGCAAGAATCGGGCTGCCGGAGGCGACGCAGCAGTCCCAGCACCGCTTGGTCCAGGCCGCGAGTTACTATAGTGGGGGCCGACCGCATGCAGGGAAAGGCGCAAGGCTAGGGCTTTGATCGGGCCCTGCCAAAGATTGCCGGCCGGCAACTTTCGCGATTTTGGATCCCGCCGGACCTGGGTTGGGGCGAGAATTGACTTCACGATCCCCGTACAGTGCGAGGTCCGAAAGGCCTAGGAGCCGAAAGTTGCCGGCCGGCAACTTTTCCTGACAGGTCTGTGACGAGCTCACTTTGCGATGGCGCAAGAAAACCATTGCACACAGGCGCGTGTACCGCATACCGGCGTACGCCGAGCATTCCTGCGGCCGCGGGGTTGAGAAGTGCCGGGAACGGAACATTATTGCCTATTCGAATCAAATCGTTACAGCGACCGATTGCGTTAATCTTTGCTTAACCCTTAATTTCTTGCCAACGGTGCCGAATCGGCTGAGATTAGGCACGTTCTTTTGCCGCATATCCGCAATCTAACCGTGTCTCATAGGTGCCGCCGTGCACGCTACCGCAGTCAAAATCGAGCCCCAGAAGGCCATTCACGAACTCGTCGGCGAGCACGCGCGCGAATTGTCCGCGAAGTTGCAGGCGCATCGGCTCAATCTTTTTCCGCCGTCGGCAAAAAAGTCCCTACGCCGATTCTCCTCAACCGAAGCCGCCAAACTAGTTGGCGTCAATGACGCTTATCTGCGCCGCCTCTCGATCGAGGGCAAAGGCCCTACGGTGGAAGTAGGGCAGGGGGGACGCCGCTCCTACACGATCGAGGATCTCAACGAGCTGCGCCGCTATCTCGCGCAGATCACCAAGGGCGACCGCAATTACCTGCCGCACCGCACCGGCAACGAACACCTCCAGGTGATCACCGTCGTCAATTTCAAGGGCGGCAGCGGCAAGACCACGACCGCCGCCCATCTCGCCCAATACCTCGCTCTGCGCGGCTACCGCGTGCTCGCGCTCGATCTCGACCCCCAGGCAAGCCTTTCCGCCCTCCACGGGCTACAGCCAGAATTCGACGTCGGCGAAAATGAAACGCTCTACGGCGCGATTCGCTATGACGACAGCCGCCGTGAACTCAGTCAGATCATCCGGCCGACCTATTTTGGCAATCTCGACCTGGTTCCGGGCAACCTCGAGCTCATGGAGTTCGAACATGAATCGCCCCGCGCGCTTCTCGCCGGCGATGAAGATCGGCAGCTGTTTTTCACTCGGATGGACGCAGCGCTTGCGACTGTCGCCGACCGGTACGACGTGGTTGTCGTCGATTGCCCGCCGCAGCTCGGCTTCCTCACAATGTCGGCGCTGTGCTCGGCAACCGCTGTGCTCGTCACCGCGCATCCGCAGATGCTCGACGTGATGTCGATGTGCCAGTTCCTAATTATGACCTCCAACCTACTTGGTGTCGTCGCCAACGCCGGCGGCAACATGAATTACGACTGGATGCGTTACCTAATCACACGCTATGAGCCCGGTGACGGACCGCAAAACCAGATGGTCTCCTTCATGCGCTCGATGTTTGGCGAGCATGTCCTCAATTTCCCGATGCTCAAGAGCACGGCAGTGTCCGACGCCGGCATCACCAAGCAAACGCTTTACGAAGTCAGCCGCGACCAATTTACCCGCTCGACTTATGACCGCGCGGTCGAGGCCCTCAACTCGGTCAACGGCGAGATCGAGCAGCTCATTCGAAGCGCGTGGGGAAGACCGTAATGGCGCGAAAAAATCTCCTTGCCGGACTGACCGATGAGAAGTTGCCGGCCGGCAACTTAGGCGAATCGGTCACTCCGGCCGATCTTGCCAGACAACTCACCGCGCCCTTTCCGAACTTCACCGGCGGGCGGGCGATCGGCGCCGTCTCGCGCTCGATCGAGCAGATCAAGTCGCAGGCCGTGGTCGAACTCGACACGGCCCTGATCGATCCATCGCCCATCGCCGATCGCTTGCCGATCACCGCGGAAGCCTTGCAAGACCTGATCGCGACCATCCGTGACAACGGCCAGCAGGTGCCGATCCTTGTCAGGCCGCATCCCGAGGACGCCGGACGATATCAGATTGCCTATGGACGCCGCCGGCTGCGCGCCTGCATCGAACTCGGCCGCCGAGTGCGCGCCATGGTTAGATCTCTGAGTGACCAGGAGCTTGTCGTCGCGCAAGGTCAGGAAAATAACGCCCGCGCCGATCTCGCCTTCATCGAACGTGCGCTGTTCGCGGCAAGCCTCGAAGAAGGCGGTTATGCGCGCGACACCATAATGGCCGCGCTTGCCATCGATAAGACCGGCCTGTCACGCCTGATCTCGACCGCGACCAAGATCCCGCGCGATCTCATCGAAGCAATCGGACCCGCCCCGAAGGCCGGTCGCGATCGCTGGACGGAACTCGCGACCAGGTTAGAAGCTTCTGGCGCTCTCGATAAGGCGAGGGCCGCGGCCTCGCCTTACGGCTTTGCCGAAAAGCCGACCGATGAACGCTTCGCTCTCATCTTCGCGGCGACAAATCCGACGCGTCCAGCGACGGGATCGCGGGCCTCCGCGATCAAGGCCGCCGACGGCAAAGCAATCGCGGCCTTCAAGGAGGACGCAAGCGGTATCACGCTGAGCATCGCCAAAAGGCATGTTGGCAACTTCGGCGCCTATCTCGCGAAAGCGCTGCCGCAACTCTACGAGGCCTACACCCGCGAAGCGCAAGCGCCGATGACACCCGGTGAAGCGCCGCCACAGAACTGACGCGACCCGGCACAAACATCCCCGCGCCAGCGACGAATATGTAACCAACCACGGAGCAACCCGGCAAAAGAAAAAGGCCCCCGAAACGTCACCGCCCCGGAAGCCTCTCTCAATGTGTCGCAGCTGACAGAGAATCACTTCCGCACATCACAGTCAAGAGTCTCGTGAGAGACGGCGTCGTTT
Source organism: uncultured Alphaproteobacteria bacterium (assembly GCA_963696665.1). Classification (GTDB taxonomy): domain Bacteria; phylum Pseudomonadota; class Alphaproteobacteria; order Rhizobiales; family Beijerinckiaceae; genus Roseiarcus. Next base: position 12,367 of record CAVOLE010000029.1, read on the forward strand.
TGGCGAGCAGATTTTCTTTGCCCAGCTGAGGCTAAGACATGCAATCACATACTCCAACGACGCCCTTCGGGCGGCGAACGCTGACACTTGCCCATGTGGCAAGACAGATGGCCGTTTCCAACCGGCCGCGGGACAAGGTCGTCCACAAGTGGCAGGTCTTTCGCGCGATCTGCACGGCGCGGCCAAAGCTTGGCGTGTCAGAGCGTGCGCTCGCGGTCTTAAATGCGCTTTTGAGTTTCTATCCAGAGACCACGCTCACCGGAGACGACGAGCTGATCGTCTTCCCGTCCAACGAGCAGCTGTGTCTCAGGACGCACGGCATGCCGGCCTCGACCTTGAGGAGGCTGCTCGCGGTGCTGGTGGATGCGGGACTCATCGTTCGGCGCGACAGTCCTAACGGTAAGCGTTACGCACGGAAGGGCAGGGGAGGGGAGATTAAGCTCGCTTTCGGTTTTGGCCTCGCCCCGCTCGTCGTACGCGCTGATGAATTCGAGCGCTTGGCCGAGGAGATCGAAGCCGAAGCTCGGGCGGTCCGGCTAGCGAAGGAGAGGATTACCCTTTGCCGACGCGACATCGCGAAGATGATTGCGATGGGGATAGAAGAAAGCGTTCCAACCCACCGGGCAGGGCAGGGGCCGGCAAGTTGGCAAGAGGTCCATGTAATCTTCCGGGGGCTCGTTGAGGGAATTTCACGGACCGCGAGACTGGAAGAATTGGAGGCCGCGGCGGAGGCTTTATCGTCCCTCGCCGACGACATCCTCAACTTGTTGGAGACTCAGATTAAAACAATGAATATGAGCGCCAATGAGTTCTCAAAACGAGCGCCACAAACAGAATTCAAACCCAAATCCCCTAATTGACCTTGAACCTCGCCTTCAAGAAGGCAGGGCGGCGACGGCAGAGCCAAATCTCCCACCAACCGTGCCACTGGAAAAAACGTATCCGCTTGGAATGGTGCTGAGCGCTTGCCCCGATATCGTCGACTACGCTAGGGGCGGGATCGCGAACTGGCGCGACTTCCTTGCAACGACCTCGATCGTGCGACCGATGCTGGGGATCAGTCCAAGCGCCTGGGAGGAGGCGCAGACGGTTATGGGTGACACACAAGCCGCGATTGTCCTCGCCTGCCTGCTGCAAAGGAGTTCGGCGATCCAATCCGCTGGTGGCTATTTGCGCGAGCTGACACGAAAGGCGAGGGCAGGGGAGTTTTCGCTCGGTCCGGTTCTCGTGGCCCAGATTAATGCGCGAACGCGCGAGCGAAGAACGGCGTGAGCAGGTGTCCAGGAGTCGTTGCCGCAATGGAATGACGGCTTTGCCACTTGCGAAGCTCGCGTCCGATCAGCGCAAACCGAATGGCCAGTTCGCCATTATGCCAGACGAAGCCGAGGCCTTCGTGGCTGCGCTTCCGATCGCCAGGTTTCATGGCGGGGCCCGAAGACGGCAGCCAGGATGCACGCGCTTGGCATTGAGACAGGCGCGGACTTGCGGCGCCAAACCCTTGAGTTCCTGCGGCGCGGTTCGGCAAGGCAGGCCATTGGTACTTTGAAATCGCGCGTGGCCGAGACGATCGTCCGGTTCGATCCGACCGAGAGCGAAAGTCTTCGGGGTCGGAGACAACCTTCTCGGAGGATCTGGTCGATCCCGCTCGGATTGACGCCGGCGTGATCGCAATGGCCGACGATGTTCGGGCGTGGTGCGAGAAAACCAATTGTCTCGCTCGAACCGTCACAGTGAAGATCAAATGGGCTGACTTCCAGATCTCAAGCCGTAGCCGATCGATGGAAGCGCCGATTGAAACGAGGGCGAAGCTTCATGAACTCGCCCTCGAATTGATCCGATCTGTTTTTCCGCCCGCGAAAGCAATTCGAATGGTTGGCGTGACGGTATCCAATTTCCGATCGCCAATAGCGAACTCCGAGGCCGAACTCCCATTTCGTGAAACTTAATCGGCCCCGGGCGATAAGAATTGTCGCGTCGACGTTACTTTGTGCGCCTCGGGATCACGCGACCGTCCTGCATTCGCTGCGCCGCATGGGGAATCGGCCCGCCAAGGATCCGGGGCTTCGCGCCTGCAGGCAGATGGTCCCGAGCCACGGGCCTTCCACCACCCACTGATCCGGCGGCCACGACCGGCGCAGGGATTTCCTGTTCGCGCCAATGTCCTCGAACCTTCGCCCGATGAGCGAAGGGGAAAAGGATGGCTACCGCTAGCGCCGGCCGCGCCGACAAGGGTTCGTCGCGGAGCTCCCGCGCGTTCCGCGCGCCCTTGCAGCGCGACCGCCTCGCGGTCGGCGGGCAGGGCAGGGGCGAAGAGAAGCCCAAGGCCAGACAGCCGAACTCCTGCGCTGAAACGCAAGGAGCGACCATGAGCGACCCGGAAATCGAAGACCTGCGCGACAAGGTGCATTGCGCCGTCGTGCTCGAGCGCACGCCACCGCCATGGAAGCTCGACCGGAAGGAGAGCACCAAGCTCAGCCTCAAATACCGGCGTGGCAGGGGCGAGATCCTGATTGTCAGCCACGGCGGGCGAGGTTGGTGGGATCCGACCAGCGACGCCAAGGGCGATGTGTTCGGTCTGGTCCAAAGGCTGGAGCCAGGGATCAACTTCGGCCATGTCCGAAAGCGGCTGCGCGAATTCGCAGGATTGTCACCGAGCTTTCCAATCGCCGAAAGGGCAGGGCGCCGCAAAGCTTCGGACAGGCCTGTCGCCGAACGCTGGGCCGATCGGAAGGCCGTGTGGCCGGGTTCGCCGACCTGGCGCTATCTCGCTCGGGAGCGCGGCCTTCCGTCGGCGATCATCGAGGCGGCTTCCGCGGCCGGCGTCTTGCGGGAGGGTCCGGCCGGCAGCGCCTGGTTCGCTCATGTCAACGGCGCAGGTTCCGTCGCCCACGTCGACATTCGCGGGCCGACCTACAAAGGCTCGCTTGCCGGCGGCGCCAAGTCCCTCTTCCGCTTGCCCCCATCGGCTCGATCCTTTCCGCGGTTCGTTCTCGCCGAGGCGGCGATTGACGCCCTGAGCGTCGCCGCCATCGAGAAGTCTTCGCCCCGATACGCTCTACGCGGCAAGCGGCGGGGGCATGGGGCCGGGTACGATCGCCGCCCTCGAGGCGGTGCTCACAGCAATGGCCACGCTCCCCGGCGCACTCTTCTGCAGCGCCACGGACGCCAATGGACCGGGCGATCGCTTCGCAGAACGCCACCGATCGCTTCGCAGAACGCCACCGATCGCTTCGCAGAACGCCACCGATCGCTCGCGGAAAAATTCAGCGTGCCGTTCGCGCGGCTTCGGCCTTCAATCGAAGGCGGCGACTGGAATGACGTCCTTCGCGCCCGCTCCCAAGATTAAGGATCGACGTCATGACAGCCGACACCACGGCCTCTTTTTCGGGCGCGGAACCCCGCGCCTTCGTGCTCCTCAAATTGAGACCCCGGCTCGACCTCCTCAATCCGGACCCGCACGCCTGGACCGACGATGACCTCGCGGCCGGCCTCTGCGTACTATCCGATGGGGCGGGGCGTCACGCCGGGGACTTGGCGGCGAAACTTCGCCTTCGACGTGCGGCAAGCGGGAGATCCCATGACGCATGAGGCAACGATACAGCGACGAGCGCGTCAGATGCGAGATGGCCTGGTACGGCGCGTATAGGCCGTTGTCGAGCGGCAGCAGAGGATGTCTCTGGAAGGCGACCGCGGAAACCACCGGGGCCAGCGGCTCCCGTCCAAGAAGCGCCGTGGCAGCGTTGGTCATTCTAAGGTTAGTATGATAGTCTCTCATCAGATAGCAATTGAAATGGAGGGGCGAAGGGGCCCGATGAACGAAGCCGCTCACATTGGGCTCACCGACGCGCCGACAGTCATCGACGCAGCGATCCGCCGCTCTGCGATCGAACGTGTGCGGGCGCAGAGGATCGTGCTGCCGACGTTTGCGCAACTGTCGTCGCGCGCGCCGATTCCGCAACATATCGCTGCCCGCCTTCCGGACGTTGACCCTGATGCGCCGCATCCAGACAATCTTTGGCGCATCCATTGGCGCAATGCGCTCGATCGGTGCCACACGGTCGCTGTCCCCGACCATATCGTGCTCCCAAAGGCGCTGACGGGCGTCGACGCTCCGATCGTGGTGATGATCGGATCCCGCTTCCCAATGATCGGCGCGCATAAGGTGCTCCCGGCGTATGCAGGTCTTGTCGCCAAGCTCGTAACGGGCGGCTTTGATCCGGGTCGCCATCACGCGGTCTGGCCGTCGACCGGAAATTATTGCCGAGGCGGCGTCGCCGTCTCTCGCATCCTGGGATGCGACGGCGTCGCCGTCCTGCCTGAAGGCATGAGCAGGGAGCGTTTCGAGTGGCTCGGACACTGGGTGCGCGATCCGTCCCATGTGGTGCGCACCGTCGGCGTCGAAAGCAATGTCAAGGAAATTTATGATAAGTGTCGCGAGCTCGCTGTCTCGCCGGACAACGTAATCCTCAACCAGTTCTCGGCATTCTCGAACTATATGGCTCATTACGTCTGCACGGGCGAAGCGTGCAGCGCAGCCTTTGGGCATGTCTCAGCTGGGCTCAAGGGCCTCAAGCTCGCTGCCTTCGTCTCGGCCACCGGATCCGCGGGAACAATTGCGGCGGGCGATTATCTCAAGGAGCGCCATGGCTCGGCGATCGCTGCCGTCGAGGCCCTCGAATGTCCGACAATGCTGGAGAATGGCTACGGCGAACACAACATCCAGGGCATTGGCGACAAGCATATCCCGCTCATACACAATGTGATGAACACCGACGTCGTGATCGCCGTTTCGGACCAAGATACGGATCGTCTCAACCTCGCCTTTAACTCATCTGAGGGCGCGGCCTACATTATCTCCCGAAGAGACATCGAACCGTCGCTCGCGGCGGTCTTTAGTGAGATCGGTATCTCGAGCTGGGCCAATATCCTGGCTTCGATCAAGCTTGCGCGGTCGAAAGGCTACGGCCCTGGGGACGCGATCGTGACAATCGCCACGGACAGCGCACGGCTCTATCGCACCGAGGCTGATGGCGCGCGAAGCAAATTTTTCCCTGGCGGCTTTGGCGCCAAGGACGCGGCAAGGGTCATTGATCTCTCTCTTACCGGAGCGTCGACTGAGAACGTGCTTCACCTAGGTCCGTCCGAACGGCGCCGCATCTTCAACCTGGGCTACTACACCTGGGTCGAGCAACAGGGCGTTTCGGTTGAGAATTTCGACCGTCGCAAAGACCAAGGCTTCTGGCGCGGCGTTGCCGGCTCGGCGCGTGAATGGGATCGCCTCATAACCGAGTTCAACGGCGAGGCTGGAATCAACTGACCGGGCGCGGCAGCTGCTCGAGGAGGACGGAGTGACGGGGTACGAAGTGCGACCGTACGCGAGGTTGCGTGAAACTCTTGCGCAACGCGATCGCAGCTTGCGCGAGAAAGTGACTTCGTTGCATGACGCAGCGACCCTTGTGCAGGATGGAATGTCTGTCGGCATTGGCGGGTCAACGATGTCGCGCACGCCGATGGCGATGATCTGGGAATTGATGCGTCAGCGGCGGAAGCGTCTGACCTGCTCGCGCAGCATCGTTTCGACCGACGGCGACCTCTTGTTCGGCTCCGATATCGCCGACGAAGTCATCACCAGCTGGTTCGCGCAGGGCATTCTCTGGGGCCTGTCCAAGGTCATGCGCCACCATGTCGAGAGGGGCGGCAAGCGGTTCCAGGAATGGAGCCACATGGCGATGGGCATGCGCTTCCGCGCCGGCGGCATGGGCGTGCCATTTTTGCCGATCCGCTCGATGCTGGGCTCCGACGTTTTCAAGCAACGCTCGGAACCCAAGGAGTTCGATTGCCCTTTCACCGGCGAGAAGTTGCTGCTTGTCCCTGCGCTCAACCCGGATGTGGCGCTAATTCACGTCCAGCGCTGCGATCCTTACGGCAACGCCCAGATCGACGGCCTGCAGTTCATGGACATCGATCTCGCCATGGCGGCAGACCGGGTGATCCTGACGACTGAGCGCATCATCTCAAATGACCAGATCAGGCGCGCGCCGGATCAGACCAAAATTCCCTTCTTCTGCGTTGACGCGGTGGTTGAGGTCCCGTTCGGCGCGGCTCCGCACGAATGCTTTGGCGTCTACGAGCCGATGATGAGTCACATGGAGTCTTATGTGGCGAAAGTGAACGCTGAGCCAGTTGAAGGCATGCGCGCCTACCTTGGGCGTCATGTCTATGAGCCGAAGACGTGGACCGACTTTCTCTCACTCATAGGCCTCGGCCAGCTGCTTGAGGCCGCCAACAAGGGGCGCAGCATCTACAATGACTGACAGCCAAAGCTGTACGGCCTCGGAGATGCTAGCGATCTTGAGTGCTCGCCAGCTCAAGGACGGGCAAGTTGTGTTCGCGGGAGTCGGCGTTCCGCTCCTTGCGGCGACACTTGCGCAGAGACTGCACTGTCCGGGCCTGACGATTCTTTTTGAGGGCGGCGTTGTTGGCGCATTCGTGGAGCCTGGGAAGCTACCGCCCTCGACCAACGACCAGCGGTGCACCAAGCGCGCGAATATGGTGCTCGGCAGCGCAGACGTGTTGCTGTTGCTGCAGCGAGGCTATGTCGATGTGGGTTTCATGGGAGGCGCGCAGATCGACCAGTTCGGCAACCTGAACTCTTCTTTTATCGGCGATCCCGCCGCGCCTAAGACGCGCTTGCCGGGCACTGGAGGGGGAAACGACATCGCGAGCCTCGCTAACATGATTGTGGCGATGAAGCACGAGAAGAGGCGGTTCGTGGAGAAGGTCGACTTCATCACGAGCCCAGGCTTCATCCGCGGACGGAAGACGCGCGCTGAGAGCGGCCTGCCCGCAGGCGGGATGTTCCGCGTGATCACCGAACTCGCCGTGTTCGGTTTCGACGACGAAACGCGCCGAATGAAGGTGCTTGCCCTCAATCCCGGCGTGGACCGCGCGCAGGTTCAAGATAACACCGGTTTCGAGCTCATGTTCGACGAGGCCCTTTCGATGACCGAACCGCCAACTGGCCGCGAGATTGAAACGTTGCGGGTTCTTGATCCCGACCGTCAGTTCACGGCTTGAGGAAGCCGCTCCGGAGAAATGCTGATGAAGAGTCTCGCCAAGACGTTTGGCGTCGCCGCGCGGAACTTCACCGCCTATCCAGAGATGCCGAGCGCCAAGGCGCTTGTCGAGTATGGCGTCCGGGTCGAAGAGTTAGGCTACAATTCGGTGTGGGTGTGGGATCATATCCTCTTGGGCGTCGAACCTAATTTCCCGATTGTTGATTCGCTTACCGTTCTGACCGGAATCGCCGCCCGCACGAGCCGTTTGAAAGTCGGGACTGGCGTCCTCGTCCTGCCTTTGCGCAACCCGGTCACGCTCGCCAAGCAGCTGTCGAGCCTCGACCATCTTTCGGAGGGCCGGCTCATCATGGGGCTGGCCTCCGGCTGGTATAAGCGCGAGTTCGACGCAGTCGGCGTTCCGTTCGAGAAGCGCGGCAAGCTCATGGACGAGAATCTCGAGATCATGAAGCGACTGTGGGCCGAGCCGAAGGTCGACGGGAAGTATATGAATCACAACATTTCCAGCGCGGTCATGTATCCCAAACCCTTTCAGAAGCCGCGCATGCCGGTGCTGATCGGCGGTTATGTGGAGAAGGTGTTGCAGCGCGCTGCGACCGCCGGCGACGGCTGGCTGACCTATTTCTACCGCCCCGCCGATTTCAAGAAATCCTGGGACAAGATTCGCGGGTTTGCAAAAGAAGCCGGCAAGGATCCCAATTCCTTGCTCAACGCCTCGCAGCTTCCGATCATGGTTGGGCAGTCCAGGGAGGCGGTGCGCGACGAGATGATGGAGTGGCTGAATAAGGAGTGGGACTTCCCCGCGCACAGCGACTGTTCGCGCGAGAGCGCAATCATGGGCACGGTCGACGATTGCGTCGCGCAGTTGCGCGAGCATTTCGCCGTGGGCGTGCAAAAGATCATCTTCGTTCCTTACAAATACCGCCCCGATCAGATCGAGACGATCGCGCGGGAGATCATTCCGCGCTTGAAATTCGCTGTGACCGACGCGGCGGACCAGGAAAGAAAGACACGCCAATGACCGATGCCAACCATAAGAAGATTCTCGACAAAGTCGACGCAAGCCGCGACCAGGCAATCGGTTTCCTGCAGAAGATGGTCGCCATTCCGAGCGTCACGGGAGACGAGGCGGCGATCCAAAGGTTCGTGTCCGGTTACATGAAGGAGATTGGTCTTAACGTCGATCTCTGGGAGACCGATTGGGAGGCTCTGAAAAAGCATCCCGGCTACCGGCCCGTTCAGCGCGGATACGAAGGGCGCCCCAATATCGTGGGCGTGCTGAAGGGCACGGGCGGCGGCCGTTCGCTGCTACTAAACGGCCATACGGATGTTATTCCCGTTGGCGAGGGTTGGAGCGATGATCCGTGGTCGGGACGCATCAAAAATGGGCGCGTCTACGGGCGCGGTTCCTGCGACATGAAGAGCGGCGTCGCTAGCCATATCCTCGCCGTGCAATACCTCAAGGAACTCGACCTCACTCCCAAAGGCGACGTCATGATCAATGTCGTCATTGACGAGGAGGTGAGCGGCCACGGCACCCTCGACACCGTCATCCGGGGCTATAAGGCCGACGCCGGCATCTCCGGCGAGACCAGCGATCTTGCGGTGCAGTCCGCTTGCATCGGACGCATCTGGTTCGAGATCGAGATTCAGGGCAAGCCGGCGGGCATCCAGAAGCGGTATGAGGGCGTGAGCGGGATCGATCTCGGCAACAAGATCGCCAAGGCGGTCGCCGATCTGGAAGCCAAGCGGGTCGCGACCGTGACGCATCCGCTTTATCCGAGCGCTATCAATTCGCTGCCCTGCATCGTCGGCAGCTTTCAGGCGGGCGGTTATCCGAGCGCCTTCCCGGCGAATTGCTTGCTCAAGGGCAGCATCGGCACCGTCCCCGGAGAAGACCACGAGGGCGTGAAGCAAAGCCTTGTGGATGAGGTCGCGCGCGCCGCCGCGGCGGATCCCTGGATGAAGGATCATCCGCCGAAGGTGAGGTTTGTCGGTTACGACGCCGAGGCGTCCGAGATCCCACTCGATCATCCAATCGTCGATACTGTGTCGCGCGCGTATACTGAGATCACCGGCAAGGCTCCCGTGATCAGCGGGCGACAGGGGGCGGCGGATACGCGCTTTCTCAACCTGTACGGCAATACGCCGACAGTCATTTTCGGACCCGGTTCGACGGCTGTCATGCACGCCGACGACGAGTATGTTTCGATTGACGACTACCTCACGTCGATCAAGGTGATGGCGCTCGCGATTTACGACTGGTGCAACGCCGAGCCGCTGCGCCGAAGCGCGTAAGGCGATCGTTGTGGCTGGTTGAGTGGCGCCTCTTGCGGGTTTGGAGGCACGCTCTGCGACTTAGTCGGGCGTTGCGGCTCAGGAAGGCCAGGTGATGAGCGATCAGGGCGTCGGCGCCTCGGTTAGGCGTAAGGAAGACGACCGGTTCTTACGCGGGCGAGGCCAGTTCGTCGGCGATATTCGCCTCGTGGGCATGAAAGACGTCGCCTTCGTCCGCTCCCCGCTCGCCCACGCAATGCTGCGCGCTGTCCACATTCCCGAGGAGCATCGCGGCAAGGCCTTCGCCGCTATGGACCTCGTTGGCGTCAAGCCGATCGTCGCGGTGTCTGGACTCCCGGGGTTCAAGGCGTCGGAGCAGCCGGTCCTTGCGGACAAAAAGGTGCGGCAGGTCGGCGAACTCATCGCGATGTGCGTGGGCCGCACCCGGGCGGAGGCCGAGGATATCGCGGCAAGCATCGAGGTCGACCTCGATGAGCTGCCGGCCGTGCACGATATGCTGGCGGCGCGCTTGCCGAACGCACCCCTCCTGCATGAGCACTGGGGCGACAACACGTTCCTCGAAACGTTCGTCGACATCAATTTCGAAGCAGCGCTTGATGCGCCGATCAAAGTCACGCGGGAGATCTCGACCGCGCGCCAATGTATGGCTCCCATGGAGGGTCGCGGCACCGTCGCTTATTGGGACAGCCGCATGAACCAGCTGGTCTTGTACACCGGCAATCAGATGCCGCATATCGTGCGCACGGGGCTCGCGGAATGTTTGGGGCTGATGCAAACCCAGGTCCGCATCGTTTCGCCGGATGTGGGCGGCGGCTTTGGCTACAAAGGCATTCTTCTGCCTGAGGATGTCTGTCTCGGCTGGCTCGCCATGCGCTGTGGCCATCCCGTCCGGTGGCTCGAGGACCGGCGCGAGCATCTGACGGCCGGCGCGAATTGCCGGGAGCATCATTACCGCATCACCCTCTATGCCGACCGCGATGGAACGCTGCGCGGCGTCGATTGTGAAGCGACCGTCGATTCGGGCGCTTATTCTTCGTATCCGTTCTCGGCCTGCCTCGAGGCGGCGCAGGTCGCGAGTATTCTGCCTGGCCCGTACGATTTCCCGTCCTATCGTTGCCACACTTGGTCGGCTGCGACCAACAAGTGCCCAATCCTTCCCTATCGGGGCGTCGCGAGGACGGGCGTCTGCTATGCGCTCGAACTCATGCTCGATCTCGTGGCGCGCGAGGCCGGGCTCGAGCCCTTCGAGGTGCGGATGAAGAACCTCGTCCGGCCCGAGCAGATGCCGTTCGACAACATCACGAAAAAGCATTTCGACAGCGGCGATTATCCCGAGGCGCTGCGTTGCGCCTTGGACGCCGCCGACCTCGAGGGCGTCCGCGAGCGTCAGCAGCGCGGCGAGCCCGACGGGCGCCTCATCGGCGTTGGCCTTGCGGTCTATTGCGAGCAAGGCGCGCATGGCACCTCAGTCTATGCCGGCTGGGGGATTCCGATGGTGCCGGGACATGAACAGGCGACGGCGCGCATGACGCCCGACGGAGGCCTTGAGCTCAGGGTCGGCGTCCACTCGCATGGGCAAAGCATGGAGACGACGCTTGCCCAGGTCGCGCATGAGATTCTCGGCGTCGAGCTCGCCAAGATCAAACTCGTCCACGGCGATACGGAATACACTCCCTATTCGACCGGCACCTGGGGCTCGCGCAGCGCTGTGATGGCGGGCGGCGCGGTGGCGACAGCGTCGCGCGAGGTGGCGCGACTTGCGAAAGCAATCGGCGCGCATCTCTTGCAAACGGACGCTGAATCCGTCGAGCTGCGCGGCGGCGCGGTCCATGGACAATCCGGCCGCGTCACGCTCGCGGAGATCGCTCAAACCTGGTATCGACGCCCGCAAGACCTTCCGGCCTCTGTCGATCCGCGAGGGCTTGAGGCGACGATCGGTTATAAGCCGGGGCGCAACTCGGGCACGTTTAGCTACGCCGCGCATGTCGCGACCGTCGCGGTCGATCCTGAGACCGGGGAGATTGAAATTCTCGATTACGTCATCGTCGAAGACGGCGGCAAGCTCATCAACCCGATGGTCGTCGACGGCCAAATCTATGGCGGGTTCGCTCAAGGAATTGGCACTGCACTTTACGAAGAGATGAACTTCGACCCTTCGGGCCAACCGCTAGCGTCGACCTTCGCCGATTATCTCCTGCCCGGCCCAACCGAGGTGCCGGCCCCTCGCGTCCGCCACATGGAGACGCTTGCCCCCCATACGGAGTTTGGCGTGAAGGGGCTCGGCGAAGGCGGTGCCATTGCGCCGCCGGCCGCGATCGGCAACGCGATCAACGACGCCTTACGGCCTCTCGGCGCTGAGGTCTTTCATTCGCCGACGACGCCGCGGCGCGTGCTCGAGGCGATTGCCGCTGCATGGCGTGAGCGCGCGTCAGTTGTTTCCGAGGAACTGGAGGGGTGAAGCCGGTCAATTTCGACTATGCTCGTCCGAAAGACGTCGAGGCTTCGTTGTCGCTGCTCGCTGACGACGATCGTTCCGTCAAGGTCGTGGCCGGCAGTCAATCTCTCGGGCCGATGCTTAATATGCGGCTGGTCCAGCCTGATCTTCTCGTTGATGTGACCGGCATCGATGAGCTTCGGCAAGTTGAAGAGGACGCCGAAGGCGTCGTGATCGGCGCCTGCATCACCCACGCTGACATCGAGGACTGCCGGGTCCCGGATGTGACGGGGGGCGCGCTGCCCGGCGTCGCCCACGGCATCGCCTACCGCGCCGTGCGCAACCGCGGAACGATCGGCGGCAGTCTCACCCACGCGGATCCGTCGGCGGACTGGATTTGCATTCTCGCCGCGCTTGGCGCGTCGGTCACGCTGCGCGGCCCGAGAGGCGCGCGCACGATCCCCGTCGAGGATTACATGCTCGGCGCGCTTGAGGCGGATCTCCGGCCAGGAGAACTGCTCGTTTCCGTCAAGGCGCCGCGGCTCAGTCAGTCAGCCCGATGGGGCTATTGCAAAATCTGTCGCAAGACTGGCGAATTCGCCCATGCGATTGGAGCTTTCGTCGTGGACCCGGATCGTGACGTCTGCCGCGCGGTGATCGGCGCGACCGAGACGCGGCCCATCGTCATCGCCGACGCCCGCTCCATTGTCGCCGACGGCGCGCCTGAGCGCTTCAATGGCCAGGCAGCCGATGAATTGGCGACTTCCGCCGGCATAAATGATCCGCTGGAGCGCCAGACGCATATCGTCGCGCTGAGGCGCGCCGTGGAACGGGCGACTAGGCGATGAGTAAGGTCAGCCTGACCGTCAACGGCGGCGCGCTGACCGCTGAGGTGGAGCCGCGCACGCATCTCGCGGATCTGTTGCGCGAGACTCACAACCTTACCGGCACTCATATCGGTTGCGAGCACGGCGTCTGCGGCGCCTGCACGCTGCTTGTGGACGGCGCGCCGATACGCTCTTGCATCACCTTCGCCATCGCCTGCGAAAACGCCGATGTCACCACCATCGAAGGGCTCGACGAGGACGAAATCGCGCGCGAGCTCAGGGCGGCGTTCACGGCTCACCATGCGCTCCAATGCGGCTATTGCACCCCCGGCATGATTGTTTCCGCGCGCGATGTCGTTCTGCGGATCGAGCGCCCGACGGAACACGAGATCCGCATCGCCATGAGCGGCAATCTCTGCCGATGCACGGGCTATGTCGGCGTCGTGCGGGCCATCCAGAGCGTGATCGAGAACCGCCGCTCGCGCGGCCTTGTGGCCGTTCCAGGAGGAAATCGCGACCGGTTGGGACCGGCCGGTTCAGGGCTTGCCGGTGAAACGCATCGGACTCCTGTCATAGTTGCTTCTGCTGCCCCTCGCGCCGTCTCTCGCGCGGCTGGACGCGCGGCCGCGAGTCTCGGGAGCGACTGGAAGCCGCTGGTGGAGTTCCGGCAAAGCTTCGTCATCGCGCATCCAGTCGAGGAGGTGTGGGCCTTCTTCGGCCGGGTCGACGACGTAGCGGCGTGCCTTCCCGGCGCGTCGCTCGACGGCGGCGAGAGGGACGGCAGGGTCGATGGCAAGATCAGGGTGAAGGCCGGTCCGATCTTCGCCGAGTTCACCGGCATCGCCCAGATCACCCGCGACGAGACGATGCATCGCGGCGTGATCGTAGGTTCGGGCCGCGACGCGCGCAGCAATTCCGCGACGCGCGGCATGATCACTTACTCCGTCAAGCTGGATGAGGGCGGCGGCGGCTCCCGCATCGATGTTGATGTCGGCTACACGCTCACCGGAGTGCTGGCGCAATTCAGCCGCACGAGCTTAGCGCAAGATCTGGCGAGCCGCTTGATGGCCGCCTTCGCACAAAATCTCGAGGCGCGTCTTTCTTCCGGGAACATCGGCTCAGCGCCGCCCGTGATCCACGAACTCGACGCTGGGTCGCTGGTCGCTGGGTTGCTGTTCGGCAAGGCGAGGCGCTTCTTCGGTAGGCTCTTCGGCCGCGCCTGACCTGCCGGCGCAGCTCCATCGTCCGGGTTGTCGGCGGTCGCGAACTGGAATGGTTGTCCTGTCTGTCATAGGAAAGCCGATGGGGAAATTTTCCACGATCTACAACCGCAGCCGCGTGCCGCTTTATCTTCAAATCGCCTCGGTGATGCGTCAGCGCATCAATTCCGGGCGCTGGGCGGAAGGCGAGAAAATCTCGACGATCGAGGAGCTGGAAGAGGAATTCGGCGTGGCGCGAGTGACGGTTCGCCAGGCGATCGAACTCTTGCGCGCCGAGGACCTGCTGGAAGCCCAGCAGGGCAGGGGCACTTTCGTCTCTGGCAGACCGCCGAACGATCGCTGGCTCAACCTGGCGACGGACTTCGATTCGTTGGTCGAGTCCATCCGCAACAACGTGCTCAAGCGCGTGTTTGTCCAGCGGGACGCCGAGCTGCCGGCGCTCCCGCCGGGCGAAGGCGCTCCCGCAGAGACCTATACGTTCCTAAGGAGCGTTCAATTCAACAGCGGCAGGCCCTTTTCGGTCGTCAACCTGCATCTCGATCAGAGGCTGTTTTTGCGGGACAGTAAGCGCTTCATGCGTTCAGCCGCGCTGGCGAAGATCGTCGAGATGGAAGACGTCACGATCACGCACGCCTATCAAACATTCACGATCGGCGTCGCCGATCCGGAAACCGCTGATCTGCTCGAAATCGGGCTCGGGGAGCCCACCGCGGACTGCCACCTCACCGTCATCGACGATCATGGCGTCGCGATCTATGTCGCTGACATCCACTACCTCAAGAATTGCTTCGTCCTGCGCAATGACCTGCTGACGCGCGGCTCCGAGCTTCGATAGTGGGAGGCATCCGGGAGAGATCGCCGGGGAGGCCGGTCGAACCCCGGTGGCGACCCGAGCCGGACCCTGTCGTGAGCGCGCCGTTTGCTATTGATCCGCCGGATAAACTGGATGATAGTGGTACTAAGAATAGAATGATAGTGTGATGTCGTGGGAACGCCGGGATTTTGGTCGCCTCTCGGAAGTCGGCGATTCGCGAGGTTGGTCGCGTTTGATGCTCGATGCGGGTCTGCGCATGCGCTAGCCAACCTGACTGATGAGCGGAGCGCTCGCATCGGAAGCGGCAAGGTTCTTGCGTGTTCGAGCGCGGTCCGGGATGAGGCGTAAGACAAGCGAAGGGAGAGGGTGATGCAACGGAATTTTCTTAAAGCGATGCTCTGTGCGGTTGGAACTCTCGCCTTGGCGAGCTCGGCGTTCGCTGCCGAGGCGGTCAAGATCGGCGTCACGCAGCCGCTCACCGGCGCTTTCGCCGCCGACGGCAACTATGTGGCGCAGGGCGCTAAGCTCGCCGCAGAAGCGATCAACAAGGCAGGCGGGGTGGACGGCAAGCAGATTCAGCTGATCATCGAGGACAACAAGTCGAACCCGACCGAGGCCGCCGCCACCGCAGAGCGCTTGATCGTGGAGGACAAGGTTCCGGTCATGATGGGCGCCTGGGGTTCGTCGCTCACTCTCGCCGTCATGCCCAAGCTCGAAGAATACAAGGTGCCGATGGTGGTGGAGACGTCCTCGTCGGGCAAGATCACCACCTCCGGCAATCCCTACATCTTCCGCATCAGCCCTACTTCGGAAATGGAGGCGAAGGCCTTCGCCCCGCTGGTCAAGACCATGGGCATCAAGAAGGCGGATTTCCTCGCCACCAACGACGATTTCGGCAAGGGCTCCATGCAGGAGTTCACCAAGATGCTGAAGGCGCAGGGCGTCACGATCGGCGCCTCGGAGACCATGGGCGAAGATGCGACCGACCTTTCGGCGCAACTCGCCAAGATCAAGGCCTCCAGTGGAGACACGATCTTCGTCACCACAGACGTCAAGCAGCTCACCTTGATCCTCAAGCAGGCCAAGGACCAGCAGGTGACGGCGCGCATCATCACGACAGGCGGCTCAGTGTCGCCCGACCAGCTGATCGAGCAGGCGGGCGACGCGGCCAACGGCTCCTATCATCTCGTCTTCTTCACCCCCTGGTTCCCGGACGCGGTGAAGAATCCGGAGGCCGCTAAGGCCTTCATGGACGCCTGGAAGGGCGCCAAACTGGATGTCGGCGGCCTGACCGAGGGCTTCCGAGGATGGGACGGCGTCTACACCATCGCAGCGGCGCTCAAGGACGCCGGCGGCAAGACGGACTCGGAATCCCTCGTCAAGGCGCTGTGGGGCGTGCATGTGAAGGGCGTGAACGGCGACATCGCGTTCATCAAGCAGGGACCCGCCGGCAAGGAGAGCGGCCAGAGCGTGCCCAGCGTCTATCTGGTGAAGATCGAGGGCGGAAAGGTCGTCAAGCAATAGCGCCCGCTCCCCGCGAGCGCGATAAGGCTCGCGTTCGCCGACGCGGACAGATGAGATCCCGGACGGCGAGCTCGCCAGAGCCCATGCTGCGCGCGTGGTCTCGTCTGCCGGGAGCTCGATGACGATGCAGCTCTGAGTACGCGGGCGTGGACGAATTTCTCCAGCATTGTGTGAACGCTCTCATGCTTGGCGGCATTTACGCGCTACTGGGCATCGGGCTGACGCTCATCTTCGGCATCATGCGGGTGGTGAATTTCACCCACGGCGAACTCTACAGCTTCGGCGCCTATATGATGTTCGGGCTGGTGATGCTTCTGCACGTGAACTTCTTTATCGCGCTCATTCTGGCGACGGCGCTCGGGATCTCGCTCGGCGCCGCGATCGAGTTTGTGCTTTTGCGCAAGCTGCGCGGCGCGGACATCGACACCACGATGCTGGTGATGATCGGCGCCTGGATAGCCATGCAGAACCTCGAGCAGTTTGCATGGTCGGGCGTCGCCAAATCGATCAAGTCTCCCTTCCCGTCGACCCCTTTTCTGCTCGGAGGGCTTTCGGTCGCCTGGAGCCGGCTGTTCGTGTTCGTCGTCGCGATCGCGCTGATCGTCGCCGCCTACGCGCTTGTCGACCGCACGCGGCTCGGGCGGGCGATGCGCGCCACATTTCAGGACAGCGACGCCGCAAAGCTGATGGGTGTCGACATTGACAGAGTTTACCTCTCGACCTTTGCGATGGGCTCCGGCCTCGCGGCGGCGGCCGGTGCGCTGCTCGGCCCTGTCTTCGTGGTGACGCCGAGCATGGGCGATCTCGCGGCGCTCAAGGCCTTCGCCGTCGTCATTCTCGGAGGGCTCGGAAGCATTGCCGGCGCCACTGTCGGCGGTTTCCTTCTCGCCTTCATCGAGGAGATGGGCGCCGGTTATGTGTCGTCGGGTTATCGCGACGCGATGGGCTTCCTGCTCATCATTCTGGTGCTGCTCGTGCGCCCGACGGGATTGTTCAGCCGCAAGGAGCGGATCGGATGAGGCGCCTCGGAGCGGTGGCGTTCCTCGTTCTTCTGTTCTCGATCCCGCTTTGGGTCGGCAGCCTGTACATATTGCACGTCCTGATCATCACGGGGATTTTCACGATCGCGGCAATGAGCCTCAATCTGCTGCTCGGCTACACCGGCCAGCTCAGCCTTGGTCACGTCGCTTTCTTCGGTATTGGCGCTTATGTGTCGTCGCTCGTGTCGCTTGGCTTCGCGGTCCATCTCACACCCGACTGGCTTGTGACGCTCGACCCGCAACCTGTCTGGCTCGGGATGGTGTGCGCCATCGCCCTCTCCGGGCTCTGCGGCTGGGCCCTCGGCCGGATTTCCTTCAAAGTGCGCGGTGCCTATTTTGTCATCGTCACCATCAGCTTCGCGGAAGTCGTTCGGCTGGTCGCGCTGAACTGGGATGAGCTGACACAGGGCCCGATGGCGCTCAACAACATCCCCCCGCTCAGCCTGTCGATCCCCGGCGTGTTCGAGTTCTCGTTCATCGGCAAGGTCGCCAACTACTATCTCGTTCTCGTCGCGGCGATCCTCGCCTATGTCGTCATTGCCCGGCTCGTTCATTCGCGGGCTGGCCGAGCGATGATCGCTCTCAAGGAGAACGAGCCGCTCGCCACCTCGGTCGGGATCGAAGTGACCCGGTATCTCGTGCTGGCGGCCGTTGTCTCGGCGGCCATCTGTGGGGCGGCGGGAGCGCTCTATGCGCAATACATCCAGATCGTCGACCCAAACATCTTCCTGTTCATCTACACGGTGACGATGGTCATCATGGTCGTCGTCGGCGGCAAGGGCACACTCGCCGGCCCGATCGTCGGCGGTGTGATTTTCGGGCTCCTGCCGGAGGCGCTGCGCTCGCTGCACATAAGGCCTGAGCTGCAATGGGTAGCGTATGGCGTCTTGATGATCGTGATCGTCTCCATTCTGCCGAATGGCATCGTGCCCGCGCTCGCCGTCCGGTGGAGCGACCGCTGCCGTGCAGCCGCCAAGTCGGCGCAAGGGGTCGACGCGGCCGCGAGGCAAATCGCGCGATGAACGACCTCCGGACCGCGCTTTCGGTCGATCGCTTGTCGATCCGCTTCGGTGGCGTGACGGCGGTCGAGAGCATGAGCTTCGAGGTGCGCGAAGGCGAGGTGCTGTCGCTGATCGGTCCGAACGGCGCCGGCAAGACTTCAGCGTTCAACGCGATTACGGGCTATCTTCCCGCCGCGGGGGGCGACATCGTCTATCGCGGCGCGCGGCTCAACGGCTTGAGGCCCAGCCGCATCGCGGCCCTCGGCGTCGTGCGTACTTTCCAGAAGACGAGCGTCTTCGCTGGACGCTCGGTGCTCGACAACATTCTCATCGGCCTGCATTTGCAGTCGCGGCAGCATCCGCTCGCCATCATCCTCGGCCTGCCGTCGATCGCGCGCGAGGAAAGGCGCCTTGTCGAGAGAGCACGGGAGGTGCTGCAATTTGTCGGCATCGACTCGCGCAAGGACAATCTCGCCTCCTCCCTCGCCTATGGCGAGCTTAGGCTGCTCGAGGTGGCGGTGGCCCTTGCCGCCCGTCCGACGCTGCTTCTCCTCGACGAACCGGTCGCCGGCATGAACTCGACCGAGACGGCGGGCTTCATGGAGACGCTCGCGCGCATCCGCTCGACCGGCGTCACAGTTCTCCTCGTCGAGCACGACATGAAGATGGTGATGCGGGTATCGGATCGGGTCGTGTGCCTCAATCAGGGTCGTATCATCGCTGATGGGCCGCCGGCGGAGATCCAACGCCATCCGGACGTCATCCGCGCCTATCTCGGTGAGAGGCATGCTCGTGTTGAAGGTTGAGGGCCTGACCTGCCGCTACGGTAAGGTCACGGCCGTGAGCGAGCTGTCGCTGGAGGTTCGCAAAGGGGAACTCGTGTCGCTGATCGGCGCCAACGGCGCCGGCAAGACCACGACGCTCAAGGCGATCTCTGGGCTCATCGCGCCGGCCGGCGGCCGGCTTATCTTCGATGGCGAGGACATCACCGGCGCCTCGGCACAGCGCGTTCTCCAGCTCGGCGTCGCCCATTGTCCGGAAGGACGGCGCGTCTTCCCCTACATGACGGTTGTCGAGAACCTGCAGATGGGCTGCCATCTGCGCCGCGACGCGGATGAGGTCGCGGCCGACATGGACAAGTTCTTCGAACGCTTCCCGATCCTCTATCAGCGCCGAGCGCAAATGGCCGGTACGCTCTCGGGCGGCGAGCAGCAGATGCTGGCGATCGCGCGGGCGCTCATGTCTCGCCCGAAGCTGGTGATGTTCGACGAGCCTTCGCTCGGTCTCGCGCCGAACATCGTCGATCGCGTCTTTGATGTGATCAAAGGCATCCAGGCTGCGGGCGCTACTATCATCATGGTGGAGCAGAACGCGTTCGCTGCGCTGGAGCTATCGGACCGGTCCTACGTGATTGAGCAGGGGCGCCTGACGTTGACCGGAACTGGCAAGGAGCTGCTCGGAAATCCGCAGGTGAAGGCTGCTTATCTCGGCGCGTGATTCCGCTAAGCTTCGACCCGGCGGCTCGCATCAACTCCGCCGTCAAGACGTCCGCAGCCGCTCTTGGAGTAGTCATTCGCATATCCAAGGCCTTTCCGAGATCGCCGCTCTATGGGGTGGCATCCATCGAGCGTAGCAGGATGCAAGACTAGATTGACGCGATATTGGCTATGGACTGTATTGATGAGTATCGCGCTTCGACACAACTCATCTACATCCATTGCGTTGACAAACCTTACAATTCATAAACATTTTCTCTCATACGACCGGGTAAGCCGCCGCGGCGCAGCCTTCAGCCGGGCGCCTCGCGGTCTATCCGTCGGATCGATTCGAAATCCAAATCGGCGGAGACCGATTGATTCGAAATATGCGTTGGACACGCGCGCGGTCTCGCGCCTTAGCTTCAACCTATGGCTTGAGCGCAAGCGGCGCCCCGGTTACCGACTCCGCGCCTGATTGCCGACGATCTACTCGTTGAAGGGCCGCGATGGCTCTTACCGAACCCCTGCCGTCGCCCTCGTATCGTCGGTGGATACGTGCTGAGACTCATCGCTGAATCCGCCAAGTCCCGCCATTCTAGACGTCAGTTTCGCGGGCTCGCGCCGGTGGCCCGCCCTTTCGTGCAGGTAGAACGAGGGTTGCTCGGGCGGACCGAGCCGAGCCTCATGCACGGAGGGCGGACCATGGAGAAGTATAGCGAAGTTTTCGTGGCTTTCGATGTCGCCAAGAAGAAGCACGCCGTGGCGATCGCGGAGGGTGGCCGGACCACGGAAGTCCGGTTTATAGGCGATGTTGAGAACAATCCTGCGCCGATCGAGCGGACGATCAAAAGACAGGCTAACCGATACGACCGGCTGCATGTCTGCTTCGAGGCCGGGCCTACGGGATACGGGCTCTATCGCCAGGTGCAGGCGCTCGGGCATGACTGCATAATGGTTGCTCCGGCGCTGATCCCGAAACGAGCGGGTGAACGGATCAAGACGAACCGTCGGGATGCGGTCACTCTGACGCGTCTTCATCGGGCGGGTGAGCTCACGGGAGTGTGGGCGCCCGACCCGGCCCATGAGGCGGTCCGGGACCTTGTTCGCGCCCGTGAGGCGTCGGCTGACGATCTTCGGCGCAAGCGCCAGCAGCTTCTCTCTTTCCTGCTCAGGCACAGCCGGATTTACAGCGGCGGCGGGCACTGGACGCTGGCGCATCGGCGCTGGCTCGCCGATCAGAAGTTCGACCATGCCGCGCAGCAGATCGTCTTTCAGGAAGCCATTGACGCGATCGAAGATTCTCTGCAGCGCCTGCGCCGTCTCGAGAAGCAACTCGCCCTCATCGTGCCGGAATGGTCCATGGCCCCGGTGGTGAAAGCTTACCAGGCGATGCGCGGCGCGTCGTTTCTCGTCGCCGTGACCTTCGCCGCCGAGATCGGCGACGTGCGCCGGTTCGATACGCCACGACAGCTCGCATCTTTCCTCGGGCTCGTTCCGGCGGAAAGCTCAACAGGCGACACAATCAGACGGAAGGGCCTCACCCTGGCAGGCAACCGGCGCGCGCGGCGGGCGCTCGTCGAGGCGGCCTGGACCTATCGTTATCCGGCAAAAGGGTCAGCGAGACCTTGAGAGCGCGGCTCGAAGGGCTGCCCAAGCCTGTGCGCGACATCGCCTGGAAAGCGCAGGTCCGTCTGTGCGCCCGCTATCGTCGCCTCAGCGCCACGGGCAAGAAGCCGCCCGTCGTCGTGGCCGCGATCGCCCGCGAGATGGCGGCTTTCCTGTGGGCGATCGGACGGGAGGTCGCGCCCGCGTAAGGAGCGACCTCTTTCTCCCGCTGCGCAGACCCGGGAGCGGAGCACGAAGGTGGGGAACTCCCGTCGCTAGTTATGTGGCCGGGCTTCGCGCCCGACGCCCGTCCTCTAGACCGAGGATAGCCCAGAGACGAGGACACGGAAGGCGGTAACCAACCCGCGGATAAGAGTTTGATCAACCGTCGTCTCTCGCTCCGCTCCCAGCTCTGCGCAGCTCCAGCCTATTCCTGCCGACGGCCATCTCACCGCTCGGCCGCTCGATTGCGTCCGAGCCCTTGACGGCGAACATAAGAGCTAGATCAGATGATCGGCGGATGGCGAAATCCAGGCTACTAACGAACACAAAGCCCCTCGCGCGCCCTTCGGGATTTCAAAGCGATCCGGTAGACCAACCGAGCGTACCCGCGCTGCAGCAGAAACTGCGGCAACGTGCAAACCTCTGTCATTCGAACAAAATCTGCAAAGCAAACTAACCTAGACCTTATGTATCCACAGAAATCCAAAATTGCCGAGTCTTGGTCATTGTGACCAGGTTTAGGGGCATTTTTGGATACAATCGCTTGACTGTTGGATGCATTCTGCTATGTCTTTCCAAAACTGAGAAACGCGACTTGGAGGACGGGTGAGCGGTCAGGGAGGAGCGCAGGCACGCAAGCCAACTCAGACGCTGGCCGTGCTAGGCATGTGCCTAATTCTGACCATCGCCCTCTCCGTATCGCTCATGACCTGCCACTGAAGTTTCATCCAGCGGCGATTAGAGCCTCGGCGGGTTTTGGTCCGCTCCCCAACGTTGGACCGCCGGAAGGTAGAGTTTTCCGGGGTTAGTCACGTCGGCGGGCTGGGTGCGCCGGCGGGAGTTATGAGGGAAACCGGGGGCTTGTTGCCGATCGCCCCATGCGGCCGAACCTTGTTGTAGTCCTTGCGCCAATCCTCCAACTTTTTGCGGGCGTCGGCAAGGGTCAGGAACCAGTGAGCGTTCAGACACTCGGCGCGCAGACGGCCATTGAACGCTTCGATGAAGGCGTTGTCGGTTGGCTTGCCAGGCCGTGAGAAGTCCAGGGTCACGCCCCTCGTATAGGCCCATAGATCGAGGTCGCGGCTGACAAACTCGGAACCTTGGTCGACCCGGATCGTCTTCGGATAGCCCATTGCGTCGCAGACCCGTTCCAGGGTCGCGACAACGTCTTCGGCCCGGTAGCTGAACCTCGGATCAATCGCAGGCGAGAACCGGCTGAACGTGTCCACGACGGTGAGGACGCGGATCTTCTGACCGGTGGCCAATTGGTCATGGACGAAGTCCATGGCCCAGATCTCATTGGATGTGGAAGCTGCGCGACGATCGTCGCGCAGCTTCGCCTTCACTCTTCTCTTCGGCGTCTTGTTGCGCAATTGCAGGCCCAATTCATTGTAAATGCGATGGGTCTTCTTCAAATTGAGCTCCCATCCCTCGCGACGCAAAAGAACATGGACGCGCCGGTAGCCATAGCGGACCCGCGTGGCGCAAATCTCGTTGATCCGAGCTTCAAGGCCGGCCTGCTCACGGCGACGGGATTTGTAATGAAAGGTCGAGCGATCGAATTCCAGAACGCCGCATGCGCGCCTGATCGATACGCCCCATTCGTCACAGACCGCCGTCGCCAGCTCGCGCTTGCGAGCAGGCCTTACGATTTTCGGCGAATGACGTCCTGAAGCATCTCACGATCCAACGACAGGTCCGCCACGATCTTCTTCAGCTTCGCATTCTCGTCCTCAAGCTGCTTCAATCGCCGCATCTCAGGCGGCTGCATGCCTTCGTATTTCTTCTTCCAATTGAAATAGGTCGCAGGGCTGATCCCAGCCTTCCGGCAGATGTCGGCCACCGGAACACCATCGTTCCCCTGCCGGAGAATGAACGCCTTCTGCGCGTCCGAGAACTGTGATGCCTTCATCGTCTTCCGCTCCTCCCAGCCAAGGGAAAATACCGCGGAAATCTCTAACTCTGAATGGTCCAGTTTTCGGGGAGCAGATCAGACATTTGCCATCATCACCCAAGCCCCTGGTGAGTTGAAAGCAGCGCTACCCTTCTTCAGTAAACAGAGTCTGGAGAACGCCACACGCGAGCTTTCCAACATGGGCTATCAGGTTCGCCTGAAGAAAATTCCCGTTACGGCTGCCGCGGCAGTCTGATCGCATTCGTCAACTTTTGCCAATCGATGGCCCGTCACAACTCGTGCTGCACCTGATCGGCCGGCTTGTCCTCCCGCAGCCCGACATAGACTGTCTGCCGCAACAGATTGCCAGCGGTCCAGGTCAGATAGGTGATCTCGCCGACGAGACGCGGTTCGACCCAATGCACGCGGGACAGCACCATGGCCGAATCGAAACGGGTGCTGCGCGGCGCGGCACGCTCAACGGCGATTTCGATCGCGCTAATGGATCGAGCCGTCGCCGCAAATCCTTCAGCACCTTCTCCGGCATGCCGGTGCCGACACGGCCCGTATAGATCAGCTTGCCATCATCCGCATAGCTAAGCATCAGGCGTCGGTATTGATGCGACCCTCGATCTTGGCGACCGACGCCAGAATGTCGGCGAACGTCGGCGGGTCGCCGAAGATCATCGTCCTGGTGTTGTCGTAGTCACGCCGGAGGGCGTCGGTCATTGTGTCGTGGGGTGTCAGCGCGTAGGACCCAGGCACGGCCGACGCGAGATCATAGTCGGGGCGATCGAAAAACATTCGGGCATGGGACACGCAATCGTCGCCAAGCGCACGATCAGCCATCGCCTGCTCGCCGACGTTCGACTTCGCCAAGCAATGCAGGTCATAATAGTGCCGCGAAATCCGCTGGCCTTCTTGCCTCAGCGCGCCTCGCCGATCATACCAGCGGCGCAGCCCATGCGCGATCACGACCTTGTTCCAGAAGGTGCGCGCTGCCTTGATGGTCGTAACGTCAGGGACCGCCAGGTCCAGCCCGGGCAGGTCATCGGTGACATAGGGCCGGATGATCGCCAGTTCGTTTGGATCGAGCGCCGACTTGGCTCCGGACTCGATCCGCACGACGGGTCGCACATAGGCGCCATCGCGTGGCTCGACTTCGGGATAATGGATGAGCAGGGTCTGGCCGTCTGCGTCCGCATCATCGATTTCGATCCGGCCGGCGCCTGACGTCGCATCCGCAACCAACGCCGCGAGCGAGTTCTCGGAGCGGGCCCGTGATATAGGCTCGGCACGCGTCTCGGATGACGTCGAGTTTCGCGCGGCGCTTCTTGTTCGAAAGCACTTCGAGCTCTGCAACGGACGCAGCCGGGTCGAGATCGTCGCGAAAAACGGTAACGTCGATATCTTCGGAGAAGCGTTCTATCAGACCGTAGGCCTTGGACAGTGACGTCCCGCCTTTGAAGAGCAGGCGCGGTTGGCCGTTGGGCAGTTGATGGTAGAGCGCGTCGAGCGTCCAGCAGACCCAGAAATCCTTCTCGATATTGGCGACCGGCGCGCCAAGCCGGTTGGCGGTGGTGAGAAAAGCGTCGAGACGATCGCCCGGCGATGCGGCGATCAGCGCCGCGTAGTCGGTCGCGCTCATGAGGCGGTCTCTTTGCTGTCGAAGAGCAGCGGCCTCAAAAACTCCTGCATCCAGATTGGCAACGCGCCGATCCCTTTGCGAAGGTCGTCGCGGGTAGCCTGGCCGTGTCTGGGATCGGAGAAGACACGACGCAAGATCGACGCGATGCGATCGTGCTCGCCTTCCCGCGGCAGCATGTCCTGCAACCAGTAGAGCGCCTGAACGACGCGCATGCCCGGTCGGCCAGCCCAAGCCAGCTTGCTCACGGCTGCGTTTTTGAAACGGATTTCCTGGTTACCAAGCTTGATCGACTTCAGGCGGGAATCGACGAGCACTTCGATCTTGGCGGGCACGGCAGTGGTCAGGCCGAGGTCGTTGGCGGCGGTCATGCCGTCGACGACGAAGCGGACATTGTCGCGGCGGGCGACCGCCTGAATCACGGCGCGGTAATTTGGGACTGTGGGTTTGCCGGTCAGTTTGTTGGAGCCGGGTCGATCATAGAGTCCGCGGTCGATACGGCGAAGATCGCCACGGAGCGCTAGGCGCTGGAGCGCCTTATCGACTGCCGCGCGACCGGCAAGATCGGCGAAATCCGAGGGCGTCCAAACAGCAGAGGAATCCTCGGCAATGCGCTGAAGGATTTGCCCCCGAAGATCGGCACCGTGCTCGACAGTGGTCATGTCCGAAATATGTAGCATATTTCGGACATTGCAAGTGGTGTCCGAAATATGTGGCATTCTTCGGACACGGCGTCGTCACAAGCGATTCCAGTGCGGACTCGAAGATGACCGCTTCGTTGCCTCGAACCTTGTTGCTGCGGGCGAAGCCGACCGGACGTATGCCTCCATCGAGGTCAATATCTACCCGATGTCAGCCATGATCGGTCGGCCTCGCAGAGCCCCGCGCCTTCGTGCTCCTCAAATTGAGACTTCGGAAAGTGTACCCAAAATTAGAATCGGAGATGCGGTTTCGATTCGAAAGGCCGATGGATGTGAGCCCTTGCCCGCGCCGCTAAGCGGAAGCGCATGAGTACAACTACCTGATGACGACCGTCCTTGGCGGGTTTTGTTCCCCGCACCGAGAATTTGCGCCTGCGGCGCGTCCCATTTCTGCTCCATATCTTCGAGGTGGCTTAAGTTGTATTAAATCATAGTGCAGGTTATTTAGCAGAAATGAAGCTAAGCGACTGGATTAAGCGAAGCGGTGTCACGCGCGCGGATTTTGCTCGTCGGATCGGTGTCTCCGCCGGCGCGGTGACGCTGATCTGCCGCGAGCAGGGTGCGTGGATCTCGCGCGAGAACGCCGAGCGCATTGTCGCCGAGACCAACGGCGCCGTCACGCCGAACGACTTTCTCAGCGCGGCTCTCTTCGCACCCCATGGAGCGGACATGTTCAATCCCGTCGCAACCGTCATTCAGGCATTTGCTAACGGCGAGATCGTCATCGTCACCGACGATGACGATCGCGAGAATGAAGGCGATCTCATCGTTGCCGCTCAGTTCTGTACGCCTGAGAAGATGGCCTTCATTATCCGCAATGGCTGCGGGATCGTCTGCGCGCCCTTAACCGCCGACGACGCGCGGAGACTGCATCTTTCACCGATGGTGGCGATCAACGACGCGCCGCTCGGCACCGCCTTCACGGTCTCGGTCGACGTCAAGCACGGCCTGACGACCGGCATCTCCGCCGAGCAGCGCTCGAACACCGTGCGCGCTCTCGCCAACGGCAATATGGGCGCGAGCGACTTTGTTCGCCCTGGCCACGTGTTCCCGCTCGTCGCGAAGGAGGGTGGGGTCCTGATGCGCTCGGGTCATACCGAGGCGGCGGTCGACCTATGCAAGCTAGCCGGGCTGCCGCCGGTCGCTGCAATCTGCGAGCTTGCTAATGACGACGGCACCGTTATGGTCGGGAAGCAGATCGTGGCCTTCGCCGAGCGCCACAAGCTCAAGCGCATTTCGGTCGCCGAGCTGATCGCGTACCGGCAGGTGCGCGAGAAGCTGGTCGAACGAGTTTCGTGCTTTCCCGTCAAATCGCATTTCGGCGAATTTAAGGGCTACGCCTATCGGACGCCTTTCGACCCGGTGCTCCATTTCGCCTTCGTGCATGGCGAAATCGGCGACGGGCGCGACATGCCGGCGCGGTTGCATCGCGCCGACATCGTGAGCGACATTTTCGGCGGCGTGATTCCGAAGGTGCTGACCCGCTTCAAGATCGAGGGGCGCGGCGCGCTTGTATATTTGCGCGACGGAGCGGCGGGCGTTCCAGCGAATCTCAGCGGTGCCGAGCCGACCGGATCGGACGACGCGCGTGCGAGCCTATGGCGCGAGGTCGGACTTGGCGCCCAGATCTTACGTGATCTCGGAGTGAGCTCGATTCGCCTACGTACTGACAACCCGCGCACTTATGTCGGCGTGTCCGGCTTCGGTATCGAGATCGCCGCGGTGGAGCCGCTCGGCTGAAAGCCGAGCTGAGGCTTAGAGACGCGCAAAAGAGTTCCTGAGGTTCCCCGATTGTGATGATACGCCGGTCGAGTCGTGCTCGTGGTGATAGATCGGCCACTGAAGGTAGCGAGCGACGGCTTCGTATACCGCCTCTGCGTGATGGCCGCGGACCATTGCGACGTGGTGCTCGAATCCATTCCGCGCGATGAAGCCGAGCAGCGGCCGCAGCCGGGCGACTTTGGTAACGGCGATGCCCCCGTCCATCGGAAAAGGATCCTCGGTGAACTCGCCCTCGCCGACATAGACCTTGATTGTACCGGCCCGGTCGTCCGCCGAGCGGGCCGTCTCGTTGGCTGAGACGACAACCGCGCCTCCCCCGCGAGCGAACCGCTTCGCCAGCGCTGCGCCGATGCCGCGGCTTGCGCCGGTGATAACGATTGTCTTACCGTCAAAGCGAGACACTGCGTTTGCTCCATTTGCGTTGGTGAAGAGCGATCAAAGCAGCTTCTCGGCCGTGAGCTTGTCAGTGACGAGCACATTCAGAAGCTTGCCGATCAGACAGCTGCTTGATCGGCATTTAGCCCGCAACTACTCTCCCGCTGATACGCGTCCGGATTGCCTCGCGACCTGCCAACGCCAGGACGAGAATGACGACAACTCCCTGCACCATATCCTGAGAGCCCGGCGGCAGTTGCATGATTTGCATCAACGTCACGAGCAGGATCAAGAGCACGCTGGCGAAGAAAGCGCCGATCGCTGAGGCCGAGCCGCCAAAAATAAGCGTGCCGCCAATCACCACCGCCGCTACCGATTGCAGGAGATATGGCTGACCCATCTCGAGAAACGCGCCGCCGACATAAGCGCCAAGGACCAGGCCCATCAGCGAGGCGAGGACGCTCGAGATCACGAAGGCGGTTGCGACGACGCGATCCACTGGAATTCCAGCCAAGCGCGCCGCAGTGCGATTTTGCCCGACGGCGCTCAAAGTGCGCCCATAGACCGCGCGACGCAGAACGGATTCGGTTAGCGCGATCAGTCCGATGCAGACAAGGAGCATGATCGGCGTCCCCAGAAACCGGCCGGCGGCGAGGGTTCTCAGGGCAGGGCTGACGGCGAAGCCGTGGATCGAGCGGTTGCAGAGCAGCGTTGCAGTCGCAAGCACATAGCCTGTGGCCAGTGTCGCGATGATAGCGGGGACCTTGAGGCGTACGACCAGCGCGGCGTTGACGCAGCCGACGATGAGGCCGAGGCCGAAGGCGGCCAGCACGCCCCAGATCAGGTTTGAGTCCCGTCCGCCGATCGTCAGCAGGGCGATATAGGCGCTAAGCGTGACGACAGAGGCGATCGAGAGATCGATGTTCGCCCGCCCAGTGGTCACGACAAACATCTGCCCGACGCCGACGATCGATAGGTACGAAGCAGAGAGGACAATCCCCGATAAGCTCGCCACGCTGAACCGGTCGGTCACAAGCGACAGCGCCCCCCAAAAAATCAGCACCGCCAGCGCCGACCAGATCCAGCGGTGCGACTGCGTAAGCTCGAGGAACTTGTGCAACGGGATCATTCCTCGCCGCTCCGGTCCGCTAGATAGCGCACCGCGAGAAGCGCTATCAGCACGGCTCCCTGAGCGGCGGCGTTGAAATCGCTGCTCACACTGAGAGCGCCGAGAAGCGCGCCGATCAGCGCGAGTGTCACCGCCCCGAGCACGGCGCCAATAGGCGCAACAACTCCACCTGTAAGCGCGCATCCTCCCATCACCACCGCGGCGACGCTCAGCAATGTGTAGGAATTGCCCGAGTTGATGTCGCTCGACGCGTTGATCGCTGTCAGCGACAATCCGGCTGCGGCGGAAAACAACCCAGCGATGAGATAGCGCGCAATCCCGTATCGAATCGGCGGCCAACCCGAGGCGATCATGGCGGCGGGATTCGCACCAAAGCCGCGCAGCGCAACTCCGAGGGGCGCCCAGTCGAGGAGCGCGCCGGTCGCCGCGACTGCGCCGATCAAGAGAATGGAGGTCGGCACATAGGGACTGACCGACCAGTTTGTCAGCGCGCTGAGCCACTCGGGGCTCGCGCCGCCAGGAGTAGGCTGAATCGAATAGCCGATCCCAGCCCAGATGAACGACGCGCCGAGCGTCACGACGATGGCTGGGATCTTCCGGATCTGGATGATCGCGCCGAGCAGCGCGTAGGCTCCGACGACGGCGGCGATCGCCAGCGCCCCCAGAGCTGGGCGATCGTAAAGCAGCGTCGCGCTCAAAACGCTGACGAGCCCGGCGAACGCCCCGACCCCGAGATCGATCTCCGCACCGCCGACGACGAACATTTGCGCTTCCGTCACCAGGACAAGCGAAAGCGCTGGCATGAGCAGGAGGTCGAGGCCAAAAACGGAGGCTACGGCAGGGTTGGCGGCGATCATTGTCGCGAGAACCAGAGCGAGGCCGACGAGCGGCGCAGCGCCGACCAGCCTATCGACCAACCGAATTCTCCCTTGAGCGCTCCGTTCGTTTCGGTCCGGCTCGGTTGCGGCGAGATGCGAGAAGGAAGCCGCGACGATCGCCTCTTCAGTGAGCGCCGAGCCGGTCAGCTCGCGCACGATCTGCCCGTTGGCGAAGACAAACACGCGGTCGCAGGCGAGAAGCTCGGCGTCTTCCGTCGTGTGCCAGACGAGGGTGCGGCCCTCGCGGGCGAGCTCGCTGCACAAGCGATAGAAGTCCTGCTTTGTGGCGATGTCGACGCCTCGGGTTGGATCATCGAGCAGGACGATCGGGGTCATCGCCGCCACCGCCCGCGACACCAACGCCTTCTGCTGATTGCCGCCGCTGAGCTCGACAATGCGCGAATTGAACCGGGTGAGGTCGAGTCGGATCCGCTCAGCGGCGGGCTTGGCTGCCATGCGTTCAGCCGTGTCGGAAACAAGCCCGAGGGCCGGACGGGAGGCAACCCGGCCGATCGAGACGTTGCCGAGCACGCTCCACAGCGGGAAAACGCCCTCCTTCTGTCGATCACCGGACACGAAGCTCGCGGGAACCGTGCGGGTCACGGCGCCGGACGTCCCGCGTCCCGCCTCGTGAATGGCGCGCAGAAGGGCTTTTTGCCCGTGCCCCTCGAGACCCGCGAGGCCGACAATTTCACCTTGGCGGAGGCTAAGCGGACCGCCGCCGCCAACAAAATCTCCGCGGACACGGACGACCTCAGCATTGGCGCGAGCTTCGCGCTCGATTCTGTGGTGGATCGCTGAGGCGTCGCCGCCCATCAACTCGACGAGCTTGCCGACGGAAGCTCCCGAGGCCTCGCCCTGCCACGCGACACGGCCGTTGCGAAGCACGAGGATGCGCGAAGCCACGTCCATAACTTCATGCAGCTTGTGACTGATGAAAATGAAAGCGAGGCCGGAGTGCGCGCGTTTACGCACATATTGGCGCAATTGTTGGGAACGTTCGAGATCGAGCGACGATGTTGGCTCGTCCAGCACGATAAGGCGTACGCGGGGGGTCGCCGTTGCGCGCGCGATTTCAACCATCTGCCGCTCGCCGATCGATAGGCGATCGATGCGCGCATTAATGTCGATCATGTTTCCGGGAAAGACTGCGTCTAGCGCGGCTCGAGCCACGCCGCGATAGAGACTGCGCCAGCTGGGCGTGACGCTTGCGTGCTGGGGGCCCTCTACGAAAAAATTTTCCGCGACCGTCAATGTCGCGCACAGCGACAGTTCTTGATGGACCATGCGGATTCCGCACCGCTGCGCCGCGCCCGCATCGTAGTGCGTGAAGGAATCCTCGACGCCGTCAAACGAGAGCTGTCCGAGCGTTGGCGCGGTGATTCCGCACAAGATTTGCATGAGCGTCGACTTGCCGGCGCCATTGCCGCCAACGAGCCCGACCACGTCGGACGCGGCCACTGCAAAGTCGATGTCCGCTGCAGCGAGCGTGGGTCCGAACGCCTTGGTGATCCCCTTCAGCTCGACCAGATACGTCTGCGGCTCGATTGGGTGCGCTCCGACAGGTTGCTCGGCGAGTGCGCTGTGATCTGGCAAGGGGGCCCCCCGCGCGAAGGACGCGGGCGCCCGACTAGGACGCCCGCACGTCTACGCTACAAGACCCGGCTCATTTCGAAAGCAGGTTCTGCTTCACCCAATCGAGTGAGTAGGTTGGGCTGATGATCTGACCGGAAGGCAGCTTGGCATATTCTGCAAGATTGCTCGCATCGACGGTCGCGACCGGCATGATCATCATTTTGGGGGCCTTCGCGCCGTCGAGGAGCGAGACGCCGAGCCACAAAGCCGCGCCGCCAATTCCTGGCGTCGTGTTCATCGAGACCGTCTGGTAACCGTTTTTCTTGTTCTCATCGGCCCACCACTTCACGAAGTCCGTTCCGCCGCCGCCTTCAATGATCGGCATGTGGTTCACATAAGCCCCGCCATATTGGGTGAACGCCTGCGCAATGCCGACGTCGTCGCTGCCACCCTGGCCAAGAACCGCGTCCACATGCGGCAGGCTGGGGAGGACATTGGCGATGGCGGACTGCGCCACCGAGGCCGTCGCCTGGCCGTAGACAGTGGCGACAACCTTGATATCCGGGTTTTTCTGCAGGACGGACACTTGAGCATTGTACATGTCATTGTCGGGCGCCGATCCCTTGACCCCGCGTACCTGAATGACATTGCCCTTGCCGTTTAGCATCTTGAAGACCGCTTCGGCTTGTTGCGCTTTGTAGCCTTTGAAATCGAAGTTGAGCTGGTAGTTGCAGGGCGCATTGGCGATTGAGTCGAACGAGATCACGATGATGCCGGCCTTGCACGCTTTCTCAATCACGCCATTGACCGCAGTTTCAGAAGCGGCGTCGACGAGCAGCGCGTCGACCTTCTTGAGGATCAACTCACCGATCTGGCTGTTCTGCTGCGCAACCGAGCCGTCGCCGTTCATCACGATATAATCAGCGATCTTGCCTTCGCTCTTGGCCTGTTTGGCGGCAGCCTCGAACGCCTCGACCATTTGGTGACGCCAGGTGTTTCCATAATAGGCGTTCGATAGTGCAACGACTGGAGCTTGAGGCGTCGCCAGCGCTGGCGCGGCCGAGAGCGTGAGGACAGCGAGCGCGGCAAGTATAGTTTTCATTGGCTCCTCCCATGGACACGGGTGCGCCCCGTCTTGCTTGAAGCGCTGCTTGTGTACATAGTATACCAGTTCGAGCGTTGGCAAGCGTCAATTGGAGAGATACGCCTCCTGCGTCCGTGTTGGCCCAGGCGACCCCGAAGGGCTTTGAAAGCCCTTCACGATCGAAGTCGGAGATTCTCGCGTTGAACGCTAGGGAGCAAACGCAGCGCACGCTCGTAGCAAAGCGGGACCCAGTGGCGAGGCCGAAGCTGGCTGAACTCGTCCAGAACCGGCTGCTTGCGGTCATCAAGGCGGAAAATTTGCGGCCGGGCGATCCTCTCCCGTCCGAACGCGAACTCATGCAGAGCTACGCAGTCGGCCGCCCGTCGATCCGTGAGGCCATGCAGAACCTGAAGCGCATGGGCCTCATCGAGATCAACCATGGCGAGAGGCCCAGAGTCGCCGCCCCATCGTTCGAGCGCATGGTCGCCGACATGAGCGAAACGATGCGGCATGTCCTGATGAATTCGCCCACAACGCTTGACCATTTGAAGGAAGCGCGGGCTTCATTCGAAATGACCATCGCGCAGATTGCAGCGCGTAAGCGCACGCCTCAGGATGTCGCGGACTTGCGCCGAATTCTGGCCGAGCAGGAATGGGCGCGCCTCGACTCGGACGCTTTCCTTGAAGCCGACGGCCGGTTTCATCATCGCATCGCTGTCATTACAGGCAACCCGATCTTCGCCAATCTGAGCCAGGCGCTGTTCGCGTGGCTCGCCCGGTTCCATTTCGATCTTGTCCGCAAACCGGGCCTCGAACAGCTCACACTTGCCGAGCACGGTCAAATTCTGGATGCGATCGCGCGCGGCGAACCCGAAGAGGCGGCGAGACTGACCGGCGATCACCTGAACCGCGCCAATAAGCTCTACAACCAGGCGAACTTTCGCGCCTGATCTTCGGAACCTCTTTCCCTAAGAGGTTGTTCGCATCGTCCTGCTGGTATACTGAGTATGTAAGCCCCGTGGAAAACCAGCTCGAAAACATGTCCAAACAAATCCAGGCGACACGCCGGGGAGGCCAAACGAACGCCCGATGTGCGTCGCTCATCCATTGCGTTCGCCGGCCTGCTCAATCCGAGGGAACGTTCGGTGAGTGTTGACCGCATCGAAGCCGACTATCTTATCGAAACAGCACACGACCCGCGAAAGGCTGTCGAAACGATGGCTGGCGAACAGTCCTCGGGAACTTTTGTTCCCGTGCCGGGCGAGACGCGGGAACTCAAGGCGCGTTCAGCGGCGCGCGTCGAAACCCTGGAAGTGTTGGGCGAAGCTAACGAGCCGAGCCTTCCCGGTTCGGGCGCTCCCCGTGACGGCGGCCGACGGCTGACGGCGCGCGCGACGCTCTCCTGGCCGCTCGACAATATCGGGCCTTCGCTGCCCAACCTGATGGCGACCGTAGCCGGCAATCTGTTTGAGCTCAAACAATTCTCTGGTCTCCGTATTCTCGATATGCGGCTGCCGGAGGCTTTCGCGAGCGCCTATCCAGGCCCCAAGTTTGCCGTCGACGGCACCCGAAAGCTAAGCGGCGTGTATGAACGGCCCTTGATCGGCACCATCATCAAGCCGTCGATCGGCTTCACGCCCGAGCAGACAGCCGAACTTGTGGATGGGCTGTGTGCGGGTGGCATTGATTTCATCAAGGACGACGAACTGCAGTCGGACGGCGCGCTCTGTCCGTTCGATGAGCGCGTGCGCGTCGTGATGAAGGTCATCGATCGTCACGCCGAGCGCACCGGTCGAAAGGTCATGTTTGCCTTCAACCTCACGGGAGAGATTGACGAGATGCGTCGCCGCCACGATCTCGTGGAGAGCCTTGGCGGCACATGCGTGATGGCGAGCTTGAATTCGGTCGGGGTCGTCGGAATGATCTCGCTCGGGCGGCATGCCCGCTTGCCGATCCATGCGCACCGAAACGGCTGGGGTTATCTATCGCGCCATCCTGCGCTCGGCTGGTCCTATGTGGCGTGGCAGAAGATCTGGCGCCTCGCCGGAGCCGACCACATGCATGTCAATGGGCTCGCCAACAAATTCAGCGAACCCGATGAGAGCGTGACCGCGTCGGCCCGAGCCTGTCTCACGCCCATGTTCGACGGCAAACCCTGCACCGTGATGCCAGTGTTTTCTTCCGGGCAATCGGCGCGGCAGGCGGCGGGAACGCTGGCGGCGCTGGGTTCGACCGATCTTATTTTCGCCGCTGGCGGCGGCATCATGGCCCACCCCGGCGGACCCGCAGAAGGCGTGCGCGCGTTAAAGGAAGCCTTCGCCGCAGCGATGGCCAGCGTTCCCGCCGAGCGCTATGCCTTGACCCATCCCTCGCTTGCCGCAGCGCTGAAGATGGCCTCTGCGTGACAGAGTCCGCCGGCCTTCCCGCCGGGGTTCTTGTCGCTTTCTACGGCGACGATTTCACCGGCTCTTCGGCCGTCATGGAGGTCATGACCTTCGCAGGCTTGCCGGCGGTGATGTTTGTCGAGATGCCAACGGCCGAGCAGCTCGAACGCTTTCGGTGCTACCGAGCGATCGGAATAGCTGGCGTCGCTCGGGCGATGCCGCCGAGCTGGATGGACGAACATTTGCCCGGGGCTTTTCGCGCGCTCGTAGCGCTCAACGCGCCCCTGATGCATTACAAGATCTGCTCGACGCTCAACTCCTCGCCGACCGTCGGGTCGATCGGCCGCGCGATCGACATTGGCGCGCCGATCTTTGGTGAGACGCTTGGGGCGGCGAATTGGCAGCCGTTCGTCGTCGCCGCGCCGGCGATTGGACGCTACCAGGCGTTTGGCAATCTGTTCGCGGCGTCCGGCGACGGCGTATACCGCCTCGACCGCCATCCGGTCATGCAACGGCACCCCGTGACCCCTATCGACGAAGCCGATGTGCGCTTGCACATCGGAAAGCAAACCTCGCGCAACATCGGTCTCGTCGACTTTGCCGCCATGAAGAGTGGGGCAGGGCACCAGCAATTCGACGCCGAGCTTCGCCGAGGCCGATCTCTGCTTGTGTTCGACATCGTCGATGAGGAGACCCTGCGCTGGGTGGGCGAGCTCATGTGGAGCCGGCGGAACCGTTCGCTCTTCGCGATCGGATCGCAGGGCGTCGAATACGCTCTCGTCGCGCATTGGTGCGCCCAAGGTTGGCTTCCGGAGACGTCTAGGCAGTGCTCGGCTTCGAAACAGCGGCAGATCGTCGCCGTCTCGGGTTCGGTCTCGCCGGTCACGGCTTTGCAGGTCGACTGGGCGCAGGCGAACGGCTTTGATCTTATTGGTTTCGCCCCCGAAGCCGGTCTGGACGATAGGCGCTTGCAGGCCGAGGTCGATGCGACAGTCTACAGGGCGCACGTCGTGCTATCGAACGGACGGTCTCCGCTCGTTACGACGGCCCGTGGGCCCAACGACGAAGTCGTTTCTCGATTTCGGGCAAAGCTCGCAGCTTCGGGCTGCGATCCCGTCGAAGTCAACGCGCGGATCGGCGGCGGCCTGGGCGAGATTGTGAGGCGCCTCGTCGGCGAGGGCGGGGTGAAGCGCGCAGCGGTCTCCGGCGGAGACACCTCAGGCTTCGCCACGCGCGCGCTTGGCGCTTTCGCGCTCGAGGCCATCGCGCCGATCGCGCCTGGCGCGCCCCTCTGCCGCGTCTTCTCGACCGACCCGAAAGTGGACGGGATCGAGATCACGCTCAAAGGCGGCCAGATGGGCAAAGCGGATTTTTTTGGATCGGTTCGCGCGGGACGCGCGACAAGTTGAGGAGAACGACGTGACGAAGATCGCATTGCTGGGCGCCGGCGGAAAGATGGGCATGCGCCTGTCGACCAATCTTAAGGGTGCAAGGTTCGACGTGGACCATGTCGAGGTGTCCGAGGAGGGACGCGCGCGTCTCAAGCAGACGCTCGGTATCGAATGCATGGAGCAAGGTCAGGCAATTTCCTCCGCCGACGCGGTCGTCATGGCCGTGCCGGACCGGTTGATCGGCAAGATCCTCAAGACCTTCGTCAAGGACCTTCGTTCGCGCTCCAAGGTCCTTATGCTCGACGCGGCGGCGCCGCACGCGGGCGAATTGCCGGAGCGCGAAGACATCACTTATTTTGTCACACATCCATGCCACCCGCCGATCTTCAACGACGAAACCGAGCCGATGGCGAAGACCGACTATTTCGGCGGGATTCATGCCAAGCAGCATATTGTCTGCGCCCTGATGCAGGGGCCGGAGTCGGACTACTCAGAATGCGAGGAGATTGCGCGGCAGATTTATAAGCCAGTGATGCGCGCCCACCGCTGCACGGTTGAGCAGCTCGCGATTCTCGAACCGGCGCTTTCCGAAACAGTTGGCGCGACTTTCGCGCTGGCGCTCAGAGAGGCGACGGAGGAAGCCGTCCGCCGCGGCGTGCCGAAGCAGGCCGCGATCGATTTCATCATAGGCCATCTCAACATTGAGCTCGCAATTGCGTTCGGGATTTTCCCGGAAGGAAAGTTCTCGGACGGAGCGCTCCAGGCGATCGACAAGGCGAAGCCCGTTATTTTCCGCGAGGGATGGCTCGACCGCGTGTTTGCCTCATCGGCGGTGCTCAAGTCGGTAAGGGATATTTGCGAGGTTCCCGCCGCGTGAGGTCCATGGGTGGTGTGAGGTTGGCCCTCCAATCGTGACATTAACTACTAGAGGGCTCACGAGAACATCCGTAGTCGCCGTGTCACTTACGACGGGGCCAGACGAGTCCAAGTTATTTGATAGCAGGAGACGCTCAGAATTCTCCGTTAACTCAGCTCCAGAAGGATATTGGTGAGACGTTACATGACTTGCTGAGAGGTAATTGATATTGCTAATCAATTGCGGGTTCGCGTAATGTTCGTTATGGAACTAAAGCATACATTTACATGGTTATATTAACCATCTTGGTGAGCGTGTCATCTAAACGCAACTAGCCTCACGTCCATTACTTTGATAACATCTGGAAATTCATGACTTATTCGCCGCTCTACGTCGGGACAAGTCGCCGCGCCGCAGCCTTCGGCCGAGCGCTTTCGCGGTCTGTCCGTCCGATCGATTCGAAATCCGAATCGCCGCAAGTCGATTGATTCGAAATATGCGTTGGACGCGCGCACGGTCTCGCGCCTTAGCTTCCAACTATGGACCAGCAAACCAAGGATCCGGACGTCCTGAACGTGCTCGTGCTGGAGCGGGTCGACCGCGCGAAGAACATGGCGCGCTACTACGTCCTATCGGTCGAGCCGACGCTGTTCGCCGAATTGTCGCTGGTGCGCCGCTGGGGCCGGATCGGCAGCGTCGGGCGAACACGAATTGACCTTCATGCTTCCCCGCCGCTCGCCCAGATAGCGCTCAACACATGGCTCGAACGCAAGCGGCGCCGCGGTTAGCGACTCCGCGCCTGATCGCCGGCTCTCGGCTCTTTGAAGCGCCGTCGACGGTTCTTACGGAACGCAGTTGACCGCGTCGCATTCGCAACGCCGATGGATACGTGCTTGCGAACGGCGAACAACTCAGAAGGGTGGGAAGCGCGCCTACAAAGGTCGTCTCGGGAAAGACCGAGGTGCGCGCCAAAGCCGCCGTGTTTTACGTGCGCGATTGCTTCACCGCCCGGAAGCGGGCGTCTATCCGGGCACTGATGACCACCGCGAAGGGCCGAAGACGTCCATCCAAAGATCCGGTGGAACTACAGTGCCTGTCGGCTCCGAGGTCATCGAAAATCCCGCTTAATTCGAGACTGCTTAGCGCCGGAAGTGGGTTGGTATGAAAAACTCGCTTGCCGAAGCCGTTTCGCCGCACACCTGGGCGCCCTGGCCGCATTCTTGCCTTGTTTTGTTCGCTCGCCTGAGACAGAGCCGAAGTAGCTTTGCCGCGCTGGCGAGATTCTTGCCGCGCGGAGGAAGACTCATGAAACGGAACACACGCACGATGATCAGGCAAACAGCCTCGGTGCTGGCGATCGCCGCCGCAACGGCGACGGCCGTGGCCGCGGCCCGCGCCGATCCGGTTGCGGCGTCCGGGTACAGCATCAGCCTGTTCGCAGGCGGGCCCGCTGGGACCAGCGCCGCCGACTCAGTGCTCGTGGTCGGCAACGATGTTTATGTCGGCTATGGAAACGGCGGCAATCCGGACGGAAGCGGCGGCGCGGTCAGCACCATCGTGGAATTCAGCCGGAGCGGCCAAGTCCTCGCATCCACAACGGTAACCGGACACAATGACGGCTTGCGCTATGATGCGGCGACTAAGCAGATCTGGGCGCTTCAGAACGAGGACGCGAATTCCAACCTCGTCCTGGTCACGCCGGGCACGCTTGCGAAGTCGGCGGCGATCCCGATCGCTTCGGTAAACGGCGGCGGATATGACGACATCCTGTTCCAGGGGGGCAAGACTTTTATCAGCGCATCAAACCCGGCCAACAATCCAAACCTGGATCCAGCGATTGTCCAAGCGACGCTGAGCGGCAGCACGGTCACGACCTCGCCCGCGCTTCTCGCTGACGCTACCGCCGCGCTGTACAATACGAACTCTTCGGTGACGCTGAACCTCCAGGATCCCGACAGCCTGTCGCAGACAATTGATGGACGGGCGGTGCTGACGAGCCAGGGCGACGGAGAACTGGTGTTCGTGAGCAATCTTGGCGCGAGCAACCAGTCGGTCGGTGCGTTGGCGCTCCAGAACGCCATGGTCGACGACACCGCGTTTGGCGGGACGCCGGGCATGACCCTGCTCGTCGCCGACAAGACGACGAACGACATCTATCGCGTCACGGGATCGTTCAATCCGGACTTCGGCTATTCGGCGGCGCAGAATTCGGCGGGCGCCATCGGCTTCATTGGGGCGTTCGACGCGTCGAGCACGGCTCTGCCCGGCTTCGACGGCGCTTTGACTCCGGTCGTCACCGGCCTCGGGAATCCAGGCGGCGAAGCCTTCATCGCCGGCGTTCCCGAGTTTTCGACCTGGGGCATGATGATGCTCGGATTCACCGCGCTCGGCTTCGCCGGGCATCGCGGAACGAGGCTCTTCCGCCACGCCGCCGCAGTCAAGGCCTGATGCGGAGCCTGGCGCGCCCCCAAAACAGCGCCGTGGATCTCGATGGCGCTTACCCACTTCTCCCAGAACTTCGCTGCACTCGGTGCGGCGAGGTCGGGCGCCTGCTCGGGCGGATTTGTGGTGAGGCGCGCCTCGTCGCGCGGCGAAAACGGACACCTGTAAGGCTACTTTAACAGATATCGTCTTCAATAGAAAAGGGTTGGGCTGTCGGGTTCGCTTTCCGACGTCGGCGGTATGAAACCGCTCCATCCCGTCGGCCAGCGACCGACATGTCTCCACCCGCCGCAATGTAACGCTGCGTAGCGCCTCGCGATCCGTTCACTCGCGCTTAGCGCACGTCCGCCAAATCTTGGAGTAGCAATGTCAATGTCTGCAGTCTCGTCGGCGCCGAGCGCCGCGTCCGCTCCCGCGCCCCAGGCCGTTGCCCGCAGCGCCGCGTCAACGGCTGCCTCGGCGCCAGGCGCCGCGTCCGGGGCTGCGACCACCGCGGCGGCCCCCGCCGCTTCCACGGCCACTTCATCGCCCGCGGCGGCGCCGGCAGCCCCCGCCAGAGCGATAGACGGAGACTACAAGGCCCGCAGCGCCATGACTTCAAAGACTAAGGACAGCGACGGCGACTATAAACCTTTAGCCGCCGCCAACTCCGCGTCAGCACAGAGTTCCAACGCGGTCCAAACGTCATTACTGTCTCTGAAGAAAGGCGGCTGATACGTCCACGACGTGGTCGGGGAAACACCGCTTCAGGCGCAAGCTGTGTGCGCCCCAAGCGGGTGCGACGCAAATGAGTCGACTCCCCGCCTTTCTACACGGCGTCGTAATTCGCTGGCAAAGGTTGACTCCGACTGCGCGGTGGCTGGACCCGGCCAAGTATCAAGTGTCAGATTCCATCCACTTCTTTACATCGGCAACTCTATCGAGCTATTGCCCCAAAGTGGCTCAGAGCAATGTTCCATGCCACGTCGTCGTTCGACCGACGCCGACAGGGCGACCAATGCGAAAGTAGGTCTGCCTGCATCGGAGCAATCGTCAAGGCAGAAACGAT
This sequence comes from uncultured Alphaproteobacteria bacterium, assembly GCA_963696665.1. Lineage (GTDB taxonomy): Bacteria > Pseudomonadota > Alphaproteobacteria > Rhizobiales > Beijerinckiaceae > Roseiarcus. Next base: position 53,090 of record CAVOLE010000029.1, read on the forward strand.
TGCCTGCTTAGGGGCTGACGCCGTTCCTTATGAGAGTCGTCCGATTCTCCACGAAGGAGTATCTTGGGAAAGCGACTTTTCCTATCGATCATTCCTGTTTTCGGAGCGCGGCTGGAATGCGCGTCTTGCTTGTGGAAGACGACGTCATGATCGGCGAAGGCTTGACCGTGGCGCTAAGCGCCGAAGGAATGTCGGTCGATTGGGTTCGCGACGGCGCAGCGGCTGAAGCGGCTTTATGCGATGAAGGATTTGCAATTGTTCTTCTCGATCTCGGACTACCTGACTCCGACGGGACAAATCTTCTGAAGTCGGCCCGAAAGCAGGGCGTCGACACCCCGATTCTCATCATCACCGCTCGCGGAGCGGTCGATGACCGTGTGTCGGGCCTCGACCTCGGGGCCGATGATTACCTGCTCAAGCCTTTCGAGTTGCGCGAGCTCACGGCCCGCATGAGGGCTCTCATCCGCCGCCGCGCGGGCCGTTCAACCTCTACCCTTTCCACCGGCGCCGTTGAGCTCGACACAGAGACTCACGAGTTGCGCCACGGCGACGCCAAGGGCATCCTGTCGGCCCGCGAATACGCCCTCATGCACGCGCTGATGGAGCGGCCGGGTCGGATTCTCTCCCGCGCTCAACTTGAGGCGCGCATTTACGGTTGGGGCGAGGAGGTGGAGAGCAACGCCGTCGACGTCCTGATCCATTCCGCCCGGCGGAAGTTCGGCAAGACGGTCATCCTCAACGTCCGGGGCGCAGGATGGATGCTCCCGAAATCCTGACGACCGGATCGCTTCGACGAACAGCGCTGATCTACGTAACCGTCCTCCTTTCCGTCATCGGCCTGGCGGCGAGCGCGTTAGCGTACCTTTATGCGTATGACGCGGCGACGGAGTTTCTCGACGGTCAGCTGCGTCAGATCGCGCTCAACGCCGGCGCCGGCGTTTCCCCTGCGGATGCGCCCGCGCAGGCGGATCAGGATCCCGAAGATCAATTCGCGGTCACTATCCGGGATGCGCAGGGCACCCTCGTCCACGCGTCACTCCCGTCCGTCCACATCCCCCTTGAGATCAGGCCGGGCTATGCAAACGCCAAAGCCGCGGGCGAGAAATGGCGCGTCTACACGGCGGGCGACTCGCGGCGCATGATTCAGGTCGCGCAGCAAGAAGTGGTGCGCCAGGAAATTGCGCAGACCGCGGCGCTCTGGGCGGCGGCGCCGGTCCTGATCGCTATTCCCCTGGCATGGCTCGTGGTCGGATGGGCGATGAACCGGGTGCTGGCGCGACTGAATACGCTGTCCATCGAGCTTGCCGAGCGCAGCGTCGGCGCGACGGCGCCGATCGCGCTCGACGGGATTCCCGCAGAAGTCGCCCCGCTGGCGCGCAGCATGAACAGCCTCATCGTCCGGCTGCATGACGCCGTCGAGGCGCAGAGACGATTCGTTTCCGACGCCGCTCACGAACTCAGGACGCCGCTCGCCGGGATGCAGATTCAGGTCGAAAACCTTTCGCGGGAGGCGCGAAGCGCCCATGAAGGAGCGACCGCGGCTCTTGCGCGCGGCGTTCGGCGCGCGAGCGCGCTCGTCAATCAGCTGCTCCATCTGGCGAGGCTCGAAGAGAGCGGCGCCGTCCAGGACGAGACCGTCGACGTCAATGCGCTCGTCCTCGAGGCCGTCGCGGATCACGCGGCGGTCGCCGACCACAAGCAGATTGATCTCGAAGTGAATTTCGCCTGTCAGGCCGTTTGCCGGGGCGCCCCGGACGAAGTGCGCGCCCTGCTTTCGAGCCTCATCGACAATGCGGTGCGATACACACCGTCCTGCGGGCGAATCGATGTGTCCATCGGGCGAGGCGACGGCCGCTTCGTCGTCGAAGTCTCCAACACGGGGGCATCGCTCCCGATGGGCGCTGAGGCGCGCGTGTTCGACCGGTTCTTTCGGGCCGCGCCGCAAGAGACGGAAGGGACAGGCCTGGGATTGTCGATCGCTCGCCGGGTCGCCGAACGGCATGGTTTCGGCCTCACGGTAGAAAATCGCGCGGACGGCATAACAGGCGTCGTCGCCCGCCTATCCATCCCGGCCGCAGGCGAGGCTGGCCGCGGCGCGGGCGGGCGGCGCTAATTCTCAGCTAATTCTGACGTCGCATAAGTTCCGGCAGGGGACAAACACTTCCGCGGCTGGCGAGTCGCGGATCACCAGACATCGGAGAGAAACATTGAAAGCGACGACATCCCGCGGCGTCGGCCTGCTCGGCTTGACGGTCATCGTCCTGGCGGTTGCGGGTCCGGCTGCGGCTTACACCGGGCAAAGGCTCGCCAGCCAGGTGAAGATCACCATCGAACAGGCGCGCGCAATCGCACTGAAGGCCCATCCCGGTCAAATCACCGACGAAGAGCTCGAACGAGAGGGCGGCGGCAGCGGGTTGCGCTATTCCTTCGACATCAGGAACGGAGCGGTCACTCACGAGGTCGGCGTCGATGCAAGAACCGGGCGGGTGCTCGAGAACAAAACCGAAGGCGCCCACCCCGATTGATTCCATTCGACGGGCCGCTCGCGCTCCGGCGCGGGCGGCCCGCTCTCGACAAGACGGAGCGATCATGAACGAAACGACGAAAGTTGCATTCAGCAAGGTTCCGGAAGTTACGCTCGGCTTCTGGATCGTGAAGATTCTCGCAACGACGATCGGCGAAACCGGCGGCGACGCCGTGACGATGTCGATGCTGCACGCGGACAAAGATGCACATAACGGCGGATATCTGATCGGGACGGGCATATTCATGGGCGTGTTCGTTGCGGCCGTGATCGCCCAAATCGTAATGAAAAAGTTTCATCCCGTGATTTACTGGGTGACGATCGTCGCGACAACGACGGTCGGAACGACAATGGCCGATTTCGCCGATCGCTCGCTCGGAATCGGTTACCTGGGCGGATCATCGCTCCTGCTCGCTCTGCTTCTGACGTCGCTGCTCGTCTGGCGCTGGCGGGAAGGGACGGTCTCGGTGAATACCGTCACGACGCCCAGGGTCGAGGCCTTCTACTGGACCACAATCCTCTTCTCGCAAACGCTGGGCACGGCGCTCGGTGACTGGATGGCCGATACGAACGATCTCGGCTACGAGAATGCAGCCCTCGTATTCGGGGCCGGTCTGCTGCTCCTTGCGGCGGCGTATTACTTCACCAGCGTGTCCCGGGTGTTCCTGTTCTGGGCCGCCTTCATCCTGACGCGCCCGCTCGGCGCGACGCTGGGCGATCTGTTCGACAAGCCGATCGACCACGGAGGATTCGCTTTCAGCCGCACGACCGCGACCGCGATTCTCATCGCAGTGATGGTCTTGCTGATCGCTGCCATCCCGCAACGTCCTGGGGTCCACCCGGGCGCGCCTGCCGAGTTGCCGGTGGGATGACCAGAGAGGCCTCTCTTGGTGCAAAGGGGCGTTCCCGCGCCGCTCAGGGTCGACTGCGGTGCGGCGCGCGCCGACGTATCGGATGGACGACATTGAGATGGGCGGTGTTGTCTGTCGACCCGAGCGGCTCGAAGACCGATTCTGCTCTAGCTACTTTCCCGTCACAGAGCGACGGAACGGCGCCTCTTTGAATGAGGCTTCATGGCGGGAGATAGGCCATTTCTGGCATGTTGCGGCTCCTTTACTGGCTCTATGAATCCCGATTGCGTCGTCAAATCGGCGGGCGTCAACCACCGCGCCATGTCGGCATCATTCTTGATGGCAATCGACGCTACGCCCGCAAACATGGCCTCGCCGATCCGGGCGTGGCCTATGATCTCGGTGCCGAGAAGCTCGACGACGTGCTCGCCTGGTGCTCCGATCTCGGAATACCAGCCGTCACGTTGTGGGTGTGTTCAATCGACAATTTGAAAAGGCAGGAGACCGAGGTTTCCGCAATCCTCGCGGCGGTCAAGTCCAAGATTGCAGCTCTGGCCAAAGACCCAGCAATTCACCGTCGGCGCGTTCGAATCAAGGCGGTGGGTCGCCTCGATCTCCTGCCGTCGACACTCGTAACCGTGCTTCGAGAAGCTGAACAGGTCACAGCTGACTATGATGCTCTAAAGCTGACGATCGCGATCGCCTACGGCGGTCAAGAGGAAATCGCTGACGCGGTTCGCGATCTGGTGCGCAAGAAGGCGCAGTGCGGAGTGGATTTGGACGCAATCCTCGATGAGATCACGCCTTTCGCGATTGCTGAACACCTCTACACAGTGGGGCTCCCGAATCTCGATCTCATCATCCGCACGAGCGGCGAGATCCGTTTGTCCGGGTTCCTGCTGTGGCAGAGCGTTCACAGTGAGCTCTATTTCTCCGATGTAGACTGGCCGGAGTTTCGCAAAGTCGACTTTCTTCGCGCTGTGCGATCGTTTCAGCAGCGGTCACGACGTTTTGGACGATAAAGCCCGTCGACGCTGTCCAGGCAAGCCCGTGTCTTGGCAAGGAAAGCTGCGGCCGAATTGGCGTAGTTAGGCCGGGGTCGCACCAACGCACTCGTAGCCTTTTTTAAGAACGGTCGCTCCTAGGCGCAACCCGCGCCTTCAGCCAAAGTCCGCTTTCTCGCGCTTCCCGCTCGTTCACAGGGCCGATCTTGAAGGACAGCGAAGGGTCGCTTTGACCTGTTCGCGGAATATTCATTGGGGAGCCAAGTTCATGAATTGTGTCATACAATCCGAAATCGTGATGAACTCGGGTCGCGCTTCGTATTGCTGAAGGAGGTCGGCCGCGGCAGCGTCCTCGTCGAAGGCGCCAGCTTTCGTTGCCAGTCTCGACAATGTCGCAGTGATGCGTGAGGCGGTCGAGCAGCGCCGTCGTCATCTTGGGATCGACGAAGACGGTCGGCCATTCGCCGAAGGCGAGATTGGTCGTGACGATCGCCGAGGTCCGCTCATAGAGGCGGCTGACCAGGTGGAACAGCAACTGTCCACCGGCCTGCGCGAAGGGCAGATAGCCGAGTTCGTCGAGAATGACGAAGTCTAATCGGGTCAAATAGTCCGCGAGCCTACCTTGCCGGCCGGCGCGGCTTTCGGCCTCGAGGCGGTTGACGAGATCGACGGTGTTGAAGAAGCGGCCGCGCGAGCCGGCGCGGATGCAGCTTCGTGCGATGGCGATCGCCAGATGGGTTTTGCCTGTCCCGGTTCCGCCGACGAGGACGACGTTGCGTTGCTGAGCAATGAAGCCTCCGCCGGTGAGATCGCGCACCAGGTTCTCGTTGATCGGCGTATCCTTGAAGGCGAAGTCCTCGACGTCTTTGGCAAGCGGCAGCTTGGCGATCGTGAGCTGGTATTTGATCGAACGCGCGTGCTTCTCGGATATCTCGGCTTTGAGCAGATCGCCGACAAAGTGCTGCGGCTCGTGCTTGCGCTTGATCGCTGTTGCGAGGGTCTCGTCATAGGCGCTCTTCATCCCGTAGAGCTTGAGTTCGCCCATCATGTCGAGAACTTCGGTTCGCTCCATGCTCATGCCCTCCTCAGTTGATCGTATCGGGCGCAATCGGCGACCGGCGCGTGGCGGAGCCTCAGCGCCTCCGGGGTGAAGATCGGCGCGACAGGTCCTGGATCGCGGTGGCGAGCGAGGATGTTGATGATCACGTCGGCGGAATGGACGCCTTCGGCCATGGCCTGAGCGCATGCCGCTTCAACCGCCGTCAGCCCATCGGTGAGCACCGCGGCAAGGATCGACACCATTTGGCGATCGCCGTCGTCGGAATCGGCGAGCTTGCGGCGCACCTTCTCCAGCGCCGTCGGCAGGACCCAGTCCTTGAACGGCGCGCCATTGCGCAAAGCGCCGGGCTTGCGGGCGAGAACAGGGACGTAGTGCCAGGGGTCGTAGATCGTCTCGCCCCGACCAAAGCTGCGGCGATGCTCGGCGATGATGCGCCCATCCTGGCTGATGACGATGCGTTCAGCGTAGGCGTGGACCTCGACCGGTCGGCCGATCGCGCTGGCGCTGACGGAGTATTCGTTGTTGTCGAACCGCACGAGGCATGTCTTCGACACCGAAGCCGGCAGCGCGTGGAATCCATCGAAGCGGCCGCGGTGGGGAATGAGCTTGGGTCGCTCCTCCTCGAAGACCTCCCAGACCGTCCGATCCGGCTGCTCGGGATGAGCATGCGCCTTGGCGTAGGCCACGCATTTATCGACGAGCCACGCGTTCAGTTCATCGTAGCTTTTGACCCGCAGCCGTGGCGTGAAGAAGCGTTCGCGGACAAGCCCAACCTGATTCTCGACCTGTCCTTTCTCCCAGCCCGACGCCGGCGTGCAGGCGACCGGATCGACGAGATGATGGGCGCACATCTGCAGGAAGCGGCGATTATATTGCCGCTCCTTGCCGACGAAGATCGTCTCGACCGCCGTCTTCACGTTGTCGTAGACGCCGCGCGCACAGGCGCCCTTGAAGAAGGCGAACGCTCGATCGTGCGCGTCGAACACCATCTCTTGCGTCTCGCGCGGATAGGCGCGAGCAAACATCATGCGGCTATGGCAGAGGCGGACGTGGGCGACCTTCAGGGTCACCGTCACCCCGCTCATCACGACGATCTCGTGGCTCCAGTCGAACTGGTAGGCTTCGCCAGGCGCAAACGATAGTGGGACATAAGCATCCGCCGTCTGGCTGGCGTGCTCGCGCACCCAACTCTTGGCATAGCGCCGGACAGCGTCGTAGCCGCCGTCATAGCCGAGCGCCCGCAGCTCCTCGAACAGCCGGATCAGCGTCAGACGTTCGCGCGCCGTGTTGTCGGCGTTGCGCGCCAGCATCCGATCGATCTCGGCCTTCCACCGCCCGAGCTTGGGGCGGGGCTGGATCTCCCGCTCGTAGGAAAACGACGTCTCGTCTGAACGCAGGACTTTGCGAACCGTGTTGCGCGATATCTTCAGGTCGCGCGCGATCTCCTTGATCGACTTCCCTTTGACAAAATGCTCGCGCCGTATCCGACCGATCGTCTCCACAATCAGCATCCCCCGCCGCCCGCTCCGAATCAAAAGCAGGCAGCCCAACAGGTCAGGTTTTAGGGGGTCAATTTTGGACGCCGATCCCCCGGCTCAGGGGGTCAAAATTGCACGCCGAATAACACCGAAACGGCTGATGCGAATTCTCTGCGCGATTGTTGAGCCGACCGCCGACCTCGTGCCGCTCGGCAGCAACACCGATCTCGTTCATCGCCGCCGAATATGCCCGAAGTCCATCGGTGACGATGCTGCGAGGAGCCCCGTATTTCTTCATGATCCGCTTGAGAAGCTTCAGCGCCGCAGCCTAGTCTCGCTTCGCGGTAGCAACCGCTTCCAAGACCTCGCCCTCATGGTCGACTGCGCGCCACAGATAGCAGAGCGTGCCGTTGACCTTCACGAACGCCTCATCCAAGTGCCAGCGCCACTGCGGATAGCCGCGCATGTGCGCGACGCGTCGCTTACGAATCTCGGCGGCGAACATCGGGCCAAACCGGTTCCACCAGAATCGGACGGTCTCGTGGCTGATGTCGATCCCGCGCTCGACCAACAGATCCTCTACGTCGCGCAGCGACAGCGGGTATCGCACGTACATCATCACGACTAGACGGATGACCTCTGGCGAGCTGTTGAAATATCGGAACGGATTGCTCATGCGCCGAGGCTAACACAGCCGGGGCAGCCGAGACTTTGCCCTGACACCACCATTGAATGGGCTCCCCAGGCATCCCGGCGGTAGTTCCAAGACCAACCTCAGCTTGGCCCTACCCCAACGTGGAGCTCGACGCCGGCCTGCTTTTGCAGGTAGCCGATGATACCGAAGAGGTTGCGCGCCTGCGGATTGCCGCGCGGACCAAGCATGCGGATGAGGCTTTTCGCCGGCGTGCCGGTCGCGGCGCCGAGCTTTTCAAAGCCGACTGTCGCCTTGATGTAATCGCGCAGGATCGCTTTGCCACTGTCGACATCACCGGTCAGCATGGTGTCGATGCCTTCGCGCAGCAGCGCATCGGCGAACGCGGGATCGCGCGCGACCCGCTTCTGCACCAGCTCCTTAAAATCTCGCGTCACTGCCATTGCTGGCCTCCTTATCATCGTGCCGGCGGCTTGCGCCGCCGCTTGTAATCCGCCCACAATTCCTTTGCCCTTTCGATGTCGCGTTGCTGGCGCTGTTTGGTGCCACCCGTAAGCAGGATCACCAGCGTCTCGCCATCGCGCCCGAAATAAACCCGGTAGCCAGGCCCCCAGTCGATCCGGTATTCGAGGACCCCCTCCCCTACGCCTTTTGCGTTCGAGGTGTTGCCCTGCCCTAGCCGCACAAGCGCAACCGACACTTTGGCTGCGGCTGGCGCATCAAGATCGGAGAACCAGCTTTCAAACGGGCTCTCCCCGCTGGCCGTAAGGTAATAGCGCAGTTCAGGCACCCCATAAGGTAACACAAGTGTTACCCTCTTTCAAGGGTGTCGAATCCCCCTGCCCTATCCTCGTCCGCGAACCAGATCTCTATGGCGTCGGGCTCGACGCCTTTTTCGCGCCCGATCTGCGCCAGGCGCGCATCGGCCAGAAGAACAAGATCACGCGACGTTGGGCCAAACGCGGCACGCGCCCCAGCGCGCCGAAAGACCAACGAACCGCATCGGCCTATATCTTCGGGGCGATCTGTCCCAGGGATGGCAAGGGCGCGGCGCTCGTCATGCCCAGGTGCGATACAGAGACGATGAATCTCCACCTCGCCGAAATCGCCACGCAGATCGCGCCGGGCGCGCACGCGGCGCGCCTCGTCGATCAGGCCGGCTGGCATCTCTCGGGCAGCCTGAAAGTTCCGCCCAATATCACGCTGATCCCGCTGCCGGCGAAATGCCCAAAATTGAACCCGCAGGAGAATGTCTGGCAGTTCATGCGCGATAATTGGCTGTCGAACAGGATCTTCAAATCCTTCGACGACATCGTCGACCATTGCTGCCAGGCGTGGAACAAACTCGTCGATCAACCTTGGAAAATCATGTCCATCGGTATGCGCGATTGGCCCTACAGGTCATGATCAACGAGTTCTTGGTATAAACCATTGAAATGATGGACGGTGGTGGGGTCGTAAGCGCGATCTGACAGCCGCCTATGAGCCCGCGTTTGGATTGGATTAGGTGTCCACCTGAATCGGAGGTGGACACCAGATGGCGGCGCAGGACGGAACTGGGAAGCGGCGTCGAACGAGAAGCCTCGACGAGCGCAAGAGGATCGTCGAGGAGGCCCTTGCGCCTGGCGTCTCCATCGCGGCGGTTGCGCGTCAGCACGGTCTAAACGCCAATCTCGTTTTCAAGTGGATACGGCGATCGCGCGAGGGGTGGCTTGATCGGCGGCGCGAGCCTGCGAAGGACAAGCCTGTCGTCATCGCGCCACCGGAGAAAGACGGACCGGCCTTCGTCCCGGTGAAGCTGCTTGAGTTGGACACGGCCTCAGCACCACCGCGTTCCGACGTGATCGCGAAGCCGGCTCGTCAACCACGCCGAAGCGCAAAGCGCGGCGCGATGGAGATCAGCTTGCCGAACGGCGCCAAGGTGTCGCTCGATGCCGACGTGGACGCCGAGGCGCTCCGTCGCGTTCTGTCGGCGCTCGGCGTGGCTTGATGCTCCAGTTCGCGCCGGGCGTGAAGGTCTATCTGGCGTGCAAACCCGTGGACATGCGGCGGGGTTTTGACGGGCTGGCCGCGGATGTCGCGCAGATGCTGCGCGCCGACCCGTATTCGGGGGCGGCGTTCGTGTTTCGCAGCAAGCGCGGCGACTACGTGAAGATTTTGATCTGGGACGGCTCTGGCCTGTGTCTTTTCGCCAAGCGTCTGGAGAAAGGGCGGTTCGTTTGGCCACCGATCGTCGAGGGCGCGCTGCACCTGACGTCGGCTCAACTGGCGCTGCTGATCGAAGGAATCGATTGGCGCAGGACTGTTGCGCCTGAAGCGCCGGAACGCCCGAGTTTCCTTTAGATTCCGCGCTTTCTCGAATGCGCCGGCGCACATATTGTGATAGCTGTAAGCATGTCGCGCTCCGCCGCTGATTTGCCTGAAGATCCTGCCGAACTGCGACGGTTTGCGGCGGCGCTCGCCGCGGAAGTTCACGCCAAGACGCTGCTGATCGAGAAGCTGCGAATGCAGCTGTCGATCTTGCGGCGGGCGCGCTTCGGGCGGTCGTCGGAGAAGCTCGACCGCGAGATCGAGCAACTGGAGTTGTTGCTCGGCGACATCGAGGAGAGCGACGCCGAGCGACAGGCGCGAACCGAGGCTTCCGACGGCGAAGCTTCTTCCGCGGCGCCGTCGAAGAAGCCATCCGTCCGCACCCCTCTGCCCGATCATCTGCCGCTCGAGACGGTCATGCACGAAGCGCCCTGCGTCTGCCCGACCTGCGGCGCAACGAAGTTCGGCCGGATCGGCGCCGATGAGCGCATGGTCCTGGAATATGTGCCCTCGCACTTCAAGCGCGTACTGCATGTGCGCCCGGAGATGAGCTGTCGCGCCTGCGAAACGGTCGTGCAGGCGCCCATGCCGACGCTGCCGATCGAGAAGGGACGCCCTGGGCCGGCGTTGCTCGCCCACGTCCTCGTCTCCAAATATTGCGATCATCTCCCGCTGCCCAGGCCGACATTTACGGGCGCAGCGGGGTGGAGATCGACCGCTCCGTCATGGCGGGCTGGGTCGGTCATATGGCGGCGCTGTTGGAGCCCCTGGCTGAGCGGATCGCGCGTCATGTGCGCGCCGGCGCTGCGCTCCATGCCGACGATACGCCGGTTCCGGTGCTCGATCCCGGCCGTGGTCGAACGAAAACCGGCCGACTGTGGACGGCGGTGAGAGACGAGCGCCCCTATGGATCGACGGCGCCGCCGGCGGCCTTCTATCTCTACTCGCCCGATCGCAAGGCCGAGCGCGCCCACGCCTTGCTCAAGGGCTGTCCCGGCCATCTCCATGCCGATGCCTACGCGGGCTTCGCCGGACTTTATGAAGCCGATCCCCTAACGGGCGCGCCCGCCCCGCTGACGGAGGTCGCCTGTTGGGCGCATGCGCGGCGCAAGATCTACGACATCCATGTCGAAACGAAATCGCCCGCGGCGGCGCAGGCACTCGAATTGATCGCGCGGCTGTTTGCGATCGAAGCTGACATCAAGGGCAGACCGCCGGCCGAGCGGCTCGCCGCGCGTCGCGGAAAGGCGACGCCGGTCCTCTCCGAGCTGCGCGCCTTCCTCGAGGCGACGATGGAAAAGGTCAGCGGCAAGAGCAGCTTCGCGGGCGCCTTCCGCTACGCCGCGGCGCGCTGGACCGCGCTGACGGCCTACGTCGGTGACGGGCGCCTCGAAATGACTACGGATGGTGCTGACAAGAGGGAATCGTCAGCCAGGCGTAGCGGTCATGGCCGGAGCCGTGGGTGGCTTTTCCTTCCACGCCGCCACCATTCGCTCGTAGGCGTGCTCAGCACGCCGCACGTAGTCGGCTTCCCGCTCGCGGATCTCCTTGATCCAATAGTCCCGACCTGGTCCCACCTTGCCATACTCGCGCGGAGCGCCGGCTTTGAGCGCTGCTTTGCGTAGCTTCATGGCGGTGAAGGCGGGCCGCGCGTAGGCGTATTCGGTCCCGTCCGTCAGAACATGCCAGATCATCACTGCCAGCTTTCTCGCGGTCGCAACGGCCGCAGCAGGTGCGCCCCGATTTCGCTGGACCCGTTCAAAGAACGCCCTCAACGGACCCGGCGCCGTCTTCGCGGACCATGCCGCCTCGACGAGCATCTTGCGGGCGTGCGTGTTTCCCTGCTTGCTGATCCGTTTGTGACGCGCAGGGCGATCGCCGGATTGGCGAACCTTCGGCGTCAATCCGAAGTAGCAACTCAACTTCTCCGGCGTCTCGAAGCGAGAGATATCGCCGATCGAGGCCAAGACGGTCGAGGCGACCACCGGCCCGACCCCAGGGATCGTCATCAGGCGAACCACTCGCGGGTCTTCAAGGGCTTCTCGAATGATCGTCATGTCGAGTTTGGCGAGTTGATCCGAGTTGCGCTCCAGTTCCTCGGCCAACCGCCTTACGATTGCTTTTTCTTCGTCAGGCAGCGGCAGGCCGGCCACCCATTTCTTGCCGGCTTTGCCGAATAGATGGCCCATGTACTTCGGGATCAGATTCGCATGCAGGATCGCGTGGATGCGTCCCTTGGTGCGAACGACCTGCTCGAGAACGCCCATGCGCTCAGCCGTCTGACGCCGTTGCCGTTGAGTTTCGTCGTCCGCCACCCAGACCTCTGGGAGAAAGCCGCCGGCGTGGAGTTTGGCCAATATCGCCGCATCGATCTTGTCGGTCTTCACTCGAGCATAAGCGATTGCGCGAACCATCCGCGAATTCGCCACGACCACCCGCTTGACGAAGGGCCGCAAGATCCTCTCGACAGCTACGCTGTTGCCTGTGGCCTCGATAACGACCTCGTCCTCGATAGACAGGGACTTCGCAAACTTGATGAGCTGATCGCGAACGAGTTCGAACTCGCTGCTTCCGCTTGATCTGCCCGTCTTGCAGGAACGCCGCCTGCGCGAACGAGCGATGAATATCCATACCGATGATCGCCATGACTCCTCCGTCTTTTCTTCGGGAGCCAGCGGGCTTGCACGACATCTACGGATCCGCGCTCGCAGCGCAACCGGGCAAGTCGTAGGGGCGGCCAAGTAACAACTCGAGCTCGCAGCTCATGGACATGACGGCCTGCCGCCGTTTCGTGCTCCCAACGCCCCGATCCCGGTGGCCCATCCATGACCTTCTCAGGCGATGAATGCCAGGCGGAAGAGCGGCGTCGCGGGCACCATACCCTTTAACAACGCAGCAGAACGTGGGCTGCGCGGCGTGGCGCTTGGGCGGAAATCGTGGTGATTCTGCGGATCCGACCGCGGAGGGCGGCGCGCCGCCGACATGTATAGCCTCATCGTCACCGCGAAGATGAACGGTGTCGATCCGCAGGCGTGGCTCGCCGACGTCCTCTCACGCATCGCCGGCCATCCCGCGCATCGGCTCGATGAACTGCTGCCGTGGAACTGGAGGCCGCAGCCTCGGGCCGTTGCGGCGCTCGCGGCCTGACCCCATGCACGTCAACAAGGTCTCCCGCGTCAGGACCATCGACCGCGTCGCCAAAGACCTCGGCGAGGACGTCGACTTCCTCTTCGACGTCGCGATCGAAATGGAGCCCGAGGATGGCCTCATCTGGGTGCTGAGCCTAGGTGACGAGAGCGTTATGGCCTTCACCGACGACGGCGTCGACAGCCTCGTCGAGCTGATCAAGATCCACCGCGAAATGCCGCTGCGCGAGGAGCGCTGATCTCAGCCGCGAGCCGGCCCCCGCGGCTTACACCGGACGGTTTCGAGAAGAGCGGCATCCGAGATAAAGGATCGACGACAGCTGGAACTAGAATTCCCCGGCGATCGGCGCAGGGAGTTCGTCGTCAGCATCGATACGGCCCACGTTCGCAGCGCTGATCCGAAGTCAGGGCGCAATTTCGAACTGGTTGTAGCCAGATGTGGTCGTGGAGGGCGCGGCGAGACCGGCGGACGCTATTTCGTCACCGCCGCCGCCGATCAAAATGCGTTACGCGATCGAACGCTCCATGCTCTCGGGCAGGAAGGGTATCGCGGCTTTGGCGACGTCGCCGTGATTTCGGACGGCGCCGAAATCCTGAAACGGCTGCCCCGAGCGATGCCGAAGCCTACGACCCACATCATCGACTGGTTTCACATCGCCATGAAAATCCAGCCGATGCAGCAGATCGCCGATCACATGGCTCGATCTCGGCCGGATGAGCCTGAAACGTCTCCTCCGATCGCCCGGCGCGTTCGCGCCATGAAGTGGCGTCTTTGGCATGGCCGCGTCAACCGCGCGATCCGAGATCTTCAGGAGCTGTTAGATGAGTTGAGGCCCGAGGGAGAGATCGAGGACCTTTCCATCGCGCAACTCCGTAGCCTTGGCGCCCAGCTCCTGATCTATGTCGTTTCCAATCGCAGCGCGATCATCAACTATGGCAAGCGCTACAGAGCGGGGTTTCGCGTTGCTTCGACCCTCGCGGAAGGCGCCGTGAATTCGATCGTCGGCGAGCGAATGGCTAAAAGCCAGCAGATGCGCTGGTCTGTTCGAGGCGCGCACATGCTGATGCAAGTCCGAACCGCGGATGTCAACGGCGAACTTCGCGATCGGCTGCGGTCAAACTTTCGGAAGCCCGACCCGGTGATCCCCTTGGCGTTCCGCTCCAAGCCGCTCCTCCAACACGCCGCGTGACCCCAGAGAAGTTACCGCTCCCTGAGTAGGTGCTGTGGCGCGAATTGGACAGCGCGCCACACCTCGGACAGGCAGGAGGTAGCCCACCGTCGACCGTGACCGTCCAAGCCCGGTCGCCGCGTTCGACGCTTACGACGTTCAAGCCCGGTCCGGGTGACCAGGCTGTCGATGCTTTCATCCCCCCCTTGCTGCCGCATACGGTCCCAAGGCGCTACCTCCGCAAGCGCCTCGTAGGAGCGACCAAATCCCCCGCCGCTTGCACCGAGAACCAATCAGACCCCGGCTAAGCGCTACCCGACAGCAACACACTGAAGCATGGTGGCTATACCGCCGAGGCCGTCGAGACGCGGCGCATCTTGATGGCGTTGGCATGAAGGCCGGTCAGCCCGCGACGTCGCGAAGATGTTCAAGATCCTCTCTGCGATTCCCTATCGGGTGCTCAGCACGGCGCGTGGTCGTTCCGGTAGTTTAGATGGACGCTTTCAATCAGGACTTGGTCTTGCGCGACTTTTCGGGAGCGCTTGTTCGTGATGACCCGGGTCGCGAGGTGCTGTCCTAGGTTATCGGCCATCCAGTGCGAGGGCCCGACAAAGCCGGCCTGTGGATGGTCAACCTTGCTCCGAAGCGAACCACTCCGCCAAAGTGGCGCCCGCGAGGGCGACGTCGGCGCCGCCATCGACGGCCGCCGCAACGAATATGAAAGAGGGCGAGGGAGACAGGCGTGCGAGCCCCGCAATGGTCGCGGCGGCACTCGCAAGCCAGGATACGGCGAAAGCCGCGATGATCGGGCCGCGATATCCGGGAACGTCCGTCACGATGCCGGCGATCTGTGGAACGGCGGCTCCCAGGCCGGCCAGCGATCCACCGAGGAAATTCAAGCCGACCCCGAGTTTCCCGAAGTTGCGCGTGATCACCTTTTGCTCTGTGAGCCCGTAGGACAGCGCGTCGAAGATAAACGGCATGGTAGCGGTAGCGTAGTAGCACGCATTCGTGAGAGGGTCGCCCGGCTCACCGCCCCATCCTCCGTTATTGGTGGTATCGATGAAATACGGGACCCCCGTTACCGCGATGATCGCCTCCAGCGCGAGCGCCACCCTGCTGAACGCGATCGGAGGCTCAGCCACCTCCTCGCCGACGACGGGGAAGCTGTCCAATATCCCCTCCACCACACCGTAACCTCCGTATGCGGAAACTAGGCAGACACCCGCCAAGGCCGATCCTATGGCCCGGTCCTGGGGAGGGACCGGCGTCGAAGCGAGCGCGGTCGGCTGCGACAGGCCGATTTTCCCTGCAATCCATGCCGTCGTGAACCACGACTTAAACCGCGCGAGCGCCGCGTCCTTCTGGGTGTCGTTCTCCCCGGGGAAAAACGGCTGGTGATCGGGGGAAACGATCTTCTTGGTCAGCGTCGCGGGGATGGCGCAGATGAGGCAGCAGACATCCAGCGCGCTTAGCGTGCCTCCCGGGGAGATATGCTGCTCATAGAGCGCCGTCAGAAACGGGATGTCCCAACGTTTCGTGAGCATTCCGGTCAGCCAATCGATGACTGCGGCCAGGGCCTTGCACACCTTGTCCACCACCGTCGCGGCCAGATCGAGGATCAACTCGGCGATGCCCTCGAGCACGCTGATGATCGCCGAAACGGCGTTATTGAAAAACTGATCTGGACTGCCCTGCATCTGTGACATGAAATGCACGGCGTTCTTGAAGCCTTCCAATTCCACAAGCGGGCCGCCCTCAGGGTCGGCAAGCGCCTGCAATTCCGACCACAGCTCCTGGAGGGATTGGTCTGTCATCATCTCCGCGCTCGCCATGGCTCGCCAGCGCCGGGCCGCGGCGGGGTTCCCATCGGCCTCAGACCTGACGGCATCGAGGGCGATATTCGTGCCGCTGATCCCATCGGAGACATCGGCCGGCAAAGGCGACTTGAGCGTGGAAACGCTGTCGCTTGGCTTGAAGCGCTTGCGGATTTCCTCCGCGCCCTGCTGAAGCGATTTCTTTCCGTCGGCGATGAATTTCGTCGCGTCGCGCCGCGCCAGTTCGGCCGTCATCTTGAATAACGGAAGCGTCTCCGTCACCATATGCGCCAGCGCATCCTTCGTCCTCAGGATGTCCGGCCAATCGAACAGGAAGCCGAGCCATTTCACCAGGGCGTCGAACGTGGCGCCAATCGCGTCGAACACCACCATCACGATGTCGAAGATCTGCTCGATCCTCTTCATGGTTTGCTCGAATGCGTATTGAACGCCCTCGATGACGAAATTGACCGTCGCCGTGATGGCTTCGCCCGCCTTCTTAACGGTGTATTTGACCGCGACGCCGTCCGCGAAGGCCTCCGCGAGGTCGCCGAGATCGCCGATCCAATCCGTCCATCCCTGCGGCGCCAAATCCCCCTGCTCCGCGGCCAGCTCCTCGCGGGTCAGATGCCTGAACCGGACGGCGCCGCGCGCGACCTCCAGCCGCCAAGCCTGATCGGGTATGGCGGTCGGGTCGAGAAATGCCGGTGATGGCGTGCCCTCTGGCCGGTATTGCAGCCCGGGCTTAAATGAATTGAGGCGGATATGGGAGGGACAGGCCGTCGGCGCGGTGGGCGCGAGCGACATGGCTTGATTCAGCGCCACCGCGGCATCCCCCACCTGATCTTCCTTGATGCCAAGCTCTCTCACCAGCGTCGCCTGATCGACGGTCCTGAGCTTCTCCTAGATCTCCTTGTTGGGGACGATTGAGCAGCAGTCTGACGCAGCGATGGCGGGGGTGCGCACGTGGAAAATCGGGGAATTGAGGTCCGACGCGGCCGTGACGACCCTAATCTTCCCGGCGGGATCCGTTTGGAAGCTCTGGCTGGAATCGTTGTCCAGAAGTTGGACCGCGCCGTTGATGGTTGCCACCGTTAGGTCGTCGGACCAGAGCGAGACGGCAAGCGCCGGCTGCGGCAGGCCGGCATCGTCGGTCACCTGATCTCGGTCGTATAGGTGCGGATCTCGACGGTGTTGCGGAGATCGTCGAGCTCGACCTCCGAGAAGTCCAGTTCGTCGTCACCGGATCCTGGAACAGGCGGAACAATTCTCCATTGGCAGTGGAGGCGAAGCACTCCGGATGGCCGTCGCCCACCTGGCAGACCGCGAGCTTCACATACTTCCTGCTGCTCTCGACGGGTACGAACGCGCTCCACTCGCACCCATTGGCCGATTTCTGATGCGCGTGGCAAATATGATGCCTCACATCGAGCGCGAAGACCTGGAGCAGCCCCAATTCGGCAGACGCCGCGGCCAGGCCATTGAAGGGTCCGTCGCCGAGCTTGATCCACTCCCCCGTCTCGCCATCCAGGGCCGCGATGGCGCCTGTGGAAAGCAGCGTGAACAGCCGCGTTGCACCCGTGGAATCGGCCGTTGCGGAGAGTTTCCCGATCGATGCGCCGACCGTCGTCCTGGAGCGCCAGATGAAATAACTATCGGCGTTATAGGATGCGACAAGAACTCCAACGCCGGCTTGCTTGAAAGGCAGTAGGCGGAGCCCTTCGGCTGGTCGTAGCTGTCATGCGCATAGAACGTGCCGGCCTGGATGCCCGGGCTGTTCTCCTCCGGCACGATGCGATCCACCGATACCGGTGAGGAGCCTAAGGGAAAATAATTGCAGTAGATCAGATATTCATTGGCGAACTCTGCCCAATCAGCCTGTTTCTCATTTGCCAGTTTCTCTAGCTCAGGGTGGAGTTGCTTCTGGCGGCGCTGCCAAATGACTCCGGGCGTCACGAGATCCTCGCGCACCATCGCATAGTTGCCGTCTAGGAAGGAATTGAGGTCATTGCTGGCAATATGTCCAAGCATGACGTAGCCAGGCTGGCCGAACGTCCACAGTGACCCAGTTGGTTCGCCGCCCCAGATGCGGGTTGAGTTCGAGACGGGAATGATCGGGTCCGGAATGGCCGGATCGGCAGGATTACCGCCGGGGTCGAATGTGCCAGCCACGGTCAGGAGCGCCGATGCCGGTGGGTCGTTGGGATATCCGCCCCCCACTTGCAGAGCAACGTCGCCGAGAAGTCTGTAGCCGGGATCTGGCGCTCCCCGCCAGAACTCGACATTCATCGCGGCTCCACTGTGATGATCGCTGGAAATCATCCGTTCGTATTTCGTCGTAAAACGCGGGTATATTTGCGGCGTACGCGCCAAGAAGCAGCTGAACCCGCCGGCCACCGTCTGACCCGGAACGAACTCGAAATTATCGAGGTCACCACCAATCGAAATCTGATTGACGATCTTATGATCGGCACTCGACCAGAAGCCTGTCCAGCCGGTGTAGGGGGCGGGTCCAGACTGCGTCGTTGCAGGCCCGGGATAGGCGGAGACGAAGTAGGACACATAGAGCTGCCCTGAGGCTCTGGCGGCGGAGATTGCCAAAATCGGCGAAGCGCAGGACGTATCGCCGACGACCCGCGGCTGGCTCCATCCGGAGGTGGTCTCCTCAACGAAGCTCAGCGACAGCAAGTCTGCGCTCGTGACGGTAAAGACGACCAGCTTTCCCTCCGGCCCGACGCCGCCGGCGACGCGCGCCCCGGAGCCTGCGGAGGGCTTCGCGCTGAGCGAAAGCCCGGTCACCGACTGCGCCCATCCCGTATCGCTCGCCGGGTCCGGCCGCAGGCAGATCACCCGGCCGCCATTGCTGACGGTCAGCAGCACGGGATTGCCGGCGGAATCCGGAAAGGTGATCAGGTCCCCGACCGCCGAGACCGGCGTTTCGGCGACATAGTTCTGCATGAGCTTCGACGCATGGCTCAGCACCTGCACATTGGAAGCGGTGATCCTCTCGGCCATTTCGGGGGGCCTCCGGTCATATGGAAATCCAACGGTCCTGCAACACATAGCGAAGCTATGGATACCGGCGGGGCTATCCGTTACCAGTTGCTTTATGACAATTAGCAACGAATGCACCGTAATTTTTCATTTACCGCAGGGTCACGGTCAACGGACATAAAAGTGGGTCCGCCTCGCATTCCGTGGGTCTGGCTCGCGCTGTGTGATTGCCTGCGTCGTGGGTTAAGCGATTTTCGGATGGTGGCGGACGGCGCAGGGAGACCGGATGAAAGCGAGAGCAGAATGGGCGCCAGCCTTGACGTCAGGATATCGCAGGTCGAGCGGGTAGACGGCGGTTGGACCGTGTCGGCGACCCTGATGGACGGCGGTCATTGTCCAGCATGCGATGCCAAGTCGACCCGACAGCACGGCTGGCATGTTCGCCATCTGCAAGATTTGCCGGCTCAAGGAGCGGGTGCGGGTTGCGTCGATCGCAACGATCGCAAAAAGGTCGTTGGCGCAAAAGACCCACTCCGGCGCATCCTCGGTGGCAAACATCCCGAGCGCCGAAAGCCGACGAAGTCCACGCGTCTTGTCCTTGCCCCTGCAACTGGTTATGACCAGCTGGCCAAAGACCGAGAGTCCATCGGTCGGGGAGCGATGGTGGGAGAATCGTTGAGGCTTAGCGCCTTCCGACCGCACCGCGGATGTCCGTGGGTATGACGCCGGTCCATGATGTCCCAGCGTTGAGGGTCGTCGGGATCACAAAAACCTTTGGCGCCACGAACGCGCTGACCGATGTCAGCTTTAGCGTCGCCCGGGGGGAGGTTCACGCACTTGTCGGTGAGAACGGGGCGGGCAAGTCGACCTTAGTCAAAATCGTCACCGGAATTCTCGAACCAAGCTCCGGACACATTGAACTGGACGGCGCGCCGACGCGTTTCGATACGCCAGTCGAGGCGCGTCGCGCCGGGGTCGCTGCGGTCTATCAGGACCCGAAGCTGTTCCCTCACCTTGACGTCGCTGAGAACATCAGTATGGGCGCGACTCCGGTAACGGTCCTCGGCGCCGTCGACCGACCGGCCGTCGTTAGGCGGGCGCAGGATTCTCTTGCCAGAATCGGCGTCGCAATCGCCCCCCATGCGCTTATCGCCGAGCTTTCTGTGGCCGAACTTCAGTTCGTCGAGATTGCCCGGGCCCTTGTCGCCGATCTGAAACTCCTGATCCTCGACGAACCGACTTCGTCGTTGACCCCTGCGGAAGCGGACAAGCTCTTCCGCATCGTGCGCGACCTGCGTGAGCACGGAACTGCGGTCCTGTTTATTACCCACAGGCTTGAGGAGCTGCCGCTCATCTCCGATACTGTCACAATTCTCAGGGATGGGCGGCATGTGGCGACGCGGCCCGCCGCGGAGATGTCGCGAACGGAAATCGTTCGCATGATGGTTGGCCGTCCGCTCGAAGGCATGTTCGAAGCGCGCAAGAAGCGAACGCCGGGCCGGGAGGCTCTGCGCGTCGAAGGGTTGACCCGCGAGGGCGCCTTTTCAAACGTCTCTTTTGCGTTGCGAGCGGGGGAGGTGGTGGGCATGGCGGGGCTGGTCGGCTCCGGGCGCTCCGAGATCGCACAGGCATGCTTCGGCCTCTCGCCGCCGACCGCAGGCCGGATCACCATCAGTGGCGTTCCGGTCACGCCCCGCAGCCCCAAGCAGATGCTAGCGCTTGGTCTTGCGTATCTTCCGGAGGATCGCGACGGATTGGGTCTTATCATGTCGGCTCCGATCGCTGACAATGTCACGTTGCCTATCCTGGACCAGCTTGCCAAGCTCGGTTTCATCGATGACGGAGCGGGGCGGCGGATTGCCTCCCAGGCGGTGAAGACCTATCAAGTCCGCACAACGGGCGTCGACCAGCTCGTCTCGGACCTGTCCGGCGGCAATCGGCAAAAGGTGGCTTTCGCCCGTTGGCTTTCGACGAAGCCCAAGGTTCTCATCCTTGACGAGCCCACACACGGTGTGGACATCGGCTCGAAGGCGCAGATTCACAGCATCATCGCTGAGCTCGCCAACCACGGCTTGGCGATTTTGGTCATCTCGTCGGACCTGCCGGAAGTGCTTGGCGTCTCCGACCGGATTCTTGTTGTTGCCGAGGGTGAGCTCGTCGCGGAAATGGATCCCGCCACGGTCGATCAGGAGACCGTGATGATGGCGGCCACCCGGAATGTTCGGCACGGCGCATATGCTCAATAGGGAGGTGTCGTCCCTCGATGGTCAGGCGGGCACGGGTTTAGGCCAATTCGCGCTGAAGTTTCGGCTGAGCGGCGTCGCGATCTTTCTCCTCCTGCTTGGAGCGGCGTTCACGCTGCTTCGCCCGCAGTTTATTGCACCCGGAAACCTCAGTGCGATTATCTCCAACGCGGCGATCCTCGCCATTGTCGCGGCGGCGCAGGCTGTGGTGCTCATCACCCGGAACCTCGATGTTTCGGTGGGCTCCATCATGGGCTTCTCCGCCTATCTCACGGCCGATTTCGCGGCTCGGCATGCAGGCGTCGGCCCCGCGCTCCTTCTCATGCCCCTTGCAATTGGAGCGGCGCTCGGCGCGCTAAACGGCCTTCTTGTCGCCTACGGAGGCGTCTCCCCGCTAATCGCGACACTCGGGACGATGTCCGTCTACCGCGGCCTCGCCTATGTCTATGCGCGTGGGCAGGAGATCACGTCGAGCCGGCTTCCCTCCTGGATGAACCTGCTACCGCAGGCGAGGATCGCTGGGGTTCCTGCGCTGGTCGTCATTACCACCATTGTTGTGTGTCTTCTGGGGGCGTTCATGCGCTTCTATCCTTTAGGGCGGCGCATGTACGCCGTGGGGTCGAACGTCCTGGCGAGCGCTTTTTTTGGGCTCAGGACGCAGCGCATCGTGCTTTTCGCCTACATCCTTGGGGGCGTCCTGTGTGGACTGGCTGGCTTTCTCTACGCCGCGCGCGTAGGAACGGTGACAGTCGTGCTCGCCTCTGGCTGGGAGCTGACGTCGCTTGCGGCGGCGGTCATCGGAGGGGTCAGCGTAGCTGGAGGCTCGGGAAACGTCACCGGGGCGGCGCTCGGCGCCGTGGTCCTTGCGACGATCGATAACGGCCTTGTCCTTCTCGGCATCCCCGAGTTCTGGCGTATGTTCATCCAGGGCGTCGCGATCGTGCTGGCCGCAACCGCCGACGTAATCATCGCGAGGCAGGTTCGGAATGGCCTGCGGGCGCGCCGACGCATCGCAGCGGCGCCGTTATGATCCGCAAACTGCCGCAATGGGAGTTGACGCTTGTAGTCCTTACGCTGGCCGCTGGAGCGTGGTCGGCCTATCTCTCCCCTTATTACCTAAGCTTCGACCAGATCGCCGAATTGACGCGCCACTTCGTCTTTCCCGGCATCCTCGCCATCGGACTTGCAGTCGTCGTTATCCTGGGCGAGATCGACATTTCGCTCGCTTCGACTCTCGCGTTCGGCGCGGTGTTATTCTCCAAGTTCTCCGCTTTTGGCGTTCCGATCTGGATCGCGACGCCGCTTGTGATCGCGGCTTGCGCCGCGCTTGGCGCCGTGAACGGCGTACTCGTCGGCCGCCTCGGCCTTCCGTCTCTTGCGGTCACTCTAGGTACGATGGGAGCGTATCGCGGCCTTGCCTTCATTCTGGGATCGGAGACGGGCTACACCAATTTCGACGATTCCTACCTCTATGTCGGCTCAGAGCAGGCGTTCAGCTCCGTGCCGGTCTCCTTCATTCTGTTTCTCGCCATCGCGCTCGCCGTTGGAGTGCTCATGCGGCGCACCGTTTTCGGGCGTCGCTGCTACGCGATAGGACTCAACAAGGAGGCGTCCTGGGCCGCGGGGGTCGACGTCGACCGCGCCAAGATCATGGCTTACATGCTGGCGGGCGGCCTTGCCGGTGTGGCGGCGCTTGTCTGGATTGGACAGTATGGGTCGGCGCGCGGCGACAATGCCGATGGGGCGATCTTGTTCGTGGTCACGGCGGTCGTTCTTGGCGGTGTGGACATCAATGGCGGTCGGGGCGCCATTCCTGGCGTGGTGCTTGCGCTTTTCCTGCTGGGCACGATGCGCAATGGTATGGGCCTGGCGAATATAGCCGGCCCAACGCAGACGGTTGTTCTCGGCGGACTGCTGATTGTCGGCGTCCTGCGTCCGATTCTTTTCCGCAGCATCATCCGCGGCTATAGGCTTGCGTTCGCCCAACAGTCGGTTGCCTCGAATTGAGGAAGGTTGGGCTGACGCATGGGATCGCACGCGCAAGGGACGACGTGGGATCATCAAAACGGAGGAGGAAACGATGAAGTTGCATGAGATGTTGCTTGCCGGGGCGGGGATGGCGTTGGCTCTGGGCCTTGGGAGTTCCGGCGTGTTCGCCAAAGACTCCGGCTTCAAGATCATGATGACGCCGAAATGGACCGGTTTCCCGTATTTCGAGGCCGCGGCCAAGGGTGGGAAGGCCGCCGCGGCCGAGCTCGGCGACGAGTTCGTCTATGCGGGGGCGGATCATGCCGACGTCAGTCTGCAGGTTGAGACGCTCCAGAACTTTCTGACGCAGAAGCCGGACGCGATCGAACTGGCGGCGATCGATCTCAACGCCGTCGCCCCAGTGCTGAAGCAGGCGCTGAAGCGCGGCATCACCGTTACGACATTCGACGCAGACGCCGCGCAAGACGCGCGAGACATGTTTGTCAACCAGCTGTCTTACAAACAGGCTGCGAAGACCATGCTGGACTGCGCGCTCCTCGACGCGCCGAACGGCGGGGAAATCGCCTTCGTCGCCGCATCTCCGACAGCGCCGAACCACACGGCGCATATCAAATACATGAAGGAGTACATCAAGGACGATCCGAAGTATCAGGTCTTCAAGGTGGTGGACACGCAATACGCCAATGATGACGACGCCAAGAGCTATGACGTCGCCGTCAATCTCATGCAGGCCCATCCCGACCTCAAGGTCATCATTTCGTCTTCGGCGGTCAGCGCCCCGGCGGGCGCGCGCGCCATCTCGGCGAGCGGCCATGTGGGCAAAGTATTCTCAACGGGCTTCGCGCTGCCGAGCGCGATCAAGAGCTACCTCAAAGACGGCTCGGAAAAGTGCTTCGCGCTCTGGGATCCGGAGGAACTCGGCTATCTCGCGACCTATGCCACGCATCTCAAGCTCGCCGGCAAGCTGGACCTCAAGCCCGGCACGACCTTTAAGGCAGGCAAGGCAGGAGAGTACACCGTGGGCGAAGGAGGGGAGATCGTTTACGGCAAGGCTCTGATGTTCACAAAGGACAATATCGACCAATTCAATTTCTGAGAGGCACCGAAAAAGGCCCGCCTGCGCCCAAGCGCGCGGACGGGCCGCCCGCCTCCCGCTACGCAAAGTCGACTACGGCCTGTCTTGGCCGCTTTCGAAAGCGCCAGCACGGCTCGCGCGTTTGCCCAGGCGTCCCTCGAGGCCGTAGAGCCGCAGGTCTCCGTCGAGAATCGCGCAAAATTCGGCAGAAGCGTGTCGAATCCGACTAAGCTTTCGAGACGGCTCGGAGTTGTCATGTTGACCTTCTCGGCGGGCCTCGTCCAGCTCGTCGCAGATGCGCTCAAGGGCTCAGCGCCCAACAAAAGACTGCTCATGTGGACCGCGTAATAACCCATGTCCCACAGGCGCCGCCAGCCGCCGCAAGGGTCGAACCTGATGTCGGCCGAATCATAAAACTGCTTGAAGCAGAACGTCACGCGGACGAGCCTCGCCTCGCCTATCGCGTTAGGCAAATCAGCTCGACGGTCCGCGTCAAGCGCGGCGCGACCCGGATCGGTATGAAGGTGGTTTGGCAAGCGGATGTAGACCGTGTCAATGTTGCGATCGGAGAGCAGCGCGTCGTAAGAGCCGTAGGCGTGCTCTGCGCCCCCGCTGGGGCGCGGTCGGCTTCGGCCGCATCAACGCGGCGGCTGGAGACGGCGGCCAGACGCGCGTTCCGGCGCCTAGCAGGCTGTTGAAGAAGTCGCTGGTCAGTGAGGTTGGGCTGTGATTCCCTCGTCTTGGGCTTTGGCGGAGGGAATCGATGCGGGGTGTGGACGAACGGTCGGGGGCGCTGTTCAGCTACGTCGATTTGGAGGCGCGGGTCGGCAAGGATCACCCGCTGCGGACGATCCGCCTGGTCGTGAACGAGGCTCTGGCGGGACTCTCTGGCGAGTTCTCGGCGCTCTACGCCCGACTGGGTCGACCGTCGATCCCGCCCGAGAAGCTTCTGCGGGCGATGCTTTTGCAGGGGTTCTATTCGATCCGCTCGGAGCGGCAGTTGATGGAGCGGCTGGAGTTCGATCTTCTGTTCCGCTGGTTCGTGGGGATTGGCGTTGACGATGCGGTGTGGGATCACTCGACGTTTTCCAAGAACCGCGATCGCCTGCTGGAGGGCGACATCGCCGCCAAGTTCTTGAGCGCGGTTCTGGCGCAGCCGCGGGTCAAACGCCTGCTCAGCACGGATCACTTCTCGGTCGACGGCACGCTGATCGAAGCGTGGGCGTCGATGAAGAGCTTTCGGCCGAAGGATGGCTGGGGCGAACCGCCGGCGATGGGCGGCGGACGCAACCGCGAGGCGGATTTCCACGGCCAGAAGCGCTCCAATGAGACGCATGCCTCGACGACCGATCCGGAAGCTCGGCTCTATCGCAAGGGGCCGGGCAAGGAGGCCAAGCTCTGCTTCATGGGGCATGCGTTGATGGAGAACCGCCATGGCCTCGTGGTCAACGCCTGTCTGACCGAGGCCAACGGTCATGCCGAGCGGATCGCGGCGCTGCACATGATCGAGCCGCGCGCCGACCGGCCGAGGGCGATCACGCTCGGCGCCGACAAGGCCTACGATGCCGAGGATTTCGTCAACGAGTTGCGCTCGATGAACGTGACGCCCCACGTGGCGCAGAACACAAATGGCCGCTCGTCGGCGATCGACGGCCGCACGACGCGGCACACGGGCTATGCGATCAGCCAGCGCATCCGCAAGCGGATCGAGGAAGCCATCGGCTGGATCAAGACAGTCGCCGGCCAGGAGCGAACCAAGTTCCGCGGCCGCGAGCGCGTTGGATGGTCCTTCGCCCTCGCGGCCGCCGCCTACAATCTGGCGCGCCTCCCGAAGCTCATGGGGTCTTCGACGTGAAGGCCCCGCCCAACTGCCGGCTGATCGGCCGCTGGCGGATCGTCGAGGCTGACCTCTGGGATCGCGCTTACCTCGATCTGTGCGGCCCGGCGACGCTGACGATCACCCCGCAAGGCGGAGACGTCGCCTTCGGCGCCCTGGAGGCCGGCCTGGAAGTCGAATACGCCCGCGACTTCGATCGGCTTCCGTTGGGCCGGAAGCGACGAGGGAGACCAGGTCGAAGGCGAAAAAACCGCCGAACTCCTCGAGGACGGCACAATCGAGATCGAATTCGCCTACGACAATGGCGACGAAGCCATCCTCAAAGCCAAATGCATGACTTCTTCAACGGCCTGCTAGAAGCCCTGGGATCGCGAGCGTATTGATCCATGCCGAGCCCGGTTGGCTGCGCGTGATTACGCTCGTTTCGGCGAGCTCTCTTCCGGGGGTAGATCGAAACCAGATCCGGCGGCAGGTCTTGGTAAGGACAGTTGCCAAGCTCGTAAACGAAATCCAGCTTCGGCTCCGTGTTGAGGTAGAAGTGGAAGTCGGCGACGAATTGGCCGCTCTGCATGACTTCCACGTCGCGGGCCTCGTAGTCCTGCACGACGGCGCCCATCTGGTCGTCGGGGATCTTCTCCTTGATATGATGCAGGCCCTCGCCGCGCCGGCGGAGGTAGTCTTCGTAAATCATTGGGCCGCGAACTGGCTGAATGAGCTCGATCTCCATGTCGCCGACGTGGGTGATACCAATCCGGAACTCGAAAGGGCCATCGACGGGTTTACCGTCGACCTTGAGGTTCTTTACGGTCTTGTCGGTGAAGCTGAAGATGCGCCACGGTCCAATTCGAAGCGTGTCGATCCAGGCCTGCATCGACTTTTCGAGATCGCGCGTCAGCCACGCGATCTGCTGGATGTGTCGGGTTTTGTTGAGCGCGCGTAGCTCGTCGTTTGTCATCTATCGCGATCCTTAACGGAATAGACGGGCGCGGCGGCGGACCCGTGAGGGGCGCGGGCGAGTTATTTGTCGTACTGGCTCAGCATCTCGAAGAAGCGGAGCTCGACCGGCTTCGCCAGATATTCCCCCTGTTTGGCGAACCAGTCTTTCTGGTAGTCGAGTGCGATGTGTCGATCGAAGTCGGCGCGGTCCACCCAGTTCTCATAGAAGTAGAACATGTTCGGATCGTCCATGCTGACATGAAAATGGTAGTCCACACAGCCTTGCTCAGAACGCGACTTACCGACGAAGCTCGTCAGCAGCTTAAGCAGCTCTGCCCGCTTTTCCGGCTTGGCGTAGAGCGTGGCGGTCAGATTGAACTTGGGCTGCATTTCCGTCTCCGACGGGGGTTTGCGGGGCTTTGTGTCTTCGTCGACGACTATATCGGCGAGTTCGGTTCTGGCAATCTCGTGCTCGCGGGCTTCAATCTGCCGCACAATTGGATCAGCGATTCACCCTGGGGAGGCGATCGAGGGGGGACATGGTGATTTAATTCGTGCCCGACCTATTGCGCTCACGGGCAGACGTTTTCCCGGACTCGCCGATTTGAGCCGTTCCTGACTGACACCCTGCGGGCTTCGAGTTCTTCGGGGAGGCGCGCCGACGGCGCTGATCTCATGCGGTCTATCGGCGCGGCGCGCGGATTTCGACGGTTTGCATTGTTTTTTGAGCTCATCGAATTGCCTGGACGCTCGCCGAGAAGAAGATCTTTGCTTCCCTCGACTATGTGTCCACCCTCGATCAAAAGACCCTCGTGCATGACATTATCTCGTATATGCTCAACAATCTCTCGGAGACGGTCAGAATGTCGGAGGCGGCAGCGATCGCGCTCCTCGCAAAGCACTGAGTGATCGCTCACCGCACCATCACCAGAGCCAGTTGACTTCCCGAGGAGAGTGCCGGTTGTAGAATCCGGTGCCTTCCATGGCCGAAGCGTCGGGTCTTCATTCGCAGACATCGAGACATTGTAGCGATGACGGAGAGACGAGCCGCGAAGCCTTGTTATGTTGGTCTTCGTCCAGGTCTCGGCGATGAAGATGAGAGGGAGCATGCAAAATCGTGGGGGGCCAGTAAATTTTTGAACGCTAAGCTCCGGGCCTTTGGCAAGGAGACGGCGCTGTGGGGAAGCTGGTTTGGCGGGTGAAACTTCTTGCCGAGACAAGCGAACCAGCGACCGAGATCGAGGTGGCTCGAATAGAAAGGGAGGATTGGGCGGTTCCTGAGACGCTCGGCTTGTCGCTGGATGAGGGCAAAAGAATTGCCGCGGCTATCCAGGCTGAGATGGTCCGCGCGCAGGCATCGACGATGAGTGAGCATTTCAGATCTTGTGGGCATTGCGGGTTGAATTTGTCCAGCAAGGGATATCGGAGCATGACCTTTCGATCGCTGTTCGGCGACGTGTCGCTCAGAGTTCGGCGATTCGTCGGTTGCCGATGTCAGGACCGACAGGAGGGGCCAAAAAGCTTCTCAGCGTTGGCTCTTGAGGGCGGCGTAGCGCCGGAACTTGCCTATTTGACTGCGAAGTTCGCCGCCCTTGCACCATTCGCAAGAGCGGCAGGTCTTCTCGCCGAGTTGCTGCCTGTTGGCGGTGCCGTCAACGCTGGCACAGTGCGCAATCGAACCCGCCGCGTCGGTGAGCGGATGGCGCGGCTGCATCCTGCCGGAGCTCCTGATCCGGACATCGACGCGGTGACGCCCGCGGTCGTGATCGGCCTCGACGGCGGCTACCTGCGCAGCCGACATCGGCGCCCCGAGCGCAATTTCGAAGTGGTCGCTGGCAAGGTGCTCAATCTCGATGGGTCGCAGCACCGCTTTGCCCTTGCTCGCAATGGCGATTCTGCGAACGAGTTCGCCGAGGCGCTCGCGACCGCCGGGGTCCGCACCGGAACGCCAGCGACGGTGCTGTCCGATGGCGATGCCGGGCTGTGGAAGCTTCAGCGCCAGGTCATGCCCAGGCAACACTGGTCCTCGACTGGTGGCACATCGCGATGCGCTTTGAGCACGCTCTGCAAGCAGCCCGCGGCCTGGGCGCGAACACGCCGGCTGGCCACCTTCGCGGCTATGCGGTTCGCAATCTCGAGGGCGCCAAGTGGCTGCTTTGGCACGGTCGTTCGAGTTCCTGCCTCGGGCGCTTGGCGAAGCTGGCGGGCTGGTTCGGCGCCTCTCATGTCCGCGGTACGCGCGGCGCGCTCACGAGCGAAAAGTACATCCGTGAGCTGATCCAATACCTTCGGGCCAATCACTGCGCGCTGGTAAATTATGGGCGCCGCCGCCATGGAGGCCTGCCCATTTCAACCGCCTTCGTCGAGAGCGCGGTCAACGAGATCGTGTCAAAGCGCATGATCAAGAAACAGCAGATGCGGTGGAACAGGTGGACTGTGCAACCCTTCCTTGACGTGCGCACCGCGGTTCTCAACGGAACGCTGCAGGGTTCATTCAAGCGGCGCTACCCAGCTTTCCGGATGGGCCATGACAATCACATTGCGCAGCTCGCGACGTGAGACACCCCACGATCTTGCATGCTCTCGCCAACAGGCAGCAACTCGGCGAGAAGACCTGCCGCTCTTGCGAATGGTGCAAGGGCGGCGAACTTCGCAGTCAAATAGGCAAGTTCCGGCGCTACGCCGCCCTCAAGAGCCAACGCTGAGAAGCTTTTTGGCCCCTCCTGTCGGTCCTGACATCGGCAACCGACGAATCGCCGAACTCTGAGCGACACGTCGCCGAACAGCGATCGAAAGGTCATGCTCCGATATCCCTTGCTGGACAAATTCAACCCGCAATGCCCACAAGATCTGAAATGCTCACTCATCGTCGATGCCTGCGCGCGGACCATCTCAGCCTGGATAGCCGCGGCAATTCTTTTGCCCTCATCCAGCGACAAGCCGAGCGTCTCAGGAACCGCCCAATCCTCCCTTTCTATTCGAGCCACCTCGATCTCGGTCGCTGGTTCGCTTGTCTCGGCAAGAAGTTTCACCCGCCAAACCAGCTTCCCCACAGCGCCGTCTCCTTGCCAAAGGCCCGGAGCTTAGCGTTCAAAAATTTACTGGCCCCCCACGATTTTGCATGCTCCCCCTATCTGTTGCGGAAGCTCGCCATTGAACGGCCCAACCACGTCTGGTGCGCCGACGTGACCTATATCCCGATGCGGCGGGGCTTTCTCTATCTCGTCGCCGTCATCGACTGGGCGACGCGCAAGGTCCTGGCCTGGCGTTTGTCGAACACCATGGAAGCGGACTTCTGCGTCGCCGCGCTGAATCACGCGATGGACGCCCATGGCAGGCCCGAAATCTTCAACACCGATCAGGGCAGCCAGTTCACCAGCCACGCCTTCACCGGCGCGCAGATTTGTAGTTTGGCCATACCGCCGCTCCGAGACTTTCCGCTTATACGGCGAACCCCTACGTCGTCGATTATTCCTTTGTTGTTCATTGTATTTCGGCGGCTCTAGCGTAGGACGGCGAACCACGGCTCCCAGACTCATGAACCTGCAACCACCGTTCTAACGCTATGCCGCACTCAACCCGGCCCCAGTCAATTTGTGGGCGTAGCTCTATCCGGCGTCGCCTTGGCGCCAGACTGGCGTCCCTGCCTTAGCTCGAACCTTTCGGACCAACCCGAGTTTAATAAGCCTTTCGCTGACTTTGGTGAGGGCTGCACCTTTCATCTTGTCGGGCGCAGTCAAGCAAAGGTCCTCGCGCTGCGCAGCGGCGCTCAGCGTCACAAGTTGCGGATCGCTCAGTTTGACGCTCATGATCCGACC
Organism: uncultured Alphaproteobacteria bacterium; assembly: GCA_963696665.1. GTDB lineage: Bacteria > Pseudomonadota > Alphaproteobacteria > Rhizobiales > Beijerinckiaceae > Roseiarcus. The sequence continues at coordinate 83,993 of CAVOLE010000029.1, forward strand.
CTTTTTCTCATCCTGGAAGCCCGAACGATCCGAGCCCCTCACCAGGACGAGCCCCGGATCGGCCAAAGCCGAAGGGGCGGTTGCACGCGCTCATCGTGCGAGTCTGACAACGACACCAGTGCTTCCTTTCGAACCGAAAGTCAGTCGATTCTGACGAGAGCGAGCCTCAATGTGAAGAGGCTGCTTCCAAGGGAGTTGAGGCGCAGGGCGCATACCAACGTTTGGGTTCGCACAACCAACGTCCGACCGATGCATACCAACGTAGAATAATGAATTGCGCTCTACACGATTAAACTCTTTCTGAGGGGTCGCGATTGGATCGCGAATCTTCGAGCGGCAACCCCCGATGAATTGATGAGCGATTCTTCTGCAATCCGTATTGTTCACCCTTCTCAATTCGATAAGGGCACGCTGCAGACGCCCGGCTCAGAGCGCCAAGCTGCGATTGCGCCGCAACTCGGCGTCCAGTCGATGATGTGGGGCGGCTTGTTCGAGGTAAAGGCGGGTGCCCGCACGGGAATTCACCATCATGGCGCGCAACAGACCATTGCATACGTTTTGTCGGGCGTGTGCGAAGTGCGGTGGGGCTTGAACGGCGAATTCGCAGCGAGTGCGGAGGCCGGCGACTTCATTCACGTTCCAGCGCTCTTGCTCCATATGGAAATCAATCCGTCGAGTTCGCAACCGTTCCGATGGGTAGTAGTGAGGAGCACGTCGACTCCGATCGTGGTCAATCTTCCAGAGGATACATGGCGATCGTTGTCAGACGCTCGGAACTCGGGCTCCGGCCAGCCATTTCACGATGACAAGGAACGGCGGATCGAAATCACGAACGAAGGCGCCTGACATGGATCATAAGGAACACCGAGGTTTTCGGATCACTCGACGAACGGTCTTAGAGTCCGGAACCGTCACAGCGGCCGTCATGCTGGGTGGTTTCCCGCGGGTCGCTCTAGCCGCCGCCGCGTCCGATGCTGAGACGGCAATCAGTCCGATAAACGTCGAACTTCAAGTCAACGGCGTGCCTCCATCGTCTGACGCTCGATCCAAGGACAACCCTTCTCGATGCTTTGCGTGAGCATCTCGCGCTGACAGGATCCAAGAAGGGCTGCGATCACGGCCAGTGCGGCGCATGCACGGTGTTGCTGGACGGTCGTCGCATCAACTCCTGCCTGACGCTTGCTGCAATGCATGACGGTCAAGCGATCACAACGATCGAGGGACTCGCCGACGGCGACAAGCTCCATCCGCTGCAGGCGGCTTTCATTGAGCACGATGGCTTTCAATGCGGCTATTGCACGTCGGGGCAAATCTGTTCCGCCATGGGGATGCTCAGCGAGAGTCGCGTAGGCGCGCCAAGCTATGTCACCGAGAATCTGGCGGAAGCCCAGCCAGCCTTGACCGATGCCGAGATCCGCGAGCGGATGAGCGGCAATATCTGCCGCTGCGCTGCCTATCCAAACATCGTGGCGGCCATCAAGCAAGCGGCGGGAGCGCCAACATGAAGGCCTTCACTTATGAGCGCGCGAACTCGCTGACCGACGCGGCAGCGGCCTCGGCCAAACCTGGCGCCAAACTCATCGCGGGCGGAACCAATCTGCTCGATTTGATGAAGCTCCAGGTCGAGAGGCCGAGCCATATCGTCGATATCAATCGACTTCCGTTAGATAAGATCGAAGATACCCCGGAAGGGGGCTTGCGCATCGGCGCGATGGTGAGAAACAGCGATCTCGCGGCGGACCCGCGCGTGCGGCAGCGCTACGGCGTCCTCAGCCGGGCGCTCCTGGCGGGGGCCAGCGCGCAATTGCGGAATAAGGCCACCACCGGCGGCAACCTGCTGCAGCGGACGCGTTGCTACTACTTCTACGATCTGACGAAGCCGTGCAACAAGCGCGACCCGGGCTCGGGCTGTGCGGCGCTCGGCGGTTTCAACCGGATCCACGCCATACTCGGCGCCAGCGACCAGTGCATCGCGGTAAATCCGTCCGACATGGCCGTTGCGATGCGGGCGCTCGACGCCCAAGTCGAGACGGTCGACGCGAACAACACGACGCGCGCCATTCCGATCGCGGAGTTTCATCGCCTCCCTGGGGACACGCCGCAGATCGAGACGACGCTGAAGCGCGGCGAAATCATCACGGCCGTCACCCTGCCGCCGCCGCCGATAGGCAAGCAGATCTACCGGAAAGTTCGCGACAGAGCGTCCTACGCTTTCGCTCTGGTTTCCGTCGCGGCGATCGTGGACGCCCCAGACGGAAAAGTCCGTTCGGCGCATCTCGCGTTTGGCGGCCTTGCTCCCAAGCCGTGGCGCGTAGCGTTGGCGGAGGAACGAGCGGTTGGCGCTTCGGTGAGCGAAAGGACGTTCGATGCTGTCGCGTCCGACGTCCTGGACGGCGCCCACGGGTATGGGGGCAACGACTTCAAGATCCCGCTCGCTCGCCGCACGCTGCGCGCCGTTCTGGCTGAAGCGACTCTGACCTGAGGAGACAAGTCCGATGGAAATGAACGCTCCCGCTGGATCAAACGCGCTCGATGTCGACGCGCGAGGCGTCGTCGGCAAGCCGGTCGATCGCGTCGACGGACGGCTCAAGGTCACAGGCCGCGCTCGCTATGCCTACGAGGTGGAGCAGGGGCCGACAACCGCGTACGGCTATGTTGTGGAAGCGTCGATCGGCAAGGGACAGATCAAGTCCATCGACACGGATATGGCCGAGCGCGCCCCGGGCGTCATCCAGGTGCTGACCTATCGAAATGCGCCCCAGCAAGGCTCAGGTAATCATCACGTGGCCCACCCCGTGCTCACCAGCCCGGCGGTGCAGTACTACGGCGTGCCAGTCGCGTTCGTAGTCGCAGAGACTTTCGAAGAAGCGAGAGCGGCTGCGTACCTCGTGCGCGTGGACTATGAACGCTCGCCTGGTAGATTTGCTTTGCGTGGCGGCCTGGATCAAGCGCGCGCACCGCGAGGTTTCGCTCCGCCCGATAGCGCCCTGGGTGATTTCGCCGGCGCTTTCGCCGCGGCTCCGGTGCAGCTCGATGTGACTTACACCACGCCGCTGCAAAGCCAAGCCATGATGGAGCCCCACGCCACACTGGCCATGTGGGACGGCGACAGCCTCATTCTTCACACTTCGAACCAGATGCTGAGTTAAGGGCGCGACGCGGTCGCTAGGACTCTCGACATTCCGGTGGAAAAAGTCAGGCTGATCAGCCCTTACATCGGCGGTGGGTTTGGCTCCAAGCTTTGGGTCAATGCCGACGCCATTTTGGCGGCGATCGCTGCGCGCCAGCTCAACCGGCCGGTGAAGACGGCGCTGGCGCGCCAGCAGGTGTTCCATGTCACGACGCACCGTTCGGATACCATTCAACGCATCCGCCTGGGGACAGATCGCAACGGCCGCATTCTTGCGATCGGCCACGATGTGTTTTCGGGCAATTTGTGGAGCGAACAAACCTACGAGGGCGCGGCCCTGCAGACACGGACGCTCTATGCGGGGGACAACCGACTGACAAGGCATCGTCTGGCGCCGCTGGACATTCCTGTCGCTTCGTCGATGCGAGCCCCCGGAGAGGCGGTCGGTCTTCTGGCGCTTGAATGTGCGATGGATGAACTCGCCGAGAGGCTCGACCTTGATCCGATCGAGCTGAGGATGCGCAATGAGCCGACGGAAGATCCGGAAAAGCACATTCCTTATTCCAGTCGTCACCTCATTCCTTGCTTCGAGGAAGGAGCGCGGCGGTTTGGTTGGGACCGGCGGAATCCAAAGCCAGGCCAGTCGCGGGACGGGCGCTGGCTCGTCGGAATGGGTGTGGCGGCCGCCACGCGCGGAAATACGCTTCAGCTGTCGAAGGCCAATGTGTGCCTCGGAGCGGATGGGCTTGCCACTGTGCGAATGGCGATGACCGATATCGGCACCGGGACTTACACCATCCTGACCCAGATCGCGGCTGAAATGCTCGGCCTGCCCCCCGAACGAATTCGAGTGGAGCTGGGCGATACAAGTTTCCCGCAGGCAGCAGGATCGGGTGGCTCCTTCGGTGCTGCCAGTTCGGGCTCGGCTCTGTTCGACGCTTGCAATAAGTTGAGAACAAAGTTGGCCGAGCTTGCGGGCATGGATCCCGATGCGGCCCGCTTCGGCGACGGCCGGATTGAAGCTGCTGGCCAATCCAGACCCCTCGTAGACCTCGTTGGTCCCGAAGGCATCGATGCCGATGGCGAGATCAGACCCGGCGCCACGAGCACAGAATTCTCGCAGCAATCTTATGGCGCACACTTTGCCGAGGTCGGCGTCGATATCGATACCGGCGAGGTCCGACTAAGACGCATGTTGGGCGTCTTTACCGCCGGCCGCATCTTGAATGAGAAGACCGCGCGATCTCAGGCGATCGGCGGCATGATCTTTGGCATCGGCGCCGCCCTCGAAGAAGCGATGATTCTCGATCCTCGCTTCGGCTGCTTCGTGAACCACGACCTCGCCGAGTACCACGTTCCCGTCCATGCCGACGTGCTCAATGTGGACGCGATTTTCCTTCCCGAACTCGACGCCGACTCCAATCCGCTGAAAAGCAAGGGCGTCGGCGAACTGGGCATTTGCGGGGCGGGCGCATCGATCGCCAATGCGATTTACAACGCTTGCGGCGTGCGCGTCCGCGACTACCCGATAACCCTGGACAAGCTGATTCCCGAATTACCGGTGCGGGCATGAAAGACCTACTAAAGGGGGCGTGATGTTGGACGCGGCCCGGCTCGGACGAGCCCGAGAGCAGCTGAGTCGATGGAGTACCCGTGATGGATATGAAAGTTCAGGACTGGTCGAGCACGGCCCTCAATCCCGTCGGCCTGATCATCCAGCAGAAGGACCCGAACGATCTCGAAATGCCTTTCGATCAACTCGGCGACTTCATCGCACCTTCGGAGCTGTTCTACATCCGGAGCCATTTCCCCGTACCTGAGCTGGATCCAGCGGCCTTTCGATTGTCGATACGGGGCGCAGTGCGGAAGCAGCTGAGCCTGAGGTACGCCGATATCCGCGCCATGCCTTCAGGGACATGCTTCGCCACACTGGAATGCGCTGGCAACAGCCTGGCGCCGCCCCTGCCCGGCGCGCAATGGGAACTCGGCGCGGTAGGCAATGCGGAATGGACTGGCGTTTCGCTGTCCGCACTGCTGGAAAGCGCCGGACTGGCCGATGGCGTGTGCGACATCGTTTTGGAAGGTGCCGACCGCGTCGTGCCGACGGAAGAGCCGAAGCCGCCGGGTCGGATCTCCTATGCCCGCAGTATCGCGAGGAAGCGGGCGATGGAACCGGACGTTCTCATCCCTTACCAGATGAACGGGCAGGATCTTACGCCGGACTACGGATATCCTTTGCGCGCCTCGTTCCTGGCTATTACGGCATGTCGTCGGTCAAGTGGTTGACCGACATCGTCGCGGCCACAGAGCCGTTTCAGGTGTAGTAGTTAAGACTTAATCTGACAGTTGGTGTCATAGCTGAGGCGGAAGCCGAGGCCGGGCGCGGAGTGGTCGGGGTTCGCAGCGCCCGGCCTCGGCGTTTCGAAAGGACACCGATGATGACCAAGGAACAGAAGATTATCCGCGCCAAGGTGGGGCTGCTGGAGTTGGCCAGGCAACTCGGCAATGTCAGCCAGGCCTGCAAAATGATGGGCTACTCGCGCGACAGTTTCTATCGCTTCAAGGAGCTTTACGACGCCGGCGGCGAATTGGCGCTGCAAGAGCTGACGCGGCGCAAACCGATCTTGAAGAACCGTACTCCCCCCGACGTTGAGGCGATCATCGTCGAGCTTTCCCTGGACCGGCCGGCTTATGGCCAAATCCGCATCGCCAACGAGCTGCGCAAGCTCGGCCATCCGATTTCGCCGGCCGGGGTGCGCGGGGTCTGGCAGCGCCATGATCTTGAGACGATGAAGAAACGGCTCAAGGCGCTCGAAGCCAAGGTCGCTCAGGAAGGCCTGGTGCTGACCGAAAGCCAGCTCACCGTTGGAGAAGGCCAAGAGCGAAAAAGAGGCGCATGGCGAGTTCGAGAGCGAATGTCCGGGCTACTGCGGCGCCCAGGATACGTTCTACGTCGGCAACATGAAGGGGGTCGGCCGCATCTACCAGCAGACCTTTATCGACACCTACGCCAAGGTCGCCTTCGCCAAGCTCTATGATCGCAAGACGCCCATCACCGCGGCTGATCTCGTCAACGATCGCGTCGTGCCGTTCTATGATGCCAGGGAGGTGAGGCTCTGCCGCGTGCTGACTGATCGCGGCACGGAATATTGCGGCAACCCCGAGCACCACGAATATGAGCTCTACCTGGCGCTCGAGGATATCGACCATTCGCGCACCAAGACCAAGAGCCCGCAAACGAATGGCATCGTCGAGCGGTTCCACAAGACGGTGCTCGATGAGTTCTATCGCATCGCCTTTCGCAAGAAGATCTACGGCTCGATCGCCGATCTCCAGGTCGATCTTGATCGCTGGGTCCAAAGTTACAATGAGGAAAGGCCGCACCAAGGACGATGGTGCTTCGGCAAGACGCCAGCGCAGACCTTCCTTGACGCGACGCCGCTTGCGAAGGAGAAAATGATCGTCGCCTGATCATACCTGACAGGCGGAGCCGACCGATCTCCGCACGCTGACCGTCAGATCAAGTACCAGCTACTACATTTCAGGGATACTGGCAAACTTCAGACTACGGCTATTGGGATGATTCCGAAGGAATACCGTGCGCCGGCCACTCGCGGAAATGAAACTGAAATCGCAGATCGCCCGTCCCCGTGTATACGAGCGGCTGCAACCTGTTCGCACCTACACTATTTTTTGGCGTCGCTTGGGCCGGAGACACCGATGTCACTGAAATATGGATCAGCCTCGATGGCGGCGTATCGTGGGATCGGGGTGATTTCATCGATCCAATAAGGCCGCACGCCTGCCGCCGCTGGAAATACGATTGGATCACGCCAGTACAACCGGGTCGCTATACGCTCTTAGCGCGCGCAATAGGAGCAGACCAACGGACCCAGCCAGACGGTCACAATCCGAATTTTGGCATCCACGTGATCGATTACCCGCCGCCAATCGAGGTCTTTGTAGCTGACCTTTGAAATCGGGCGCGACTTCGACTGGCATTAGGGGATGGGGTGGACGGCGCCCCGAATGGCATGAGCGTGCAAGGATGGGTCATCTCCTAGTGCCTACGAGTGTGCATTCACCCGTTCGAAGATGAAGAAAACCGAACAACATAAGGGCCCTGATGGCCCCGCCTCTCCGTCGTCTCCTTATGGGGCAGCGCTCGAGCCGCGAATGAGCAACTTCCGCTCGCTGTTAAACCAACGTTTCATAGCTCTTATCCGTTGAGATGGTCCGGCCAAACGTGCGCGCGATGGAGCGCGCGGAACGACATGCGTAAGTTGGCGCAGCAGCACATGAGGAGAACTCGTAATCATGTGCGGCGTACTTAAAACCACCGCCGGTCACCGGTCAGCGAGAGCCAGGATTTCCTGATCGGACAGCCTCGCGGCTCGGCACTAGCGCCCGACCGCCAACTCGTCGGTCACCTCACCTTAGCCGAGACGCTAAGGGCGCTGATCGCGCCAGATGGCGCAAATTGTTCTTATTGGGAGATCGAAATGCAAAACCACCTTTCCGCCAAGCTTCTTGCGGAGTTCATCGGCACCTTCGCGTTCGTGTTCATCGGCGCTGGGGCCGCGGCCGTGGTTGGGACAGGCGCCGGCCTCAATGGGATCGCCGCGATCGCCTTCGCCCACGGCTTGACCATAATGGTCTTTGCCTTCGCCTATGGCAATTTGTCGGGCGCCCATTTTAATCCGGCGGTCACCGTCGGCGTCCTTGCCGCCCGCGCCATGAGCATTGGCGAAGCGATCGGATACATTATCAGCCAGCTCGTAGCTGGAGCCTGCGCGGCGTTCCTTTTACGGGCAGTGCTGGGCGGAGTCGCCACCGGCCTCGGCCGGCCCGAGCTCGCGCAGGATGTCGTTCTCGGCGCGACGACACTCACAATCACGCCCGCAGCCGGATTCGTGATCGAGGCCGTGCTCGCCTTTTTTCTGGTCATCGTCGTGCTCACCACCGCATACGCCCGTAGCGCCGGCAATCTCGCGCCGATCGCTATCGGAATGACCGTGGCTCTCAACATCATAATGGCTGGCAGCTTGACCGGCGCCAACTTCAACCCCGCCATCTCTTTGGGTCCGATGATCGCGACGGCCAACTTCACCGACGCCTGGCTGTATGTAATCGCTCCGATCGTCGGCGCCCTTGTCGCGGCTTTGATGCACAAAGCAATGAAATTGCTTGCAGAGGATGGGATCGAAGTGGCGCCGCGCTCCACAGCCCCGGCGGAATGATTAGCCCCAAAGCCAGCCTGCGTTGGTGAGGCCGGCGGCGATAGGTTCCATCATATCGCCCTCAAATTGGGCAATGATCGCAGCAGAGCCTCGTTTCCCCGACGTCCGTGTGACTCTCGAGGAAGAGAATGAAGACCTGAACGACTCCCTACGATTTACCCGCAAACACAACGGAGGCGCTATCATGACGAACGACAGCTACAAACCCACGACGACTGACGCCGGCATTCCAGTCGCCAGCGATGAGCACTCACTCACTGTCGGGCCCGACGGCCCGATCTTGCTGCAGGATCATTACCTCATCGAGCAGATGGCGAACTTTAACCGGGAACGCACTCCTGAACGCCAGCCGCACGCCAAGGGAAGCGGCGCGTTCGGGCATTTCGAGGTGACCAAGGACGTCAGCCAATACACCAAGGCGGCACTGTTCCAACCAGGCGTCAAGACGGACATGCTGGCGCGTTTTTCAACCGTCGCTGGCGAGCGCGGCAGTCCCGACACGTGGCGCGACCCCCGTGGCTTCGCGTTGAAGTTCTACACCAGTCATGGCAACTACGACATGGTCGGGAACGACACGCCGGTATTCTTCATCCGCGATCCGATGAAGTTCCAGCACTTCATTCGTTCCCAGAAGCGCCGCGCCGACAACAACCTGCGCGACCATGACATGCAATGGGACTTCTGGACGCTGTCCCCGGAGACGGCTCACCAGGTGACCTGGTTGATGGGCGATCGCGGCATTCCGAAGTCTTGGCGCCATATGGACGGCTTTTCCAGCCACACCTACATGTGGGTGAACGCCAAGGGTCAGAAGTTCTGGGTGAAATACCATTTCAAGACTGAGCAGGGTATCGACTTTCTGACTCAGGCTGAGGCAGACCGGCTGGCCGGCGTCGACAGCGACTACCACACGCGCGACCTCTACGAGGCGATCGAGCGCAGGGACTACCCGAGTTGGACGCTCAGAATGCAGATCATGCCGTTCGACGAGGCGAAGACCTACCGCTTCAACCCGTTCGACCTGACCAAGGTGTGGCCGCACGCGGACTATCCGCTGATCGAAGTCGGCCGGATGACGCTGAACCGCAATCCGACCGACAACCACACCGAGATCGAGCAGGCGGCCTTCGATGTCAGTAACCTCGTGCCCGGGATCGGTCCCAGTCCGGACAAGATGTTGCTGGGCCGGATTTTTTCCTACGCCGACGCCCACCGCGCCCGCATCGGGGTGAACTACAAGCAGATCCCCGTCAATCGACCCAAGGTCCCGGTGCACAGCTACAGCAAGGACGGATTGATGCGAGTCGAGAACGCATCCGACCCGGTGTACGCGCCGAACTCCAAGAGCGGACCAAAGGCTGATCCCGTGCGCTATCCGCCTGTCGAGGTGTGGGAAGCGAGCGGCGAGTTCATCCATGCCGCTTACACCAAGCGAAAGGACGACGACGACTTCGGTCAGGCCGGCACGCTGGTGCGCAAGGTCATGGACAACGCCGCACGCGACCGGCTGGTCTCGAACGTCGTCGGCCACCTCAAGGACGGTGTGAGAGAGCCCGTACTGTCACGCGCCTTCGAGTATTGGCGGAAGATCGACCAGGCGGTCGGCGACCGAATCGCCCAGGGTGTCAAAGGAGAACGGATCGCCGCGGAATAGCGGCGAGGTATGCGTCGCGCCGAAATACAATCAAGCCGACGCAGGTCGAAGGGCAGGTGGTCACATCGCTTGCCCTTTCACCCATTGAATCGTGACGCGAGGCTACGGTCGATACCGTCTCTACGAACCAGTGTTCTGCCTGCGGTGAAGTGCCGCGGTAGTAGTGTGCGGACCACTCCATGTGACATTTGAAATTTCCCCAGTTTTCGTGACTGCCGCCCATCCCGGGCATGCCCGGGATGGGTGGCGGGCGCGCCGAATCACCGAGGCTCCTCCTGCTGGCGGGAAGGAGGGCCCGGTGATCAAACTTGGGGAGCTCGTCATGATCCTGGATCTGCATCGCCAGGGCCTGTCGGTTAGCGCCATTGCTCGGCAGGTCGGCGTCGACCGAAAGACCGTCAGGACCTACATCGCCAAAGGGCTGGAGCCGCCAGCCTACAAGAAGAGGCCGCCGGCTCCGAGTGTCATCGATCACTTCGAACCTTATTTGCGCGAGCGCCTTGCGGCCTATCCGGACCTCACCGCACGCCGGTTGCTTCGTGAGATCAAGGAGCGCGGCTTTGCCGGCAGCTACAGCGTGGTGCGCGACCGCCTGCGCGAGATCCGGCCGGCTCGGAGCGTCGGTTACGAAGTGCGCTTCGAGACGCCGCCCGGCGAGCAGGCCCAGGTCGACTTCGCTAGGTTTGAGGTCGAGTTCGCCGACGAGCCGGGGATGAAGCGCATCGTTTGGCTGTTCACGATGGTGTTCGGCTACTCCCGGCTGATCTGGGCGCGGTTCGTCCTCCACCAGGACCTGCAGAGTGTCCTGCGCTGCCACATAGCCGCCTTCGAAGCGATCGGCGGCGCGCCGCGCACGATCCTCTATGATCGCATGAAGACCGCGGTCATCAGCGAGGATGCCGATGGGCTCGTCGTCTACAACCGAGCCCTAGCAGGCTGTTGAAGAAGTCGCTGGTCAGTGAGGTTGGGCTGTGATTCCCTCGTCTTGGGCTTTGGCGGAGGGAATCGATGCGGGGTGTGGACGAACGGTCGGGGGCGCTGTTCAGCTACGTCGATTTGGAGGCGCGGGTCGGCAAGGATCACCCGCTGCGGACGATCCGCCTGGTCGTGAACGAGGCTCTGGCGGGACTCTCTGGCGAGTTCTCGGCGCTCTACGCCCGACTGGGTCGACCGTCGATCCCGCCCGAGAAGCTTCTGCGGGCGATGCTTTTGCAGGGGTTCTATTCGATCCGCTCGGAGCGGCAGTTGATGGAGCGGCTGGAGTTCGATCTTCTGTTCCGCTGGTTCGTGGGGATTGGCGTTGACGATGCGGTGTGGGATCACTCGACGTTTTCCAAGAACCGCGATCGCCTGCTGGAGGGCGACATCGCCGCCAAGTTCTTGAGCGCGGTTCTGGCGCAGCCGCGGGTCAAACGCCTGCTCAGCACGGATCACTTCTCGGTCGACGGCACGCTGATCGAAGCGTGGGCGTCGATGAAGAGCTTTCGGCCGAAGGATGGCTGGGGCGAACCGCCGGCGATGGGCGGCGGACGCAACCGCGAGGCGGATTTCCACGGCCAGAAGCGCTCCAATGAGACGCATGCCTCGACGACCGATCCGGAAGCTCGGCTCTATCGCAAGGGGCCGGGCAAGGAGGCCAAGCTCTGCTTCATGGGGCATGCGTTGATGGAGAACCGCCATGGCCTCGTGGTCAACGCCTGTCTGACCGAGGCCAACGGTCATGCCGAGCGGATCGCGGCGCTGCACATGATCGAGCCGCGCGCCGACCGGCCGAGGGCGATCACGCTCGGCGCCGACAAGGCCTACGATGCCGAGGATTTCGTCAACGAGTTGCGCTCGATGAACGTGACGCCCCACGTGGCGCAGAACACAAATGTGTAGTAGTTAAGACTTAATCTGACAGTTGGTGTCATAGCTGAGGCGGAAGCCGAGGCCGGGCGCGGAGTGGTCGGGGTTCGCAGCGCCCGGCCTCGGCGTTTCGAAAGGACACCGATGATGACCAAGGAACAGAAGATTATCCGCGCCAAGGTGGGGCTGCTGGAGTTGGCCAGGCAACTCGGCAATGTCAGCCAGGCCTGCAAAATGATGGGCTACTCGCGCGACAGTTTCTATCGCTTCAAGGAGCTTTACGACGCCGGCGGCGAATTGGCGCTGCAAGAGCTGACGCGGCGCAAACCGATCTTGAAGAACCGTACTCCCCCCGACGTTGAGGCGATCATCGTCGAGCTTTCCCTGGACCGGCCGGCTTATGACCAAATCCGCATCGCCAACGAGCTGCGCAAGCTCGGCCATTCGATTTCGCCGGCCGGGGTGCGCGGGGTCTGGCAGCGCCATGATCTTGAGACGATGAAGAAACGGCTCAAGGCGCTCGAAGCCAAGGTCGCTCAGGAAGGCCTGGTGCTGACCGAAAGCCAGCTCACCGCGTTGGAGAAGGCCAAGAGCGAAAAAGAGGCGCATGGCGAGTTCGAGAGCGAATGTCCGGGCTACTGCGGCGCCCAGGATACGTTCTACGTCGGCAACATGAAGGGGGTCGGCCGCATCTACCAGCAGACCTTTATCGACACCTACGCCAAGGTCGCCTTCGCCAAGCTCTATGATCGCAAGACGCCCATCACCGCGGCTGATCTCGTCAACGATCGCGTCGTGCCGTTCTATGATGCCAGGGAGGTGAGGCTCTGCCGCGTGCTGACTGATCGCGGCACGGAATATTGCGGCAACCCCGAGCACCACGAATATGAGCTCTACCTGGCGCTCGAGGATATCGACCATTCGCGCACCAAGACCAAGAGCCCGCAAACGAATGGCATCGTCGAGCGGTTCCACAAGACGGTGCTCGATGAGTTCTATCGCATCGCCTTTCGCAAGAAGATCTACGGCTCGATCGCCGATCTCCAGGTCGATCTTGATCGCTGGGTCCAAAGTTACAATGAGGAAAGGCCGCACCAAGGACGATGGTGCTTCGGCAAGACGCCAGCGCAGACCTTCCTTGACGCGACGCCGCTTGCGAAGGAGAAAATGATCGCCGCCTGATCATACCTGACAGGCGGAGCCGACCGATCTCCGGACGCTGACCGTCAGATCAAGTACCAGCTACTACAACAAATGGCCGCTCGTCGGCGATCGACGGCCGCACGACGCGGCACACGGGCTATGCGATCAGCCAGCGCATCCGCAAGCGGATCGAGGAAGCCATCGGCTGGATCAAGACAGTCGCCGGCCAGGAGCGAACCAAGTTCCGCGGCCGCGAGCGCGTTGGATGGTCCTTCGCCCTCGCGGCCGCCGCCTACAATCTGGCGCGCCTCCCGAAGCTCATGGGGTCTTCGACGTGAAGGCCCCGCCCAACTGCCGGCTGATCGGTTGAATAGCCCCTTTCATGCAGACATGTTATTTTTTCCAGGCCTGTGGATGACCTCGTGACGAAGAGCCGAGTTGGAGGTGAAGCTTCGGCCGCGCTGTCTTTATTGTCGCGCCTCCTTTGAGGCATCCGCAGGCACAGACTTCCCGCGCTTTGTCCAGCCTTCGGTGAACCGCCTGTACGCGGCTTCAGCGCGCTCGCCGCGCTGGCGCTCCTCCCGGCGGCTTTTTGTGAGGTTGTATTCGTAGCCTGCACCGCGCTGGCCACGCCGAGCGGGCTGACCAGACCGTAGCTCAAGGTCGCGCAGCTTCTTGGCATGCAGCGCGGGGCGAACCCAGGCGTAGTCCTCGTCGCGGGTAAGCAGATGCCAGACGATGACTGCGATCTTGCGGGCGACAGCGACCGCAGCCACGTGCGTTCCACGCCGACGGCGCACTCGTTCGTAGAATGCCCGAAGCGGCCCGGGCCCTCGAACAGCCTGCCACGCGGCTTCGACCAGCATCGTGCGGGCATGACAAGGACCCTGCTTGGTGATGCGACCGTGCCTCGCCAAACCGTTGCCGGACTGATGTACGCTGGGGTTCAGGCCCAGGAACGCGACCAGGCGTTCCGGATTAGCGAACCGATCAATAGGACCGATCGCGGCGAGCAAGCCGATCGCTACCACCATGTCGATGCCGGGGATCGTCATGAGCCGCTTCGTCTCTACGCTCGCCAAGGCGTCGCGCGCGAGCTCGCGTTCCAGGACCCGCAGGTCATCGGTCAGTCGATCATACTCGCGCAAGTGCCTCTCGATTGCGTCGTCCTCATCAACAGGTAGTGGCTGTCCCTTGAGCCAGGCACGGCCCTTCGGACCTGTGATGTCCGCGTGGGGACACTGTGGCACGAGATGCGCGTGCAGGATCGCCTGGATCATGGTCTTCAGCCTCACCCGTTGACGCACAATCTGATTGCGCCGTGTAACCTGGCGACGAAGGCTCATCGTCTTCTGATCCGGTGCCCACACCTGCGGCAGGAACCCGCTCGCGTACAAACGGGCCAGCACTGTGGCGTCGATGACGTCGGTTTTGATCCGTGACTTGGCGATCAGATGCACCTGCCTTGGATTGGCAATGACCACTCGGCCGACGAAGGGAGCGACCACTTCCATGACCGCCTGTGCGTTGCCGGTTGCTTCAACGATAATATGGTCCTCGCGCGTCAGCTTGGCGGCGAACGCAGCCAGGTGTTCGCGTGACATGGTCACCCGGCCGAGCCGGATTAGCTTGTCGCCGTCAATCATCACCACCTCGGCGAACGTGCGGTGGATGTCCATCCCTATGACCCGCATGGCTTCCTCCTCGTTCTGATCGGAAGCTTGCGGGCAACACGGCAACTACGGATTCGCGCTCGCAGCGCATCCGGGCGAACCGCAGGGGCGGCCAAATAACGGCTCGGGCTCTCAGCCCATGGTTTAGGTCGGCCTGCCCGCACTCTCGTGCTTCCAGCGCCCCAAAACCCGGATGGTCTCATCATAGCGCCGACCCGAAGATCGGACGAGTGTCGAAGCGCCGATGCCTTCATACCGGATAAGGGCAAGGTCGAGCGGCCGTTCCGCTACATCCGCGAGGACTTCTTTCTCGGTGGCGCGTTCCGCAATCTCGACGACCTGAACGAGCAACTCCGTCATTGGCTCGACACTGTCGCCAATCCGCGCGTGCACGCCACGACCAATCGGGTCGTCGCCGAGGCCTTCGCGGAAGAGGCGGCATCATTGAAAGCCCTGCCGACCGTTCCCTACAGGGCAGTGCTACGGCTCGAGCGGCGTGCTTCGCATGAAGGCATGGTCAGCGTCGGCGGGAATCTCTACAGCGTGCCCGACACGACGCGGCGGCGCGTCTTGGACGTCCACGTTCTCGCCGATGAGATCCGCATCTTCGAAGACGGGACGCTTGTTGCGACCCATGCGCCGCTGGAGGGACGGGGTGAAAAGCAGCTCGATCCTTCACACCGCAAGCCCATCAGCTCGTGCCGCCGCAGCCTGCGAGATCTTGAGACTGTGATCCTGACGCGGGTCGGCGATCGCGTTGTTCGTCGCTCGCTCGACTTCTACGCCGCGGTCGGCCGCCGTCTCGCAGGCCTCGGAAGCGCACGATGAGCGCGCCCTCCGTCATTGAGCGCGTCAAGACCAATCTCGTCGCCTTGAAGATGCCGCGGGCGCTGGAAGTCTTCGACGTCACCCTGCGCGGCATCGTGCGCGGCGAGATCGGCGCCATCGAGGCCATCGACGCCTTGCTCACCGAAGAGCTGACCACGCGCGAAAATCGCCGCGTCAGGATGGCAGTCCAGATGGCTAGGCTGTCGGCGATCAAAACTCTCGCCGTTTTCGACTTCGTCTTCCAGCCCTTCTCGACAGAAACCGTATCCTGGCGCTCGCCGGATTGCAGTTCATCGATCGCGCCGAAGCGCTCCATCTCATAGGCCCGCCCGGAACTGGCAAAACTCATCTGAGCCTCGCCCTCGGCGTCGAGGCGGTCAAAGCCGGACGCAGCGTCTACTTCAGCTTCCTCGCCGACATCGTCACCGCGCTCGCCAAGGCTGAACTCGACGGCGCCCTTCGCGAAAGGATCCGCTATTACCGCCGCTTCGCGTTGCTCATTGTCGACGAGATCGGCTACCTCCCAGTCACGCCCGGTGGTGGCAATCTCTTCTTCCAGTTCGTCAATGCCCGCTGCGAAAAGGGCGCAATGATCCTCACCTCAAATCGCGGCTTCGCCGAGTGGGGCGAGATCTTCGGCGACTCCGTTGTCGCAACCGCGCTCCTCGACAGATTGCTTCACCACGCCGTCGTCATCCAGATCGAAGGGTCGAGCTATCGATTGCGCGAGCACGCCGACCTCCTGCCCGAAAACATCCGCTTCAAGCCGAACGCCGCCGCCAATCCAATTCCACCGATCCCGAAGCGTCGCGGTCGCCAGCCTAAGAATGGAGGCGCCGATCACGCCCACGGCTGATCGCCGACCCGCCAGACTGGGGAATTTTGCGGCGCCACTTTTGAGGAAAACCGCGGCGCCATTGACAGATGATCAGAGAGGTCACCTAGTGGAACCGTATGGAACTCGGCGCGACCTGCTGCTGACATCACTTCTTGCGGCGCCGCCCTTCTGGCCAACGGGCGTGGCCGCCAGTCCGCTCAATCCGGCGCCGACCATCAAGCTGCCCGACGCGTTGCAATGGGAAACGCAGCCCTCGTTTCCTCGGGGGAGCGTCGACATTTATCCTCTGACCGGGGACAGCACCTGCGCCAAGCCTCTACTAATCTTTATCCGCTGGCATCCGGGATACATGAGCGCGCCGCACACTTATACGAGCAATCGGTTCTGCGTCGTTGTCTCGGGCAGTTGGAGGGTCAACAGCGGCAATGATTTCGACCCCGCTTCGTGCGTGACTGCGCCTGCCGGCAGCTTCGTGCACCGGCTGGCTGGAACTCCGCATTACGACGGCGTGATCCGCGGCCAAAATGAACCGGCGGTCATCGCAGTCTGCGGTATCGGTCCAGTCAACTTCGCGCTCGCCTATCCATCGAAGCCCCCTTGGCGGGCCCTGTGATCGCAGACTGCCAACCTGACTGTGATTTCTGCCGCCGCCCCGGCTCTTCCGCGCCCGCGAGCTCGTAGTAGCCTTCCAATCCGCCGCGACGGACCCTTCTCCAGGGCAATGCGTCTGGGCCGTGGGTCTCGTGTTGGAGCTCGCTCGAGCAGTGCTCCGTCGCTAGTCGAGGGCGGTTCGTCGGCGTTGAATTGGCCCGACCCGATGGACCTCATGGCGGTGTCGAACAAGGGCAGGAGCTGTATGGCTGGCAAGAATAAGGGTCGTTGGCGGCCATGAGGCAGTGGTTGGCATAGTAACGCCTGCCGTGATACCGTCTGTACCGCATATTTAGTCTAGCGCCTGCTGCGGCGGTGTGCTGGCCGACTAAAGCAGAAGGGCTTGTAAAGCGACCAGTATTAATCGCCAGGGGGTCGTTATGGAATCCGCTTCCTGAAAGGCCGCTGAGGTGGCTGCCAAAGCCGCCCCCGAACCCGCCGACATCGCTCCCTGCAAACCCGCCGATACCGGTTCCCCCGAAGCCCCGGACATGGCTACCCCCGAACCCGCCTATAGGGCTCTCTCTAAATCCGCCGATGGAGGTTCCCCCGAACCCGCCGACATGGCCGCCTCCAAAGCCGCCGATATGGATCCCCCCAAATCCGCCGCCCGATCCGGCGACGAAATCACTCCCAATCCCACCTATGTGACCGCCTCCGCCGCCAAAGCCCCCTCCGAACCCTCCACCCCGCGCTGCCGCGACGACTACCGCCGTTCCGGACAAGGCAGCCGCAACGGCAAAAACTGCGGCGGTGTGCAGGATCGTACTCAACGGGCATCGTCGCGCCATCGGGTCATTCGTTGGCGAAGTCGTTCGAATTGGCGCGCTGCAGAGTGCGGTCGCTCGGATTGCGGATTGGAAAGCGCCGACCCCAACCGATGTTCCGGTTCGCTGCGCGCGTGGGTCCTGACCCAGCCGGGCCAGCCGCCCCGACAGCTGTAGCGTCAACTCCGCGATCCTGCTTTGAGTAAGCATGAGAGTCTCCTTTTGCGACAGCGACGATGCCGCCGCAATGAGGAAATAGGTTTTCAAGGGAATAAAACCAATAAAACGTAAGTATACTATTCTAAACTCAGCGTTGCGCATTATCCAACTTGCTTAGGTCTGGTTGGTATATCAGTTTAATTGAAACGAGGAACAATCGACAGCGTTCCACGGCTGACCAGGCAGGTTCAAATCTAAACTTGTCGGCAAGCAGAAACCAATCCGCCAGCCTCTGCTCGAAACTTACGAGCGCATCCTCTTCTGCGTCAGAGGGCCCCCAGACGTTGGACCCAGTTCGTATCAAAATCGCCGATCCAGAAAGCCCGGGGTCCAGAATTTCTAAGGGGCCGTGCGCTCAAAGTCCTGGTCTGAGATCGAAGAGTCAGTCGGCGCCCGAATGACGATCACGCCATGGTTTGTGGCCTCGTGGCAGGCGTTGCATGCGGAGGTGAGGTCGCCATAGGCCTTGAGAAACCCTACCCTGTCTTTCGACTCGATTGCCTTGTGCATGTCCTCAAAGGGTTGAGAGGTTGCGGACGAAATCATCTCCTGCAGAGGAATTTCGTGTTCCACGGGGTGAGCACGGCCGAGGCGATCAAAGGCGCCCTTCAAATTCCCCAGTTCGTAGGCAGTAAACGACCAATTTCCGCTCCTCGCGGCGACCCACAGTCTAACATGACGGGGCTGAATAGTGGCTATCATGAAGTCGCTAATACTCGGAAGATAGCTCATTGCGTTCAAGGTCGCCGGGGCATCAGATCGCGCCGACGTCGCTTGCGTCAATAGCGCCAGACCCATGCATCCCGAGATCGCTGGCGCCAGGAGAATGCAAGACTTGATTGACCGTCGGCTTCGAAGCATCGACATGGTAAGGCTCATTTGATCGCCCTCCAGGAGTGCGGACGTGGGGTACAGACGTCGGCTTGGCGCCTCCGCTGGGCCGTCTTCGACGCCCAAGACACAGCCCCGCCGGTTCTGGTTCTGTGGCTCCGAAGCAGGACCCAACAAAAGCGATCTGAAGATACCCAGAAGGACAACCAATAGCTGATCTTATCAGGCTGCCCAACGACGCGTCGCGGCAAATGCGGGCGGCGCGCGTTGGATAGCAG
Organism: uncultured Alphaproteobacteria bacterium; assembly: GCA_963696665.1. Lineage (GTDB taxonomy): Bacteria > Pseudomonadota > Alphaproteobacteria > Rhizobiales > Beijerinckiaceae > Roseiarcus. The sequence continues at coordinate 103,093 of CAVOLE010000029.1, forward strand.
GCAGGTCGGTCAGGGACCGCAAACGGCCGTATACCTACCTTCAGAGTTATCAAAGTCACGAATGACGTGGCATCGCTCGGGTGTTTGTAGTGTGTCGGCCGGGCGGCTATTAGAGGCGGACGGGCCCGTTGATCCAGAAGAGTTTCCGTACCCTTCAAGAGTCACTGGCGCCGAGCCCCTAGGCGCGCCCGTGACTGTATCCTGGGCAGCGGCTGGCGTGGCGGATGCGACGGCGCAAACCGCGGCCGTCGACAGGAATGTCAAGGCTAAGCGTTTCATTTGATTATCTCCGGTGCTTGACCGCAAACGATCGAAATCGCGCGGACTTCAACGACAGCCTGCAGACTAGCGTTCATCCCCGGATTACCGTGTACATAAACAGAGATCCGAGACCTATATGCAGATTTGCTTTCTGTCTCCCGGTTATTTGGACGATCGCCCCGAAGCTTTAAAGCTCTATTCTCGCTTACAGGAAACATACTTCAGGATGATTTGAATAAGACGATCGTAGCTCATGCCCTCGGTGTCGCTGGGACAAACTCCGGTTGTGTGCCGCAAAGGCGATTTCATGCCACGCAAAGGCGAGGGGGCTCGTCACTCGCCACAGCCCAACACAGCAGGCTGACGCGATTAGACCCCGAACTCTCCGCCGCCCAGAAAGCGATGCTGGAGGTGCAGAGACCACTGACGTCGCCCCAATCGCTCGCGATCGCCGCTCAACCGGCTCGCATCGCCTCGGCGAGATGGGAGGGCTTGGCCCGGCTCCGGGCGGACAGGGCCTGACCGACCTTGTCCATGTAGATGAATACGATCGGCGTGGTGAAGAGCGTGAGCACTTGCGACACCAGCAATCCGCCGACGATCGCATAGCCTAGCGGTTGCCGGATCTCGGACCCGGTTCCGGTTCCGAGCATGAGAGGAACGCCGCCGAACAGGGCGCACATGGTCGTCATTAGAATGGGCCGGAAGCGGAGGAGGCAGGCGTGATGGATCGCGTCCTCAGAGGAAAGACCCTCATGGCGCTGCCCTTCGAGTGCGACGTCGATAAGCATGATGCCGTTCTTCTTTACGATGCCGATCAAGAGGATAATGCCGATAATGCCGATCACGTCGAGCGGGCGGCCGACCAGCATGAGCGTGACGAGCGCGCCGAGACCAGCCGAAGGCAGCGTCGACAAGATCGTCAACGGATGGATCGTGCTCTCGTAGAGCATGCCAAGGATGATGTAGACCGCGAACAACGCCGCGAGGATCAGCGGGGGCGTGGTGCTCAGCGAACTTTGGAAGGCCTGCGCGTTGCCCTGGAAGCTCGTGGCGATGGATCGCGGCATGCGAAGACCGGCGGTAGCCTTTTGCACCGCTGAAACCGCGGCGCCGATCGTGGCGCCCGGCGCCAGGTTGAAGCTCAAGGTGACCGACGGAAACTGGCCCTGATGATTAACGACGACCGGGGTCACGGCCGGATTGAGGCTGGCGATCTGGCTCAGGGGCACCATTGTGCTGTTCTGGGAAAGGACGTAGATGCGTTGCAGCGCATTGGGTCCGAGCTGATATTGCGGATTGACTTCGAGAATCACGTAATACTCGTTCAGTGCAGCGAAGATCCGGGCAATGTGACGCTGGCCGAACGCATCGTACAGGGTGGAGTCGATCGTCGCAGGCGTGATGCCGAACAGTGCGGCGGCCGCGCGGTCGATCTCAACCTTCAGAATCTGGCCTGGCGCCTCCTGATCGCTCGCGACTGCCGTCAACTCCGGCAAATCCTGCAGCTTCGCCATAAGTTTTTGCGCGTAGAAATTGAGTTCGTCTTGGTCGATGTCGACCAGGGTGTATTGATACTGCGTCTTTGACAGGCGGCTGCCGATGGTTATGTCCTGCGCCGCTTGCATGTAAAGCCTCATCCCCTGCACCTGTTGCAGCGCAATCGACAGGCGAGCGATCACCTGGTCGGCCGTTACGTTCCGCTGACCTTCGGGCTTCAGGGTAATGAAAACGCGACCGTCGTTCTCGGTGACGGTAGGGCCGCCCGGCCCGATATAGCCGACCGCAGAGGCGACCGCGGGGTCTTGGGCAGCGATCTCGAGGATTGCCTGCTGCCGTTGCTTCATCCCGTCGGGCGAGACATCCGTGGCCGCTTCGCTGATCCCCATAATAATGCCCGTGTCCTGTTGCGGGAAGAAGCCCTTCGGGATGATGACGAACAGATACCCGGTCGCAGCCATGGTCGCCAGCATGACGACGAGCGTGATCCGGCGATGTCTGAGAGCGACGATCAGACCGCGATCGTAGACGTGCACGAGCCAGGTGAAGAACGCTTCGAGCGCGCGCGAAATCCGGCCCTCCTTCCCATGCTCCGCGGCCGGCAGCAATTTCGCGCAGAGCATGGGAGTGAGCGTCAGCGAGACGAGCACCGAGACCAGAATCGAGACGGCGACCGTAACAGCGAATTCCCGAAACAGGAGTCCGACCACGCCGCCCATCAAGAAGAGCGGAATGAAGACCGCGATCAGCGAAATCGAAATCGACAAGATGGTGAAGCCGATCTCGCCGGCGCCGTCGAGCGCGGCCTTGAGCGGCGCCGCGCCGCCCTCGATGTGCCTGACAATGTTCTCGACCATGACAATGGCGTCGTCGACGACGAAGCCGACCGCGATCGTGAGCGCCATCAAGGACAGATTGTCGAGACTGTAGCCCAGGACGTACATCACCGCGAAGGTTCCGATCAGCGAAATCGGCACCGAAATCGCGGGAATGACGGTCGCCCAAAGTTTTCGCAGGAAGACCGCGATGACGCCAACGACGAGGGCGATCGTCAGGAGCAACGTGAAGCGCACGTCGGCCAGGCTGGCCGCGATGGTTTGGGTTCGGTCGGATACGATTTCGACGTCAATGCCCGGCGGCAGCGAGGCTCGGAGTTGCGGCAGGGCTTTCTTGATCGCCGCGACCGCCGACATGACATTGGCGCCGGGTTCCCGAAAAACGGACAGCAAAACAGCCGGCTTGCCGTTGAGCCAACCTCCAAGCGTCCTATCCACGGGCGCCTTTATCGCCCGCCCGATATCGCGGATGCGAATCGGCGCCCCGTTTCGATAGGCGACGATCGCGTCGTCAAAGCCCTGGGCGGTCATCAGCTGGTCATTCGTCTGAAGCGCGACCGCTTGTTGACCGCCGTAGAGCAGCCCGGTTGGCTGAACGACGGTCAGGTTCGCCAGCGCAAGCCTGACCGTTTCGAAATCGAGATTCATGGCGGCGAGCTGGGCCGGGTTGAGCTGGATTCGGATCGAAGGACTTAAGTTGCCGCCGACAGTCACGAGACCGACGCCCGAGACTTGCGACACCTTCTGCGCCAGGATCGAGTAGGCATAGTCGCTGACCGTCATGATCGGCAGCACGTCGGACGTCATCGATACCAGCAGGATCGGCGTATCGGCCGGATTGGTCTTGCGATAGATCGGCGAGGTCAGGAGCGAGATCGGCAATTGCGCCTGCGTGGCGTTGATCGCCGCCTGCACGTCTATGGCTGCCGAATCGACGGTGCGGCTACGGTCGAACTGCAGCGTGATCTCGGTAAATCCCGTGCCGCTGCTCGAAGTCATCTGACTTAAGCCGGGGATCTGGCCGAACTGTCGTTCGAGTTGAGTGGCGACAGAGGACGCCATCGTTTGGGGGTCCGCCCCGGGCATCTGGGCGGTTACCTGGATCGTCGGCGTGTCGATGTTGGGAAGGGCGGCGACGGGAAGCAGGACGTAGCTGACGATCCCAAGCACGACGACAGCGACCATCAAGAGCGCGGTTGCGACAGGCCTCGTGATGAATCCGCTGGAGAGGTTCACGGCAGCATCCCGGCGCTCGCCGTCGTCGGGTTCGAAGCGCCTGATGGCGGCACTGAGACGACCAGGGCCCCGGGCGTCAGCCGGTACTGACCCTGCACGACGACGATCTCGCCCGCTTGCAGCCCCTTTGAGATCAGCGCGACCGCATGCAGACGCTACGCGACCTCGACTGCCTGGACCGAAACCCTTTTGTCGGCGCCGACCACATAGACGAATTGCCCATTGTTGTTCTCCTGCAGCGCGTTGGTCGGGACCGTCAACGCGTTCTTGACGACCGAGGTCGTGAGATCGACATTCACGAACGTGCCGGGCCATAGTTGACGCTGATCGTTCGGAAAGATCGCCTTGAGCTGAACGGTTCCGGAAGTCGACGCCGCCTGGTTGTTGATCGCCAGCAGGGCGCCGACATCGAGCTCTTTCGCACCGCTTTGATCATAGACCGTAGCCTTAACAGGTCCGCGCGCCATGGCCTCCTGGACCGCCGCAATATTGACGTTCGCCAGCGTGAACACGACGCTGATTGGCTGCACCTGCGTCAGAACCACGATGCCGGTCGTGTTGCTTGGCTGGATCAAGTTGCCGATTTGGATCTGCAAAAGGCCGGTCACGCCATCAAAGGGCGCCCGCAACGTCGTGTAGTCCAAATTCGTCTGGTCGCTGGCGATGAGCCCCTTGTCGGTCTCCATGGCGGCCGCGTATTGCGCGACGAGAAACTGCTGGTCGGCAATCTGCTGCAAGGCGATGGAATCCTCTCTGCCAAGCTTTTGATAGCGTTCGAGATCGGATTGCGCTTGGGCATGAAGCGCGGTGTCCCTGGCCAATTGTCCTTGCGCCTGGGCCAGAGCAGCCTGGTAAAGACGCGGGTCGATCTTGGCGAGGATGTCGCCACGCTTGACCGACTGGCCTTCGACGAAATCGACCGCCTCGAGCACGCCCGTCACTTGGCTCTGGATCGAGGCCGTGTTCAGGGCCTGAACGGTTCCGAGGCCCGAAAGTACGATCGGCTCGTCGTGCTGCTGCACCTGCGCGGTGACAACCGGGACCGGGGGGGCGGGCGCGGCCGGCGGTTGGCCGCGATTCCACCACGAATATAAAACAATTCCTCCCGTCACAAGCAAGACGAAGGCGGCGGTCAGCACGAATTTTTTCCAACCGCCACGCATCATTTAGCCCTGTGTGCGGGACTTCGCGCAAAAGTCCAATGCGGAGTGGCCAGACCCAAAGCCATTTCAGTACTCCTCGCGGTCCGAATTTGGACGTCGAGGCCGCGGCCGATCAATCCGCGCCGCTAACGCTCATACCTGCGCTGCGGCTCGGCCCGCCATTGGCCTCACCACGACTGGAATCGACTTTGCGGACGGCGTCTTGCTCTTTTTGTCGTGATAGCTTAGCCGCAGCAAGTCATTCGTCTCCGGATAATATGCCGCGATTGAGCCTCGCGGAATGTAGTGGGGCCGCGCCCTGAAGCCACCCGCGGTTCGCCGCACGTCGCCGCCCTCGGTCACCGATTCCATTTCGTCGTCCGTGAAGAACGGGCTCTGAGGTTTGGGGATGGAGTGTAGGTCAGGCGGGTTGGGCGATCGCTGGTAATTTCATCCCTGCGAAGATCACGGCGATAAGGACGCGCCAAATCGTGGCCAGCCAGGCGATGAGCCTTCGGAAGTTGTAGCCGGCGGCGGCGAGGACGGCGTTGGCGGCGTCGCCGTGGGCGCCTTTGAGGAAGTTGCGGCCCATGCCGTGCTCGGCCTTGGCGTGGCCGATGACGGGTTCGATGGCCGGGCGTCTCCGCAATTCGCGCTTGATGGCGTCGGTGACGCGGCGCCTTTGGCCGGCGATATAGACCTTAAACTTCATGTCGGGCGAAGCGTTGTGGCCGCGATAGCCTCGGTCGGCGACGACGCGGACAAGCGGCGCGCCGATCTGCGCCTCGATCTCGGGCAGGACAGTCGCCAGCGTGTGACCGTCATACGGGTTGCCCGGCATGGCCTTCACGTGCGCGATGAATTGACCGCCCTTCGAACGCTGCAAGGTCGTGGCGAGCGAGACCTTGACGCCGAACTCGTAAGGCCGATGCGCCTTGCCCCTCGGGTCAAGCCCGAGGGCAGGCTCTTGCCGATGCATTCGACCTCGGGCGCGTGCAGCGAATAGATCTTGCGCCCACGCTGATGCTGGCGTTGCTCGCGCACCCGCTCAGCCAGCCAGAGGTCGGGCGCGAAAAGGCGCTCCAATTCGGGCTCGCCCCTGATCTTGCGCGCGATATCGCGGCAGACCCGACCGAGATAGGTCCGGATCGTCCTGAGCGCCCGACTGGCGCGCCTGAACTGCTTGGCGTGGGCGTAGCGCTGGTGAGTGATCAGCGCATGCTTGCCGACCCGTTCATAGGACTGGCGCAAGCTCACCCCGGTCTTCTTCGCCAGCCTCACCAGCCGCTCGCGCGCCCGGTGCATAAGCTTCGCATCGGTTGGGAAGGCGATCGCCTTCGGCTGCACCGTGGTGTCGACGATGAGCCGCGAAAAGTCCGACGGTTTCGCTGCGCCGGCGCGCGTCGCGACCGCCAGGCTCTCCTGGATCAGCGCGACGAGCTTCTCCTCGCCCATGCGCTTTCGCCAGCGGGTCAGCGACGAGCGGTCGAAGGGCGTTTTGTGTCAATGATCGTGGAAACGGGACCCCAGATTTTCACGGAAAAGGGACCCCGCTCTGAGACACGCACGGACGGTAGCGCTCGCCCCGGCGGAGCTGGACGGGGTTGCGCAGCCGGGGCGAGCGCGGGTCGGTGAGGCTCGGATTTTTGTAGAGTTCAGGCGCGGTTTTTGAAGCGCCAGCTTTCGTTGCCAGTCTCGACGATGTCGCAGTGGTGAGTGAGCCGGTCGAGCAATGCGGTGGTCATTTTAGGGTCGCCGAAAACGCTCGGCCATTCGCCGAAGGCGAGATTGGTGGTGACGAGGATCGAGGTGCGCTCATAGAGCCGGCTGATGAGATGGAAGAGAAGCTGGCCACCGGCCTGAGCGAACGGCAGGTAGCCGAGCTCGTCGAGGACGACGAAGTCCATGCGGCTGAGATAATCGGCGATGCGGCCCTGGCGCCCGGCGCGCGTCTCGGCCTCGAGCTGGTTGACGAGATCGACGGTGGTGAAGAAGCGCCCCCGCCGTCCGGCGCGGATGCAGCTTCGCGCAATGGCGATCACCGCGTGCGTCTTGCCGGCGCCGGTTCCGCCGACGAACACGGCGTTGCGCTGCTGGGCGATGAAGCCGCCGCCGGCGAGATCGCGGACGAGCGCCTCGTTGATCGGCGTGTCCTTGAACACGAAGTCATCGAGGTCCTTGGCGAGCGGCAGCTTGGAGGCTGTGATCTGATACTTGATCGAGCGCGCCTGCTTCTCCGAGATCTCGGCGCGCAGGAGGTCGCCGACGAAGCGCTGCGGCTCGTGGCTTCGCTTGAGAGCGACGGACAGCGTCTCGTCGTAGGCGGCCTTCATGCCGTAGAGCTTCAGCTCGCTCATCATGTCGAGGACTTCGGTCCGCTCCATCGTCAGGCGCTCCTCAAGGCGTCGTAGCGGGTGCAATCGGCGACCGGGGCATGGCGCAGCCGTAGCGCCGCAGGCGTGTGGATCGGTTCGGCCGGTTCGGGATCGCGGCGGCGCGCCAGAATGTTGAGGACGACGTCGGCGGAATGGACGCCCTCGCTCAGCGCCTGGGCGCAGGCCGCCTCGACCTCGGACATGCCGTCGGTCAGGACGGCGGCGAGAATCTTGACCATCTGCCGGTCGCCGTCGTCAGAGCCGGCCAGCCTACGCCGGATCCTCTCCAGGGCGCCGGGCAAAACCCAATCCCGGAACGGCGCGCCGTTGCGCAGCGCGCCTGGCTTGCGGGCTAGCACAGGCACGTAATGCCAGGGATCGTAGACCGTCCTGCCGCGGCCGAAGGACCGCTCGTGTTCGGCGACGATCCGGCCGTCCTGGCGAATGATGATCCGGTCGGCGTAGGCATGGATCTCGACCGGGCGCCCGACCGCGCCAGCGTTCACCGAGTATTTGTTGTTGTCGAACCGGACCAGGCAGGTCTTCGACACCGAGGCCGGCAGGGCGTGGAAACCGTCGAACCGGCCGCGATAGGGAACGAGCCTCGGCCGCTCCTCCTCGAAAACTTCCCAGATCGTCCGATCCGGCCATTCGGTATGGGGATGGGCTTTCGCAAAGACCAGACATCGGTCGAGCAGCCAGGCGTTGAGCTCGCCATAGCTCTTGAAGCGGGGCTTTGGGGTGAAGAACCGCTCGCGGACAAGCCCGACCTGGTTCTCGACCTGACCCTTCTCCCAGCCGGACGCCGGCGTGCAGGCGACTGGCTCGACCAGATGGTGCGAGCACATCTGCAGGAAGCGGCGATTGTATTGCCGGTCCTTGCCGACGAAGACCGCGTCGACCGCCGTTTTCATGTTGTCGTAGATTCCCCGCGCGCAAGCGCCCCTGAAGAACGCGAAGGCGCGCTCGTGCGCGTCGAACACCGTCTCCTGGCTCTCGCGAGGATAAGCGCGCACGAACATCATCCGGCTGTGGCAGAGCCGGACGTGCGCGACCTTCAGGGTGGTCGTCACACCGCCAATCAGCGCGATCTCGTGGCTCCAATCAAACTGGTAGGCTTCGCCCGGCGCAAAGCTCAGCGGAACATAGGCGTCAGCCGTTGTGCTCGCGCGCTTCTCCCGCCAGGCGATCGCATAGCGCCTGACCGCCGCGTAGCTGCCTCCATAGCCAAGAGCGCGCAGGTCCTCGAAAATCCGGATCAGCGTCAGACGCTCGCGAGCGGGCCGACCGTCGTTCTCATCAAGCAGGGCCTCGAGTTGCTCCCGCCAGGGGCCAATCCGCGGCAACGGTTGTTGCGACCGCTCGTAGCGAAATTCGGTCGCGTTCGACCGGATGACCTTCCGAACCACCTTCCGCGAAACATGCAGGTCACGGCAGATCTCCTTGATCGCCTTCCCCTGTGAAAAATAGGCCCGCCGTATCTTCGCGATCGTTTCCACAACAAGCATTCCAACCCAGGCCTCCCAGCTGTCGGAAGGCCAATGTGAACCCGGCGCCGCCAGGGTTCCGATTGGATGCAAATCAGCCCCGCAGCGGGGTCCCTATTCCATGAAAAATCACAGTTTTGTGCCGGAAGAACTCCTCGCCGCAGAACAGCTGAAAGTATGGGTTCTCGACCCAGCGCTCGCACAAAGCCTCGTCTGACAGGTCGTGCATCGACTTGAGGATCGCCAAGCCCGCCATCAGCCGGGTCGGCAGCGGCGGATGACCGGCCTTATCCGAATAGACCGCCCCGAACCGCTGCTCGAGAAACCGCAAGTCGATGGCGCGGGCGAGCTTCGCCAGCGGGTGGCCCAGGTCGACGATCTGCTCGAGCCGCGCCCGGAACAGGTCGTTCTGTCCACTCTCACGCCGCTCCTTCGGCCGCATCAAATCATCCTCTCCCGCTGTCCGAGACGAGAAAATCACGCCCAAAGGCGCCGCGCAATTTGCAAGATAACCCGCGCCCGAACCGCCAAAGCTGGCAATCATCGATACTTCGAAACCAATCAGAAATGCCGATAAATCAACGCGTCTCCCTAATCTTCACAGACGGCCATTTCGACGGTCAAGTCCGGCTCGATCTGGCGCCGTCATGTCGTCTTCGTTCATGAAGACGACCATTCTACCGCCAAAGACGCCGCGGTAACGATCAATCGAGGCCGTAGATCGTCGTATTGTACTGGTCGTGGCTCCGGATTGTTGTGAGTTGCAGCGCTGCCGGATCTCCAACTTCGGGGTCTTCTGCGACGCCGGCGCAAACGAGGAAGTTGGCGCGTCCGGTCACTGTGGCCCATTCCCGTTTTCGTGGCCCGACGTGTAGAAGTCCGCCCCGTTGGGACTCTCGAGCGCGCGAAGAAGCGTGCCCATCAGATCGAAGGCGTCGCTCGAACCAATCGGCTCGTAGCGATCGGTCGCGCCATTGTAGCGCATTGGCTCCCTGCTCCTCCAGCCAGTAGTCGCTCTGCCCTTCGAATTCGCTCACGGTGTAAGCTGCGAAGAACTCGCGCGTCACTCTCCGTTTGGCGAGTTCGAAGGAAACCCCTTTTTCGCTTTATTCTCGCAGAACTCAAACGAGCCGGTATGCTTCGGATCCGGCCACGCGCATCCCGGGCAGTCGAAGCCGTCCGGTTGGTTCATCGACAGCAGCGCCTCGGAGCCTTTCAGCACTACGCTCTGCTCGCGAAGCGCTCGCAACAGCGCGGAGCGCGCCCCAGCCTCCGGCAGGGCTCTCATAAGGCTCGAACACGGGGCCTGCTTCTGGTTCATCGACCTGGACGCCTGACTTGCCGGCAGAAGACAACGGAGGTTGATCTGACATCGCGGGTAACTCCTGACGGCCTGACGCCGAATGAGCTCAGATTGTTAATCGCGCCGTTGCTGTCTCTATCCCAACCTGTAGACGGTGACGATGTCCGACCGCGAACGCGACCAATCATGGCGAAGCGCACTCGATACTCTGCGCGGAAGGGCGAAAATAACCTCTATCAGCGGGCGCCTCAACAACCGCTGCAGATGCTGTTGTCGATGTGGTTATTCTCCTGCTCGATGTAGCGATCGAACGGCGTCTCGCCCGACAATTGCGAAACGCCGGGCCGCGGGACAGTCTCGTCGGTCGAAGTTAGATAATCCGGATCGAGCAGATGCCCCGGCGCAGGCTTGGTAAGCTCGGGAGCAACGTGTCCGCCGTCGCTCTGGCCACTGGCCGCAAAGGCAGCTAATGGCGCGATAAAAATGACGGTGGTTAGAAACAGTTTTGTCATTCTGCCCTCCTGCATCTTCGGCGCCGAACGACGTCTTCGTTGTTGGAGCGGCGGATGGGAATAGGGCACAGTTCAGGATCAGAGAGAGGAGACCATTCGCGCACCGCCTCTCGGTTCCGGAGCCAAGCGCTGATTTTCTCCGAGATCATTTTGAGAGTGATCATTTCGACTCCTTTTCCGGCGCCCCGAGGCGCGGGCCTGGCCGCAAGCCATTCGTGGCGGGCCTGCACAGCGGCACGGCGTGCTCGGCAAAGGTCTCCGCGAAGGCTTGCTCAAGGAGGGCTTCATTGCCCGTGCTCCAGAACTCATAAGAGGCGCGGACCGCCTTGGCTCTCGCATTTTCGCGGATGCTGTCGGCAGCAGCAAGCGCGGGCGTATGAGGAGGGAATCTCTTTGGCATGGCAGCGCTCCTGACCAAGGTCCTTGAGTCCTCAGCACTACGTCGTCGAGCATTGTGCCCTCCATCGATGCGCTTTGCGGTCGACTAGGTGGCCAGCTGAACAGGCGGGGCCATGAATTCCGGACCCACGGCATCCACGATCGTTTCTGAAACGATGCGATCGATCTCGGCCATGGCGGACGCGTCGATATGCCAACCCGAGAGGCCTGAGATCGGGGCGAGTTGGTCGGGCCTGCGCGCGCCCCAGAGAGCGATCGTCAAGTCCTGCTGGTCGAGAACCCAACGCAATGCAAGATGGATGACGCGCCTTCCGTAATTGGCCTGCGCGAACCGATCGAGCCGTTCGACGGCCCGAAGGTATTGCTCAAACCGGGGCGCGCGGAATTTGGGATCTACCTTTCGCAGGTCGTCCCCGTCGAACTTCGTTTGCGCCGTCATGCGGCCGGAGAGGAGACCCCTGCACAACGAACCGTAGGCGAGCGTATCGATGGTCTTGTCGCGAGAGTAGGGGAGGACGTCCTCTTCTATCGCGCGTTCGAACAGGTTGTAGGGCGACTGCACCGTTTGAACCGGCGCAACCTTGCGGAAGGCTTCGATCTGCGCCGGACTGAAATTGCTGACGCCGACGAACCGGATCTTACCGGCGCGTTGCAATTCCGCCATCGCCGCCGCGGTTTCCTCGATCGGCACGTTGGGATCTGGCCAATGCACCTGATAGAGGTCGATGACGTCGGCGCGGAGACGTCTCAGAGAATCGTCAACTTCTTTGTGAATGCGTCTCTTGCTGGCGTCGCGGAACGGCTGGCCGTCTTTCCAGTCAAGGCCGACCTTGGTGGCGATGACCACATGCTGACGCCGTCCGCCCTCGGCGAGCGCCTTGCCCACGATCTCCTCCGAGCGGCCGAAGCCATAGGCTGGCGCGGTATCGATCAGCGTGACGCCACGATCGACCGCCTCGCGGATGACGGCGATCGCCGCCGTTTCATCAGTTCCGCCCCACATCCATCCGCCGATCGCCCATGTGCCGAGGCCGATGCGCGAAACCTTGAGGGGCGTGACAAAACGTTCGATCGCGGAGTTGTCCCGTTCGATTTCTGAGGTCGCAATATCCGGAGGTGCGCCCGTGTACGTCATGATCTTTGCCTCGAATATGGCGATGTGACGATATCGGTCAGACTAGCGCCTTCCTCGGCGGCCCGGCCATTCTCCTTAGGTTCTGGCGGACAGCGCGTAGGTCTGTCGCAACCAAACCTAGGTTTGAAGTCGCCAGACCGATGTTTAGAATTGCGACTGATGGGCCGATTGTGCGCGCAGGACGTTGGCGCGACGAATTTCATTGACCGGGCGGCGAAGGCGACCCTCGCGGCCCCATCCAAAGCGAATCTAATCGCGGAGCATCGATGCTCCTTGCTCGAATTCAACCTCCATTTGCGAGATCTGAAAGACGCGCCTTGTCGCTCGAGGCGCCAATCGCCGATGTAGATGGCGAAATCCCCCAGGAATCGGCAGGAACTAAAACTAACCAGACGTTCGCGGCATGGATTTCGTTGGCCGATGCAACTCGAGAGCTTCGCCCGCCCTGACAAGGTCCGCCAAGGATCGCACGGTCATCTTCCTCATAATGTGACCGCGGTAAATCTTGACGGTGATTTCACTCAGCCCGAGTTCTTCCGCCACCTGTTTGTTCATGAGCCCAGCCGTCACAAGCGCCATGATCTCCCGCTCGCGAGGCGTGAGCAACTCGAAACGCTCGCGTAGTTCGGCTAGCGCCTTATCGCTATCCCGTCGCTTGCGGTCCCGTTTGATCGCCTGCGCGACGGCGTCGAGCATGTCTTGATCGCGGAAGGGCTTCGTCAGGAAATCGACAGCTCCTCCTTTCATCGCCCTGACGGACATTGGAATGTCTCCATGGCCCGTCATCATGATGATGGGGACATGAATGTTTGAGCTAGCCAGTTGGGCCTGGAAGTCGAGGCCGCTCACTTCGGGCAGTCTGATGTCGAGCACGAGGCAGCAGGCAACATCCGGAAACTTGTGTAGCAATAGTTCCGCCACCGAGGAGAACAACCTAGGTTCAAGGTCGACGGATCGAAATAAGCGGCTCAGCGCCTCGCGCAGTGAGGGGTCGTCATCGACGACGAGGACGACAGGCGTCTCAAGGCGCGCATCAACCTGTTTCGGTGGTCTTCGCTGCGTCACGAGAATTTCCTCCTAAGTGAGGGCCGAGCCGACTGAACCACGCAGCCCTTGCGTCCCAGGAGGCACGAAGGCCCGACGATTGATCGTCTTCCTCTCCGGCCGGAACGCAGCGGCGAACGACACTGAAGTTTGCCCAAGGCGAACTCGCTGGCAACAGCTTGTTTTTCCGGGCGTGACAGACCGACTAGCTATGCGAGGGGCTGCTTAGCCGCCGCTCCTGGGCAGTTCGTTCGACCTCAACGCAACTCGATCAAACTTTCCTATAACAGCGTCAACCGCCAAGGGATCATACGAAGGTTTGCTTTCAAGAAGCGAGCGAATGCTTCCATTTAATAGTGGCATAGCGTGATTATGGCCAACTTCGCGCGGCAGCGGGCGTCGAAAAGACCCATGCCTCCCGCGCAAAGTATCTGTCGCTTAGCGCCAACCGGATTCTGGCAGCGTCAAGTCGCGAGGATTTCGTTCCGCCGTAATGGCGCGACACTTGGTTAAAGGTGGCCCAGTATGCCCAAGTCCTGTGACCTAAACCGTGAGGCGCTGGGCTTGCGGCAACTCCCAAGCACAACTAAGGTTTTTTGGTTGCGATTACGACCGCGCTCGCGCGCCGCGTCGAGCCATATCGACGACTTTGTTGCAAGCCGCCCGCCGTCGTACGCGCGTGACGAAAAAAAGGCCGCGGCATGACGGAGTTGTCCGCACACGTGCCCGAAATTCGGTGGGAGGATGGGGAGTTCCTCCTGTCCAGAGCCGTCTCG